>CAXTPS010000028.1:31728-63204 GCA_964246305.1 uncultured Pyrinomonadaceae bacterium
CTGCCCCGCGTGGGCCTGGGGGGGGTTCTGGCGCCGTTTACCACCCCCCCCCGTGCCGCAGGCGGCTCTGACAGCTCTTAACGCCGAGAGCGCGGAGCAGCGCGCGTGCTTTGACCAGAGATTCTTCATATTCGAGCGCGGGGTCGCTGTCCGCGACGATGCCGCCGCCGACGTTAAAGCGAGCCACGCTGTCACGCACAGTCATCGTGCGTATGGCGACGCTCAGGTCAATCGAGCCGTCGAAGGCGAAGTAACCGATGGCTCCCATCGAAAGGCCGCGCGGCGCGGTTTCGACTTCGGAAATAATCTCCATCGCGCGAATCTTCGGCGTGCCCGTAATCGAGCCGCAGGGGAAAGCCGCGCGCAGAAGCTCTCCCGCCGTAACTTCGTCGCGTAATCTCCCGCGCACTTTCGAGACCAGATGAAAGAGCGTCGGGTGCTCCACGAGCGCGCACAGCTCCGACACTTCGACAGAGCCGTAACGACAGACGCGCCCCAGATCGTTTCTCAAGAGATCGACAATCATCACGTTCTCCGCACGATCCTTCTCGCTCGACAGAAGCTCCGCGCGGAGCCGCGCATCTTCAACCGCATCTTTCCCGCGCGGGCGCGTGCCCTTGATCGGCCACGCCTCGACCAGCCTCATATCCGGCGCATGATTGACGACACGCAGAAATCTTTCGGGCGAGATGCTGACGACAGCGTCCTCGCGGCGGCGTATGAAGGCAGCGAAGGGAGCCGGATGCTCGCTGCGTAGCCGCTTAAAAACATGCCCTGCTTCAACCTCTTGAGGCAGAGGGCAACTGAGCTGCTGCGTCAGGTTCGCCTGATAGATGTCGCCCGCCGCGATATGCTCTTTGATACGCAGAACCGCCGACAGATATTTTTCGCGCGTCATGTTCGAGACGGCGACCGTGGCCGCGGGCGTCTCCTGCTCATACATCAACGGCGCGTCACGCAGAGCCTCTTCGGTTTCAGACGCACGTTTCGCATCATTGCTCACGATAAAAGTTTTTTGCCGTGCGTAATCATGCACGACGAGCGCATCATAAAAAGCGAAGACCGCATCAGGCTCTGTGAAGTTATCAGGCTTTGCTTGCTCACATCGCTCGACGGGATTCGAGCGCGGGCGTTCGAGTTGATGCGCGAGTTCGTAAGAGAGCGTCGCGATGCACGCGCCCGCCGGAAGCGCGCTAGCGGTTGAGAGTGGCGCTCTATGTCGTGCGATTCGTTCGTCGAGCAGTTTTAATGCAGATGCTTCGATGATGCGCGCCTCTGCTTCATCGCGCAGGTTGATGCGAGCAGTGCTGCCGTTCACTTCGACGGTTTCAAACGGATCGAAGCCCGCGATGAGAAGTTGCGCGCCGGTTGTCGCGCAGCTATCGAGCAAGCTCAGTCGCCTGCGCGGATGAAGCGCGACGAGACGCTGAACGAGCGCGTCCGGCGTAAGATTTATCTCACGCACTTGTGATTGAATGCTGATGACGCTTTGCATTTTCTACGGGCTTTGGTCTTGGGTCTTTGGTTATCTTACTCAGTATGAGCTATATCACTCAAGCTCGCGTGACGCGCAAAGTACAAAGACCCAAGACCCAAGTACAAAGACCAAGACCCAAGACCGATGCCCGTGTTAAGATGCGCCGCAATAGTTTTTTTTCAGAAGGGGGATTTTTTGATGAACTATCAATTACTGGGACGCACCGGATTGAAGGTCTCCGAATTGTGTCTGGGCACGATGACCTTCGGCAAGAATTTTTACGACATCGCAAAGGTAGAGCAGGCAGAGGCTAACCGCATGGTTCAGCGCGCGTGGGAAGCGGGCGTTAACTTCTTCGACACGGCTGATGTCTATTCATACGGCGAATCGGAAGAGATACTAGGGCGCGCTGTGCGCGAGTCCGGCATCAAGCGAGAGTCTGCGATCATCGCTACCAAAGTTCGCTCTGCGATGACGCAGGACGGGAGCGATGTCAATAACGTCGGACTCTCAAGACATCACATCATGGCTGCGTGCGAAGATAGCCTGCGGCGGCTCGGCACGGATTACATAGACCTCTATCAGGTTCACGGCTGGGACATACACGCTCCGGTCGAAGAGACCATACGCGCGCTCGACGATCTGGTCAGGCAGGGCAAGGTGCGATACATCGGCTGCTCTAACTGGTCTGCGCGGAAGCTGATGAAGTCTTTGAGCGTCTCCGAGCTGCACGACTGGGAACGCTTCGTCTCTTTGCAGGCTTACTACTCGCTCGTCGGTCGAGATTTGGAGCATGAGCTGCTTCCGCTCTGCCGCGAAGAAGGCCTGGGCGTGCTGGTCTGGTCGCCGCTTTCGGGCGGATTCCTGACCGGAAAATATCGCCGCGACGACCCGACGCCCGAAAACGCGCGCCGCAGCGGATTCAATTTTCCGCCGATTGACGAAGAGCGCGGCTTTGATGCCGTCGAAGCTCTGGACGAAATAGCGAAGAGCCACGATGCTACCATCGCGCAGGTCTCGCTCGCGTGGCTGCTCGCTCAGCCCGGCGTCACTTCGATCATCATCGGCGCAAACAAAATGTCGCAGCTCGAAGACAATCTCAAAGCGACAGAGGTCAAACTATCCGCCGAAGAGGTCGAGCGTCTGAACGCCGCGACCGCACCGCGCGCTCTGTATCCGCAATGGATGATCGAGCGACAGAACGAAGGTAGATAATTCAAGTCCCAAGACCCAAGTCTCAAGACCCAAGTCAAAAGCGGTCTTGAATAACTTGAGACTTGAGACCTGAGACTTTGGACTTATGAAACTCGCGCCCTCGAATATTACGCTGATTCGCGGACTCGGACTCGTGGCCGCCATCTCCATCGTCATCGGTAATGTCATCGGCACGGGTGTCTTTTTGAAAGCTCGTGTGATGACCTGCAACGTTGGTTCTCCACGGATAGTTATTATCGTGTGGATTGTGGCGGGAGCGCTGTCGTTGGCGGGCGCGCTGACTTACGCGGAGTTGGCTGCGATGATGCCGAGGGCTGGCGGCGAATATGTTTTTATCAGAGAAGCTTATGGCGCGGGCTTGGGATTTTTGTATGGATGGATGCAGGTCTTCATCGCCAAGACGGGTTCGCAGGCGGCTCTGGCAGTGGCCTTCGCGGGCTTTCTGAACATCCTCACGGGCGGCGCGTTAGGTTCGGTCTTTCACACTTTTCATCTCTTCGGTTACGAAATTCCTTTCGGCTACTTGCAGGTCGTGGCTCTGCTCTCGATTACCGTCGTGACGCTCATCAACTGTGCGGCGGTGGTCGTGAGCGGCGGCGTCGCAACCTTTCTGACAGGCGTCAAGATCGCGCTCGTCGTCGGAGTCGGGGTCGGAGCGTTTCTCTTCGCGCACGGCGACTGGGCGCATTTCGCCATGCTTAATCTGAACGGCCTGTGCGAAGGAGTGAGTCCGGCGGCGCGCGTCGGCCTCGCGGGTTTCGGCGCGGCGATGCTCGGCGCGTTGTGGGGTTATGACGGGTGGAACAACCTGACGCTGGTGGCGGGCGAGGTCAAAAACCCGCAACGCAATATTCCGCTCGCGCTCATCGGCGGAATGCTCATCATCTGCACGCTCTACGTCTTTATCAATCTCGCCTACTTCTATGTGCTAGACCCGACGGCGGTCGCCAGCGTGCCCGCGGCCTCTTCGGTTGCGACAGAAGTAGCCAAAAAATTTCTAGGCCCGGTGGCTGTGAGCCTGATTGCGGCGGCTCTGCTGGCTTCAACCTTCGGCACGCTTCACACTTCAATCCTGACAGGAGCGCGCGTGCCGTATGCGATGGCGAAAGACCGTCTCTTCTTTCAGAATCTGGCGCGGCTCTCACACCGCACGCATGTGCCCATCGGCGCGCTCGTCGTGCAGGGCGTGTGGGCCGGGATTCTGGCTCTCTCAGGCTCATTCGATACGCTGACGGATTATGTGATTTTCGGCTCGTGGATTTTTTATGGACTGACGACCGCCTCTGTCTTTATCCTACGCAGGCGGATGCCCGATGCAGTGCGTCCATATCGCGCGTGGGGTTATCCGGTGGTGCCTGCGCTTTTTCTGCTGGTGACGGCGGGGCTACTCGTGACCACGCTCTGGGCGACGCCGGTGCAGGCTCTGATGGGACTCGGCCTGATCGCGCTCGGCCTGCCGGTTTACTGGTACTGGTCGCGCCACAATCGTCTCAATTATCAAGAGCCTGCTCAAGACGACCATCAATAGCTGAACTCTTGATCTGACATCAAAACCTCTGAGGAGAAAACCTTTGATGAGCATGGAACGAAGACGCGCGCCGCGTGCGAGAGTGAATCTGGATGTCTCGTGGCAGGCCGGAAACGAGGCGCGCAAAGGCACGATCAGCGACATCAGCGTCAGCGGTTGCTTCGTCCTCTGTTCGGGCGATGTGAATGACGGCAATCCGGTCGAGGTCGAGTTTCATTTAGCCAGAGCAAAAGCGATTGCCCTGCGCGGCGAGGTCGTCAATCATCACGAAGAGATCGGCTTTGCCATGAGGTTCACAGAGATTGGGCGTAAGGAATCCTCTTTTCTAAAAAAACTGGTCGAGCGCGCGCTGAGCCAAAAGACTGACTCTTAATACGAATCTTTCGCAAGCGCAGCCAATTATTTCTTTGCGCCTTCTGTATTTCTTTGTTTGCGTCTTTGCGAGAAAAGCAGTTTCACGCTGGTGGCGCAAAGATAAAACCGAAGGCGCAAAAGCTTGAATTACTTTGCCGCTTGAATTGTGAAAGCGGCTCAAGCTATCTGCGTTTATTTCTCTTTCAAAAAATCGAGCACGGCTTTATTGAACTCTTTCGGCTTCTCCATATTGAGGTGATGGCTGACGCCCTTGATAACAATCTTCCGCGCGCCGCCGATCTTTTCTTTGAGCGCGTCGGAGATGGCGATGGCGCCGGGGACATCCATCTCGCCGATGATAATCAGCGTCGGCTGTTTGATCTCGGATAATCTTTCAATCGAAGGCTTGGCAGGCCAGTTCCAGATGATGGGTGAGGGCGTCGGCCCCCACGTACGGTAACTGTCCGCCATCATCTGTTTCATGCACCGATGGAAAACCGGATTCTTCTTCGCCGTCGCGAAGAGCTTGTAATCGAGCCACATTTCGATGGCTTTATTCATGCCCTGCTCTTCGGCTGCCTTATCAATCGCGATGCGCTGCGGGTCTCGCGGGTACTGAAAACCTCTCAGCGCAGAGCCTGAGAGAATCAGCTTTTCAACCATCAACGGATGCTCAAGCGTGAAGTCGGTTGCGACCATGCCGCCGAGCGAAAGCCCCACGAGCGATGCTTTCTCGACCTTCAAAAATTTTAGCAGCGCGTACAAATCTTCTATGTGCGAGAGCGGCCCCATCGAAAACTCCGAGCGTCCGAAGCCGCGCAGGTCATAGCGTATGACTCTGTAATGCTTGGCGAACGCGTCGAACTGCTCATGCCACATACGGCTGTCAACCAGCCCGCCGTGAATCAGCACGACGGTTCGCCCCTTGCCCTGCATCTCGTAATAAATCTTCGTCCCGTTGACTTCTGCGATGCCGGAGACTTTGCTATTATCCGCGCCCAGGCATGCGTGAACAAGAAATAAGAGCAACGTCAAAGCCAGCATCGAAGCTTTAACGTTGCTCTTGAACAAAAAGGTCTGAGTAATTTTTTTCATGAGCTGAAGCTCCACTTTCGTTTAAAAGTCAGGCTTTGGTTGAATGTATCGAGTGAAGCTAAATGAGCAAGAGCATCTAGCGGTGAAGTGAGAAACTAACATGAAGCCGAAAAAAAACAACTAAAGAACGTAAAATTAAAGATACAAAATGCAAAGGGAAATCCGCCGCTTAATTTTGTATTTTACGTTCTTAATTTTTCAACGCTAATGCTTCGCGCGCCACTTCCCTGTCATCGAAGTGAATCACACGATTTCCGATGAGCTGATAATCTTCATGCCCTTTGCCTGCGATGACGACGACATCTCCCGTGCGCGCCTCTTTGATCGCGCTGAAGATGGCTTCGCGCCGGTCTGCGAGCTTGCGATACGGTTTGCCGACGGCGCGCAAACCGACTTCTGCATCAGCCAGAATCGCGTGGGGGTCTTCCGTGCGCGGGTTGTCGGAAGTGAGGATCACCAGATCGCTCAGAGAAGCCGCGGCCTCTCCCATCGGGGCGCGCTTTGAGCGGTCGCGGTCGCCGCCGCAACCGAAGACCGTGATGATGCGCCCGCGCGTCACTTCGCGCGCCGTCCGCAGGACATTCAAAAGCGCGTCATCCGTGTGCGCGTAATCCACTACGACCGCAAAGTCGCCAACGTGCGCCACGCGCTCAAAGCGTCCGGGCGCACCCGTGCAAGCCTCTATGCCGCGTGCGATTGCTTCGAGTTCATAGCCAAGCTCCAACCCGCACGCAACCGCCGCTAAGATATTGTAGATGTGCGGGCGACCGACGAGCGGCGAATGAACTTTCACCACGCCCGCTGTAGTTTCAAGCATGAAGCTCATGCCTTCCAGCGTGATTTCAATTCCGCGCGCAGTGACATCAGCATCGCTCTCAAGCGCATAACGCACGACGCGCTTTCCATTCGCTTCCAGTTCGCGCGCCAGCCTCACGCCGTAAGCATCATCCACATTGATGATTGAAACTCGCGGCTCATCGCCAAGGCTTCCGTCGAAGAGGCTCTGCTTGGCCGCGAAATAATTTTCCATCGTGTGATGATAATCGAGATGATCCCGCGTCAGGTTTGTGAAGACGGCGATGCTGACATGCAGGCCGTCACAACGACGCAGGTCTAAAGCCTGCGAAGAACACTCCATCACGGCCATACTGCATCCGGCGTTGACCGCGCGCCGCAGAAATCTCTGCGTGTCGCACGCTTCGGGCGTCGTGCGCTCCGCCTTCTCTCGCACATCTCCGATCTGGCTTTCGACGGTCGTCAGCATCGCGCCACGCGAGCCAGCTCCCAACGCGATGGCCGCGACGATATAAGCCGTCGTCGTCTTGCCGTTCGTGCCGGTGATGCCTACGAGTTGCAGCTCGCGCGTGGGATGATGATGGACTTCCGACGCGGCCAGAGCGAGAGCGCGCCGCGTGTCCGCGACTCTAATCCACGCGCCGCGAAAATCCGGCGGCGATTCCTGTTCGGAGATGACGCCGGCGGCTCCCCGCTCCATCGCCTGCGCGACGAAGAGATTGCCGTCGCGCTCAAAGCCGCTCACTGCGACAAACAGACTGCCCTCGCACGCCTGTCTCGAATCATGTGTGACATCCGAGACGCGCACACTCTCATCGCCCTTTAATTCGCCATCCACCGCACGCGCGACCGCGCCGAGCGTCACTGGTTGTTTCTGTTTGTCAGACACTTTTTATTTTCCGTTTCAAGTTACGTTGCCATAAAGATGAGGATTATAGTCTATGAAGATATTCTTGACACTTCAGAAGTCAATATAAAAATTTCCCGCAAAGGCGCAAAGACGCAAAAAGGAAAGGGTGAAGGGGATAGGGTGTAGCGAAAGACAGCTTGCTTTCCCACACCCTACACCCTATCCCCTTCACCCTCTTCTTCGCGTCTTTGCGCCTTTGCGTGAGATTGCTCGTTTCGTCACTTGATATGACGAAAGCGTCATGCGATATTCTTACGATTGCACAGGTGCGAAAGTGGCGAAATGGCAGACGCGCGAGTCTTAGAAGCTCGTCCCGAGAGGGGTGGGGGTTCGAGTCCCCCCTTTCGCACCAATTTTTTTTTCATAACCACACTAAGATTGATCTTGTGATTTACTACTAAAGGAAGGGACGCCCGACCGAAGCGACGTTCTTCAGTGAATGCGCTTGTGGCGGGCTTTATCTTTAATGAAGACAGAACTGATAGAAACTTCTCCGACTCGCAAAGAGATTAAGATTGAGATTGCAGCCGACAAGGTCGGCGAGGCTTATAACCGCATCAGTGATCGTTACGCGAAGATGGCGAACGTGCCGGGCTTTCGTCGCGGCCACACGCCGCAGTCGGTCGTGCGGACGCGCTTTCGCGACGAGATTCGCGGCGAGGTGATGCAGGAGCTGGTGCCGCAGGCGATAAGCGAAGCGATTCATGAGCATAAGCTTCAAGTCATCGGCGAGCCTGATATTCATCTGGAAAATGACGAGGGCTTGAAGCTCGACGGAGTCGAGCCGATTCGCGTCCACGCGCATGTCGAAGTTCTGCCCGAAGTGTCGCTTGGCGAGTATAAAAATGTCGAAGCCGCGCGGCGCACGCGTCCCGTCAACGAGACGGACGTGGAGCGCGTCATCGAAGGCTTGCGCGAAGCTTCAGCCGCGCTCCAGCCGGTCGAAGACCGGGCGTCGCAAGCGGGCGATACAGTCACCGTTGACGTGCATGGCCTCTTCGTCGAAGAGCCGGAAGCGGAGCCGATCAGTGTCACGGAGGTAGACGTTGAACTCGGCGGCCAAGGCGTGCAACAGGAATTCACGGACAACCTGACGGGCGTCTCCGTTGACGACGAGAAAAAATTCACCGTCAATTACCCGCCCGATTTCACCTCGCCGGGCTTGGCCGGAAAGACCATTGATTACACGGCGAAAGTTTCCGCTGTACGCATCAAGGAGCTGCCGGAGCTTGATGACGAATGGGCCAAGAGCCTCGGCGAAGAATACGAGTCGATGGAAATCCTGCGCGAAAAAGTGCGCGAAGATTTGAAGCACCGCGCGCAGCATGAATCCGAGAATCGCCTGCGCGGCGAGGTGATGAACAAGCTGGTTGACGCGCATCCGTTTGAAGTCCCCGAATCTCTGGTCGAATATCAGGCAGACCAACTGCTCGAATCCGTCGCGCGCGATATGATGACGCGCGGCGTCGACCCGCGCATGCAGCAGGCCGAGTGGTGGGAGGGCGTGCGCGAGCAGTTGAAGCCGCAGGCGTCGCGCGACCTGCGCGGCTCGATGCTGCTTGAGAGCATTGCGGAGAAGGAACAGATTGAGGTCAGCAATGAAGAGATCGAAGCTGAAATAAAATCTATCGCTGAGGCTTCGCGTTGCACGACAGATCAAGTGCGCGATGCCTTGACAAAGCAGGGAGGCGAACGTAGCATCGCCGATAGGTTGCGCAACCGCAAAGCGCTCGACCTCGTGGTTGAAAATGCGCGTGTGACGGATGAAGAATGGAGCGAAGAATCGCCCGAAGCAGAAGGCGATGAGACGCTCGCGGATCAAGAGACGGAAGGCCGTGGGCAAGCTGTAGATCAAGAGGCAACCGAACAGGTGGACGAAGCAAAGGCCGAGGCTTCTTCATCAGAAGGTTAAGGAAGCCCTGCTGATATTTGATTTGAGATTTCCGGTCTCAACTCCTAAATCAAAAACAGTTCGGGAAGGGGTTATAGTAGTTATGGCTTTAGTTCCGATGGTGGTCGAGCAAACGTCGCGTGGCGAGCGCGCCTTCGATATTTTCTCTCGCCTCTTGAAAGACAATATCATCTTTTTGGGCACTCCGATTGACGATCAAATCGCTAACCTGATCGTCGCGCAGCTTCTCTTTCTCGAAGCCGAAGACCCGGAGAAAGACATCAGCATATATATCAATTCGCCCGGCGGCTCGATCACAGCCGGAATGGCGATCTACGACACGATGCAGTTCATACGCCCGGACGTGACGACGATCTGCGTCGGGCAATGCGCGTCGATGGCGGCGCTGCTCTTGACGGCGGGCGCGAAGGGCAAGCGGTTCGGGCTTCCAAATTCGCGCATCCTGATTCACCAACCTTCGGGCGGCTCGCAGGGTCAGGCCACAGACATACGCATACAGGCTGAAGAAATCCTGCGTATGCGCGAGCTGACCTCACAGATCATCGCCAAGCATACCGGGCAGTCTTACGAAACGGTTGAGCGCGATGTCGAGCGTGATAAGATTATGTCGGCGATGCAGGCCAAAGAGTACGGCTTGATTGACGAAGTAATCGCGCATAGAGAATAAACCCATTTTGGATTTTAGATTTTGGATTTTGGATTGAAAGCCAAGCTGTTCGTCTGGCTCAATCCGTTCCTTAATCCAGAATCCAAAATCTAAAACCCAAAATCTAAAATATGGTACGACGAACCGATGACACGTTGCGCTGTTCGTTCTGCGGCAAATCGCAGAACGAGGTGAAGAAGCTCATTGCCGGTCCGACCGTCTACATTTGTAACGAATGCATAGATATCTGCAATGAGATCATCGCCGACGACCAGCAGGCCGAAAGCGTTGCCACGCGCCCGCCTCTGCCCAAGCCGAACGAGATTAAAACTTTTCTCGACGAATACGTCATCGGCCAGGAAGAGACCAAGAAGCGTCTGGCGGTCGCCGTCTACCAGCATTACAAGCGGATAGAGATCGCCCGCCGCCGCTCCGATGTCGAGATTCAAAAATCTAACATCCTTTTAATCGGCCCGACGGGCACGGGCAAGACTCTGCTGGCGCAAACGCTCGCGCGCATGCTCTCGGTTCCCTTTACTATCGTTGACGCGACGACGCTCACGGAAGCGGGCTACGTGGGCGAGGACGTTGAGAACATCATTCTCAAGCTCCTGCAAGCAGCGAACGGCGATGTCGAACGCGCGCAGCAGGGCATCATCTACATAGACGAGATTGATAAAATCTGCCGCAAGGACGAGAACCCTTCGATCACGCGCGACGTGTCAGGCGAAGGCGTGCAGCAGGCTCTCCTGAAAATCCTGGAAGGCACGGTCGCCAACGTCCCGCCGCAGGGCGGACGCAAACACCCGCATCAGGAATTCTTTCCGGTTGACACGACCAACATTCTCTTTATCTGCGGCGGCGCGTTCGTCGGGCTGGAAAAAGTTATCGAGCGTCGCGTGCGCAGTAAGTCGCTCGGATTTCACGCCGAGATTAAATCAAGCTCAAGCCGTTACGCGGAAGCCTTCGCACAGGCGCAGCCGGAAGATTTGGTCAAGTACGGTTTGATACCTGAATTCGTCGGACGCCTGCCGGTCTGCGGCGTGCTGCATGAACTCGACGAAGCCGCGCTGATACGCATTCTGACAGAGCCGAAGAACGCGCTCGTCAAGCAGTATCAGAAGAAATTTGATTTTGATAACGTCAAGCTGAAATTCACGGACGACGCTTTGAAATCGGTCGCGCGGCAAGCGGTCGAGCGCAAGGTCGGAGCGCGCGGCCTGATGATGATTCTCGAAGAGCTCCTGCTCGATGCGATGTACACGCTGCCCTCTCAAAAGCGCATCAAGGAATTTATCATCAACAGCGAAATGGTCGAGCGACGCCGCGCAGTCCCCGGCGAAGATTTGGCGGGCGTTGACGGCGCAGCAGCCTAGAAATTTCTTGTTGTCTGCTTAAAAACAGTCTCATAAATATATGCAATGATGCGGCGGGTTGAAGTATTCTTAAAGTAACACGCTGCCACAGAGCATCAGCAGGTATTTATATAACGTCCCCTAATCAGGCATCGCTCCTGCTATTTGCGGGAGCGCGATAGTTTTGAGCCTACCTTGAATTTGCGACACAGTCGCTCGTGTATGATTTAGAAAGGAAACGTCCCATGTCAGCATCTACCCGTCGCTTCTTCAAAAAAAGTTTACCTTTGCTGATGGTCGCTCTAGCCATGCTGGTAGCCGTGATTATTAGCCGCGCGACATCCAGCGCCACAGCTACAACCGGCGTCTCGGCCAACTTCAAGGCCGCGCAGATTGTCAAGACCAACGATAACCTGCGCTCGGCAGCCGCCGGTGATTTCAACAACGACGGCAAGATTGACATAGTAGCGGCGGGACTCAAGCCGGATGTCTCCGGAGCGGACGTGTCGCTCATGCTCGGTGATGGAACGGGAGGATTCGCTGCTCCCTTCGAGCGAACGCTTGGCACCGGGCCGAATGGCATCAACGTCGCCGACTTCAATAATGACGGCAATCTGGATGTGGTCACAGCCAACGGCGTCTCGGATAGTGTAACCGTCCTGCTGGGCAACGGCGCGGGCAGCTTGGGAAACCCTATTTTTTCCGGCACTGGCGCTAACGACCCGCGTTTCCCTGCGGTCGGAGACTTTAACGGCGACGGTAAGGTTGATCTGGCAGTAAGCTGTATTAACTCTGGTAAAATTTCTGTTATGTCGGGTAATGGCGCGGGAGGTTTCGGCTCTGCGGCGCTGTTGACCGTTGGGACAACTCCGTCACATGTCTTGGCAGAGGATGTGAATGGAGACGACAAATTAGACATCATCACATCCAATTACGGTTCCAATAACATTTCAGTGCTGCTGGGTACTGGAGGCGGTAATTTTGCTCCGGCTGTTTCATACAATGTTGGCGTCGGTCCGAAAGCGGCTGGAGTTGGCGACTTTAATCAGGATGGATATCTGGACATCGTGGTCGCGAATTATTCTTCCGGCAATCTCTCCATCCTGCTTGGCTCAAGCGGCGGAACTTTTGGCGCGCCGACGCATATCGTTTGCGGCGCGAATCCGGAATCAGTGCTGGTGCGTGATTTCGATGGCGACGGCAGGCTCGATGTCGCGGTTGATAGGCCTAGCCAAAGTAAGATGACAATTATTCTCGGAGATGGCTTAGGGAATCTAGGCACGCCGCGCGATTATGCGACCGGCGCTCTCGGCTTCCAATTTCAGAACCAGTTGGTGAGCGCTGATTTCAACCGGGACGGCCTGCTAGACATTGCAGTGCCAGCCGTTGGAACGAAGAACATCACGATCTTAAGAGGCACTGGAGTCGGCCAATTTGTCGGAGCCGATACTATCACTGTCGGAGCCACGCCCGGCAATCTCATCATCAACGATTTAAATGGCGATGGCAAAAAAGACCTGCTCGTAGTCAACATGGACTCCAATAATATTTCCGTCATGTTAGGTAACGGAGATAGCACCTTTGGAGCCGTCAATTACTATCCGGCTGGCGCGACCCGGCCACTACAAGCGGGGGTCGGAGATTTCAACTCTGACGGTAAAAAAGATATAGCCCTCGTCTTTTTAGGCACGACGGGACAGGATGGAGCGATTAGAATCCTTAACGGTGACGGGCTTGGCGGCTTCAGCGCGGGAGCAAGTTACGATTTCACGGGCGTCAGCATCCACGATGTTTTAGTCGCCGATTTCAATGGTGATGGGAAATTGGACTTAGCTCTGGGAACTTACTGGAATACCAATATCCTCATCATGCTCGGCTCAGGCACTGGAACTTTCGCGTCTGCCGGCGGCCCCTATTTTACGGGGATCAATTCTCTGGCCTTGACCGCCGCAGATTTCAATCAAGACGGCAATCTCGACTTAGCCACCGTCGGCGTGGCGAACTCCGTGGCAGTCATCTTAGGTAATGGCGCTGGAAGCTTCGGCTCGCCGAACTACTTCACCATCGGGGGCGGCAATCAGGCGCTCGTATCGGCTGATTTCAACGGCGATGGGAAAATAGATTTAGCGGCAGCAAGCCGGGACAATAATTATATCTCGATGCTGCTCGGAACCGGCACGGGCAGTTTTGGAACTGCCACGAACACCAACGTCGCGGATGGGCCTGTTGGCCTCGCCATCGCAGACTATAATGGCGATACGTATCTTGATTTGGCAGTAACGAATTTTGAGGGCAAGGCTCTTTCATTGCTCTGCGGCGACGGTTCAGGAGGATTCAACTCGACGACTGTGTATGCTGCCGGAAGCGGGCCGTGGGCAATCGCCGCCGCCGATCTGGACGGCGATGGCAAGCCCGATCTGGCAACGACCTCTATCAGCGGCGCACCGCCGTCTGTGGTCGCAGTCATTCTTAACCTTGGGACGAGCACTCTCCTGCGCGAAAATCGTCGGGGCGATTTTGACGGTGACGGCAAAACGGATATTTCTGTTTATCGCACTTCTGGAATATGGAACGGACGTAAATCAGCCAACAGCGTCCTGTTCGAACGCCCGGGCTTCGGTAACAGCAGTGGAGACAGATTAGTCTCCGGCGATTTTGACGGCGACCGCCGTGCCGATGTAGCGGTCTTTCGCTCAAGCACAGGCGACTGGTATATCGAAGACAGTCTGGCTTACCACAGCCGTATCGTACATTGGGGCGCGCCCGGTGATGTGCCTGTCGTTGGCGACTTCGACGGCGACCACAAGAGCGATTTTGCCGTCTTCCGTCCGAGCAACGGCGCATGGTACATCTTCCAGTCACGGACGAATGTTGTCCGTATAGCGTTGTGGGGCACCAGTGGCGACTTGCCTGTGGCCGGAGATTTTGACGGCGACGGCAAGACCGACCTGACCGTCTTCCGTCCGAGCACCGGCACATGGTACGTGTTCCAAAGCTCCACTAATACCTATATCGCATTGAACTGGGGACTCGGCTCAGACAAACTCGTTCCGGGTGACTACAACGGCGACGGTAAAGATGACTTCGCCATCTACAGGCCGAGCAACGGTTACTGGTTCGTGCTTTACAGTAACGACTACTCGTTCATCGGAGTACCGTTTGGTCTGAGCTCAGACAAGCCGGTTCCGGCGGATTATGATGCGGACGGGGTAGCAGATATAGCAGTGTTCCGGCCCAGCACCGCATACTGGTACATCTGGCAAAGCTCAAGCAATTCCTTGAGAGCCTTGCAACTGGGCGCGGCAACCGATGTGCCGATTCCGGCCACGTATCTGCCACAGTAGTTGAAAAGAGCGGAAACTTTTTTCATTACATAAAAGGCTGAGGGAGAGCAGTTATTACTTATGCTCTCCCTCAGCCTTTTTGTAGTGAGACGGATTCTCAATCAATCCACGTTGAGCTATGTGCTGCTTCGCAAAGCAACATGTCGCGCTCAGGGCAGATAAGCTGCCGGAACCGGCACGTCCGTCGCAGAGCCGAAGGCTGTGCCTGCGAATGAATTGTCTACGCTTCTGAGGACATACCAGCTTCCGCTGCGATAAACCGCCAGATCGTTTTTGCCGTCGTTGTCGTAGTCGCCGGGAACCGGCACGTCGCCGTTCT
Source organism: uncultured Pyrinomonadaceae bacterium (assembly GCA_964246305.1). Lineage (GTDB taxonomy): Bacteria > Acidobacteriota > Blastocatellia > Pyrinomonadales > Pyrinomonadaceae > JACMLC01. Next base: position 46,679 of record CAXTPS010000028.1, read on the forward strand.
GCCCGAACTGCGAGTAAGTGAATCCCGTCTGGCTTCGCTGCGAATACCAGATGCCGTTTGACGGGCGGAACACAGCCGGGTCGCTCTTGCTGTCGGCATCGTAATCACCGACGACCGGAATGTCTCCCCCCTGCCCGAACTGTATCGAGGCGAATCCGCCGTCGGAGCTTCTGAGCCAGTACCACGTCCCGTTGCGGTAAACGGAGATGTCGCTTCTGCCGTCGCCGTCAAAGTCTGCGAGGAGAGGCACGTCTCCGCTTGTTCCAAACCCCACGGCGTTGAATTGATTGTTGGTGGAGTTGAGCCAGTACCACACGCCGTTGCGGAAGACCGAAATGTTAGTCTTCCCGTCGTTCTCGAAATCGGAATTGATGCCGTTGTCGAAAACTGTGTTCTGCTGCGAGACTGCGGCGCGAAGAATTCCCTGACCGCCGTGTGGCGTCCTGTAGCCGATGAGATTGATTCTGCCGTTTGGTCGCACGAGAATTTGTCCGGCTACAATAGGCCTAGAAAAGCCGTTGAAATTTAGTTGCCGAAAATCCCGGCTCGCTCGAATTGCAAAGGACGCTTCTCGAAACGCAAGTCGAAGACGCGATGAGTTACATTAACCTCAGCAGGTTTGCCGAAGCCATTGAGCCGCTTAAGCAGGCGGCGGGCAAAATCGAAGCGTTACGCCGGACATACGCGGACGATGTGGAAACCGAGCGGATTCTCGCCAGATGTCTGGCTTCTTTAGGTCTCGCCCTTTCGTGGGAAAGTCGTCAGCCGGAAGCTGAAGCGGAAATGATGCGCGCCGTAACAATCTCCGAATCGCTCGTCGCACGTTTCCCGAACGATATGAATATCAAACAAGACCTCTGGAAAACCTACGAATCGGCAAGCAGCATTTTTGAAGAGATTGACGACGCGCGGGCGTTCGAGCTTTGCGAAAAATCCCGACGAGTCGTAGAGGAGATTATCGCTGCCGACCCCGCCAACGCTCAGGCGCGGCATAATTTGTCGAAATCTTTTTCGCGGCTCGGCATTTCGGCTTCTAATCTCGGGAAATCAGTCGAAGCTCTCGGCTACATGGAACGAGCGATGGCGATTATTCTTGAGCTGCAAAAAAAAAGACCCTTTGAATCGCGGCTATGACCGCGATTTGAGCGCGCTTTATATCAGAATCGGCGTCGCACAGGAGAAGGTGCGTGACTTCGATGCCGCAATCGTGGCATTTCAAAAAAGCGCGGAGCTTTATGAAAAGCAACTCGCCGACGATGCCGCTAACACCATAGCCATGCGCGATCTGGTGATTGCTTACCAGCACGCCGGCAAAGCTCACGAAGGAATTGCGAAAACCACCGACCGGCAAATTCGCCAAACCCATCTCGCGGTAGCAAAGGAAAATTATCAGCGTGCGTTAGACTCACTGCTGAAAGCTCAGGCTCAAAAAGCTCTGCCCGAAGTTAACCGCAAACTTTTAGAAGAAGTGCAAAAAAACATCGAAGAACTCGAAAGATCACGCTGAAACAAATCGCAAACATTCATCAGGACATTTTGCAAAACCTGACCGGAAGTTTCTCGAAGAAGCACTGGCCGCCCTGCAAAAGTGAAGCGCAGTCAAAGCCTTCCATCTCTTGATTTTAACTCATCAGTGGCGCGAGAGCGCGAAATGTTCTACAATTAAATCGGTTCGCGGGAGAGGGCGAGACGGCAGTGCAGCGGCTCGCCCTTCTTCACAAGAAGGTTGTGCCGCCAAACGAAAGAGTTAAATCGAATTATGGAAGAATATTCAGACCGCACCCCCGCAGACATCGCCAGCTATCCGATGGTGCCGATACGCGATGTCGTGATTTTCCCATTTACCAAAGTCGCCTTCAAGATCGGACGCCCCGGCTCCGTCCGCGCGCTTGAAGAGGCTCTGGCCTCAGACCGCACCATTTTTCTAGCCACGCAGCACGACGCGAGCGTGGACGAACCCGGCCCCGAACAGATTTATATGGTCGGGACTCTCGGACGTATCCTGCAATCGCAAAAGCAGGATAACGGACAGATCAAGGTCGTCGTCGAAGGCCGCGAGCGCGCCACCACCGTCCGCGTCGAAAATAACAATGGAGCTTTTACGGCTCTCGTGCGCCGCGCCCCGGTCGTCAATGAAACTGGAGCGCGCGTAGACGCTCTCATTCAACGCATCAACACTCTGGTCGAGCAGCACATGCGGCTCGCGCCGGACGCGCAGACGGACGCACTGCAAACCGCGCTCAGGAATCAGGACCCTTCACATCTCGCGGATGCTCTGGCTTCACAGCTTCGCATCTCGGTCGAAGACAAGCAGGGCTTGCTCGAAATCTTTTCGACGCAGGCGCGGCTGCAACGCCTCATCGAACTCCTCGAAGCGGAGCTTGAGAAACGACAACTCGACCGCACCATCCAGACGCGCGTCAAGCGGCAGATGGAGAAGGCGCAGAAAGAGTATTACCTCAACGAGCAGATCAAGGCGATTCACAAAGAGCTTGGACGCAAGGACGAGAAGGCCGAGCTTGAAGACCTGAAGAAGAAGATCGAAGAGGCAGGCATGTCCGAGGATGCCAAAGAGAAGGCCATGCAGGAATTGCATCGGCTCGAAGCCATGCCGCCGATGTCAGCCGAAGGCACAGTCTCGCGCACCTACATTGACTGGCTCGTCAGCGTTCCATGGAAACAGAAATCGAAAGAGATTCGTGACCTGACAAAGGCTGAAGAGGTCTTGGACGAAGACCATTACGGGCTTGAGAAGATCAAGGATCGTATCCTCGAATACCTCGCCGTCCGTCAGCTCGTCAAGAATCCGAAAGGCTCGATTCTCTGCTTCGTCGGCCCGCCGGGAGTCGGCAAGACATCTCTGGGAAAATCCATCGCCCGCGCGACTGGCAGAAAGTTCGTGCGCCTCTCTCTGGGCGGCGTGCGTGACGAAGCCGAAGTGCGCGGCCATCGCCGTACATACATCGGCGCGCTGCCCGGTCAGATCATACAGATGATGAAGAAGGCCGGAACCGTCAACCCGCTCATCCTGCTTGATGAAGTTGACAAGCTCGGCGCAGATTTCCGAGGCGACCCGTCATCGGCTCTGCTTGAAGTCTTAGACCCGGAGCAGAACAACACTTTTCAAGATCACTATCTGGATGTCGAGTACGATCTCTCGAAAGTTTTTTTCATCGCGACCGCGAACGTGCTGCACACGATTCCGCCGCCGCTTCAGGATCGTCTGGAGATTCTGCGGCTCTCAGGTTATACGGAGCGCGAGAAGCTGGAAATAGCTAAGCGTCATCTCGTGAAAAAGCAGGCCGAGTCGAACGGCCTCAAGCCCGAGCAGGTTGATTTCACGGACGAGGGCTTGCTTGAGATCATACGCGGCTACACGCGCGAGGCAGGCGTGCGCAACATGGAGCGCGAGATAGGTTCGTGCATGCGTAAGGTTGCGCGCAAGCTGGTTTCGGAAAGCGCGGGCGAAGAGTTCAAGGACGTAATCACGGCAGAGCGCGTGCGCGAGATGCTCGGCCCCATCAAGTTTCGCCAGCAGGGCGTCGCAGCCGAAAGCGAGATCGGTCTGGCGACCGGACTCGCGTGGACAGAGGTCGGCGGCGAAGTGCTTCAAATCGAAGCCACGCTCACGAAGGGACGCGGCGGCGTGAGGTTGACCGGCAAGCTCGGAGAAGTGATGCAGGAATCGGCGCAGGCCGCTCTGACCTGTATCAAGGCGCGGAGCGAACGTCTGGGCATGAGCCTGGACATCATACGCAAAAGCGACCTGCACATACACATCCCGGAGGGCGCGATTCCGAAGGACGGCCCGTCGGCTGGCATCACGCTCGCCACCGCGATGGCTTCAGCCCTGATGCGCGTGCCGATTCGCAAAGAGATAGCGATGACCGGCGAGATAACTCTGCGCGGTCGTGTGCTGCCCATCGGCGGCCTCAAGGAAAAGCTTTTGGCCGCACATCGTTTCGGCATCACGACGGTTATCGTGCCGAAGGATAACGAGAAGGATTTGACGGAAGTCCCGGAAGAGATACGCAATTCGATGAGCGTCCATCTCGTCGAAACCATTGACGAAGTGCTCTTGCTCGCGCTTGAAGAGGCTTGTCCGACCGAGGCTATTCCTGAGTCCGAAGCTCCGCCGCTCTGGACGACCGAGCCGCCGTCGCACGGCGTGCAGACTTCCGTAGAATAAGATTCAAACGGGGATGGTCAGGATAGACAGGATATAGAAATTTGAGATTGCAGATTTGAAATCTCAAATTTGCCCATCTGAAATTCTTATCCTGTTCATCCTGTCTATCCCTGTTAAGTTTTCCTCGCTTTGCCGCCAGTGTTCGGCGGTATCAATCTTTAAGCTTTTAACTTCGGTGAGGTTCAAGGCATGGCTGCTGTTTGTCGGCGGCTTTGTCCTCGCTATTTATTGATTCTTAAAACCTATGGAGAAGCAAAAATGAGCAAACAAGAAGACGCCAATTTGATTCTGAAGCTGTACGACCTGCGCCGCGAAGAAGTGATGCGCAAAGCCCGCGCGTGGTTCGTCGGTGAGTTTCATCCGGGCAGCCTCGAGGACGTGGGCGCGGCTGTGCTCGGCGAACACAGCGCATATTTCCGGATGGTCACGTCCTACTGGGAGATGGCCTGTTCCCTTGTCACAAACGGAGCGATAGACGAGCAGATGTTCAACGACGCCAACGGTGAGCACATGGTCGTCTACGCTAAGCTTGAGCCGTTCGTCGCGCAGATACGCGAGACGCGGAACATGCCGGCCTACATGCAGCATACGGAAAAGGTCGTCATGAATATGCCGAATGCCAAAGACCGATTGACTCAAGTCCGCGAGATGCTCAAACAGATGGCGGCACAGCACGCAGAAGCGAATAAAGCGACGACCGCTTAGTGTGAAGTGATGAGTGATAAGGGAAGAAAGGAAGACAGGAGACAGAAGCAGAGGCGGCAACCCGCTTTTAATCTTCTTCTTTATTCTGTCTCCTGTCTTCTGATTTCTGTCTCCTGTTTTTCTTATCACTCATCACTCATCACTCTTCACCATGAAAGTTTCCAGCACGGAATTTATCAAGAGCGCGTTTGAGGAAGAGCACTGGCCGCGCGACGGGAGGCCGGAAATATCTTTTCTGGGACGCTCGAATGTCGGCAAGTCGAGTCTCATCAATTCACTGCTGGGAGTGCGCGGTCTGGCCCGCACGTCGCGCACTCCCGGTCGCACACAGTCGCTCAACTATTTTCTGATCAACAATCGTTTCTATTTCGTAGACCTTCCGGGATATGGTTTCGCGCGCGTGCCGAAAGCCATCAGAGCGTCGTGGGGAGAAATGGCTGCCAGCTACCTTGCCAAGCGGATAGAGCTTGTGCTATCAATTCAAATCGTAGATTCGCGTCACGAACCCACAACACTGGATTTGCAGCTTAACGAGTGGCTCATCGCTAATGCGAGACCGCGACTTGTGGTTGCCACGAAATCCGACAAGCTCTCGAACAATGAGTTGAAAAAGAGTATTGAGCGCGTCCGGCGCGTGCTCAAGACTGAGCAGGTCGTGGCTTTTTCCGCCGTGACCGGGCGGGGACGCGACGAAGTTTGGCGCATCATCGAAGAAGCGATTAATTCTCGATTTTAGATTTGTGAGGCGATATGCTAAAGTGGCTTTGCTAACAAAGCATAAATCTAAAATCGAATTTCGCAAATTCCCTGTTTAGCCCCCTTTGGATTTCTCATAAATTGATCACGAAGCCACGCGCGGGGCAGTGTTCGGCATCTTGGAGAGTTGGCAAAATCCCCAGCGCACATGTTAACGATTTTACAAACGACGGTTGTCCGAGCGGACGCCGCCGCCTCGCGCATCAAAGGTAAAGGATAGCGACTTCACACGCGCCCCTGCTTACGATAGCTTGCGCGCTCGATTGTTCATTCCCAAATTCATCAACGGAAAGTTTTCATTTTCAAAAAGAGGCGCGGCTGATGGCCGCACGAGTAAATGCATAGAACGGCGGCGCATAGAGTAGCCCCGCATTGAGAAGAACTGAAATGTCACAACGTACACCACGCACACGAACTCCACGCAGCGAAGCTGCCGACAGCGGAGACAACGCAGCGGTCGCGACTGCCGAAGAAGCTCCGCCGGAAAGAACATCTGCGGCGACGGAAGAGCAAGGCTCTGATAAAGGCTCTGACGGCATGCCACAAGAGCTGCTGAATATAGCCGAGCTGAAGGAGATGTCCATCTCCAAGCTCACGCAGATTGCCAAGAATATGGATGTGCCCGGCGCGACCGGGATGCGCAAGCAGGAGCTTGTCTTCAAGATTCTCGCGGCGCAGACCGAAAAGAGCGGTCTCATCTTCTCCGAAGGCGTGCTTGAAACCCTGCCCGACGGCTTCGGCTTCCTGCGCGCTCCCGAATACAACTACCTGCCCGGCCCCGACGACATCTACGTCAGCCCTTCGCAGATACGCAAGTTCGACCTGCGCACGGGCGATACGGTCAGCGGCCAGATTCGTCCGCCCAAAGAGGGCGAGCGTTATTTCGCGCTCATCAAAGTCGAAGCCATCAACTTTGAAGCTCCCGGCGAATCGCGCGACAAGGTTTTCTTCGATAACCTGACGCCGCTCTATCCGACCGAGCAGTTGATGATGGAGATAGACAAGGACAACCTGTCGGCGCGCGTCATTGATCTGGTGACGCCCATCGGCAAGGGTCAGCGCGCACTGATCGTCGCTCCGCCGCGCACCGGTAAGACGATGCTCTTGCAGACCATCGCCAACTCGATCACGCAGAATCATCCTGAAGTGACGCTGATAGTTCTCCTCATTGACGAGCGTCCCGAAGAGGTCACGGACATGCAACGCTCTGTCAACGGCGAAGTCATCTCTTCGACCTTTGACGAGCCGCCGACGCGCCACGTGCAGGTCGCGGACATGGTGATTGAAAAAGCCAAGCGGCTGGTCGAGCACAAACGCGACGTGGTCATCCTGCTGGATTCGATCACGCGTCTCGCGCGAGCGCACAACGCAGTCGTCCCGCCTTCGGGCAAGATTCTCTCCGGCGGTATAGACTCGAACGCACTGCAACGCCCTAAAAGATTCTTCGGCGCGGCGCGCAACATCGAAGAGGGCGGAAGTTTAACCATCATCGCCACCGCTTTGATTGACACAGGCTCGCGCATGGACGACGTAATCTTTGAAGAGTTTAAGGGCACAGGCAACAGCGAAATCCATCTCGACCGCCGCCTGAGCGACAAGCGTCTCTTCCCTGCGATAGACCTGCAACGCTCCGGCACGCGCAAAGAGGAGCTCTTGCTCAGCAAGGAAGACCTCAACCGCGTCTGGGTCATGCGCCGCGTCCTGAATCCGCTCTCGCCCGTCGAGCAGATGGAAGTCGTCCTTGAGCGTCTGGAAAAAACCAAATCCAACGCGGACTTCCTCGCTTCGATGCAAAGCTAGAAATAGCTCCAAGTTCCAAGTCCCAAATTCCAAGTTAAGAACTCGTCTTTGACTCGGAATTTGGGACTTGGAACTTGGAACCTTGAGAGTTGACAAAACGCGTCCGTCTTCGCATAGTAGGGTTTCCAAGTTCTAATAATTCATAGTTGAGCCGTCCGCCCCTTTTCGTTCGGGGCGGACAGTGAGAAAAGTTTGCGCCTAGCGATACTCTCATCCGAGGCTGTGCCGTTTGCCAAGACCGGCGGGCTGGCGGATGTAGCGGGCGCGCTGCCGAAAGCTTTGAAGGAGAACGGCGCGGATGCGAGCCTCGTACTCCCGCTCTACGAGCAGATTGATCGCAAGCATCTGGGCAGTCTGATCATTGATAATTTAGAGGTCGAATGGCTCGGCGGATACCGCGCTCGCGTCTGGCACAGCGACGTTGCGGGCGCGCCCGCTTTTTTGATAGACGCGCCGGAATATTTTCAACGAAATTCCATCTACGGCTTTCGAGACGACCATGAGCGATTCGCTTTTTTCTGCCGCGCCGCGCTCGCGCTTTTCAAGCGTCTGGGCGCGCCGCCGGATGTCGTTCACCTGAACGATTGGCCGGGAGGATTTGCAGCCGTCGAGCTGCGTGTGCGCCGCTCAGCAGACGGGTTTTTTAGCCGGACGAGGACGGTCTTTTCGATTCACAATCTGGCTTATCAGGGAGCGTTCGACCCGAATGATTTGCAGCGTCTGGGCTTTGGCACGCACGACCGCCGCGATCCTTTCACGATGAACGGCTCGGCTTCGGCTTTGAAGGCCGGACTGATTTCGAGCGACATGCTCTCGACGGTGAGCCGCCGCTATGCTCTTGAGATTCAGACGCCCGAGCACGGGCACGGGCTTGAATGGATTCTGCGTGCGCGCCGCGAACGCCTCGTCGGAATCACGAACGGCGTTGATTATGATGTCTGGAATCCGGCGACCGACAAAAACTTGTCCGCTCATTACAACGCGGACGATCTCGCGGGTAAGCGTCTTTGCAAATTAGACCTGCTGCGGCGTTTCGGCTTGCCTGAAAACTTAGAGCGGCCTATCATCGCAAATATTTCGCGGCTGACTTCGCAGAAGGGTTACGACCTCATTAAAGAGGCCGCGGGCGCGATGCTTGAAACTGGTGCGACTTTTATCGCGCTCGGATCGGGCGCGAAAGAGTACGAAGATTTTTTGCAGGCGTTGCGCAATCATGCTCCGAGACAGGTAGGAGTTTACGTCGGCTTTAACGAGCCGCTCGCGCACCAGATCGAAGCAGGCGCGGATATCTTTCTGATGCCGTCGCAGTATGAGCCGTGTGGCTTGAATCAGATGTACAGCACGCGCTACGGGACTGTCCCGGTCGTGCGCGCGACCGGCGGGCTTGACGACACGGTGCAGGATTTTGATCGCGTGAGCGGCGAAGGCAACGGCTTTAAGTTTGCGCGTTACGCGGCCAGCCCGATGCTGGAAAAGATACACGAGGCTCTGTATTGTTATGCGGAGCCTGAAGTCTGGCGCAGGATTCAGCTTAACGGCATGCGCGTGGACAATTCATGGACAGCCGCCGCGCAAAAGTACCTGAGCCTTTATCGCGCTGCGATGAGTATGTAAGAACAGTTATTGGATGTCAGGCGCTAGAGGTCAGATGTCGGTTTTAACTAGCATCTAACATCTAACATGAGTTTTACTAAACAAGGAGCTTAACAAGATGAGTGAAAATGTGAAGGAAGTCAGCGACAACAGTTTCGAGCAGGACGTGCTGCAATCAGACCAGCCCGTGCTGGTGGATTTCTGGGCGGCGTGGTGCGCCCCGTGCCGCATGCTTGCGCCGACGGTCGAAGCCGTGGCGGAGAAATATGCGGGCAGCGCGCGCGTCGTCAAGCTCAACGTGGATGAGAATCCGTCCATCTCGCAGAGATATGGCATCAAGGGCATCCCGACGCTGATCCTCTTCAAGGGCGGCAAAGAGGAAGAGCGCGTGGTGGGAGCGACGAGCAAGGATGCTATCTCGCGCATGATTGACAAGCACGCGACCGCAGCCAAAAGCGCGTAAGCTTGAGAGCGTTGAAGAGCGCGAAGCATGCTTAAGAGTTTCCGCATCAGCTTCGCGCTCATGCTCTGTCCATCACGGAGCAGTCTTCGAAGTAGTTGATAGCAGAAGCTTAGAAGCTCTTTTTTATTTCTGTTTCCTGACTCCCCGAAACGATGAAACAAACGCGGCATCGGCGCTCTCAAAGTCAGCGCACAATGGAAGAGAGGCTCGCGGCAGCGAAACGCTCTCGCGCGGTCGTGGATGCCAGGTTTCGTGCGCGTCAGGTGCACGGCAAGCTGCGTCGTTTCGTTAGCGCAAACTTCCGCAAAGAGGACGTGGTCGCTTCGCTCAGCCTGCGGCGCGGCGAATGCAATCGCTGCGGAGCTTGCTGTGAGATTCTGTTCAAGTGCCCATTCCTCAAAAAGCATATGGACGGCACGACCACCTGCGGCATCTACGAAGACCGCCCCAATCAATGCCGCCTCTTTCCCATAGAGAAACGCGACCTCGAAGAAGTGCGCGGAACCTGTAGCTTCTATTTCATAGAGAAGCCGGTCAAGTTAGAGAAAGCAAGCTAATTCCATTTTGGATTTTGGATTTTGGATTGAAAGACAAATCATTCATCTCACTCAATCCGTTCACTAATCCAAAATCCAAAATCCAAAATCGTTATGATAATCGTCGTCATCGGCGCCCAATGGGGCGATGAAGGTAAAGGCAAGATAGTTGACCTCTTGGCCGACCGCTTTGATATTGTGGCGCGTTATCAGGGCGGCCACAACGCCGGGCATTCGGTTTATGTGGGCGACAGGGCCTTCGTGCTGCGCCTCTTACCGTCGGGCGTGATTCACCCTGACAAAGTCTGCGTGCTCGGCAACGGGATGGTGATTGACCCGAAAGCCTTCTTTGAAGAGGCAGACCAGCTCGCCGAAAAAGGCGTCGAGATTACACCCGAGCGGATACGCGTCAGCTCTCGCGCACATCTGATTCTTCCATATCACCGCGCACTCGATCACACGAGCGAAGAACGCCTCGGCAATGAACGCGTCGGCACAACCCTGCGCGGCATCGGTCCTGCTTATGAGGACAAAGCCGGCCGGCGCGGCATACGCGTCGCTGACGCACTCGTCCCAGAAGTCCTGCGCTCGCGGATTGAGCGAAATCTTGAGGACGCCAACCGTATCATTCAAGCGTACAAAGGCCAGCCGCTCGACGCGAATGAGATTTTCGACGAAATCTCGCGCCTCATGGAACGCCTCTCGCCCTTTATCACGGACACGACGCATTATCTCAACAAGGCCGCGCGCGAAGGCCGCACGATTTTGATTGAAGGAGCGCAGGCCACGCTGCTCGACGTAGATCACGGCACGTATCCCTTCGTCACTTCTTCGAGCACGACTGCCGGAGGAGCATCCATCGGCACGGGTCTCGCGCCGCACCGCATCACTGGCGTGCTCGGCATCGTCCGTACTTACACGACGCGCGTCGGCGAAGGCCCCTTCCCGACAGAGATGCTCGCGGGCGAAGCGGAGATGAGCGAAGTGATACGCGAGCGCGGGCGCGAGTACGGAGCGGTCACGGGACGCCCGCGACGATGCGGGTGGTTCGACGCCTTCGCGACGCGCTATGCGGCAGACATCAACGGCTTCTCTTCCGTCGCGCTGACCAAACTCGACGTGCTCGATGCGCTCGATGAGATTAAAGTCTGCACAGGTTATCGCCTTGACGGGCGCGACCTTGAATCTTTCCCCGCCGTCTCGCAGGACTTGCGCCGCGTCGAACCTGTCTACGCAACGCTGGACGGCTGGAAGACTTCGACCGAAGGCATCACACAGATGAACGACCTGCCCGACGCCGCGCGGAAGTATATCGAATTCCTCTCAAGCCAAATCGGCGTCGAGATAGGTTTAGTTTCCACCGGCCCCGAACGCGACCAGACAATCATCTGCCGCGAATCCGCGCTCGGACACTGGCTCGGAGATTAAGGCAAAGTCTCAGATGTTGAACTCTGTCGGTAAAATTTGAGCCTCCTCAGAGGCCACGCTTGCGACTCCGCCTCCGCCTATGTAAAATGCCATCCAACTAAGTTTCAAGTGGGCCGATAGCTCAGTCGGTAGAGCAACTGGCTTTTAACCAGTGGGTCGCAGGTTCGAGTCCTGCTCGGCTCACCAAAATCTTAAATGGTGAGGATAAGTTACGGGCGGCAGCAAAACACGCTGGTCGTCCGTTTCTCTTTGCACCCGCAATTTCACCCGCAAATTTTCTAGCACGTGCATTATATCCGCTAGTAAGTATCTGAGCCGCCGCGCGAAGCATAGACGGCTCGCTTGTAATAGCTGAACTTTACGCTGCCTGTAACATCGAAGCAAAGCGTTGTGCTTCATGTTGCGCCGACATTTTCATAACATGATAGCCAGCAGCCGCGCTCAAGTGTTTACATGCGATATTCCGCGCGCCAGCTTTACACGTACAAGTCCTTTGATGAAGTTGCGTTTCGGCTTGTGCTTGGTGCGGAGGCTGCCGATGAACTCTCCGAATTCAGCCGCATACCCTGTTCGATCCATTAGCTTTCCGATCTTGCGAATGCGCGCGACGGCTTCTTTGTAAGCTCGATTGTTTTTTTGGTCAATGACGGATTCGAGGCTCTCACGATAGATACGCAAAGCCTCCGCAGGGCGCGGATTCTCTAAAGCTGTGGCGAGGTTCATCCAGTGCGCGTCGGAGCAGCCGTGCGCTTCTGCCGCTTTGAGAGCTTCGTCAACCTCGTCATCCCAGAGGTATATCTCGACGAGCGTGGAGCTATCGCCCGCACCCCACCATACGGAGAAATTGCCGCGATTCTTTACTCCCTTTCGCCTCTCATCGAGCGCGGCGCGCAAGTGCTTGAGCGCATGCTCGCGCCAGTTATTCCATTCTTCTCGCTGCTTGCGAGTGGATTTTCCGGCACTGCGCGCAGCATTCTCTTTGAGCTGGCGATAGGCGCCAAGATTCGGAGCGTCCATATATAAAGCCTAGCCCTGCTCCATCGCCTCAGCGTGACGGTGACGCCGATGATATTCTTCGGCGAGGAATTCGCGCAGGCGGCTATCGGTCTTATCAGGGAAAGCCAGCGCGCCGCGCTCAGCCCACTCAAGCGCCCTGTCGTGCTGCCCCGCTTCACGATAGATTTCGGCGATTTTCAGAAACGAGTAGGCCGATGAAAGATCGCGGCTCTTGATGGCGACCAGCGATTCCACATCGCCGTTAGCGCGCGCGAGCGCCTCCATGATGCTCGTAATGCGGTAGCGCCTGCCGTATTGTGCGGCGTCCTCAAGGTCTTCGTCGATCAGTCTGTGAATGACAGGAAAGCTGCCAACACACCTTGGCTCTTTATTCAATGGCGGAGCGAGCGCGGGCACTAAACTTTTCGATAAGTTTCAGCCGCGTCGTAAAAGACTTCCCATTGGCTCTCCAACACTCACATGAATAAACGGCGCGCTAGTTTCACGCCGTCCGGCTTAGCTTGCTCGCACGCTTCCAGGTGCAGCACTTGCAAATCATGAAGCACGCCTCCGACCTCCCCATTAGAATCGTCCACAGGCCCAAGCGCACGCTCAACTTGCTTCAAGGCATACTCCGTAAGATCAATGCATGCTGTTGCGTGGCCGTCGCGCAATAGGCCATGCAACTGCTGAGTCACTTTGCGGATACCATGCGCGTAAGCTCTGGCCTCGTAGTAATCAACAAAGCCGCCCGGATTCACCGCATCTTTAATGGCGCGGCGATAAGTCTCAAGATCAAGCCCGGCAGGATTGGAGCGCGCCGCGTCGAGCAGTAGGCACTCGCGCAGGCTTTTATCTTCCAGAGCGTGCTCCAAAATGAGTTCGATAAGCGACTCTTTACTCTGTCGTTCAAGGTGAGCGCGGGTGTCATCGAGCCTTCCGGTTCGCGCTCCCGCTTGAGCGCCGCCCCTGATCTTTTTCTCGTTTCGATGGCTCGCGCTTTTCGCTTCGTCCGCCCAGACCAGCGCGGTCGCGACGCAGTGCTTGCAGAACTCGCCTATCTCACCCATCGGGCAGGTGCAATCAGATTCGAGCGTATCACCTTCTACCCATAGCTTGACCTGATAATCGCTTGTGCCGGTGACGGTGGCGACGAGTTTCCCCTTGTACTCGGTGATTGAATGGACATAACCATCAGCCGCGTAACGCACGCCGCGCTCGTAGCTGCGCGGGCCAGCCAGATCACGCAGGAGTTCCGTATCGCTGATCAGTTCGATGAGAGTTGCTGCCATCCCCTTTACCCCGGTAACCCGCTCACATTACCCTCTTTATTACCTCTTTATAAGGGTATTACCTCTTCTTACCCCATTGCGCCCCCGGCCCGCGACCCAAAGGCTCGACTCTCCCTGACTCTTTGAGTTGACGCAGCACGCGGCGCACCATGTCACGACTGACGCCGGGACATGCCCGTTCCAGATCGCCAATCGTGAAAGGCTCTTTCAATGATTCGACGACAGCTTCAACCATCTCCGTCTTCGCCCCTTTGGGAGAAATTGTCTGTCCCACTCTGCTCTCAAATTCCCCGTAGGCGAGTTTCAGAATATAGAGCAAGAAGTTTATCAGAGGCCAAGGGTCATGTTTTCCTTCGTGCCAGCCCTGTGAGCTGAGTTCAAGCGTCTCGTAATATCGTTCTTTGTTCTCTTCTATCAAACGCTCAAGGCTGATATAGCGTCCTACTTCGTAACTAAGTTGATAGCAACCGAGCAATAACAGGAGACGGGAGACGCGACCGTTTCCATCACGAAACGGATGAATGCAAAGGAAGTCAAGATTGAAAGCAGCGAGGGCAATCAATGGATGAACCCAGCGCTCGTTGAGATTCTGGTTCCAGTAATCAATGAGTGCGCGCATGTACAGTGGCGTGTCGGCGGCGCTTACCGTCTTGAAGCGAACTCTCTGCCGCCCGTCCTTGTATTTCTCTATGATGTCGCTGTCGCGCTCTTTATATTGCCCGGCATCTCCCAGACCCGCTCTGCTCAAGCGATGCAGTTCGGGTATCAGGTCTTCTGTAAGATTTAGCTTAGTGCTGCGCTCGTGAATCAGCTTCAATGCATCACGATAGCCGCGTACTTCTGCTTCATCTCTGTCTCGCAGATGCGATTGTCCAATCACGACAGGCTTGACGCGCGTTTGCTCTATCTCAACGCCTTCGATGCGATTCGAGGAGACAGCGCTTTCAATCAACGCATGCTCGCGCAACACCTTCAACTTTTGCGGCGACTGCCTTGTATAAAGCTCTTGCCTGCCGCGCATCTCGCCGAGGTCAGCAAGATACCAACCCGTAATCAGCGGAATCGTTTCAATTGATTGTTCGAACTGCTGGAAGGTTTTCATCTTTGAGTTAAACGCATTCCCTATTCTGGCAAGCGTAATATTTTCAATAACGTACGCTCACTACATTATGTCTCGTCTCGTCAGAGCGTCAATGAATAACCTCATCTCCTTCGCTGACTGAAACGCTTGATTGAGCGTTGAATGCGCTCAACATCTCCGCGGCGCGTTTCAGTGAGTGCGGGGTCGGATTAACGTATCTGGCAAAGGTGGACATTTGAGTGTGCCCGCTTATTTTCATCACCTCCATCGGCGGAGCGCCAGCAGCGATCATGCGAGTTATGGCCGTATGGCGGCAGTCGTGCAATCGGAAGTCGTCAATTCCCGTCTCGCGCAGCAGTGAGGCAAAGCCATGTTTGATCGTGTCTGTGATGCCGAAGACAAGCGTATCCTCGTCCTGTGGGGAAAGTTTCCACAAATCAACCAGAGCTTCATAAATCCGGTCGGTCATGGATACATTCCGCGCTCGCTTCGTCTTGGTATTCATCGCGATGATGGTGATGTCTCTGTTATCCAAATCCACATCTCGCCAGCGCAGCTTGAACATCTCGCCACGACGCATCGCCGTATCAAGAGCGGTGATGATAAGTGGCCGTAGATGTGCGCGACGCCCTGTACAGGCTGCCAGCAGTCGCCCTTCTTCCTCGTGAGTGAGGGTGCGCTCGCGCTGAATTTCGTCGGCTTTGCTGATTAGCGGTGAGCCTATCTCGAATGGGCTGCGCGCGATCCATCCCTGACGGAATGCGTAGCGCATCAATGCGCGCATCAGTTCCATCTCGCGGTTGACGCTCGCAATCGCTCTCTCGTTGTCTCTGACTGTTCTGGTCTTGAGCCTCTTTATCTTGTACCGCTCGATGTCGGCATGTGTGATGCCCTTGAGTGTTTTGTTGCCAAAGCTGCCGATCAACACCTTGAGCGTTCCGCGCTGGGTTTTCCATGAACTCAATCCGGCGATTTTTCTCCCTCCGTGATACTGAGGCGGAACGAGCTTCGTCTCTTCGTAGTTGTGTGCGAGATCGCGGAATCGTAGGCGGTCGCCTTCAAGCGATTGCGGCCCGGTCTCTTCTATGTCGCGGAGCAACTGCCTGATGATCTCACGCGCGTGGGTTCGCGTCTCCGCGCGACGCCGTAACTCGCGGCGCTTTCCATCATCGCCGACATAGGTCACGCGCGCCCAGATCGAGCCATCCCCGCGCTCCTGCACACAGCCTTTGCGCTCTCTCGCCATCGCTTCTTCTCCTTCTCAAATGACCCTTATTTGAAACCCGGAAGGTCACTCGCGCCCACATTCGCGCCCACATTGGAGGTTAACACCGGCGAGCCAGTGAGCACAACAGAAAACTTCGTGCCAGCTGTAAATGGAGATGTGAAGTCGTTTATGGGATTTGTCTGAACAATGGCGAACAGGCAAAAACAGGGGCGGAACTGGCTTTTAACCAGTGGGTCGCAGGTTCGAGTCCTGCTTGGCTCACCACTCGAATCAAGGAGAAACGGGAGGCTGCAAGCCTCCCGTTTCTGTTTCTCACTTTAACTTTATTTGGATGGTATCCCTAATTCGTTTGGGACGGGATAGGGATATCGCCGGGCAGTCCCCACGCATCGGCCTTGAATGAACTGTTGCTGCTCAGCAATTGATACCAGTCCCCGTTGCGGAAAACAGCGATATCCG
>CAXTPS010000029.1:0-62152 GCA_964246305.1 uncultured Pyrinomonadaceae bacterium
TGGGCTGGTTCTCGCATTGCGGTTATCAGGTTACATCCAATTGCAACTAGCTATAATTCTGCTGTGTGTCTGTCTTTTCAACTACTGATTCGCATTGATGTTAATCTGATGACCGATAAGGTGTGAGGTAGTGATGTCTATTCCGGCTGGCGTTTAGGCCTCTTCGCTAGCTCCTCCGCCTTCCACTGATAGATTATAGCAAGGGCGACAATTTGCTGTAGTGGGTCTTTCAGATTTTCTGCTGCCTGTCGTGTTCGGCCTTCGTTTTTCGGCGCGAGTTTCCTGAAGACTCCGGCATCAAATCCGATTCGTCCAAGCCCTTTATCTATATTACTGTTATTGGCGGCTACTATCATTTCATCTAACACCTCCAGCGCCAACGTCTCGTTGATCGAAGCAACTGAAGAAGTAAACTTGTTAAGACTTAATAAAAGGGGATCAAGTTCACGATTAGTGGGTGCCACTGATGACGGAACGCCTGCTGGCGCATCTGGAATCGCGGTGCTGGCGCGCTTCAGTTGTTTCATGGCCTGATAGACCAGGGAAGACGCACAAGCCTGATCCTTATTAGCCACGCATTTATTGATAATAACAGGATAAGCTTGCAGAATTGATGTTGCCAAGCTCAGCTTCTCGGCCAGCCTCATTGCTTCTAAAGTATCACCTTTTGCTGCAAGGCTGATTGCTTCCTGCGTATTAACCTCTTCAAGAAGTTGCGACTTTTGATCTCCGTCCGAAAGTTTTCCGATCAACTTGCGTGCCTTATCAAAATCTCCACGATTAATCACCATCTCAATCGTTAGCGCATCTGGTTGGTCGCCGTCGAGAGCTTTTTTGACCTGATTCTCGTAACGATCCATATTTGACTTGTTGTCCTGCTCCTGAGGCAGCGACGAATCCTCATCCGGTCTTCTGCTCAATCTTTCTATTGCTATGAAATCCCCCGTTAATTCAGGGGCATATTGCCGGAGCGGAAGCCAGACCGAAAGTAGATTGCCGCGAAATCTCATGGCGCTGCCGGGCGCTTGTTGCTCAAGACCGCCTATGCTGTCAATAACATAGCTGACGTAGGCCCTGACAACAGAGGGGCTTGCCGGTGGTATTCGCATCGGCGCGGAACCAGTACTGTTTTTCAAGAAGATTCTTGCGGCAGCTATAAATACCTCACTTGGGAACACGACGTTTTCCAGTAAATAGTATGCTCTGAACGGGCCGTCATTCAACGGTGAGAGTTGCGTCGCGCGGAGTATCGCAATGTACTGCAAAATGAGTGCATCAGCCGCCGCCCTGTCCCGTGACGCTATGGCGAGGATGTAGTACCCGACATTTATGATAGTCGGGTCGGACTCAAGAGCTTTGATGATATATAGTCCCGCCGTTGTCTTATCACCCGTGGCTACTGCTTTACCGGCAAGCGCATTGTACATGTAGTTCTCTTCTTGTCTCCCTAACTTTTGCGCGCCCCATTGAACTAGCTCTTCGGCAAAGGCTTTATTGCGCCCGGCGATTTCAAGCACATGATGACGCATACTGTTACGCGCAATCTCTTTCTTCGTCGGCAACGAGAGGGCTTCTCCCATCTCTATACTGCGAAGTTTGGCTTGCTCTTCTTCGTCCGGGAAAGTGAGTTCATAAGCTTCGCGCAAAAGTTTCTCCGCCCATGCCTGATCCAGCGTCCATGCTGCACTGGCGATCTCAGCTTTTGCCAGAGCACGCGCCAAAGGCGTATCGAGCCTCACCGACTTAGCTTCCAAAGCTTGAAGATAAGAGAGTAGCCATATCTTCTCCAGCGTGACATCGCTTTTCACGACCGTGTTGGGTGAAACGGACTGCCCGTATGGAGAGCAAGGAAGCAGGCAGAGGATAATCAAAAGCAGTGAGAAACGGCGCATGTTAAAATCTCCAGCATAAGTACTCAAAACGGTATGCAGGCGATAGCGCAACTCAAACGGCATTCTAAAAAGAATCGCGTTTGAGTTGCGACTTCGAGGGCAAACATTTTACTACTGACGTTGGCCGGGTTGAGCAGGCCCCAGTACATAAGTATGGCCGGTAGGAGCGTCGAAATAGATGGCGGTAGGTCCAGCGGAACTCCCGCAACTTATTCCAAAAAAGCTTCCATCTGCCTCAACGTTTATATACCTGATGGTGGCATAGGTCAAAATCGTCCCGGCACTGAAGCACCCGGCCAACAGAACAGTGACAAATAGTTTCTTTGCTGTCCTCTTCAAAATTGTGAGCATAGCCTTGTCTCCTTTCGCATGGTGTAGCAGCACATGCTTGATTTGTTAATGAGGTTAAGTTGAGCGGGGTTCATGCCGTCTGTACTTATAGCATCGGCATGAAATCATAGACTCAGCGAATGGAAGACTAACGACGGAGGGCACAAGTGTCTATCACGAATTTCGTGTGATACGCTGAATACGTGAATTTCGTAGGATTCATCGAAGTTCTTCAATGTGGGGCATCAACCTCGCTCAAACATTCGATTTTTCAAATATGATCTTAGTGAATCAGAAACGATCCTATACTTCCTCCCGACAACTATTGCCCGCACCGCACCACTTTCGATCCAAAGTTGAATGGTGCGTCTTGAGAGGCCGGTAATTTTTGCCGCAGACGCGCTATCAATAAAAATTTCATCACGCTGATTGGAAGGCAAAGAGAGATAATATTCTAATAGTTCTTCATCCGTGAGATTAACGGCTGTGACAGGTGAGGGCGTGCCCATTTTTAGTATTCCTTTGTCTCTATTCGCACTCCGGTCGAATGAATTGTTCTGCCGCGAATATAAGACTTTTCAGAGTGTTGGGAAGCACTGATAGCGTGAGAGATTACGCCCCCTTATTGCGGAAAGCAATAAAAATTCCTTTAAGGATAAAGCAAACATTGGACTTGTGACCCATTTGTCGAAGCAAAGCCTCGGCGTGGGTTTTTACATGTTATCGGACGCCTTACTGTTAAGACACTAGAAAGTGTTTGGCTTATGCCGGCTCTCAAACTGCGAGTTGTTCCAAGTCGCGCGCGAGGATTTGAAGAAGGAGAGGTTGGGCTGTGTTGAGAAAGAAATGGTCGCCCGGTAACATACGCAGTTTGAAAGCTCCTGTTGTCATCTCACGCCAGAGTTCAAGGGATTCGCGCGTGACCTCCGTGTCGTCAAGGCCCCCGAAAACGGTGAGGGGACATTCAAGCGGCGTGCGCGGGGAATACCTGTAGGTCTGTATCAGCTCGAAATCGGCGCGCAGCACAGGCAGTACCAGTTTCATCAGCTCCTCATGCTCAAGAACCTCCGGGGGCGTCCCTTTCAGCCTGCGCAACTCGTCCAGAAATTTATCGTCCGGCAGGTTATAAGTCGGCGGTTCATCTTCCGGTATCTGCGGGGCGCGACGACCGGAGACGAAGAGGTGAACCGGCTCGTGACTGTGTTCGAGGCGCAGGCGGTGTGCAAGCTCAAAACTGATGATAGCTCCCATGCTGTGGCCGAAGAAGGCGAACGGTTTATCAAAGTAGGGCAGCAGTTCGCGCGCAGCAGTTTCGACCAGAGGCTCAAGGCCGGTGAAAGCGGGTTCGCGCAGGCGACTGACTCTGCCGGGAAGTTGCACGGGGCAGACTTCGACCCTTGTCGGTAAACTCTTCGACCACGCATGGAAAATATTTGCCGCGCCGCCCGCGTAAGGAAAACAGAAGAGCCGCAGGTCAGCTCGCGGATTGGGTGTATAGCCGGAGAGCCAGCGGCTCGCGGCAGGCGTAGTTGACATAGGCCAAAGTGAATTTTAGATAAGAAACGAAAAGACTACTCGCCGGATTCTTGCGCAGCTTCTTCGGATTCTTGCGCAGCTTCTTCCATCTTCTTTCTCAAGCTGAGCGGCCTCATGTCCGTCCAGACCTCTTCGATATAGGCCAAACACTCAGCCTTCGTTCCAGACTTTCCCGCATCATTCCAGCCGAGCGCATTCTCGCGGTCGGCAGGCCAGATTGAATACTGCTCCTCGTGATTGACGACAACCTTATAGATGGTATTGTCTTCCATCTCGTCTGAACTCATCTCTTTTTCTCCTCTTGAAATTAGGGTATTCGAGCAACTTCCGTCAGGGAGTCACGCCAGTGATGCCCTGCCATTTTGATTCCACATCACCGATAGCAGCTAAGCGAGACTGCCAGTCTGAAACTTCTTCATAAGTCAGATGATTTGTATCCGCACAAGCCGTCCAGAATCCGCCGACGATGGTCGGGTCTTCAAAGCGCAGCAGGCCGGAAGCGCGCAGGCTGGACGCCTGCGGTGTTCCCGGCAGAGGCCGTATGGCAAAGGGAGTGACTTTGAAGCTCAACTCAGGATTGATGACTTTGAGTTCAGAGCAGAGTCCGCTGACCGATGCTTCGAGATTTCGCAGGATCTCATCATCATCATCAGGAAGGCCGATGATGACGCCGTATGTAATATCCGGAATGCCTGTTCGTGCAATCGCGCGCAGAAGGTGGCGATGCTGTTCCCAAGGCAGAAGCTTGGCATAAGAGCTTGTGCCGAAGGTCGGGCGTTCAGCCGGAAGATAAGCCTGATAACATCCTGCGTTTCCATCCCAGCCCCAGAGAGCGGCGACTAACTCTTCATCCGGCGTCAGATCGCTGTCCGGCATCCCACGCCCGACCGTCGCCTTCTTCAATTCAAGGCCGTTGCCCCACAGCACCGCGAGTCCCAGCTCCCGTATGCCGCGCATAATCTCAAGCACTTCCTCTCGCCCCTCTTTCCAGAGCACACGTCCCAAAAATTGATCTGACGGGCAGATCACGGAACGCGCGCCCGCCTCCTTCTGCGCCGCAAACCATTCGAGAGTTCTAGCGGGCGACATGCGTCTGTAGCCAAGCTTATAAACCGGGGTCTCACAGAAGTCGCAATGCCTGTCGCAGCCTATGTCTGCCATCACGGAGCCGATGGGCAACAAATGCTGCGGCACAGTGCCTTCCCAGTATTCAATGCCGAGCGATTGCTTGACGACCCACTGCGGAGGGAGCGGCCAATCCTCCGGGTTCATGGGAGGAATGCGCGCGGGAATTTTTGTGCCGTCCGCGAGCATCACGCCGTGCAGCGGCGTGCGCGGAGTTTTGCCGAGCGCATAATCGAGAGCGGCCAGATTGGCCGCGCCGGATTTGTCCTGAATGACGAGCTGCGCGCCCGCACGCAGGTAGGGCAACGGCTCTGTGAAAGCATCCGAGCCGCCGACCACGACGCGCCCCCCTCCATCCACCAGATGGCGTATGAGCATGCAGGCTGCCTCTCTCTCCTGCATGTAGTTGATCGTGACTCCCCAGACATCCATCGAGCGCGGCTCAAGCTCTGTGAACTTTCTTCCGACCAGAATCTTGGTCAGGGTGCGCCCCTTCCACAGCGCCTCGCCGTATGCCATCTCATCATTGCCGTCTTTCAGGTTGACGAGATGGACATCGAAGCCGCCGGCCAGAAGTTGAGGGATGAGAATTTGTTTGCTGACGAGTGGCTCATGCTTGCGTAGAGCAGTCCAGTTGCTTCCGTCCGAATCCACAAGCTTGATCGCAGGCAGCTCAATAACGCCAACCTTCATCGGGTTTCACTCCTTCTATTAACAGAAGCTCACTAAAATATTTCGCGATGGCGGCGTTGTTGAGGTCCATCACGCAGGGCGTTAGTTTTGTATACTTTGCGTGTGGCGAAGTCAAATAAAAAGCCGCTCAAGTTACAGTATCAGCACATCGTAATAAAAGTTGATAGCAGTATAGGCAAGATTTAAAGTTCAGAGTTACGGCTTCAGCCGTGATGCTTTAATGGATGCTTAAAGACTCGCGCCTGAAGGCGCACCTCTGAACACTTTGCATCTCATCTTACAGGATAATCAGAGTATCCAAATCAGGCCGGATAATGTATAAACTCAAGACTGCCTGTGCGTGTGCTATCAACACAAAAAGAACTTTCCGAAAACTTTTTGGTCAAGCTCATTTGACCTTACGAACCGCGCGCTTGAGAGGAGACCATTTAAACGTGAAACGTCTTTGCCTCCCTTTATTTCTGCTCATCATTTCGTTGACGACCGCGAGCAGCGCAGCCGCCGCTCCTCGCTCCGATGAAATCCTGTGGGATAAATGGGGAGTGCCGCACATCTCTGCGAAAGACACGAAGAGCCTCTTTTATGCTTTTGGCTGGGCGCAGATGCAGAGCCATGGCGATCTGCTCTTGAGGCTTTACGGAGAGGGACGCGGGCGGGCTGCGGAATACTGGGGACAGGACTATTACGAGTCGGACAAATGGGTGAAGACGATGGGCGCGCCCGCGCGTGCGCGCGTGTGGTACGAGGCGCAGACGCCCGCGTTTCGCAGTTATCTGGATGCCTTTGCCGAAGGCATCAACGATTACGCGCGGCTGCATGGAGACAAACTAAATAACGAGATGAAAGTAGTGCTGCCTGTGACGGCGGTTGACGTGCTGGCGCACACAGAGCGCGTCATCAATTTCACTTTTGTCACTAACCCGCAAGCCGTCACCGCCGCGCTCATGCAGGCGGCCAGCAAAGGCTCTAACGGTTGGGCTATCGCGCCGAAACATTCTGCTGACGGCCACGCGATGCTGCTGGCTAACCCGCATCTTCCGTGGTTCGATCTCTTCCTTTTCTATGAAGCGCAGCTCACCGCGCCCGGCATCAATGCTTATGGAGCCGCGCTCGTCGGTTTTCCTGTCCTCGGCATCGCCTTCAACGATAACCTCGGATGGACTCATACCGTCAACACTCTCGACGGTCAGGATTTGTATCAACTGAAACTGGCGGAAGGCGGGTATCGCTTCGACGGCAAGGTTCGTCCTTTCGAGACAGAGCAGCAGACTATAAAAATCAAACAACCCGACGGCACATTTAAAGATGAAAAGCTTTTGGTCAAACGCTCTGTGCATGGGCCTGTCGTCGTGGAGGATAAAGATCAGGCGGTCGCTCTGCGCGTCGCGGGGCTTGACCATCCGGGCACTTTGCAGGAATGGTGGGACATGGCGCGCTCCAACAACCTCAAAGAATTCGAGGCCGCCGTCAGTCGTCTTCAACTTCCCTTCTTCAATATCATCTATGCCGATAAGAACGGCCACATCATGTATCTCTTCAACGGCGTCGTGCCGAAGCACGCGAGCGGCGACTGGAAATATTGGAGCGGCATCGTACCGGGAGATTCTGCTGCGACCCTGTGGACGAGCACGCTCTCTTACCGCGAGCTGCCCAAAGTGATAGACCCACAGAGCGGCTGGGTGCAGAACACCAACGACCCGCCGTGGACTTCAACCTTTCCCCGCGCCCTCGACCCGGATAAATTTCCCGCTTACATTTCGCCGCGCTTCATGGACTTTCGCACGCAGCGTTCCGTGCGTATGCTTCAGGAGGATAACAACATCTCTTTCGACGAGATGATTCTCGACAAGCACTCGACACGCTCAGAGTTGGCAGACCGTATTCTTGACGATCTAATCAAGGCCGCGCGTGCGAGCGGAAGCGACCTTGCGAAGCAGGCCGCAACCGTCCTTGAGAAGTGGGATCGCAACTCCGATGCAAACAGTCGCGGCGCGGTGCTCTTCACGCTCTGGGCGCAGGAGATGGGACTGCTCGAAGGCACGCCCGCAGGCGTCTTCGCAAAAGATTGGGATGAGAAGAAGCCTTTAGAGACTCCAACGGGACTGGCCTCGCCGCAGGCTGCGGTCAAGGCTCTGGAGGCTGCTGCCGCCAAGATGCAGGCGGGCATGGGTGCGCTCGACGTGCAGTGGGGCGATGTGGCGCGGCTTCGTATCGGGAAAGCGGATTATCCGGGAAACGGCGGCTTCGATTCGCTCGGCATCTTTCGCGTAGTAGATTTCAGGCCCGCGCAGGACGGCCTCTATCGTTCGGTCGGCGGCGACTCCTACGTGGCTGCCGTCGAATTTTCCACTCCGCTGCGCGCCAGAGTCCTGCTCTCTTACGGAAACAGCTCTCAACCCGGCTCCATACACAGGGGCGATCAGTTGGCTTTATTTGCAAAGAAAGAGCTGCGCCCCGTCTGGCGCACGAAGGCTGAAATCGAAGCCAACCTTGAATCCCGTGAGGTATTGAAGTAAAAGGGATTGGACTTTGGTCTTTGGTCTTTGGCCTTTGATGTTTGGCTCAGCTTGAGCTTTAGCTGCGCTTCAAGGTTGAGTCGCGTGCAAAGACCAAAGCACAAAGTTCAAAGTCCAAAGAGAGCTTTAGTTATGTCACAAATCAAAGAGATAGCTTACGTCGAGTTTTACGTCGGCAACGCCTCACAGGCAGCACACTTTTATCGCACGGCCTTCGGCTTTCAGCCCGTCGCCAAAGCTACGCTTGAGACCGGAGAGCGCGAGCGCACCTCCTTTGTGCTGCGTCAGAATAATATTAATTTGATTCTGACCAGCGCGCTCACACCTTCGAGTCCCATCGCGGAACACGCCAGGCTCCACGGCGATAGCGTCAAGGATATAGCTTTTGCAGTTGATGACGCAGAAAAGTTTTTCCGCGAGGTTGTGGAGCGTGGCGCGCAGCCTCTCATGCAGCCGACCGTGTTTGAAGAGAACGGCGTGCGGACTGTCAAAGCGACGGTCGCGGCCTATGGCGATACTGTTCACACTTTCATCGAGCAACACAACGCGAACGGCCTGCTGCGGCTGCCCGGCTATCAAACGGTCGAGCATCCTACGCAGGTTGAGTCAATCGGACTTTCCGCGATTGATCACATAGCGGTCTGCGTCGAGCCGGGCGCGCTCAAACGCTGGTTCGATTTTTACATAGAGGTATTTGATTTCCGTCATTCGCATCAGGAAGATATCGTGACGGAAAACTCTGCGATGAATTCGGGCGTCGTGCAGAACGAGAACGGGCGCGTGCAGTTTCCGATTATGGAACCGGCCCCGCACAAAAACATGTCACAGATAGATGAATATCTCTCTTTTCATCATGGCTCAGGAGCGCAGCATATCGCGCTGCTCTCGGATGACATTATCAAGACCGTGCGCGCACTGCGCGAAAGCGGCATAGAGTTTTTGCACACGCCCGACAACTATTACGAACGTCTGGAAGAACGCCTCGGACGGGTTGATGAGGATGTCAAGAGCTTGCGCGAGGCGGGCGTGCTCTTAGACCACGACCAGTGGGGCACGCTGTTGCAGGTCTTCACCAAGCCCCTGCATGATCGCCCGACGGCCTTCATGGAAATCATCCAGCGCAAGGGCGCACGCGGCTTCGGCGGCGGAAATATCAAAGCCCTCTTTGAAGCCATCGAGCGCGAGCAGGCGCTTCGCGGAAATCTTTAACAGGAAGGTTCAGAGTTACGGCTTGAGCCGTGATGCTTTAACTGCTCGCGCCTGAAGGCGCAACTCTGAACGCGCCGCATCTTTTTTTCTGATGACATTCGAGACAATCAATCAAGAGGCAGAGCTTCTCGCGCTGGCAGGATGGGCGAAGAATATCTCGCGTTCCGCCCTGCAAGAGATGCTGACTGAGGCTTCGCGCCCCGGCATCATCTCTTTCGCTCTGGGACTGCCCGCGCCGGAATTTTTTCCGCGCGCCGCATTCGCCGGGATGGCCGAAGAAATTCTGTCAACGGAAGCCGGGGCATTGCAGTACAGCCCGCATCTGGAATCTTTGAGGCGGCGGGTTCGTGACTTGATGAAGCAGCGCGGCGTCGATTGTCTCGAAGAACGGATTTTTCTGACCGCCGGGGCGCAACAGGGCATGAGCCTGCTGGCGCGCTTACTGCTCGACACCGGCAGCAAAGTTATCACAGAGAAGTTTATCTATTCCGGGTTTCAACAGGTGCTCGAACCATTCCGTCCTGAGATTCTCACGGTTGAGACAGACCCTGAGACGGGGATGGATGTGGATGGCGTTGAGAAGCTATTGCGATTGAGTCCGCCTCCGGCATTCATCTATTCGATTACGGACGGGCACAATCCTTTGAGCGTCAACCTGCACAGGGATAAAAGAGCGCGACTGGTCGCACTGGCGGAGCAGTATCACGTCCCCGTCATCGAAGATGATGCTTACGGGTTTCTGAATTACGGCGAGAGCGCGTTGCCGCCTTTGCGCTCGCTCAGCGAGCGTTGGGTTTTTTATGTCGGCTCGTTCTCAAAAATTCTCGCGCCCGCCCTGCGCGTCGGCTGGCTCGTCGTGCCCGAAGAGTTGATCGTGCCGCTCTCAATCGTCAAAGAGGCTGCCGACATTGATACGGCGACTTTCACACAGCGGCTGGTGAATGCTTATCTTGAGAGCGGCCAACTACCCGCGCATATCGCTACCTTGCGTGACGAGTACAAACGCAGGCGTGATGCGATGGCACGCGCGCTCGAAGAATATTTCCCTGACGAAGCTAGATGGAGCGTGCCTCAGAGCGGCTTCTTCTTCTGGGTCGAGCTGCCCGCGTCGGTTGAGCTGGACAGGCTCTTCAAAATCGCGATTGAAAAAGAGCGTGTCGCATTCATTCCGGGACAAGCCTTTAGCGTTAAAGGCGCAAGTCATCGAACTCAAAGCATGCGTCTGAATTTCAGCAACTCGAACCCGCAGCAGATTGAAGATGGCATCGCACGGCTGGCGAAGGTTCTGAAAGAGAGCGGGATGCTATGACGCACACAGACCTCACATCTGCGGAAAGCGCGGGTGCAGAGCCTTCGCGCCGGACAACGGAACGTCAATCCATCAATCTACGTTATGGTGACGAGCAAATTCCTTTCCGTTTTGACCCGAACCAATTCGCAGCGCTTGCTCCGCATGAGGCCGAGGCCGTGCGCCTCAGTGATGATGAGATACATGCTGTCCTGAATGCTCCGGTTGCGTCTCCGACGCTCGAAGAGATAATCAACAGCAAAGACCGTGTGATCATCGTCGTGCCGGATGCGACGCGGGTCGCGGGCGTCGAACGCATCGCGCCTCTGCTCGTCGCAAGGCTCAACGCGCACGGCCTTCGTGATGAACAAATTTCCGTGCTCGTTGGCGGCGGCATTCATCGCGCTCCGACTCCGGCTCAAGTGCTGCACATTCTCGGCTCCGAGCTTCCCGCGAGGATTGCGGTTCACGCGCATGATGCCAATGACGCCTCGACTCATGCGCAGCTCGGCACGACTGCGCGCGGGACTCAGGTCGTGCTCAATCGCAGGCTGACCGAAGCAGATCATGTGATAGCCGTCGGCGCGATCTCTTTTCATTACATCGCGGGATTTTCGGGAGGCCGCAAAGCTATCCTGCCCGGATGCGCCGCAGAGCGTTCGATACAGGCTAATCACCTGCTCTCTTTCGACCGCGAGACGCTGGAGAAACGCGACGGAATCGTTTCGGGATGTCTCGATGAAAATATTGTTCATCAGGACATGGAAGAGGCCGTCGGAATGTTGAACCCGTCGTTTCTGGTCAACACCGTGCTTAACAGCGATAACGAAATCGCCGCCGTCTATGCGGGACACTGGCGCGAAGCGCATCGTCGCGGCTGTGCGGAGTACAAGGCATCGCATGCTCTCAAAGTTAAAGAGCGCAGGCCGCTTGTCATCGTCAGCGCGGGCGGCGCGCCGAAGGATATCAACCTGATTCAATCTCATAAAGCGATGGAGCAGTCCGCAGTGCTTCTCGAAGAGGGCGGAACGATGATCGCGCTGGCGAAGTGTGAGGGCGGATTGGGACGCGACGATTTCCTGCGCTGGTTTGTCGAGGGAGGCTCAAACGCAACGGCGCGTATGTTGGTCGAAGACTACAAGATTAACGGGCAGACGGCATGGGGATTAAGAAGGAAGGCGGAACGGTTCCGGCTGCTGCTCGTCTCAACGCTTGAGGCGGGAACTGTTCGCCGGATGGGGCTTGAGCCTCACACGACGCTCGACTCTGCGCTGGCCGCCATCACACCACAGCACGGCTACATTGTTCCCTTCGGATTGACGACGCTTCCCGAAATCAAAGCATGAATCAGAATGTAGGGGCAGGGCTTATCCCTGCCCGCCGCGCGAATGCGCGAATCAATGTGCTTGAAATTCAAGCTTGAACAAGAACGTGTGAGATCGTCCTGACGGACGATACGGGCAGGGACAAGCCCTGCCCCTACATCCGTGTCGTCAATTGAGTTTTGTTCTAAAACCCGCTCTGCAAAGATTGCTCGACCTCTTCATCGCTCATCTCTTCCATCTGCTTGATGATTGCTTCTTCGATGATGGCGGACAGCTCGGCGAGAGTCGGATGCTGGAAAAGGTCTGTGAGCGGCAGCTCGACTTCAAAGACTTTACGAATTTGAGAGGCAAGCTGTGTGGCGAGCAGCGAGTCGCCGCCCAGCTCGAAATAGTTATCAGAGAGTCCCGCTCGATCAATGCCGAGCAGCCCTGTCCAGATGGCAGCCAATCTTTGTTCGGTCGGAGTTTCGGGAGCGATGAAAGCAGTATCCAGCTCAGGCCGCTCAGTGTCGGGCGCGGGCAAAGCTTTTTTATCAACTTTACCGTTGGGCGTGAGCGGCAACTTTTCGAGAAAAACAAAAGCAGAGGGCAGCATGTATTCCGGCACGCGCTCTTTCAGAAAGCCGCGTAGCTCGCTGGTGTTGAGGGCAGAGCCTTCCGGCGTTGCCGCGACGAGATAGGCTATGAGGCGTTTGTCGCCGGGCGTGTCTTCGCGTGTGACGGCAATGCACTCGCGGATTTCATCATGCTCTTTGAGCGCGGATTCGATCTCGCCCAGCTCGATGCGAAACCCGCGCACCTTGACCTGCCCGTCAATCCGTCCGGTAAAAATTATCGTGCCGTCCGGCAAATAACGTCCGAGGTCTCCGGTTCTGTAAAGCCTTGCGGATGCGTCTACGCTGAAAGGATCGGGGACGAACTTTTGCGCTGTCAGTTCGTGCCGGTTCAGATAGCCTCTGGCAACGCTCGCGCCCCCGATGCAAAGCTCTCCGTCTATCCCGACCGGCACGAGATTTCCCCGCTCATCCAAAAGCCTGATGACAGTGTTGCTCAAAGGTCTTCCGACGAGTTGGTGTGACGGCTTCCGCTCGCGCGCGACCGCAGAGCTGGCGCATATCATCGTCGCCTCGGTCGGGCCATACAGCACCGTCACCTGTGCTGTCGGAATCGCTCGATGCATCTCTTCGATAAGCTCCGGCGGAACCGCGTCGCCTCCGACCAGCAGTTGTCTGATATGTGCGTAATTCCCCGACTGATTTTCAACGGCAAAGCTCATGAGCCGTCGCATCAGTGAAGGCACGGCATGTATCACCGTCGCTTCCTCCAAGACCTTTGTGGCGGCTGAAGCATCTAGAGCTTCCCGCCCGGAAGCGAGTAGACACCGTCCACCTGTGACGAGTGGAATCAACAGCTCGAACAGAGAGATGTCGAAACAGAAAGGCGCGAGGCACGGCATGCAATCATCGTGTGTGAAATTTAAAGCGGCCTCGCCTGCTTGCAGTGTGTTGAGCAGTTGACGATGCTCGACAAGGACGCCTTTCGGTCTGCCCGTCGAACCCGAAGTGTAGATGATATAAGCGACTTGCTCAGGGTCTATGCGAAGTTTTAGATTCTCAACGCTCTCCTGCTCGATGCCTGCGCGTGACGTTTCGAGGTCAACGATGATGGCTTGATGCGGCGGAAGTTTTTCGTGCAGTCCGGCCTGTGTGATGAGCACGGACACGCGCGCGTCTTCCATCATAAAGCCCAGACGCTCTCGCGGGTATTGAGGGTCTAAGGGCACATAGACGCCGCCCGCCTTGAGTGTGCCGAGCAGCGCGGCAACCATTTCCGGCGAACGCTCAAGCAGCACGCCGACTCGCATCTCCGCGCCGACGCCGAGCGATTGCAAGTGCCCCGCAAACTGGTTAGCTCTGCGGTTCAGTTCGCCATAGCTTATCTTCTCATCCTCCCGGAGCAATGCCGTCGCTTCCGTTTGTCGCGCGGCATGGCTCTCGAATAAATCCTGCACGAAAGAGGTTTGAGGAAATATCTTCGCGGTATCATTCCACTGGTCACGCAACTGCCGCGTCTCTTCATTTGAGAGCATTGACAGTTCCGAAATACGCGCGTTCGGGTTGGCGATTATCGCTCCGAGCAGGATTTCCAAATGCTGCGCCATCCGCTCCATTCTCTCGCGCGAGAAGAGGTCTGTGATGTACTCGATGGAGACCGTAAAACCTTCGGATGTCTCAGTCATCGAAAGCGTGATGTCGAATCTGGACGCGCCGTTATCTATGTCTATGTGGCGCGCGGTCAAGCCCAGAAATTCCATGCTCGTCGTCTCTGGAAAATCCAGATAGAGAAAGGCTACCTGTGCTATCGGGTTACGGCTGGGGTCTTGTTTCGGCTTCAACTCCTGCACCAGTTTGCCGAATGGCAGCTCCTGATGCGCGAACGCGCCGATGCATACTTCCTGTTCCTGCTTGAGAAGGTCGCGGAAGGTCGGATTGCCCGACAGGTCTGACCGCAGGATGAGCAGGTTGAGCAGATAGCCTACGATGTTTTCAGTTTCGGGACGAATGCGATTGCCAATCGGCGCGCTGACGAGAATATCTTCCTGCCGCGTGTAGCGATGCAGCAGGACATTGTAAGCCGCCATAATCGTCATGAACATCGTCACGCCTTCACGACGACTCAGCTCTTTCAAACCGTCAAGCAGGCTCCTCGGATAATTGACATAGACGCGCTCGCCGTTGAAATTTTGAATCGGAGGGCGCGCGTAATCCGTCGGAAAATCAATGACGAATGGCGCGCCCGTCAACTTCTCTTTCCAGTATGCAAGCTCATTCCTGTAAGTCTCGCTGTGCATACGCTCGCGCTGCCAGACGGCGTAATCCGCAAACTGAATCGGGAGTTCCGGCAGGGGCGAAGGCTGCCCCATCGCAAACGCCTGATAGAGCGTGACCAGCTCTTTTTCAAAGACCGCGCCCGACCAGCGATCCGTGATGGTGTGATGCATGTTGACGTGAAGCACGTGGTCATCTTCCGCGAGCCGCAGCAAGCCGACACGCACGAGTGGGCCTTTCGCCAGCTCGAAGGGGAGCGCGAAATCTTCCGTCGTCAATCTTAAAGCTTCATCGAATCGCTCTTCCTCTGAAAAAGATTGCAGGTCAACGGGCGTGAGCTTGAGCTTGAGTTCGGGAGCGATGACCTGCACGGGCAACCCGTCAACCGCTTGCAGCGTCGTCCTGAAAGCCTCGTGTCGTTGAATTAATTCGTTGACGACCCGCTCCATCACTTCGACATTGAGCAGGCCGCGAATTCGACTCGCAGTAAAAATATTGTATGCGGTGTTGCCCGGCTGCAACTGCTCTATGAACCACAAACGCTCCTGATCTATGGAGGCAGGGCAATAGATCGAGTCACGCTCTTTTCGACGCGGAATAATGTCCGGCGACTGCGGCGCTTGCAAGCCCTTTTTCTTCAAGCGCGACTCCAGCAGGGCGCGCTGCTCCGGCGTCAATGAAGAGATTCTTTCCGATATGTCTTTCATAAAAGATATGGTCTTTGGTCTTTGCACGCTATTCATTCTTGAGGGATGAAACTCAACGCGCGCATCACATCAAAGACCAAAGTCCCAAGTCCTAAGACCGTGTTTCTTGGGAATAATGCTCTTTCAATTCGTTTAAGTGATGCAGGCTCTCAAGGACAGCTTCGTGCTCGACGCCGAAGTCCACCAGACAGGCGACCTCGTTGACGCCCGCCGCGATCATCGGCTCTATCACGCGTGAGCACTTGGCAGGAGTTCCCATCAAAGTCAGGTTGTCAAAATAATGCTCGAAGGCGGCGGCGGCGATGGCTTCTCTATCTGCGGAGGTGACGCTCTCCGCATCGAGCCGCACATTCTCATACTGCTTAAAGTACGTGCCCAGATAATGTGTGAACGGCACGCGGACTTTTTCTTTGACGGCAGCGTTGCTGTCGCCGACGAAAGTGTGGAGCATCATCGAGACGATGCCCGTGTGCGGGTCGTGCCCTGCGCGTTCGCGCGACTGACGGTAACTGTTGATGCGCTCAAGCAGGTCTTCAAATGAATAGCCGATGAGCGCGGCCAGCACGTTCGCGCCGATCTCGCCCGCGCGAGTCCACGTCTCAGGATTTCCCGCGCTCGTGACCCACATCGGAAGGCGCGGCTGCACCGGGCGCGGCAGAATTTTGACGGCGACAAGATTCCCGTCAACCCCCGGCAGGCTCAAAGTCTCTCCCGCCCACAAACGCTGCACGAGTTCGATGTGACGATACATCACGCCTTTCCGGTCTTCGTAATTTTCAGGAGCGAAGACGAAATCGTCCGGATGCCAACCGGAAGCGAAAGAGACTGCGGCGCGTCCCTTCGACAAGTTATCAACGACAGACCATTCTTCCGCGACCCTGACCGGATGATGAAGCGGCAAAGCCACGCTCCCCGCGCGAATCTGCACGCGCGTTGTCAGGACTGCGAGCGCGGCGCTCAGGACGGCAGGATTCGGATAAAGCCCGCCGAAATCCTGAAAGTGTCTTTCGGGCGTCCACACCGCGCTGAAGCCGTGCTCGTCCGCGTACTTTGCGCTCTCAAGCACGAGCCTGTATTTTTCGTCCGAAGCACGTGAGCCGTCGTCAGAAAAAAAGTAGAGACTAAAGCGCAGACCCTTTTCGACCGGCCTTGTTTTCCAGTCATCATTCTCAATCTCATTGTCTGCGCGCTCGCTCGCATCCGCCACATCCGCTACGGCAGAAGCTTGAGCGACGGAAGTTTCCAAACCTTGCTGCTTGAGCCGCAGCTCAAGCAGTGCGCGCTGTTCCGGCGTCAACGAGTCGAAGCGTTTTGAAAGGTCATCCATCTGCAATCACTCTTGGCTCGCGTTCAATTCTCTGGCGAGAGTGGCCTGTAGCTCTTCCGGCGATAGAGACTCTATCTCTTTCAGCAGACGCTCGATCTCCACGGCCTCGCGCGCACGCGCCTGTATGGTCTCAATCGCCGCCGCCAGCCCTGCGACCGTCGGCGATTCAAAGAGTGTGTTGAGTGGCAATTCTATTTTAAGCTCTTTTCTGAGGCGCGAGACGAGTTGAATAGCCAGCAAAGAATTCCCGCCCATCTCGAAAAAATTATCGGCTGTTCCGACACGCTGAATCCCGAACAGCTCCTCCCAGACGGTTGTGATTGCATGCTCCAACTCGCCCACAGGCGCGACGTAATCGCCATCCGATTCGGAACGCTCTACAGTGCGCGCAGTCTGCGCGTTCGCTTGCAGTTGCTCTAAAAGATTAGTTCCGGCTGCGGCCTGCTGCCCGGCAATTAGTGCGCGAAAATCCTGAGCCGAAACGATGACCTGCGCTTGTGTTCCAGACAGGATGCGGCGAAAGGCTTCGACGCCGTCGGCTAATGTGAGTCCGAGCTTTTCGCGCGTCTCCGCAAACTGCTTTTGCAGCTCAGGCACAGATGCCATCAGCGATTCCTGCCACGTCTCCCACTGCGGCAGATGCCAGTTGATGCTCGCGTAAAGCGTCCTTCCCGAAAATGCTTGCGCCTCTGCGAAGTGATCCAGAAACGCATTCGCGGCGCAATAATCCACCTGACCGAAGACGCCCGTCAGAGCAAGCGAGGTTGAGAACGAGATGAAGAAATCAAGCGGCTCTTCCTTCAAAGCCGAATGCAAGGCGAGCGCGCCCTGCGCCTTCGACGCGAGAATGCTGGCAGCCGTCTCTCTGGTCTTGAGCTGAATCATGCCGCCGCCCGCAGCATGCACGCTATGAATCACACCGTGAAGCGCGCCGAATCTCTCGCGAATCCCGGTCAACAGTTTTTCCACCTCTACACTGCTTGAGAGCTTCGCCCTGAGCAACAATATCTCACCGCCGGTCTCTTCAATCGCCTGCATCTCGCGTATGCGACGACTGACATCATCCGTCTCGTCATGCGAATCGAGCCATTCAGCCCATACATCGCGCGCAGGAAAAGAATCGTCCGCCAGCAACACGAGACGCGCACGCACAGACTCCGCCATGTAGCGCGCCAGCGCGAGATCAATATCGCTCAACCCGCCTGTCAAAAGAACTACGGTGCGTTCGCGCAGGCGTGCGATGTTGCCTGACGCGCTGAGCGGCAGCGGCTCGAAACACTGCACCCAGCGATGACGACCGCGATAAGCGATGACGGTCTCTGCGGGCGCAGCGTTGAATTCCGCGATAAGATTTTCTGCCAGCCGCTCTTCCAGATTCGTGCCGGAGGCTGGAAGCGCGATGTCTATGCTGCGACATTTGATAAATGGATATTCGAGCGGGATTACCTTGCATGTGCCGAGCGCGGTCGCCTTCTCAGGCATCAGAGATTCTTCGCCCGTCACTTCCTGCATGTGATTGGTGATTACAGAAAGCTGCAACTCGTCCATCACGCCGTACTCGCCAAGCTCCTGCGCCAGCGCGAGCAGGCTGTAGAAGCCGCGATTCTGGCTCTCCTCAAAGACATCATAATTATCGGGCAGCGCGCCCACGGGCGTGACGCCCCAGAGGTGCAAAATTTTCCGTGGGGATTTGCCGAGCGCGCGAAGCTCTTTCATCAAAGAGCCGTAGCCGCCTCTGTGAAAAGGGTTCAAGGCGAAGACACGCTCGCCGAGCTTCTCAAACTGTTCGCCGAGCAGGACGTTGACGACAAACTCGCCCGCGCGCTCTAACTTGCGCGCGGCCTGTACGCCCAGCCCGCACGGGTCGCTGAAGATAATCGTGCAGGAGTTATGCGCTACAGCCTCATCATCGGATTTGATTTCGGGAATCACGCCGCGCCTCCACGAAGGCA
Organism: uncultured Pyrinomonadaceae bacterium; assembly: GCA_964246305.1. GTDB lineage: Bacteria > Acidobacteriota > Blastocatellia > Pyrinomonadales > Pyrinomonadaceae > JACMLC01. The sequence continues at coordinate 18,729 of CAXTPS010000029.1, forward strand.
CGTAAAAATATTCCGCTATCTCCTCTTTTCTACGCAGCGGGTTCAAGGCTTGTGCATCCGCGCGTGCGGAGTCCGGCGGGTCAATCCAGTAACGTTCTCTCTCGAATGGATAGGTTGGCAAGGGCACGCGCTTGCGGCCCTCTCTGCGCGTATTGAAGGCAGGCCAATCAATCGTCACGCCTTCGACCCACAATTGCGCCAGCGTGTTCAGAAGATAAGCATCGTCGGATTGGTCGTCGTTTGGATGCCGCAAGGTTGAGAGAGCGACGCGCTTTGCCGCTCCGTTTCCCTGTTGCTTGGCGAGCGCGCTCAAGGTCTGACCCGGCCCGATTTCAAGCAGTATGCTCTCAGGCTCATTCAGCGTTTGCGTTAAAGCTTCACTGAAGCGCACGGTCTGGCGCAGGTGATTCGTCCAGTAAAGAGCGTTGCAAGCTTCTTCAGCAGTCAAATGCTTTCCCGTCAAAGTTGAGATGATCGGAATTTGCGGCGCGTGAAGCGAGACCTTTTCCAATGTCTCTCTGAAAGCTTGCATGACCGGCTCCATCATCGCCGAATGCAGCGCATGAGATGTGTGCAGGCGACGACAGACCAGTTCCTTTCCTGAAAGCTGCTGCTCTATCTGCTCTATGGCTTCGATGGTTCCGGACACGACCGAGAGCGTGGGCGAGTTGACGGCGGCGAGCGAGAGTTGCGCGCCGAGCAACGGCTTCAACTCCTCTTCCGGGAGCGAGACTGCGAGCATCGCTCCGGGCGGCGATTGATGCATCAGGCGGCCTCTGGTTGCGACCAGCATCAATGCGTCTTCAAGACTGAAGATGCCCGCGCTGCAAGCCGCAGCGTATTCGCCTATGCTGTGCCCGATCATCGCGGCAGGGCGCACGCCCCACTCCATCCACAGCTTCGCCAGAGCGTACTCAATGACAAACAGCGCGGGCTGTGTGATATGTGTCTGCTTCAACTGCTCCGCAGCTTCAACCGCATTCTCACTCGACGGATAAAGCACGTCTCTGATGTCAAGACCGAGATGTGTTTGAAGCAGCTCCGCGCAACGATCAACCTGCTCACGGAAGGTCGCTTCAGTTTCATATAGCGCGCGTCCCATAGAAACGTACTGCGCGCCCTGTCCAGTGAACATGAAAAAGACCGGACGCACGCTCTGCTGCTGCGTGCCACGATGCAGCAATCTGGCCTCCGGCTTTTCCAGCGCGGCAATCGCTTCCTCTCTGCTGCGACACACGAAGGCCATGCGATGCGCGAATTCTCTGCGCCCCATTTGCAGCGTGTGAGCGACTTCGGACAGACGCAGCTCATCATGCTCTTTGAGATGTTCTGACAGATTCGTCGCAGCCATTCTCAAGGCAGCTTCCGTCTTGGCCGAGAGCATCAGAAGACTCGATGAATCCGCAGAGCCTGCGCTCATTTGCATCGGGGGAGCTTCTTCCAGAACGACGTGCGCGTTTGTCCCGCCGATGCCGAAAGAGCTGACGCCCGCACGCCTCGGCGTTTGAGTCGCAGGCCAATCTGTCAGTCTTGTATTGACGAAGAAGGGCGAGTTTTCAAAATCAATGTTCGGATTTGCCTCGTCAAAATTCAGGCTCGGCGGCAATTGTTTGTGTTTGAGCGCGAGGATGGTTTTTAAAAGTCCAGCGACACCGGCTGCAGCGTCCGTGTGCCCGATGTTAGTTTTGAGCGTGCCGATAGCACAGAATCCTTTGGCCTCTGTGCCGCTGCGAAAAGCCTGAGTCAATGCAGCTATCTCTATCGGGTCGCCGAGCGCTGTGCCCGTGCCGTGCGCTTCGACATAGCCGACGCTCTCAGGCTCGACCGACGCAATCGCCAGAGCTTCTTCAATTACCCCGGCCTGTCCTTCGATGCCCGGAGCAGTGAAGCCAACTTTGACATCGCCGTCATTGTTAATGGCAGAGCCTTTGATGATCGCATGAATGTGGTCGCCGTCCGCGAGTGCGTCCGCGAGACGCTTGAGCAAGACCACGCCGACACCGCTTCCCTTCACAGTCCCGCGCGCCTCTTTATCAAAAGCGCGGCAGCGCCCGTCAGGAGAAATGATGCCGCCCTCCTGATACATCGCGCCCAACCCCTGCGGCACACTGACGGACACGCCGCCGCCGAATGCCATGTCGCACTCGCGGTTCAGCAAACTCTGGCAGGCAAGGTGAACCGCGACGAGTGAAGTCGAGCAAGCCGTCTGAACAGTGATGCCGGGGCCTTTGAGATTCAGCTTGTAGGAAACCTGTGTGGCTAAATAATCCCTGTCATTACCGATGATGGTTTGAAACCCGCCGACCGTTTCCATCAGCTCACGATTTGGATAAAGATTGCTGAGCAGGTATGAATTTAAGCTCTCACCGGCAAAGACTCCGACGCGCCCTGCATACTTTAAAGAATCATAGCCGGCATGTTCCAGAGCCTTCCATGCTTCTTCCAGAAAGAGGCGATGCTGCGGGTCCATCATCTCGGCTTCTCTCGGAGTGAAGCCGAAGAAGGCTGCATCGAACTGTTCTATATCTTCGAGGACGGCTTCGGCTTTAACATAATTCGGGTCGCGCAAGAGACTCGCTTCAAGCCCTTTTTGCAATAATTCTTCGTCCGAAAAAAACGTGATGCTTTCTCTTCCCTCGCACAGATTACGCCAGAACTCTTCGAGGTTTTTCGCGCCGGGAAAACGTCCGGCCATGCCTACCACGGCCAGCTCCATTCCCGTCGAATCCGTCTCACTCATCTTAAAAAATTTTCCTTATTTAGCTTTGCGATTTAGGACGCCTAACAAAACTCAGCCACAGAGACCGGAGAGCAAGAAAAGCAGATGAAGGAAATGCTAAATAAAATGCCCTGTGTTATCTCCGTGTCTCTGTGGCTAATCTATGGCTTTGTCAGGCATGCTTAATTTAAGATCTCTTTGCGAATGGACTTGAAGAAATCAATCCAGAGCGTCCACATCTGTTCGGCGTTATCGAGCACCTGTTGCTGCTCCTGCTCGTTGAAAGAAGGCTTCAATGCTTCCTCCGCGCTGACGACGTGTCCCGGCTCCTGCGCCACATGTATGTTGACCCACGGAAGATTTCTCTTTCCAGTGCAACGCCGCATCAGCTCGCCAATGGTCGCGACCATCGGCAAATCAACGACCTCCGTGCCGTACAGGAATCCAAGCCCCGGCAGACAACTGCCAGAAGCTCTTTCGTAACCCTCGACCAGCTTTCGAGTCGCTTCGAGCGGCGGGGCGGCGGCGACTTGCTCGCGCTCGAAGTCGCTGTCGAGAATAGTCTCGATGTAGATTTTTTCGTGCGCCGCGCGCGGGTCGCCCTCGCCGAGTTCCTCCCACAGAATCCGCGAGACAAAGGTCTGGGTTTCGATGTCCGGCGAGACGGAAATCAGGCGGGAGAGAAAAGTCGGGAAGTAATGAAGCGGATGAAACCACTGCCCCAGAATCACTACGACCTGCTCGCGCGCGAGCGTCCCGCAGTCGCTCTTGAGCTGCTTCAAGTAATCGACCAGATTGTTTCTCACTTCGTTGGTTGAAAGTAATTCCGAGATATTTTTAGTGAAGACAGTGGCTGACATAAAATGAGGACGCTCCTTCTTAAATGAAATGATGAGAGTCTGTTTGCCTCGCGATTCTACTAAATCAACTGCGACACGGCAATGCCCCCGCAAAGGCGCAAAGACGCAAAGGAAGAGCGTGAAGGGTATTAAATGATTCTTATCCTTGCGTGCTTTTCTTTGCGCCACCAGCGCCTTTGCGCGAACCGTTCTTTTTTTCTTCCAGCTCCAAAGATTTCACCTTCTTCTCATCCTCTCTTTAATGGCTTCGCGCCTCTCCTGCCCGCGCTGGCGATGAGACGCGGCGGCTGTCGGTTCTTGCCCTGAGCCGCCCAAATGCGCGGCCAGTGCGACGATAGTCGGATATTTGAAGAGGGCGACGATTGACAATTCCCGCTTGAGCATTTCGACGAGACGGCTATGCACCTGAGCCAGCAATAGTGAATGCCCGCCCAGCTCGAAAAAATTATCTTTCACGCCGACCTTCTCAAGCTGCAGCGCCTCCTGCCAGACCTGCGCGATTTGTCGTTCGATCTCGCTTGCCGGAGCGAGATAACCAGCCGCGAGAGACGGGCGCGTCATGTCCGGCGACGGCAGAGCCTTGCGATCCAGTTTGCCGTTCGGAGTGAGCGGCAAACTATCCAGCGAGACGAAAGCGGACGGAATCATGTACTCGGGCAATTTCTCGCCGAGAAAGGCGCGAAGCTCTGTCGTCGTCGCGGGCGTCTCAACACTCGACACGAAATAGCCGACCAGCCGCCTTTCGCCCGCCGCATCCGTCTTCACCTCGACCGCGGCCTCGCGCACACGCTCATGCCGCGCGAGCACGGTTTCAATCTCGCCGAGTTCGATACGGAAGCCGCGAATCTTTACCTGCTGGTCAAGGCGTCCGAGAAATTCGATGTTGCCGTCCGGCCTAAAGCGTGCGCGGTCGCCCGTGTCGTAGATTCTCGCGCCGCCGACCTCATCGAAAGGGTTTGGACGAAAGCGTTCGGCAGTCAACGCTGCGTCCGAGTAACCGAGCGCGAGACACTCGCCCCCGATGTGTAGATCGCCGGGCACACCGACCGGAACAGGACTGAGGTATTTATCCAGAATGTAATACTGTGCATTCCTGATCGGCTGCCCGTAAGGAATGCTCGCCCAGTGCGGCGCGATCATCTGCACAGGGAAAAAGTTTGACCAGACGGTAGCCTCAGTCGCGCCGCCGAGACTCACCACACGCGCGCCCGCGAAGGCAGAGCGGACTTGATCCGGCAAGCTCAGCGGAACCCAGTCGCCGCTCAAGAAGACCAGACGCAAAGCTCTATTAGCTTGATTCTCATCTGCGTTGAAGAACGGAACGAGCTGTTGCAGAGCGACGGGCGCGGAGTCCCAGAAAGTTATCGGCTGCAACGTCAGGATACGCGCCAACCTCTGCGGGTCTCTGAGGTCTGCTCTCGAAGCTATTTGAAATGATGCTCCGGCGGCGAGCGTGCCGAAGATGTCGTACACGGACAGATCGAAATTCAATGAAGTGACGAACAGCAAGCGGTCTGCGGGGCTGACCGAAAAAGTTCGATTGACCCAATCTATCAGGTTGACGACAGACCTGTGACGCACGACGACGCCTTTGGGCACGCCCGTCGAGCCTGATGTGAAGATAGTGTATGCGACATTCTGTGCTGTGACGCCGCTCGCGGGATTGGACTCGGGCAAGTCACGTTGATGCCGTAGAGTCCAGTGATTTTTCCTACGCTCACTCTTCCCGCTTTGCGTCGGCTCGCCCTTCTTCAGCAGCACATCGTAACGATAACCCAACTCGTTTTTGAAACCTTCCGCGCGATGCAGAATCCGCACCCCGTCAATGTTCGAGAGTTCGGCAGCAGCATCATCGAAGAACTCTTCATCGAAATAAAGCTCGCTGCCGGTTTGTGTTTTGGTTCTGGCATCTGCGTGGCGGCTCTGGTAATCGAGCAACGATTGCTGAAACTCTTCCTTACGCCTCGCGTCCATCACGTCGCCGAGAAGGACGCTGCCGCCCACACGCAACAGCCTCAAGGCTTTTTCCAAAACCGACATGAAATATCGCGCGCCGGGGAAAAACTGCGCCGTGCTTGCCATGATGATGAGGTCGAAAGACTCCGCTTCGAGTTCGGCGATGCGGTCTGCAAAGCCTGTTAACAGCTCTACGTTATCAAGCTCAAGTTGTTTGATTCGCCCCAGATTTTTTTTCTGCGTGACGGGCGAAGGGTCCAGGCCGACATACTTTTCGGCGTGCTTCGCCAGCTCGAACATGATGAGTCCCGAGCCGCTGCCGATTTCCAACACACGCTTGCGTTGACCCGTTACGTCTTTCGCCAGAGAGACGATGCGGTCTTTGTACTCTTCCACCTCGCGCGCAGCGAACGGCTCGCCCGTGTAGCTGCTGATAAATCCGCCCGCCGTGACTTCATCCGACGCGCGCTCCGCGACGTGATCCCACAAAGATTGCACGACCTCTTCATTCAAAGGTTCGACGGGCAGTTCCGCCCCCGCGACATCCATGTATACGACATCCTTCAAGCGCGGCAGTTTCCATTGCAGGTCATGCACTGTGCGCTGCGCGGATGACTGCGTGAGCAGGCAGCCGATGTTCAGTGATGAGAGAATCCATTCGAGCCGCTCAGCCGGCCACGCCGGATCGAGGGGCACATACGCGCCGCCCGCTTTGACGATGCCGAGCACTCCGACGATCATCTCAATCGAGCGTTCTAACAAGACCGCGACGCGTGTCTCCGGGACGACTCCCAACACGATTAACTGATGAGCCAGTCGGTTCGCGCGGCGGTTCAATTCATCATAGGTCAACTGCTCATCTTCAAAGAGACACGCGACCGCACGCGGCTGCATGGCTGCCTGAGCTTCAAACAGTTCGTGAATGCAAATATGCTGCGGAAATTCTCCCGCCGTGTCGTTCGATTCAAAGAGCAGTTGCCTGCGCTCGGTTGGCGTTATCAGAGGCAGCGCACTGCATCTCTCGTCCGGGCTGGCGATGATGCCTTCGAGCAGAGTATGAAAATGCTCGATCATGCGCCCGATGGTTCCGCTCTCAAACAGGTCTGTGTTGTATTCAAACTCTGCTTCCAAGCCCTGCTCCGTCTCCTGCATCGAGAGCGCGAGGTCGAACTTGGCCGTCTCTTTGGCTATTTCCAAAACGCTCAATTGCAGGCCGGACAATTCGATGTCAGGCATCGGCGCATTCTGAAGCGCAAACGCCACCTGAAACAGCGGCGTGTAACTGAGATTGCGTTCGGGAGCAAGCTCTTCGACCAACTTCTCAAACGGCACGTCCTGATGTGCATAGGCTTGCAGGCTCGTCTCTCTCGCTTGCTCTAATAATTCTCTGAAACTCGGCTCTCCTTTTAACCTTGTACGAATCACCAGCGCGTTGATGAAGAAACCGATGAGTTGTTCCGTCTCCGTCCGCGTGCGCCCTGCGACAGGAGTGCCGACCAGAATGTCGCGTTGATTGCTGTAGCGCGAGAGTAGCACAGAGAAGGCTGTGAGCAATGTCATGAACAGGGTCGCGCCTTCCTGCCTGCTCAGTTTTTGCAGCTCATCGCTCAACTCGCGCGGGAGAGTGAATCTCTGCGTCGCGCCATTGAAGGTCTTGACTGCCGGACGCGGAAAATCTGTCGGCAACTCTAAGACGGGCGGCGCGCCCGCAAGCTGGTCGCGCCAGTAGGCAATCTGGTCGTCAAGCGTCTGCCCGCTGAGCCAGTCTTTCTGCCAGAGCGCGAAGTCCGCGTATTGCACTCCCAAGTCTTCAAGCGGAGAGGACGCTCCACGGCTGTAAGCTTGATAGAGCGCGGCCACTTCGCGTATCAGCACGCCGGTTGACCAGCCATCCGAGATGATATGGTGCATCGTTAAAAGCAACTGATGCTCAACGCCTGTCAGGCGAAGCAGGCGTGCGCGAACGAGCGGCCCCTTTGAAAGATCGAATGGCTTTAAAGATTCTTCGCGTGAAAGTTTTTGAGACTGCGCCGAGCGTTCACCTGCCGAGAGATGACTGAGGTCTGTGACGGGTAAAGCGAAAGGCGTTGCTTCCGCGATGAGTTGCACGGGCTGGCCGTCAAACGTCTGAAAGGTAGTCCGCAAGACTTCATGGCGGCGCACGACTTCGCCAAAGCTTCGCGCCAGAGCTTCCGAATCGAGCGCGCCATTGATGCGGACTGCCGAAGTTAAATTATAAAAAGCGTTGCCCGGCTCTAATTTATCCAGAAACCACAAACGCTGCTGCGCGAATGAGAGCGGCAGTGCTTGCTCGCGCGAGCGACGTTGCACAGGGGCATATAACAACTGCGTGCTGGCCTTTATCTTTTCAAAGATATCCGCAGCCAGCTCTTTCGGAGTCGGATGCTCGAACAGAGCGCGCACGGGGAGTTCCACACTAAAGGCTTCACGCAGGCGTGAGATGACCTGTGTCGCCAGCAAAGAGTGGCCGCCGATGTCGAAGAAATTATCTTCCGCCCCCACGCGCTCCGCGTGCAATAGCTCGCTCCAGATTGCCGCCACAATCTCTTCGACAGGATTCGCCGGGGCGACGTAGTTTTCCAGAGCCGCAGCGCTCTGCCGCTCAGGCGCGGGCAGAGCGCGCCGGTCAACTTTGCCGCTCAAAGTCAGCGGCAACTCGTCCAGCATGACGAAGGCTGTCGGTATCATATAATCGAGCAGCTTCTCGCGCAGAAAGCTGCGAAGCTCTGAGACGGTCGGAGCAGCCTCGCCGGGCGCGGCGACCAGATAAGCCGCGAGCTGCTTGCGTCCTGACTCGTCTTCAAAGGGCACGACCGCCGCCTGCTTAATCTGCACATGCTCTTTCAAGACTGCTTCGACTTCTCCAACCTCCACACGAAAGCCGCGCACTTTCACTTGAGAATCGCGGCGACCGACATACTCAAGCGCTCCGTCCGTACGATAACGCGCGAGATCGCCCGTCCTGTAAAGACGCCCGCCAGCCGCTTTGCCGAATGAATCGGGGACGAAACTTTCAGCCGTCTGCACGGCGCGATTCAGATAGCCGCGCGCCAGACCTTCGCCGCCCACAAACACTTCGCCGTTGATGCCGACGGGCACTGGCTGCATCTCTTCGTCCAGAAGATAAATCTGCACATTGCTGACTGCGCGTCCAATCGGCGGGAGCTTGGGCCATGAATCGGCTGTGCCCTCAAGCCTGAGCATCGTGGTCAGGTGCGTTTCCGAAGGGCCGTATTGATTGTCCAGAATGCAGCCGTCCAGATGTTTGAAGAGGCGCGTGATGTGCGGCGTCACCTTCAACTGCTCGCCGGCTGTGATGATCTGCCGCAGCGTCGTCGGCCAGACTCCCTCGGCCTCCGCCGTTTCCGCCATGTGCTGCAAAGCGACGAAGGGCAAAAACAATCTTTCGACGCGCTGCGTGACGATGACGCGCAACAACTCTGCGGCGTTCCGACGCTCGTCTTCGCGCAGGAGGACGAGCGTGCCGCCCGCGCACAGCGTCGCAAAGATTTCCTGAAACGAGACATCGAAACTGAGTGAAGCGAATTGCAGTGTGCGTCCAAAACTCTGCGTGCCTGAGCTTTCGATTTGATAAGTGATGAAGTTGACGGTCGGGCGATGCGGCATCACGACGGCCTTCGGTCTTCCGGTCGAACCGGAAGTGTAAACGACATACGCAGTGCTCTCAGGCGTCTGCTGAATCGCGGGCTGCCGCTCGCTCTGCTCCGCGATGACGTGCCAGTCAGTATCCAGACAGACAGTCTGCACTGACGGATTCGTCATTCGTTCGAGCAGGCTACGCTCCGTCAGCAGAACGCGCGCGTGAGCGTCTTCGAGCATGAATGAAAGTCGTTCCTGCGGCAGCTCAGGGTCTAGTGGCAAGTACGCGCCGCCTGCTTGCAGGACGCCGAGCAGGCCAACGAACATCTGCATCGAACGCTCCATCATAATGCCGACCACTGTTTCCGCTCCGACTCCGAGCGTGCGAAGGTAATACGCCAGCCTGTTTGCGCGCGTCTGTAATTCTCTGTAGGTCATCTGCCCGTCATCGAAGATGAGAGCAGTGCTATCGGGCGTCTTTTCCGCCTGTCGCGCAAAGAGTTCGTGTATGCAAACGTCGCGCGGAAAGTCTTTCGTCGTCTCGTTCCATTCGACGAGCAGTTGCCGCTCCTCTGCTGCGGTCAAAAGCGGAAGCGCGTTGAGACGCTCATCCGGATTTCTGACGATGCTTGCGAGCAGCGTCTCGAAATGTCCTACGAGGCGGCGAATCGTCGTCTCGTCGAATAAGTCCGTGCTGTATTCGCAGATGCCTTCAAGGCCGCGCTCCGTTTCTTCGAGCGAGAAGGCGAGATCGAATCTGGAGACGCCGCTTTCGTTTCCGGTCAGGCTCACAGAGAGTTCGGGCAGCTCAAACTTTTCTGCGGGCGCGTTCTGCAAGATGAGCATGGTTTGAAACAGCGGAGTGTAACTCTGGCTGCGCTCGGGATGCAGCTCTTCGACCAGCAGCTCGAACGGCACGTCCTGATGCGCGTACGCTCCGAGAGCAGCCACGCGTACTCGCTTCAATAATTCGCGGAAGGTCGGGCGGCCTGAAAGGTCTGTTCGCATCACCAGCGTGTTGACGAAAAATCCGATGAGGCTTTCCGTCTCACGCCTCTGGCGATTGGCTATCGGCGTGCCCGTCGCTATGTCGTGTTGTCCGGTGTAACGATGGAGCAGGGTTTGAAAGGCCGCGAGCAGAGTCATAAACAGCGTCGCGCCTTCGCGGCGGCTGAGAGCCTTCAGGTCTTCGGTCAATTGTTTGGGCAACCGAACTTCGAGCGTCGCGCCTTCAAACGTCTGCACTTTGGGACGCGTGCGATCCGAGGGCAATTCAAGCGCGGGCGGCATATTCTTCAAACGCTCGCGCCAGTAAGCCAACTGCGTTTCCAGAACTTCGCCCTTGAGCCACTCTCTCTGCCACAGGGCGTAATCCGCGTATTGCAGGGGAAGCTCCTGAAGCGTTGACTCTTCGCCCACGGCAAATGCTTTGTAGAGTTCGGCCAGCTCACGAATCAGCACGCCCATAGACCAGCCGTCCGAGATGATGTGATGCATCGTGAAGAGCAACAAATGGTCTTCCGCATCGAGGCGCAGAAGCTTTGCGCGCAGAAGTTCCCCGCGCGTGAGGTCGAAGGGGACGCGCGCTTCCACATGCGCCAAAGCTTGCGCCTCATGCTCGCGCGCGTCCGGCGGCAAGGCTGTGAGGTCTATGACTGGCAGGATGAAAGGCCGCGCTTCTTCAATCACCTGCACGGGCGCGCCGTGCATCACCTGAAAATTCGTGCGCAGGCTCTCATGCCGCCGCATGAGTTCGGTCATGGCCTGCTCAAAGGCGGACGAATTGAAAGTTCCCAACAGGCGAACTCCGCCCGGCAGGTTGTAAATCGGACTCGACGGCTCAAGCTGATCGAAGAACCACAGACGCTGCTGTGCGAAAGAGAGCGGAGACACGTTACCGCGCGTGAGGCGTTCGAGCGGCGGGACACGCATTGCTCCGCCCATCTTCATCGAGGCTTCGATTGCCAAAGCCAGCTCGGACAAAATCGGTGATTCGTAAAAACTGCTGAGCGGCACTTCGGTTTGAAAGGCTTCACGCACGCGCGACATGACCTGTGTCGCAAGCAAAGAATGGCCGCCTATCTCAAAAAAATTATCCGAGACTCCGACCCGCGAGCATCTCAGCACCTCGCACCAGATGCCCGCGACGATCTCTTCGACGGCGGTGAGCACGCCCGCCTCTTCTTCAAACTTCAACACGTCGTCCATCAACGGCGCGGGCAGAGCTTTGCGATCAACTTTGCCGCTCGTAGCCAATGGCAGAAAATCGAGCGCGACGAAGGCCGTCGGAATCATGTAATCGGGCAGCCTGTCTTTTAGATAACGACGCAACGCAGATGTTTGAGGCAGCGTCTCGCCGGGCGCGGCCACCAGATAAGCGACGAGGCGTTTGTCGCCCGGAACATCTTCGCGCGCAAGCACGAGGCATTCAACGACTGCTTCATGCGTCGCCAGCACAGCCTCTATCTCTTCCAGCTCAATACGCAGGCCGCGTATCTTGACTTGATGATCGAGGCGTCCCAGAAACTCTATCTGCCCGTCGCTGTTGCAGCGCGCGAGGTCGCCCGTCCGGTAGAGACGCGCGCCCGGCTCCGTCGTGAACGGGTCTGGGATAAAGCGTTCGGCAGTCAGTCCCGGCCTTTTCAAATAGCCGCGCGTGACACAGTCGCCGCCTAGAAACAGCTCGCCGTGTACGCCCGACGGCACCGGCTGCATGTGCCTGTCGAGGATGAAAGCCGTCGTGTTATCAATCGGTCGTCCGATGGGCACGACGGTGCGTCCGCTCTCGCTGTCGCACAGCCAATCAATCGAACCGATGCTGCCTTCGGTCGGCCCGTAAAAATTGTGCGTCTCGACTCCGAGCCGCTCTTGCAGTCGCTCAAGAGTTTCGACGGGCATGGCTTCGCCGCCGACGGAGACCAGCCTGAACGAAGCTTTCACGTCAGCCAGCTCTTTTTCGTCCAGCAACATAGAGAGCACGGATGGCACGAAGTTGACGGCGGTCACGCCATTGTCTGCTATCACACGCACCAGATAGGCAGGGTCTCTATGCCCGCCGTGCCGCGCGACGACGACGCGACCTCCGGCCAACAGGACTGTCAACAACTCCCAGACTGAGCCGTCAAAGCTGAGCGATGCTCTCAGCAACATGCAATCGTCCGCGCCTAATCGAAAAGCTTTGTGCAGCCAGTGCAGGCAATTGACGACGCCCCTGTGCGGAACCATCACGCCCTTCGGCTTGCCCGTCGAGCCAGACGTGTAGATGACATAAGCCATGTTCGTCGCGTCCACAAAAGCATTCACGTTATCATCACTCTCAAGCTCGATCTGCTCCCACTCCGTATCTAGACGGACGAGCCGCGTCGTTGATTCCGTCAGAGTCTCAGAAAATTTTTCCTGCGTGAGAATGATTGAAAGCTCCGCATCATCCATCAGGAATGAGAGCCGCTCCTGCGGGTAAGCGGGGTCGAGCGGCACGTATGCTCCGCCGGCTTTCATAATGCCGAGCACGGCCAGGACCATCTCCACGGAACGTTCCATCAAAATCCCGACCCGCGATTCCGCCGCGACTCCCATGCGTCTCAAATGATGAGCCAGCTTGTTAGCCTTGCGATTGAGTTCCGCATACGTCAACGCCTCTCCCTCAAAGACCAGAGCGACCGAGCCGGGAGTCTTCAAAGCCTGCCTCTCAAACAGTTGATGAAGGCAGACTGAGTCCGGATAACTCGCTTTCGTTCCGTTCGATTCAAAGAGCGAAGCACGTCGCTCTGCCGTTGAAAGCAGAGGGAGCTTCGTCACGCTGCAATCCGGATTGCTGACGATGCCTTCGAGCAACGTCTCGAAGTGGCGAGCCATACGTTCAATCGTCGCCGCCTCGAACAACTCCGTGCTGTACTGCCAGTGTCCCTTCAGGCCCGACGGCGTCTCTTCCATCTCAAGCGTCAACTCGAACTTTGAAGTTTGCCCCACAACCTCCAACGCCTTCATACGCAGCCCGCTCACTTCAAACTCGGGCAGCGATGAATTCTGAAGCGCGAACGTGACCTGAAACAGCGGCGTCTGATTCAAGCTCCGTTCAGGCGCAAGCTCCTCGACCAGCTTCTCAAACGGCACGTCCTGATGTGCATAGGCTTGCAGGCTCGTTTCTCTCACTTGCCCCAACATCTCTCTAAACGTCGGCTCGCCTTCTAACCGCGTGCGTATCACCAACGTGTTGACGAAGAAACCGATGAGTTGCTCCGTCTCCATCCGCGTGCGATTTGCGACAGGAGCGCCGACTACAATCTCGCTCTGATTGCTGTAGCGCGAGAGCAGCACGGAGAAGGCTGTGAGCAATGTCATGAACAGGGTTGTGCCTTCCTCGCGGCTCAACCTTTGCAGCTCATCGCTCGTCCTCTTTGAAATCGAGGCTGTGTGTGTCGCGCCCAGAAACTTCTGCGATGCGGGGCGCGTGAAATCCTTCGGCAATTGCAGCACAGGCAGCTCGCCGCTCAACTGTTGTCGCCAGTAATCGAGTTGCGCCTCAAGCGTCTGCCCGCCGAGCCACTCTCTCTGCCACAATGCGTAGTCCGCATACTGCACTTCCAATTCAGGAAGCGGTGATGCCTCTCCACGGCTGTAAGCTTCATAAAGCGCGGCCACTTCGCGTATCAACACACCGGTTGACCATCCATCCGAGATGATGTGGTGCATCGTCAAGAGCAACAGATGTGCTTCGCCCGACAGGCGAAGCAACCTGCCGCGTATCAACGGCCCCTGCGTCAGATCAAAGGACTGCTCGGCCTCTTCCTGCGAGAGATGTTTTACTTGCGACTCTCTTTCGGCCTCGCTCATCCCGCTCAGGTCTGTCAGGGGCAAGGCCAAACGCATTGCGTGCGCGATGACTTGCACGGGCTGTCCGTCAAGCGTTTCGAAAGTCGTCCGCAAGGCTTCATGGCGGCGCAGGATTTCATCCAGACTGCGCTCCAACACGTTGACATCTAGGCGACCGGAAATCTCCAAAGCTCCGGCCATGTTGTAAGCCGCGCTGCCCGGCTGCAACTGGTCTAAGAACCAGAGGCGTTGCTGTGCGAAAGAGAGCGGCAAGTGGTTGCGCTCTTTCAAACGCACGATTGGCTGCGGCTCAGCGGAGAGGCCGACGCCCTCCTCTTCGAGCAGTAAATCGAAAAGCTCAAGCTCGTCCGCATCAAGCCCCGCGGTCTTTGAAAAATCCTTCGTATCCGTCATAAGCTGCTTTTTTCTTTTCGCTTCCGTTCGAGTTCGTTCTTCAATTCACCTGACGAAACATTCTTAACTTTTTTCCACACGCGCGCGATCTTTTCCGTCTGTCCCGGCCTCTCTTCCCGCGCCGCGAGTATTTCGGCCAGCCTCGCAATCGTCGCGGCCTCGAACACTTCCCGTAAGGCCAGTTCCTGACGAAAGATTTTGCGTAAGCTTGAGAGTAATCGTGTGGCTAAGAGCGAGTGCCCGCCGAGTTCAAAAAAGTTGTCGAAGACGCCCACGCGTTCAATGCCTAGAAGCTCAGCCCAGATACCTGACAGCGCCTCTTCGACAGCATTGCGCGGAGCAACATACGTCTCGCCCTCAAGCCGCCTCATACTATCCGGAGCAGGCAGAGCCTTTCTGTCAACCTTCCCGTTCGGCGTCAATGGCAACGCGTCAAGCAGCAGAAATGCAGACGGTATCAGGTATTCCGGCAGCCTGCTTTTCAGATAACTACGCAAATCTCCCGACACTACACCCGCCCCATCCTTTGCCACCAGATAAGCCACCAATCGCTTGTCGCCTTCCAAGTCCTCTCTGGCGATGACGACGGCTTCTTCAATCTGCGTGTGCTGGCTCAACAAAGCTTCTATCTCGCCCAGTTCAATGCGATAGCCGCGAATCTTCACCTGATGGTCAGCCCGTCCGAGAAATTCTATCTCGCCCGAAGCGAGGCGGCGCGCGAGGTCGCCCGTCCCGTATACCCTCGCCCCCGGCGTCGTCGAATATGCATTCGGGATAAATCTTTCCGCTGTCAAATCCGGTCGTCCCACATAACCGCGCGCCAGTCCCGCTCCTCCCAGATACAACTCTCCAATCACGCCCACGGCTACAACTTGCAGGCTCTTATCCAAAACATACGCTTGCGTCCCTCTGATGGCTCGCCCGATGGTCGGCTCCCTGTCTTCATCTCGCCCGATTTCAGAGACCGTCGAATAGGTCGTATCCTCCGTCGGCCCGTACAGGTTGATCACTCGCTCCACTTGCCCCGCTTGATATATCTGTTTCACTAATGCACCCTTCAACGCCTCGCCCGCCAGATTCACAACCCGCACACTCGGCGGCAAGGCATTGATTCTCATAAGCTCCGCCATCGCGGACGGCACGGTGTTCACCAGCGTGACATCTCCTGCCGCAGCTAATCCGCGCAGAGCCAATGCGTTCTCCGCCAGCACGACTTTGCCGCCACAACTGAGCGGCGCAAAGATCTCGAAAATCGAGAGATCGAAACAGATCGAAGTCGAAGCCATCACTCCCGATAAATCCGCTGCCGTGAACTGCTCTCTCGACCAGCCAAGCAGAGCCGCCGCATTGCTGTGTGTGATGCCGACGCCTTTGGGCCTTCCCGTCGAACCGGAGGTGTAAATCACATACGCCAGATTCTCCGCTTCAATACCGCTTCGCGGATTGTTTGCACTGCCTGCCGCAAACATCTCCGCGCCTGTGTCGAGCAGCAAGACCTGCGCGTCATGCGGCGGCACACGCTCAAGCAAACTGCTTTGCGTGAGCAGCACCGATGCGCTGGCATCATCGAGCATGAAGGCGAGACGTTCCTGCGGGTAGAGCGGGTCTAACGGCAGATAAGCTCCGCCGGCTTTGAGCACGGCGAGCAGCGCGACAATCATCTCGACTGAGCGTTGGAGCAGGATGGCGACGAGAGCATCGGCGCCGACGCCGATGCTTTGGAGGTGATGAGCCAAGCTGTTCGCGCGCTCGTTCAACTCCCTGTAGGTCAAACGCTCATGGTCGCAGACCAGAGCGACGGCATCGGGAGTCCCGGCGGCATGAGCCTCGAACAGCTCATGTATACATAAATTTTGCAGCGGAGATTCGCGCGCCGATTGATTCCATTCGACGAGCAGTTGACGACGCTCACGCTCTGTCAACAGCTCGATTGTATCGAGAGATGGGTGCGGCGCAATGATGAAATTTCCCAACAACGTTTCGAGATGAGATAGCAACCGCTCGATAGCGTCATCATCAAAACGTTGCCTGTCATAAAGAGCCTGTAAGACGAGTTCGCGCCCCGGCAGAGCAACAATCGTGAGCGGATAATTCGTGCGATCAAACGAGCGAACTTCTGAAAGTTTCAAACTAAAATTTTCCGTCACCGCGTCGGCATCAAGCGGGTAGTTCTCAAAAACAAAAAGGCTTTGAAACAGGGCTGCGTCGCGCGGCGTTTCGCTCCAACGCTGGACTTCCAATAGCGGACTGTACTCGTACTCACGCAATCGAACCTGCTCTGATTGCAAACGCTTGAGCCATTCGAGCAAGCCCATTCGCGGCGGCACGAAAATGCGTACAGGCAGCGTGTTGATGAACAACCCCGTCATTGTTTCCACGCCTGCGAGCGAGGCCGGGCGTCCCGCCACCGTCGCTCCGAAAACCACGTCCCGCTCGCTGCTGTAACGATGCAGCAGCAAAGCCCACGCGCCCTGAGCCAGCGTGTTGAGCGTCAGTTGATGCCCTCTTGCAAACGCTTGAAGACGCGCGGTCGAAGCTTGATTGAGACGCAATTTTTTCTCGCCAAACTTTTCCACGCTGCCGCCTTCGACTCCTGTCCCGATGCTCGCGTGGTCAATGACCAGCGGCGTCGGCCCGGTGAATCCTTTGAGGTTCTGTCGCCAGAAGGCTTCCGCTTGCGCCATGTCCTGCTGCCCTAACCATGAGATGTAATCCCTGTATGACCGCACGCGCTCGACACGCAACGCCGCGCCCTGTTTCAAAGCCTCATACGCGGCAAAGACTTCCTGCAACAGTAACGCGCCCGACCATCCATCGAGCAATAAGTGATGATGCGTCCACACGAAACGACAGGCATCATCAGCGACACGCGCGAGCGCGAAACGCATCAGCGGCGCGTCTGACAGATGAAAGCCGCGCTGTTGTTCATCACTTAGCAGCGACTCAAACTTTTGCTCCGCTTCATCGCTCTTTAACTCGCGCCAATCATGCTGTTCAAGCGGCACGCTCACGTTGCTATGAATCAACTGTAGCGGCTCGTCCAGATTTTCCCAGACGAACGAGGCGCGCAAGATTTCATGTCGCGCCAGAGTCTGTTGCCACGCGGCGATAAACGCTTGAACGTCCAGCTCTCCTTCGAGGAGGCAACTGAACTGGCCTGTATAAATTCCTGTGCCCGGCGCATACAGGCTGTGAAAGAGCATTCCCTGCTGCATCGGCGAGAGCCTGTAGACATCTGTGATGTCAGCCGACTCTTTGAACAACCCGTCGAGCTGTTGCTGGCTCAGCTTTGCCAACGGAAAGTCCGAAGGCGTGTAGCTCCCCGCGCCTGCGTCTAGACAATGAGCGATGAGTTCTCTCAAGCATGTGACATAATCCCCGGCCAATTTTTCTATCGCGCCGGCCTGATGGATTTCGCGGTTGAACGTCCAATCAATCTTTAATTCCTGATTGACGATAGCGGCGTTGATCTCTATCAGGTGGCTTCGCTTCGCGTGAGCATGGCGAGTCGCTCCGGCTGATTCCCGTGCCGGGATGAAGAGCGCGGAATCCTGCCACAAGCGATCAAGCTGTCCCAGATAATTAAAACTGACTTCCGCTTGAGGCAGCACGCGCATCTGTTCGACTACGGACGCATCAGCACACGCGTATCGCAGCAACCCGTAGCCTATGCCGTGACGCGGAATTTTTCGCAACTGCTCTTTAATCGTCTTCACAGCCGCGCCCGTTGTCGCTGCCCCATCAAGCTTGAGCAGGACGGGAAAAGCGGACGTGAACCAGCCCACCGTGCGCGAGAGATCAACGCCCGCGAAAAGCCCTTCACGCCCATGCCCTTCAAGCTCTACGAGCAGCGTCTCTTTTTTTGTCAGGCTTTGAAAAACTTTGACCAGAGCCGTCAGGAGCAGGTCGTTAATCTGCGTGTGATAAGCCTCGCCCGCTTCTTGCAGCAGCGAACGCGTCTCTGCCGCCGCGAGCGTGACGGTGTGCGTGTGGCTTGCGCCTTCAATATTTTTCGCTGAGCCAACAGCGGGAAGTTTTTCAATTTCCTGAGAGGCAAGCTGTGTCCAGTAATTCAGCTCGTCTCTCAACGCATCGCTTTGCGCGAAGAGTTCAAGTCGTTCAGCCCAATGTTTGAATGAGGTCGTCTTCTGCGGAAGCTCAACACGTCGACCGTTCTGTAACTGCTTGTAGATGCGCTCAAAATCTTCTAACAGGATGCCCCATGAGACCGCATCAACCGCCAGATGATGAATCGCAAACAGTAGCTGCTGCGCGCATCGCTCGCCGGAATCGAAGAGCGCGACGCGTGCGAGAATCCCTTCTGCGAGATTTAGTTGAGACTGTATCTCCCCCGCGATTCTCTCTACGGCAGCGCGCCTTTCAATCAACGGCATGCCGGATAAATCAACGAAGCTAAAACTCCGCTTCGCTTCCGATTCTGCTACAAGACTCTGCCGCCAGCCCGCTTCCTCTTTGACGAAGCGGAGGCGCAGAGCGTCGTGATGCTCAAGCAAATGTTCGAGCGTTTTTTCGAGCAGAGCCGGATTGAGACGCTCCTTTGTTTCGAGCCTGAGCGTCATGTTCCAATGTTCGGGCGCGGCAAAATCCTGCTCGAAGAACCAATACTGTATCGGCGTGAGATTGACCTGACCCGTCACGCGTCCTTGTTCCGCGATGAGAGGCGCGCTGTCTGAGATGGTGGCGGCGGCAGCTAATTGTGCGATGGTCGGATGCTCAAAAATCTGTCCGGGAGTCAGATTGATTCCCAGTTGCTTAGCTCTCGCGATGACCTGAATGCTCAGAATCGAATCGCCGCCCGACTCGAAAAAATTATCATGGATACCGACGCTCTCAAGCTTCAACAGCGCAGCCCAGATGTCGCACAAAGCTTTCTCTGTCGCGGTCTGTGGCGCGACAAATTCCTGCGACGGCTCAGGGCGCGACGCGTGCGGCTCAGGCAAAGCGCGGCGATCAACTTTGCCGTTCAGCGTCAAAGGCAGCTCGTCCAGAAAGACGAAGGCCGAGGGCAGCATCTGCTCTGCCAATCGCTCTTTCAGGAAACTTCGCAGCTCGTGCGCGTCCGTCGCAACGCCTTGATGAGAAACAACGTATGCGGCCAATCTTTGTTGGTTGCGTCCATCGCCTGTGGCTATGACAATCGCCTTCTGCACCGCTGTGTGCTGCAAGAGCGCGGCTTCGATTTCACCCGGCTCGATACGCAGGCCGCGTACTTTGACTTGATAATCATTGCGGCCTAAAAATTCTATGTTGCCGTCCGGCCCGTAACGCGCGAGGTCTCCTGTTTGGTAAAGCCGCGCGCCCGCGTCCCGGCTGAAAGGATCGGGAATAAATTTTTCGGCGGTGAGGGCTGGACGATTCATATACCCACGCGCCAGACAACCGCCGCCGATGTACAACCCGCCCGCGACTTCGACCGGCACAGGCTCAAGCCATTCGTCGAGCAGGTAAATCCGCAGATTCGCAAACGGTCTGCCAATCGGAACGATGCCGTTTGACGACAGCACGGTCGCCGCATCTTCAGTCGAAGCATTTTCAAACGTCGTGTTTTCAAACGCAGTGTTATCAATCGTCGCTTCTGTCACGCCGTAGCTATTTATCAAACGCGTGCGGCTGCCGCAAAGCTGCTGTAACTTTCTGTAGTCTTCGACATACAAGGTATCTGCGCCCGACACGAGCGCGCGCAGAAATTCGAGGCTGCGCCCGTCCTGCTCAAGCTGCTGCACGAGAGCGCGCAGCACAGCCGGGACGAAATCCGCGAAGTCAACCGCTTCCCTTTGCATCAACCCGTACAACTCGTCCGGCGCAAACAAAAACTCTTTCGGACACAAGACCAGCTTCGCGCCCGAACACAGGGCACGCACCACGTCTTCCGTAAAGACATCGAAAGAGAAGCTCGCCATTTGCAGGACGCTGTGAACAACATCGAGTTGATACGCGCGCCTCCATGCCTGATAAGCATTCGCCAGACTGCCGTGAGAAATCATCACGCCTTTAGGCGCGCCCGTTGAGCCTGACGTGTAAATTATGTACGCGAGCTGCTCCGCTAACGTTGAGCCGCCGGGATTCTCGGAACTCTCCTGCTCAATCTTTTGCCGGTCGGCATCAAGACAAATCACACGCGCTTTGCCGTCAGCTAATTTTTCAACCAGTGATTGCTGCGTAATCAAAACGTGAGCCTGAGTGTCATCGAGCATGAAGGCGAGACGTTCACGCGGGTAAGACGGGTCGAGCGGGACATAAGCTCCGCCCGCTTTGAGCACGCCGAACAGAGCGATAACTGTCCAGACCGAACGCTCAAGACAGATGGCGACGGGCGCGTCCGCTCCCACTCCGCAAGAGCGCAGGTAGTGCGCTAATTGATTGGCGCGCTCGTTCAATTCTCGATAGCTCAAGCGCGTGTTTTCAAACACGATGGCAGGGGCGTCCGGCACGCGCGACGCCTGCTGCTCGAACAGTTGATGAACGGGGATCGCAGGCGCAAGCTCAAGCGGCTGTGACCCGTTCGACTCGTCTAAGGGCTGCGGCTTATTCCATTCGTCAAGCAACTGCCGCCGCTCACGCGTTGTAAGAATATTTAGTTGTGCGAGATGCCGCGCGGGATCATGTACGATTGATTCCAGCAGCGTACGAAAGTGCGCGAGCATGCGCCGGATTGTTGCGGCCTCGAACAGGTCGCTGTTGTATTCGAGAGAAGCGGTCAGCCCGTCATCAACTTCTGCTACAGTCAGCGAGAGATCGAACTGCGCGACGCGCTGCTCAAGCCGGACGGACTCAAGCCGCAAGCCGCCAAGCTCCATGCTCGCTCCTTCCTCTCCGAGCGCGAACGCAGCCAGCCTTTCATCCTTCAACAGTTGCGCCTGGTTCAAAGCGAACATCACTTGAAACAGTGGCGAGCGACTTGGGTCGCGCTCCGGCTGCAATCTCGTGACCAGCAAGTCAAACGGAAATCCCTGATGCGCGAAAGCATCGAGCACAGTCTTTCGGACACGGCTTAAAAACTCTACGAACGATGTCGCGCCCGAAGGATGCGAACGGATAACGACCGGATTCACGAAATAGCCGACCGTGCGGGCAAACCTCGCGGAGCCGCGACCGTTGGTCGGTGAGCCGACAGACAAATCTTCCTGTCCGGTGTAACGATAGAGCAGTGTTTGAAACGCTGCGAGCAACAATGTGTAGAGCGTCGCGTTGTGAGTCCGGCTCAGACTTTTGAGCTGCCGTGTAAGCGATGCGTCAAGCCGCAAGGGTTCTGACGCGCCCCTGTAGGTTTGCATCGGCGGTCGCGGCCTGTCCGTATGAAGATCAAGAACCGGCGTTGCGCCCGCCAACTCTCGCTGCCAGAAATCTTCGAGCCGCCCACCCGCATCGCTTTGCAGCAATTCACTCTGCCAGTCTACATAATCCGTGTAGTTCGCTGTGAGCGGAGCGATGACAGGAATCGTGCCGTTTGTTTCCGCGCTGTAGAGCGCGCCGAGTTCCTGCATCAACACAGCCAGCGACCAGAAATCAACGATGATGTGATGAGCTACAATCAACAGCACATTATTTTCGCTCGACTGATTGAACAGGACGACGCGCAGCAACGGCCCGCGTTCCAGATCGAATGGCAAGCGCGCTTGCTCGCTCAAACGATTTTTCAGAGCAGCTCCATCCATCGCCGTCGCATCTTCCAGACGGAATGAGGCTTCCATACGCTCGTGTACACGCTGCGACGGCTCGCCCTCTGAAATGTCGAACGTCGTGCGCAGAGCGGGATGCCTGTCAACGAGTGTTTGAAACACGCGGCGCAGGGCTGCGACATCCGTTTCGGTTTTAATTCTAACCGCAGCAGCCACGTTGTAGGCCGCGCTTTCGGGAGCTACCTGCGCCAGAAACCAGAGCGCGAGCTGATTGTGTGAGAGCTTGTGACGATTGGTTTTGGTTTGCAGTGAAGACGCGGCGCGCGGCGTGCGCGAGCTGTTCGCTTTGAACTCATCGAAGGCGCGGCTGGCGAGTTCTGCGAGGCTCGGACTTTGTAGAAAATCTGCCAGCGGGAGGGATGCGCCGGTGGCAATCTCAAGGTTGTGCATCAACCCGACTGCCATCAGAGAATCGAGGCCGTAATATGTCAACGGCTGGCTGACATCAATCTCCGATTCATCCACTCGCAACATCGCTGCGAGTTGTGACCGCAACCAATGCTCAATCTCTCGCGCATGAGAAGGCGCGAGCGCGTTGGTCTGTGCGATGAATTCCGTCTCAAGGTCTGAAACGGCTCGCCATTCCGCGACCGATGCAAGCTCGTGCCGTTGGAATTTCTCGCGGCACAGATTTCTTTGAACTTTACCGCTCGAAGTCTTCGGGACGCTTCCGGCTTTGACGAGCATGATGGCGAAGGGCTGTGCCTCGAACTCT
Source organism: uncultured Pyrinomonadaceae bacterium (assembly GCA_964246305.1). Lineage (GTDB taxonomy): Bacteria > Acidobacteriota > Blastocatellia > Pyrinomonadales > Pyrinomonadaceae > JACMLC01. The sequence continues at coordinate 41,526 of CAXTPS010000029.1, forward strand.
TCCGCGAGCGTTTGACGAATCGCGTCAATAATCTCGGTCGCGTCCGATTGTCGTCGCGGCTCCAATTCCTGCACGATGACGAGCCGCTCCGCGCCTTCGCTCTCGACGGCAAAGGCCGCGCCGCTCCCGACGCGAAGCGACGTATGAGAACGCTCGACGGCGGCTTCGATGTCCTGCGGGTAGAGGTTGCGCCCGCGTATGATGATAAGGTCTTTTAAACGTCCAGTGACATATAGCGCGCCGCGACGTACAAATCCGAGGTCGCCTGTTCTGAGGTATGTCGAGCCGCCACCACTTCCGCTGAGACGAGCATGAAAAGTACGCTCTGTTTCATCAGGCCGGTTCCAGTAGCCCGCCGCGATGCCCGGCCCGCACGCCCAGATTTCGCCCACCTCGTCCGGCTCGCACGGCGCAAGCGTTTCAGGATTGACGATCAAAACCTCTGTCTCAAACGTCGCACGGCCTGAGCTGACAAGCGTTCGCGCTTGTTCGTCATCCGTTGAAGCCTCGACGGCTAGATTTTTTTCCAGCGCGTCCGTCTTGACTGTGCAGGTGAACGCTCCGTCGCCACGGCTCCCGCCTGAAACTTTCAGCGTCGCCTCTGCCAATCCGTAAGCCGGATAAAAAGCGTTGGAGCGAAAGCCGCACGCAGCGAATTTGTCTGCAAAGCGTCGCAGCGTCTCCACGCGCACAGGCTCCGCGCCGTTGTAAGCGACGCTCCAACTTTTCAAATCGAGCGTCTCAATCGCTTCATCGCTTATCCTCCGCGCGCAGAGTTCGTATGCAAAGTTTGGCCCGCCGCTGTGCGTCACACTGTAATGAGAAATAGCCTCAAGCCAACGCGCGGGTCTTTGCAGGAAAGCCGTCGGCGACATGAGGATGCCAGTGAAGCCGACATAAAGCGGCTGGATGATGCCGTCGAGCAAGCCCATGTCGTGAAAGTGCGGGAGCCATGTGAGCGAGACGCTTTCGGCGGTCTGCGCGAACCCGAGATGTATGTAGGCCGAGTTGTGCAGGACGTTGGCGTGCGTGACCATCACGCCCTTCGGCTCTGCGGTCGAGCCGGAAGTGTATTGCAGATACGCAAGGCTCTGCTCATTTACCGAAGGCTCGCGCCATGCCTGAGCAAGCCCGTCGCCAATCGTCTCTGTCGCCAGCAGGCGCAGGCGTTTGAAGCCGTGCGTCTGCTCCATGTTGGATTCCAGACGCGAGAGGCGCTGCGCGGTGGTCAGAGCAATCGAAGCAGCGGCATCGGCGGCCATCATTTTGAGGCGCGCGGCGTTGCGATTCAGGCGGGGCGGGTAGGCCGGGACGGCTATCACTCCCGCGAGCATGCAGCCGAAAAAAGCTGCGACGTAATCCGCGCCCGCCGGATAGAGCAGGAGCGCGCGTTGACCTTCGGCCTCCAAATCCTGCAAGCGGGCAGCAATGGCGCGAGCGCGGCGAAACAAATCTCCACAGGTCAGGACTAACTCTTCACGCTCTCCGTCCGCGAGAAAGCGATAAGCCACACGGTCAGGCTCATATTCTCCACGCCATTGCACCAGTTCGACCAGAGACGAAAATTTCATCTCTGAGTCCGCCGTTCGTTCCGAGTAGATTTTCATGTACGCATATCAATGGATTGAAAATGCCTGCCGGTGAGGTCTGAAGCAACGAGAGGAGGCTGCTGTTTGACACTCTGTTTTCCTATTTACTCAACTCTTATAAGCTCTACACGAATTTAAAATATTAGGTGAAGTGTGGATTCGCCGAACGAGTCGAAATTTATATCATATTTTTTCGTTAATCCACAGACCGCCGCAGATTGCCGGGAGACGTTTCCGCGCAACCGACACGGCGGCTCATCGGTGCGGGTAGATATATTCGACTTTGTGAACCCCGTATGTATAATGTGCGCGCCATTCAACGCCGCGAGCCTGTGCCGGATGCGTGCGCTCGCGGTAGCTCAATCAACGGAAATCCGCTCTAAAGCGGCCCTCAAAACATGACAAAGAGACAGAGCGGGAGAGCAAATGTTTCCGGCTCCCCGAAAGCCGCAAAGCTTCAAACGCCGGAGACGGAGCATCCGTTTGAAGCACGCCTGCGAGCGGTCGTCAATACAGTTGATGTATTGAACACGATGTCCGCTCCGCTTATTCTCTCGATCAAAAATCTTCTTTCCATCGCCGCCGATTCTTTCAACTGTGATGACGCGGCGGTCATCGTCCGCGATGATAACGACGGCAGCTTGAAATTTCTCTGCGCCATTGGCGAAGTCGCGGCTCACTTGATGCAAACGCGGATTCCGCCGGGCAAAGGCATCGCGGGCTTCGTTTTCGAGAGCGGGCAACCGCTGGCCGTCGCAGATGTTTCAAGCGAATCCGCCTTCTACGCGGATATTGACAGGGCTACGGGCTATTCGACGCAAACGCTGCTCGCGACGCCCCTCGTGGTTGATGGGAGAACCACCGGCGTGCTCGAATTCGTCAACCGGCTGGGCGAGCCTCCCTTTCAACCTTACTCGTCGGAGGAGATGGATCGGGCAGCGCATTTCGCTGCCGCTATCGCTCCTCTGGTGGCGGCGCATGAGAGAGCAGGATTGATTGAGACGCTGTTCGGTCGCGCGATGGGAAAAACTCTGGGGGGCGAGTCTCAACAGGCGAGCGAGTCTCAACAGGCTGACGGAAGCGACATGCAACAGTGGCTCGAACATGTCCGTGCCGCTCCAGAGCACAAAGACTTATTGCTGCTCGCAATCCTCGTGCGCGATATTGCTGCGAGCGGAGATTCCGAGCGCGAGATGTGTCGCGGCGTGTTGGAAACGATGGCGGCTTTTATCAAGCAGGGGTCGGACGACGGCTACAGCTTTTTGTCATAGCCAGTTTTTCAAGCCGAGCAGAGGAGCAAAGGTCCAAGAGCATGTCGGAGATTGATGAGCGGCTTGAAGCGGCAGAAATTTTCGCGGACTTAGCTTCAACGATAGAATCATGGAGAGCCATCACAGGGCGCGGCGTGCGTGTCGCTGTCATTGACTCCGGCATTGATGCAGAGCATCCCGCGCTGAAGGATAGAGTCAAGTCTTCGGTCGAAGTCTTTCAGCAGAACGGCAAATATGAGTTTCGTCCCGCGACTGTGGGCGACGAGGTCGGGCACGGCACGGCCTGTGCGGGAATCATCGCGCGCGTCGCGCCCGGCGCAGAGCTGCATAGCATCAAGCTCCTGCGAAATTGCAGCACGCATGAGCCTTATCTGGCCTGCCTCGATTACGCCGTCAAACAGAAGATGCAGATTGTAAATCTTTCGGTTGGAGCGACGGCGAAAGCGATGTACAAACAGCTCCACGAGATACTACATCGCGCTTACCGCACAGGCTGCATGATCGTCGCGGCAGCCAGCAATATCCCGAACGATCCGATGTATCCGTCCGTGCTCACTTCTTCGCTCATCTCCGTCGTCAAAAAGGAATGCAAAGAAGACCCGCTCGATTTCGGATTCGTTCCGCGCCATGTGTATGAGCTGACGGCCTGCGGCGTGAATGTGGAAACGACATGGCCGGGCGGCGGTTATCGTCAAGTGACGGGCAATAGTTTTGCTACGCCGCATGTCGTGGGCGTCATCGCGCGCTTTCTCGAAGCGCGTCCCGAGCTACAGCCTTTTCAGATTAAAACTCTTCTCTATGCCCTCGCGCGGCAGGGTGAAAAGAGCAAGGCGGCTGTGGTTTTATCTGATAAGCCATAACAAAACAGGAACATGGCAATCTTCAAAGCCCTCAAGCATCGTCCCTTCGCATTGCTCTGGTCCGGACAGTTTCTTTCAACCGTCGGCGACAGCATCTATCGCGTCGCGCTCGCGTGGTGGGTGCTGGAAAAGACCGGCTCGGCGTCGGCGATGGCAACGGTCTTTATCTTCTCATCCGTGCCGCTGCTGCTGTTCCTGCTCATCGGCGGCGTGACGGGTGATCGTTACCCGCGCGCACGGGTGATGCTCTACTCCGACACCTTGCGCGCAGCGCTCGTCTTTGTCATAGCCTTTCTCATCTTCAGGCACAGGCTCGAAGTCTGGCATCTCTATCTGGCGAGCCTGCTCTTCGGTGGTATCGGAGCATTTTTTAGACCGGCTTACTCCGCCATCATCCCGGAGATCACACCGCGCGAGCACCTGCCGAGCGCGAACGGCCTGACGAGCTTGAGCATGGAGCTGTCGGAAATCTTCGGCCCCGCGCTCGGCGCATACATCGTCAGCCTGTGGGGCACATCCGCCGCCTTCGGGTTCGACGGGATGACGTTTGTAGTCTCGATACTTTGTCTCTTACCGCTGGTCAAACTCTCTGCCGCGTCGCCTCTCATCAGAGAGCGCAAGAGCTTGCTTCACGATTTTCGTGAGGGACTGCGCGTAGTTCGGAAATCCTCATGGCTGACGATAACGATGGTGATTGCCTCGCTCGGCAATATCACGATGGCCGCGCCGTTTGCCATCGCTCTGCCCTTTCTCGTCAAACAACATCTGGGCGGAGGCGTAGGCTCGCTGGCTCTGCTCTATTCGATGCTCTCCATCGGTTCAATTTTGGGCACGCTCGTGGGCACGTCCTGGATGGAGCGCACGAAGAGTCTGCGCACGCGCGGGATTTTCGCTTACAGCCTGTGGATTGTGGGCGGGCTGTTGATCGCTGTGTTCGGACTGCCGGTCACGATTTATGGAGTCGCGGGCGCAGCATTTCTGGCGGGCATGGCCTTTTCAATTCCGAACCTGATTTTTATTACTACCTTGCAGGAATTGATTCCCGGCGAGATGCTCGCGAGAGTTTCGAGCATCGCTACGTTAGGCTCTTTCGCGCTGATTCCGGTGGGCAGCGGCCTCATCGGTTGGGCGACGGATCACGTCGGCGCTCCGACCATCTTTATCCTCGCAGGAACTCTCACGGCAGCGCTCGCCGCACTCTCGCTCATTCATCCGGCGATTCGCAGACTAGACAAATTCACTCTGTCGCAGACCGTACAGGCGGAGACTTGAAACACAAGGCGTAAAAGGAAGAAAGGGTGAAGGGGATAGGGTGTAGGGTGTAGGAAAAGATAAACCGCTTTTCTACACCCTACACCCTATCCCCTTCACCCTACTTCCTCGTTCTTTGCGCCTTTGCGTGAGATGTCTGGTGGTCTATGAGAAGGCGACAAAAACACTTGACGAAACATGAGCGCTAAAGAGATAGTATGTGCCGCACGAAGCAATCTACCATTTGGACATAGGGGCGACGCTGTTCTCACGTTAGAGTCGAGCCTGTGATGTCGGAAGAGAGTGGGACTTGCCCCTTTGCGTTCAAACGTGCTCACGAAATATTCAGGAAAAGTTAGCTTAAGTTCTACCTCGCAAAATGTTGCTAGTCTGTTCTAACCTAAATCGTTAAGGAGAATTGATTATGAGTGAAGAATATAGCACTGAACCCAAAGACCTCTATCGCTTTGAGCTTTCTGAAGAGCAGGGCGCGGAAGTCGAAAAACTGACCGGTCAAGCGGCCAAGTCCATAATTATTTCGGTAGACGAACTCAAAGACATGACGAGTCGCGAAGGCCGCTATGAAGGCTCGCTCGCCGCTGGAAATGATTCCGCAAGTTAGTAAATCTGAGAACGCTACGGCCACCGTTGCAACACCCTGACGAAAGCCCGTAGAGCTGGTTCCCGCCCAAACTCTACGGGCTTTCGCTTCTCAAATCGCCTGCCGTTTGCCCTTAGCATTTCAAAAATCTTTTTCAGCCTTTCGGCGTCGCCGCCTCAGGCTCAAGATATTTCTTTAACCTCGCGGCGAGCGACTGCACGTTCGGCTCTCTGAGTATGGTAAAGTGCGCGCCGGGAACTTCCTCAATCTGTATCCCGCCGGTAGAGAGTTCGCTCCACCGTCGCTTCGTTTCAGGAGTGACTTTAGATAGGCGGCTCTTCGTCCAGAAGTGAATCGCCCGACCGCCAAATGGATGCGGCGCATAGCTCTGTATCGCGCGCTCTATGTACAGATAATAATTCACATACTCGTTGAGAAAATGGCGTCCCTGAACGAGGCCGAATCCGACCGGTAATTTGTAGGCGAGTCCGATCTGTTCGTCGTATTTAACCTGAGCGAAAACCGTCTCACCCGTATAGCTGACGATCTGCGCCTCGCAGACAAAACTCGCGGCGCGCTGCGCGGAGTTCTTCCCTTCAAGCTCTGCTTGTGTGTAGATTTCGGTTATATTGTAAGTGTCTATCAGAGCCAGCAAGCCGACGGGCTGGCCTTGCAGCTCAAGCTGTCGCGCCATCTCGAATGCGATCAGCCCGCCCGAACTCCAGCCGCATAGAAAGTACGGCCCTTCTTTTTGAAGCCCGCGCATCTCCAACAGATAAGCCGATGCCATCTCTTCGATTGAATGATGCGGATTCTCCTTGTTCTCGACTCCGCGCGCCTGCAATCCGTAGACGGGCTGCTCCTCGCCCAGACGCTTCGCCAGCTCCGAATAACAGATCACATCGCCGCCCCACGGATGCGCGCAAAAGAGCGGCGGCAAGTTGCCCTGCGGTTGGATTGGGACGAGCGAAGAAGCCTGTGACGCGGTGCGAGGTTTGCCTAGAAGTTTCGACTGCTGCTCAACGGTCGCGCCATCGAAGAGACTCGACATCGGAAGAGCCGAGCCTGTCACCTGCTCTATGCGTGCGAAAAGCTTCACGGCCAGCAACGAATGACCGCCGAGTTCAAAAAAATTATCGCGCACGCCCACAGGCTTGACGTTTAAGACCTCCTCCCACAGTTGCGCCAGTTGCACCTCAGCATCATTACGCGGAGCGATAAAGCCAGCCTTTGAAGCCTCAACCCTCAACGCACCGGGAGCAGGTAAAGCTTGCCTGTCAACCTTCCCGTTCGGCGTCAATGGCAGCTCATCCAGCAATAAAAAGACAGACGGTATCAAGTATTCCGGCAGCTTCGTTTTCAAATAATTTCGCAGGTCTTCGACCGTCGGAGCGTTGCCCTCTGTGGACACCAGATAAGCCACTAAACGTTTATCTCCCGGCGCATCTTCACGCGCGACGACCACAGCTTCCGATACACAAGCGTGCTGCGTGAGCGCGGCCTCTATCTCGCCAAGCTCAATGCGATAGCCGCGAATCTTCACCTGATGGTCAGCTCGTCCGAGAAATTCTATCTCGCCCGAAGCGAGGCGGCGCGCGAGGTCGCCCGTCCCGTATACCCTCGCCCCCGGCGTCGTCGAATATGCATTCGGGATAAATCTTTCCGCTGTCAAATCCGGTCGTCCCACATAACCGCGCGCCAGTCCCGCTCCTCCCAGATACAACTCTCCAATCACGCCCACGGCTACAACTTGCAGGCTCTTATCCAAAACATACGCTTGCGTCCCTCTGATGGCTCGCCCGATGGTCGGCTCCCTGTCTTCATCTCGCCCGATTTCAGAGACCGTCGAATAGGTCGTATCCTCCGTCGGCCCGTACAGGTTGATCACTCGCTCCACTTGCCCCGCTTGATATATCTGTTTCACTAATGCACCCTTCAACGCCTCGCCCGCCAGATTCACAACCCGCACACTCGGCGGCAAGGCATTGATTCTCATAAGCTCCGCCATCGCGGACGGCACGGTGTTCACCAGCGTGACATCTCCTGCCGCAGCTAATCCGCGCAGAGCCAATGCGTTCTCCGCCAGCACGACTTTGCCGCCACAACTGAGCGGCGCAAAGATCTCGAAAATCGAGAGATCGAAACAGATCGAAGTCGAAGCCATCACTCCCGATAAATCCGCTGCCGTGAACTGCTCTCTCGACCAGCCAAGCAGAGCCGCCGCATTGCTGTGTGTGATGCCGACGCCTTTGGGCCTTCCCGTCGAACCGGAGGTGTAAATCACATACGCCAGATTCTCCGCTTCAATACCGCTTCGCGGATTGTTTGCACTGCCTGCCGCAAACATCTCCGCGCCTGTGTCGAGCAGCAAGACCTGCGCGTCATGCGGCGGCACACGCTCAAGCAAACTGCTTTGCGTGAGCAGCACCGATGCGCTGGCATCATCGAGCATGAAGGCGAGACGTTCCTGCGGGTAGAGCGGGTCTAACGGCAGATAAGCTCCGCCGGCTTTGAGCACGGCGAGCAGCGCGACAATCATCTCGACTGAGCGTTGGAGCAGGATGGCGACGAGAGCATCGGCGCCGACGCCGATGCTTTGGAGGTGATGAGCCAAGCTGTTCGCGCGCTCGTTCAACTCCCTGTAGGTCAAACGCCCGGCTCCGAAAATTAGAGCCACAGCATCCGGCGTGCGCTCTGCCTGTGCTTCAAAAATCTGGTGCAAACCGGAATGTGAAAAAACATCTGCGGCGAGCTGGCTGTGCTCTGAGCTTTGTGTTTGACGTTGCTCGTCTTCAGTCAGCATCGCCAGCTCGTTGATACGCTTGTCGGGATTAGCGACGATGTCTTCGAGCAGGATTTCAAAGTGTCGCAACATGCGTTCGATGGTCGCGGCATCGAACAAATCCGTGTTGTACTCGACGCCCACACCGAGGCCGCCGTCCGTCTCCTGCACGGCCAGCGTCAGATCAAACTTGGCTGCTCCGCCATCAATCTCAACGGCAGAGAGCGTCAGCCCGGTAGAGGTTTTCGTCTCCGGTCGCGGCGCGTTTTGCAGTGCGAACATCACTTGAAAGAGAGGCGTCCGGCTGTTATCGCGCGCAAGCTGAAGCTCTTCGACCAGTTTTTCAAACGGTAAGTCCTGATGTGCATACGCGCCGAGCGCGGTCTCTTTTACGCGCCGCAGCAATTCTCGAAAACCCGGATTGCCCGACAGGTCGGTTCGCATGACCAGCGTGTTAACGAAGAATCCGATGAGACCTTCGACCTCTCTGCGCGTGCGTCCGGCGATGGGAGTGCCGATGATGATGTCCGTCTGCCCCGCATATCGTGAGAGCAGAATCTTGAACGCCGCCAGCAAAGTCATGAACGGAGTCACTCCCTCGCGGCGGCTCAAGTCCAGCAGCGATTGCGACAAATCCTGAGAGAGCACGGAGGCGTAATCAGCCCCGCGAAAGGTTTGCGAAGGCGGATGCGGGCGGTCTGTCGGCAGTTGCAGAAGCGACGCGCCAGACAGCTTCTGTTTCCAGTAATCGAGTTGCGCCTCAAGCATTTCACCTTCTAAAAACCCGCGCTGCCAGATAGCGAAATCCGCATACTGCACCGGCAACGGCGCGAGCTGCGATTCACGCCCGGCAACCAGCGCGTCATAAATCATTGCCAGCTCATGCACGAAGATTCCTATAGACCACCCGTCGGAAATGATGTGATGCATGTTGGCTATCAACACATGCTCTTCATCATCAAGCTCTAGCAAAGTCGCACGCAGCAGAGGCCCGCGTTTCAATTCAAAGTGCAGTCGAGCTTCATCGGTCGTAATCTTTCGCAGCGTTGATTCGCGTGCTTCAATCGGAAGCTCACGCAAATCCATCAACAACAAAGTGACGAATGATTTCGGGGCAATCCGTTGCGCCGGAACTCCGTCAACGACCGGGAAAGAGGTGCGTAACGATTCATGCCGCCCGACGATTTGATTAAGACCGCGCAGCAACGCTTCGACATCGAGCGCGCCCTTGATTCGCACTGCGATGGGGATATTGTAAGCGGATTTGCGCGGCACGACTTTATCGAGAAAGAAGAGACGCTGCTGTGCGAAGGAGAGCGGAATCGGTTGGCCGTCTTCGCGCGCAAAGCGACGGATCGCGCTCAACTCATTGCGCGTCGAAGCCGTCAAAGGTTGCTCTGCGCGCTCTGCCGCTGAAGCCTGCGCCGACGCGCTTTCGGCAAATGTGTAACCGAGTTGAGAGGCAAGCTGTCTTGCATTGTCTCCGAGAAAATCTTCGCGATATTTTTGCGTCCAGCGGTCTGCGACACCTGCGTTGATCGAATCGTGCTGGTGAAACTTCACATCGCCGAGCATTCTGGACTCTTTGTAAAGCCCGTCCGTCATGCGCTTTTCCTTCTCACGATAGGGCTGCAACATGTTCGGATGCAGCTCAAGACCAAGAAAATCGCAGAGGCTCTGCAAGACCTCAACAGGCTCGCTCAACAGTTCTTCAAATCTGAGCTGATGCTGCCGCTTTGCGGGTATGACATGTAAAAAATTTAAGATGTTCTGATGGCTGATGGTCCAGATTATCTCTGCCAGCTCGCGCGTCGAAAACGGATGGCCCGTGCCGAAAAAGACCTGATCCATTTTCGCTTCCTCGAAAGAATGAATCATGCCGTAAGGATGCCGTATGAGATGTATGTAAAGCGCGTTCTCGAAATCCTCTTCGGCGCGGCGCAGGATTGAATCGTCGAGGGCGTATGAAGGCGTTTTATCAACCAGCCTGCGCCGACCGAGCCACGACTGCAACTCACGATAAAATTCCCGCGTCGTCCACCCGCTCGCTTCATACTCGCGCATCAGGGCTTTGGCCTGCTCCGCGTCGCAGCCTCTGGCCTCCATGATGGCGCGCAAAGCTCCTTCGAGCCAGAACGCCTGCGCGCCCGTGAAGGTCGCAGCCCTTTCGCCGAGCGTGTTGAAGGAAAGCAATTCCAACTCCGGCGGAGCGAACAAGGCCGGATGTCCTGCCAGCATCACTCTCATCAACGTCGAGCCTGAGCGCGGCGGCGAGAGGATAAAGATAGCGGGTGGATTCCTGCTCGCAGAAGAGTTCGTAAATTTCTCTCGCGGCGGCAAAGTACGAATCAACTGTCGAGCCTGCTCAATCTTTTCCGCATCCACGTGCGCGAGCGTTTGTGGCTTATCATCGCGCGTGTCTGCGCCGGAAAATTTTTCGCTCTTATGTCCAGGGAGTTTCGCTACAGCTTCTTTGTAATGCTCTTCGAGATAGGCGACGAGCTGCGCGATAGTCGGCGAAGTAAAAAGCACGACGACGTGTACGATCTCGCCCAATCTCTCTTGCAGGTGATTGATGAAGATCGCGCCTTTGATCGAATCGCCGCCCAGCTCAAAGAAATTGTCCTGAACTCCGACCTTCTCCAATCCCAATATCTCGCGCCACATCTCCGCCAACAGAAGTTCGAGCGGGCGAGACGGCTCAACATAGCTCTGTTTCAATTCCGGTCTTGAAGCGTCAGGAGCGGGCAGAGCTTTGCGGTCAACTTTCCCGTTCGGCGTCAGCGGCAGCTCTGCCAGCATGATGAAGTGAGACGGAATCATGTAGTCAGGCAATCTGCTCTGTAGATACTCTCGCATCTCGCCCACGCTCACGCTCACATCCGTGCCGTGGCTCGCGGCCAGATAGCACACTAACCGTTTATCTCCCGGCGTATCTTCGCGCGCGAGGACGACGGCTTCGCGGACGCTCGCGTGTTGCAGCAAGACGGCTTCGATCTCGCCCAACTCGATGCGAAAGCCCCTGACCTTGACCTGATGATCGAGCCGTCCCAGAAATTCTATCTCGCCTGTGGCGAGGCGGCGCGCGAGGTCGCCCGTCCGGTAGAGCCTCGCGCCGGGCAAAGTTGAAAAAGGATTCGGGATGAATTTTTCGGCTGTCAAATCAGGCCGGTTGAAATATCCGCGAGCGAGAGCTGCGCCGCCGATGTGCAGTTCTCCGGGTACGCCCACCGGCAGCAGGTTGAGCGACGGGTCGAGCAAATATATTTGTGTGTTCGCAATGGGGCGACCGATGGGAACATGCGCTCGCGCACCCACGCGCTCGCATCTCCAACTCGTGACATCAACCGCCGCTTCCGTCGGGCCGTAGAGATTGTGCAGCTCTGCGTCGAGCCGTCCGAAGAATTTTTCCTGAAACTCAAAGGGCAGAGCCTCGCCGCTACAGATGATGCGTCGCAGAGAGTGACACCGCGAAAGCTCTCTCTCTTCCAGAAAGACTTGAAGCATAGAGGGCACGAAGTGCAGCGTCGTGATACGCTCGCGCGCAATCGTTTCGACCAGATATGCAGCGTCCTGATGTCCGCCGGGTCTTGCCATCACCAGACGCGCGCCCGCCAGCAAAGGCCAGAAAAATTCCCACACCGAAACATCGAAACTGAACGGAGTCTTCTGCAAGACGGCGTCCGACTCGTCCAACACGTAAGCTCGCTGCATCCAGAGCAGGCGATTGCAGATTGCCCCGTGCGTATTCATCGCGCCCTTCGGCCTGCCCGTCGAGCCGGAGGTGTAAATCATGTAAGCAAGATTCTCACGCGCAACTGCCGCACGCATATTCTCTACGCTTTGCGAAGCAGCAATCGTCTTCCACTGCGTATCGAGACAGAGCGTTTGTGCAATCGTGTCAGGCAACGTGTCGAGCAAGCCCTGTTGTGAAATAAGCACGGGCGCGCGTGAATCATCGAGCATGAAGGCGAGGCGTTCACGCGGGTAAGAAGGATCGAGCGGCACGTATGCTCCGCCCGCTTTGAGCACGCCGAGCAGAGCTAACACCATCTCGACTGAACGCTCAAGACAGACGGCGACCAGCACATCCGGCCCGACGCCCATGCTTTGCAGATGATGAGCCAACCTGTTGGCGCGCTCGTCCAGCTCACGATAACTGACGCGCTCGTCTTCAAAGACAACCGCGATGGCATCGGGCGTGCGCTTCGCTTGCTCTTCAAACAATGTATGAAGCAGTGGCTCAGCTTCGTAATCCACCTGCGTCGTGTTCCAAAGCTGAAGCTGTTTTTGCTCTGCCTGCGTCAACAGTTTCAAATCGCCTATGCGTTGGTTCGGGTTGATGACGATGGCGGCGAGCAGATTTTGGAAATGTCCCAACAACCGCTCGATTGAATCCTCGTTGAAGAGGTCGGACTTGTAACGCATAGAGCCTTCGATGCCGCGCTCCGTCTCGGACACGTCAAGCGTGAGATCGAAACGGGACGTGCCGCTGTCCGCCTCTATGCCGCTCAAGGTCAAGCCCGGCAAATCGAGCGCGGCGTCCGGCGTGTTCTGCAAAGCGAACAAGACCTGCACGAGCGGCATGTGGCTCAAGTCTCTTTCCGGTTGCAGCTCCTCGACCAGCTTTTCAAACGGCAAGTCCTGATGTGCATACGCGCCGAGCGCGACCTCTTTTACCTGCCGCAGCAAGTCCAGGAAACACGGATTGCCTGAAAGGTCTGCTCTGAGAATCAGCGTGTTGATGAAGAAGCCGATGAGGTTTTCGAGCTCGCTGCGGCTGCGCCCCGCGATGGGCGTGCCGACGACGATGTCCGGCTGTCCTGTGTAGCGATAGAGCAGAGTTTGAAATGCTGCGAGCAACAGCATGAAGAGTGTGACGCCTTCGCGCAGGCAGAGCGCATTCAACTCTTTTGACAGGTGCGCGGAAAGCCTGAACATGACCAGCGCGCCGCGAAAGGTCTGAACGGGCGGGCGCGCATTGTCGGTCGGCAGCTCAAGCACCGTCGGCGCGCCCGCGAGCTGCCCTTTCCAATAAGCGAGTTGCTCATCCATCCGCTCGCCTTGCAGCCAATCACGCTGCCACTGCGCGTAGTCCGCATATTGAACCGTCAATTCTTCAAGCGGCGAAGGCTCTCCGGCTGCAAAAGCTTTGTAGAGCGCGGCGATTTCGTTGATGAGCACAGTGATAGACCAGCCGTCAGAGATGATGTGATGCATCACCAGAAGCAGCACGTGATCGTCTTCGTCCAATCTTAAAAGTCTTGTTCTGAGGAGCGGTCCGGTCGAGAGGTTGAAAGGCTTGCGCGCTTCTTCCGCAGCCAAACGCCGGACTTCTTCCTCTCTGTCTGCGTCGGGCTGCGCGCTCAAATCCGTCACGCGCAGGGGCACGGGCGCGTGTGCAGAGATGACTTGGACAGGCTCGTCGTCAACAATATCGAAGTTGGTTCGCAAGACTTCATGCCGCCGCACGATCTCGCTCAACGTCGCTTCGAGCGCGTGCAGGTTTAGGTGTCCGGCCAGTCGTGTTGCGGCGGGCACGTTGTAGGTCGCGCCGAGCGGGTCTAGCTGATGCAAAAACCAGAGCCGCTGTTGTGAGAAGGAGAGAGGAAAAACAAAGACATCTTCTTCCGAAGAGTCTGCCGCCCCCTCTGCGAATTGAGAAACGTCTATTTGAGAGTCTGTCATACTTAACCGATATTTAATTAGTGGGTCAGGTTCGAACGTGTAGAAGAAAAAGACTGTTTCCCGCAAAGGCGCAAAGACGCAAAGCAAGAACGCAAAGCCTTGCTTGACGATTGCTCTTTGCTTTCTCTTCTTTGCGCCTTTGCGCCTTTGCGGGAGATTCTTTCTCGATTCATATTTACCTGAATTTCTAACTGACCCGCTACCGATATTTGAATAGACCTCTTGCGAAAGTCACTTTGACCAAATGCGAAAGCCAGTAATTTATTGGTTGATATTTTCGACGATCCCGACTTTCGCAAGAGGTCTAATAAAGAATTCCTGAATGCGCTTTACTGTCTGGTTTTTCTCGGAAGCGACCCGCGCTTCATACGCCGCGCATCTCTGGCGACCGGCATGATGGTCGGCTCTTGCGCTTGCGTCTGGCTCGCCTGCGCCCGCTCTATGACGGAGGCGAGTCCGGCGACGGTCGGATGCTCGAAGAGTTGCCGCAACGGTATCTCGACATGAAATATTTCTCTCAGGCGCGAGACGAGCTGCGTCGCCAGCAGTGAATGTCCCCCCAGATCGAAGAAGTTATCATGGCTTCCGACCTGTGCTATACCGAGCAGGGACGCCCAAATTTCAGCCAGCGATTTTTCAATCGCCGTGGACGGAGCGACAAAAGCCTGCGAAGTTTTCGGCCTCGCGCCGTCGGGCGCGGGTAGTGCGTTGAGGTCAACTTTACCGCCCGATGTCAGCGGCATTTCCGTGAGCAGAACGAAGACGGACGGAATCATGTATTCGGGCAACTGCTCGCGCAAAAAATTCTTCAACTGCGGTGCAAGCTGTCGCGCAAACTTACCGCGCAATGGATCGTTGGCATAATCGCTCAACTTTTGACCGCGCAACGTCGCAGGCGTGAAGCCGAAAGCGTCCGCTGTTTCCGCTTCCGCATCTGCCGACTCTGTGCGGCGCGTGAAGAGAACGTCAAAGCTTCCAGACGCATCATGCTTCATCCAACTTAACTCCACACGATAGGGCGTCTCCAAGCTCAAAGACCAGACCTCCTGCGGGTCTAAACCTTCAATCGATTCCCGCTCCACTCTTTCCTTTAATTCGCCGACGCTCATCACGACATGAGCACTAATAGCTTGCGCTTCATCAATCATCTCCAACGCACGCGCGGCTTGAGAAACTCTCGCGTTGATGATGCCACTGATACCGAGCGATTCCGGCGCGTCGTCTTTCAGCATACTGCTTATCTGTTCAATGCCCGGACGTTGCTCTTTCCAATCCAGCCAATCAATCGAAGCGGCTGGTGGTTGTTGCGTCTCGATGTGAATCATCACCTGATAACGAAACTGCGTCATCTCGTTATGATAACGTCCGCGCCTGGGGACTATCTCCACATGGCTGATACGCGGGAAACGCTCTTTGAGAGCCATGAAGAAAGCAGGGTCAACGACCAGCTCTTCTTCTTCCATGACGCGCCTCTTGATGCGCCCGCGCAACTGTGCGAGCGAGAGAGCAGCGTCTGCATTCTCCATTTCGACCACCGTATGAAAAGTTTCTAATAACGGCAAGCTCCGCACATCGCCTACGAAAATCGAGCCGCCCGGCGCAACCGAATTGATAGCCCCATCGAGCACTTGCAGCAGATATTCGACGCCCGGAAAATATTGAATCACCGAATTGAGAATCACCATCTCGAACGCTCGCGCTTCGATCTCACCGAAGTCGTCCGCACGACGCTCAAGCAGCGTCACCTGCTTCAGTTTCTCATCGCGCGCACTCAACTGCTGCTGCACATATTTGAGCGCGGCGGGCGAAAAGTCCGTGCCGAGATAAGCTTCGCAGTGCGTTGCCAGACGAAAAAGCAGGAGTCCCGTGCCGCATCCGATCTCCAGCACACGGCGCGGGCGTTCGTTTAAAATGCGCTCGACCGCATCATCAACCCATTCGCGCATCTCCAACGCCGGAATCGGTAGTCCGGTGTAGCTGCTGTTCCATCCGCTGATGTTGAACTCAGGGTCTGCGAGAGGCTGCGTCTGGTTGAAGACTTCGTCATCATGCACCATCTGCCATTGCGCTAACTGTTCCTCTTCCATCTCTGCCGCGCCGGATACGTCAACGACATCTATCGTCGGATGCTGTGTAACATAAGCGACCAAACGCTTCTCTTCCGTTGAATCTGCGCGTGCGATGACGACTGCTTCGCTGATAGCCGTGTGACGTTTCAGCGCGGCTTCGATTTCACCCGGCTCGATGCGATAGCCGCGCAGCTTGACCTGCGAATCCAGACGCCCCAGAAATTCCAGTTGACCATCTGCCAGATAACGTGCGCGGTCTCCGGTGCTGTACATGCGCGCTCCGTGCGACGCGCTGAAAGGGTCTGGAATAAATTTCTGCGCGGTCAACGCTGGACGATTCAGATAGCCGCGCGCGGGCGCGCTTCCACCGATGTGCAACTCGCCGGGAAGTCCGAAAGGGACTGGCTGCAACTGTTCATCGAGAAGATAAATTTTAGTATTAGCGAGCGGGCGACCAATCGGCACGGAAGCGCGCGAGCTTTCTTCAAGCAGTTTCGTTTGCGAGATAGTCGAAGTGATTGTGGTCTCACTCGTGCCATAAGCATTGAGCAGATTTATTTTCGGATAGAGCCGCTGCCACACGGCCAGAGCATCGCTTGCAACCCTGTCGCTGCCGACCACTACGAGACGCAGCGATGGCGGCAATGCTGTTTCCAGCAGAGCTAATTCTCTCACCCATTGATTCCAGAACGGCGCGGGCAGATTGAGCAGGGTCAACTCCTCCTGCACGATCAACGCGAGCAGCCGCGCGCTTTCCAAAATTCTTTCGCTGCGTAGCGCAACCGCCGCGCCATTCAGGAGCGTCGGGAAAATCTCTTCGACTGCCACATCGAAACTGATACCGGCAAACTGCAAGATGCGATCTTGCGCGCAGAGGCCGTAGCTCTCTGCGATGGCAAAGCAATGGTTGATGAGCGACCCGTGTGAGACGGCGACGCCCTTTGGCTTTCCGGTCGAACCCGAAGTGTAAATCACATACGCCAGATTCTGTGCTATGACAGGCGCGCAGGGATTAGCCGCGCTTTGTTGTGCGACGTACTCGCGGCTCTCACCCGTGCAAATCACCTGTCCGCGAAATGCAGGAAGTTTTGCCTTGAGCCTCTCATCCGTGACGACGTGGAGCATCTGTGTATCTTCGAGCATGAAGGCGAGCCGCTCGCGCGGATAATCCGTGTCAAGCGGCACAAAAGCCCCGCCCGCTTTGAGAATCGCCAGCAGCGCGACAATCATTTCAGCCGAACGCTCCAACAAAACGCCGACCCGCATCTCTGTGCCGACGCCCGCCCCTCGCAGGTAGTGCGCCAGCCTGTTCGCCCTGCCGTTCAATTCCGCGTAGCTCAAAGACACATCATCGCAAACCAGTGCGATGCTTTCCGGCGTCCGCTCTGCCTGCGCCTCGAACAGCTCGTGAATTGATGCTGCCTGCGGGTATTGCTTCGCCGTTTGATTTTGTTGGACGAGCAGGCGCTCAAGCTCGCTCTCAGACGACATCGGCAACTCGGAGATGCGTGTGTCAGGATTCCTGACGATGCCGTGCAGCAACTCTTCCCAGTGCTTGAGCAGCGCCGCTATCGTCTCACCATAAAAGAGGTCTGTGCCGTACTCCGCTACGACGAACAGCCCTTCCGCGCTCTCCTGCACATCCAGACTGAGATCGAATTGAGAAGTGACATGCTCGACATCCACCGGACTGAGTACCAAGCCCGGCAAAGGCAGAGAGGCTTTCGGCGTGTTCTCTATCTGGAACATCACCTGAAACAACGGATTCCGGCTCATGCTCCGCTCTGGCTGCATCTGTTCCACCAGCTGCTCGAACGGCATGTCCTGATGCGCGTACGCTCCGAGAGAAGTCTCGCGTACTCGCTTCAATAATTCGCGGAAGGTCGGGCGGCCTGAAAGGTCTGTTCGCATCACCAGCGTGTTGACGAAAAATCCGATGAGGCTTTCCGTCTCACGCCTCTGGCGATTCGCAATCGGAGAGCCAACTACTATATCCGTCTGTCCTGTGTAGCGTGTCAGCAGTACCTTGAACGACGCCAGCAACACCATGAACAACGTCGCTCCCTCCCGCTTGCACAACTGATTCAAGCTATCGAGCAGACCCAGCGGCAGGCGCAATGCTGCGCTCGCCCCGTTGAAGCTCTGCACCCGCGGCCTCACCTTGTCCGTGATCAGCTTGAGCACGGGAAGCTCGCCTCCCAACTGCTCCTTCCAGTATGAGAGATGATGCTCAAAGACTTCCCCGCTCAGCCACTCTCTCTGCCACACCGCGAAGTCCGCATACTGAATAGGTAACTCAGGCAGCGGTGACGGCTGGTCTTCGATGAACGCTCGATATAGTTCGCCCACCTCTCGCACGAAGACACTCATAGACCAGCCGTCAGAGATGATGTGATGCATCGTGAAGAGCAGGATGTGTTCATCGTCTTGCAGGCGCAGCAGCGAGGCGCGAAAGAGCGGCCCATGTGCGAGGTCGAAGGGATGCCGGGCTTCCAGGGTCGCCATCCGCATCGCTTCTGCTTCGCGCTCATGCTCCGGTAGTTGGCTCAGCTCATGTACTTCAAGCTCCAATTCCAACGCGGGGGCAATCTCCTGTCTGGGCTGGCCGCCGATGGCAGGAAAGCTTGTTCGCAGGCTCTCATGCCGTCGGACGATTTCGCTCAACGTGCGCCTCAGCGCGTCCCTGTCAAGTGAACCGGTGAGGCGCACGGCCAGCGGCACATTGTAGAAAGAGCTGGTCGGCTCAAGCTCGGACAGAAACCACAGCCTCTGCTGTGCGAACGAGAGCGGCAGAGTTTGCTGGCGAGAGACTTTGACCAGTGGCTTCGACTCGACGCCCGCCCGCTCACGCATCGCTGCTTCAACTTGAGAGGCCAGCTGTGCGACGGTTGGAGCCTCGAAGAGGACACGCAAAGGCAGTTCTACTTTGAAGCCTTCGCGGATGCGGGAGAGCAGTTGGGTGGCGAGCAGCGAGTGGCCGCCGAGTTCAAAGAAATCATCATACACGCTGAGGCTCTGGAGATGGAGCAGGTCACAGAAGAGATGTGCGAGCAGTTCTTCGACGGCAGTTCGCGACAGCACCTGATCGTCCGCTCTTCCGGCTTGCGCCTCGTCGGGAGCGGGCAGAGCTTTGCGGTCAACTTTCCCGTTCGGCGTCAGCGGCAGCTCTGCCAGCATGATGAAGTGAGACGGAATCATGTAGTCAGGCAATCTGCTCTGTAGATACTCTCGCATCTCGCCCACGCTCACGCTCACATCCGTGCCGTGGCTCGCGGCCAGATAGCACACTAACCGTTTATCTCCCGGCGTATCTTCGCGCGCGAGGACGACGGCTTCGCGGACGCTCGCGTGTTGCAGCAAGACGGCTTCGATCTCGCCCAACTCGATGCGAAAGCCCCTGACCTTGACCTGATGATCGAGCCGTCCCAGAAATTCTATTTCACCGCCGGGTAGATACCTCACCGAATCCCCTGTACGGTAGAGCCTTCCTCCGCTCTCTTCACTAAAAATATCCGGCAAGAACTTTTCCGCCGTCAGCTCCGGCCTGTTCAAGTACCCGCGTGCGACTCCATCGCCCCCCACATACAACTCTCCACGCACTCCCACGGCTACCGGCTCCATTCGCCCGTCCAGCACATACGCTCTAGTGTTCGTTATCGCTCTCCCAATCGGCACACTGCTTCTATCAGCAACCTCTTCAAGCTTCACCTCATAACAGCAACTGAAGGTCGTGTTCTCCGTCGGGCCATACCCGTTTATAAGTTTCGTCTGCGGCAACTCTTTCAACACCCGACGAACATGTCCGACAGAGAGCACATCGCCTCCGGCCAGCAACTGCCGGACGCCGCGCAACTGCTCCAGTTGCTCATCCACCATCAGATGAAAGAGTCCTGCCGTGAGCCACAAAGTTGTGACCTGATGCCGAACCAGAAGCTGACCCAGCTCTGCCAGCGTCGGGCGTTCTGCAGCTGCTATGACGAGGCGCGCGCCATGCAGAAGCGGCCCCCAGAGTTCGAGCGTAGAAGCATCAAAGCTGATAGGAGCAAGTTGCAGGAAGACATCCGAAGCAGAGAACGAGAGATAATTGGTGTGCGTGACGAGGCGCACGACATTGCGATGGATGATGCAGACGCCCTTTGGCTGGCCGGTTGAGCCGGAGGTATACATGACATAGACGAGGTTGTCTGCTGTCGCGTAGCAAGGGAGATTGTTCGTGCTGCACTGTGCAATGCGCGGCCAGTCACGATCTATACACAGTAGCGTACAAGCGTGTGCGGGCAGCTTTTCCAGCAACTTTTCCTGTGTGAGCAGAACGCTGACACACGCATCTCTCAACATGTATGCGAGACGCTCACGCGGATAGCTGACATCAAGCGGCACATAAGCTCCACCGGCTTTGAGAATACCGAGGATGCAAACGACCATCTCGATAGAGCGTTCCACACAGAGTCCGACCAACGACTCTGTGCCGACGCCCGCCCCTCGCAGGTAGTGCGCCAGCCTGTTCGCCCTGCCG
>CAXTPS010000030.1:0-59680 GCA_964246305.1 uncultured Pyrinomonadaceae bacterium
TGTTCATTCTTTGATGATACAGTCAAACACCAGAAAACTTAAATTACAGAGTACTAATAGTTATCTGATATGTCTATGATTTGGCTTGTAGCGAAACCTTGCGAAACCGGTACGATGATTACTTTGGTTAGAGAAATGCTCGGACAAAATATTAGACCTCAGATTTCAGTTTCTCATGTTTACACTTGGCTACCCCTTTGGCCTCACCTTCTGGATACCACCAGCCAGAACCGGCACAGTCCGGACATTCGATAGCATCAACAGTGGACGCCTGTACAACGGCTCCATCCGGTAGTTCCCTGCCTTCGGCTCGTGCCTGTTTCTTATCTATCTTCCAGAGGCGGCGGCGCAAATGTTCTGCGAGGAACGCTGGAACTGAAGAGACATTTGTGCGCGCAGCGGCGATTCTTAGCTCCGCTCCAAGTACCTCAGCTAACTCACGCCAGCGGTCGCTTTCCGTAGGAGATAGATCTTTGCCCGTGATTTCCTTGGTAAGTTCTCTCAATGCTTCGTTCAGCCCGGCCAGCGCAGCGTCATCATCACTTCGCTCAGTATTTGTCTTAATTAAAGTCTTAGAGTGCCCTGAAGTTATTGATTTATCGACACTTAAACCCCTGTCACAAGGGTGAGCTTGTGACCCCTGTACCACTGGTACTTTCTCACCAGTGTGACCCCTGTCACCCCTGTCACCGGGGTCACCCCTCTTGGTGGTAACTTCTTCAGGCAGATTGACAGTATAGATGTTACCTCCGTGCTCCCCAGGCCTTTCTTCGACTTCGATCAATCCGAAACTGATTAGTCTGTGGATATGAGCGCGGTAAGTATGACGTGTCATCCCGGCTCCTTGCATTACACGCTCGGTTGGGATACGGGCCGAGCGAATCGGAACTATGGCGCCACGCGTCCGTGAATAAAGGTAGTCGTAAAGCTGCTTGCACTTGCCAGTAAAGATGCCTGCGGGAATCGCATCACGAACGACAGAGTTTGCCACTCGTGTGAAATCACGCTTCGGTGCTGCATCTTCTATAACTGGGGTGACAGGGGTGACTGGTGTTACAGGGGTCACACTGGTGACAGGGGTGACAGGGGGCGGGGTTTGTACCCGATTCGGTTGGGCGGACTGTTCTTCCTTATCTTTGGCGTCTTTAGCCTTGAGAAAGTCGCCGAGGCTATTCCACTTCGTCTGTTTCGATATTGTCATGCATTGAAGCCTCTGCCGCCGCAAGTTCGACCGCCTCACCCGGCACTTTACGCTCCCCAGCTTGCAAAGAGAGAATATAGGCGAAGCCACACACTTTCAGTACCTCGCGCGGCACTCCCCCTGTCCGGTTATAAACTACTTCAGTGGTTTCATCAGTGAATGGGTTGTCGATTCCCGCCCTCTCGCAGCGGAAAGATATCATCTCTCGCATTTCCGGCAGTGAGAGTGGGTCGAGCAGGGAAGGCAAGAATATTCTTGATCGCAGTGCTTTTTTGCTCTGATCCATTAGCTTTGCGCGGAGTTCAAGCTGCGCGGCCAAGACGACCTGGATGAGCTTATATTTATTGGTCTCAAAATTCAGGAGCGTACGGATAAGTTCAAGTTGTGGTCCTTTCAGCCTTTGCGCCTCGTCCACAAAGAGCACACAGGTCTTTCCGGCAGCATCCAGCTCTATTAGAAAGCCCCTCAGTTCGTTCTCCTGACTGACCATCGAGCGCTTCGGCGGAATGCCGAAATCACTGCAAATAGCCTTGAGCATAGCGAAATCGGAAGGGAAGTTGGGGGACGGCACAATGGCCGTACTAAATTCATCGTCGCGCTTGACGTAATCAACCCAGAGACGGCGTAGCACGGATGACTTGCCCGTGCCGACATCGCCCATAATGGCTGTCAGACCCTGTCGATTATCGACGACGTGTTGCACCTTGAACATCGTGCTCTTGAGTCCCGGCGTCAAGTAAAGCAGGTCGGGGTCAGGCGAAATAGAGAAGGGCTGCGTCCTCATGCGAGACTGAGTCATCATAACCCAAGGCTTATAGCATTATTATTTTTGCACCGCAACGGTTATTTTAGGAGGGGGGTGGGAAAATTAACTAAAAAGGTTAAAACTGACTATCTCGCTAGATGTATGCAAGCCAGACCTATCCCGTTTTGATAAAAAGATTCTCAAAGGTTAACGGCCAACCGCTTTACCTATAAATTCAAATGACTACCTAGATAAGAGGCAAAATCAATCCTGAGAATGCAGTATCTGTGCTGACCTCTGAATAGTTGGGCAAGGCCAACTTAAGGTTATTGTGCAACCACAACTGAATCCATTTAAGGCCAAGGAAGGCGTCCCATAAAACAGCACGTCGCGCGTGCCTGGTTTCATTCCCCTCCTGACAGAGATGCGTGCGGAGGAATCGTGGATGGGATAGGTTCCAGAAAACGCGAGACGAGGGGGAAAGAGTCGCCTTCCGCTCCCCGATAAACATTTAGCGGATAGATGAAATAAAGCTGTCGCTTCGCCCGTGTCGCAGCGACATAGAGCAGTCGGCGCTCTTCTTCCAAATCTTCAAATTCGTCGTACGAGCGGGAGGAAGGGAACCAGCCGTCCGTCATCCAAATGACGAACAGCGTATCCCACTCCAAGCCTTTCGCCGAATGCACCGTCGAGAGCGTCACGTCACCGCTGCCACGCGCTGCCCTCTTCGATTGAGCCATGTCCGAAGGGTCGAGTGCCACATCGGCCAGCAGTTCTGCGGAGCTTTTGTATCGTTTCGCGATGGCTTGCAGATGTTCGAGGTCGCGCCCGCGACGCGGATAGTCGTCTATGGTCTATCAGTTTAAGCACGCGGAACCATGAGAGCGTGTCCGAAGGATTGGAGACCACACGCAGGAAGGCCAGAGCATCTTTGATGTGAGCCGACTCGGCAAACTTGATGCCGCCGAACTTGCGGAATGGAATTCCGTGCTTGCCAAGCTCTATTTCCAGATCAAACGAATGAGAGTTGGCGCGAAAGAGGACTGCAATCTCAGAGAGCGGTGTGCCCTCGTCCCGCAACTCTTCGATGCGCTCAGCGACGAAGCGCGACTGCTCGTTTTCGTCACGCGCGCTGACGGCGATGCGCGGCTGGCCTTCCTTCACGCGCGAAAAGAGGCGCTTTGCATAACCTTCTTTCACCTCTGCGATGATTTCGTTCGCGACGTCGAGGATCGGCTGGGTGCTGCGGAAGTTCTCTTCCAGCTTGATAACCTGCGCGGCTGGGAAGAGCTGCGGAAACTCCAGCATGTTTCTGTAGCTCGCCCCGCGAAACGAATAGATTGACTGAGCTTCATCGCCGACGACAGCCACATTATCGTGCGTGGCCGTCATCAGCCGCACGATCTGCCCCTGAAGCTTGTTGGTATCCTGATACTCGTCCACCATGATGTAACGGTACTGGTCTGAGAGCCTCTGGCGTAACTCTGTGCCGGCTTCGAGCGCCTCGCGCAGCCGCACAGCAGGTCGTCGTAAGTGAGCATGTGGCGCGTGCGCTTGAACTCCTCGAAGGAATTGAACAGCCTCAGAACACAAAGGTGCGAACCAGCAAAACTTGCACAACCTGATTGAGCAGGATCATCGCAGAATCAGGCAGCGCATTTATCCGATGCTCGGCTACAAGAACTTCGGAAACGCGGCAGTCACGATCAGTGGCATTGAGTTAGTGCAGAAGATGAGGAACGGACAGTTCGATACTTCACGGATAACGACAGGCATGCGGGCGTCAGTAATGCATAATCCGGGAAATGGTGATAGCGGCATAAGCTCCGTGTCATAAAGCAGACTGCGCCCTGACCTGCTATTTTGCACCAGAACCCTTTGATTTAGACACTCCCTTGCAAAAAACCTTGCAACTATTGACAGCTGTGATAAACTGCCGCTCGCTCTACAACAACTCACTTTGTTTCCCATCTGAGTCACATTAAGCGAGGACATAAGGAGGACCTTCGATGTCCCTATTCAAGATTCAAATCAAAGCGGCTAAACCATCGGTGTTTGACCCAAATCCGTTGACGGCGAATGTGAACGACAGCGCCTTCTGGTCCAACGGCGACAAAGTGGCTCATTGGCCAGCACCCAGCGCTGCAAACCCGAAAGGTTGGTTTGCCTACCAGATTGCTCCCGGCGGACAGTCCAACCAAATTTCTTTCAACCCTCCAGGGCCTTACACCTTGAACTACGTTTGCGCCCTCCACCCGGGTGAGAAGGGTCAGATCAAGGTCCTTGGTGGAAAAAAAGGCGCGTTCGGTGGCGACACGAAGAAAGGCGCGTTTGGTGGCAAAACGAAGAAAGGCCCGTTCGGTAAGACCACTAAAAAAGGCGCGTTTGGTAAAACCACAAAGTAACTCGCGTTCGCTATGAAGACGCAACCGCGTACCTCATCGTAGACCCCTTGCCGAAGCTGCGGGAAGCCACTGCGGAACAAGCGTCCCCTGAGGAGGTCAATATGTTCGGAGAGGCAATCGTCAAAGATCAGACGGGCGAAGAAGATCGTCACGAGTCATCCAACGCTAAGCAGAACTCAGGAGTGACTCGGAGGGATTTCCTCCGACAGGCCATGGCGTTGGCCTCTGGATTGGCGATAACTTCGATGCTGCCGCCCTGTTTTGCTACGAAGGCATGGGCGCAACAGATAGGAGTTCCGATTCCGTGTCCACTGGGGCAACCGCTTCAGACAATAATGGAGTTCAGGAGTTCGAGTGCTACCAAAACGCTTCAGGCCGTACTAAAGATCCTCGATGAAAAGAGAACCTATTTGGCCCCCCCGAATAGCGGGGCTGCCGGGATGTGTGAGTACAACACCGGGCAGATGCGATATATCTCCGGCTATGATCCGGCAAACCCCGGAAGGGTTTGGCCTCCGACTAAGGGCGTGCCGAGTCCCGGACCCACTCTTCGGGCGCGCGTCGGAGACAGAGTTCAAATCACGCTCCTGAACCACGTGAACGTTAAGAATTTTCAAGCCTCCCCATCAGATGTTGCTGAGCCAGGGGAGTTAGACGTTGCTGAGCGTGGGGAGTCGCCTTGCGATACAAATATATCCGTGGGGCCCGGCGGGAGCGTCAACACCTATCCCGGCGACCCAAGCTTTGAACACCCGCCGAACTGCTTCCACGGTTCGAGTTCGACCAATTTGCATTTTCATGGAAGCCATGTCAGTCCCAGCGGAATCGCCGACAACGTCCTCCTGAATATCCGTCCCTCTCCCAGAGTCAACGGTAAACCGGTAGTGACCGAACAGACCGTAAAACCGATCTTCGATAAGATATTCGCTGCATGTGCGAACGACCACCAGCCGCTATTGTGGAAAGACTGGCCCGTAACGTGGCAAACGTTGCAGCAGAAGTTGCTGCAAAACTATGACAAGACCGCAGTGTGGCGCGGCCAACCCGGGAAATTGCCACTCGACGAACGGTTATGGCCGCAAAACGTGAAAGAAATAGCGGAGATGCGGTTGCCGCAGTATTACATCGGCGCTTTCCCCAACTGCTTCAAGATACCAGCATGGAATGGTCAGAAGAACAGCATGGGCCAGGCGCCCGGTACGCACTGGTATCACGCTCACAAGCATGGATCGACAGCCTTAAACCTGGCCAATGGCATGGCCGGTGCGCTGATCGTTGAAGGTGATTACGATGATCAGCTCAGACCCTTCATTACCAAACAACGCGTGTTGGTGTTGCAGCAATATGCGGTTGTCCTCAGCCTCCTGCGCAGCGGGTTCGCGCAGCAACCCTCCGATCTGGTTTACGTCAACGGGCAGTACACCCCGGTCTTGCAGATGAACCCGAACGAAATGCAGCTCTGGCGGGTTGTCAATGCCTGCCATTCAGCAGAGGTGCCGCTGGACAAACCAAATGGAATTAAGTGGAGGCAAACCGCCCAGGATGGTGTCCAGTTCGATCCGCGAAACTACGCGGATTCAGCGAATCAGAATCCCGCGTTTACGGTTCCCGCGAGGTCGAAAGCTCCGTTCGGCAGTTTGGCGTCGGGAAACCGGATTGATTTACTGGTGCAGGCGCCCAGCACTCCGGGCACGTTCAAGGTGACTTTTGGTGGCACGCTTCTGTTCACCGTACAAGTGGCACAGGACCCGGCGGTTCCACCAATCTCGAGTCCAATGCCTTTTCCGACTCAAGCGCAATTTCCCGAGATGCCTGGATTCCTGGTGGACATCAATCCTGCCGATGTCAAGGTTAAGCGGGAACTCCGTTTCAAGTCATCTCCAACTCCGCCAACGTCACCGGATTTTCCTACTCCACCTTCGACACAAACGATTGATGGCAAGCAATTCGAAATGGGAATGGTTGATCAAACCATGCAACTCGGCGCCATCGAAGAATGGACATTGTATAACGATGGCGGCGCGGCCCATCCTTTCCATATCCATATCAATCCGTTCCAGGTTTTGGAAATACTTGATCCGAAGCAAAACGGTGGGGCTCCGGTTAAACTACCACGGCCCTGGGTCTGGTGGGATAATTTCGCGATCCCGACCGGTGGCTATGTGAAAATCCTGACCCGGTTCGTGGATTTTACCGGTATGTATGTTCTGCATTGCCACATCCTGACTCACGAAGACCGCGGCATGATGCAACTTGTGCAGGTTGTTAGTAACACCACCACCATGACGCACAAGTAAGCCAGGAAATATCGCGTGCATTAGAACCATCGACGAGGGGGTTTTTGATCTCAAGGCACGGTGCTAATGGTAGCCAATGAAAAAAGTTGGGCCGATTGGACCGGGGAATCAACGTCCCCTCTAATTCACGAAGGGTTACGTGCGGGACTCGCACTTCTTTGGCGAGCGTACATCTGCGCGCACGCCACGGGTGCAAACGTGTGGGATTTAGCCCTTCGAATCGGGAAGCTTTATGAGGCAGGAATGGCGAACAGCGATCTCCGCTGCATGGCTGCCAAAGGGTTTGCCGAGTACCGTGAGGAAACACCTGTTTACGGTGATACGCATCGCTCATTCCGCCCCGGCAAGGGCTACTTTTTCAACGAATACACCTGCGTGATTCTCACGCCACGGGGCGCCTCTCTGGCGGAACATGTTTTCGGGGCAACTGCCCAATGGCCGCCAGCCGCATTGTCCGCAATGGTTGCGGTTGCGGCAGAAATTCCGACCCGCGCCCCTGCGCGACAGACGACGTACGAAACCCAGCAGCCAGCGACAGCCGGACTTAAACCTTGCTGGAATGAGACTCGGCGGGAGTTATCCGTGGCGGGACTAGTCGTCAAACGGTTCCGCGTGCCGGCGCAAAATCAGGAGAGGATTCTGAGTGTGTTCGAAGAGGAAAGCTGGGCTGAGCACATTCACGATCCTCTTCCCGTAAATTACGACATTGACGCGCCTACAAGGCTGCACGACGCGATTAATCGGCTCAACAGGTGCCAGATCAACCCCCTGCTTCGTTTCCGTGGTGACGGAAGAGGAACAGGCGTTTTATGGGAACTCAGTCAGCCGAACCTGTCGGCTTAAATCGACCAAGCGCAGAACTGTCTCCCGCGTTTCAGTTGGGCACGAGTTGTGGGTGGTAACAGCTTATGATCATTCCACGGTTTTGCTTGTTTCGCTCGCCAGTCAACACCAGATCGGCACCAGATCGACGCTTGCATCTATACCTGCCATGGAAGATAGTTCCCACCTTCAACTACGGTTCTGTTGTGAAAACCGTGAAACCTATCCATGACCTAGAATAAAAAGGAGAAGACTATGCAGAAGAACACAGTGTCGATTGCGTTGGATCGTGAATCCCTGACACGATTCGCACGGCTGTTAGGTAATCGTCCCTTAGCGACCGGAGCTCATTGTGGCGATGACGATGGAGATGACGTGAGTAATCGCTTTTGCGGAGCCGTAGCGTTGGGAGCACACTGCGGAGATGACGACGAGGACTAACGAGCTTTACTTCCATGACCAGTCGCTTTAGGAATTCCACTGTGCCAACGGCGACTTGTTGAAAAGAACAACTCGGACTGGCGCGAGAAAGAAGTCGCGGCCCGCGCGCGTGTGCTCATTTCTTTGAACTGCATGTTGATGCGGGCCTCGGCACGTCCCGGTCCTTAACATTCTCTTGTCGAAAAGGGCTGGGTCTCTTTTCGTGGGGATTCAACGCTTGTTTTCAGGCAGCCCTCAAAGCATGCGCAGTTTAGCGCCCGAAACGACCTTGCTGTATGCCAAGCAGTGCGCCGCAGCTGCTGGCATTAGCGAGGTGAGGGACATCACCGGCCTGGATATCCTGGGCGTGCCCGTATATGCAAGTGTGCGACCGCAAGCGCGCGGGGATGTCGTTACTTTTGGGAAAGGGTTGCGGCATGTTGATGCCGAAGTCGGTGCCTATATGGAGGCGTTGGAATTTTTTTTCGCCGAACCGGGGATAGGCCGTGTTTCAACCCGCTGGGGTTCTCCAAGGGACGTTGCCGGCCACGAGCGTGCAGATGATGCGATTCTTGATTTCGTTCCGCTCCTTCAGCGCGAAGTCGACCTTGATGGTTCGTTGCTGCTGGCCTCGGCTCAGGACCTGGAGAGCGGCCATGAGTGCGCCATTCCGGGGGAACTCATCTTTTTCCCGGCGCCGGACGTTGGACAATCGCTCTTCGGGTCGTCAACCAATGGTCTGGCATCAGGCAACTCCGTGCTTGAGGGAACTATTCAGGCTCTGTTGGAGCTGATCGAGCGTGATATCTGGTCGTTCGAATTCGTTCGCTGCGCGTCAAAGTTAGTCGAGGGGGCGAGTCTGCCGGACGGGGTGCGCGAAATCGTCGAGCGCGCTGAGCGGAACGGCCTGCAATTTAAAGTGCGTGCTATTCCTAACGACTACGGAATGCCGTTCTTCGCCGCTTTCGTGTTCGATTTGAATAATCCCAGCCGCAAGACATTCAACGGGGGGTGGGCATGCGATCTGGATCGCGACCGGGCGCTCGTGCGGGCTGTCACGGAGGCAGCGCAAAGCCGCTTGGCTTTCATTCACGGAGGGCGGAAGGTACCCTCCGCATTGGATGCTCAGCCGGGGGAAGAGAATCTCGTGCGGCAACACATGCTGGGCGTGAGCGATCCGCGTGGGCAAACGTTGCTGACTGAGATTCCCGATCTCGCCGTTGCAGGCACCTTGCAGCAGAAACTCGACGCGGTGATCGAGCGCTTGCGCCGTGTGGTGCAAAAACCAATTTACCGTGTTGTGCTGACGCCGCCAGAGTCACCGCTGCAAGTGGTTCGTGTGGTGGTCCCGCTGTTAGAAAATCTTAAGGTGACCAGAGTGCGATTGGGACCTCGCCTGAAAGCCACTCTCGATGACTTTGGAGCTCAGGCAGCGTGAATGCAAGAGTGATAACCGGGAAAGTTCGGAAGACCAGTAGGATACCAGGGTGAGATGCAATGGAAGTCCGGCAAACCGTCGAAATCCGCGTCCGGGGGACAGTTCAGGGTGTTGGCTTTCGGCCAACCGTCTGGCGCTTGGCGTGCGACGAGGGACTGGTTGGCGAAGTTTTGAATGACGGCTTTGGAGTGTTGATCCGAACCACCGGAAATTCCGTCGCCATCTCGCAATTTCTGACCCGGTTGCAGAGCGAGGCACCTCCGCTGTCCCGGATCGAGAATATCGAGACGCGGGTTCTCATCCTCCGGAGCTTTGAGAACTTCCGCATTGCCGAAAGTGTAAGTGGCGAGAATTGCACTCGCGTCACTCCCGATGCTGCGACTTGCGAGGCTTGCCGCGCGGAAGTACTTGACCCGAAGGAACGGCGTTATGGTTATCCCTTTGCGAACTGCACCCACTGTGGCCCCCGCTTTTCCATCGTGAGAGAGGTCCCATATGATCGCGTTAACACCACGATGGCAGACTTTCCGATGTGCGCAGCGTGCGAGAGGGAATATCTTCAGCCCGCCGACCGCCGCTTTCACGCGCAGCCAATCGCCTGTCCGGCCTGTGGGCCATCAATTTGGCTGGAACGGTTTGACACGAGTGCGACCTCGGCGCACGCCACGACGACCAGGGCTCTGGATTCCGCCATTGAGTTGCTAAAGAACGGCGCGGTCGTAGCCGTTCGCGGGCTGGGCGGGTTTCACCTTGCTTGTGACGCTACCAATCCAGAAGCCGTGCAGCGGTTGCGCCAGCGCAAGCATCGGTACGGCAAACCGTTTGCGCTCATGGCTAGGGACCTTGATCAGATACGCCGATACTGCAGCTTGACTCCAGCCGAGGCGGACTTGTTACAGAGTCCCGAAGCGCCGATTGTCTTGCTCCCAGCCGACGGACTCGAAGAGTTGCCGGAAGGCATCGCACCCGGTCTCAATACGGTGGGCTTCATGCTGCCTTATACGCCCCTGCACATATTGATGACACGTCAGATCGATGGGCCGCTGGTCATGACCAGCGGCAATGTTTCCGACGAGCCACAAGTCACTAATCTCGATTCCGCGCGGAGCGGCCTGCGGGGGATTGCCGATGCCATGTTGATGCACGACCGCGAAATCGCCAACCGGATCGATGATTCGGTCGTGCGGATCGTGGCCGGTAGACCATCAGTGATGCGACGTGCACGCGGCTATGCTCCGAGCGCTGTGCCGTTACCGTCCGGGTTCGCGGGCGCGCCCGACCTGTTGGCGTTTGGGGGCGAGCTGAAAGCCACTTTCTGCGTCGTGAAGGACGGAGCCGCGATTCTCTCTCAGCATCAGGGTGATCTGGAGGACGTTTCGACCTTCGAGGATTACCAAAAGAACCTGCATCTTTATTCGAAGATTTATGATCATTGCCCGCGCTTGCTGGTGGCGGATATGCACCCGGAATACCTTTCCGCGAAACTCGCCAAACAACGCGCATCGACCCACAATATGTCACTTCTGGAAGTTCAACATCATCATGCGCACATAGCTAGTTGTATGGCGGAAAACGGAGTCCCGCTAAATGCCCCGCCGGTACTGGGTATTGCGATTGACGGCCTGGGTTATGGCAACGACGGCACGATCTGGGGCGGTGAGTTTCTGTTGGCCGACTATCGCGGCTATCGGCGGATTGCAGCGTTCAAACCCGTGGCTATGATCGGCGGAGTCCAGGCCATTCGCGAACCCTGGCGCAACACCTATGCGCATCTGGTCGCCGGGCTGGGCTGGTCCCAGTTTGTCGAGAGGTTTTCCGCACTGGAACTCTATCGTTATTTGATCACCAAGCCGCTCGCGACGATTGATCGCATGCTGGAAACAGGACTCAACGTGCCGTTGGCTAGTTCGTGCGGACGGCTTTTCGATGCGGTGGCGGCGGCTTTGGGCCTGTGCGCTGACCGGGCTCTCTTCGAGGGTCAGGGCGCGATGGAGTTGGAAGCCTTAGCTGAGCCGCGGCTATCGGCCACTGAAACGCCGTACAGTTTCGCGATCACCGGAGAAGATGCGAGTGGCCTGCTCTACCTTGACTCTTTACCAATGTGGGAGGGTCTGCTGGCGGACCTTGGCAGAGCGACTCCGGTTGCTCGAATGGCTAGCCGATTCCACTACGGACTCGCCCGGGCGATTCGTGACATGGTTGCACGTCTCCGAGGCACGATCACCGCTGGCGCACCACCGAACACAATCGCACTGAGCGGCGGCTGCTTCCAGAACAAGCTCCTGTTAGAAGAAGTAGTGCGGTTACTTGAGGCAGACGGGCTACATTGTCTCATGCACACCAAAGTCCCTACTAACGACGGAGGTCTGGCGCTGGGACAGGCTGCTATTGCGGCAGCGCGCCATATTGAGCAATCGAATCGGGCGAGCTTGCGGTCGAGCGCGTCACCAATTTAAGGAGTCAGCAATGTGTCTTGGAATTCCCGGCCAAATAGTACAGATCACGGACGTTCCCCGGCAAATGGCTCTCGTTGATGTGAGCGGAGTTCAACGAGAGGTGAGCTTGGAGTGTGTGGTGGACGATTACCATCCGCTCGAAAGGTGTGTCGGTCACTGGGTACTGGTGCACGTTGGCTTCGCCATGAGCCTGATCAATGAGGAGGAGGCAGAGGCCACTTTGAAGGTTCTGAGGGAACTTGGCGAGGTGCAGGCGGAACTTCTTGCAATGCAGGAGTCGGCATCGAGTCCACCTTCAAGCGTTCCGGCAACCGCTTCGCCGGAACTCGTGGTCGGAACGTGATGGGTTCGGCAGAAGATCCAAACTTAGCTGGGCTTTACCCGTTCCTGCACGGCAAGAAGCAAGACCCATTGTCGATGAATTCTGCCTTGCTGGAGTCCGTGGCACAAAAGGCAGCTCATCATCACAAAGTCATTGACGCTTTTTTCGCCAGCAACGGGCAAAAAGTGGTCGCTGCTGCCGGGGCTATCGCGGATGTTTATCGCAGCAATGGCCGTCTCTTTACGATGGGCAACGGTGGCTCAAGCTGTGACGCGGCGCATGTGGCCGTCGAATTTCTGCACCCAGTCACTGCCGGGCGTGTCGCGCTGACCGCTATCGATCTGACCGCCGACCGCACGATGATGAGCGCAGTGGCTAACGATGTCGGCTTCCAGCATGTCTTCGTCCGTCAATTGATTGCACAGGCCCGCTCCGGGGATGGCTTGATCGGCCTCTCGACCAGCGGGAACTCGGACAACCTGGGGAGAGCTTTTCTGAAAGCAAGGGAAATGGGTGTCACCACCATCGGCTTGGCCGGGATGAGCGGTGGCGAGATGGCAAAGATCGGCCTGGATCACTGCCTGGTGGTCGAAACCGACAGCATTCATCGGGTGCAGGAATGCCACGTAATCATCTACCACATTCTGTGGGATCTGGTACACACGCTGCTGGCAGACGACCGCGGCTCATTGGCCGCTAAGAGCTGACCGCGCTTAACGACAAGTACACGAGAAAGAAGGCGCAATGAAATACGTCGACGAATTTCGCGATCCCGAGAAAGCGCAGTTTCTGTTGAAGGAAATCCGCGCCCTCGTGCCCCAAATTCAGAAGGGGCGGACGAGCCCGATATACATCATGGAAGTCTGCGGAGGCCACACGCACGCCATCTTCCGATACGGTGTCGAGACCATGCTCCCGGATGGAATCGAGTTGATCCACGGGCCTGGCTGCCCGGTTTGTGTGTTGCCCATGGGACGCGTTGACGACTGCGTGGCGTTAGCCCATATGCCCGGCATGATTTTCACCACGTTCGGCGATGCGATGCGAGTGCCCGGCTCGAAAGAAAGCCTGCTTCAGGCCAAAGCTAATGGGGCTGACGTGCGCATGGTGTACTCGCCGCTTGACTCCTTGCGGATTGCGAAGGAGAACCCGGACAGGCCGGTCGTCTTCTTCGCATTGGGCTTCGAGACAACCATGCCCAGTACCGCACTCACGGTGCTGCGGGCGAAGAAAGAGGGCATCAAGAATTTCTCCCTCTTTTGTAATCACATTACGATCATTCCCACGATCAAGGCGATCCTCGACTCACCCGATCTACAGTTGGACGGGTTCCTCGGCCCGGGCCATGTCAGCATGGTGATCGGCAATTCGTCATACCGATTTATCGCCGAACATTACAAAAAGCCATTGGTCATCGCGGGTTTCGAGCCGCTCGATATCCTGCACGGAATTTGGATGGTGCTCAAACAGATCGCCGAAGGTCGTACTGAGATCGAGAACCAATACAACCGCGTGGTTCCAGACGGCGGCAACACCGTGGCTCTGGATGCGATTGGCAAAGTCTTCGAGTTGAGGGAGTTCTTTGAATGGCGCGGTCTCGGTTCAATCGACCACTCGGGAGTTCGCATCACTGAGGAGTACGCGGAGTTCGACGCGGAGCGCAGATACTCAGTGCCGGCCCTCAAGATTGCCGATCCCAAATCCTGCCAATGCGGCGAAGTCCTCAAGGGCGTGATCAAGCCCTGGGACTGCAAGGTCTTCGGTAGAGATTGTACTCCGGAGACGCCGCTCGGGGCACTGATGGTTTCGTCGGAAGGCGCCTGCGCTGCGTATTATCAGTACGGTGACATAGAAAAGGTTCACGACACCCGGGCGCTCGTCGAGGAGGTGGCATGAGTAGCGTTTTAGAAGTGACTACAAAGAATGGCAAGCCCAGACACCGCGGCAAGGTGCGGGTTCCGACTATCACGCTCGCCCACGGCGGCGGCGGCAAGGCGATGCACGATTTGATCGACGACATCTTCCTTGATGCATTTGATAACGAAGGTCAAGCACCGCTGGAAGATCAGGCACGGCTCAGTCTATCGGACCTTGCGGCATTTGGTGATCGACTTGCTTTTACCACCGATTCGTACGTGGTCAAGCCAATCGAATTCCCCGGTGGCAATATTGGCAAGCTGGCAATCTGCGGCACGGTTAACGATCTGGCGGTGGGCGGCGCGAAACCACTCTACTTGTCATGTTCCGTCATTATTGAGGAAGGTCTGCCAGTCGAAACATTGCGCATGGTGATCAGAACCATGGCGGCGACAGCTCTGGAGGCCGGCGTAAAAGTGGTGACGGGCGATACCAAGGTTGTCGAACGGGGAGCCTGTGACAAGCTGTTTATTAACACTGCCGGCGTGGGTGTCATTCGCACAGGCGTCGACCTCGGCGTCGATAAAGCTCGACCCGGCGATGTCCTCCTCGTCAATGGGCTGCTGGGCGATCACGGCGCAGCGATCCTCAATGCCCGTGGAGACATGTCGTTGACCACCGCCATCGAGAGTGATTGTGCTTCCCTGCATGGTCTGATCGACACGTTGTTGTCAGCTGTTCCTGGTACCCGTTTCCTGCGGGATGCCACGCGCGGGGGACTCGCCACGGTCTTGAACGAAATCGCCGAAGCGGCGCAGGTGGGCATTGAGATCTATGAAGAACGCACACCGATCCGGAGCGAGGTTAAGGGATTCTGCGAAATTTTGGGACTTGATCCCCTTTATCTTGCCAACGAGGGCAAGATCGTCTGCGTCGTACCACGGGAAGATGCTGAAACTGCACTGGCGACGCTCAAGTCGCATCCTCTCGGCCAAGGAGCCGCGAGGATCGGCGACGTGACCGACCATCGCCCCGGACGTGTCGTGATGCAGACCGTTTTCGGCGGACGCCGCATCGTCGACATGCTCGTAGGCGAACAATTGCCACGGATTTGTTAGTGCGCTGAAAGCCATCCGGCGCCAACGGAATTCACAACTCATCAATTCGAGGTAGATCGAATGTCAAGCAATCCAATCAAAGCCGTCGAAGGCGTCACGATTCGCATCAAGGATCAGGGAAAAGTTCTCGATTTAGATTATGACGGGGCCGTCTGTCAACATCCGGGATCGCTGTGGTGGGGCACGGCGGTCGGCTTCCGGGCTATGCAAGCGGCCGCGCAAGCTCTCTCGCAGGACGATCTCTGGTCGCGCGATGATCTCTATATCGTCAGCGGTCATCCC
The DNA here is from genome assembly GCA_964246305.1 of uncultured Pyrinomonadaceae bacterium. Classification (GTDB taxonomy): domain Bacteria; phylum Acidobacteriota; class Blastocatellia; order Pyrinomonadales; family Pyrinomonadaceae; genus JACMLC01. The sequence continues at coordinate 15,364 of CAXTPS010000030.1, forward strand.
GGTCCCGGGGTGAAGGATACCATCGACTATGTGACGGGGGCGGCCAGCCGTGATCGCTACAATGTCGTCGTGGCTGAGGGCTGCGGAATGCAGTGCAACAGCAAGATGAAGTATGAATGGTGGGTCAGCGATGGTGAGAAGACTGCGAACATCAATCTGCGTCCCGATTTTGTGCCGCGGGAGTTCTACGATCTCACTGATCGCCTCGAAACGAATGAGACAACCAAGGAAGACATCAAAGCGTTCCGCATCTTCAAGGTGAACCTGTCCACGCGTATCTGGAATGCTCCGTTAGAAGAGAGCTTCCGGGTCGAGGTCGTCGATAAGCCTCTGCAGCCCGGAGAAATCCCTGAGGCAGCACAGGCAAAGGACTATTTTGATCTGAAAGACGTAAGTTAATCGCTTTCCATTCAGGTCGGCCCACTGACTGTCAATGGACCAGCGGTTGTCCAAACACGACTTGAGTCTCATACTCAATCTTGATTGCGCCGTTCACCGCAAACGCCTCGAACACTTCGCGATTGAGAGCCTCAAGTAGCCAAGGAGATCGGTGACGGCCTGTCTGGTATATGGCAGCCGGTATTTCTCGTACAGAGTGGCTCTTTCAATGCTTACCGCCATCGCTCACCTCTCCTAATCAAGAAGCCGTCCAACGACTTGCGCCACCTAACCAGCAGCCAGCGGTGAATCGAGGAAACGCTGCACCTTACGTTGAGACGGGTTCGTAATCCCCAATCGCAGGAAGCCGTTCAAAAATTCATCGTACACTCTGGTGCCGGCGTAAGGCGTCAGGTTAAGGTCGACGATGTAATGCTTGTCGTGACCGTCATGCACGATGTCGATGCAGCCAAATTCTACGGGCGTGTTCTCGACAAACGCGGCAACCTCCTTTTTTAACGTCACGCTGAGCGGTAACTCATCCGTGCCCGTTTTCAGGTGTTCGAGGTCCGTCACAAAGTTCGTGTCGCGCGGATCGCTCGACAGTTTCTTGATGATGCCCGGTGAAAAAGCTTTAACGATGATAACTCGTTTGCCGGAGAAGTAGACGCGAAAGAACGAGTCCTCGTTATTGGCGACGTACTTTTCGATAACGATAGCCGGGTCGGTCCAGATACTCTCCTGAAGCCTTCCGCGTTCGACGGTTTGGTAACGGTAGGCTCCGATATCGGGAGAGATCAGATGCTCAAGGCCGGAGGCCGTAATGCTCTCTGGCGGGAGCCACCTTTCCAATTCGCCGCCATAGTTCAGGTCGGTCTTCACGAACAGAATTTCGTCAGAGGAACCTGACTTCGCTGCCTTTAGAGAGGGAAGCCCGATGGCTTCAAGATGTGCGTGGAGGGTCGACTTGCGAATGTCCTGGACGAGTCCGTTGACGACATAAATCCCTCGTTCAATGAAGCGATTGGTAAGGTCGCGGATCCGCAGCGGCAGTCGACCACGAACTGACAGGTTAATTTGGAAACAGACCGTCATGAATGAATCGCAAACCCGACCGAATTGCACGGACGGAAATTCGCGGAACGGATCGGTTTCGATCCTCACGCCCCGGTCGCCGAGGACCTGAGTAAGCAGGAAACCATCCCACGCTCGCCACTCTAAAACTGCGACCCTGTCGCCGGACGTCTCGCGGTCGAATACTTCGTCTGCGATTATCATTGGTTAATACTACCGCGAGACGGAGACTTCGCGCGAGTTTGATTAGAAGGCACCCTGCTGTAACTCGATCATCTGGCTGGCTCCCTTGCCGCCGTCTGTGCACATCCGGCAGATAAAGACGCCCGGGCCAGCGGGATTTCCCTGATCGTCTTTGCCGTCCCAAACGATCATTTGCCGTCCTCGGGTCTGCGTCTTCTCACTGACCAGCGTGCGGATGTGGAAAGCGAACTTGTTCCATAGTCCGACGAAAACGTTCTCAGCGTCTTCCGGCAACATGTAGCTGATCTGAACCGTGCCATCCTCGTTCGGTACCTGGGCCAACTCGAAGCCATAACCCGGCTCGGCTGCCGCCGTTTGCATGGCAAAAGCCGAAGACTTTTTAGCTTTGCCTCCGGACGTAGCACCCTGCGTGGAGTTGGCCGGCTCGACGCGTTTGAGGGACGCGTTCAATCCGTGAGTGCGCGCGCCAAACGCTCCCTTCTTGCTGCCGCCGATGCTCAGCTTGAACACCTGTTGGCCCGAGCAGTATCCGCTCGTCACGTCCCCGGCATTATCCTTCACAAACCGATAACGGTTGATACGGTAGCGCGGATCGTTCGGGATTGTGGTGTCGGGATCGGGCAAATGGTCCTGAGCGATCCAGGTCTCGCCCCCATCTTCGGTGTAGCTGTTTTCGAGACCGCCAACAGGTGCGCTGAGATCCTGAAAGCCCCATCCGCCGACCCAGCCCTGACGCTCGTTGATGAAGCCGATTCCCTCCAGGTCATTGTTGATCGCCAGAGACGACGGATTCTGGTTCTTGGCAACGTGCTTCTTCACCCATGACTTGCCACCATTCTTTGTCACCAGGATCGATGCGTTGCGGAAATTCTCAAGCGAGACGAAGCCGTGAGTTTCGTTGAGGAACTGAATCTTCCAGCCCCACTCCCCACAGTCGAAGTTTTTGATGTTGGACACCGTGTTGGTCCAGGACTTCCCGCCGTCACGAGTGCGAAGGACGACGGGCCTTACCTTTCCGTAGCGGCTCAGTCGCGGCGCGGGGTAAGCCTTCGAATCAATCTTGCATTTCTCGTCGATCAGTCCGCCGACAACGAACCCGTTGTTCTCATCAAAAAAGTAAATGTCGATCAGGTTCGAGGCGTATTCCCTCATATCAATCAATTCCCAGCTCGCGCCGTTGTCCGTCGTCTTGATGATGGCCGGACCCGGGAGGCCGGGATCGTTCGTGCCGGAGCCATAGGCCACGCGCTCGTTGACCGCATGGAAACCGCAGATGCCAGCAGGTGAACCCTCCGGCAGATTCTCGACCGGCTGCCAGGTCTCACCGCCATCCGTCGTCTGGTGTAAGAGCGTTTGAATAAACTGGCTCGGCGACTTGATCGAGGCAACGTCTCCGATCCCGGTAACCGCGCCGAACCAGCCGATCTGGCGGTTGGCCCAAGACATACACCGCAGATAGGGGAAGCTGGGAAGATTGGGCGCGAGGAAGAACTTCGGCGTCCAGTTGGCGCCTCCGTCTTCTGTCTTACAGACATACCCACTGCTGTTGACCAGCCACCCGGTCAGTTCGTCAAAGAACCAGATATCGTCGGTTCGCGAATTTGCGACCGGAGAATTCTGTAGTAATTGCCACTTGTAATTGGTGACTGGTGCCAAAGCTGCCTTTGCCATGGATAACACCCCTTTCGAATTGAGTATCAGATTCGTTGATCAATGAACTGAGATTTCGCCGGTCGATGCGCGAAGGATGGTTCTTGCAAACTGTCCGCATTCTGCGCCATTGAGATGAGCACGACAAGCGACGATCTGGTGACGATCTGGTGGCGATTGCGTGATCTTGTCTGGCCCACGTTTCTACGCTCTCGACTCCCGTCCTGACAAGACGGCCCGCAGTGGTTTTCGTCGCAACAGGTCGGGCCGAAACGCCACTGTCAAGTGGCTACCTCGCGAGGATGGGTCACCGCATAACGCTGATTAGGATTCGGAGGCGCCTGTTGCCAACCGCTGTTGACTTCGTCAAACGAATAGATAGAGATTCCCAATTCGCTGGCGATCCAGGGTACCACCCAGTCAAAACTGGCTAAGCCACAGCGGTGAGCGCGATGGGCCATGCGAACAAAATAAGGTGAGTCGTTGATGAATTTGGCCGGTTCTCTCAAGCGATGGTCTCGCAACATCTCGGACTGTAGGATTTGCTCTGCCGCATCCCGAGTGAACCCCATGCATCCGCCCTGAATCGAAGGAGTCTCATGCTCTAATTGCAGCGTTCCAAACAATCCGCTGCGAACAGGCAGATACTTGAATCTCCGGTGAATCACGGTATCGGGGTCGATCTTAAACAAGTATCGAGTTGGTTTTTCGAGGAACATGACGAGCATGCGCTCGATCACCGCTCCACCATTCTCGATGCCGAATAATCGCAACTCTCCGTGAAAGTCGGCGTCGTGACGCTTGGCTAGAATCGGAAAGCGAAGATCCGGATCTCCATCAGACCGTAATATGACGCGGCTTCCCGGATAGTGTTGGCGTAGGTCTGCCAGGCACTCTGCGGTGGCATCGTAGTCTTTGTAAGTCAACGCGAAAAACGTGAGAACCTCATCGCTGTAGTTGGTCAATACTTCAGTAGTCTTTGACATGGTGTGACCCGGAGAAAAAGGCGTTCGAGTTACTTACAGACCTCTATTGCAGTCAGCCCTGTTAGGTTGCCATAACTCCCGCACCTCACTCAATTCGCGGTGCGGTCAGTTTGTGCTTTCTGAGGATAAAAAATAGCAGAACTGTTAATTCGAAGGAATGTGGATCATGCTATACTCAAGCAATTCGACTCGGTAAGTTAGCAGGAAAATAGCTCCCGTGTCCCGCCGTGCATTGACTCTGCTCAAAGTCTCGCCGGTCGGTTCTTCGGCTACTTTCGCAGCAATCGGGCATCATTGACGAGGGGATGATCGTGAAATCCGTGACCATGATTTCCTGGGAGTTGGATCCGATTTACACACGGGGCGGCACAGCGTACGCAGTTAGACGTTTAGCTAATCAGTTGACGGGGCTTGGGATTGAAACCAGAGTCTTCTTACCTGATCGGTTGAATACTCGCCGCGGGAAAGACCTGCGTCCTTTGTCCTTGAAAATGCGAGCCGGAGTTCGTACTCCTCGAGTGGTGCAATGTAGTGAGTTTTGTCGCGTTGCGTTTGAGGCGGTCGAACAGACCAGGGGCAGCGCACGATCAGACGCCGTCATAGCTCATAGCGACGAAGGCGCGATGTTCACGATTCTGCGGAAAAGCAATCGATCATGTGAGCCTTCAGTCTTTTGGCTGCACAGTCTTTACGACCCACCGATCAGCGACTTTTCGAAAGAGCAACGCCAGTTCCTTCCGTCCCGATCTTTGCTGGCCTCTGCCGTGATGATGGCCGATCTCGTCGTCACGAGCACGGGCATTTTGAAGGACGCGCGAGAGTTCGAATGGCCTGACCGACTCAAAGAATTGCAGAAAGCACTAACGCTTGCGTCGACCGAACATCGAGTGCTGACCGTCGAATCCATGGGGTGCCTTCCGGAAGACCCGCAAAATTCGCGGAACGGACTGACTCGAAATTCAAACCTGGAGAATCTGAAACACGTGCCCTCACCCTATGTGCTTTTCCCTTGCCGACCGTCGGTCGATAAGGGGTTTGGCATTTTCGCGGCGATTGCAGAACGACTGCGAGGGGACAACATCGCGTGTGTGGCGGTGCAGCGACCGGCGCAGCGAACAAAGCCGGGGAATCGGTCTCGAAGCGCTCCTATTTACTGGTTGCCATGGCTCGCTCAGGATGAGTTGCTCGTCGCTATGCGCAACGCAGCTTGTACGGTTTTGCCGAGTATTACCGAAGGCTTCGGTTTGGCCGCCGCCGAGTCAATCAGCCAGGGTGTCACCACTTTGTATCATCAGGTTGGCGGTCATCATAGTTTGCAGGCATTTCCGAACGCACTGCCGGTTCCCCTGACGACAAGCGAGAGGTCACACCTTTATGGTCTATGGTCAGAACTCATCGGCATTCACCCTGACTCCTGGGCAGTTTGGAACAGGCGCGAAATTTCGCTCAGGTCACTTGTCGATAAATGGGTGGCAGCCATCAGATCGGTTGTGTATCGTACCGGTGAGATGAGAGGGAATGAAACCGGCCATTTTTCGGAGCGGCCAGTGGAGGAGCGTTGGGGAAATAAACTTCGTCGTCGAATCGAAGGTGGCGTAAACACTTAAAAGGGTAGCGTTGGTGGAACATCTCGCAGAACTTTGGCCACGAGACGGCCATCCCCGATTGATCCATCTCATGCCATGGGATCTGACGGTGGGCGGCGCTCAACGCATGCTCGACTTATGGTGTTCGCACCAGGCCCATCGCTGGGACACGCACATCATCACGGTCGGCGCGCGCGGGCCGTTTGAGTTCGCCGGCGCAACGATTCATTCGGAATTGAGGACTGCGCAAATCCAGAATCTGATTGAAACCTTGCAGCCGGATTTGCTGGTGCACCATGAGCCGACTGAGAAGAACGGGATCAGTTCCAGATGCCCGCAAGTCTGGGTCTTCCATTGCACCAATTCTCTGCGAGTTGTCCCGCCAAGACATGTGATTCCGGCAGCAGTGTTTTCGAATTTTGACTCACCCGAAATTCATTCGAGCTGGCGAGAGTTGCCGCTCAAAGTGTTGCCGCTGCAAATCGATACTGCTGAGTTTCGCCCACGCAAACGCAAGCATGCTGGCCTCGTCTGCGGCATTGTGGGACGGTTGCACGAGGATAAGATTCCACGCTCTTTCATCGACACGCTTCTGGCATGGCAAGCGGGTCCGTGGCGGATCCGCTTCATCGGCCACGGACTCGACACCGGTTATCAGCGATTCGTCAGCGAGAAGCTTGCGAACGTGCCCTGGATCGATTTTTCGGGCGACGTGACACCGACCAAAATAGCTTCGGCCTTGCGACGGCTGGACGCGGTGATGATACCCACAGATGCTGCCCACGGTGAAACCGGCTCCTATGCCGCACTAGAGGCAATGGCGACTGGATTGCCCGTGATCGCCCGAGACCTGCCCGGGCTGAGGTACAACTGTGGCGGTGCGCCATTGTACGCGAGTGAGGATACTGAGCTTCTCGCCCGGCTTCGTGAGTTGGATGAAGCGGACGCACGTTTCGAGACAGGAAACAAGGGGCGCACATCGGTTGTTAATAAACATAGCGTGCAGAAGCATGCCGCTACGCATAGTGCGGGGTTCTCGGCAGCCCTCCGCTACGAAATTTCGATTTTGATGCCCGTTTTCGATGCGCCGGCTGCGTACCTGGCAGAGTGTTGGGAATCGATCCGTGCTCAAACGTTCCGCGAATGGGAGCTTGTGCTGGTAGATGATGGATCGCGAGCAGCCGAAACCGTCGCAGAGATTGACCGCATCGCCGATGATCCCAGAGTCGTCCTCATACGACTTGAGGAAAATCAAGGGATTGCTCTCGCTCTGAATGTCGGACTGAGCCGGTGTCGGGGACGCTTGGTGGCCCGGATGGACGCCGATGACAAGATGATGCCGACGCGGTTAGAACGGCAATATGCCTACTTGCAGGCACACTCGGACGTGACCATCCTCGGGACTCAACTACAGGGGATCGAATGGGGAACCGAGCGGATGCACCCGCCGACCGAGCATCCGGAGCAGGTCACGGACGAGTACATCGAACACCAGCGGAACACTTCGGAAATCTGGTTTCTCAACCACCCCACCGTAATGCTGCGTCCGGGCGAAGTGATGAAACTGGGCGGCTATCCTTCGTATCGCGTCGCTCAGGACCTCGGACTCTGGTTGAAAGTGGTTAAGGCGGGTCTGAAGATCCACAATTTGCCGACCGTCGAATTACACTATCGGTTACATCCCAATCAAATTTCGAAGACCAAAAGCGTGCGGTGCGCGGAATACGAGCAGATCGTCGAGGAGTTCTGGAAGGATCACGCCGTGATGCGAGAAGAGCCTGCGTGAACCCGGGCATCACCTTACGTCACTGCTGCATACGCTCCCCGCAGACGGCGAAACGACTGCGAAGAAATAGCCTGGGACCGTGTTCCCTCAGAGCATCCGTATGAACGTCTATGTATCGCTTACAACCGTAAAGCAAAATGAAGCGAGAGTCGTTGAAACGTTACAAAGCATCGCCGCTCAAACACAACTGCCTGACAAGTGTTTTATCCTCCTTATTAAGAAAACGTGCCCCACGGGTAACGATGTATGGTTCAACTTCATGAGAATTGCAAATGGAATTAGTTGTCATTCCGACAATCTCTCATACATGACGAAAGACAATACGAATCAACAGACCTCACTCTGGTCAAACTTCAACGCAATAAATCGAACTAACTCAAAATATATGCGAGCCACAATTGACTTGCTGATTTCTGAAGGACTCTTGACGGAATAACAACGCAACGTCATCGGGACATCAGAGCAGCATCGAGCACTTTTTGAACAGAACATCGAGCCACTTTACGCGGCAGTCCGGGCGGGATTAAACCCGGCAATTAAGAATCCACTTTTCGACTGCCTTCGCCACCCCATCTTTTTCGACGCTTGTGGTTACCCAGTCAGCACATGCTTTGACCGCCACGGGTGCATTCCCCATCGCGACCCCAATTCCTGCATACCGGAGCATTTCGATATCGGTGAAGTCGTCCCCAATAGCCATTACATTTTCCGGACGAAGCGCCATGATTTCCTCGGCCAGATAACTCACAGCCAATCGCTTGTTGACGGCTGGGTGGAACGTCTCAAGCAACGTTATTGATTTATACTGCTTTACCTGGGTTCGACTGGACGAATTCTTCAGTTGGTCGGAGAGCCGTGCGATGACCTCGACATCATCGCTCAAGACGATCACTTTGGTGGTTGCCTGATCTAGCAGTTGCCGCAAGTCACTCACTACGATTGGCTCAACCTTTGACCCTTCGAAGTACTTGATCGATGCGTCGTTCAGATTCGAGACGTACAGATTGTCCTGAGTATAGAGGTGAACGGAGAGGCAGCCGCTCAGGCTCAGCGGTTCGGTGTGATCGAGCATTAGTGCTACCACATCAGGTTCTAAAGGCCAGTGACGATGAACGAATCCAGTATGAGGTTGCCGGATGAGGGCGCCCTCATAACAGATCAAAGGTAATGTTGAACCAATCGATTTATATGCGTCCAGGGAAGACTGATACAGTCGACCGGTAGCAATAGCAACGGCAACCCCCCTGCGTTCGGCTGAATGGATGGCCCATGCGACGGAATCCCGGATGCGATTCGATTCGACCACCATCGTGCCGTCAATATCGAGCACGAGCAAGCGGACATCAGCGGTCGTCTCCGAGGGCGCCGTGCAGACTGCTGAGCCTTTGCGATAGTTGTTTTCGTGCATCTGCAATATCAAAGAATCGCAAGGCTCGTGTTGAGCTGATCCGCAATCACCATTGAGCCAGGTTTGTGCGTGATGCAAAGCGACAGGCGCGCACGCTCTATCGCAAGCCTCGGCGTGACTCCACAGGCCCAGAACACAGGGACCTCATCCGGGCGCACCTCCGGCGGCTTCAAATCGAACAACGGTCTTTCGAGGTCGCTTATTCCGATCAACTCGGGCGCGCCAATGTGGATGGGTGCGCCATGAACATTCGGAAAGCGCGACGTAACCTGTATTGCGCGTATGGCCTGAGCGGGAACGAGCGGTCGCATCGTGACGAATACCTTTCCCGCAAACGCGCCGACCGGAATCGTGTCAATGTTGGTCTCATAGATGACCACGTTGTCACCGCGAGCTGCGTCACGCAGCGACACCCCCGACTCCATCAGCGCATGCTCAAAGGAGAATGAACAACCCCAAACAAAAGCGACCAGATCGTCGCGCCACACATGTTTGATATCGGTCGGCTCCTCGACTACCTCACCCTCGCGAAATACCCTGTAGCGTGGAACATCGGTACGAATGTCCAGGTCTTCACCCAGCATCGGCAGAAAAGGATCGCCCACATTACCGATGGCGATAAGCGGGCAGGCCTTCGGGTTGCGGTGGCAGTACGTAGCAAAGTCGAGCGCATGTTGCTGCGGCAGAATACCCAGGTTTCCCTGAATATACCCTTCGCAAAAACTGGATGTATATCCCGCATACTCACCGGCGCGAAATAGCAAGCGAGCCTCATGTGGGCTGAGAGACAGCGTGGCGCGCCCCGGGTCAGAAGCGGATGTGTTCATCATGGCGTTCCTTCCATTAAGTCTGGCCCAGAGCGGTTCTTGCTGTGCTGTATGATCTGACCAGTTCCATCTGCTCCTGAAAGCCGTCCAGATTTTGAAAACCATTCAGTATTGCTAGTTCCAGCAATCGTGTGCGGCGCTCGCCATCGAGCGCCCGCAGCACCCGGTCAAGTTCGACGATGCTCAAGCCCATCAGCCTTTGCACGCATTTTCCAGTGAATTGAATCTGTTCGCGGGATACCATTCGTAACAGGTCTTCGAACGGGGCGAAATTTATTTGCCATTCTATTCTGGGCGTTGTCCTGCCGATTTCCGGATCAACGAGGATGACATACAGCCACCTGACGCATGCGGCTCCGGCACGCTCGAAGTACTGTTGCATGACCTGTTGTTGTGCGCCTGTGACGCACATATCGTTGACGAACAAAATCGGGCGGCTGCGAAAATCAGCGTTAGGAAACATTCGCCGTCCGGATCGCTCGCGTTCGGTCACGCGGTCTGCAAAGTCCAGCTCTGCATAGTCCTGAGACTTGGTCGGGTCTTTCCAATCTATCGAGGCCGTGGACTCGCTGTCATGCTGGATATCGATCAAGGAAAGCGTGGTGGAATTGCTTCTGTCTCGCTCCCGCATGTACAAATCAAACAGCTCCCAACACAACAAGTTGGCGGCAGCCGGTGTCTGGGCCGTGATTGCCGGCGCCGTCAATATCCAGTCGCCACCTTCAGCTTCGTTTGCGATTATTCTTTTCACGAGCGGAAGCAACAACCGGGCATAATGGCGAACGCTGTCGGTGACGCCGAGCTTGAATGCCGGATAGTGGCGAAAGATCTCTGCGTCCACGTCAAGCGGCAACTGGCTGATGCGATGCAAGGACGTGGTTTCAGAGTTACTCATCATTTTAGCGGATGTCGGCGGGCGCGGTTCACTCGTATGTTGCACCACAAAGCATCCCCGGAGCAACAAAATGTTGTGTGCTCCGGGGTTTGCATCCGACGAGAATCGTCTGGACCTCTCTTTTGTTGATATTTTGTCGGAGGGTTCACGTGGGCAAGACGAGCGGCCCCGGAAAGGGACCGCTCGCCGGCTTGGTCCCTACTTCGAGAAGTAGCCTCGGAACCTTGAGAGCATGGTCTGCGACGGGGGGTCGATTCCCTCGACGACGAACGGTTTGCCGTGTCCAAGGATGAAGCTGGCGTCGCTTCCTCCGTTCACGGTGGTGTTGCCGTGACAGCCCATGCAACCGCCCATGTTGTAGGGGCCACCCTTCGTGTAGATGTTGTAGAACGGAGCACCCACGCTCTTCGTAACCGGGTTACCACTCACGTTATTGTTGGTGTACGTAGTAGCGGCATCGTAAAAGTCTGTGATGCTCAATCCGTCGGCAGTGGATGTGAAGTTAGCGAACTTACCGCTGAAGGCCGACAGTATCATGTTGGTTTCGACCAAACTATTCGACAAGTAGAACGACTCCACCGGGATTATCGGTTGCGCGCCACTGGATGTATCGCCATACAGCTTTCCCGGCGTCTTCTGCATTTTGTTGCCCGCCGGCACCCACTGAACGTTGACCAACTTATAGTTGAGCCAGACGTTGTTTGTCGTGTTGTACCCGTACATCGCAATCAGACTGTGAATATCCTGATTGACGGCGACAATCGGATTCGACGGAATACTGTAACGGCGCCGGTTGACAGTAATGTACGAATTGGCCTCCGATGACGAGTTAGCCGCGGGAAGCGTCGAGATTTTTCCATCTCTGGTGTTCTGGTAAGAACTCTGTGTCGTTGACTTCGTTCCGGCTGAGCCACTCGGCGTGGGGATGAATTGTTGAATCGAGACAGACGGCGTCGGCGTCGGCATAAACTGCGACGGATATTCGAAGACGATGGGTGCTGTCGCGGGAATCAGAGATTGTCCCGTAGGCGCGGTGCCAGCCGAAGGGTACACATAAGGCGGCGATGGCACTGGCGCTGGCGACGACGTGAATGCATTGCTCTGTAGAGCGCCATTGGTGTCCTCGACCGGGTTGCCGTCCGGCCCAATGACATTGTCCTGATGCTCGAACGTTGCGAAGATGAAGAAGGGTGCGGTCGGTGTTTTGTGAATGATGTGGAGCGAAAGCAGGACGCCAACCGTGTCTACGTACTGGTACGATGTCTTACCCGTCTTTTTGTCCGTCACCTCGTTATAGTATCGGATTGGCGCTGCGTGATACCCGCCCGGAATGGGCTGGCCGCTTTCGTAAGCCTGCCGTTCCGCGTCGGATGCCACGCGAAAGGCCGCTTTGAATTCGATGGTTCCGTTGGGCAAGCTCACATAGCTGCCCGTTGCTGTGGGAGACCCGGCGAGGACTCCGGGAGCCGGAAACTCCCCGTTCGTGACAATATAACCCGATGTGTTCGCGTAACTCGCGACGGGCTTTTGCGGCGTGCCCTTGGACGGCGGGTTCTTGAGTATTGCCGAATTGTACCACCCGCGCGAGGCCACATAGCCGTACTCCATATAATTGGCCTTCGCCATAAAGAGTACTTCTGCTCCACCCAGGTACATTTTGCACGTCCCGATCTGGCTGGCTTCGTCCAGATTGACGAACGGCGTCATGGTCGGCGGAGAAGACGGCTGGGTGATCGTCAAGCCCGGATAAACGTAACCGGGCGTCGAATTGTATCCCCATGAAGCCGTGGGGTCGGGTTTGTATCCATATGGGGTAGGCAACGGAGACGGAGTAGGTGAAGAACTAGGCGGAGGAGTGAAGATCTCAGCGCGATGACGGGTAGACTCCCAGACCAGGGCCGGATAACTCGTGCCCGGAACTCCCACCGGAGGTTGTCCGAACTTCAGGCTCATGTCCGCGAACTCACGCGAACCGGGTCCGATTGATTTGGCTTTACCCGTCACGCCGACATTGGGCCAATTAAGCGCGACGAACTCCTGCCAGGCGTAATATGCTGCTTCCTGATTGTTGGCCGTGCGCGCGCCGCCGACTCCGGGAATGTCCGGTAAGACCTTGATCTGCGCCTTCTTTTGAAGCATCGTCTGGATGTTGTTCCGGATCTGAGTCGAGCGAATGGAGATGGGCGGCGCACTACTGGATGTCGCGACACTGGACGGCGCGACATCGGCGACACTTAATACAGCGGCGATAAACAAGCCGATAGCCAAAAGTGCAGTTAGTTTTGTTTTCATTCGTGAGCCTCCGGTGCTGTGGCTAATGCAGGTTTCATTAGAAAAATTTTACGCATTCTTTCTCAGCCGCATCGGAAATACAAGTGCTGATATAGTGTCGGTCTAGTGTCGGTTAATCAATAGCCAGCTATGCCTGCCGGATCGCTTGGTCAACCATCTCGAAGTGCTTTCTCCATGCTTTTCCATCTCCAGATAAAGCCTGCTGTCTTTCGCTTTCGATATCGATCAAGGTCCTTTTCGAAATTCCTCGTCGTGCGGATGCCATGTGTAGAGAAGATGAGATTTTGAAGCTCGCTCACCCTAACGTTATAGAGGTCGGCAAAACAATCGGCGGGGATTTCAAAATAATTTCGCAGTGCGTAACCAACCGCGTCCCCCAATGACTCTTGCAGGTACAAGCGAAGCACCAGATGAAAGACAGAGATATTCCGTCCCAGATGCCGCTCATGAATGCCTGCCGGAAGCTCTTCAAAACCTTTATTCGCAAGGCGACGCAGGTCGCGATCCAATAAGAATCCTCCCAGATCACGATGCCAAAACCTCTTGGTCGGGACTCCATCCCGCAATTCCATCAATATATTTTGTTCATGCATTTCGCCAACGAGTCCCTCTGTCATTCCGAGGAAGTAAGCCTGGTAGATCAGTGGCCTCAAAATAAACTTATCAACCCAGGCCGTGGGTTCCAGTCGGCTTGATATGATCAAATCCACAATTCGTGGATGTCGCCCATACGAGGAAGCTAGCAAGCTAAATAGCGGGACGATTTCTTCTCCTGCGTTAAGTTTCCAGGGTGCGTCTCGCGCCAGAAGTCCGGCATTGGCTTGCTTATGCAAAAGCCCTGTTGCGTCATCAAGTAAAAGAATTCCCTGACGCTCTAAGTCCGCTCCGGGAATCCCGCCGAGCAGGGAAGACATACCCACGCTGCGCCTTATTTCTTTCAGCCTCACGTTTCGATTCAGCCCCCCGATCCACAAGTTAAGGGAAGTTTTAACGGAAAAAGGAGGTATCCGGGACTGCGGATTCCACACCAGAAGAGTCCGGTGGGATGCCATTGGCGTCGCCAGGAATCTCGGCTCTCTCCACCTTGCGCCCTTCATGCCGCGATTGAGGAAATATTGCACGCTCAACGGATGCACTAGATGGGAATAGAATGCCGAACTGGATCCCGAAAGATACCAGGGCAGGGAACGTTTCGGATTTTGAAACAGGCGGAACTGATCCTGCGGGGCTTCGAATTCCGGTAACCAAAAAACCGGCTGCATCTCTGGCCGGAAATCAGTTGGGACTGAAGTAGGGTGGATCGGGTAATCTCCCTTGCTCACGGTACGATCATTGAGTCTTTGTTCCTGATAAATCCACTTCACCGGATCCGGGTAATTCAGACTGAGTTTCTTCAGCGCCGCTCGCCCGGCCGCGTGTGGTCGCAAATAATGTTGGGGATTTGCGTTTGGTATTCTGCCTGTCATTCTTCGGCGTGAGTGTTGGCCTCGCGGGTTCGTTCAACCGGGAAGCTCGATATAGCCGTACCATGCAGCCTGCGGGGGGGCTTGCAGAAACGCTCGACTGGCCCTCACGTATAACTGGTTGCCCCAGTCATAGTGCCAGAAGACCTTTGCCGTTTCGTTAAGCAGACCTTCCTGAGTCATGGCCCAATTCAGCAGCCGCCTGTTCTGTAACCTGACATCATTTTCGTCAATGTGTCCGGCCTCCAACTGTCGTTCGAAATAGTCGCCGACGCTCGCGTCACTGTCACTGTCCTGTTCAAAGTTCGCTCCCATGTTGAGCAGTTCCCCGGTGACGGAATCCCGCAGCGTTAGATCGACCGCCGCCCCGTTGGTGTGCGCCGGCCAAGTCCGGGAATCGGATTCGTCAAAGGCCGCCGGGTCTACTATGAACTGCCTCGCGTAAGCACGATGTTCCTGCTCGCTGCCACTTGGGTTGAGCTGTTTCGCCTGTGCGTAAAAGAAGTTCCACAAACCTTGCTGGCAGGCCACTGTGCGATGACCATCGAGCACGAACAGCTCCGCTTCGAACGGCTGCAGTAGCTCGTTGACGCGAGCAAGTTTTTCGGCCACCGATTTTCGTAGCCAAACATCTTGTCGGCTGCCCTCAATCGCACGGCCGAACGGCGGATTCCTGCCGTCCGTCTTGGCGTAGTAGCTCTCGAAGGCGACGCCAACCGATTCTAATGGGATCAGCGGCTCGCGACCGCGCGGATCATTGTTATCAATCGGAATCTCCGAATAGGGGCTGGAAAACATTTCCGGCGAAGTGATCGGGACTTGATGATCAACGCGCATCCTGCTTAGTGGCATGGGTCCCTCCGTCGATGTGGCAGGTAGCTGGACTAAAGACCAGCCGCCCCGGTGCTGGCAGTGATTGTAGGTTTTTCCCCTGCCGGCACGCAAACTATTAAGGTTGAGAATCCGCCGGGAGTCCGCCGCGGTGTCACGACCGTGTTATGCTGGCAAAAGTTTTCTCACCGGCGATACAATGCGACCGCGCTAGATGGCTCGCGAGTAAAGAATCATGTTCAATGTTTGTCCGAACTGCCGAGAATATCATCCAGACAAAACCATTGCGCCCGAAGGGGACTATGCGATCTGCCCGAACTGCCGCTTTCGACATAAGTTTATCCGATTACCCCTCTTTATTCTCACCGGCGCAAGCGGCGTTGGAAAGTCAACTGTATGTCTGGAACTTGCAGCCCGGATGAAAAATGTAGTGGTCATGGAAAGCGATATTCTGTGGCGCGCAGAATTCGATCAACCCGAAACCAATTACCGCGAATATCGAGAGACCTGGTTGCGCATGTGTAAGAATATTTCTCAAGCTGGTAGACCTGTTGTTTTATGTGGGGTTGGAGAGCCTACTCAGTTTGAGCAATGTATAGAGCGGCGTTATTTCTCTGAGCTTCATTACCTAGCCTTGATTTGCGATGCTCAAATCCTTGTCTCACGGTTGCGAAAACGTCCGCCATCGCGCGGTTCTGCCAATGACAAATGCATTAAAGAGCAGGTCGTCTTCAATCGCTGGCTACTAAATAATGCACAGCATACAGAACCACGAATGACACTTTTGGACACTTCGGAAATTACAGTGGATGAGACCGTGAAAAAAGTTGAGCGGTGGCTACGAAGCCTCCTAAATGGACAAGCATGAACATTGCCGCGGTCACGCTATTGACCGTATGAGGTGCGGCTGGATTCGGGCAGGCTCGCTTCAGGGAAGTATGACATTGTCGAAACAAAAATCATCCACGGCAGGCAGGAGCGAATACTCCGACCATCTGGCCGGACGCTTGATCAGCGACCCTTATCGCTGGATGGAAGATGACACGCCCGCCCTGAGAAGCTGGGTGTTGGCGCAGCACGAATACACGATGGCCCGACTCTCGTCCCTGCCGGCTCGCGAACATATTCGCCGGCGTTTGGAGGAGGTGATGCGCCCGCCCGCCGTGAGTGCCATCATCAAAGCCGGAAAACGATATTTCTTTCGCCAGCGTTTCAAGGATCAGGAGCTGGCGGCGCTTTATTGCCGGGACGTACCGGATGGCGAACCGCGGCTGCTGCTGGACCCGAATAAGCTGAGTTCCGACCGCACAATCACGCTGGCGGACACGCACCCGTCTCCCGACGGCTCGCTGATCTCATACCGTCTGTCATTGTCTGGTAGCTCCTGCATGTCGCTCCACGTCATGGATGTCGACAGCACAGAAGTGCTGCCCGACTTCATTCCCGGCGACGTAAATCCGGTTGCGCACTCATGGCACACTAAGAACCGTGTGGCGTGGGTCCCTGATAACAGCGGCTTTTACTATACGCGCGGACGCGGCGGCGAAGAGGCACGCTTCCATCATAAACTCTACTTCCATCGTCTTGGTGATGATTGGCGGGACGACACGCTGGTGTTTGGCGAATCTCTTGAGCGAGAGCAAACGCCATATCCACAGCTCTCGTCCGATGGACGCTATCTGATTGTAGTGGTGCAGGACGTATCGGGCGCTGCGCCATGCTCGCAATTGTATCTACTGGATCGCGAGGATTCGCAACGACGCTTCGTTCCCGTCGTTCGAGGGATCGAGGCGTTTATCACCGCTGGACTCCATCGAGACAGGCTTTACATCCGGACAAATCATCAGGCGCCCCTGGGCAAGCTCACCGCGATCAAGCTCGCGGACATTACCGCCGGTGAGTTCGCCGTCACGACCGTGATTCCAGAGGGAGCCTATCCTCTCGGAACCTGGATCGCGGTCGGAAACCACCTCTTTGTCGAGACCATCGAGAAGGTCTCGTCACGGCTGCGCGTGTATGACCTGAAGGGCAAGCTCGTCAGGGAAATCAAACTGCCCGGCATCGGCAGTATCAACTCGCTCAGCGCGGAGCCGGAGTCGGGAGAGCTGTTAATTTCGTTTTCGTCGTTCCTGATACCCCGCGCCGTCTATCGCATGGAACTCGAAACCCTCCGTTACAAGCTCTGTCATCAACACGAAGTACCATTTGATCCGGAGGCGTTTCAGGTCGAACAAGGCTGGTTTGAATCGCTCGACAAGACACGCATACCGATGTTCCTGCTTCATCAGAGAGGGATCAAGCGCGACGGCAGGAATGCTGCGGTGATCCACGGATACGGCGGCTTTGGGGTCAGCCTCCTGCCGGCATTTAAGGCACACGTGATTCCATTCCTTGAACATGGCGGGGTCTATGCAATCGTTAATGCCAGAGGAGGGGGAGAGTTTGGCGAAGAGTGGCATCGGGCTGGCATGCGCGAGAATAAGCAGAAAGTCTTCGATGACTTTATCGCCGCCGGCGAGTGGCTCATTGCACAGGGTTACACACAGGCCGCAAGGCTGGGCTTTTTTGGGTGGAGCAATGGCGGTTTGTCGGCCAACGCCGTGACGGTACAGCGTCCTGATCTATGGAAGGCGGTAGTTGCCGGCGCGGCGGTCACCGACATGGTTCGCTTTCCGACAGCCCACGGCGGCCAGCACTGGGTCGCCGATTATGGTTCACCCGAAGATTCAGATGACCTCGACTTCCTGCTGCAATACAGCCCCTATCATACGCTGCCAAAAAAGATCGAGGCCCCCGCGATACTCACCATCGTCCCCGACAATGACGACCGCGTCGCTCCCTGGCACAGCTACAAAATGCATAGTGCATGGCTTGCCGCAAACGTGTCCGGGAACCCGATCCTCTTGCGCGGAGAAGAGCGAGCCGGGCATCGGGGCAGCCCCATAGTGAGTAGTGCCATCGCCCGTTATGCCGATATCTGGGCGTTCTTTTTTTGGCAACTCGGCATAGCTTTGCACACAAAGTCGGCCTCAAGCACGAGAGGCTGATCTCTTTCTTAAGACTCCTCCCCCGCACGCGCAGAAGTATGCGCATGGATATAGCGTGCTCGCATGTCTTCTACGATGAGAGAGCCGTGCGCCGCATTTCGGCCATGTAGTCACTTCCTTCCGCAGATTCGATTAAGACCGGGCGCCGCATGAGTCGTTATGATTTACCAGCAACCCACGACCTGCTAAAGTCGCAAAGAAGCTTCTAAATCGGGGTGGACAGAGGTAAGATATAAGAGAGGAATCACTTGTATGGCTACAGTTACAATAGAGGTGCCTGACGAACTTTCTGAGCTTATCGCACAGGCCGGGGATCGCCTGCCGGAGTTGCTGGCCCAGAGCCTCAGAGAGCCGTCTCTGCCGGCTCACGTCTACCGTTATGTCCTCGACTTTCTTGCCGGCAGGCCAACGCTTGAACAGGTTGCATCCTTCGGCCCCACACCCGAGATGAAAGGCCGACTGAAGACGCTGGTTGAAGGAGAATCATCCGGCAAGCTTACGCCCGCCGAGAAAGCCGAGCTTGACGAGTATGAACGTCTTGAACACCTGATGATACTGATCAAGACGGGCGATCTTCAGTACCTGACGGGGGCGCAGAGCGTGTGACATATATCTCTGCGACGCTGCGCCGCCAGGTTATAGAGCGCTCTGGAAACCTTTGCGAATACTGTCTGCTGCCCGCCTCCGTCGCCTTCTTTCCACATGAAGTTGATCACGTGATTTCAGAAAAGCATGGCGGCAAGACCGAAGCTGATAATCTGGCCTTCTCCTGCTGGCGTTGCAATCGGCACAAGGGAAGCGACCTCGGTTCCTTTGACCCTGAAACAGGAGAGTTCAGTCTCCTGTTTAATCCACGAACACAAAACTGGACGGAGCACTTCACCCATCAAGCTCAGCACATCGTAGGTGTCACGCCCGAAGGGCGGACGACCGCCAACCTCCTCCAGTTGAATAGTGATGAACGCCTTACTGAGCGGCATCTACTCGGTATGTCCGGTTAAGATATCTTCCCGGATTCACTTTCAAGTTTCTTCGCAATCTCTTTCGGTAGACGCTTTCCAATGTACAGCGATTTAATCTTATTCTTCACCCTGATGTAAATGTACCAGTAGTGGCCGTGCAACTTGCCACGCGCACATTTGCATTTTTCTTTCCCGCAGCCAACCGCCTGCTTGCCTGATAGAGGCTGCGCATAGCATGTTTGATCTGTTTCAAGTTCATTAAATCAATGCCTATAACGTCGCGTCCGATAAGACCAAAAATGTTCCTGGCTTTGACTATAATGTAGGCGGTCAACTAATGAGTATCACCGAGTAATGAGTATCACCGAGCCGTGGACGACTCAACTCGGATACGCGCGTGATCTAACGGGCAAAGATTCAGAACGTCACCGGGAGGAGAGGACAGGCACACTCTGTCGGAGGTATAGCACGTCTGCGGAAGAAACACAGAGGAGGTGAAGGAAATTTGGGCTGTGAAGGAATCTGCCCCAAATACCCCCTCTGCGCTCTTCGGCTTGGGGTGAGGGATTCAATATCAATCGGCGCTTCAATATTAGTGCTTCCAATCATCGCTATTCAGGTTAATCTCAGAAAGCAATGGCGGCTATGGCGGCTACGGCGTTTTCTTAAATGAAGGCGGACAGGGTTTGCGTTTTACTCAGATAAATCGAGTCGCACACAATCGGACGCCCATCCAGTATGTAGGCTGTTCCCACTATAGATTTTCCACTCGGATACCGGGCAGATTGTTTCACCGCTTTTTTTAAATCAAACATCAGACCATCGGGATCGCTGAGCAATTGATAGTACTGAACAAAGTCGCTCTCAGTGGGTTTGGTATGAGAGATACAGATATTATTAAAGATTATCTCGTATCTTAAAATCTCACCATCTTCATCTCTGAACTTGCTTAAAAAAAGTTCATATCCGGTCACTTTATTTCTCAGAAGAATTCCGCTTTGTCCCTCATCACTACAACCAATGTCCACACCAACTATGTGGGCTGTCTTGCCGAGAAATATCTCCGGCGAAGGCTTTTCGTATGGCACGCGTATATACATCTCAGTAGATTTTAGATAGGAGTAGAAATCGCCATTATCAATGTACAGTATTGACTTGAGCGCCTCTGGCCTTTCCCCCACCTTTGATGATTTTATGTTGAGGCGGTGACCGTGGAATTCTTCTCCTTCAAGATCGGTAAGCCATTTGAAATCCTCCGGGTCACCAACATTCTTCGGTCTATTAAATCCGGATTGGTAGTAAGGTTGAGCTCCGCCTTTGATAGGATTGATTGCTTCAATCGCGAGATCGGCGGTCAAATCAAATTTGTGGTCTATCTCTCTTGTTATATTGTCGGGGCCTACCTCTTTGATGATTAGCTGCGGCTGGTGTTTTTCATGCTTGAGAATACCGACTTCACATTGTGCATTTTCGTTAAAGCAAAAGATAAAAAGTCCGGCGAAAATGATTCTGGCGGTCGCCTCCGAGTGATCTAGGCACATTTGAGCTATTCACCTCATTGGATACTGTTCCCATTTTTATATGTCCGAAACTTTCAAAAATATTACAGGCAAAGGAATCAGGATTTGTACCGGCAGGAGCTTAAGGCATGATGAAGAGGGGGAGGTGAGGGTTTCAAAAGCTGGCGAAGCCGCCTATGACAATGAAAGAGGCCCAGTAGTAGGGGTGCCGGTAGCGAGGCTCCGAACTGCTAAACATGTCAACCTGTGCGCGTCTAAGGGCATCAGCGGTTGATAATCCCTGCTGTTTTCTGTATTTATGGAAGTTAATCATCAGTTCTGACGTGGAACCGGAATTGACACCCCACTGGCTTGCCACCACGAGCGGCACTCCCGCCGCAAGGAATGTTCGTGACATGCCGACCATCCCTTCACCGCTATAATATTTCTCTTCACCGGTTTGACAGGCAGAGAGTACGACTAAACGCGTGCGCGGCAATCTCATCTCATACATATCGAAGGGTTGGAGCACATCGTCGTCTTCGGTCTCCCGACTGGCCTCCGAGTCTTTCTTCGCTAATAACAGCTTCGAGAGCATAGGATTTTGCTCATCAACAATATAGTGCGAAGCAAAATGAATGACATCCGACCTTCTCATTTCGCTCTTAATTATTTTCTTCTGCGCATTGATTCCGGTAAGCAAAAGCTGAGGCTCATAAAACCTCGCGATCTCTCCAGCTTCTCTTTCAGCAGCAGGAAGTAGTGACAGAGAGGGATAGCGGCTTTGGTCGAATGTCGGGTTGCCAACACTTAACAATCTCTCGACTTGATGGCCTGTTTTCCCCCGCCCGGACTTGGAGCAAAGGGCAAAGACATTTGAGCTTGGAGCGTATAACACCGGATGGTCATAGACGAAATACTTGCCGGTGGCAGGTGAAATAAGCGAAGCGAATGGAAGATGGTTGAGTTTTTTATCCGGCACTATACATATCAGTTTATTCCGATCCAACAAGTGCTCAACCGGGCCAATTAAAAGAGCGTAGAGGCTCTGCGCTTCATGGTTCAGCTCAGTTTCTTCTTCGGGAGACAAAGTGGATATTAGTTCCAGATACCGGCGTACGTGCCGATCAAGCTCTTCGAGCGGAATGATGACCTCTGTAGTCGTAAAGCGCGATTTCGAGATGACCCAGATGAGAAGCCTCTTATCGAGTACGGCATACTGTATTATCTGAACCTCGTCAGGCACTTGCGCTTGAATTTCCGCAAGCTTAAGTGGTTGAGAAATGGACGGAAGCAGAGCGTGCGGCGCATCAATCTTTGGCGCGGGTTGTCCCTTATTATTTAATAGATCAAGAAGCGATCTCGCCCTTGAAGTTTCAGAATACTCGAAAGCCTTTTGCCCGTCGCCGAGCCTTTTATACTGGAAGTCTATCACCACATCATAAGTGTCTTGTTCGGCGTCAAAAAAGATGTCCCTGTTTCTCTCCTCCTGAATCTTCGACCGATATTTTTCGAATAAGGCCAGCACAAGTTTTTGCTCATGTTCCGCAGAGAGATCGTCTCCCTGCGCGATAAAGCAGAGCCACTGGCCTTTATGCGCATCATAACTTTCAACTTCTAACCCGAGGCTCTCATAGAGCCGGATGGCCTCATCGTAGCTGGTTCTGGCATCCTGAAAGGCTCCCGCCTGTCGCTGTAGATGAGCGCGCTGTAAGGCGGCATAAGCCATAATGCTCCGCCCGACGGAGTTGTCCTGAAGAGATTGCCCGATGTCGTAGCCAAGCTGTATATTTCTGAAAGCTTCATCGTATTTATGAAGTTTTCCGTAAATCAACCCCAAATAGATGTGTGGGAGGAAAGTGACTGAAGGGTCTTTAATCGCTTCCACCCCGAGTTTCAAAGCCTCTTTGGCAAACTCCGCAGCGGACACATAAAGGCCGCTGGCGTAGAGAGTCATGGCTGAAATCACATAGTCTCTCCACATCTGCCTCTTACCCGGCCAATAGGTATCCGCAAATCTTAAGCAACGCTGGAGGTAGAGCAGAGATTGTTGGAGATCGCCTAAGCCTCTGTACTCATTTGCAAGTTGGACGAGATTTTTCTGCGTGCCGTAGGTGTCGGAGAGTTGTTCGGATAACTCTAAGGAGCGATGTGTGTATTCGACAGCCTTTGAGTATTCGTTGAAATCCGCCTGAGCATTACCTAATAGATTGAAGGAGAGCGAGAGCAACCATTTATAGCTCTTTTCTTCGCAGTAGCGTGCCAATCGCTCGCTTATTTTAATACTCCGCACGGCTTGTGCCGTCTGGTAATAGCAGTAGCTAACCCAATGTTCTGCGAAGATTGCTTCCGGTATGTTATGTGTCTCATCGAAGAGTTGTTTCGCTTTAGTGAAAAACTCTCTTGCCTCGCTGAATTTCGATTGCACACAAAGTTCAAATCCGCTCTGTAGGTACTGGTGAGCCGTGGCTAAGACGGGAAGTTGATGTGGGGGAGAGCGACCGTAGAACTGTGCCACTTCAGAGATATAAGGGTCGCCCGACTTTCGCAATTCTATCTCGCCGGCATAAATTAACGCCTGATGCACCATGACTGCGTTGTTCGTATTACCTTGTACTGACTGGACAACATACCGATGAGCCAATTGTTCAAAGATGAGTTTCCCCGTGATGGCTTCCCTGCTCCGGCTCATGATCTGCCATACTCTTTCATCATCGCTCGCTTGATAAGCGAGTAGGAAGTCTTGAAGAACTTGCCCTCCATCCCTTGAAGTTTCAGCTTGCCGTGACTCAATTAATTTCAGGTTTTGCCTCGCCTCATCGGCCCACGGAGAGTTGTGGTCTTTCTCAAGATATTTCTGCCAGGCCTCCCGGGCTTGCTGAAGGAGCATCATGCTCTGGTAGCAAAGAGCACGATTAAAGAGAGCCTCCAGCAGCGAGTCATTTAGCTCAAGCGCTCTGTTAAGGTGCTCAATACTTTGAGACAGCCTGGTAAGCTTTTGGCCGGAGTTCTCATTTGATGAATCAGCATTACCTTGTTCCAGCAACGCTGCTCCCAAATCACTATGCGCCTGAGCGTTGTTGGGATCAAGATTTAGCGCTTGTTCGAATTGATCTATGGCCTGAGCAAGCTTTTGCTCAGCCAGGTAAAGCTTGCCGAGCGCGTGATGAGAGGCTGAGCTTGGATCGTCGTGTGTGGCATCAAGCAATATTCGCTCGGCGCGGTCACGCGCAACGTAATCCATCTTTTTCGGATCTTCACCGCGTGTCGTAGACAAAGGGGCATAGCCGAATCCAGAGATTCTTGCTTCCAGGGGGCGTTTGTCATGATAGGCATCGTCGAGAGCGGCAAGCCCTTTGCTTAATTGAGACTGATAGAAAAATACGCGGTATATGCCAAATCCAACGCAGACGATGAGTAGAATAGAGGCGGCTATTTTGATTGATGGCGCTAAAAATCGTCTCAACACAGACCATCGTTTTCCCGATTGCATCTTTAACTTATCTGCGGCTTCTTCTGCGACATATCTCCTCAGCGCGCGGGCTAATCTTAATTCCTTACGTCTTCCAGCCGTTATCAGGAAATACTCTTCGAATCTTTTTCGCTCTCTGTCTGTCAAATCGCCGTCCAAATATTGGTCTATCAACCCGTCCTTGACCATCTGCAACTGTCTGAAATACTTTCCATCAGCTATGATGCGCTCCTCGATCTGCTGCTGATCTTCTTGGGACAACTCTCCCAGCAGGTATTGCTTCAGGATTGTGCGCTCTTCAAGATTTAGCATCAGCCAGATCACTCCCTCTCTGAAAAAGTCTCTCTATTATGAATGCCTGAAAGTAGCAGATATATTTCAAGACTGATTTTTTCTCCCGAGACAGTCTTCAATGCACCGCTGAAGCGCCGCCTTAATTCGATATGCACGAACCCGCAAAGCATTTTGCTCTATGCCCATTTCACGGGCCAGGATTTTACGGTGATTGATCTTTTCGCGCTTATCCGCTTCGTAGTATTGCAAGATCAATTCACGGTTACTAGGCGTGATATTCTGCATGCAGTGTTTAAGGCACTCGTACTCTTGCTCAACCTCAAATGGCTCCTCGATCTGCGGCGTAATGGCCGGAGCAGGTTTTCTGCGTAAGTATTCAAGGTGGATTTTTTGCGCTACTCCGTAAAAGTAATGCGCTGGATTGCCAACGTACCCGTCCGAAATATTCGCTACTTTTGAGATCACCCGGTTGATTGTTTCATCCGCCAGATCCTCCGCTTCCTTGCAGCCGCGACAGGCGAAGATTTCAATGAGTCGGCAGCGAATATCCTCATATTTCTGACCGGCCAGGTTACGATCCTCATCGAGCCAGTTCAGAAGTTGGTCAAAAGCTGCTTGAGTTAGTATCCACTGTTTGTTCATCTAAGCTACATAATCTTAGCGAACCTATCATCCTGTAAAGTCAAAGGCACGCTTGGCGGCTGTTCGTCTAAAAGCCAACCGTGCCAGAGAGAAGATCGTACAGCAGTGTTGTGGGCATTGCGACGTGATGCTGGCAGAGTGAAGCCTGAAGTTGAAGAGTCTGGCGCATCCGTCGCTTGATGAAGAAAGCCAACAATAGCGAAAGCCCATTGCGTGATTTGATACTGAGAAGAGTAAACATGCTTGCTAACCTCTGTCAACACAATTATAGAAGCGGTTCCGGACTACCCTCCCTGAATATAAAGTTAAGCTTTTATAGCTGTTGGAATGCGCGCCATCCCTGTTGGTTTGGCGATAGACGCCATATTAGCTTTAGTCAGTAGCCCGATACGCATGGAGGGTTGCTTGCGGTTACTCTGGCATATCGCAATAGTAGATTTTGAGATCGAAGACGGAAGAAACACCCGATGTAATGCATTGCAGTTCATGCATCATATTGAGTAGAGGGCTGAATTCAAGGTAGCGCTTCAGTTTCAAATTAAACACCGCTCGACATTTGCTCATAAGTTAAAACTGAACCGCTACCTTTGCCTCCCCCCAATGTAGTGTGTGCGGCAGCTACCTCATGAAGAAGCACATGGCAATTAAGCGTGAAGAAGACCGACACAATTCTCGCCTCTGACAACGATTCCGATCTACTGAAGTTGGTGAGAGGACTACCGCCTTCTCACTGTGCATGATGAGCGTGAAGGCTTGCGGTATTCCTGAACCGGCGGGGGATTCTGAACCTTAGAGGGGATAGTATGAGTAATGGTGTAGAAATTCTCATCGTTGAAGAGAACCCCGCCGAGTCCGAACATCTTAAGCAGATACTTGAGCGGCACGGCCACAAAGTCTTAATCGAACATAATGGTAAGCGCGCCCTCGACCACATTCGTCTGCGAAAGCCGCAGATCGTCATCAGCGCCGTCTTACTGCCGGAGATGGATGGCTACGCGCTCTGCCGCGAGATCAAAGCGGATGAAAATCTCAAAAACATTCCGGTGATTTTGTTGACCTCGCTCTCGGACGCCAAAGACATTATCCGTGGCCTGGAGTGCGGAGCTGACAACTTTGTGACCAAGCCGTATGACGAAAAGCTGCTGCTGTCGCGCATTGAATACATCGTACTCAACCGTGAGTTGCGCGTGGGTGCAGGAACGCAGACGGGGTTAGAGATTATCTTCAATGGGGAAAAGTATTCGATCACGCCGGAACGCCAGCAGATAGTTGATCTTCTGATTTCGACCTACGAAGCGGCGGTGCATAAGAACCTCAGGTTGGTGCGGGTCGAGGAAGAAATAAACGCGCTGAACGAACGTCTGGAAGAAAAAGTGAAAGAACGGACGGGCGAGTTGGCAGAGGAAATCGCCGAGCGTAAGCGCGCGGAAGAGGCGCTGTGTCAGAGCGAGGATCGCTACCACCGATTCTTCGATGAAAATTTAGCTGGCGCTTACATCTCAATGCCGGACGGCAAGCTGCTGACCTGCAACCCCGCTTTTGCGCGCATCTTCGGCTTCGCCTCGGTCGAGGAAGCGATGAAGGCCAGCCTCGACACAATCTACCATGACCCCAAAGCGAGAGGAGCGTTTTTGGAGCTGCTGCGGGACAAGGGAAAGCTTGAATACTATGAAGTCGAACTTCGCCGACGCGACGGCACACCCGTGTATGTGATTGAGAATGTCGCCGGGGCGTTTGATGAGCACGGTGCGCTGGTCGAGATCAAAGGGTATCTGCTGGATAACACCGAGCGGAAGCTGGCTGAACAATCGCTTTTCGAGAGCGAGGAGCGATTGAGACAGTCGCAGAAGATGGAAGCCATCGGCACACTGGCCGGAGGGGTGGCGCACGATTTCAACAATCTGTTGACGGCAATCCTCGGTAACACGCAGTTGGCTCTTCGCCAACTCGCGCCAGATGATCCTTTGCAACTGCGTTTGATAGAAGTCGAAAAGGCAGGCAATCGTGCCGCTGTACTGACCCGTCAACTCCTGGCCTTCAGCCGCCGCCAGCATTTGGAACGTCGCATCATCAACCTCAATGACACTATCGCCGAGATTATAAAGATGCTCAAGCGCATCATCGGTGAGGACGTGGAGGTGCGGGTGAAGTACGCCCCTGTCTTGTGTGCGGTCTTTGCCGATCCGGGGCAGATTGAACAAGTGATCATGAATCTCGGCGTCAATGCCCGCGATGCGATGCCCGGAGGAGGTCAACTCACTATCGAAACAAGCAACGTGGAGTTGGATGAGAGTTATCGCCGCCAATACCCGTACGTTCAATGCGGCAAGTATGTTGAGGTCAGGGTGAGCGATACGGGCAGCGGCATGGATGAAGCAACATGTGCCCACATCTTCGAGCCATTCTTTACGACGAAAGAAGTAGGCCATGGCACTGGTCTCGGCCTCTCAATGGCTTACGGCATCGTTAAGCAGCATGACGGCCACATTAACGTCTACAGTGAGGTGGGGCACGGTACGACCTTCAAAATCTTTCTGCCGGTTGCTGAGAAAGCCGCCGAGAAAGAGGCGCTGGCGGTTCAACTTCCCTTGCTCGGCGGAACAGAGACGATTCTCGTTGCCGAAGACGAAGATACTCTGCGTGGATTAGCAAGGGATGTTTTGGAAGGACTGGGATATACGGTGCTGCTGGCGAAGAACGGCGAGGATGCGGTGAAAGTGTATGAGGAGAATCGTCACCGGGTAGACCTGCTGTTACTGGATGTGGTGATGCCGCGCATGGGCGGATGGGATGCTTACAAACGCATACGCGAGATGGGCGGTGATGTGCCGTTGATCTTTATGACCGGCTATAGCTCTGAGACTGTGCAGAGCCGTTTCGTCAAGCAGAATAAATCGATGGAAGAGCTGGGGGCGATGGTGCTTCAGAAGCCATACAACGTCGAAGGGTTGGGACGCAAGGTTCGTGAGGTGCTGGATGCGGCGCGGCGCAATTGATTTTTCCTGCGCTGAAGGGGCGGCATTCGGCACGGAAATTACCGGAAGCCGCAGAAGATCGAGTTATGTCAGCAGTAAACAAAAGGGATGCTCTCGCATTCTGATTGCGGCTGAGGCGTTCAGACAGATATTGCTTGTCCAATGGGTTCAAACGCGTGAGGGGTAGAAAATTCTTCCGCATGGTCAAATCAAAATGCTATTACTGTCGCAGCGATAAACTAGCATGTAAAAGAGCAGGCACTAATCTGGAAAAGAGCCGGAGTTATCATTGTTGTGCAGAATCCTCACTTACACAAAAATTCCATTTTGACCGTTGGATTAGGTAACGATTTTCTCTATTTTTGTGCAAAGCCGAGAGCACGTGGGCTTTGTTATCGGGCTCGGTGTTTAGGCTGCAAATGTCATCAGTCATGGCAGTGCCGGGAGCCTCTCTTTGGCAAGGATGGTTGTTTTGGCGAACCCCCTCTGACGAAATCCTGCTCTCTCCTGGCATTCTTATCCCGGACACACGTTAAAGCAATCGGGCCGAATGTCCGTCTAGAAAAGATGTGTAGATAAGTTGAATTTCTGCTTCCTTCTTTTCATGTGAGCTATTGACCTGAAGATATACAAGCATGTAGGAACTCACATTCCGCATCTCTCATATCATTTTTTAGAGCGCTCTCAAGAAGGCCACCAGGTCAGCTCTCTCCTCGTCTGTGAAAATGAACTCGAAGTGCTTCTCGTAGTGGCGCACCACGTCATCGAGCGTCGCCGCGCTCCCGTTGTGGAAGTACGGCGCACGCGCGGCCAACCCGCGCAAGGTTGGCGTCTTAAAGTTGCCGAGGTCATCCCACCGACCGGTGATGTTGCCAAGTCCCGCGTCGGTCAATTGGCGTGTCTCGCCCGTCTGTTTGTTGCGAAAGGTGTAGAGGGGCATGTCCGGGGTGCGCGCCTCGACCGACGCCGTGTTGATGTCAAATAGTATATTGTCCATGTTGGTGCCGTTGTTCGCAGTGTTATGGCAGACGTTGCAACTGCGCATGCTGGCGTTGGTGCCGTTGAATAACTCCTGACCCCGCGCGATCTGGGCGCGCTTTGGGTTTGCGCTACCGGCCCAGGCGTCGAAGAGATCGAACCGTCCCTCAACCTTCGACATCTTCGATAATGCCTCAGGCCCGCCGCGTGCGCCGTCTGAGTCGAGACGCCCGACGCCCGGAACTGTGAGCTGCGCGGTAAAGAGCAAGCTCTCGAAGTCAACGATGTTGTCGATAACATCGGGAGTGGCTGGGTGCTGTCCCTGCAAGGCGCCCGTCACGAGGCGGTTGGTGAGGTTGACCAGCGCGGCGCGCTGGCCCTTGCCCACGTTGGCGCCAGCGTCCCAGTTGACCGTCACGCTCCCGATGGGGAAGTTGGTCGTCGGCATGGATCGCCGCCAATGCACCAGTTGATTGACGCTCGCGAAACCGTGCGGGTCATCCACGGCTATCAGCTCCCACTCGGAGTTGGGGCGGGGCGCGCCGCCCCTGCGGAACACGCCGCGGCTCAGGAGCATGCTGTACGCGGCGCGCCGTCCCTCTACAGTGGAGACGTTCATGTTCGGGTTGTTGGCATCGAGCAGGTTAAAGATGGGGTGCGTGCCGTTCGTTTCGTCGAACAGGCGTTGCAACGTGCCGGGGTTGATGCTCCAAGCTTCCTCCGGAATATGGCAGGTCGAGCAGCTCCGACCGTTCGTGCCCTGCGCTTTGAAATACTCGCCAGTGAGTTCGACAGAGCCTTTGGCGCTGAAGGTCGCCGCCTCTCCGCCGGGATTTGGCAGCGGGTGATTATTGGCGATACTGCCTTGGAGCTTCGAGCTAGTCGGCGTGGCGCTACTCGGCGCGACCCGCCTTGAGCGCAGATAGGACGCAAGCCCCCACGCCAAACCGAGTAGCGCCATCACAACCACCACAGCTCCTATCCGGCGACTCAGACTCCATGAACTAAATCTCTTCATCACCATGTCCTCATCTTCTCCACCGGTAAAGTAAGGCTCCCCTGCCCCGGCTGTAGCCATAGCCACGGTGTAAAATATAGAGCTGCTTCCATCATCAGAATTGTGGGAGAACCCGAAGCTTATCGGACGCAAATTGCATCTGGATTCTCTTCTTCAAAGTCTACGAGACGGTAAATGATTTTGAATATAATAGTATGTTCGGACTGTGAAGTGAATGGCAGAAATTTTGAGAGAAGTTACGATAGTTGATGAATAAGCTCCCGTCGCCCTGTAGTTATGCGGCGCACTATCATAGTCAACTTTTCTTATTAAAGAACCATTGTCCGAGCAATAGAATTTCAACTAATGTTAGTTGAATAATACGCGGGACAGTTTCACTGCGTTCTCCACTGAACCCTACTTTGTTAATGGTTTGAAGGCTACTTTTTTTGATTATCAAGCACAACCTGCAAGTGCTTCTGATATTCGAGATTATTGGGTGACAATCGAAGCGCCTCTCGGAACTCTGATTCAGCTTCCTTCAACTTGCGTTGATTGGTCAAAGCAATTCCTAAGCTGTCGTGAACAGCGTCATCACTTGAGTCAAGCTTTACCGCCTCACGCAATTGTACTTCAGCCAAAGCCCATTTATTTTGATCAAGCAAAGATAATCCAAGTAAGCGACGATAGACCACGTTATCAGGTGCGGTTTCGATAGCCTGTGTAAGCGCAACCTCAGCCTCCCGGATTTTTCCCTGTTGATAGAGAGCGATCCCGTTGCGACCCGACGATGATGCCTCCTGGGAGCTTGAGGTTTTGTCCGGTGAATCAGTTGAAGTCGAGGCTCCAGCCACATTAGTATTTGTTGGTGAATCGGATCGTCTGACGCTTCTCATCAGGTATGGCTGAAAATCATTTGTGATACGGGCGACGGTCTTTTTATCGAGTACTTTGACCTTCGCCTCATTAGGTTTCTTCTCCGAATAAAGTTCGAGCCTGACGGATGAGCACTGGTTATTGATAGCCTCTGCCGGGTATGAATAGAATCCGACATACGTTGCGTCATTAGACTTGACGAAGTAGTTTCGCTCGTTAGTGAGCAGGAAGATTTTGCCGGGGTGAATAGGCTCGACCTCTTTGTCGCCGCAAAAGAGCTTCATCCGGTAGAAGTCCGTCTTGAAACGAAGGTTGGCCTGCGTATGTATTCCGTAATTGGCAGCAACTCCGCGTCCGATTGCGCCCCAGAAAGATTCGCCTAGATTAGGCTGTGCTTGAATCAAAAGCACTGGCTTGTATTCACCGACATACTCTGCCCAATTCCTAAACTCGTCTGTCGGGCGAAAAGTATTCTGGACCGCGCCCTCTTTGTTGTTCCGCTTGTTCTTAGTTTTTGCTGCCTCTCGCTCGGCTTCCGTCATGCGCCGGTAGTACATCGGCGGAGTGATGAGCGCAACCTGATAATCGCTCATCCCGAAGAAATATGGATCGAAGTCAAACTTTTTAGCCTCTACAACGTCCTTGATTGCCTCAAGCGGGAACTTCTCTGCCGGATCGACCGGCAGGAGCCGCGCGTCCGGTTTCTCTGTACTGCCCATTCTCGCCTTAGCCTCTTCAATAACTGGAAAGGTTTGCTCGATGCGGACGATACCTGAGATGCCGGGACCACCCTGTCCTGATAAGTCTCCGAAGGTGGTGATTCCGACCACTTCTCCAAGTGAGTTGAATAATGGCCCTCCAGAGTTACCATGATTGATGTTGATGTCGGAGATAATAGCGCGCTCTTCTACTTTGCTTGCGATGCCGGTGGTCATCACCTTGCGCTGGTTCAAAGGACTTCCGATAGTGAGCACTCGTTCACCCTCAATGATAACCGGCTCTTCATCTGTGGCTTTGGCTATGACGGCAGGGGTCGCTTCAGGGAACGCTGACGGGTCAATCCAGAGCACAGCTACATCCTTCTGAGGATCAACGGCTAGAATCTTTGCTCCCACTTTGCGTTTGTCATCGAACTGCACGGCAACGTAAGTAGAAGGGCCGATGACATGCTGGTTGGTCATGACGAGTCCCCGCACATCGAAGATAAAGCCAGTGCCATGACCGATCTCGCTCCAGACTGTGACAACCGACGTTTGGAGTTGCTTGAACTTTGACGTTAGCTCGTCCGTCATCCGCCCGCGCTTATTAGTCCGGGAAGCCACTTCGCTTGCGGGCTTAACAGAAGAGGCTTCGATCATAGCTAGAATGACATCATCGGTCACGCCTGCGGTTTTCAGCTCCTGAAGAGCAGTGAGCGACGTATCAAATTTGGTATGAGAAGCCTTGATCTTAGCAATAATGATGGCCCCGCCCAACCCGGCTTTGACCATCTCGAGCACTCCCTTATTCGTTAAGAGTTCGGAATTACTGACTGATTGCTCCTGCTGCTGCGTCGTGGCTGGTGGAGTCAGGGGAGTCTGTGTATATCCGTTGCATGTCATGAGAAGGATCAGAGAAATCACTTGAAACGCGGAAAGAGACGGGAGAGTTTTCATCAGAGTTTTAATCCTTCTTGAAGTTATTGAATTGTCGGGTAGTACGAGTAGCTAGCTATCAGCGAAACCATCGAGGGAAGCGCTCGTTAGCCAGGAAGCGGTATTGAGACGCAGGCAAGATATTACTGACCTCAATGAATGTCAACAACCAAGCCTGCCGCGACGTTGCCCAGGGAGTTCCACAATTAGCGTGGCGTGCATGCTCTATTTGCGAGATGTTCTATCTATCGGCACGCTCAGCCCCGACTTCACTGCGTTCACCACGATGCTCGTCTGGAATCGCCTGACGTTTGAGTCTTCGGAGAAGATGCGCCGGGTGAAAGCGTCAAAGTCCTGCATGTCCTTCAGGGTGAGAATGAGGATGAAGTCCGCCTGCCCTGTCACGTAGTAACACTGCGTAACTTCAGGCGCGCCGATCATCGAACGTCTGAATACTTCGATCACGCATGGCTGTTCGTCATCTGCGCCGCGCCGTTTGCAGCACAAAGCAAGGTCGCTAAATTGAGAGGGCTATCATCGGTCATACTTATGACCGCTTCTGCCACTTTGACGTGTGTACTCTCTCAAAATGATTGACTCCCGTAGCTTCAATATTGGACGGACACGGGATAAGCAACATTATTCATAACAAATCGAGCAGTTCTACTTAACCAGCAAGGGCATTAAAGTTGCAGTTAGATGTTTGAAGGTGAGGCGATGATTTTGTAGACCTCATGAAATTGAGAATAAGTGGCCGTTGATAACCCCTTGGAATCCCGACGATTTTCAAAATTGGTATCCCTTCCCCTCATCGCCTCTGGCGGTGCGATTTTTCTTTATGCCATGTTTGAATGGCCTGTGTCTCAGCTCGGCATTCCGTTTCTGGTTTTAGCTCTCACAGCAATCATCATCAGCTCTCGATTTATCATCTCGCTCCCCAAAGAGAGGGGGCAGATTTCAGTCGTTGAAAGCTTCTGTTTACTCGCCATACTACTTTTCGGACCCGAGGCAGCCGTGCTGTTCGCAGCCCTCTTAGCCTTCTGTATCCCTCAACTGGCAAACAACGGCGTGAGAGGACAACTGTTAAAATACGCCGGTTCCATCATCTCAACTTTTCTCGTAGTCTGGGTATTACAACAAACCTTCGAGCCGCTCATCGGGTTCGCACATATCTCCTACTCTCTCGAATTGCTGATGGCGATCACGTGCGCCGCGCTCATACAGGCTTTTACCAGCTCGACGATGATCGTGCTATGCGGCGCTTATCGGATTAAGCAATCAATCCTGCGCACATGGATCAGCATCTATTTCTGGAGCTTCATCACATATTTTACCGGAGCCGTGGTGGCATTCGGCGTCGCCGCGCTCATCAACGCCACAGGTTTTAGCGCATATGTCGCAATGTCTCTCATCGGAGCCATTCTGTTTTACGCTTATCATCTGTACGTCAAATATCTCGAAGCCGGTGAGGCGAAGATCGAGCACTACGGCTCAGCCATCAAGGACAACTCCGAACGCTTTCGCAGTGCGTTCGATCATTCCGCCATCGGGATGGCGCTGGTGTCGCCTGAAGGACGTTGGTTGCAGGTCAACCACTCTCTGTGCGCGCTGCTGGGCTATTCGGAACGTGATTTAATGGCGACCGATTATCTGGCTATCACACACCCGGACGATCTGGGAACAGCCATCACCAACATTCGTCAATTGTTGAAAGGCAGAATCCCTTCCTATCAAACAGAGAAGAGATATCTTCATAAACAGGGGCATGAGGTGTGGGTCTCCTGGAACGCTTCTCTGGTGCGAGATGAGTACACCGGGTCGGCTCATCTTATTTTTCAGATACAGGATATTACCGACCGCAAACGCGCCGAAGAGAGACTCCTGCATGATGCTTTTCATGATGCGCTGACCGGGCTGCCGAATCGCGCGCTGTTTATGGATCACTTGAAGATGTCCATCGCGCGCACAGAGCGGAATCATGAACACAAGTTTGCGGTGCTCTATCTGGACCTTGATCGCTTTAAGCTGATCAATGACAGCCTCGGGCATATGATTGGCGATCAACTACTGGTCGGAATCGCCAAACGGTTGGAAGCTTCACTGCGCCCGATAGACACGATTGCGCGGCTGGGCGGCGATGAATTCACGATTCTGGTTGAGGATGTCAACGATCAGAGCGAGGTCATCTATGTCGCCGAACGGCTTCAGAAGGAGCTGTCAGCCCCGTTCTCTTTAAGCGGGCGGGAAGTATTCACGACGATGAGCATCGGGATTGCTTTTGGCTCAAATGCCTATCTGCATGCTGAGGATGTGCTGCGCGACGCAGACACGGCGATGTACAGAGCCAAGACGCTCGGAAATGCCCGTTATGAAATCTTCGATGTCGCCATGCACGCGCAGGCCGTCAAGCTCTTGCAGTTGGAGACGGATTTACGCCGCGCGCTGGAACGCGATGAGTTTTACATTCAGTATCAGCCGATCATGTCGCTTGAAAATTTTAGTTTGAGTGGCTTTGAGGCTCTAGTGCGCTGGCAGCATCCGGAGCACGGCTTTATTTCACCCGCAGACTTTATTCCTCTGGCCGAGGAAACAGGTTTGATTATCCCACTGGGTGAATGGGTGCTGCGCGAGGCCTGTTATCAAATGAAGGACTGGCAGAAAAAGTTTTCCGGCGTCCCGCCGCTATTTATGAGCGTCAATCTATCCGTCAAACAGTTCAACCAGTCCGATCTGATTGAGACGATTAAAGGGATCATTGATGAAACCGGCTTAGCCCCGCAGAGCCTGAAACTTGAGATCACGGAAAGCGCCGTCACGGAAAAGATCGAAACCGCCGCCGGGATGATGCAGCAACTTCGAGCCATCGGGGTCAAGCTGAGCATGGATGATTTCGGCACGGGCTATTCGAGTCTGAGCCACCTGCACAGTTTCCCGCTCGACACGCTGAAGATTGATCGCTCATTTATCGCGCGCATGCTGGACAATGACGAGAACATGGAAATCGTGCGGACAATCGTCGGGCTGGCGCAGAATATGGGAATGGAACTGGTTGCAGAAGGTGTCGAGACGTACGATCAAATAGCGATTCTCAGGAAGCTCGGCTGTGAATACGGGCAAGGACACTTCTTCTCTAAGGCGATTCATCCTGAGGAAGCCGCAAGTTTTATCGCCGAGTTCTCGCACGCCAAATCGAAAGTTCCCTTCAATGTCCCTCAAAAGAGATTAATGGTTGCATAAAGCATGTTGCGAGCCGGTCACATGCTCCGTAACCTGACTCTCACAATCTCCGTACAATCCGCTGGAATTGATTCTTCTTTCACTACGCGTCATCGTGTGGTAAGCATTTACCGAAATGTGTTCTCACCTAATTTCGTTAGCAATCGGAATCGAAGTATGATGTACCCGAAGCTAGCTTATTCACGCAAGAGTTCGCAGCTAATCTGAAGTTACGTACACGTAGTCGAGACCATCAAGCTATGACAGGACCGTCATACCCAGCCGCCCGGGCCGTTTCCGCCACCGTGCAGGAACACTTCGTTCGTCATCTCTCGTCGGCGCGTCAAGGCAGCCGGCACGAATTGGCTCCGCAACCGGACGCTCAAGCCATCGAAGCGATCATAGATGCCGCATTCTGGGCAAGCCTCAGACACGAGGAAGGCTATTCGCCGAAAATCTCGCTCGCTTTCCTTCCGGCAGAACGCGCCGGGCAGCCGTTGACGTTCGAGCATAAGCTTCCGCTCACACCCGCAGCCCTCGCACGGCTCGCGCCCGCGGTCGAGCGTCCCGGTATTCATCTGGGCGTCTGGCGCGAGCGCGGCGAGCTGTCCGTGTGGGGAACCACGCGCAACATCCCTAAATTATGCTTCGTGCTGGAAGTCATCGAACCCGGATTGCTGGTCGTCAAGTACCGTCGCGGACAGGAGTCCGGCAAGTTCGTCAATGTCGTCGTGCTCAAGGGCGATCAAATCAAGGTGGTAGACGAAGCGGGCACGAGCTTGCCTGATTGCCCTGCCCTGCTCACCTCGCTGCTCGGCTTCGGCTCGCTCGCGCTCCGTGACGAGTCCGTCAACGTGCTCGTGCAACTGGCTGCCTCCATGCGCGTGCATGGTCGCGGCGGGGCGTTGCTCGTCGTGCCTCAAGGCTCTGCGGCGTGGCGCGAATCTATCGTCTGGCCTGTGCCTTACGCGGTGACGCCTCCCTATTCCGAACTGTTTGAGCTGATGCGTCAGGACGAGGGAGAGAGAGATAAGCGTCTGTGGCAGGAGGCTCTGCTTGATGCCGTCGAATCAATCGCGGGCTTG
This sequence comes from uncultured Pyrinomonadaceae bacterium, assembly GCA_964246305.1. Taxonomy (GTDB): domain Bacteria; phylum Acidobacteriota; class Blastocatellia; order Pyrinomonadales; family Pyrinomonadaceae; genus JACMLC01. The sequence continues at coordinate 52,421 of CAXTPS010000030.1, forward strand.
ACGGCGGTGGACGGCGCGACTGTGATTAGCGACCACTTTGAGCTGCTCGCGTTCGGCGCGAAGATTCTGCGACGCGAAGCGAGCACGCCTGTCGAGCAGATGGTTGTGACTGAACCGATTGTCGGCGATGTGGCTTCGGTCATGCACCCGGTACAACTCGGCGGGACACGACATCTCTCTGCGGCGCAGTTCGTACACGACCAGCGCGACGCGGTCGCACTCGTCGCGTCACAGGATGGCCGCTTCACAGTCTTCGCGTGGTCGCCCTGCGAAGAGATGGTTCACGCGCATCGCGTCGAAACTTTACTGCTCTAACATTCCACCCGGACGGTGTTGGAAGGAACCGTAATTGAAAATTCTAATCGCTGAGGATGAGACGGTATCGCGCTGCATCCTGAAGACGACGCTCGAATCGTGGGGGCATGAAGTGACTGAAGCGTGCGATGGGGCTGTCGCGTGGCAGTTGCTGCAAAGCGCGGACGCGCCGCCGCTCGCTATCCTTGATAGAACGATGCCTGAGATGGATGGCATAGCGGTTTGCCGCATGGCGCGTCAACAGCAGAGCGCAACGCCCGTTTACATCATTCTGCTCACGGCGAAAAGCAGCAAACAGGACATTGTGGTCGGATTTGAAGCGGGCGCGGATGATTACGTGACCAAGCCGTTTGACCGTGACGAATTGCACGCGCGCGTCGAGGTCGGGATTCGGATTGTTGACTTGCAACGCAGTCTGGCGCAAAGAGTCGCGCAGCTCGAACAGGCTCTAGGCGAATTGAAGCGTGCGCAGGAGACGCTCCGCAATCTCTCGCTGACCGACGATTTAACCGGACTCTATACCCGTCGCGGCTTTTTCACACTCGCCGCACAACATCTCAAATCCGCACGGCGCGCGAATCAAGAGGCATCGCTCATCTACACAGACATGGATGGGCTGAAGACGATCAACGACACGTACGGGCATGACGAAGGCTCGCACGCGCTTAAGGAGTTGGCGGATATTTTGCGCAGCACTTTTCGCAGCTCGGACATCATCGCGCGCATCGGCGGCGACGAATTCGTGATTCTCGAAACTTATGCCGGACGAACCGACGCGCAAAGCTGCATCACGCGTTTAGAGGAGAATTTGCGAAAGCATAATGCCGGACAGCGGCGCGCCTATGAACTCTCTTTGAGCATCGGGATTGTGCGGGGCGGGGCGGATGAATATTCGACGGTCGAAACGCTTCTCAAGCGCGGAGACGAATTGATGTACGAAGCCAAGCGCGGCAAACGGCGACAGCGTGAGACGTTCGTGCCGCCCGCTTAAAGCTCCGCTATCGCTGCGGGTGAGAGACGCTCCGCTTCAAGCGCACGCCGCACACGAAAAAATTCTCGTTCGATAAGTGCGAGCAGGTCGCGCACCTCAGCAGGCGCGAGTTCAATATTTGAGCTGTCGCTGCCGCTCTCCAATCCTGCGCAAAGCTGCGCCATCCGTCGCGCCCCGAAACTGAGGCACGCCCCTCTCTGAGTATGCGCGACATGCTGCAAGGCATTTATATCTTCTTTGAGCGCGGCTTCGCGCATACGCGCCAGACGTTCGACGCTCTCACGTAAAAAGAGATCAATCAACTCTCCGATGAAGCTCTGATTTGTTCCTCCGAGCTGACGCAGCTCACGCAATGCTCCCGGTTCGAGCGGCGCATCGGACGAATCGGAAACCGGCGGCTCGATCAATACTTGCTGCGGAGTCCGGCTATCCTCATGCAACCAGCGTTCGAGGACTGTGCGAAGCTGCTCGCGGTGCAAAGGCTTCGTCAGATAATCGTCCATGCCCACTGCCAGACAACGCGCGCGGTCTTCAGGCAACGCGCTGGCGGTCATGGCGATGATCGGCGTGCGCCGCGTCGCAGGCTCGTGACGGCGAATCTCAGCGGTCGCTTCAAAGCCGTCCATCTCAGGCATGTGACAATCCATAAAAATCAGATCGTATTCGGCCTCCTGCAACGCCGTGATGGCCTCGCGCCCGTTGGCGACGCTTTCAATCCGGTAACCCATCTGCGCGAGCGTGCTGATGGCGACCTGTTGGTTGGTCTGATTGTCTTCGACCAGCAGCAGCCGAAAATCTTTGAGCGGCTTTTTCGGATGCGTGTCAACGGCGAAGAGATTCGCGTCGGACAAAGCGGCGGGACTCGCGCCAGTCTCCAACAGACTCGAAGCGGAAATAGACGAAGCGGTATCGTCCTCTTCTTCGATGAGATGCAAGGCCGCGCACAGGCGCATGTAAAGCTGCGCGCGGCGCACGGGCTTGGTCAAGATTTGAAAACGTCCCGGCGTCTCGCGCTGCCCGGCGAGCGGCGCGAGCAGGATGAGAGGCACACCGTCTATCACTGCTTCAAACGAAATCGTTTGCGCGAGCTGGCGACCGTCCATGTCTGGCAAACGCGAATCGATAATCAGAAGGTCGAAGGCGCGTTCGTCACGCCGGAGCAATGCGAGCGCGCTCGCTCCATCATCAACCGCCGTCGCTTCGATTTTCCATGCGATGAGCTGAGCCAAAACATTTTCGCGCTGCGTTCCCGGCGCGCCGGCGTAGAGGATGCGTCGTTCTTGAAAAGCATCGTGACCGGCAAGCGCGTGCTGCTGTGCCGAAGCTTTGTCGAAGCGCGCGGTGAACCAGAATTGACTGCCCACGCCGACCTCGCTTTCGGCTCTGAGTTCGCCTCTCATCAGCTCAACGAGTTGTTTGGCGATAGCCAGCCCGAGTCCCGTGCCGCCGTATTTGCGCGTCGTTGAATTGTCGGCCTGCGCGAACGGCATGAACAGATTGTCGAGCACTTCGGTCTTGATGCCGATGCCCGTATCGCGCACCTCACAGCGCAGGACGACTGTATCATCTCTCTCTTCGACCAGACGCACGAGGACGGAGACTTCGCCCTGCTCTGTGAACTTGATGGCGTTGTCAACGAGGTTGATGAGAATTTGACGCAAGCGATTGGGATCGCCGAGCAGCACCGGCGGCACTTCGGGCGCGACGAAACCGGCCAGCTCTAAACTTTTGGACTGCGCTTTGCGCGCGACGAGTTCGAGCACGTCTTCAATCAAAGTCGTCAGCTCAAACTCGATTTTTTCAAGCTCCAACTTTCCGGCTTCGATCTTCGAGAAATCCAGAATGTCGTTGATGATCGTCAACAGCATGTCGCCGGAACGCTTGACGAGTTCGGCGCGTTCGCGTTGTTCACCCGTGAGCGGCGTGTCGAGCAACAGGCTCGTCATGCCGATGACTCCGTTAATCGGCGTGCGAATCTCGTGAGACATGTTGGCGAGAAACTGGCTCTTGGCTTGCGCGTACTGGTACGCGCGCTGCTCAGAGTCTTCGAGTTGATAGACTTTCTCTGCCAGCTCGCGCGTGCGTTCATCCACTTTAGCTTGCAGCGCTGAGTTACGCCGCCTGAGAGATTTCGTACGGTATCGCACGCTGACGAAAGCCATGCACACCAACAGGCCTGCGTACAGAGTGTAAGCCCACCACGTGCGCCACACAACGGGTTTGATCTTGAAAGAGATGGTGGCGGGTTCCGACACTCTCCCGGTGTAATCACGCCCCCAGACTTTGAAGGTGTAATCGCCGGGCGGAAGAGCTGTGAAATCTTTCTTGGCGTCAGCCGTCCAAGCCGAAGGCTCCGGCTCAAGCCCGATCAGCTGCGTGCGATAGTGCGTGCCGTCTTCGTGCGCGAACGAGAGCAGTGCATACTCAAAGGTCAGATGATTTTCGTTATGCGCAAGCGACTGTTGCGCGGCCAGCGCGTGCGGCTTCCCGTTGATGAGAGTCTGTTCGATGTAGAGCGGTTTGACAGGCTGCCCGTTGATTTCCTGTGTCGGGTCGAAGACGGCTGCGCCGCCAACCGTCCCGAACCAGATGCGCCCACGAGAGTCAACGAATGACACGCCGCCGTTGCCTTCGTTGCTCGGCAAACCGTCCTCCGTCGTGAAAGTATAAACGTCATACTCCGCCGCTTTATCTTTGTTTGCGTCATCGGTCGCAGCGGGGCGCGGCGTGAGCCTCGTGACCCCCTTGTTGTGGCTTAGATAAATGCGCCCGCGCGCGTCTTCGCGTATCTGGTAGATGGTGTTGTTCGGCAAAGCCGGCGTCGACGTGTCGCTGAACGTGACCCAGTGCGGCGTCTCTTCGTTCCTGCCAGGTTCCAGACGCGACACGCCGCCGCCTTCCGTTCCAGCCCACAGATATTCTTTGCCTTCCGGAGTGCGGCTGACGTGCAGACTCAGCACGGAGTTCGTCGGGAGTCCCGTGCTGGTGTCGAAAACCTTCCATTGATTTTTCGCATAGCGCGCGATGCCGCCGCCGCCCGTCGCCACCCACAGGACATGCGAGCCGTCCGCGTCAAAGGTCTCCGCCATCTCGAAGACGCTCTTGTGTGGCAAGCCGTTCGTCGTGTCAAAGAACGTCCACTTGTTTTTGGATAAACGACCGAGGCCGCGACCGCCGCTCGCCACCCAGATGACGCGCTGACCAGCGTCGTCCGTCGTCGCCAGCATATTGCGCACGGTTGATTCGCCGAACTCCTTTTCGATTTCACCTCTGACCCAACGCCCGTTTTCAAAGCGCGCCAGCCCGCCGCCTTTTGCGCCTGCCCACAACACGCGCTGACCATCGTCAAGCGTCGTATCCAACATCTCGAACACTGTGTTATCCGGCATCCCGGATGATTTATCGAAGATCGTCCACGCACCGTTTTTGAGCCGTGCCAGCCCGCCGCCGTAAGTCCCGAACCACATCGCGCGCCCGTCAGACTCTATCGTTTCAAAGATGCAATAAACGGAATTCGCGGGCAGGCCGTTGGCCGTCGTGAAACTCCTCCAACCGCCCATCGGCAAGCGCGCCAGCCCGCCGCCGTCAGTGCCGATCCATAGCACTTCCGTTCCACCTACGCCCGCGCCCGGCAACAGGCTGAACACGCTGTTGCTCGAAAGCCCTTCGCGCGTGCCGTAGGTCGTCCAGCTCCCTGCCTGATAACGAGCGAGGCCGCCGCCATCCATGCCCGTCCACAAGACTCGCTCGCCATTCGGTTCGACGGTTTGAGCTAGAGCCACGACACTGCTTGTCGGAGCGCTGACACCTGTCTCAAACTTCGTCCAGCGATTTTCCTCCATCGCGAAACGTTCGAGTCCGTCCGTTGTCCCCGTCCACAAGAAATTTCGTCCGTCCCCTTCGGTCGTCGCCAGTAGACTCATGATGCCTTCATGCACTAACCCGTCGCGCACGTCAAAGCTTCTCCATTCATTTTTGGAGAATCGAGCCAAGCCCCTGTCAGTCCCGACCCACACGACGGATGCACCGTCGCTCCCTTTCGTCTCGACCAGACTCGTGACCCGATCATCAGGCAGACCGTTACGCGCATCAAAACGCGTCAACTGTTCGCCCACCAGCCGCGCCAATCCACGGTCTGTTCCAACCCAGATAACCTGCGCGCCATCCTCCGTGCGCGTCTCCAAAAGCGCGTTGACTCGCTTGTCCGGCAGCCCGCTCTGCTCGTCATAGGTCGTCCAATTTCCGTCTTTCAGACGCGACACGCCTCCCTCTTGCCGCCCGAACCAGATGCTCTCGTCGCTTGCCACAAGGATGCTGCGAACGAAATTTGAGACCGTGCGGTGCGGCATGTTGACGACTATCCATGCACGTCCGTTGTAGTAGGCTGCGCCATCCTGTGTGCCTATCCAGAGATAACCTTTGTGATCGAAGGCCATTGCCTGAATCGCATTCTGCGGCAGGCCGTCACGATCCGTGAAGTGACTGAAAGAGACGCGCCCCGCGCTCGCTGGATCGAGGTCGCGTGACTGGGCAGGTGGGGCATTCGGTACGGCAAGAACCGATTCAACCGTCGCTCGATTCGCACACGTCGCCACCCCGAACAGCAAGGCAACCCACATGAACGTGGATATGCGAGGGGATAGCTTCGAGCGTTTACACTGCATACATGAAATTCGTAGCGTTTCAGTCGCTGCTAGCAGAACCGTAGAAACGAATCAGACAACTTTTTTACCTCAAGCTGGGTGCGAATAATAAGCACTCTCAGTAATTATTGTTATTTGAAATCTGCTCTTAGCCTAATTGTTCGGATCGGCAAACTTTTCGAACGGGTCTTTGTTTGTTGTTTGATACTTTTTCCCATCCCATTTAAAAACCGCAGGTTTAGCTTTGCCGAATTTCTTGATTAAATTGAAATAACCGTTTGTTTTTTCGGGAGCAACGCTGATTATCGCACTCCGGCTGAAATCCTCTCTTTCATCTCTTATTCCAAAGTGTCCGCGCCAGACGGCAGCAGAAAAGATTTGTTCGATATTTTCATCTGATAAGCGGAATAGATCGAGCGCTTCATAAGAATCGATATAGCCGGTTCCGAAGTTAACCACACAACGCCTTAAACCGAACGCATAATCAGTTTCATTCAGTTTGTAGGCAGCCAGGTCGAATCTATTAAAGTGAAATTCTTTCTCAAATTTGATCGGTTCGCTGGTTTTAGCAATCACTGTAAAAGTCGAAGAGTTAGGAACTTGTTTAATTACCGCCAGCGACAGAGCGTGATCTTTTTCATTTACCCCGCCAACTTCATTAAGAACATATTTTTTGGTTTCCAGGATGATAATCTGAGTATCGGGCAAATATTTCCAGGGTTTAGCTCCGACTCCAACCAGAACTTCTCCTTGAGGATATTTGCCGGTCGCATCGGCTTTATTTGGAAGCAATGGCGCGGGGTGCAATAATTTTATCAGCTCTTCTTTTTTCAGTCCGGTAGGAAGATTTTGCCCCACATCCCATTCCGATGAGCTCTGTTCCCATGGAGAAACAGAAATACAACCATCCATTTTGGCGGTTGATGAGTTGGTTGATTTGCGATTAGTTTGACCGTTTGCTGTAAGCAGCGACAGCGTAATCATTAGGCCAATTGCCATTAGAATTGTCTTCATAAGTTTAGTTTTTTCAGTTAGCCCGCAGGAAATTGAAAGATTTTTAATTTTTCTCTTTGTTTAGATGGTTTCGGCGCCGTTGGCGGGAGGCTACCCACACCTCTCGCCTTGTAGGCCACATGTCCATGCATGTCCGCCGGGGAGTCGCGCCATTCAAGACCTTAACTGGCTAAAAATTGTACCCAACCCTATGCCGAAAAGATGCATTATCGGAACTATCACGACTAACAGCCGATTGACTAATTACTCTGTAATTTAAGAATCTTTGTATCTGACATTCTCAGCTTGCACTTGCTC
>CAXTPS010000031.1:0-58888 GCA_964246305.1 uncultured Pyrinomonadaceae bacterium
TGCATGTTGTCAAGTCTAGCACCCTACCTCTTCACTGCGTAACATCAGTGATTAATATATTGACCCATTGATTTCGGGAGATCTTTTGAAACGTGGCATTCTGAGCTAATTTCGACATACAATTACCCTCACCAGAAATAAAGTTCTTTCATTTCATGAATAGCATCAAGGCACAGCGCGAGTGATGAGTTGCGCCAAGAAGCCTTTTCGAAGAAGGTTTCTGGCAAAACGATCACGGCAACGCATTTTAGTGCCAATTAGTCCCGCAAGCAAGGGTGATACTCTTCAATGTGTTCTATCAGGAGGGTTCGCCTGATGGGACAATCACCGCGTGAGAAGCCGAGTCGTCTTGCGGAGAAGCTAGCGCAGATTCGATACAACCTTAATTTATCGCAAGATGGGCTAATTCGTCAGTTAGGACTTGAGCATCGTCTGATGCGTGAAGACATATCGAAGTACGAACGCGGGATTAGAGAGCCATCGCTTTTGACTCTATTAAAATATGCCCGTGCCATTGGCGTTTCTACTGATGTTTTAATTGATGACGCATTGGATCTGCCTACGTTGCGGGAAGAAGTAAAAAGCTCGTTAGGGCAGAAGCGGCATCAACGATATGGGGAAACAGTAAAGAAATAATCTATGCAAGTCTTCAATCCATGAATGGCCTTAACCGGGTGCCACTGTTTGAAGCATAGCTTCACCTAATGCTTGTATCCCATATCTTAGATGCTCAGGGATTCACTTTTGGCCTTTGCTCACCTCTAGCCTTTATCCAAAGCGCAATTGTGGTAAACAGAGCACCAATTATAACCACGAGAAAGTCCAATTTGGTTTTCAATTCACTTTCACCTTTTACGATAAAAGCTACTTTAAATACTATTATAAGGATTATTATTTCTAATATGAGCCCAATAAATAAAATGATGGATTTCGCTCGCGTAATTTTTCCTGAGCTTAGAAATAACAAACCCAATAAGGGCGTTAAAATTGCTGCTACAATCTTGATGCCATATTCTAAAACTAGCTTTTGTTCTGTTGACGGTGGTACTTCGTAGCGTACCTCTAAAAGTCTAGGCTGAATACTGCTCGCCGGGTAATATGCAGCAATCTTATTACTAAATATTCGTGCCGGAATTTCCGTTTGGCCTAACCGAATTTCTTTACGTACAGCTGCATTTGGGATAGCAATAGCGATTGCATCAGGCGTATCAGTTAGTATCTTTTGAATTTCAGGCGGCAATACTCCCATTCCCGATTCGGATGTGGGATAGACATATATAAACCTGCGCTCTAAACCATCGCGTATAAGGTAAAGAGAGCCTGTAAGATCATCAACTGAATAAGGAGTTTGCGGTGAAGGATCAAATATCGGAATCATACCTATTCCGGTTGGGCCACCACTTCTAGAAGAGAAAATATAATTTATGATTGTGAAGTCCTTATAACTACCCGAAGTGGCGAATAAGGTTTCATTGGGTGACACAGACGTAGAACCGAACGGTAGTGCTACAAAATGTTGCCGAGGTAGTTGTGAAGAAGAGCTTTTGATTACAAGTCCAGCTATAGGATCAACGTCATTTCTCAAATCAAAGCAGAGAATAACATTATAATTATCGGTGTAGAAATCCCGGAAATCAAAACGGACAGTATCATTAGAGGCAGCAATAATTTCGGCTTTGCAGGGAATTAAAGTTCCAAAGATAATTAGTAATGCGATAAATAGAAGTACCTTTATTACAGCCCCAATATTTTCTCGCATGTTTTAGAACCTAAATAAGGAAGAGTATAGTAGATCAATGAATGTCATACTGCCTCTGGCTAGAAAAGCGACTATCATGAATCTTAATGCTTTCCTTAATGAAAGAGCATACTTAAATTCACGCTCGGTCATTTTCTCTTCTGATTGTTGGAAAAAGAATTTTGGAATCAAGTATTCAGATAGATATCTTAGTAAATTCAACCAAGACATGAGAGAGGCAAGTAAAGCAATCGCTAACAGAATAACAAGAAGTAGGCCTAGCGTTCCCCACTTATTAGGTGAATAATAAGTTAATGAACTGTAAGTAAGTCCTACATCCGTACCAAACAATATAGACCAAAGCCAGACAGAGACATATTTCGATAACAAACGATCTATTATCTTTTCTACAGACTCCTTATTTTCCATATACATCTCCCACAGTCTGATTAAATTGGCTTTAACCAAAATATTAAATTACGTTTGTTTGTTTAGACTCTCACGCTTTTCCCTCCACTCTTTATACATGGTCATACCAGAAAGATATTGAGGTTTCAACGTAGTTCGCTCAATGGGCCAGCCTAGAATTGAGATAATCATCCTTTCTATACTCCATTTCAAGTTTTCTATAGCACAATCAAGTGCTGAATCTCGGCGGTAATCAAAAGAAGCTCCATGTACGAGCTTATGCCTAATCAGAGAGAGTGAAGGCCCTTCTTCATTTCCTGTTATAGGCCACAGATCCGTCAAATCCACAGAGTAAGTTTCCAGAAACTTCTTAAGGGCGACATTAAATGAGACGCGATTTAATTCAATAAACTTGTCTCGTATAAATTCTCTTTTCTTTTCTCTGTCCTCTGGGTTTACTTCAAGCAAAGGCTGATTATCAAGCCATTGGTTAAGCTCTTTCTGCATTCTCTTCGCAACTTTAGTAGGAAGAATCTTCTCCAGTTTGTCTCCTTGCCGAAAGTGCGAAACAAGGGTCTCAAGTGCTGCGAATAAGAGCATATAGTTGCTCTCAATAGGATGCCCTTCTTCAGGAATCGCATAATTAATTGCTCTACGCAAATATTCATTTTGCTTGGTTTTAGAAAAATTACGACATGCTACATTCATAAACTCTTCGAAGTCTGCAACGTCAATTATTTCATTTATCCAACCACGCAATTCTTTAACAACAGGGATTGATATATCTCTACGATAGAATTCTACAGAATTCTCCGCCCGGTGAATATCCCACCCCACACACAAACATCGTTGCCTTCCAGCAAAAGATGCCAGAACTAAAAAGTCACTGACATAATCATGCAACTCATCGCTAATTACGACAGAATCATTTTCTTCATCTATCTCAAATTCAAGAACAGGCTCTGAAAATATAACGCGCTCATCATCATCATTTTTATAAGAATGCTCCTTCTGTCTAAAAGCTAATTCAAACCCTTTTTCTAAAGTGAACCGAGATTGATGATGTGTCTCTACGCTAAAACCTCCGCCTTTAAGAGGCTTAGAAATTCTTACGTGCCGAAATAAAGGATGCGGTGTAATCCAGAAACTGCCCTGGACCTTGCATATCTGTTGGGAGCGGTCAGAAGAAGTGCGGTGACGGAATGATGTAATCTTTAAGTCAGTAGGCTCAGCCGACCTTACATGTTCTGCTCGGTCTGCCTCCCATTGAGTATATTCATCTTCACTATTTACCCAGTAAACATTATTTGCCTTCAGTTCCCTCCATATGTTACCTGCGGTATCTTTAATCACTCCTTCCAAGGAGAATTTCCACATATATTGAATTTTATCGTGCTGGTCTTCAGATGGGTAAAGTTTGATCCTAAGATCGTCAACAGATTTTATAGGTAAGTAGACCTTGCATCGCACATGCTCTGCGACTACGTCATTGCCATGCTTGATATTCACGTACAGAGCTAAAGCGCGTTCCGTCATACAAATTAATTCATGCTGAGTGATATTTCTTTTCTAATTACACGCGCGCACAACCGGCGCAATTTATAAAGACTTCTTCTCTCAAGTTTTGTAAGTCTATTTTTCCCGCTGTGAACAATCTGCGACCTTGTACTGTAAATCTCATTGAAGTCCTTTAGTATTTCCTCACGTTCACTATGGTTTGAGCCTATAAAATAGGCACATCGATTTCTAAGTAATTCCATAATCCCGATCAAGTCTGATACCTTTTTTTCTCCCAATAGCATTTCTAAGCATATCGTTGATTTAACGAAAGAAAGTAGTTCGTTGTCACCGCAATAGCTGTCAAAGTACCACTGAGCCGCACGCAGAAGCCTTTCGTTTTCTTGCTCATTTGAAAATAGTCCTTTTAATATGCTAAGAACCTGTTTCGGACGTTTGTTTATTAGTCTAATTGCTTTGTACTCTTCATGCGGATTAAACTTTTCAAGCCCCTGAACAAGCTCAGTCGGGAGTAGGCGCGGCTTTTTAGCATTCCATCCGTCCCCAGATTTCTCATAAACTTTTATATAAGTGTCCTCTACGTTAAATGCATAGCCAATCTCGAAGAGCTGGAGCGCGAGACTCAATCCGCAAAATGCCCGAAGCAGGAAACTAGCTCTCTTTATGGGAGATGTGTCTTCGTATATACCGATGAACCCTTGGACAGTGATTTCGCAATAGATGTAATAATCGTTCCAGCTAAGTTTTGGCTCTGTTTCCGGTGCAGGAAATATAAATGATAGGCGACGGATGCGCGGTTGATATACAGGAGGTGGAAAAGCTAACTCAAATTCTTGATTTGGACAAACAAGACTTAATGAATTAGACAATTCAAATCGATCTGTTCGTAAAATCTCCTTAAACTCATAAATTGGCAATTCAATAAATAATTTGAATTCACGAGGCAATGACTCAAAATCTTTTAGCAGTCTATCTGCTAAGGAAGAAGGGTCCCTATATTCTTCAATTTTCGTCAGATGAAATGGCTCTATCTTACTATCATACTTTCGAGTCTTCTGAATTTCTTCTGAAAGCACTTCAAAGAAAAAATCCGTTAGCGGGCTATCACCAATAAAATCATCGATAGTTTTCCATGTATTTTTCTTCTCTAATTTCTCGTCCAAATCTGATAATTCATAAAAGGGGTCGTGATCCAGAAAGGAATTATTACGTATATCAACTCTTGAAAGAATTTCCGTGAGCTTCTCAATCAAAGGGGTGCGAAAGTCAGCGCGTAGATTTATTGCCATGAAAGCGATTTCTCTTTTCTGAAATCTAATGGTGGATTGCTACTCAGTAGCTTTCTTCTCACGTAACTGCCCTTTCAATCAATAATTCTTTAACAACGTGCTCACAAAAATATATATACAATTCGTAATTCTCTTTAGCTTTTGTCGGAAGTTCTTTAATGCTTTGATTGTATATCTTGCTTGTACCGTCGAAAAAATTCTCTATCTCTTTTTCTTGAAAGTCAGCTTCTTTCTTTAAGTTGTCTATGACAACATTTAACCCTATCTTATAAAGCTCCTCATCAGACTCTCCCTTATATACGCTTCTCATTCCTTCTATGAATTTCAAGCTTTCGTGAAACTCAGCGACTTTTTCATCAATCGACGTTGTGTCACCTATTCCCAAAGACGCCTGCAAAATAAAATTAACCAAGGCCGAAACTAAAAAAGCCCCATAAAAGAATGATGCAAATTCTTGGCACTTTTCCTTAAACACTTCATAGGATACCTCATCAATCCTGAGATCTTTCGGGCGCTCCTTTTTTGTCACTGGCCTTCCCCGCTAGCACGTAATTTTAAACGTTTTAAGTGGATAAATAACTGCCTCCCTCACTTATAAAATAAATCTAATCCTTCTATAAGCCTTGCAAACATACGCTCTAAATAATCTGTCTCCTGCCACTTTGAAAAGTCTAAGATATTGTATTCCATGATTTGCTCACGCAGACGCTCAGGCCATCCGCAAGTCTTCCAGCTATCGTCCAGCGCAATCGGGCATAAGGTGTCCCGACCTGTTTCTAGTTCAAGTTGGCGGGCAATTCTCGCTTCATGTTGCACCCAATCGCTTTTGACTGAGTTGAGTGATAAAACAATTAGCACCGTTGGATTAAGTCGAATTGCACGGTCAATTTGTCTTTCGAGTCTCCCTGCTGTCGCGTGATGTATGTCTCGCCAGAAACGAATACCCTGAGCGTTAAGAAGCTCTTCTATCTCATCTACGAAATGCCCATCTTGATGACTATATGAAATAAATAGGGGTTTGATTTGGAGAGCTTGATGAGCGCGTAAACTGTGTATTTTATACAGCAGGTCGGTTATATCTTCATTGGCAAGTTTGGGGTTGTGTAATTTCGCCGCTTCAATTTCCCAATCACCTAAGCCGCACCCACGAAGGAACACTTGGGATACCATTCCACTTGACTGATGTAGAGTATTTACACCAATCGTTGATGGGCCTTGATGCTGCACGCTATCGAGATTTTTGGCTGAGCTAAGATCGTTATCACTAAATATTGTTCGATTCATCTGAGAATAACTGAAATCAGTTCCCACACATCGAGCACCATCGAAGTTAGTGAAGTTGAGTTTGGTCTTTCTGAAGCTTGCATAATTCAAGTTTACTCTTTGTAGATTTGTCCAGCTTAAATCTGCCCCGTTGAGGTTGGCCTTATACAAATTTGAATTTCTAAAATTAGCATTGTTAAGGTCCGCCTTTTCCGCAGTCGCGTTACTTAAATCAACGGTCAATAATGTTGAGTGCTGAAGCTTAGCTTTTGTGAGATTTGCCTGGACAAGTCTTGACCTACTAAGATTTGATCGAACCAACTTTGCCCCACTGAGATTCGCCCTGTCTAATATCACGCCAATTAGATTGCAGTAGTTGAGCTTAGCACTACTTAAATTTATGCCCTCATAACTACCTTCTCGGAAAGTAGTGCCACTAAGTACAGGCACTATATCAGGTGACTCTGTTCTCCACTGATTCCATATCTCGACTCCTTGGTTAAGTATGTCAAGATGTTCAGGATTAGCCATTCTGGTTAGCTCCGGTAAGGCGAGACTTGCTATGTAATATCTATCATTTACAATCCATTACGTAATTTTAGGCGATCAGATAACTGCTTAGATAGCGACACCATCTTCTGTCATAAAAAGCTTACGACCTTTGCGAGGACTCACCCTTGCGAGCATTTTGAGCGCTGAGAGTGTTTAGTCTAGCACTGGTCGGCTTGTCGTGAACCTGTGAACCATATAGATTTTCAAAACTTGGTTTTAGACCTATACTGCTATAATCATCGCAGTTCTTTATAAGTTTAAGTCCCATTTGTTCTTATCCTTTTAGTTTAGTTAGTCAATTTGAAAGCGTCGTATTTTGGTCAAAGTCTGTTAGAATTAGATTCGCCCTTCTAAACTATGCAGGAGCTATTAAGCACCATGCGGATTTACACTCTCGGCTATCAAGGACTCAGTGCTGTCAGCTATATCAAAATACTGCGGGCTTCGTATGTTGGGGTTGTATTGGATGTAAGAGAAAACGCATGGAGTTATAGACCTGAATTTGTTAAATCCCCGCTAGAACAAGCCCTCAGGAAAGCTAGTATTGATTACCTACATATTCGCTCTGCGGGCAATCCTTCTGAAAATCGTCGAACGGCCAGTTCCGCCGATGAGTGTCTGAGCCGGTATCGAGAGTATCTCTACGGAAATCCGCAATGCATCGGAGAACTGTACTCATATATTAGGATGGCATATGAGCGGGGGCGGCCTGCTTGCTTAACCTGTTACGAGCGCGCACAGCATCAGTGTCATCGATCAATTTTGATTGAATTTTTAAAAGAACTTGAACCGGCGATTGAGCCTGTCCACTTGCCACTTGAAATCCGACCACTCACTAAACCGCAGTCATTATTAAAAACCTCTTTTGTTGGCCCACGATTTTTACCTACTACATGAATAAACTAGTTGTAAGCTTACCTGGATCACGAGCTGGTGCTGAGTAAGAATCCATCAGACCAAAGTTGAACATTTTTGCCCGGAAGCTGCCAAGAAAGAGGAAGACATCTCTTTCGCCTTGGTCGAGTTTCTTTTGCATAGCTTCAATTACCTTATCGTAACCATCTGGAGTATTCCTATACTTGCGATACAATTCATGTAACCCCCACTGATGTATGCCCATGTTATGGCCTTCGCATCGCTCATCATCGCAGTTCCACCGAACCATAAATTTCGCATCAATGTAATCAAGGGGTTTTGGTCTTTCTCCAAACAGTACCTGCTGGTTAGCGCGTGTTTGTTCTAATGAAATCCATTCCTTCCGGTCTGACTCAGGCCGCTTTACGATGCCACAATCAAGAATATCTTTAGGAATTACAATGCCTAACGATGTCCTATCTCGCTCATAGCGCCCCTTTAATTCCTCAACTGAGTTGACTAGCTGGGGAGATGTCTCAAGATAATTACGCCGTAGCATATGTTGCTTAGCTGAGATTACTTCTCCAAGCACTATTGACTGTGGATCAATACGATAGCTTTCAGGGCGGGGATCGGTATCGTGTTTCATCACTCTGGCAGTGATGAATTGAAATGCTTTGAATCGTTGAGCTGATCTTAGATACCTCAACGGGACAGGATGAAGTCTAACCATTTGACGTGTATCTTCTTCGATACCACCCGTGCAGACAATCTCAGTGTATTTCTGAGAATGACTCGGATACGTCGTGCCGAGAATCAGAATTCGTTTCGTTTGCCACTTATCCATGTGAGGCCTTCTAGGATTTTTGAGTTTCAGAATTTCTCATGGGCACCACGCCCGAGTTCTACGCTATTAATGTTGAGAGCCTTTTGATGTATTCACTCAACGGCCTCTAAGAGCCTCTCGGCTGCTTCACACAGCTTCTTAGCCTCAGGATTATAAGCGTATTTTTCGCATATAATCTTTGCCTCTTGAGCGACCCTAATTATTTCTATTAAGCCCCCTTCTTTTTGTTTAAGTAGAATACTATGGTACAGCAATGCTGCGGCCATTTTTACCTCCGCCCGTTCACCTACAATTGAAGCAAATTCTTGATACAAGATAAGGGCTTCATCACAAAATTTTTTAGCTTCGTCTAGTACTTCAGTTCTGAGATAAATGCTGCAAATATCCAATAGTATATCAGCGAGTTCTTCTAAGTAGCGAGAACGATCCTTCTCAACTAGTTTCCTGATAATCGGAAGGACACGCAAATAATTCTCTTTAGCAGCATCAAGATCGTTGAGTGTAAGGTAGTGCTTACTTAAACTCGAAAGATTTTTGACTAACCCTGGCAAGTGTTTATCTTCATCTTTGGCTACAAGGTCCTCGTAAATCTCGCATCCCTGCAAAAATAGCTTAGTAGCACTATCGTGCATGTCTAAGGCTCTATACGTGGTTCCAAGATTAGTAATTGCCATCGCGCGTTTATGCTCGAAGCTAGATAAATCAGCTCCTTCGAATTCCGAGTAGACTGACTGGATTCCAGCAAACAGAGTATTTGACTCTTCCAGATACTCCTTAGCGACCTCATATTCTCCTCTGCTGTAATGGCAGGCACCAATATTTTGTAGTAGAAGAGCAACTAGCGGCAACTGTGCATAGATACCCAATTCTTGGAGTTCCTGACAAACTCCGAGTCCATTGTGGAAGCATGCTTCAGCCGCATCATATAGGCCTGTGTTGTAGTAAATGGTTCCCACATCTTCAAAGCAGGAAGCTAGACCGAGCATGTAACGTTCTGGATTGCGGTCAGCTACGTCCTCATATAGTTGCAATCCTCGTCCAGCATTCTGCTGTGCTTCTGTAAATTTTAGATCAAGCGTGAGTAGTTGCGCCTTGAGAATACGGCTATCTGCGTTCTTACGGATTGACTCGTTAAGTTCATCCTCTATTTCTTCAAAGTTAGCGAGTTCAGTGTCGAGTTCGTCATCACTAAGAGCCGCAATTGCGCCTGAGAGATCCGCATCTAAAAAAAGGGACACTGCTTCTGAATACAATTCGGAGGCTATGCTGAGATCAATGCTTGAAAGCTTTTGAGCAGTGTTTGTCACCTGCTGTTCTAAGAAAATCTTCTGTGCTTCCAGTTCTGTAATCTGATTTTGGAGTTTAGAAATTTCAACATCGAAAAAAGCTTCACTTCTCGCCAGCAATTTTTCCTTATCCGCGAGCCGCTTATTTAAGATGCTAATCTCCGCTCTCAACTCTTGGTAGCGGGGAAGCCGGAGGATATATTGCTCACTTTCACCATGGCGGGACACAGCAAGGTTATGCAGGCGAACCTGATTCTCCCAACTTGCCTTGCTTCTACGAATCTGATTAGACGTCAGTTTGTTCGTAAGTCCGGGCGGTCTATGCGCAAGGTCGTGATCGTTTAAACAAAGGACAGCTAAATTATCGTAGCTGTTATCCTGTGAAGTCTCATATTCAATGATGTGATGAATGATGTAACTATCTGCTTTAATTCCTTTGCAGGAACAGCACAGGAAATTGCTATTCTCCAAAAGGGTTTGGACAACTTTCTCATCAATTGGGTGTCGGTTGATACATTGCTTAACCCAAGAGGCTTCTTCGGCTGATATACCGTAATGCTCTATTAACTTCCTAATGGGAGTTGTTCGAAAAACTGTTACTGACAAGCCTAGAGATTCAAATCTAGCGGCTAGATTGGTAAGGAGGTTTCCATCCGGCGAGACCACAGCGTCTTTAAGAGAATACATCCAACCGTCTTCGATTTCGGCAATCTTCTTCTCTTCGTGCCCATCTTTGGCGATGCGCCATAGCTCCGGCTGCGCTCTATCTAAAACGACCCAACAATATTTTTCATCAATCGCCAGCACATGCAATAGAGCTTCTCTGGTGACCAGCTTTGAGGGCGCGGCTGTTGTCCGGTCGAAGACGTAGAGTCTGTAACGCGTATGCCTGGACTGCGGTCTTTGAGCCTTAATACTTTCTGCGTTGAGCGCAAACCCTCTCTCGCCGTGCTCCTGTTCAATGAAGAACACCTTGTCGCCATCCACCTTAAATAGTTTATCGAGGCCGCCTTCGAGGAGCCGCCGGGCGACGCCCGTTTTTGTGTTTATGAAAAACAGCTCTGAGTGACCGCCTCTGCCCATCAGAAACTCATCCTGATTAAAGCGGTGTGAGGGTTCGTAGTCCTTGTCCTTTACGGTCAGAAACATTTTTGGAGTGAGGCTGATTTCAGGGTCAACGACATAATGAGAGTATTTGCTCTCTCCCGATATAGAGTTATTAAAAAAGAGCAGGGGGCCATTGCTGACTGCGACAGGCATTGTCTGCAACTCGACCGGAGGCGGCAACGGGTCAATAATGTCTACGCTGATCTGCGTAACTTTTCTTTGCCGATAATTATCCTTCTTCTCAAGCCCAGCAGGAGCTTGCTTTACCGGGTTTTCCACTTCAATGTGGAATTGGATTCCGGGATAATCGAGCCACCACGTTTTACTGACCGAGGTCATCGTAAAATTCTGCGGCCAATATTTCCCCTCGACCTCTTCGAGCGTACTCTGCCCCAGCACGATGCCGTTCCCAGTCACGCCCTTGAAGGGTAGACTGATATTGATGTGAAAAATCTTTTTTTGCTCGTCGTTGTAGTAATAATAAAAAGAGAGTCCCAGCTTTTCATAGCGGGCTTCGTAGGAATACTTTGCGTGAGCTGTCAATTTATAGTCGCTGCCGAATCTGGCGACAACGTCCTTCATCACGGATTGCCCGACCACTATATTCTCAATCCCGATGCCGTCTTTAATCAGACAGTTTTGCGCCAAACATTTTTCGGGTTGAGGCCGACTTTGAGCGGTTGAAAAAGTCGTCAGGCAAGTCAGTTGAGCGCATAAAACGAGTGATAAAATTATTGGTCTCATGGCTTTACTCTTCCGAGAAAATCTCCTGCAAGAGTTTTCACGCTTCAGTTGCGAAAGCCGCGTCTCGATAGTGAAACTTTCGTATGGAAGAAAGGCCACGACGTAACCTTATCTATTCCGGCTTTTCTCGAAGCCGTGCGCGAATCTCAGCCACCGTCAGATAAGCCAGCCGTCCGCCCGTGAACATCTGGTCATTCGTCACTTCCATCACAGCGAAAGACGGCGGCACGAAATTTTTCAGCTCCTCATCCGTCTCAAAGTCTGTTTCGGCAATCACGAGGCCGAACAGGTCTCCCAGAAAAAGGTCTACAGAAAAGAGGCGATCTTCATGCTCGAACTTATAACGATTCTTGCGAATCTCGTTGCCTTCAAAGATGGAGAAGACTTCGTACTCGATTGCCGAGAGATAAGTATTGGTAATCACTGTGCGCGAGAAATCATCAGGGGCGGGCGCGAACTTCTGCGTCAACTTCGTGATCCACTGCCGTGTTTGCGGCAGGCGAATCTTTCTGAGGCGTAGCCTCGTGTTCGTGATGTAGTTGTCCCAGATTTGCACGTGCTCGCTCGCACGCGTCAAACCCTCCGGCAAGTCGCGCAGCAAAAACCTTCGCTCGCGCTCGATGCGCGCGTACTTGAAGCTCTCGACGTTGAGAGTATTTTCAGTTTTCGGAATCGCTGCGCCCATTTATCAAGTAACCTTAGATTTGAGATTTCAGATTTGAGATTGGCATTAAGCTTCGACCAATTCTTCTTCTGCCATTTTCAAAAACTCGTCCGGCTCGATGATGTGTCCCGCAATCGCGGATGCGGCGACGACATAGGGCGATGCCAGATAAACTTTGCCGGGGCCGCTGCGTCCGGGAAAGTTGCGATTCTGCGCGCTGACGGTGACGGTGTCGGGCGAGGTGGACGCGCCCGGCCCGGCGTTGATGCACGCGCCGCAGGAAGGGTCTATCAGCTCCGCGCCCGCGCGCTCGAAGATTTCGATGTAGCCTTTCTCTCTCGCGTACTGCTTGATCTTCTGCGAGCCGAATTGAAGATAGAGATGAACGCCGGGAGCGACGCGCTTGCCCTGCTCGACTGCGCGTTGAAGCACTGCCGCGTACATGTCCATGTCAGCCATCTTGCCGCCCGTGCATGAGCCGCCATAGGCCGCATCAATCTTTATCTCTTCCGGCAGGTCATCAATATAGACTCCGTTGCGTGGGTCGCCGGGAGTCGCAACCATCGGGCGCAGCTCTTCCAGATTTATCTCGAAGACCGCAGCATACTCCGCGTCTGCATCGCTCTGTAAAAATCCTTTGCGGACTTCCACGGCATCGAGTCCGCGCATGCGCATGACGTATTCGAGCGTCACTTCGTCAGGCTCTATGATGCCGGTCGTGCCGCCCGCTTCGACCGCCATGTTGGTCAAGGTCGCGCGCTCGTCTATAGGAAAATCCTTCAAGCCTTCGCCCGCGAACTCAAGCACCTGACCGATGCCTTTGCCCTGCTTCATGTAATCGGTCGCAAGAATGTAGAGCATCACATCCTTCGCGGTCACATCGAGGCGCTTGCGGCCTTTCAAAACGAAGCGAACGGTTTCTGGGACGCGTATGCGTATATCTTTCGTGTACCAGGCATTCGCCATGTCGGTCGAGCCGACGCCGAAAGCGAAGCAACCGAGCACGCCCGCCATGCACGTGTGCGAGTCCGTGCCGATGACGAGCTGGCCGGGCAGAGCTATGTCTTCGACCACGGCGTTATGACAGATAGCCTCAGAGCCGCCTTCCGCGCTTTCGCCGTAAAGACGTATACCTTGCTCGTGCGTAAAGCTGGCCTGCGTTACAGCCAAGCCGTCCGCTCTTTCGAGCAAGCCCATCTTGCGTTTATCTTCCGACATCACCTTGCCGAGAAAAGTCAGGTGGTCGCGGAAAGCGTAAACTGACTCAGGCTCCGTAACGCGCGCATCCTTGCCTAAGGATTGCGTGAAGAGCGAAGCAGCCATCGGCGTCACGTACTCATGCGAGAAGCGCACGTCCGCGATTGCGAAGAGCGCGTCGCCCGGCTTGACTGCCTCGACGCCGACCTCGCCCGCGCGCACGAAAGCATGACGCGCGATTATCTTTTCGACGATGTTCATCGGACGCTTTTTGGTTTCGAGAGCTGGCGGCGCAACCTCTCCCGCGAGCCGCGCCTTGTTGTAATTGAAGAGGCCGCCGTATTCGACTATGGATTTTGAAATCGGGTCGAGGCCGCGCGTGAATTCTTCGAGCGGAATCTCTTCGCCGTTGCGTATGCGCTCGATCAAGCCGAAGTCCGTGGAGGTCAGAAGCCCTATGTTCTGCGAGTTCTGCCCGTAAATCTTTTCGATAGTCTGAGCGATGATAAGCTCCACGCCCGCCCACTTTTCGGCGTACGGCGCGGTCTCGCGCGACGAGCCGCAGCCCTTCGAGAGTCCCGACACGACGACCGAGAATTTACCGCTTTTGACCTCATCCTTCTTCGCCGCGCCCTCGCGCATCCCGACATAAACGTACTGCCCCAACGTCTCGTCATAATAAAAACAGACCCAGCCCGGAGTTATCTCGTCGGTCGAGATATTATTCATCAAAGGCCGTTCGGCGTCATAAACTAAATCTTCTCCGCCCTCCAACTGGCGGCGAATGTGCGTCGTGTCGTCGGTCAAAAACAGTGTGCGCCCGCCGAACCTGATGCGGTCCGGACGCTTTGAAATCTTCAACACAGTCATGTTTGTTCCTCTGGCATGTTAAATTGATGGCTCGCTGAAAAGAACAATTATAAACTGAAGCGGCGGAAATGTCTCAGGGCAGACACAGAATTGCGGAATGCGGAATGCGGATTTAAGAGACAAGCTGTCTTTCATTCCGCAATCCGAAACCCGCAATTCATCACCATTCCTGTTTTGAATTTTTATGCACTTATCGAAATGGCGCACACTATTGCTGCTCGCGCTGGCCGAGTTGCTGGGCATGGCCGTGTGGTTTTCGGCTTCCGCAGTCGTCCCTGCTCTAACCAACGCGTGGAGCTTGAGTGACGCGGGGCGCGCGTGGCTGACGATGTCCGTGCAGATAGGATTTGTGGCGGGCGCGTTCGGGTCTGCCTTGCTCAATCTGGCCGACCGCGTTTCGTCGCGGCGACTGTTCACTGCGTCGGCTCTGCTGGCGGCTCTGGCAACCGCTTTGATTCCATTGCTGGCAAAGGGTCTCGTGCTTGCTCTGCTCTTGCGCTTTCTGACGGGCATGTTTCTGGCGGGCGTGTATCCGGTCGGGATGAAGATCATGGCGACGTGGACGAAGGAGGATCGCGGGCTTGGCATCGGCCTGCTGGTCGGAGCGGTGACGCTCGGCTCTGCGTCTCCGCATCTGCTCAACGCGTTTGGCGGCACGGGTGATTGGAAGCTTGTGCTGTACATGGCGGCTGCGCTGGCCGCGCTCGGAGGCTTGATGGCGGCTCTCTTTGTTAGAGAAGGGCCGTACCGCTTCACTGCTCCGCGCTTTAACTGGAAGTACGTCGGAGAGATCGTGCGCGTGCGCGAACTGAGGCTGGCGAATCTTGGTTATCTGGGACACATGTGGGAGCTGTACGCGATGTGGGCGTGGATTCCTGTCTTTCTTATAGCAAGCTTCAAGTCCACAGGCGTGAGCGGGACGTGGGCGAGCATTGCTGCCTTCGCGATCATCGGCATCGGCTGCGCGGGGAGTCTCGTCGCAGGCAAGCTGGCGGACAAGCTCGGACGCACGACTCTCACGATTGCGTCGCTGCTCGTGAGCGGGACGTGCGCGCTCACGGTCGGATTGCTCTACGGGCATCATCCGTTGTGGCTCGTCACAATCTGTCTGGTCTGGGGCTTTGCCATCGTCGCGGACTCCGCGCAGTTCTCAGCCGCCGTCACCGAATTATGTCGCGCGGAATATATGGGAACGGCTTTGACGTTGCAGACGATGCTCGGATTTCTGCTGACGCTGGTCACGATTCGTATGATTCCGCCGCTCGAAAAATTGGTCGGGTGGAGATGGGCATTCGCTTTTCTGGCGATTGGTCCGGCGGTCGGCGTGTGGGCGATGTACGCGTTGCGAAACTCACCCGCTGCGTTTAGATTGGCCGGAGGCAGGAGATAAAACTATTCTCACGCAAAGGCGCAAAGGCGCGCAGAAGAAAGGGTACAGGGTATAGGGTATAGGAAAAGCAAACTTGTCTTTCCTACACCCTATAGCCTTCACCCTCGTGGTATCCTTTGCGCCTTTGCGTGAGAATCTGTTTTTAGTTATGACAATACTGACGGCTCAACAACTCGCAGAATACCAACGCGACGGCTTTCTCGTGCTCAAAGATTTCGTGAGCGAAGATGTGTGTGATGACTTACGCGCACGCGCAGAAGAACTCGTCGCAGAGTTTGACCCGCGCGGCGTGGTCTCTATCTTCTCGACGCACGAGCAGACGCGCACGAGTGATGATTACTTTCTAGCGTCCGGCGATAAGATACGTTTCTTCTTTGAAGAGAACGCCTTTGATGAGAACGGAAATTTGCGGCAGAGCAAAGAGCGTTCGATTAACAAGATAGGACACGCGCTGCACGATCTCGATCCGGTCTTTGACAGCTTCTCGCGCACGCCGGAACTGGCCGGGCTGGTCGCTGACCTGGGCGTTAATAATCCCTTGCTCATACAGTCAATGTATATCTTCAAGCAGCCGAACATCGGCGGCGAGGTGACGTGCCATCAGGACAGCACGTTCCTTTACACAGAGCCGATGAGCATCATTGGACTCTGGTTCGCGCTCGAAGATGCGACGATTGAGAACGGTTGTTTGTGGGCTGTACGCGGCGGGCATAAGTCCGGACTCAAAAAGCGTTTCATGCGCGCGGGCGCGGGCGGCACGCGCTTTGAAATTCTGGATGAAACCGTGTGGAGCATGAATGATTTAGTCCCGCTCGAAGTCAAGAAGGGAACGCTGATCGTGCTCGACGGCCTGCTACCGCACCTCAGCCGCGCCAACACGAGCGCACGCTCGCGTCAGGCTTACACGCTGCACGTGACTGACGCAGGCTCTCATTATCCCGCTGAGAACTGGCTGCAAAGGAGCGCGTCCATGCCTGCACGCGGTTTCTGAAGTTAAGACTGAGAAGAGATAGCCACAGAGCGCATAGAGGGCACAGGAAATTTCAAATCTGAGATCTCAAATCTCAGATTTGAAATCTGAAATCTGAAATCTCAGAATCTGAAATCTCAAATTTGAAATCTCAAGCTTTAAATCTCAAATTTGAAATTCAAGCTTTAAGTCTCAAATCTGAAATCTCAAATTTGAAATCTTCTTAAACCTCTGTGATAAATAAAAACCATGAATCACGAAATCAATATCAGGCTCGCGGATGAGAGCGACACGAGTGCGCTCGTCCGTTTCAATCAGGCGATGGCGCGCGAGACGGAAGATTTAGAGCTTGACCTTCAAACGCTCACGTCAGGCGTCGAAAATTTGTTGAAGAATAGAGAGAGCGGCTTTTATCTGATCGCAGAAGTTTTAAATGCGGAAGGGCGCGAGGCGGTCGGCTCGCTGATGGTGACATACGAGTGGAGCGACTGGCGCAACGGTCTCTTCTGGTGGATTCAGAGCGTGTATATCACCCAAAATTTTCGCCGCCGTGGCATCTATCGCAGGCTCTACGAGTTCGTCAAGGCGATGGCAGGGGCGCAGCCGGACGTGCGCGGCTTTCGTCTTTATGTCGAGAAAGAGAATCGCACGGCACAGCTCACATACGAAAAGCTGGGCATGGCACAGACGCACTACCTGATGTTTGAAGAGCTGATAGAAACGAAAATTTAGATTTCCTTACGAGCGTTCGGAATGAAGTAAAGCTTTTGAAAATTTATCACACGTCAGGACAACCCCGACTGCCGCGCGTCATACCAAGCTGAGTCGTGTTAGGCGCGCCTTCATTCAGTAAAAGATGGAAACAATCAGCGAGCAGGAGTTCAAAAAACTCTGCGATGATATTTACCTCGAACGCCATGAGATATACGCGTTCAATCCGAACATGAGCCGTAGAGAAGCTCTGCTGTGGATGCTCGCCGGATGTCTGGTCAGCCTGCTCAACGTGGACGAGCTTGAACAGCCGGGCGCGTCAACGTCAGACCCTTACGGTGATGCTGTGATGCAACTCATGTGGCAGCGCACGTCGCCCGTCTTTGATCCGAAAATTTATCTGACGAAGTTGACTGAAAAGCTAAAAGCAGAAATGTAAGGATGCGGCTCAAAAAAACGCTCGCCGGAGGACTCTTAACAAAGCAGATAGTTGGCAGTTGGCAGTCAGGACAAGAAGTTAAGAACGCGAAAAGCAGAAAGCGGTTGGCAGTAAATTGAATTACTGCCAACCGCTCTTTCTTTCTGCTCTCTTAACTTCTGCCGCGTCTTTACTGCCAGCTGCCAACTGTTTACGACGGATTGCGTTTGTTCTGCGCGGCCTGCGCGAGTTGTTGTGCGCGCGGCAGAACGTCTATGGCCTTTGTGATTTGCGGGTCGTCAGCGTTGAAGACCTGAAACGAAGTGGTCGAGCCGTAGGCCGCTGTGACTATCTCATAACGCAGTTGACGGTCAACGTATGCGCGCTCTTTATCGAGTTGCGCGGGCGTGAACTTGTAGATCGGCTTCGAGGCGACGAAATCCTTGAAGGCTTTGAAGAGCGCGTCCGTCATCGGAAAGTCGGTCGCTCTCAGATCGTGCTCGTACTCAATCGGACGCTGCACTTTGTAAGCGTCAAAGCCGGAGACGCGTCCCGCAGCCAGCTCAAGCGCGAAAGCGAAAACCGGATCGGCCAGTCTCTGCTGAAAGGGCGAGATGAGTCGCGGACCGACAGCCTCGTCCGGCGTGATGCCGCCGCCGCCGTAAACCGCTCGCCCGGTGTCCGTGCGGCTTTCGGGGCCGGTCGGCGCGGCCTGCGTCTGTCCCGGCGCGTGACTGATGCCGCCCTGCGTGTAGTAGTCGTAAAACCCTGCGTTGGAATAATCACGCTGAATCAAGCGACCGGACGGCGTGTAGTATTTGCCGATGGTCAGGAGCACAGCCGAGCCGTATTCGAGCGGGAACGGAATCTGCACCAGTCCCTTGCCAAAGCTCGTTTCGCCGACGATCAGCGCGCGGTCGTGGTCTTGCAGCGCGCCCGTCATGATTTCGGAAGCAGAGGCCGTGCCGCGATTGACGATGACGACGAGCGGCGTCGTGTCCGGTTGTTCGTTGTCCGAATAGTAAGGCTGCGTCGTGCCTCTGACGCGCCCTTTCTGCGTCAGCACGAGCTGCCCGTGTGACAGAAACTTGCTTGCCACCTTCACGGCCTGACTGACCAGTCCGCCGCCGTTGCTGCGCAGGTCAATCACGAGCTGCTTCATTCCCTGAGAGTGCAGGTTTTCAAGCGCGGCCTCGAACTCGTCTCCGGTCGTCAAGTTAAAGCCGCCGCTCATGGCTATGTAACCGACGCCCGGACGAATCATGTAGAACTCCGGAATCGAAGGCTGCGGCACGGCGTCGCGTGTGATCTCGACGGTCTCGACCTTGTGCGAAGCCAGCCGCTCGACCGTCACCTTGACGACTGAGCCGCGCGGCCCGCGCAGGTTCTCCCGCACTTCGTAAAAATTCTTGCCGCGCATGTCCTTGCCGTCCACATCCAGTATGCGGTCGCCGTAACGAAGCCCTGCTTTCCATGCCGGAGCCGTCTCGAAAGTCGCGCGAATATACGTGTTGACCTGATCGCCTTCGCGCAGGTCGCCGATGGTCGCGCCGATGCCGTAATACTCCGAACGCTGGTCTGTCCGAAACTCGTCGAAGGCCGCGCGGTCGAAATAGTTCGAGTGCGGATCGAGCGAACGCAGCATACCCGTGATGGAAGATTTAAAGACGGAATTGTAATCGAGCTTGTTGCCGTCAATATACTGATCCTGTATCAGAGTCAGAGCCTCCGATACATCCTTCTCGATCTCTTCTGCGTCCGCCGTCTTGCGAACCGGACGCGCGGCGGTCGCCCCGCCCGGCGCGCCCTGCGACGAGGTTGATGAAGCCGTGCCGTTTCGTTGTGCGTAAATAAATGCGGGGAGCGTTAAGGCTGTGATGAACAGCAAGCTGAGTGCGAATAAAAACCTGTTTCTCACGCTATGAATCTCCTGAAACCGACCCTCTTGTGACCAGCCTCTGTTTAGGCTCCTGCATCTTGGCGAACCCCACAGAGGTCAGCAGTGTCGTGGCAGTATAACATGCCTGCTTGAGCGGCTCTACGCCGTTGATTGTCAAAAATGTAAAATTTAAGATGCCGAACTGTATGCAAAGGTAGCCAGCGGAAAAGGAGTTTAGTCTTTGGCCTTTGGTCTTTTGGTCTTTGTACTTTGGTCTTTGATGTCTGACTCAGCTTGAATTTTAAGTCTCAAGGTTGGAGTCGCGTGCAAAGTCCAAAGCACAAAGACCAAAGGCCAAACTCCAAAGTCCAATCTTTAATCGCTGTCGCCAAAAAAGAGACTTTCGGGTAACATATAGTCGTTATAGTCCAACTCCCTACAAGTTATTGAGTGATTCGAGCCATGCCATTTGCTTCAATCGAAGAGGCCGCAGCGGACATACGCGAAGGCCGCATGATAATTATCGTTGACGACGAAGACCGCGAGAACGAGGGCGATCTGGTCTGCGCGGCTGAGAAGGTGACGCCGGACATCATCAACTTTATGGTGACGCACGCGCGCGGGCTGATCTGTTTGCCTCTGACCGAAGAGCGTTGCGACGAGCTGCACCTGACGATGCAGGTCGCAGACAACACCTCTTTTCTCGGCACGGCCTTCACGGTCTCAATCGAAGCTCGCAAAGGCGTCACGACCGGCATCTCTGCTGCCGACAGAGCGACGACCATCCTCACGGCGGTTGACCCGAAGACGCGCCCGCAAGACCTCGCGCGCCCCGGACATATCTTTCCGCTGCGCGCCAAGACGGGCGGCGTCCTCGTGCGAACGGGGCAGACCGAAGCCAGCGTTGACATGGCACGTATCGCGGGCTTGTATCCGGCGGGCACGGTCTGCGAGATTATGAACGAGGACGGCACGATGGCTCGCCTCCCGCAGCTCGAAAAGTTTGCCGCCGCGCATGGCTTGAAAATCATCTCGGTCGCAGACCTCGTGCGCTATCGTATGCGCAAAGAGACATTGGTCAGGCGCGCAGCCGAGACCGAGCTGCCGACCGTGTACGGAATGTTTCGCTCAATCGCTTTTGAAAACGTGATGAACGGCGAGGTTCATCTGGCGATGGTGATGGGCGAAGTCAAGACGGATGAGCCTGTGCTGGTTCGCGTGCATACCGAGAACGTGACGTTCGCGATGTTCGGCTCATTGGTCGGAGAGACTGGCTTTCAGCTTCACACCGCGCTCGAAAAGATAGCGGCGGAGGGGCGCGGCGTCGTGCTTTATCTGCGGCAGCGCGAACACAATTTAGATTTGATTCACCAGTTAAAAACTTACGCGCTGATGCAGGAAAAAAATATGCCCGCGCAGGAAGCGAGCATCGTGACGGGCTACGGCCTCAACAGAGATTACGGCGTCGGCGCGCAAATCCTGCACGAGCTGGGGCTGCGCCGTATCCTGCTCTTGAGCAATCATCCTCCGAGAGTCGCCGCGCTCGAAGGCTTCGGACTGGAAGTCATCGGGAACGTCCCGCTCGGCATGCCCGCCGTCGAGCAAGAAACAGCCGACACTCGTCAGCGCAATGCGACACTCGCGGCGGGTGATGATGAGACGGGCGAATGACTATTACTTAAAATTATAAGCATGGCTTAACGTTTGCCTGTTGGCTTAAAGAATTTGGAATGAAGAGAAAGAATCTCCCGCAAAGGCGCAAAGGCGCAAAGAAAACGTAAGAGCAGCTAACAGGAATTTGCTCATCTTATGTTATTCCTTATCTCTTTCCTTTGCGCCTTTGCGGGAAATTTCTTGCGACTTGTTTTCCATTTCCGCGTATTTCAGTTTAATATCTGAGCTTCTCCCTCTTGATCCGAAAACCAATTTGAGCCGCGTGTGCGAAGCGGCTCGCGCGTAAGACTTATGCCTGTGGATGACCGCGACGAACGCGATAAAAGCCCCGATGCCCCGCTGCCGCCGGAGAGCAAAGAGCCAGAGATTGCCGCCGCCCTCTCTTCGGAGACGGACGCGCCCTTGCCGCCGCGCGCCGAAGCCATCGCCGAGCGCGACGCGCAAAGCCCTCATCCGCAGACGCCGCAAGGCCGACGCCGACGCTTCATCAATAAACGCAATGCCTTTATCGCCACGCTCGCGATTGCCGTCATCGTCGTCGCGCTCATCCTGCTCGCCATGCTCGCATATAAGCTCGGCTACGTTGACCGCTACGTCGCCGGACAGATTAAGAGCACGCTCGCGGAGTACGGCATTCGCGCGGAGATCAAACATTTCGAGACAAAGTTTTCGCCGCGCACGGTCGAGATGACCGAGATAGAGCTTTACGATATGCAGACGGGCGCGCCGCTCGGCAAGATTAATCGTATGCTTGCCACCGTCCGCATCGAAGACCTTTACGCGATCAATCTCAGGCGCAACGTCAATCTCGAATCGCTCGACATAGACGGCCTCGAAGTGTGGGTCAAGTTCGACGCGCAGGGACGCTCGAACTTCAGCAATCTCAAGCTGCCGGAGCCTCAGACAAACCAGCGTATCCTCTTCTCTTATTCGACGGCGCGCGTGAAGGTCAGCAACTCCGTCGTGCATTACGGCGACGAGCGTTACGACATCTCAGGCGAAGCGCGAAACATCGTCGCCACCATCGAGCCTGAAAATTTGAACGCTCCGGTCGAGAGCCGCTCAAATCTAGTCAATCTCGCGCTGACCAACTCGACCTTCTCTTACGAAGGACGACCCACGGGCGACATCAGCTTGAACTTGAAAGCACGCGTCAACCAGACGCGCGCGGATATTGACGAGCTTGTCCTGCGTTCGCCTCTCGCGGAGGCGCACATGCAGGGAGCTTTGGACGATTGGCGCGCACTGCGTTATCACATGCAGATTACTTCGACGGTTGATCTGACGCAGGCTTCGGACGTGCTGCAAGCGGGCACGACCCTGCGCGGCGCGGGAAATTTCGCGGGCCAGATTTCGGGCGAAGGCTCACGCTATCAAGTGGATGGCGAGATAAAATCGGACGCGCTCGCGGCGGACAACATACGCCTCAAAGCTTTGACCGTCAGCGCACGCGGGAGCGGCGACGGCGCGACGTATGAAGCGAACGGCAAAGCTGTCGCGGAGCTTTTGACGGCGGGCGATTTTCAGTTGAACACCTTGCAGCTCGTCGGCAACGTGATGGGCACGGGCACGGACTTTCGCTGGCTCGGAGAGTTGTACGCGGCGTCTGCGCGCGTCCCCGGCGGGACGACCATCGCGGGGCTGATTCTCTCGGACGCAGTCGCGGAATCTCGCGGCGATGTACTCACTGCGAGCGCGCCGCGTGCCAGCGCGACGAGCGTGCGCCTGACAGATGCGACCGCGAGCAATGCTCAAGCCAGCGATGTGCGCGTGCGTTCCGAGAAGGGAACGACGACCGTCACTGCCGCCAATGTGCGCGCGGGAGCGGTGACGAGTTCGGGCACGCGCGTCAACGGAGTGACGGCGAATGAAGTCGTCGCTGTTGACCGCGACGGGACGACGAACGTCACTATCGGCAAACTGAGCATCAGCAACCTCAACGCCTCAGGCGCGCAGGTCGGCAGCATCAATATAGCGGGCGTGCGGCTCGCGATACGAGGCGGAAGCGTGCAGGGTTCTTCCGGCGACATCAACGCAGGGACAGTGACGCTCGCCGGAACCAAAAACAATCCGGGCGGGCGCGTTGATAACGTCAAACTCGCGCGTCCTGTTTTCACGCTTGAGCCTGCGGGCAGTTATCGTGTGACGGCGGATTTGAGTCTGGGCGGCGGCGTGCTCGGCAAAGTGAATCTGGGCGCGGCGCGTGCCGCTGTCGTCGCGACCAACAATCAGATTCAGCTCAATAACTTTAACGCGGAGATCATGGACGGCAGCGCGAAGGGTGCTGCTGTTTTGAGCACGGGCGGGCGCGGCTCTTCGCGCGTCGCGGCTGACTTTAACAATCTCGACATCGGAAAGTTTCTCGCGCTCGTTTCGGGGCGCATCGTGCCGCTCGCGGGCAACACGAACGGCAATGTTGACCTCTCGTTTCCGGGAACGGATGTGAAGCTCGCGAGCGGAACTGTGCGCGCACAGTTCACAGCCGAGGCCGGGACTGAGCAGAGCGGGCGCACGCCTTTGAACGGCGAGGTCGCGCTCAATGCGACGCGCGGCGTTTTTAACATAGAGCGAGCGAATCTGAAGACTGCCGCGAGCGAGTTGTCCGCGACCGGACGCTTCTCTTTCGAGAGCGACGATTCGGATTTACAGCTCAACCTGGCTTCAAAGGACGCGTCGGAATTGCAGCGCGTTGTCAATGCTTCCGGCCTCTTGCCCGAAATTGAAACGCAGCTCGAAACGTACGGCATCGAGCTGGCAGGAGAGCTTGCGTTCAACGGAAACCTGCGCGGCAACCTGACCAATCCGAGCATCGAGGGGCGCGCTTCGGTCGGCTCATTTATAGTGAAAGAGCGAGAGCTGGGCGCGCTCACCGCGCGGCTCAATATCTCTCCTGATTTAATCAACGTCACCGAAGGACGTTTGACGGAAAAGGACGGCGGCGGCATCACGTTCGCTCTGAATGCGCCGCGCACGGGCAATGATAATATCTCGCTCGAAGCCACGCTCGACCACGCCAACGGCGGCGACCTCATCGCAGCCCTGCCCTTCATCGGCAAGGATACGCGCACGCAGTTGAGCAGCCTTGAGTCGAACGATCTCTCAGGCCGCGTCAACGTTACGGGCTTGCCCGGCGCGATGAGCGGCAACGCAGACCTCAACTTTGGCAGAGGCTCTTTAAGCGGCGAGCCTTTCGAGAGTATCACCGCGCGTGCGATCTTCAGCGGCTCGACCGTCAATCTGGAGAGCGTCAAAGCGAACTTCAACGCCGGACTCATCACCGCGAACGGGACGTTCGACACGACGACACGCGCTTTCAATCTCGAAGCGCGCGGAGAAAACATACAGCTCGAACGCCTGCGCGCTCTGGCCGGCAACCGTGGCAATCTGCCGCGCGTGACCGGCACGGCTAATCTCAACGCCAAGGCGTCCGGCAATTTCCTCGACAAAGATTTTTCAAACTTTCAAATTACCTTCGACGGCACGGGGCGCGACGTGAAGATTGACGGCAAGCCCGCCGGAGAACTCTCGCTGGTCGGGCGCACGGAGAACAGGCAGCTCAACGTGACGTTCACGACCGGCGTGCTCGGTCAGCCACAAGCCGTCACGGCGAGCGTTAATCTCGCTGACCCGAATCTTCCGGCGACGATTGAGACGACCCTCACGGGAGCGGATTTGACGCAGCTCTTCGCACTCCTGCTGCCGTCCGACAGCGTGCGTGTGACGGGGCGCGCGACCGGCTCTCTGCGCTTCAAAGGCAATCTGCGCGACGAAGATAATAACGAGCTTTCGCTCGCGGGACTTCAGGGCACAGCCGAGTTCACAGACCTCACGGTCTTTGTCGAAGACCTACAACTCTCAGCCGTCTCGCCGCTCCTCGTGCAGTTCAAGTCGAACGAAATCTTTTTCGAGCGCACGCAGTTCACGGGGCCGGGCACGAATATCATCTTCGGCGGCACGGCGGCCATCGACGTGGGCGGCAGGCAGAACCTGACTATTGACGGCAAGCTCAACCTGAAAACTCTGAACGGGCTTTCGCCGAACGTCTTTTTGTCGGGCGCGGCGGATGTCGCTGTGCGCGTCGGGGGGACTTTCGAGCAGCCGCGCTTTAACGGCTCGGCCTCGGTCGCGGGCGCGTCCGTCTCGACGCTGATTTCCGATCAGCGTCTGAGCTTTCAGAACGTCAAGGGTCGCGTCATCTTCAATGCCAATCAAGCGCAGATAGATTCGTTCAGCGGCACGCTGGGTGGCGGGCGCGTCTCCGCGACGGGCGGAGCGTTGCTCTCGGGCTTTACGCCGACACGCTTTCGTCTCAACGTACACGGCGACGAGGTGATGCTTCCGTTCCCCGAAGGATTCAGGACGACGACTGACGCCGACCTCGAAATCAGCGGCACGTTTTCCGCGACGGGCGGCCAGCCTGCGACGATCATCAGCGGCAACGTCAACCTGCGGCGCGCAGAGTATACGCAGGACATCGAGCTGGCGGATTTAATCAACCAGCGTCGTGAAGGGTCGCTCACGGAAGGTAGCGGCGAGTCTACTTTTGCCACGACGACGCAGCTCGACCTGACGGTCGAAGGCCGCGACGCGCTCGTCGTGCGTAACAATCTGGCGGATACGACCGGCTCAGTCTCGCTTCGCATCGTCGGCCCGTTGGAAGACCCTGTGGTTTCGGGGCGCATTACGGCGACGGGCGGCTCGCTCAATTTCCGCAGAGACCGTTATGAGATTACGCGCGCTCTGATTGACCTGCCCGCGCAAAGGGATGCTGACCCGATTCTCAACATACAGGCCGAGACGGAGATTAAAGGTTACACCGTCGCTGCTAACGTGACGGGGCCGCTCTCGCAACCGAACGTGTCGCTGCGTTCAGACCCCGCGCTGCCGCAAAGCGATGTCGTCTCGCTGGTGTTGACGGGCAATCTCTCGACCGGAGACACGGGAGCCTCCACGCTCGCGCAGACCGGACTCGGCACGGCTGCGAGCCTCTTAACGGACACGCTGGTTAACGCTCCGGCGCAACGCGCGACGGACAAGCTGTTCGGACTCAATCGCTTTGAGATTGACCCGTTGATAACGGGACGCGGCGGAGCCAGCCCGACCGCGCGGCTGACCGTCGGGCGACAGATCAACAAGAATCTTTCGATAACTTATTCGACCAACGTCACGGCGGATCAGAATCAGGTGCTGGCGGTCGAGTATCGCGTCTCGAATCGCCTCTCGTTCGTCGCGCAATATGAACAAGGCTCCGTCAACGGCTTCTCGACGCGGAGCAATAATTTCAGTTTTGAGATTAGATTCAGGAAGAGATTTTGAAGGGCAGGAAGACAGGAGACAGGAGTCAGAAGTCAGGAGTCAAAAGACAGAATAAAAGCGGTTTCAGCCTTTCCTTCTGTCTCCTGTCTCCTGTCTTCTTATTTAGGGTTTGAAACTTCGCGTCTTAATTTTCATTCTCATGTTAGGGGTCGGTTATTTGCTGACGCCGGGGGCGGGTGTGTGTCGTGCGGCGGCTCCGGATATTGGAGATTATGAGGGACGAACGATTGCGGGCATCGAGATCGTGTTCGAGGGCAGTCCTCCTGACGCGGCGGCTGAGGCGGAGTTTTTGACTTTGCTGCGTGTGGCTGTCGGCGGCGAATATTCCGCCGTTGACGTGCGCGATTCACTGGACGAGCTTTTCAAATCCGGGCGGGTCGGCAACGCGCGCGTCGAGGTGATTGAGACAGGCGCGGGCGCAACTCAAAAGGGCAGCCCGATTCGCGTGCGCTTTGTGCTCAAGCGACAGCCGCGTGTCGCTGATGTCGTGCTTGAATTGGGTGTGATGGCGGGCACGCCCATCTCCGAGGATGAGCTGCGCGGGCGGCTCAACATGCTCGAACCGGGAGCGCGCGTCACGGAGCAGGCTCTGAAAAGCAATGCCGACCTGATTCAGGCGTACCTGCGCGACAAAGGCTTCTTTGGAGCGGAGGTTGACTTTACGACGCAGCTCGACGCGAGCGGCACGCGCGCGACCATCATCTATCGCGTGAAGCCGGGCGAGCAGGCGCGTGTCGCTGCTTTCAATATCAAGATCGTCGGCTTTAATGACGCGAGCGTGCGCCCGACGCTGACGCTTCAACAGGGCGCGCCCTTCACTCGCACCGCGCTCTCGGAAGACCTCGCGCGCATACGTCGCGCGATCATCGCGCTCGGTTATCTCGCGCCTCAACTTGACGACGCGAAGGTCTCGCTCGATTCAGACTCCAACCAGATTACGATAAACGTCACGGGCGAGGTCGGGCCGAAAGTCGAAGTGACTTTACCGCCCGATCTGAAAGTGAAAGAGAAAGAGGCGCGCAACCTGTTGCCGATCAAGCGTGAGGGCAACATAGACGAGTCCGCCATCGTCGAGGGAGAGCGTCGGCTGCGCAACAAGTTGCAGGGCGACGGCTACTTTTTCGCGCAGGTCGAAAGCACTTGCTCGGTCACGCCGCCGCTTGCCACAGCAGAAGCAGAGAACGGAACGCCCGAAATGTGCCGCGCGCTCAACGCCTCTGAGCTGACCGGCCACACCGTCAACGTGACTTACGATGTCCAGCGCGGTCGCCGTTTCAAACTGACGGACATCCGGCTCGAAGGCACGGACAGGATTTCAATCGAAGATGTGGCGGATGACCTGCGGACGCAGAAAGCGAACGCGTTCGGCATCATTCCGTATCTGGGTTACGGGCGCGGCATTACCAGCAACGAGGCTCTTGATGATGACCGTCGTTTTGTCGAGTCGCGTATGCGCGATCTGGGTTATCGCCGCGCGACCGTTTCGGTGAGGCAGGGCGTGTCGCTCGAAGGCGAAAATCTGATTATCACTTTCGTCGTCAACGAAGGCCCGCTGACGCGCATCACCGGCGTCGAAGTGCGCGGCAATCAGATTTACACTGAGGCGCAACTGCGTAATGAATCACAGACGGTGACGGGCGCGCCGTTCTCGCGCTCGCAGGCGCGTTTCGATGCAGACCGCATGCTCAATCTCTACGCGCGCAACGGCTACATAGACGCGCAGCTCGATTTCTCAATCGTCGCGCTGCCGGACAAAATTCTTCCCGACGGCAAACACGAAGAACAGGTGAGAGTCGTCTACACCGTGAGGAGCGAAGGCGATAAGGTCTTTATCAATCGCATCGTCGTCAACGGCGACGTGTTGACGAAAAGAGAAGCGATTACGGAAGCGATTCCGCTCAAAGAGGGCGAGGTCTTGCGCGCCGACGAGATAGCCGAAGCGGAGCGCGTGCTTTACTCGACCGACGCTTTTCGTCAGGTCATCATTCGGACGGAGCCTGCGGGCGAGACCGCTTCCGGCTTTAAGCGGCGCGACGTGATTATTGATGTCGAGGAATTGAAGCCGCGCATCCTGAGTTACGGCGGAGGATTCTCGACCGACAACGGGCCGCTCGGATTCGTTGACTTACGCAACGTCAACCTCTTCGGCCAGTTGCGGCAGGGAGCTTTGCGCGTGCGTGGCAGCAAGCGGCAGCAGACGCTGCGGCTCGAATATTTCGACCCGCGCTTTCGCTCTTACGGCGCGGGACAGTTTGCGCCGCTCACCATCTCGGCGGAGTACACGCGCGACAGCACGATCACGCGCTTCTTCCGCTCGACGATTGACAAGGGCGCGTTCGGCATCGTGCAGCGGCTTGACGAGCACGGCAACCCGATTGATGTCTTCGGCGTCAAGACGGGCGAGCCGACGATCAATCGCTTCACTTTCAATATCGAGACACAGCGCATCATCAGCACCCAAACGCGCAGCATATTTTTCCTGCGCTACTCTTATGAGGACGTGCGCCTCTTCAATCTCAACAGCCTGCTCATACAGCCGATCCTGCAACCAGACCGCGCTGTGCGTCTCTCACGTTTCGGCGCGGCCTTCGTGCGCGACACGCGCGAAAAGTGCGGCGCAGCCAGCTCGCGCATTCTACAACTGAATGCGAGCGGGCAGCCGGAGCGATGCGAGTACAGTTCGACGGATGCGACGAACGGCGACTATCTCTCATTGGATTACTCGCTCGCGCTCAGGCAGCTTGCGGGCAACATCTCATTCAACAAGCTACAGGCGACCTACAGGCGTTACTACAAGATTCAGAAGTTGCGCGGAACAGTGCTCGCGGGCAATCTCACGCTCGGACTGGCGAACGTCTTCAATGCGCGCGACCGCGACGGCAACGGCGTGATTGACGAGGCGGATGAAACGCTTCCGATCAGCGAGAGATTTTTTTCAGGCGGCTCGACTTCCTTGCGAGGTTTCGGTTATGAAGAGGCGGGGCCGCGACTCGTCATCTGTCCGGGAGAGAAGACGCTTGTGGTCACCGCCGGACGTTGCGCCGCCGCGACGTTCCGCGACCGTAACGGTAAAGCCGTTGACCTGAACCCGTTCACAGTCCCGCTCGGCGGCAACGCGCTCGCCATCGTCAATCTCGAAGCACGCGTCCCCTTGACGAAAGCTTTTCAGGTCGTGCCTTTTTATGACGGCGGCAACGTGTTCAGACGCATCGGCGATCTCTTCGGCAAAGGCGCTATGCAGGGCGGTGATACGACCTCTGCCAATCTTCGAGCACGCTGGGCGCACACAGTTGGCCTCGGCGTCAGAATCAAAACGCCGATTGGCGGCGCGCTCTCGATTGACTACGGCTACCTGCTCAACCCGCCTGAGTTTCTGATTCCGCAGGGCGACGGCAGCACCTCTATCT
Organism: uncultured Pyrinomonadaceae bacterium; assembly: GCA_964246305.1. Lineage (GTDB taxonomy): Bacteria > Acidobacteriota > Blastocatellia > Pyrinomonadales > Pyrinomonadaceae > JACMLC01. Next base: position 30,104 of record CAXTPS010000031.1, read on the forward strand.
TTCGTTTGAAGCGCGGCCAGCTTCATTTCCGCTTCACACAATCGTTCTGATTTTTGATAGCATGAGAGACGCGAAATGCATATAGCAACACAAAGTCCCAAGTCCCAAGTCCCAAGTCCCAAGTTTCGAGGACAAAGTACCAGGCGCAAGACCAGAGCCTTGCTGCTAACTGCCAACTGCCTGCTGCTAACTCTCCTCTGCCTGTTGCCTTCAGCCGCGCGGGCGCAAGAGGTGGTTGACAGGATGGTCGCGACCGTGGATAGCGGGGGGCGCGTTGACCTGATAACTTACTCAGACCTTTTGTGGCAGCTAGCCATGCAGCCGGACTCTCCGCTTGAGAATCCGGGTTCCGCCGAACTGAATCGCGTGCTCAACCTGCTCATCAACCAGCATCTCATTATTCAGGAGGCCGAAAAGCTGCCGACGATTGCGCCCACGAATGAAGAGGTCAGAGCCGCGATTGATAATCTGGTCAGGCGATTTCCCTCAGCCGCGGATTTTGAGAGACGGCTGCGGAGCGTCGGCTTTACCTCGAAAGATGATGAGCAGTTCCGAAGAATCATCGAACAGCGCGTCGAGATTGAGAAGTATCTGGACTTTCGTTTCCGCTCCTTCGTCGTCATCACGCCGCAGGAGGTCGCGGATTATTACCGCGACGTTTACGTGCCAGGCTTTCGCAAGAGCGCGCCGGGACGCATCCTGCCAACTCTCGAAGAAGTGCGCGCAGAGCTTGAGCGCAAGCTGACCGAAGAGAAGATCGCAGCCGACACCGACGACTTTATCGAGAGCGCACGCGAACGCGCGGAGATTACGATTCTCAATCCCGTTTAGGTCTTTGTGCTTTGGTCTTTGTACGTGACCCAATCTTGAGTGAAGTAACTGATGTTACGCAAAAAGAACTGGCAGTTTACGCTTGACACGGAAAACATTAGGCTCTAGCGCGCTTTTCCACGTTACGCAGTTTTTGACAAATGGCGGTTTTGCTGAGCTTTTTGCCGGTGTCTACTACCTAAAGCGGCGATTTTGCTCAGGTAATTCAGGTGTCAAGTTAAAACCCTAAATCTTGTCTGCGTAACATCAGTGAAGTAATTCAAGCTGAGCAACACATCAAAGACCTAAGTCCAAAATCCAAAAACCGTTTTGCTTCCTTATGTCCCTCAAGGATGAAACAAAAAGACCCCACATCGGGCTGGCGCTGTCGGGCGGCGCGGCTCGCGGGATGGCGCACGTGGGCGTCTTTCGCGTGCTGCTCGAACAAAACATTCCGATAGATTTCATCGCGGGCACGTCGGCTGGCGCGCTGGTCGGCGGCGCGCTCGCTGCCGGGATGCCGCTTGAAGAGATTGAAGAGATCAGTCGTCATATGCGCTGGCGCGATGTGGGACGCGTGACGCTCTCGCGGCTCGGCGTGCAATCGAGCGTGCGTATGGAAGAGTTCATACGCGCACGCTTTCCCGTCACGCGCTTTGAAGAGCTACGCATTCCTTTCGCAGCCGTCGCAACAGACCTGCACACGGGCGCGCCCGTCGTGATGAGCGGCGAGGGAGATGTCGCTTTCGCTATCCGCGCGAGCTGTTGCATACCGGGCTGGTACGTGCCCGTGACGGACGAGAAGGGTCGGCAGCTGGTTGACGGGGGACTCGTGGCGAATATCCCGACGGCGGCTGTACGCTCGCTCGGCGCAGACATCGTGATCGCCGTCGATGTCAATGCCGAAGGCGCGAAGTTTCTGGGCACGCCGCATTCCGCCATCGGCATCTTGCTGCAATCCATGATGGTCGTGCAGCACACGGCCTCCATGCACCAGTTGCAGGATGCGGATGTCGTCATTCGTCCGAGAGTCGGCCACATACGCTGGGACGAGTTGGGGCGAGCGCACGAGTTGATCGAAGCAGGCGCGGAGGCCGCACGCTCCACGCTCGAAAGAATCAAGCATCTGGTCGAGCCTCTGCCCGAATCTTCCGTCAAGTGGTATCAGTTCCTGCGCCGCCGCCACGAAAGCACGCCCGAAGACAGACGCCGCCTCTCGCCCTTGCGATAAAGGCAGGTTCCCGCAAAGGCGCAAAGAAGAAGCACGCAAAGTTTAAGAGGCATGCTATCTCTTAGCTGTCTTCCTTTGCGTCTTTGCGCCTTTGCGGGAAATGTTTTCCTGAAGATTGATAGCTCCCAAATTTAAAATAGAATCTCTGCCGCACGTTTATAGAACAAGCATCACCGCTAAAACTTCCTGACACCCGTACCGTAAACAGATGCGCAGACCGCTCATCCTCTTCCGAGAAAAGCTTCCAAAGCTTTGCTCTGGATAACGATAAACCGCTTACTGTAAATAGCTTGACTCTCATCGAGCTGCCTCCGTATGAGCCTCCGGCATATACCTTGCACAACAGCCACGCAGGTACTCTCCCAAGTACAGAAAAAGTTGTAGAGGGGAAAGAGTAATGAAAGAGCTTGCCAATGGTTTCGCCCAACTTGCCGCGATCATCATGAGCCGCTGATAATTTCGGGTCGCTGAGAAAAGAATTTTCGACCAATTGAGAGTTTATTGAAAGAGCATAGAAAAAAAGTTTCGCTCTGAGGCGCGCACCGGCCTTGATACATTAGCCGTGCGTCCGGTGTTGAGGTACGCATGGCAATCGAAGTTACTTCCGTCGTCGAAAAACGACGCTCGCATATCTTAAAATCTGCGGGGCAGGTCTTCAAAAACGGAGCACGCGCCGCAGCCCTTCGCAAACGCCGTCTCATACTGCAATCCGTCCTTGCCTCTCTACTCATCACCATCGGCGTCGCAATCACTTTTTTAGTTTTCTCTTACGTCTCATATTCAAAGATCGTTGACGCGCGTCTTGCCATCGGATATTTGACGAGCCGCGCGGGAATCTACGCCGCGCCGCGCACGCTTCGCACAGGCCAGTCGCTGACGCGCGATGGTTTGATAGAACTCCTGAGGCGCGCGAGCTACATCGAGAGCGACGCCAGCGATGTCTGGAACGGAAGCTTTACGGCGCAGGAAAATTCCGTCGAGATTCGACCGCGCGCATCCGTAGCTCTCACGCACGTCGTGCATGTCGGCTTTGATAAAAAAGAGCGCATCTCCGAATTGACCGGCGACGGCGTGACGCTTGATTCTTACACGCTTGAGCCTGAAGTCCTGACCAACGATTCTTCTATGAAGACGGGCACGCGCGCCGCGCTCTCATACAAAGAGATTCCGCGGACGCTTGCGCAGGCGATTCTCTCGATTGAAGACCGTCGTTTCTTCGAGCATCGCGGCGTGGACTTCTTCGGCATCGGTCGCGCCATCCTGCGCAACATCGGCGAAGACGAGATCGGGCAGGGCGGCTCCACCATCACACAGCAGCTAGTCAAAAACACATACCTCTCGCCCGAAAAAACTTTCAAGCGCAAATTCGCGGAAGCGATGCTCGCCTTCACGCTCGAACGCCGCTTATCGAAAGAGGACATCTTCGCTCTTTATTGTAACGAAGTTTACCTGGGACAGCGCGGCAGCATCGGCGTGCGCGGCGTGGAGCAGGCGGCGCACATCTATTTCGCCAAAGACTTAAAAGATTTGTCGCTCGCAGAGAGCGCGCTGATCGCGGGGATGATTCAAAGCCCGAATCGCTACGCGCCTGACCGTCACACGGAGGCCGCGACGGCGCGACGAAATACTGTCATCGCGGCGATGCTGCGCGACAACGTGATTACGAAAGAGCAGGCGGATGCGGCGACGGTTGAGCAGCTCGCGGTCGCGCCGTTGAAGGATGAGGGCGATGCTACCGCGCCGTACTTTATTGATTACGTGAATCGCGTCGTCGAAGCAAAGCTCGCTTCGAACGAACGGGCGGACGAGCGCACGACGCGTATCTACACGACGATTGATCTGGACTTGCAACAACTCGCGGAAGCAGCCCTCAAGCGACAGCTTGAGCGGCTTGATAAAGCTTATCAGAATCGTGACGCGAAGCCGCAGGCCGCGCTCGTCGCGCTCGACCCGCGCACGGGCGATGTGCTGGCGATGGTCGGCGGGCGCGGTTATGAAGAGACGCAACTGAACCGCGTGACGGACTCCTTGCGGCAACCCGGCTCTGTCTTCAAGCCTTTCGTCTACGCAGCCGCACTCGAAAGCGGACTCTCGCCCGTTTCGATGTACGCGGACGCGCCGCAGGAATTCGTTTATGACAGGCATGCTAAATATCGTCCGGCGAATTACGGCGGCGGCTATTCGATGCGCGACGTGATGATGCGAACCGCGCTCGTCAAATCGCTGAACGTCGTGACGGTTGACGTGGCGATGAGAACCGGACTCCAACGCGTCGCGCGTTACGCGGAAAGCTTTGGACTGCCGAAGCCGCAGCCTTATCCGGCTCTCGCGCTCGGCACGACCGAAGCGACGCCGCTCGCGCTCGCCTCCGCTTACACAGCCTTCGCCAACGCGGGCATCCGCGTCGAGCCGAACGTCATCGCGCGCGTGACGGACGCGGCGGGGCTGAATCTCATGGGCAGCGAGCCACGCACGTGTAGAGTGATTGACCCGACCACTGCATACATGATTACGGACATGCTCTCGGACGTGATAGATCACGGGACTGCGCGCTCTGCCCGGGCTGCTGTCAAACGGACTGCGATTGCGGGCAAGACCGGCACGTCGCGCGACGGTTGGTTCGTAGGCTACACGCCGCACCTTGTCGTCGCCGTGTGGATAGGTTTTGATGACAACAAGCAGCTCGGCCTGACGGGAGCCGAGGCCGCCTTGCCCGCGTGGACTGAGTTCGTCGAGGGAGCGGTCGAGTTGAGGCCGGAGCTTGGCGGAGAAAGCTTCGAGCGTCCGGGCGGCATCACGACCGTCGAGGTTGATCCTGAATCAGGGCAACTCGCGACCGCTTCGTGCCCGCTGCGTGAGCGCGTAGCCATCACCGCCGCGCTCGCTCCGAACCTCGAATGCTTCATGCACAACGAATCATACGCGCCCGTCGCTTCTCTCGATGAAATGGAAGGGACGGACCAAGCCGCGTCCACAACCGGCGCACGCACGCTCGCACAAAGCGACTACAGCAGCGAGCCGCTGCCCCGCGCTCTGACTAAAGAAGAGCTGAAAGAGTTGGCCTCAACAGGCACGACCCGCGTCATAACCAACAGCCACGGGAGGTCTGTGCTCGTCAACGATATGCGCGTCAAAGCACAAAGATAAAAATGTTTCTTCAAAGATAAAGCGAACAGGGAGAGCGGGGGCAAGCCCGCCTTCCAGACCTGTGAGATATACATGCTTGAGAGCTTGCCTCTCAACTATCTTCAACTCACAGGTCGGAAAGGGTGGCTTGCCCCCGCTCTCCTTATGAACTTTAAATATCAAGCTACAGATTTATATTGTCACGCTGCTTATCCTACGCGTTCGAGGATGACTTGAGCAATGGCTTTTTCGGTGGTGTGTGACATTGAAAGATGCGCGGCGGTTGCGCCTGACTGCTCGTAGATTTCGCGGACGCGGCCATGAAAAATAAGGAAGGGTGCGCCGGATTTGTGCGCGGAGATTTCTATGTCATGCCACGCGATGCCGTCGCTCCAGCCCGTGTGCAGGGCTTTGACCATCGCTTCTTTAGCGGCGAAGCGTGCGGCATAATGTTGCGCGGCGACCACGCCGCGCGAGTCACAGTAGGCGCGCTCGCCTGCGGTAAAAACGCGCTGGGTGAATCGCGGCCAGCGATTGATGACTTTGCTCATGCGCTGAACTCCGATAATGTCTATGCCGATGCCAATAATCATGGATGAAACGACCGAACTGATGCGCGCCGGATACGTGTGGCGCGATGTAGAGGGCGTGCGTGCCCTTGTTTGCACGCCGCTTGAGCGTGACGGATTCACAAATGCTTTTTCGACGCGGCTCGGCGGCGTCAGCCCTTTTCAACAGGACTCGCTCAACCTCGCAGGCTTCAACGAAGACGACGCCGAAAATATTTACGAGAATCGTCGCCGCTTTCTCAAGCTCTTTGAAGGCGAATGGATGCTCACTTCCTGCTGGCAAGTCCACAGCGCGGATGTGCGCACGGTGCGCGACACGGAAGATGCGCGCCGCGACACAGAGCATTGCGACGCGCTCGTCACAAACATGCCGCATCTCCTGCTCGGAGTCAAAACCGCCGATTGCGTTCCAATCATTTTAGGCGACGAGCGAAACGGCGCGTGCGCTGCCGTTCACGCCGGATGGCGCGGCACTCTCGCTTCCATCCTGTCGCGTGCGCTCGAACGAATGAGAGCCGAATACGGCACGCGCGCGGAAGATGTGCGAGCCGCAATCGGCCCCGCCGCCGGTGCGTGCTGTTACGAAGTCGGCGCGGAAGTTATCGAAGCCTTTAGCACAAAATTTCCGAACTCAAATCATCTCTTCACGCCGACGCGCGCAGGCCACGCGCTGGTTGATCTTCAAAGAGCAAACCGCGAACAGCTCATCGCGTCAGGCATCGCGCCCGGGCGCATACACACCGCGCCGCTCTGCACCATGTGCCGCACTGACCTCTTCTTCTCTTACCGCCGCGAAAAAATCTTACACGGGCGCACAGGCAGGTTGATGGCGGTAATCGGAAGGCAGGAGTCAGAAGACAGAATACAGGAGTCAGAATAAAAACGGTTTCAGCCTTTCATTCTGTCTTCTGACTCCTGCCTGCTGACTTTTGCCTTAGCCCTTCCTTCCAAAAATATTTCCGTTCGCGCGCTTGACAGAATCTTTGTCTCCCGCAATATCAATCCACATGCTGATGTCGTGCGATGCCGGAGCGTAGCAGACTTCGTCGCTGCAACTCTGATATTTGACGCGCGCTTTGAGCAGCATCTTGCTGTGCGGGAAACTCGCCGGGATGGTGACATTGAAACGCATCACGGCACGGCCTTCATAGACGGCCAGCTTATCTTTTGAAAAACTGAATTCGCGCACGATGGCGTTCGGATAAGCGATGACGCCGACCTTCACGCCGTCGCCCACATCTTCGATCTTGAGCGTCGTCGGGACAAGGAACTTGCTCAGGGTGCGGTTGGCGTTAACGTGATAGCCCTTCGGAATCTCCATCACGACCGCAGCGGAAATCGTGCGCCCGCGCTGAGCTTTCTCCATCGAATAGTAACCGTTGACGCCGATGTTCGGTTGCCGCGCAGCCGTGACTGCTGAAAGCGACGGCGTCGCCTCCGCTTTGAAGCTGACGAAAGCAGCCAGCGCGATGACGGCGAGAGCGTACAAGAGTGCTTGACGAATAATTTTCATGCTTTTCATTTCAAATAGTTTGGAATCGAAATTTTGGAGATTGTACAGGCACGCGGGGAAAATTAGAAAGAGCCGACGGTCAATTGATGAAGAGCATGCTGTTCTTCGTTCACTGTGCGGCGGGCTGCGAGCTGGCCGCAGGCGGCGTAGATGTCGCGCCCGCGCGGGCGGCGGACGAAGACGCGTATGCCCTTGGATTCGAGAATCGTTTGAAAACTTTCGACGCGTTCGGGCGTGGATGGCTGGTAGGGCAAACCGTCCGCAGGGTTATGCGGAATCAGATTTATTTTGACTCGCTGCAAGCCGTGACGATTGAGCAGGTTGCCGAGCTGCCGAGCTTGCTCATCGGAATCGTTGACGCCATCAAGCATCACATACTCGAACGTGAAACGCTCGCCCGGCTTCAAAGACTCTTCAAAAGTTTTGCACGCGCCAAGGAGTTCTTCGAGCGGCCACTTGCGGTTAATCGGCATCAGACGGTCGCGCAGCTCATCGGTCGGCGCGGCGAGAGAGATTGCGAGGTGCGGTCGCTCGGCGATGCCTGCAAGCTCCTGTATGCGCGGCACGATGCCTGCCGTCGAGACGGTCACGCGATTCGGCACGATGTAGAGTCCCTTCGGGTCTGACATGATACTCAAGGCTTTCATCAAAGGCTCGAAGGCGAGGAACGGCTCGCCCGCTCCCATCGCCACGAGATTCGTCCCGCGCGGCGTCTTCTCACCGACGCCGTAAGCGTCATTGAGCGCGATGACGATCTGCTCCACGATCTCGCCCGCCGTCAGAGTTCTGAGCAGGCCGAGCTTCGCCGTCAAACAGAAATCGCATTGCAATGGGCAACCCGACTGTGAAGAGAAACAGATCGTGTCGCGCCGCTCTTCGGGGATGAACACGGTTTCGACCGGAAGATTGTCGTGAGTCTTCATCAAATAGCGGCGCGTGCCGTCTTCGGAGATGTAACGCGATTCGACTTTCAAAGTGGAAACGCGCGCGTGCTGATCCAGCTTCGCGCGAAACTCTTTCGGCAAATCCGTCATCTCTTCAAACGAGCGCAGACGTCTCTGATGTGCTGCCGCGAAGACCTGCCGCCCGCGATATGAGGGCGCGCCCATCTCCACGACCAGCGCGACCAGCTCGTCCTGCGATAATCCTAATAGCTCAACTGCTTTATCCATTACGCTTTTATTTTAACACTCAACTGCTTCAGCGGACAGTTAAGGTAAAGAGAAGGGCTTTGGTCTTTGGCTTTTGGTCTTTGCACGCCACTTAACCTTGAGTGATGAAACTCAAGGTTGAGCAAGACATCAAAGCCCGAAGCCCTAGACCAAAGCCCTTCTTCCTATTCGACTCCGCCGTAGGACGCGAGAATGTCCACGGCCTCGCCGTTGTCGTTTTCCTTTGCCAGACCGAGAGCCGTCTTCTTTTCTTCATCGCGCAGGTTCACGGTCGCCCCTGCCTTGATCAGCGCGACGACGTTATCTTCATTTCCCTCCTGAGCTGCGATCATGAGAGCTGTGCGACCGGACTCGTCTCTGGCGTCAAGGCTTGCGCCCGCGTCTATGAGAGCCTGCAAAGCCTCCGTGCTGGCATCACTCGCCGCATGGTGCAGAGCATTTTTTCCTTCATCATCTTTGATATCTACTTTCGCTCCGGCAGCGATCAGGTCGCCCACGGCTTCGACTGAGGTATCGTCGCCGACGTACATCAGCGCGGTCAGCCCCGCACGATTTTTCTCGTTCACATCCGCGCCCGCATCGAGCAGGATTTTCACCAGCTCGCGATTGTCGAGCTGTACGGCCTGTGCGAGAGCCGTCGAATCAATCCCTTTATCCACGATGTTGACATCCGCGCCCGTGGCGAGCAGCCTTTTGACCTCATCCACCTCTTCTGTCAAAACCGCAGCGAGCAGCGGCTCGTCCGGAGTCGAGATCATCGCTCCGCCCGCGGTCATCATGCCTGTAAGTTCAAGCTGTTCGTCTATGGTCTGCTCATCGCCCGCGCGCAGCGTAATATTCGCCACCTCTTTTGAAGCGAAGCCGGACACTTCGATCTTGAGCGTATAGCTTCCTTCGTCCACCGATTGAAAAAGATAGATGCCTTCGTCGTTGGCCGTCGTCGTCCGTTCCGTCTTGCTCATCTCATCAATGAGCGTCACGCTTGCTCCGGCGATGACCGCGCCGTTCGGGTCTTTGACGGTTCCGGTCAGCGTCGCGCTTCCGGAGTGGAGCGGGATAAGCCTTCCCTGTTTTACGAGAGAAGCCGCGCTCGCGCCATCAGTTGTGTGCGAAGATGCCTGAGCGGGAGCGGCTGCGACGACGCTGGCCGAAAGACTCAGAGCGGCTGTGAAAGCTCCTGCGGCGAGACGCGAGGCGCGCCGCCTGACCGCGTTGATTTGATGCAGCACGAGGTCTGTCGTCTGAACTTTTCCGTCCGGACGGCGTGTGTATCTCGCACACAGTTTTCCTTTCGACTTGATGACGAGTCGCATGGCTTCGCGCCTCGTCATCGCAGACAGGTCGTGTACGCTCAGGTTGCAGTGCTGGCAAAACCGCACCTGTTCATTGCCGACCATCTGATCCCAGTCGGCTTCGCAGGGCGTGTTGATGTTGATTCGATCAAGAGGGTCTTTCGATTTCGGCATGGCATTATCCTTTCAAAACGTTTCAAGGAAGTAATGGCGGGCTTGGGGAGAAGCTCCTGATGTTCTGTGCTGTAGAGAGAAAGCAAACCGCAGACCGTTGGAAAATATTCTGCGATTCTTATTCTGTGATGCGAGCCTCGCGCGTCCCGTTTGTCGGAGGAAATGGATTTTTACGAAAATTCGGATAGAGCGAAGCCTCTGGCCCGGTCGTAACAGTAGAGGTGACGACAGCTTTAACATCATGCTTACCTGAACGAAGCGCACACGTGCTCTTGCAAGGAGATTGAAAAACATGTCGAGAATAGAAGGAGTAAAGCCGGACGAGGCGGACGGCTATGCTAGAAAAGTCTTCGAGGCGCAGGCGAAAAAGTGGGGCGCGCCGCTTTTGAATCACCTGCTCTACGCGAGGCGACCGACCATCTTTCGAGGGGTGCGCGCGATGTGGACGGGGCTGGACGGTTCGGGACTGATTGATGGGAAGCTACAGGCTCTGATTAATCGCCGCGTGGCGTGGCTCAACGGCTGCGAGTTTTGACAGGACATCAACGCTGCCGTGGGCAGCGAAATTGGCCTGACCGTAGAGAAGATCACAGCCCTGCCGGACTACGCGTCGAGTCCGCTTTACGATGACGAAGAGAGAACCGCGCTCGAATACGCGGACAGCATGACCATCACCGGACGCGAAGTGCCGGACGAACTCTTCTCACGCCTGCGCGGGTTTTATGACGACGACGCGATCATCGAGTTGACCGAAATCATCGCGTGGGAGAATGCTTCGAGCAAGTTCAACCGCGCACTGCGCGTGCCTTCGCAAAAGTTGTGGAAGCGTTGATTAACGTCACTATAGCGACTTTGAAGAAAGGAATTTTCAGCGCACGGGACGCAGAGGTTTAAGAAGATTTGAAACTTGAGATTTGAGATTTCAAATTTGAGGTTTGAGATATTGGAATTTGAGGTTTGAGATTCAAATTCTTCTGTGTCATCTGTGGTTAATTTTTGCCCGGCTCATTCAAAACTCAAGGATGCAAAGAAAAAATCGGAGTGATGAAGTTTTAGTCTTCATCACTCCGATTCTTAAACGGCTCGCGCTCGTATGAATTTATGAAGCCGCGCGGACGCGAGCCGTTTCGGATTAACTCTTACGGCACGATGGCTGCGGGCACGGAAGCGTCACCGATGCCGCCCAAATTCTGAACCCTCATCGCACCGTTTGAAGTTTGCAGGATATACCATTTGCCTTCGGACGCACGGAAGACAGCCAGATCGTTCCTGCCGTCGCCGTCGTAATCTCCCGGCGAAGGAACGTCTGTGCTGATGCCGAACTGCGCCGAGTGAAAACTGTTATCGCTGCTGCCGAGGTAATACCATGAGCCGCTCGACGGCCTGTAGACAGCCACATCAGCTTTGCCGTCTCCATCATAATCGCCGAAGACGGGCTTATCATCCGCGAGGCCGAATTGAATGGCAGTGAATCCGGCTGAGCTTCTGGACAAGTACCAGATGCCGTCACGATAAACCGCTACGTCAGCTTTGCCGTCTCCATCATAATCGGCTGCGACCGGCCTATCGCCGCTTTGTCCGAACTGCATGCCGATAAAACCGTCGTGGCTCCTGAGAATGTACCAGGTGCCGTTGGATGGACGAAAGACAGCGAGGTCTGCTTTGCCGTCGCCGTCGTAGTCTGCGGCTGCTGGCAGGTCGCCGTTCTGTCCGAAGTGCTGCTCGCCGTAGTTCGTCGCGGGATTAGTGGAGGTGTACCACATGCCTGTCGAAGGACGAAAGACTGCGATGTTCGTGCGACCGTCACCGTCATAATCGGCTGGCGCGAGCAGGTCTGTGCTGACGCCGAAATTGGTGATGGCGGTACTGCCGCTTGAGCTTTGCAGGATATGCCAGTTTGTATCAGTCGGCCTAAAGATCGAGATATCGGTCTTGCCATCGCCGTCAAAGTCCGCGTGCACGGCGTGGCGCGGCGCGGCCACTTCACCGAAGACGGTGAATTTGAAAGCCTGCGAGACTGCCAAGCCGTTCGGCGCGGATGCGTCGGTGACGAACCAGCGTCCCCAGAAAGTTTTGCCGACCAGCGCGGCATCGTTCGGAATGGCGAGGCTCACAGAGCCGTAGCCGCTGCCCAGAGCGTTGCTCGAAAGCGGGACGCCGACGCGTGCGAACGAAGCGGTCTGCGGCACGCTGCCTGTGCCGGGGTCGCTGTCCCCAATCACGAGCATTGACTGAGCGTTTGCCAGCGCGCCGGAAATCGCAATCGTGAAATTCGGGTTGCCCACCACCGGCGGCGCAACGGCTATGACCTGCGGGATGCCGCCTGTGCCAGCCGTGCCCGTGCCTGTGACTTGCGGCATGCGTGTGGATTCGGAATAGAGAATCGGGCGATCAAACGGCGCGGACTGCGCAGCGATTCTGGGGTCAGTCAGCGGACGTTTTAAGAAAGCGACGAGGTCTGCTTTCTGCTGCGTCGAGAGACCACGCGGGCGAACTCGCGGGTCTTTATTGGGAGCGTTGAAATCTCCGCCTCGATTATAAAACTCGACCACTTCTTCAAGCGTCTGGAAATGGCCGTTGTGCATGTACGGCCCGCGAAGCTCCACATTGCGAAGGCTCGGCGTGCGAAACTCGCCGATGTTATTCGTGTTGCCCGTCACCTGAAAACGCCCTGTGTCTTCGGTCTGTGGGCGGAGGCCGATATTGTGAAACTGGTTATCGGAAAAGAGCGCGCCAGTATGGCAGCCGTTGCATTGATTAGCATTAAAGACTCCCTGCCCGCGCTGTTCCTGTGCGGTCAGAGGAGTGATGCCCGAAGCGGAAACGTCAAACGGCGTCCGGTCGGAATAGAGCGTGCGCTCGAAGGTCGCAATCGCCATGGCGATTCGCGCGGGCGTGACATCGGGCGTGCCGAAGGCTTCTGTAAAGAGTTCCGGATAACTGCGTCCGCCGATCCACGTCTGGAGCGCATCCGGCACGGTCGGAGAAAGCGCGAGCGGCTTTGAGTCCGCGACACGTGCGGCGACCTCTGTCCAGTTGCGTCCACCATGAGCCATCTCAGCGGAGTTGACGGGCGGGCCTAAGACCTGACTCTCAAGCGCGCCTCCGTTCTGGATGATGACTGCGTTTGAAATCGGGTCTGTAAAAGTTGATAACGCGCGTCCATCCCAGAATAGCACGGGCGAGTATCCCGCGTTGATATATGAAACCGCTTTGCGGGCCGTCACCTGCTCTTTGAGACCGAAGAGCGTAGACCAATCGTAAGCGCCGTTCGTGTTATTGAGCGGAACTCCCGGCGAAGCGTAAACATCATCGGCTGTGCCGAAGGTTCCGTCCGCGCCCGGATTCGTAGAGCGTGCGTTGCCCGCAAAAGAGCGCGGGTCCGAGCCGCCGTTTCCGGCGTGATGACAGGTGCCGCACGAGACCGTGCGCGTCGAAGAGAGCTGTTCGTCCCAGAAGAGAGCCTTGCCGAGAGCCGCTTTGGTCGCGGTCACGGGATTGCCGGACGGGACGGGCGGCGGGTTCAAAGGCTGTGCCTGCCCGATATTTCCGGCGGCGCGCACGCCCTGATCCGGAACGCCGAATCCGCTCACGACGGTTCCGTTCTCCGCTCGCACCCAGTAAAAGTATGTTTGATTAACGACGGCTGTCGTGTCGAAAAAGTTCGGAGCCGGAGTCGAGCCTAAGCTCACGGCAGAGTTGGGATCATTCGTCGTGCTGCGGAAAATCTGATACGTCGTCGCGCCGCGCATCGTGTCCCACGTCAGCCCGACCTTGGTCGAATAAGTTCCGTCGGATGCAATAACGCCGGTCGTCGCGGACAGTTCGCCGCTCTGACCGGTGGCGGTTGGAAATAGATAGCGATGCCCAATGGATGCAACCAGAGGTAGCAGAAACAGAATAAGAACCAACCGTTTGACTCGTTGCATATTAACTTCCTCTTTGGCTATTGGGGCTTGGATGAGAGGCATGTGCCTCGTTACGGGTGACTTTCAAGGAGTGATGAATCGGCAGCACTCTTTCTGCCTGCATCTGGCGCGATAATATAGTGGCTTTCTCGCAATTACGCAAGCCGTAACAGCCGGTAATCTCTAAAATATCAGTGGTACGAGATAAAGTTTCGCGGCTTCAATTACCCCATCACTCCACATCCGCTATTCCTAATGTGGTTGGCGCTTAATGATAGTTCCATTATTTTTTCAGGACACAAGAACACCGGATGGGATGAGTCAACCTGTCTTTCCTTTGCGTCTTTGCGCCTTTGCGCGAACCTTCCTCACGCAAAGGCGCAAAGACGCAAAGAAAAACAAAAGGGTAAGAGGGGGAAACGCGCATTCCTCCCTCTTACCCTTTTAACCTTTGCAATTAAGGCGCTGTCCCTCCGCTGTTGCCGCTCGTGCCCGTCAGCGGCTTGCCTTCCGCGTCGAGATAGCTGAGCGTCTGGCCGAATCCTTCGAGCGAGCGCAGTCCGGAGTCAATCACGTTGCGGTCGCCGACCACCAGAATCGTCATCTTCGACGGGTCCAGATACTTGTTAGCGACGCGCGCCACGTCCTCCGCCGTCACGGCGCGAACGTTCGGGATAAAGTCATTAAAGTAGCTGTCCGGCAGTTTGTAGATGACGAGCGTCGTCAGGCGATTCGCAATCTGCGCGGGCGTTTCGAACGAGCGCGGGTAGCCGCGTATGATAGCCTGCCTCGCAAACTCCAGCTCTTCCTGCGTGACGGGAATCTCGCCGCGTATGCCGCGCAGCTCTTTCATAAACTCGATCACGGATTCTTTCGTGACGTTGGTCTGCACGCCCGCCGTCGCTGCGAACGGCCCCGCGCCTTTGCGGAAATCGAACGAAGTCCGCGCGCCGTAAGTGTAGCCCTTGCTCTCGCGCAGGTTGAGATTGACGCGCGACATGAACTGGCCGCCGAGCATCGTGTTCATCACGAGTAGCGGAAAGTAATCGGGCGTCGTGCGTGCGACTCCGACCTGACCAATCGTAATCACGCTCTGCGCCGCGCCGGGTTTATCCACGAGGAAAAGTCCCGCGCGGTCTCTCTGTTGCGGCTCTGTGACATTGACCGCCGGCACGTCCCTCTTCTCCCACTTGGCGAACGCGCCTTCGAGCTGGCGCACGACCGCATCCGGCTTGACATCGCCGACGACAATCAGCGAGGCGTTGTTCGGATGATAATAAGTTTGATAGAAACGCTTGATCTCATCAATCGTGATGGCGCGCACGCTCGCCGCATCGCCGATGAGCGAATGGCCGTAAGGATGTTGGCGGCCATAGAGCAGCGATGAGTAAGCGACTCCGGCGATGGCGCTCGCGTTGTCGCGTTGTTGCATGAGCGCGGCCAGACGCTGATTGCGTTGCAGCTCAAGCTCGCTTTCGGGGAAAGACGGATTGACGATCACATCCGCGTAAATATCCAGAGCGCGCCCCAAGTGCTTGGACAGCGTCGAGAGATTGACTGCGGACATATCCCAATCCGCGCCCGTGCCGACGCTTGAGCCGATGGCCGCGAGCTGGTTCGAGATGTCGAGAGCCGTGCGCGTCTTCGTTCCTTCATCGAGCAGCGCGGCGGTAAAACTCGCCAGCCCGCCTTTCTCAAGCGGGTCAGCCGTCCCGCCCGTCTTCAAGACCAGACTCATATCAACGACGGGCAGCTCGTGATGCTCAACGATCAGAACTTCAAGCCCGTTCGAGAGCGTGCGGCGTTGCAGTTTCGGAAGCGTAAAGCGCGGGTCAGAAGCGGGCTTCGGCATATCATAAAGTCCGCCCTGTTTCGCCGTCTCAGTCGTCTGGCTTTTGCTCGTGCCGGGATTCTCCGCGACGGGCGGCGTGGCTCCCGCTGGACGTGTCGCAGCCGCTTCTGTTTTGGTTTGCGTCTGCGCGCCCGCTGGCTTGTCCGTGCTTTGCACAGTGGTTGCGCCCTGCTGCGTGCCGCTGGTCGAGGGAGCCTTTGATGCCGCGCCCGTCCCGGAGCCTCCGGCCTGTGTGCCCGCCGTCTGTTCGGACGGCTTCGCCATCGCATCCGCAGGGCTTGCGGCGACAGGCTCGCCCGTCGTCTTGCCCTTCGCGCGCGGCGTCACGGTCAACACCAAACGCTTGTCCGTCAAATAAGCGTTCGCCGCGCGCTTCACCTCATCGGGCGTGACGCGCGCGTAACGCTGTAAGTCTTCCTGAAAATAGTCCGGCTTATCTAAAAAGGTGGCGTAAGAATTTAGCTGGTCGCTCTTGCCGCCAAAGCCTCCGACGGTTTCCATGCCGTAGATAAAAGCGGACTCGCGCGCGTTGTAGGCGCGCTCCATCTCTTCCGCTGTAGGCGGCTCCTGCTTCAGCTTCTCAAGCTCTTCGTTGACCGCCTTCTCTAATTCTTCGAGCGTCTTTCCGGGCTTGGCCGTGACGACTATCTGAAACTGTCCGGCCAGCTCTCGCGCGTTGTTGAAAGCCGAAACGTCCTGCGCGATCTGCTTTTCGTAGACCAGAGATTTGTAGAGCCTAGAGCCTTTGCCGTTCGTCAGAATGGTTGCGACCGTATCGAGCGCGGCCTCGTCCTTCGTGTACTGCGGCATGCTGTGCCATGTGATATAGAGGCGCGGCAGCGAGACGCGGTCTTCCATCGTCAAACGCATCTCTTTATCAAGATTCGGCTGGCGCGCTTCCACGTGTTTGACTTCGGGGCCGCGCTTGAGAGGGCCGAAATATTTCTCGACCATCTTGCGCGCGTCCGCCGGGTTTAAGTCCCCGGCGATGACGAGGCTCGCGTTGTTCGGCGTATAGAAGCGACGGAAAAAGTCTTTGACATCATCCATCGAGGCCGCGTTCAAATCATCCATCGAGCCGATGGTCAGCCAGTGATACGGGTGATCCGCCGGATACATAGCCTCCGCTATCTTCGCTCCCACCAGTCCATACGGGCGGTTGTCGTAGTTCTGCCGCTTCTCGTTCTTGACCACCTCGCGCTGGTTGTTCAGCTTCTCTATCGTCATCGCGTCCGGCAGGTAGCCCATCCTGTCCGATTCCAGCCACAGCGCCAGCTCTAAAAAGTTTGACGGCACGATCTCCCAGTAGTTCGTGCGATCCGTGTTGGTCGAGCCGTTCAAGGTTCCGCCCGCTTCCTGCAAAGGGCCGAAGTAATCCTTGTCGTGATGCACAGAGCCTTGAAACATCATGTGCTCGAAGAGGTGCGCGAAGCCCGTGCGTCCCGGCACTTCGTTCTTTGACCCGACGTGATACCAGATATTGACCGCCACAATCGGCGTCGAGTGGTCTTCATGCAACACGACGCGCAGGCCGTTCTCCAACCTGAATTCCGTAATCTTAATCGGCGGCAACTGCGCCGCCTCAGTAGTCATCGAGCCTTCAAGTTTGTTCTGCATATTATTCTTCTGCGCCAGAGCCAAACCCGGCGCAAAGAGCGCGAGCGAAAGCAGCATCGCTGCCAGACGTTTGATTATCATTGTAACTTCTCACCCTTTTCTCAAATCCTCTTTTGGAGCAAGCCTCTACATATCAAGAAGAGCACACGCACACCAACTATCCGGCACACGCCGTCTCCTGCAAAATTTCTCTTCAAGCTGTGGGGAACCTACGGAGCAATCATTGTATCCCCGCCTATCAAAGACATGCAAATTCACCCACACCCAAACGCACCTCAATTCCGCTTCTTCATAATTTGAGCGCACAAATATGTATTGAGTTTTATTTTGATAAGCAGTAAAACTTGCCTTGTTCCTGACGTTGCCATTCGCACCGGCGAGCCGAACCTTGAAAAACCGCTACTCACAAAACTATGTCTCACAATTTAGAAAAGAAAGTAATGATTAGCAGCACCGCTCGTGATTTGCCTGAGCACCACAAAGAGATACTGAATGCATGTTTGAGGCAAAGCATGTTCCCCATGATGATGCAATACTTGCGTCGGCAGCAGGGAGATTTGAAGGCGGCACGCGAATTTCTAGCTTATCAATTTGCGTGGTGTGATGGGCCGCCGTTTGCTTATCACTGGGGATTGGAGAAGGCGCGGAAGCTGTTGCAAGAGATGGGCGCGGGGGAGCCGTTGATGCCGCCGTTTGATGCGGCTAAGTTCGAGCCGATGGCGGAGGTGGAGATTGACCCGTTGGATGAGTTTCATGCGGGAACGGATGATGACGCGAGTTGATTCCAGCGTTAGATGTACGCTTGTCTGATAAACTACGGCACATATTATTTTGCGAACAGGGGAAAGTTTGCCGGGCAGAGATTATACAGAGGAGATGGATGAGTAACACGCCAGCCAGACGCATTGTCATCGTTGCCGCAGAGTTCAATAAAGAGTTGATGGAGGCGATGATCGAGGCCGCGACGGAGGAGATTGGTGAGGCGGGCGCGAGTCTCGTGCGAACCGTGCGCGTGCCCGGATGTTATGAAGTCCCTCTGCATGCCGCTTTACAGATCGCGCAGGGCGAGATTGACGCGCTGGTTGTCCTCGGATATATCGAGCGCGGGGAAACTCTGCATGGAGAAGTGATGGGGCATGTGGTTCATCATGCGCTGGTCAATCTTGAGCTTAAATATAGTAAGCCTATGGGCCTCGGAATCATCGGCCCCGGTGCGACTGCGGAGCAGGCCGAGTTGCGGAAGACGGATTACGCGCGTGCGGCGGTTCGCGCGGCGTTGAGGAGCCTTGAACTAATATCCATGAAATCTTGATATGGCATGAAGATAAAAGCATTTCACGCAAAGGCGCAGAGGCGCAAAGAAAGTACGCAAGAATAAAGAAGCTTTCAAATTCCTTAGCGGCCTTCCTTTGCGCCTCTGCGCCTTTGCGTGAGAAATTTCTTCATAAGCAATCGAACAAGGGAGGCAACAGATGGTCAACAGTAAGCCACGCACATCGCGCGGGAGTTCGGCGGGAGCGCAGAAATGTCGTCGGAAGTTTCTGTATTACTTTCCCGGCGGATTCAGGGAAGAGAAGTACATAGCATGGGAGCGCGGCTATAAGTGGGAGGCGCATGAGGCCTGGAACGAGACGCTCAATCAAGCGGAGTACCGCGCGTTGCTTCGTCGCGGCGAGTTCGTGGAGATAGCTGCCCGCGCCGTCAGGCTTGAGTCCAAAACTAATCTCCTCTTCTCATTTGAAAAGATGGCTCTGCGCGACGGCGTGAAGCCGCCGGAAGGGGCGCGCCTCTTCGCGGAAGGACTTTACGAGTTTATTTACGGCGCGGGAAATGCGGAACCGAAATTCGAGCGTTGGTGCGAGACGGTCGGCGCGCTGCCGCGCAAACAGACGCGCGTCCTGACGTGGCCTGTCGTCACAGTCTTCGGTTTTATCGCGCAACCTGAAACGCACATCTTCCTCAAGCCGAATGTCACGCGCACGGCTGCACGCGAGTACGGCTTCGACTTTCGTTATCAATCGCGCCCGTCATGGGAAACCTACGCGAGCTTCCTTGAGTTTGCAGAAACGGTGCGGCGTGACCTGCGCGACCTCAAGCCGCGTGACATGATAGACATTCAGTCATTCATCTGGGTGCAAGGCTCGGACGAGTATCCATAAGGTAGGTCTTTGTACTTTGATCTTTGGCCTTTGCACGCGACTCAATGTTGAATGATGAAATTCAAGCTGAGCGAGACAGGCAAAGACCAAAGCACAAAGACCCAAGACCAGGCTTTACTAATTTTCGGAGTAAATTCCATCAAAATGGAAAAGCTTTGACGGGTAAACTAATTCCGGCGTGGGAGAGTATAAGACTGTGCTTTTGATAAAACTCTTCTGTAAATGAGATTGGAGTTAGTCTATGCTTCTCGCTCGCCTGTGCGCGCTCGCACTCATCCTTTCATCGCCGCTCGTCGTCTTGGGTCAGTCCGAAAAGTTCGAGATGGTCAAGGTCGCAGACGGCGTGTACGCGGCGATTCGCACGGAACCGCCCGGCCTGACCGTCAATGCGAACAGCGTCTTTATCATCAATGAGGATGATGTGGTCGTGGTTGACACGACGCTCACGCCCGGCACGGCGAAAGAAGAACTGGCCGCGCTCAGAAAGCTGACCAGCAAGCCTGTCAGGTACGTCATCAACACGCACTGGCACGACGATCACATCATGGGGAATCAGGTCTACCGCGACGCCTTCCCCGGCGCGGAGTTCATCGCACACGCCAACACGCGCGAGTACCTGCCGACCACCGGCCTCAACAATCGCAAGCAGGCGATGTCAGAGCAGGGCTATCCCGGATTTATCGCCGCCCTCAAAGAGAGTCTTGAGAAGAACAAGAGCTTCTCAGGCAAACCGATGGATGAGGAGGAGCGCAGAACTTACGCGAGCGACCTACAGATCGCAGAGCGTTACATGGCGGAAAATCCGGGCGTGCAGATAGTCCTGCCTACCATCACGCTCGAAGACCGCCTCACATTATATAGAGGCAGCCGCACGATAGATATATTGTATCCTGGGCGCGGGCACACTAGCGGCGACATAGTGGTTCATCTCCCGAAAGAGGGCGTCGTCATCACCGGCGATCTGGTCATCTGGCCTGTGCCGTATGTCGGCAGCCCGCAATCGCATCCGGGCGATTGGAGCGCGACACTGGAAAAGTTGATCGCGCTGCATCCGTCCGCAATCATTCCCGGTCACGGCCCCGTCCTGCACGACGACTCGTACCTCAAGCTCATGTCGAGGCTCTTCGCATCTATTAAGCAACAGGTCGAGGCAGCGTTTGCGCGCGGCGAGACGCTGGAGCAGGTTCGCAAGAGCGTCAAGCTCGACGAGTTTCAGAAATTATTTGCTGGCGAGTCGCATATGAGAAATGATGTTTTCCGCGCATACGTTGTCGGTCCGGCGGTGGCGGCTGCATTCAGCGATGCTTCCGCGAAGCGTTGAGCATGCGATAACCACACGGCAGCATGATTCTCATCCATCTTAATTAGCAACGGAAACGAGCCTCTATGAAAAAACCTCTCCCGCCCAGCACGCTCGACGCGCTGTTCGTGCCGAATAAGAAGTACAAATATTTTGAGTCTCATCAGGAGAACCAACTCAAGAGCGATGCCAGCAGCTTTGAGTTGGTCAACGCATGGTGGCTCGCAGAAGCTTCATTTCTGGCTTATGCCGACGAAGGATTTATTAACGACACGTTGGAATCTTCGGGACTCAGAGCGGCGGGCTACTCCGCTCGATTTTTTGAGGCGGGCGGGACGCAGTGCTTTGTCATGCATGACGACAAAGCGGTTATCGTCGCGTTCAGAGGCTCACAGATAGACGACTTCTGGGCGAAGGTGCTGGACATTTCCACGGACTTGAAATTTATTCCGGTTCCTGACGGAGCCGGCGGCCTCGTGCATCAGGGTTTTCTTGAGGGGCTGAGTCTGGTCTGGGATGCTTTGAAAGCATATCTCGCACAGATTATGAATGACGACCGTAAGCTCTGGTTCACAGGCCACAGCCTTGGAGCAGCAGCAGCCACGCTGGCTGCCGAGAGGATTAACCGTGAGACCGGCAGCAGCGTTCAGGGCTTGTACACTTACGGCTCGCCGCGTGTCGGAGACAGCAACTTCAAGAGCCGTTTCGACGAAAAGAATCTCGCAGCGCGTACCTTCCGCGTCGTCAACAACAGCGACATCATCGCCAGAGTCCCGCCGAGGGTTCTGTACACACACATCGGCGCTTTGAAATTCATAGACAACGCAGGCCACCTGCACGACATAGACGACGAGTCGCAGATTTTAGCCGACGCGAATGCGCTGCAAGCATCACAGCCGCTCCTCCAAAGGCTTCAATTTCTCGGTCATGCCATGAAAGGTTTCAAGCTTCTCCTGCCCGGCTTTCTGGCAGACCACGCTCCCATCTATTACGCCGCGCACATCTGGAACAACTACGAACAGTAAGCAGGCGCAAGCCAATTCAAACATAGCGAAGGAAAAAAAGTTTCGCGCAAAGTCGCAAAGTCGCAAAGGTGTTGAGCAAGGCTTTATCTTGAATGTTTTCTTTGCGCCTTTGCGCCTTGGCGCGAGATTCTTTTTTGACGATAGATACTCAACGGAATTTCATACTGACCTGCTACTGAGGTTTCGCACGGTTGAGCGCGGGCGCGGGCGTGAGGTATATTGTTTGTCGAGCAAGTAGCGGAGGGGTAGCATAATTGGTAATGCAGCAGTCTTGAAAACTGCCGCCCTTGCGGGCTTGCAGGTTCGAGTCCTGTCCCCTCCGCCAGTAATTTTTTAAGAGAGAGACTTTTTATATGAGCCGTTCGCAAGCCCCCGGGCGCGTGCGACGGCTTTCGTGTTTGAAGCATCAGATAATTACAGCAGGGGAAGTTTTGAATATGTTGGCAATGATGAAAGTAAATTTATCGTTGGCGTTTTCATTCTGGCTGCAAGACGGCTTGAATACGTTCAAGCGCATCTGGGGTTGGATTGACCACCGGTTCACAATCGGCAACTTCAGTATCTCACTGTCGAGTCTCTTGCTCGGCGCGTTGGCGTTGGTGACGGCGTTGATCGTCTCGCGCTCAGCCTGCTCGCTGCTTCAGCGTCGGCTTGAGCGGCGTAAGCATCTAGACCCCGGATTGCAGTACACGCTGCTCAGGCTCTTGCATTACATCATCATCGCGGTCGGCGTGATGATCGCTTTCAAGCTCACCTTCAATGCAGACCTGACGACGCTCGCGGTGCTCTTTACGGCTCTTTCGGTCGGCATCGGTTTCGGCTTGCAGTACATCGCGGGCGACATCGCTTCGGGCTTTATCCTGCTCTTCGAGCGTCCGGTGCGGATCAACGATTTCATCACCATCTCAAGCAACGCGGCGGGACAGGTGCAGGGCAAAGTGCAGAGCATCAACCTGCGTACGACGAGCGTGATGACGAATGATCGCCTCACGGTCATCGTGCCCAACTCAAAGCTCGTCAACCAGGCGGTCGTCAACTGGTCTTACGGCGACCGACGCGCTCGCGTCTCGATTCCCATCGGCGTCTCTTGCGACGCCGATGTAGACCTCGTCACGCGCACGCTCCTGCGCGCAGCCGAAGGCGTCAAATATGTGATTGACGACCCCAGGCCGAGCGTCCAGTTTTTACAGTTCGGAGATTTCACTTTAGACTTTCGCCTGCTCGTCTGGACTGCCAATCCGCGCTTTCACCCGACGATTAAAAGCGAGATCAACTATCGCATCTGGCGTCTCTTCAAAGAAGCCAAAATCGAGATTCCATATCCGCAGCAGGAACTCCGCCTGCGCTCAGGCGTCCTGCCCGTCGAAGTCGAACGCGGTAGCTTCGCCCCCGACGAAGACACTGATGACGTGGTGGAGCAGAAAAGCAAGGATGAGGGCGGAAGACGGAAGGATGAAAGGCATGCTGTTTAAGCTTGAGTTACTCATCTCTGACTTGAGCCACGCATCTCTGAATAGCGCTCCTTTCATCCTTCCGCCTTCATCCTTCCGCCTTGCTCTTCAGGTTGGACAAAGAGCCAGCTTTGAGGGTAGTCTAACCGCATCTCCTGAATGGCTATTCATTCAGCAGAATTCCCGTAAAAAAATTAGATTAGCGATTGCAGATGTGCGATTGGATAAGAATCATTTTATTTCAAATCCAAAATCCAAAATCTAAAATCCAAAATAAATTAGATGCGCTCAGCCCGTTCTCTTACATCAGTCCGCCCGGTGGTCGCCGATAAGCGCGAGGCGATTTTGCGCGCGGCGACCGGCGTCTTTGCGCGCAACGGTTATTTCAACTCGAAGGTCGCGGACATCGCGAGCGCGGCGGGCGTCGCGGACGGCACGGTCTATCTCTATTTCAAAAGCAAGGAAGAGATTCTGCATTCGATCTTCGACCGCACGGTTGACGAAGCCGTGACGGAGGCGCGCGAAGAGATAAAAGAGCTGGCAGACCCGCGCGAGAAGCTGCGCCGCATCGCTCACAGACATCTCGAACGGCTCGGAGCAGACCGCGATCTGGCGATAGTCTTTCAGGTCGAGCTGCGCGGCTCGACCAAGTTCATGGAGGAATTTTCGGCGGCGGGCTTTGCGGCCTATCTGGGCTTGATTCGCGCGACGATTGAAGAGGGGCAACAGGCGGGCGTCTTTCGCGCAGAGCTGAATGCGAAAGTAGTCTCTAAAATTCTGTTCGGCGCGCTCGATGAGATGGCGACGAACTGGATTCTGTCGCGGCGTCGCTACAAGCTCGCGCCGATGGCCGATCAGGTGCTCGATATTTTTCTTCACGGAGTGAGCGCGTAATGCAGCAGACGATGCAGACATCGAAATCGGAAGAGACCGCCCGCCCGCCGCGCGTCCCGCTCAAAGAGGGCGAGCCGACCACGCTCGTTGAGATGTTCGAGCACGCCGCGCGCCTGCACGACAAGCCGGACGCGCTGAATTACAAACGCGGCGGCGCGTGGCATTCGATAAGTTCCACAGAGATGCTGCGACGCGCGCATCGCATTGCTCTCGGACTCCACTCGCTCGGCATCATGCGCGGCGACCGCGTCGCGTTGCTCTCTGCGAACTGTCCCGAATGGACGTTGACGGATGCCGGATGCCAGTTCGCGGGCGCGGTTGACGTGCCGATTTACACGACGCAAACGCCGTCGCAGGTCTGCTATATCCTCAAAGATTCCGGCGCGCGTGCGTTCGTCCTACAGGATCGCGCTGCGCTCGACCGCATACGCGAGGCGATTACAGACTGCAACGCGATTGAGCATCTCATTTTCTTTGACAAAGAGGGCGTCGAAGACGAGAACGCGCTCTCGCTCGCGGAAGTTGAAGAGTTGGGACGCGCGCTGGACGTAGAGCGTCCGATGCTTTCCGAAGAACTGGCGCGGGCAGTTGCGCCGGATGATCTGGCGACGATCATCTACACCTCCGGGACGACGGGCGAGCCGAAGGGCGTGATGCTGGCGCAATCGAATCTGACCTCGAACCTGATAGATTCGTCCGGCCATCTCTCATTTGGTAAACAGGACACGGCCCTCTCGGTGCTGCCGCTCTCGCATGTGCTCGAACGCCTCGCGATGTACATGTACATGCATCACGGGATGAGCGTCTACTACGCGGAGTCTCTGGAAAAGATCGGCGAGAATTTCCGCGAGGTGCGCCCGACAGTCTTTATCGGCGTGCCGCGCCTGTTTGAGAAAATATACGGGCGCATCAAAGACAAGGCGGCGTCGGAAGGTAAAGCGAAAGCAGCGATACTCGCGTGGGCTGTCTCGGTCGGTAAAGCTTACGCGCATCATGCTATCAAACACGAAAAGATTCCGGCGTGGCTCTCGCTCAAATACAAGCTTGCGACGCGCCTCGTCTTCTCGAAATGGCACGCGGGGTTGGGCGGGCGCGTGCGTCTCTTCATCTCCGGCGGCGCGGCTCTCTCGGAAGAGATTGGTTACGTCTACGCGGGCGCGGGGCTGCCCATCGTGCAAGGCTACGGGCTGACCGAAACCTCGCCCGTGATTTCCGCCGGGACGCTCGAAGACAATCGCATCGGCACGGTCGGCAAGCCCATCAGAAATGTCGAAGTCAGAATCGCCCCTGACGGCGAGATCGAAGCGCGTGGGCCGAATGTGATGCGCGGCTATTACAACAAGCCCGAAGAGACGCGCGCGGTTATGACGGAAGACGGCTGGTTCAAGACGGGCGACATCGGCGTGCTCGACGAAGACGGTTTCCTGCGCATCACAGACCGCAAGAAAGAGCTGTTCAAGACTTCGGGCGGCAAGTACATCGCGCCGCAGGTGATCGAGCAGCTTATCAAAGGCTCGCGCTTCGTCAATCAGGTCGTCCTCGTCGGCAACGGGCGTAAGTTTCCAGCCGCGCTGATAGTTCCCGACTGGGAACAGCTTCACTCTTATGCACAGTTGAAAGGCATCCACGAACGCGTGCCTTCGGAGCTTGTCAAACACCCGCGCATCCTCGATCTCTTCCAGCGGCAGGTTGACTCAAACACACAGGGACTCGCACAGTTCGAGCGCGTCAAGCGTATCGCGCTTCTGGAAAACGAGCTGACCATCGAAGGCGGCGAGCTGACGCCCACGCTCAAAGTCAAACGCCGCGTCGTGGATGAGAAGTATCGTGATGTGATTGACCGGATTTACGAAGAGGCCGAAGCGAAGAGAGATTAAGCAGGAACATTCTCACGCAAAGGCGCAAAGACGCAAAGGAAAAGCATTCAAGCTCTTCTTTGCGTCTTTGCGCCCTTGCGCGAGTTATTTTTTTATTCGCTTTCCTCTTGGAATCATTCGACTGCTATCTCACAGTCACGGTCACATCCTTAGACCCGCAAGGCGATTTGATGGTGATAGTGAAGGTGCCGGTCAGCTTGCTGATTGAGGTGACGGAGAAGACAAGCGTGTTGCTTCCCGCATCCTTCTTCGGTTCGGGGAAGGCTGCGAGGGCAGACCAGTCGCTGCTGATGGCGGTCACATTGTTGGTGTTGGTCGCGCCGTCGAGCGTGATGATAATAGTCGCGGAGCCGCCGTTCTGTATCGTCAACGAACTCTCGCTGAGTGAGATTGAGCAACTGGCTTCGCCGACTCGTCGCGGACGTTGCGGCTGTTCGTTAGAGGTCGAAGCAGGCGGCGCGGACTCCGCCGCTTGCGGTGTTGGAGACGGACGCGAGGGCGGCTCATCGTTGACTGCGGCCTGCGGCGGGCCGGGCGGAACTTCTGCGGGCGTCTGCTCAGGGGTCGGAGTTGGTGTCGGCGTGGGAGTCGGTTCAGCTATGGGAACGGTCTGCTGAATTTGGGGCTGAGTTTCGGCAGGCTTCGTTTCCGCCGGTCTCACTTCTGCGGGAGTCGCTTCAGGAGTGGCAGTCGTCGTTGTACCGGGAGTCGTTGGGTTAAGAGTCGTCGTGTTCGGAGTCGTCGGGCTTGATGTGTTTGAAGCGATGAGAGGCGCGGGGCCGATCTTGTCTTCGAGGCCGTCGAGCGTGCCGTTGACTTTTCGATAGAGGGCTTCGATGACGGCGTGCCGCGTCGGGTCTGGGCTGCTGCCGCTCCTGTAGCTCTTGTAATATGCATCGAGCGCGTCCTGCGCTTTGCCGCCCGCTTCGAGCGAAGCTCCTAGATGCCACATGGCATTGTGCCACCAGATGCTTTTCTCAGGCAGCACACTCGTCGCGCGGCGCAGGCGCACAGTCGCGTCCGCATACTTTTCCTGATTGTAGAGAGACCATCCGGCGGTGTCTTCCATCTGCCCGCGCATGATCTGCGAGAGCGTGTTGCGCGGAATGTTCGGCACGTTCAGGGTCGAGCCGTAGGTGTTAGCCGTTGCACGCGCGTCGCGCAGCTCATCCGCCATCACCGCGAGCGAAGCGTTAGGCACGCTCAAAGCCGTTTCGACTTCTGTGGCTGCGGCATCAATCAACTCAAGCGACTTGGGCAGAGCGACCTTGTATTCGACGAGGCGGCTCGCTACGTAGAGACGACGAAAGGCGCGCATCTCGTCATCGCCCGCGCCGATAAAGCTTTGCGCGGCGGCGAGCACGTCGGATTCTTTAATCGCGGCGCGGCCTCCCTGCGGATTGAGCGCGATGGTAAAAGCGAGCAGGGCTTTGAGCGTGCGCGCACTCGCCTCATTATCGGCGGCGGTGAATTGAAAGATACTCGCGCGGCGTTCGGGCGCGAGCAGCTCTGTGAAACTCGCCGCGTGTGCGAGCGTGCGACCCGCCAGATAAGTCTCTAACTGATCGTCCCTGACTGCGAAAGTAGGCGCGAGCGCCGAAGCGGCTTCGCCGTAAAGACCCGCCGCCGCGAGCGCAGTAGCCAGCTCGTAATCGAGCGTCGGGAATCTGCCGTACTGACGCGCCACGAGCAGAGCGCGCTCCGCCTCCATCGGTCGCTTTTGCGCGAGCAGCCCGCGCGCCAGAGCGATGTGCCCCCACGTATAACGCGGCTCAAGCGCGACCGCTTTTTGCGCCAGCTCGATTGCGCGTGCGCTCTCATTATGCGCGGCGAACCAGTAGGCCGCGCCCGTCAGCATCGCTAGGCTGCCCGGATTATCTTTCAGCGCGGCATCAAGCTCACGCTCCGCCTCGTCCTTCTTGCCCAGCTCGAACAGCGAGACGACGAGGCCGACGCGCGCGAACTCGTCCTTCGGGTCGGCCTGCAAACGATCTCGATAGAGGGCCAGAGCCTCTTCGGTCTTGCCGGTCGCGCGGCGCAGGTCTGCAAGGCTTCTTCGCGCGCCGTCTGATTTCGGGTCAAGCTCAAGCGCGCGTGCATAATCCGCCGCCGACTCATCGAGCCTGAGCGCGATGCGATAAGCCGCGGCGCGTGCCTGATAAGCCGCGGACGCATCCGGCGCGAGCTTGATAGCGAGCTCAGCCGCGCGCAACGCATCATCCGTCGCTTCGATGCCGAGATAAAACGCGGTCATCGTCAGCAAAGGCACAGGGTTGTCCTTGACTCGCTCTTCAATCAAGCGCGCCAGTTCAATCGCGGACGCGCGCTCGCCGCGCAGGAAAAGATTTCTGGGAATCTCCGCGACGACTTCCGTAAACAGCTTGCCGGACATGCTCGCGGGGATTTCCGCAATCGCCAGCCGGAACTGTTCGACGCCGCCCGCCTCATCGCCCGCCTGTAACTTTTCGTCGCCGAGAGCCGCGTGCGCGCCGACGATCAATTCCTGCGCACGCGACTTCAGAGCAGAGCGCGGATGCGCGGCGAGAAAGGCTTTCAACTTCTCGATCCGCTCGGCAGGCGCGAGAGCAAACGCTGCATCTATCTCGTCCTTGTCGGTCTTGAGCACGGACTGCGCCGCCGCGCTCTCAGTGTTACCCGCGCGCTTCTTCTGCGCGCTCGCCGTCTGAGCGAAGCTGTACATGAAGACCAATAGCAGGCAGATGATTGATAATTTTATTTTCATAACAGGTTAAGTTAAGACGCGGATTCAAGACGTAAGTGCAACAAGTGGTAGTTTGAAGAATACCTCATTCGG
>CAXTPS010000032.1:0-23401 GCA_964246305.1 uncultured Pyrinomonadaceae bacterium
TCTTCCAGAGCACGAACAGAGTTGTGAGAGGAGTGCAATTCGGAACGAGCGGAGACGTGCCCGCGCCGATAGCTCCGTGAAGAAGAGCGAAGAGCAAGGATGAAGCGAGAAGGCGGAAGGATGAAAGGCAACGTGTTATTAACACGTTGCCTTTCATCCTTCCGCTCTCTTATCGCTCTTTTATCGTAGCTTGAAATTCAGCACGATTGCATCGTGGTCTGAGAGCGCGCCTTCCGCGTCTCTGAGATTGCCGACCACTTTGGGCGGATGATCGGGCAGGGCGGAAATATTTTTGCCTGCGAACCAATCCAGTTTGAGCGAGGCGCGTCCCTGATGCTCTCTGAGCGACCAGTGCAAAAAGCGGAAGCACCACGCCGGAACCCAGTCCGCCAGATTCTCATGCACGGCTATGTTCTGCACATCGTAATGAAGCGTGCCGACGCCGTCTTCGTTCAAGTCCGAATAGTTAAAGCCGCGTCTTTCAAGCTCACGAAAAAGCTCTCGCTCGAACCAACGCTCCGGATGCACGTAATGATTCTTGAGCACATGACTGACGCCCATCATCACGCGCCGCCAGAATCCCGCGATGGCATACACCGCGCGCTTTGAATTGTAGCCGGAAGTGTTCCAGTCGCCGCCGATTAAGACCGGAAGCAACGGCTTTAAACTCTCCAGATGGTCGAGCACCAACTGCATCTGCCGCAGCCTGTGCCTTTGCGTCGAGTGCGCGTCTATATGCAGGCTCACGGCGCGCAACCTGCCCGACGGATGCTCTACGTCGGCGATGACCGCGCGCTGGCATCCGAGACGTTTCTCCACGCCGCGCAGTATGTCTTTGCCAGTCGGCAGCGCGAGCGAATGCGCCCCGTGAAGCGGATAACGAGAGAGCAGCGCGTTGCCGTGAAGCGCCTGCGTGTTCTCGCCCGTGACGCGAATCTCGCTGCCGTTGCCTTTGGTCAGAGCCAGATAGCACGGAGCGAAAGCGTAGTTCATCTGCAACGCTTCGGCTATCTCCCGCGCGACAAAGCGATTGCTCGTCCGCGCCATCCCGTAATCAAGCTCCGTCAACAGCAGCAGGTCGCTCTCTTTAATCTGCGGGTGCTCCCTGAACACGCGAATGATGCTTTCGGGACGCACGCCCCGCTCGATATTCCACGCCGTGGCTTTTATCAAATTCGGAATCGAATCTGAATCCGCCTCTCTTCTTTTTTGATTCGGAGCGGGCGCGAAATCTCCCTGTGCGAGGCCGTTCAAGACTCTTTCGATTTCATGCCCCAACTCGCGGTAGAGCGCGGAGGCTTCGAGTTTTTTGAGTGATGAGAACTGTGCGAGTGCGTTGAAGTATGGCTGGAGATGGTGATCCAGCGGAGTCGTCGCGGCAATGTCGTCGGGGCGTTCAAGCGTTGCGTTCATCAAAACGGAGTGCATGTTACAGGCAGATGCACGCTCTTTCAACTCCGCGTGAAATTTGGTAGCTGGTTAGTTTGAAATTTTGGTGTGTATCAACACGAAAGAATTTCCCGCAAAGGCGCAAAGACGCGAAGAAGACAGGGTGAAGGGGATAGGCTGTAGGGTGTAGAAAAACAGATTGCTTTTCCTAAACCCTTCCCCCTTCCCCCTACACCCTCGTTCTTTGCGTCTTTGCGTGAAAACATCTCTCTCTATTCTGCCTTCTCAAGCGGAGGCGCGACGGCGACGAACTCGTCCGCAAAGCGTCGCGCGTAATTTCCCAGCAGCTCTTTGACGCGCGAGAGTTCGGGCGAGCGCACGACGAGGCCGACGTGATGTCGCTTCCTGACGCGATAGACGATCTCCGCGTCCGTGTAGGCGGAAGTGTCCGGATATTCCTGCCGCGCCAGCGAGAGCGCGATGCCGCCATACTCCAGACGCGCGTGCGGCAACTCGTACCGCCTTTCATCCGTGCTGATTTCGATGTTCGCCCACTCGCGCCAGATATTGATGCCGCTCGAAGCTTCCAAAACTTCTGCGATGTAAGCTCCGCCGACGCGCGACGCGATTTCGAGAAAGTAGAAACGACCATCCTCGCGTCCCTTGATAAATTCTGCATGAGCCGCGCCGCGCTTGAGTCCGAGCGCGGCGACCAGCCGCCGATTCAAATCGAGCAGAGCCTGCTGGTCTTCCGAATCGTGTTCGAGCGTGTGCGAGAGAAAGACGCCGCCGCCATGCGCCACGTCCATCGGCGGGCGACCGTAGGCATTGGCTCCAGCAAAAATCACTTCGCCGTTTTCGACCAGCGAATCAACGTGAAAGACATCGCCCGCGACGTAGCGTTCGAGCAAATAATATGACGAACGCTCGCGCAAAGATTCGCGCCGGTCAAGCTCGTCAATCGTGCGCCAGACCTGCTCCGCATGCTCAATCTTCTTGATGCCCATCGCGGACACGTCCGCCCGCGGCTTCATCACCCACGGCGGCTCGACGCGCGACATATACTCGCGCAGGCCGTCATAGTTGAGCACATGCACGAAGTCCGGGACGGGCAGCCCCGCCTGCTGCGCCACGTCGCGCATCGCCAGTTTGTCGCGGAAGATTCGCGCCTCCGCGCTGCTCATCCCTTCAAGGCGCAGGTGCTCGCGTATAAAGCCTGCGTTGATGACATCGAACTCTTCGAGCGCGACGAGGCGATCAATCTTTACCTGCCGTGCGAGCTGCGTGACGGTGTGTATGAAAAGTTCCGTGCTCGCTTCATTCGGGAGGGGGATAATTTCATCTATGCTCGCGCGCGGCCAGTCTTCGTGTAGAAATTTCTCCTTCGTGACCAGCACGACGCGGCAGCCCCGCCGCTTGCACTCGCGCATAAACTCTTCGCCCTTGAAATAACTTGCGAGACAGACGACGTTCAAAGCTTGCGCTTGTGGATCAGCCATC
This sequence comes from uncultured Pyrinomonadaceae bacterium, assembly GCA_964246305.1. Classification (GTDB taxonomy): domain Bacteria; phylum Acidobacteriota; class Blastocatellia; order Pyrinomonadales; family Pyrinomonadaceae; genus JACMLC01. Next base: position 2,890 of record CAXTPS010000032.1, read on the forward strand.
GGGATGCTCCGTTTTGAAAAGTTTTGATAGAACCCCTGCGCCGCACATGATACATCCGAACTTTGCGCGCAGGGAATTGCTAAACGCTTGCCTCTCGAATCGAAGAACAGTTAATATCTGTTTCTAATTCTGAAATAGAGTCTTGGATGATGAGTCCCTGCCTTCCCCAAAATTTCCGTGTAAAGGACAAAAACTTCAACATGCAATTATTAAAAGCGTTCGCAGCCTGCATTGTGCTGGCTCTAATGCTTCCAGCGTCAGCTTTCGCACAGCAGGCCGCGACGGCGACTTTGAGCGGGCGCATCCTTGATCCGAATGGCGCGGTCATCCCCGGCGCGCAGGTCAGCGCGACGCAGAAAACGACCGGCCTTGAGCGCAGCGCTACGACGAATGACGAAGGCGTGTACACGTTCACGAATCTGCCGCCGGGCGAGTATGACGTGAAGGTTACGGCCACGGGCTTTGCGAATAAAATTTCTCAGTCGCCCGTCGTGCTTCAAGTCGGGCAGAGCGTGACGCTGGATGTTTCGATGCCGGTGGGTGAGGTCGGAGGCACGGTCGTTGACCTTGTCGGCGAAATCCCGCTCACGGACACGCTGACCTCCAAAGTTGACGCCGTGATAGACGCGCGAAAGATTCAAAACCTACCGCTCAACGGTCGCAACTATTTAGAACTCGCGCTGCTCGCGCCGGGCAATTCGCCCGCGCCGAATTTCGACCCGACGAAGACGAACACGGTCTTAATCTCTTCGGCGGGACAGCTCGGACGCGGCAGCAATGTGATGATTGACGGCGCGGACAACAATGATGACGTGGTGGGCGGCACATTGCAGAACATCTCGCAGGACGCGATTGGCGAGTTTCAGATTGTGACCAATCGCTTCTCGGCGGAGCTTGGACGCTCGGCTTCCTCTGTCATCAACGTCGTGACCAAAAGCGGGACGAACGAATTTCACGGCTCGGCCTCGTTCTTCGAGCGCGATAACAGATTACAGGCTTTGCCCGCCACATATGACAGGAGCAATGGCAGTAATGTGCCGTTCGACCGGCAACAATATTCGGCTACGCTCGGCGGGCCGGTGATAAAAAACAGGATATGGGGATTCGGCTCTTTCGAGTATCGCAATCAGGATGGCGCGGTATTGGTCGGCGAGCGTGAGGCGGCGGCGCGAACGATCCGTCGCGGTTTCGCGGTTGCGCCATTGAACGACCTGCTCGGCACGGCTCGACTTGATTGGATGCAACAGCACGACTCCTTATCCTTTCGCTATTCGATTGAGCGTTCCGACGACGTGGCGGCCAGCACGCTCATCAGGCAAATCGGCTCGGCCTCGCAAAGACAGTCCTCGCGCAACCACTACCAATCGTTCTTAGCCAACTGGACGCGCACTCTGACAGCGAACGCGGTCAACGAGTTCAGCTTCAGCGTCAGCAATTTCTTCAACCGCACAGAGCCTATCGCGCTTGCTCCGCAGCTTACTTTCCCAAGCGTACAAGACGGCGCATCCTTCCGCGTGCCGCAACAGACGAGACAGAATCGCTTTCAAATCCGTGACACGTTGACGCTCTTGCGCGGGAATCACGCGCTGCATTTCGGCGGCGAGATGCAGCGCGTTGACGCGGACTTCGACCTCGGCGTTTTCCGGCAGGGACGCATTGAGTTCGTCGAGGACTTCGCTTCGCTCGACCGCAACGGCGACGGTGTGATTAATGATAACGACCTGCTTTTCGCGGTGACGCTGCGCAGCTCGACCCCCAATCGCTCGCTCGTCATTCCGAACGCAGATAACAATCACTTCGCTTTTTTCCTGCAAGACGACTGGCGCGTGCATCGGCAGCTCACGCTTAATCTCGGCCTGCGTTACGAACTCGATACCGATGTCAAAAACGTCAGCCGGGCGGGTGAATTGAACCCGCTCATCCTGCCTTTTCTGAGAGGCACGCGCGGGCGTGACCTGAATAACTTCGGGCCGCGCATCGGCTTTAATTACGCGACGCGCGACGGCAAAGCCAGTTTGCACGGCGGCTACGGCATCTATTACGACCGCGTCGTGTTGGAGATTCAGTCGCTTGAGCGCGGACTGGACGGGCGCGCTCTGGCCGTCGAAGTGCGCGCGGGCAATGCCTTGCGCGACCAGAACGGCGTGCCGGTTTTTCTCAATCCGGACGGAACTTTCAGGCCGGGCGCGCCGACGCTCCTCAATCCCTTCAGCGGTTTCATACTGCCGGGCGCGGGGGCTTCGGGCATCAACATCATCGACAACGACGTACAGAACCCGATGGTGCAACAGATGAATCTGGGCGTGCAGTGGGAGTTTGCCAGAGACTTTGTAGTCAAGGCGGATTACCTGCATAACTTCGGCACGCATTTTCTCATCGGGCGCACAATCGGAACTGTTTTCAATCCGGTCGTGGGCGGCCCAGACCGCGTCGTCAATCTGGAATCGAGCGCGAAGTTCAAGTACGACGGGATGTTGATTAGCGTGGAAAAGCGACTCTCGAATCGTTACCAGTTCCGCGCGTCTTACACTCTGTCGAAGGCTTTCAATTACGCGAACGACGATCAGATTCCTTTCTCGAACGGCCCAGTTGACCCGAACAACCTACAGTTGGAATACGGCCCGACGCCGAACGACCAGCGACATCGCTTCACCTTCGCCGGAACATTCGAGCTGCCCTACGAATTTCGTCTCTCGCCCATCGTGACGCTCGCCTCCGGCGTGCCGATGGACATCCTGCTGCCGGACGCCAGCTCACGTGTGCCGCAGCTTCAGCGCAACGCGGGCGGGCGGCTCTTTCATACGGGAGCAGAGCTGAACGAGTTTCTGCGAGCGATTAATGCGAGCGGCGGCGTGAACGGACAGCTCTTGCCGCTGGTCGCGGATGATGCGCGATTCAGCGACAGCTTTAGCTCGGTTGACATGCGCCTCGCAAGAACATTTTTGTTCAACGAGCGTATCAAGCTTGAGCCGATTATCGAAGTCTTCAACCTCTTCAACGTGACAAATGTTTTGGGCGTCTCGAATGTGAACTATTCAGGCTTCTCCAATGTGCTGTCTCCGGGCTTCGGGCGACCCGTCACGACGGCTGGCGGCGTCTTCGGCTCAGGCGGGCCGCGCGCGTTTCAATTCGCGGCACGATTCATATTCTAAAAGATTGATCTTGGTTCTTTGTGCTTTGGTCTTTGCACGCGACTCACCCTTGAATGCTGAAATTCAAGCTGAGTCCGACATCAAAGCACAAAGCACAAAGCACGATAGTATTGATGCAGCAAGGAAAATTGAAGAGGCAACTCGGCCTGCGCACGGCGACCGCGCTCGTTGTAGGGGAAGTGATCGCGGTCGGCATCTTTCTGACTCCTGCGGGAATGGCGAAGTCGCTCGGCTCGCCCATGTGGCTGCTTCTGGTGTGGCTCTTGATGGGAGCGATGGCTGTGTGCGGCGCGCTCTGTTACGCCGAGCTTGCCGCGCGGTACCCGTTGGCGGGCGGCGGTTATGTTTACCTGCGCGAAGCTTACGGCGCGCGTGTGGCATTTCTCTACGGCTGGATGTCTCTGCTCGTGATGGACCCGGGCATCACAGCGGCGTTGGCGGTCGGCATGGCAAGTTATCTGGGCTATGTTCTGCATCTCTCGCCCGTCGCGCTCAAGCTCATCGCTATCGCAGCCGTCCTCGCGCTCGCCGCGATTAATATCATGGGCGTCAGCTTAGGCGCATGGCTGATGCGCTGGCTGACCTTGTTGAAGCTTGGATTGCTGCTCCTGATCTTGCTGTGGGGATTCGGATTTCAACTCGGTGACTGGTCGAACTTCATTCCGTTCGCGGCGCAAAGAGCGAACTCGGAGCCTTTGCTCGGAGCTGTTGCGGGAGCCTTGATAGCCGCTTTTTTCTCTTTCGGCGGGTGGTGGGATTTGAGCAAGCTGGCGGGCGAGGTGCGAGAGCCTGCGCGCAATCTGCCGCGCGCTTTAATCTACGGGGTTCTGATCGTGACGCTCGTTTATATTTTGACGAGCATGGTTTTCATGTACCTGATTCCGGTCGAGCGCGTGGCTTCGGGCGAGACCTTTGCGGCGCAGGCCGGAGAAGCTCTCTTCGGTCGAGCGGGCGGGCGGGTCTTCGCTGTCATAGTCGTCGTCTCTGTGCTGGGCAGTCTCGCGGGAATCATCATGGCCGCGCCGCGCGTTTATTATGCGATGGCACGCGATGGATTGTTCCTGTCGTTTGCCGCAAAGATTGAGCCGCGCTCTGGCACGCCCGCACGCGCCATCGCTTTGCAAGCCGTGCTCGCCTGTGTGCTGGCCGCGCTCGGCACTTTCAATCAAATCATAGCCTACTTTATATTTGTCGTCGTCCTGTTCATCGCGCTCACAGTGGCCGCAGTCTTCGTGCTCCGGCGTAAGCACGCGGACGTTGAGCTAACATATAGGGCTTACGGGTATCCGTTGACGCCTGTTATCTTTCTAGGATTGATAACAGTCTTGCTTATCATGCTGCTCGGTCATAACATCAAGCAGGCGTTGCTCGGAGTTGCGGTGGTCGCGCTCGGCCTCCCGATTTATCAACTGCTTTTCAGAAAGAGAGCAACGCGATAGATAGCAATATAAGCTCTGAGGGAAGTGTGAGGAGACTTTAATGACGTGGATTAAAACGATTCCTGTTGATGAAGCGGACGAGAAATTGCGCCGCGCTCTCGAATCGCAGCGCGAGCTGTACCCGGTTGAATATGCAGACCCGGTGCAGGTGACGGCAGACGGCGAGACCGCCGGAATCGTCGCTTCGCATAGCCTGATACCGGACGCGCTCTATCATGCGTTCGCAACCTTCGGCGTCTTGATGTCGCCCGATTTGCCGCTCACGCGCAGGCAACACGAGATGATTACGACGGTCGTCTCCGTTACCAATCGCTGCCATTATTGAATCGTCTCTCACGCAGAGTTTCTGCGTCGCATCACGCTCGATGATGAACTGGTTCGCGCGCTGCAAGAGGATTACAAGACCGCGCCCATCTCCGAACAGGATAGAGTCATGCTCGACTACGTCGCGCAACTGACAAGGGATGCGACGCGGCTCTCAAAGCAGGATCACGAAAGCCTGCGCGCCGTCGGCTTCGATGATAAAGGCATCCTGCAAATCACGCTGCTCGCTTCGTGGTTCAACTACATCAATCGCGTGGCAGATGCTCTCGGAGTCGGCAGAGATTGATTCGGCTTGAAAAAGTAGTCGGGTTAACGCACGACATAAAAGCTCTCGCGAAAGTTTTGGTAGCGGGTCAGATTCAAATGAGGAGAAAGAAAAGACAATCTCGCGCAAAGGCGCAAAGAAAGCAGCAGAGATAAAGCATCGCTCAACACCTCTGCGCCTTTGCGCGAGATTCTTTTCCGATGATTGAGTTAATCAGATTTTCAAACTGACCCGCTACCAAAGTTTTTCAAATGTTGACATTCGCAGGCTGCCGGAATATCTTGCACGCGTTACCAGTCACTTCCTTCTGCTAATGAAAAGCTTTGCTCATTAGTATCTTTTCAATCTTCACACGGAGGTTCAAATGAAACGCTTCCACAAACTTTGCGCTATCACCCTCTTAACTTTCATGTTCGCGATGCCCGCAATGGCCGGTGATATGGGCGCCGGTGGTTACACTAGCGACCCGCCGCCGCCGGGATACTTGGGCGACCCGCCACCGCCCGGTGCAAAAATGGCGGGCGACCCGGAGCCGCCGGGAGACACCGGTGATCCAGAACCGCCGGGACGCATGGCAGATCAGATTAGTTTCAACCTGACCGTCGCTTTCGCACTCGCTCTACAAGGTATCTTCATCGGGTAGAGCCACTGAGTCCGGCTCATCTCAAGATTGCCACAAGCTGCTCGCTCACGCCTTTGAGATTGCTCACGTGAGAAGCGCAGGGCCTGACACTTTCAGCGCAGCGCAGATTGCCTGCGCTGAAAATGTGTCTGACTGCCGCTATAATTTCACCCCCTCACAATCGTGCGCGGAAAATTTACTAACTGCCTGAAAGCGTTGTAAAGTATCCGGCACATGAAACAGCAACACATCGTCGGCCAACCCGTCCCGCGCAAAGAGGGGCGCGATAAAGTTACTGGACAGGCGCGTTACATAGACGACCTGCATTTCCCCGAAATGCTTTACGGCGTGACCGTCAGAAGCAGCGTGCCGCGTGGCCGCATTGTTGATATAAAGTTTGAGAATAATGGTATCCCGTGGGACGAGTTTGTGATCGTCACGGCCAAAGATATTCCCGGCGAGAACTCGGTCGCGCTGATTCTCTACGACCAGCCTTATCTGGCAGACGAGTTTGTCAACCACCGCGAAGAACCTGTCCTGCTTCTCGCTCATCAAGACAAATATTTGCTTGAAGAAGCGCGTCGTTCAGTTCGCATAGAGATCGAGCCTCAGCCCGCCATCTTTTCCATCGAAGATTCTTTGAATCGCACGGAGATCGTGTGGGGCGGGGACAACGTCTTCAAATCCTATCACGTCGAGAAGGGCAACGTGGACGAGGTGTGGAAGAGCGCGGACTTCGTCATCGAAGGCGAGTACCGGACGGGCGCGCAGGAGCAGCTTTATATAGAGAACAACGGCGTCATCGCGCTCGCCAACGCGTTAGACGGCGTGACGGTCTGGGGTTCTATGCAGTGCCCTTATTATGTACACAAAGCTCTGCTGAAACTTTTCCCCTTGCCGGAAAACAAGATTCGCGTGATACAGACGGAGACGGGCGGAGGCTTTGGCGGTAAGGAGGAATATCCTTCGATGATCGCCGGGCACGCGGCCTTGCTCTCATGGAAATCGGGCAGGCCGGTCAAGATCGTGTACGACCGCGCGGAAGATATGGCCGCGACGACCAAGCGTCACCCGTCTCTGACAAAGCATCGCACAGCCGTCACGCGCGAAGGCAAGCTGCTCGGAATGGAAATTGATTTCGTGGTTGACGGCGGAGCTTACGCGACGCTCTCATCGGTCGTCCTCTCGCGCGGCACGATTCACGCGGCGGGGCCGTACAATTGCCCAAACGTTCGCATCAAGAGCAAAGCCGTCGCTACCAACGCGCCGCCTCACGGAGCCTTTCGCGGCTTCGGCGCGCCGCAGAGCATCTTCGCGCTCGAAAGACATCTCAATAAAATTGCGGCGCAGCTCGGCCTCACGCCGGAAGAGTTTCGACGCCGCAATTTTATACATGAAGGCGAGACGACTGCGACCGGGCAGGTGATACGCGAGCAGGTTGACCTCAACGGTTTGATGGAACGCGCGTTCGAGCTGACTGATTATTATAAGAAGCGCGAGAGATTCGCTCTCGAAAATAAAAGCTCCGCGAAGAAGAGGGGCATCGGCTTCGCTTCGTTCATGCACGGCGCGGGCTTCACGGGTTCGGGCGAGCAGTTCCTGCAATCCGTCGTCGGCGTCGAAGCGACAAAAGAGGGGCGCGTGCGTGTCTTGGCCGCGAGCACAGAGATAGGACAGGGCACGAATACTATCTTCGCGCAGATAGCAGCCGAAACATTGAAGCTCGATTACGACATGATCGAGATTGCCAGACCCGACACGGGCAACGTGCCCAACAGCGGGCCGACCGTGGCTTCGCGCACTGTGATGATCGTCGGCAAGCTGGTCGAATCCGCCGCGCTCGGTATGAAGCAGACGCTCGTGCAAAGCGGCTTGCTCGCCGCAAATTATTCTTCGGAAGGATTTCAGAAAGCCTGTCTCTCATATATCGAGCACCACGGCGCGCTCAAAGCTTTCAGTCAGTACAAGCAGCCGGAAAATATTCGCTGGGATGACGAGAAGTATCAGGGCGACGCTTACGGCGCGTACGCGTGGGCTGTGTACGTCGCGGAGGTGACGATTGATGCCGTCACTTACGAAGCGCGCGTGGATGATTTCGTAGCCGTGCAGGAAGTCGGGCGCGTGATTCATCCAGTGCTCGCCGCCGGACAGATAGAGGGCGGCGTGGCGCAGGCCATTGGCTTTACGCTCTTTGAAAATGTGGTGTGGAACGAGGGGCGGATGGCTAATAATCAGATGACAAATTACATCATCCCGACCGCCGCTGACATTCCGCCGATTCGAGTCTTCTTTGCCGAGACGCCTTACGCGCAAGGGCCATCCGGCGCGAAAGGCATCGGCGAACTCCCGATGGACGGCGCGGCTCCCGCAATCCTGAACGCGATTGAGAACGCGACCGGCCTCAGCCTCAAGCACGTTCCGCTAATGCCCGAGTCGCTGATGCTGGCGATGGAGGGAGAGCATGTCTGAAGCAAGCGCAGAAACTTCTGTCAATGCCGGAAAAATTTCCGTGCGTTGCAGTGTCAACGGCGAACAGCAAACTCTGAATGTGTATCCGATGGCGCGACTGCTCGACGTGCTCCGCGAAGAGCTGCGCCTGACCGGGACGAAGGAGGGATGCGGCGAGGGCGAGTGCGGCGCGTGCTCTGTGCTCGTTGACGGCGTGCTGGTCAACAGTTGTCTCGTGTCCGTCTTGCAGGCCGAAGGCGCGGAAATTAAAACCATCGAAGGCGTCGCCGCAGGCGACCAACTGCATGCCGTGCAGCAAGCCTTCATCACATGCGGCGGCGCGCAGTGCGGCATCTGCACGCCGGGCATGGTGTTGGCTGCGATTAACTTGCTGGAACAAAACCCCAAACCGGATGAAGCAGAGATTCGCAACGGTCTGGCAGGCAATCTCTGTCGCTGTACGGGCTACATCAAAATCTTTGAGGCTGTCGTGAGAGCTTGTCAGGATTGACGGCTACGCGATAAAGAAGTTTTCTGAAGGAGATTAAAAATGAAGCAGGTATATGTTGCTCGCAATTCTAACGATGCCAATCTCCTCAAAGGGCTGCTCGAAAACGAGGGCATTCAGTCCCAAGTGCAAGGGGAATGGCTGTTCTCGCTTCGAGGGGAAGTCCCGATGACCTCTGACACTCTGCCTTCTGTCTGGATCGCAGCGGATTCTGATTTTAAACGTGCGACAGAAATCGTAACGGCTTTTAGCCGGAAGCCGGATGAGGAGGAGCTTGGAGGCGCACCGTGGACGTGCAGTGAGTGCGGCGAGCAAGTTGAGCCTCAATTTACAGCCTGTTGGAACTGCGGCGCAACGGAGAAGGCTAAGAAGCTGTTTGAACATTCTGATGATGTCGCCGAAAGCGACTGACCATATAGCGGAGGGTGAAACCCTCCGAACTTGAATGCCACAGAGGCGACGCTGAAAGTGTCGCACCTCAAGGTTCGTCACCTACGGCGACGAGGCTATTTGGTGTGCTTCAAGCGTAGCGATGCTCGCTACGCTATACTGTTGGTCATCTTCGATGACAAGACATGGATTTTCTATTTCCCAAACAGCTTCTCAGCGATGAAAAGCCAGCCAACCTCTGCGCCTGATAAATCATGAGAGCTTATCTTCCACAATATGAGATGAAGTCTCCGCGAGATTTGGCGGACGCGCTTTCTTTGCTGTCGCGTGAGCCGGGAGTGTGGAGGCCATTCGCGGGCGGGACGGATTTGATGGTGCTGTTCGAGGCCGGACTGCTCGCGCACAAGAAATTTGTGAGTATCTGGAATCTGTCAGAGCTAAAGGGAATTGAGGTGACTAAGGAGCACGTCACGCTCGGCGCATTGACGACTTATACGGAGGTGCAGCGGAGCGCGATTTTGCGGGAAGAGTTTCCGATGCTCTGTGATGCGGCGCGCGAGACGGGCAGCATCGCTATTCAAAATCGCGGCACGCTCGCGGGCAATATCGCCAACGCTTCGCCTGCCGGAGATTCGCCGCCTGCTTTGCTTGTGTATGAAGCGGAATTGGAACTCGTTTCGACGACGGGCACGCGCCGTATTTCATACGCAGATTTTCACACGGGCTATAAACAGACCATCATGCGCGCAGACGAGCTTATCAGCCGCATACTCCTGCCTCGCAGTATGAGTGGCTGGCGACAGTATTACCGGAAGGTCGGGACGCGCAAGGCGCAGGCTATCTCGAAAGTCTGTCTCGCGGGCGCGATACGCATGGAGGGAAACAAGGTTGAAGACGTGCGCGTCGCGCTCGGCAGCGTCGCGCCGATGGTGGTGAGATGCCGTCGGACCGAAGCGGTATTAAAAGGGCGGCAGCTTGAGAGTGATGCTATCAAAGCGGCGCGTGCGGAGTTGATGAAAGAGATCGTGCCGATAGACGACATTCGCTCGACCGCTGATTATCGTCTGCGCGTGGCGGCGAATTTATTAGAAGAGTTTTTGATGAAGCGTTAAGGAAAAGAATTTCCCGCAAAGGCGCAGAGGAAGCACGCAAAGGATTGAATGCTTATTCATCTTTGCGTGCTTCTCTTTGCGTCTTTGCGCCTTTGCGCGAAACTTGTTTTTTTATCTTTTCGGAGCGCGATAGCCGGGACGTGCGCGGACGACGACGCCTTGACGTGTAGTCCTAACTTTTACCTTGCGGAACTTGCCGTCGCGCGCGGCGTTCGTCGGATAGTAGCCGAGCGAGTATTGCGTGCGCAGTTCGGCGGCGATGTTCGCAAACGCCAGAGGAAGCGAGCCGAGCGTGTCCGCACGATGCAGTTTGCCGCCGGTGATTGATGCCAGATCACGCAGGTAACCGTCGGCGGTCGCATATGCCATATCGAGCATCGCTCTAATGTTTGCATCGGAGCGGCTCGAATCGGGTCGCGTCGGATCGTTGTTCGGCCCCGGATAAGGATCGTTGCGTCGGTTGGGGTCGTCGCGGCGATTAGGGTCATCATCGCGCCGCTGAATCACAATCGGCGGAATCGGAATGCCTCCGATGGTGGGCGATCTGCTTCCGCCTGTGCCGGACGGAATCGGGTTGGTCGAGCCGGGATTGGCGGGCGGAGTCGTGGGACTTTGCGAGACCTCACCGCCTCCTCCGCCGAAGATCGTGCCGAGGTCTACGGACTGTCCCCTGCGTTGCTGCTCACGCGCCAGCCGCTCGGTCTCTTCGCGCGTGTCGTAGCGAATCGGATAGACGATGATGCCCGCCTCTTCGAGCGCGCGGCGGTTTTTATCAATATTCTCGTGATCGCTGTACGAATCAACTCCGTCCGTAAAAATGACTATCGCTTTGCGCCCCTCTATGCGCGCCATAGCTCCTGTGGCTACTTGCATCGCATCGTAAAGCTTAGTGCCTTTGCCGGGACGCACGCTGTAGATGGCCGAGCGCAAAGCCGTGCGGTCGTTTGTGAATCCGCCGTAGTCGCGTATCTGGTCGTCGAATGAAATCAGCTTGACGCGGTCTGCCGGTTGCAGCTCGTCCACAAAAGCAGACGCGGCGCGTTTAATCTGTCCGAGTTTATCCTGCGTGCTCCCGCTCGTGTCGAGCATCAAGATGACGTGAAACGGCTTCGTGACGTTGGCGAAAAAGGCCACCTCCTGCTTGACTCCATCCTCTTCGATGTTGAACTCGTCCTGCCGCATGTCCGGCACGTAGATGTCGCGGTGGTCGCTGACGATGATCGGGACTGTGACGAGATTGGTTTCAACTTTGACAGCTTCCGCCTCCTGCGTCTCGCTGCCGGAATCGGTTTGAGGCGACTCAGGTGCGGGCGTCGCTGCCGGAGTCGACGTTGCAGGAGTCGGCGAGGCCGATGGATCGGGCCGGGTTCTTTTACCCTCGCCACCGCGCTGCTTGCTGCGCCCCGATTGAGCGAGCGCGCCGGTCATAAAAATAGATGTGAGAATGAGAAGGCCGATGCTCTTGAGAATAAGTCTCATGGTGTGCCTGTTTCCTTCAATGAATCGCCCGTGTGCCGGACAAATGACGAATGGATGATAGCTTGCTTTTCGTTATTCCGCGAAGACCCGACTGCGCCTGACTGTGATTATCTCTTACGATGTTACGCGGAAAATTTAAGTTTGCCCCGCGCGAACTATAATTTCATAAAGCAAGTATGCAGTATGCAGTTAATAACTTTGAAATAGCTTGCCTCTAATCTTTTATTATCTTCGCTGCGCCTGTGCCTCTATGCGGTGATGATGCCTGCGCCTTAGCCTTAATTGCAAATGAATATTAAAAACAATCGTTGCCAAAGCTTTGAACTTGTGATTTAAGTTATGCCGTGCCTTCGACAGATTTAATCATACGCGGCGGGCGAGTCGTCATTGGAGAGACTATCGCTCCGGCTGCGCTTCATATCGGCGGCGGCGTCATTCACGCGATTACCGCGTTCGATGAAACTGTGCCCGGTGCGCGTCTGATTGAGGCGGGCGACGATTGCATCGTGATGGCCGGGTTGGTTGATACGCACGTCCACATCAACGAGCCGGGGCGGACTGATTGGGAAGGGTTTGAGACGGCGACGCGCGCGGCTGCGGCTGGCGGCGTGACGACGCTGGTGGACATGCCGCTCAATAATATTCCGGCGACGACGACGCTCAAGGCGTTTGAGCTTAAGCTTGCAGCCGCGAGAGAAAAGCTATGGGTTGACACGGGCTTTTGGGGCGGCGTCGTGCCGGGCAACGTGCCGGAACTGGAAAAGCTTTTCGCGGCGGGCGTCGTCGGCTTCAAATGTTTTCTGATTCATTCGGGCGTGGACGAATTCCCGAACGTGACCGAAGCAGACCTGCGCGCGGCGATGACGGAGCTGTCGGGGCTAGGCGCGCTGCTGATAGTTCACGCAGAGATGCCCGCGCCGGTTGAAAAAGCTTCCGAGGCGCAGTCCGCGAGCGGAGCAGACCCGCGCTCGTATGCGACCTTTCTTCGGACGCGCCCGAAGGAGGCAGAAGACGCAGCCGTCGCGCTCGTCATACGCCTGAGCCGCGAGACGGGGGCGCGCGTACACATCGTTCATCATTCATCTTCGAGCGCGCTTGCAATGATTCGTGAGGCGAAAAGTGCGGGCGTGCAGATTACCCTTGAGACGTGCCCGCATTATCTCTCCTTCGTCGCGGAGGAAATCCCCGACGGCGCGACGGAATTTAAATGCTGCCCTCCGGTACGCGAGCGCGAGAACTCGGAAAAACTCTGGGACGCGCTCGACGAAGGCTTGATCGAGATGGTCGTCTCGGATCATTCTCCGTGCCCCGCCGGAATGAAGCGCCGCGACACGGGAGATTTTCTGGAGGCGTGGGGCGGCATCTCTTCGCTGCAACTGCGTCTGCCGATTATGTGGACTGAAATGCATCGGCGCGGCTATTCTATCAACCGGCTCGCGGAGTGGCTGGCACGCGCGCCCGCGCGCCTCGCCGGATTTGAGGGACGCAAGGGAAGTATTACTGTCGGAAGCGACGCGGATATTCTCATCTGGAATCCGGCGGCGGAATTTCGCGTCGAGCCTTCCATGCTTCAACATCGCCACAAACTCACGCCGTATGCGGGCAGGACTCTGAGCGGAGTAGTGAGGCAGACTTTTCTGCGCGGGCAAAAGATTTATGATGACGGCGAGTTCTCACACGCCCCTTTGGGAATGAGCTTAAAGCGAGGAAGCTTTTGATGGATTTCACAGAGCTGGTTGATCTGGCGTCGGAACGTTTGGGCGGCGCAGCGCTCTACGCTAACGACGAATTCTTTGCGCCGAAAGAGAATCTATTGAAACAGAGCGCGCCCGTTTTTCTCGAAGGCGAATACACGGATCGCGGCAAGTGGATGGACGGCTGGGAATCGAGACGCAAGCGCACGCCCGGTTTCGATTGGTGCGTGATACGGCTCGGCTTGCCGGGCATCATTCGCGGTGTGGTCGTGGATACGAGCTATTTCAAAGGAAACTTTCCAGAGCAATGCTCACTCGAAGCATGTGCGATGGACGGCAACGTGAGTGTCGAACAGTTGATTGGCGAAGACATAGAGTGGACTGAGATACTGCCCGCATCAACGCTCGAAGGCGATTCGCTCAATCCGTTTCCTGTCGAGCATGAAGGACGCTTCACACATTTGCGCTTCAAGATTTACCCGGACGGCGGCGTGGCGCGGCTCAGAGTTTATGGCGAAGTCGCACCTGACTGGCACAGGCTGGCGAGGCAGAGTCGTGGCGAGATAGACCTCGCGGCGGTCGAGCATGGCGGACTCGTACTGGCTTGCAGCGATATGTTCTTCGGCCATCGCCACAATCTGATTATGCCCGGACGCGCCGTCAACATGAGCGACGGTTGGGAGACCAGGCGCAGGCGCGGCCCCGGATATGATTGGAGCATCGTGCGTCTTGGCAGACGTGGCGAGGTCCATCGCGTCGAAGTTGACACATCTCACTTCAAAGGCAATTTCCCCGAAAGCTGCTCGCTCGAAGCCTGTGATGCTGTGGGCGAAGTGATGGAAGAACTCGTCGGCCCGTCTCAAACGTGGACTGAGATGCTCGCGCGCACAACTTTGCAGGCGCACACGCGCCACCTCTTCGAGGATGAGATCAAAGCTGTCGGAAATGTGACTCACGTGCGCTTCAATATTTTTCCGGACGGAGGCGTGAGCCGTTTGCGTGTTTACGGGACGGTCGAGGAAGAAGATTAGTTGACGGGCGATGTGGCACAACTGAACGCGCTCTCGACGGAAGAGGCTGTGACGGCTCTGCTTCAATGCTGCGGCTCTCTTAAATGGGCGCGCGTGGTGGCGGAGAATCGTCCCTTCGCAGATACGCACGAGTTGTTGTTGACGGCGGATCACGCGTGGTGGTCGCTCGATGCTTCGGACTGGCTCGAAGCCTTCGGCGCGCATCCGAAGATCGGTGAAAAGAAGGAGTCTGCGTCTTCCGAATCAAGCCGCTGGGCTGCGCAGGAGCAATCCGGCGCGAGCCGCGCCTCAAGCGAGACGCTGACCGAATTAACCAGAGCCAACCATGATTACGAGAGAAGATTCGGCTATATCTTTATTGTTTGCGCGACGGGAAAGAGCGCGGATGAGATGCTCGCACTGCTGCACGAGCGTCTAAAGAACGAGCCGGACACAGAACTTCGCCTCGCCGCCGAAGAGCAGCGGCGCATTACGCATCTCAGGCTGGAAAAGCTGTTGAAGTAAAAGCAAAAGTGACTGCTGATCTAAAAACCGTTCTATAATCCTCTAATGAAGGTCAGAGAGGTTATCAGGATGCTCGAAAAGGACGGCTGGTATTTAGCAAGAACTCGGGGCAGTCATCAGCAGTTTAAGCATTTAACCAAAGCAGGAACGGTGACTGTTTCCGGTAAACCGAATATTGATGTTCCACCGGGAACATTAAACTCTATCTTGAAGCAAGCAGGCTTGAAGTAGATCAGAGGTGTGAAATTTATGCGTTATGCTGTGATTGTTGAAGAGAGTGAAAATAGTTTTGGCGCGTATGTGCCGGACTTGCCGGGTTGCGTTGCTGTGGCCGAAACAAAAGAAGAGCTGTTGCAGTTGATTCAAGAAGCGATTGAATTTCATCTCGAAGGTTTGCTTGAAGATGGTCAACCTATCCCGGAACCTTCTTCGAGCATTGAATATGTAGAAATACGCGCCGCATAATAGCATTCTTCAGCTATCTCTCTTGAGCCTGACATCTTTCTCCCAATGAGCGCGATTACGACACACATCCTGGATGTTTCAAAAGGCAGACCGGCGAGGGGCGTGTCTATCGTGCTGGAATGTTTGACGGACGGGCAAGTGTGGCTTGAGCTTGGGCGCGGTGTGACGGATGAGGATGGCCGTGTCAAAGATTTATTGTTGTCTGATGTGAAGCTCTTACCGGGCACGTATCGCCTGACTTTTGAGACGGGGAAATATTTTGAGTCGCATGACATCGAAAGCTTTTATCCGCAGGTGACTGTGACTTTTACTATCAGCGATGCGGCACAGCATTATCACGTCCCACTCCTGCTTAGCCCGTACGGCTTTTCAACCTATCGCGGAAGCTGATCAATGAAAATAAATCTGAACGTCAACGAATGGCTGAACCTGCTCGTGCGTTGGGCGCATGTCTTCACGGGCATTCTGTGGATCGGGCAGACATATTTTTTCACTTGGCTCGACGCGCGTCTAGGCGAAGAAGAGGCCGCCCTCAAGGGAAGCGGGCGGGCGCAGCTCTGGATGGTTCACAGCGGCGGCTTTTATGTCGTCGAAAAGCAGAAGCAGGCGGAGCTGACGAGACACTTGCACTGGTTTCGCTGGGAGGCCGCGCTGACGTGGCTGAGCGGCATAGTCCTGCTCGTCCTCGTCTATTACATGTCGAGCGTGCTGGTTGACCCGGACGGCCCCGTGAGTCATCGCACCGGAATAGCCATCGGCGTCGGCGTGCTCATCGGCGCATGGATTGTTTACGACCTGCTCTGTCAGACGCCGCTCGTCAATAATGAGCTGGGGTTCGCCGCTCTCGCATATATTCTTGTGGTCGGCGTCGCTTACGGTCTGACGCACTACTTGAGCGGGCGCGCGGCTTACATACATATCGGCGCGATGTTCGGCACGATCATGGCAGCCAACGTGTGGATGCGTATTCTCCCGTCGCAGAGCAAGATGATCGCCGCCATGAGAGAAGGCAGGGAAGCGGATGCCGCTCTGGCGACGCGCGCCAAACTGCGCTCAAAGCACAACACGTTCATGGTCGTGCCGCTCATCTTCACTATGATCAGCAATCACTTTCCGACCGCGACATATGGCGCAGAGTACAACTGGCTCATTCTCGCCGCGCTGATTCTGGCGGGATGGGTCGCCGCGAAATTTATCAGGAGAGCTTAAGGCGAATAGTAGGTCAGTATATAGTCATCAGGAAAGAATCTCGCGCAAAGGCGCAAAGAAAAGCACGCAAGAGTTAAGAATCATTCAACAACTTAGCGTTTTTCCTTTGCGCCTTTGCGCCTTTGCGCGAAACTTTCTTTGTCTTCGTTATATTTGAAACTAATCCATTAACTTGAACCGGAAACTCTTGACGGGAGATTAAAATTGAGATAAAAAGGCGGCTGTTTTAGCCACTAGCCCGGCGACCGTTGACCCGACGCCGGAGCTTTCCTGACATCTGCAACAGGAGATTCACCCCCATGAACTCTCGAAGACGAAGTTTCTTCGTAGCTGCTATTCCCTTCATCTCGTTTCTTCTTTTTGTGAGCTTCCCCGTCAACGGAGGACGCGCCAGCAGCGGCGCTGACATAGAGTCAGTGGATTATCTGTCGTCGCCGGAAAAAGATTTAGTGCGCGAGATAAACCTGCTGCGCTCGAATCCGCAGGCGTACGCGGCTTATCTCGAACAGGCGAAAAAATATTATAAGGGCAAAGATTACAAGCCGCCGGGACAGGTCGCGCTGACGACCGTAGAAGGCGTCGCCGCGGTTGACGAAACTATCAGCGCCTTGCGCGCGGCAAAGCCTTTGTCGCCCTTCTCTCTCTCGAAGGGAATGTCTCTGGCCGCGAAAGACCACGTCAAAGACCTAGGGAGCACGGGCAAGGTAGGCCACAACGGAACTGACGGCAGCACGACCGAAGTGCGCGTCAATCGTTACGGTAACTTCTCGAATGGGATCGGAGAAAATATCTTTTATCAGAATGACAGCCCGCGCGAAGTCGTCATCGGCTGGCTCATTGATGACGGCGTTGCCACGCGCGGCCACAGGCGCAACCTGCTCAGCTCAAGCTATCGCTACCTTGGCGTCTGTGTCGGCACACGCAGCACCTACGGCTCGATGTGCGTGCTGACCTTTGCCGGAGAGTACGCCGAAATGCAGGCCGGAGCAGCGAACCCCTCTGCCGCCCAACCATCCGCCGCTCCCGTGAAGAGCAAATCTGCGGCGCGGAAAATGTAAAAGCCAATTCGCCGCAGCGGACACAGAGGATAAAGAAGATTTGAGATTTGAGATTACAAATTTGAGATTGCAAATCTGAGATTTGAGATTGTTTCGTCTTCCTCTGTGACTAATTTTTTCCTGCGTCGCTTGTCAGCAGAGTTTCGAGGTGATGCTCTTTGATGCCGTAGAAGTTTTTTAGCTCGGCAATCTGTCGCGCCAGAGCCTCTTTGTTCGACGCCTGCCCGTGCCGCACGCCGACGATCATAGTGTTCTTCTGCGTGTGTTCGGTTGAGATGAACTCGAAGACTTTGGTCGCGTAACCGTGCTGCTCAAGCAGCAGAGCGCGCAGTCCATCCGTGGCAATCTCAGCCTCGCGCTCAAGCAGGATGCCGTATCTCAAGACGCCTTGCAGGACTTCGGGCGCGACCATCTGCGGCCTGAGTTGTTGATGACAGCAGGGCGCGCAGATGATAACCGAAGCGTCGGCGGCGATGCCTTTGTAGATCGCTTCGTCCGTCGCAGTGTTGCACGCATGCAGGGCGATAAGTATGTCCACGCCGCGCACTTCTGTATCCCTGATAAAACCGCGCTGAAACTCCAAGCCGTCGTAATCGGATGCGCGTGCGATGTCGTTGCACAGTCCGACCAGTTCTTCGCGCGTGTCCACGCCCGTGACACGCGCCTTGATTCCACGCACGTTGTTGAAATAATCGTAGGTCGCAAAGGTCAGATAACCTTTGCCCGCTCCCATGTCCACGATCTGTATGTCCTGCTTCCCGGAAAGCGCGGAAGAGTCGAACAGCTTGCCTATGATTTCGATGAACTTATTAATCTGTTTCCACTTATCGCCCATCCGCTCCCTGATCTCGCCTTTGTCATCCGTGATGCCCAACGCCCTGAGATAAAAATTATTCTGAGGCTCGATCTGCCAACGCTTCTCCCTGTTATGCGTGGTCGAAGGCGTAGCTCTGAACGTGGGCTTGCTCGCGTTCAGTCTCGACCTGGATTTCTTGCCGAACTCGATCTGTACGTCCTGCTGCAAGGTAAAGAGATGCGCGCTCATAAAAGAGACGCCGAGCATCTCTCGCACGAGTTGAACGCCTTCGTCGAAAGAATAATTCTTCACCGTATCGCGCGTGTTATAGCGATAGAGAAAGAAGAGCCGCGTGCCCTTCTTGGTTTGTATCAGGCGAATCAGAATCTTTTGCAGATTCGCATCCTCGCCGCGATATTTCCCAAGCGACAATTTCACAAAAGAGCTTGCTTCAAGACTGCTTGATAAAGCTTCTATAAATTGTTCCTGATGATTGCCGGTCATACCCAACTTTCCTAGCTCCGCTTTTCTTCGCGCCTTTGCGCCTTTGCGTGAGAATAAAAGTTTCACGCAAAGGCGCAAAGGCGCGAAGAAGAGGTTTGAGTGGTTAGCCTTGTCGGCCTTTTAAAATCTTGACGAAAGAGCCTGTCCGCAATTCAGCGAGCGTGAGGCTGGTCAGCTCTGTCGCCTCCGCTTCTGTTATCGCGCCGCAGTTGATGGCGCGCAGGAAGTAGTTCAACAGCCCTTGCCCGGTCGCCGCGTCATCGAACACGTCTCCGACCAGAGTCGCTTTCGCGGCCTTCTCGACAAAATTCCTGAGCCGTTCGGATGCGGCATCGAGGCTCTGCAAGAAGAATGAGTAGACGGCTGCGTAACGCGTCGGCAGTTGTGCCGGATGCAAGTCCCAGCCCTGATAGTAGGCGTTCTCAAGCGAGTGCTGTATGTGGTCGTAGTGAAGTTTCCACGCGCGATGAACTGTGAGCCTGTTCTCTTCGAGCTGCTCAGGCGTCAAAGCCTCGCCGCCCGCCGTCGCGCGATGCGGGGCGACGGGCATAATGTTCGTCGCTCCGTCCGAGAGCCAGACGCCCGTGCCGCCGAACGCGACCTGCATCATGTGGCGCGCGAAATCGCAGGCCGGATGCGTCATGTGCTGGTGCGCCGCAGTGATGTTGCAGCTCGCTGTGTAATCATAAGTCCCGAAGTGCGCGGCGATACAACGACCGCGCGCGGCTTCGAGCATCAAGGGCAGATTCGAGTTTCCGCGATCATTGATAATCGCCTGCGTCGTCTCGACCATGATCTCAAATTTCAGCGCGCCCGCTTCGAGGTTTAACTCGCGCTCAAGACCATCGTACAGGTCCGCGAGCGCGGCGACCTGTTCGGGTATCACGACCTTCGGCAGTGTGACTACGAAATTGTCGGGCAGCTTGCCTCCGCTTTTTCCCAGCATCGTCGAGATGAAGATATCGAGCGTTCGCATGCTGCGCTCTCTCAACTCTTCCGTGAACGGCTTGATGCGAATGCCTATGAAGGGCGAGATGGTTTTAGCCTCCATGCCCGCGGCGACTTCGCCAGCCGCCGCGCTCGCGTGCCCGTCCTCTTCCGCGTCCGGGCGATTGCCGTAGCCGTCCTCAAAGTCTATACGGAAATCTTCGACCGGCTCGCGCTCCAACTTTTCTACGACGCGTTTGTAGATAGTTTCAGCCAGCTCTTCCGAGACCGGCAGCTTGATGGCTCTGGCGAAGGTGTTGAAGTCGGGCGCATACTGTTCGAGCGAGCGACGCGCCAATGCTCCGAGCCTCTGCGCGGAATCCGATTTGTAGAGATGCGCGCCGCCGTAAACCGTATGCACGGGCTGTCTGCGTCCGGTCTCGCCGGGATATTTCAGGGCGAAAGCGGTGTTGGCCTCTTGCAGGCTATCCGTCACGGCGCGCGTCGCGTCCGCAGTCAGAGAAGTTTTCATGTGATTGCTCCGTTTGGCAGTGATTAGATTAAAGATGAAGGATAATGCGTGAA
>CAXTPS010000032.1:23501-56224 GCA_964246305.1 uncultured Pyrinomonadaceae bacterium
ATGTGATTGCTCCGTTTGGCAGTGATTAGATTAAAGATGAAGGATAATGCGTGAAGAAGTTTCACGCAAAGGCGCAAAGACGCAAAGAAAAACATTTGGTCTTCTTTGCGCCTTTGCGCCTTTGCGTGAAATCTATTTTTGCTGATTACTCTTGAGACAAACGACGCCACACGCTCGCCTCGCCTTCGGTGCGAATGAGCGTCTGCACTTCCTGATAGGCGGCGGCGTAAAGCTCTCGCATCTCTTCGGGCGAAGCGGGCTGCGACAGTCTGCGCTCAAGCTCTTCGACCGATAGCTGCTCTTTCATCTTTTGATGCGCGAGCGACTGGCCTTCGCCAGCGATGTACGCCGCGAGTCCTTCCGCGAGCCAGCGCGGCGCGCGTCCGTGACTGAGTACGTCAATAATCGTGTGCGCGTACTCATGCCGCAGGGTTTGATTGAGGACTCCGCGACTGCGAAGAATTTCGAGCGGCTGCAACTCGATCAGGTTGTCATGCGTGACGGCTGCGGCCCACCACGGCTGGCCTGTCGAAGCGACGAAATCTCCGGTCGTGTCGTGTATCAACACGTCTAGCTGCGACTGTTCGACCGGATGCAGCGAGGCCGCAGCCGTTCGATGCGCCACATCATGCCGCGCATCTTCGAGCGTGCGCAGGACGGACTCGACCTCGCGCCGCTCGACGCGCGTGGAAAATCTGGCGCGAAACTTTTCGCTCGACAGTGTTCTCACGGCGGAGGCGGGCGGGGCAGGAGTGAGGACGCGCGTGCGCTGGGGCGTTGCGCGGGCAGGGTCTATTTGAAGAGACTGTTTTTCAGCAGAGCTTTGTCCGGCAATATTCAGCTTCGGGTGATGCGAACGAAACATCAGCCACAGAAACACGGAGACACAGAGCAGACACAGGAAAGCTATCTGCCAGACGGATAATTTTAAGAAAGTTCTGCGTCTCAGCATCTCCGCGTTTAGTTTCATCTCCCCCACTCTCAGCTTTTCAACTTCACGAACTGCGAGTAAGATTTTCTTTCCTGAGCGACGTGCCCGGAAAATAACGCGCGAGAATCTGGCGATAGCCGATGCCGCTTGAGGCCATCACGTGCGCGCCTTCCTGACACAGGCCGAGTCCGTGCCCGAAGCCGCTGCCGCGAAAGACGAAGTTCGCCCCGATGCGCTCGACCTCGAAACGCGAGCTTTTCAAAAGGTTCCAGCCGAGTGCGCGCCCGACGATGATCTTGAAATCCCAGCCGCGTATTTTGCGTTGACGCTCGCCCGAAAGCTCCATCAGCTCTGCGCGTCCCGTCGCATCTCTCCTTAAAATCCTGACCTCATCAACCTTTGCCCCGACATTGCTGCGCGCGTCGCTCTGAAGCGCACGCGCCAATTTCTCAGCCGGAATCACATCAGTCCAACTTCTGTGCGGCATGTCCGCGCAATACTCGTCGCGCGTCCCGCGCAGATAACTTTTCGGCGCGACGCCCCACAGCGTGTGTACGTCCGCTGTCATCCCGCCGCATGACGCGCCGAAGTACGCATCTATAAGTTGATTTTGATCGTCACGCAAAATCTCGCCTTCGGTCTCCGCCACCGCGCGCACTATCTGTTCGCGCACATCTTCTCGATTGACGGGCACGTAACGCTGGCAGTGCGTCGTAGTGCAAAAGTCGTAACCGTCGGACGCGTGACGATGTAGATTCTTGAGCGCGAAAGTGCGACACGCGACGGCCAGAGCTTTGATAGCATCCGGCTCGTCTTCAATGCTGCCCTCCGCCGCGACGACGCCGAGCACGTAATCTTCGAGCGACATAGTCTTCGTCACATTCTCTGTGACGAGATGCACGCGGACGGGCATCGCTCCGTTTGCGAGACGCACGGGCGCGGCGACCTGCTCATCATCGCCGCGCCCGCTCGCCTCATTATCGCCTCGGCTCCCCAACCGGGCGAACTCTTCAAACACCACGCGCGAAGCCTTTGCAGCCTCCGCCCCATGAGCGTGTTTGATAAAGACCAGAACCGCCAGCTTGACTGAATCAGCCGGAGTCGTTTTAATCGCTTGGCTCAGACTCTCATCTGTCGCAAAGCCCACGAACCATCCTTGCGTGTGCGCGCTGTCGTTCTCTGTGGAAGTTCCCGTCTTGCCGAAAATATTGTTCGGCAAGGATGCAAGCTCAGCCTCTTCAGCCGTGCCGTATTCAATCGCGCCGCGCATTCCTTCGAGCAGAATGTCCCTGTGCTGTGCAGTGATTTCAAGCCGCGCCCGCTCCTGCAAATTGAAATCAGAAGCGGAAACTTCCTGCGGCGTGTACAGGTGGCCGCCGTTGAAGAGCGCGACGTAACCCGTCAACAACTGCACGGGCGTGACCAGTAAGTCCTGACCTTCGCCGAGCGTATTGCTCGTCGAGCGAGAAGTGCGCGGCAGCTTTCCTGCCGCTTCGTTTGAGCCGAAGCCAGTGCGCGAGCCGAAGCCGAATTGGGTGAGCGTGCGATTAAAAGCGTCTTCGCTCAGACGCTCGCCAAGCTCTCCGAAGTAGTAGTTGCATGAAAAAGCAATCGCCTGCGCGGGCGAGAATGGCGGCTGCTCTTTCGGGTGCGAGCACCTGATCTCAAAATCCCCGCGACGATAACGCTCGCGGCAGAGCAGGCGCGAGTCTTTGCTAATCAGTCCGGCGCGCAACGCTGCGAGCGCGGCGAAAGGCTTGATGGTCGAGCCGGGCGCGAACGCTTGCTCCGCAGCCATGCGCGGGTTGACGACCGCACGCACGCGCCCCGTTTGCGCGTCCATCACCACAATCGTGCCCTCTCGCTCGCCGAGCGCGAGCGTCGCCGCGCGCTGCAAGGCAGCATCACTCTCAGCCTCGCCCGGCGCGCTCGCCGCCTCACGCGCCATCTCCTGATGCCAACCGCCCGACAGAAAGAGAAGCAACATCAACAGTGCGGCGCAGGACATCACCAGCGGATGAATCAGAAATGATGTCGGATGAAATTTGAGAATAAAGCTGTTCATCCTTTAGCTCTCCGCGCTCATCCCTTTTTGCAACGCGCCGACCGTCACGACCCAGCCGAGCAACATCAGCGAGAAGGCCAACAGGAGACGCGCGCCGAGCACAGTCAATTCCAGCCATGCTCTCTCAAACGGCGTCCGCGAGATAAATAAGAAGTACGGCAGCACGCCGAACAGGACTAGGCCGCAAACGTAAGTCGTCACAGAGCGCGGCGCAAAAGCCTTTGACATGAGCGGCCTGATGCCGCGCCACACGCTCCGCACGTCATCACGCATCAGAGCGAGCCAGAGATGTATGCTGGCGAGCGGCAGCGCAAGGCCGAAGAGCAGTAAACGCAGGGTTGAGAAAATTACGCGCGGCCATGTCGCTCCCGCTTCAACGCGCGGCTGCACGCCCTGAACATGTGGCTGCATCGCAAAGCGGGCTTCAAACTTTCCGAGCAACAGGTAGAGCGCGACTCCCGCGATGATGAGAGGAATGCTGGCAACAATCAGTTTCCAGAAAACTTTCGAGGCGCGTCTCAACAATTCTCCCGCGCCGTTTGTCTCCCTGTAGCTGACGCACATTCCCTGCAACATAAAAAAGAGCGCGGGCAATGCGACGAGCGCGGCGAAGGTCAGCAGCACCTCTTTGATAGTCGCCTCCCGCGTCGTGACGAACAGAGCCAGCATCGCCAACAGCGCAACGTAAGTGGCAAAGAACAACAGCATCGCTCGCCGGTCACGCACCAACCCGCGCGCAGTCTCCGTAATGTCTCTCAAAGCGTCTTTCATCTTTACTTATCCTTAATCAACATCCGCGCGCTCGCGGTATTGGATTGAACTGACGGGTTGTACATCAATTCGACGCGCGCGGGATTGATGTGAAATTCTCCGGGAATCTGCACGCGCATCGCGTATTGGAACGTCATGTCGCCGTCGAACTGGTTGATAAAGAAGACCGTCTTCTCATCACGAAACTCGCGCGAGCTGTACCAGTCGCTCCAACTGTTGGTGGTGTAATCCAGATTGAGGCTGCTCACGCGCTCCACCTGCTCGCAGCCAGCCGGAATCGGGTCTTCGATCATCAGCCGTTGCGCCGCCGCTCCCTTGAGCTTGAGCCGCACGACGAGCATGTCGCCCGACACGACATCGCCCGTCAAAGGCTCAAGCTTCCATTGAGGCGTGCCGCTGCTCTCGTCTATACGCAGCCGCAGATACTCGCGCGTCAGTTGCAGCTCGGCATTGCCCTGCGCCTGTGTCTCCTCCTCGCCCGTGTAATAATCGAGCGTCGAAGAAAAATAGAGCATGCCCCGCCCGCGCTTGACGACGCGCACGCGATTGACCGCGCCGACCTCGCGCCCCTTGCGCTTGACGACGACCGATTGCGCCTGCGCCGCGTCTGCTGCCGTCACGTGATGATTCAAAATCTGCTCGCCGTTGAGATAAACCTCGAACGCGTAATCCGGCGACAACTCCTGACTCGCTTTGAGATATTCGGTCAGGCCGAAGATAGCAAAGGCCGTCTGCTTGGTAGACTCCCACCAGTAACCATTGCGCCTGCTTGAGACGAGCCAGCGCGCGGCTTTCGGCATCACCGGACTCTGCGGGTTGATGCGCGCTAAGGCTTTGAGCGAAAGCGCGGTCGCCTCTGTGTCGTTGACCTCGGAAAAGTCGAGCATCTCGCGGCGACGCGATTCCCAGTGCGCGTCGAAGTCGTTGACACTCGCGGCACGTTCGATCTCATCCGCGACTGCGCGAGAGCGCGCCGCGTCCTTATTCAAGTTCAGCGTCAGAGCCAAGAGAGCGCGCCCGTAAGCCTGTAACTCGCCGCGACGCGCGAACAGGTCGTCAACATATTTCGCGTCCGCTTCGCCGCTCTCCGTCATCGCGTAAATCATGTAAGCGCGAGATTCCATATCAATCTGCTTATCGCCATACGCTTTATTCTCATCGAGCATCTGCTTGAGCTTTGCGCGTGCGTTCGTCAGGCGATAATCCTCGACCTCGTAACCCGCGCCCTTCGCTAGGGTCAGGCCGTCAACGACGTAAGCCGTCATAAACGGATCGGTCTCGTCGTCCTTCCACCAGCCCCAGCCCCCGTCTGAATGTTGGAAGCTGTAGAGCCGGTCAAGCCCGCTCTGCACCTTCGCGCTGATATTGTTCGTCTCTTTAATCTTCGTGGTCTTCACGTCCTTCAAGGTCTGCGCCACGATGACCGTCGGCAGAAAGCGCGACATCGTCTGCTCTGTGCAGCCATATGGATAGCCCGTCAGATAATCGAGCGCGCCGAAGAGAGTGCTTGCGATTGAGGGCGCAGCCTCTATACGCAATGTGCGTGCGTCCGCATCCGCGCCCGCCGGAATGTCGAACGAGTAATCCTGCGTCGCTGTCTCTTGCGAGAAACTAGCCGACTGCGCTTTCGTCTGTTTGAGTCCGCGCGGCAGCACGTTGATGGAAAGCTCCACGGCATCGGATTCGGTATCGGTCAGAGCTTTGGCGAGCAGATGCAGCTCGCCCGTTTGCGTTGCCGTGACGCGCCAGTCAACCCTGTGCTGTCCCTGCTCAGGAATCGTCGCGGTCTCTCTGGCCTGTCCGATAAGCTGGCCGCCGCCCGTGACTTGCAGCGAGATTTGCGTCTGCTTGCCCGCTTTGAGGTAATTGTGAACGATGCTTGAGAGCGTCACTGTGTCGCCGTCTGTGACGAAGCGCGGCGTCTCAAGACGCAGTATCAAATCTTTACGCGCGATCACTTTGTCAGTGGTCGAGCCGACGCGCGTGTCTGCCGTCACGGCTCGCGCGGTTGCTCGCCATGTCGTCAGATTGTCCGGCAGCTTGACCTTGACAGTCGCTTTACCGTCCGCTCCCGTCAGGATATTAGGCTGCCAGAATGCTGTGTCCTTGAAATTCTTTCGCACGGTCGGGTCAACCAGAGACTCGTCGTTCTTGAAATCCGCGAGCTGGTAACTGGGCTTGCGTTTCTGCTCAGCGATGCCGATAGGCTTGTCGCCCGAATATCCTGTGAAGCGAAAAGAGGTGGTCAGGCTGGTCTGCACCTGATGATAGCGTCGGCCATAAAATTCTCTGCGTATGTTGCCCGCGCTTTCTGAGGCGAGGCTGTAGATGGCTTCGTCCACGACGCCGAGACTGACCTCCGCGCCCTCAGCCGGCGTGCCGTCCGCATTGCGCGCGAGAATCGTGTACGAGGCTGTGTCGCGCGGCCTGTACTCTTTCTTGTTCGGAATAATCGAAAGGTCTAAAAATTTTTCGCGCGCGGGCACGACGAGCATCTGGTCTTCCGTGTACAGCTCGTTGTCTTCGACATACGAGACGTTGAGGAACACATCCGGCTCATAGCGTCCTTCAATCGGCACGTCAATAATGACTGCGCGGCCTTTGGCTTCGATGTGGCGCGCGGTCATCACGCTCATCAGCTCGGTCGTGACGAGCAGGTCTGCGTGGTCTGTCTTGAGCATGGCGAGGACGTGCGCCGTCTCGCCCGCGCGATAAGATTTTTTGTCAGGAATGAGCTTGATAGAGCCGTAATTCTCATAAGCGTAATCCTTCCATTCGTTCGTGCGGTCTGCGATCCACATATAACCGCCGGGAGAGATTACGTCTTTTTTATCTTCGTGAACGATGGTCTGAATATAAACGCTGCCGGGGTCTGAAACCTTGTACTCATACGTCGCTTCACCGGACGCGCTCGTCCTCAGCTCAACCGAAGAAAGCTTGCGCTCTTTGATTTCGTAAGTGTCATACTCATAGCCGGAAGGGTCTTTCTTCTTAACCTTCTCCCAGCGATGCTCTGTGAATTGCAAAGTGACTCTGGCCGCGACGGGATGGCCTTCATAATCCGCCGACTTGACTTCGATCTTCGCCGTGTCGCCGGTGAAGTAGACGTAGTTGGTCGGGTTGGCGCGGGCGACGATGTTGCCGCGCGTGCCGACGAAACTCGTCGAGCCGTCAATCGTGCGCCGCGAGCTGTCCGTCACTTGAGCTTCGAGCGTATATTCATAATCCCACGCGTCGTCATTCTTCGGCTGCGGGACTTCAAACTCGACAGACATATGCCCGTTAGCGTCGAGCTTGCCTTCCTCCTCCTTCAACACGTCGCCGCTGTCATAGCCGTAATACTCGGAACCTTCGTTATCATCCTCTTCATCAATCCCAAGCTCGTCACCGTCTCCTTCTTCATCTCTCCACCAGTAAGGGTAATAGCGCGAGCGATGGATGTAATATTTGATGTCCGCGCCTGCGACGGGCGAGCCGAAAAAGTAGCGCGCATCAACCTCGAACTGCATCCTTTCACCAGCCGCGACGTATTTTTTCGGCGCGGAAACTTTCACTTTGTATTCGGGCTTCTTGTATTCCTCGACCTGAAAATAGTAGGAGGTCGTGGCTTCTCCGACCTTCGCGGTGAGATGGTAGCTGCCGAGCGGAGTCTCTTCCGGCAACTCAAACTCGCCGTTGAACGTGCCGCGCGAAGAGAGCGGAAATTCCTTCTCAAGCACTTTGCCGTCGTTCGGGTCTTCGACCGTGAGACTGACCATGTTGTTGTCAATCATGCTGTAGCCGCTTGAGCCGAACCTGCGAAGAATGCCTTTGAAATAAACTTTGTGGCCGGGACGATAGATCGGCCTGTCCGTGTAGAGATAGCCGGTCAGCGTCTCGTCGTTAATCTCGTCGTTGTAATACTGGCTGAAGTAGAAGGAATCTAAATCGGAGATGGCGAAGTTGTCTTTGTCCGTCGCCATCACGATATAAGAGTCGCCCGGCGCGGCTTCGCCGTCTTCATCCTCCGGCGCTTCTTCTTCTCCGGCAGTCGCACGCTTCTTTTCCTTCGCCACTTTCGTTTTCACAATGCCGCCGTCGTCAGTCGTGCCGTGCGCTAAGGTCTGTTTGCTTTTGACTATCTCGACGTTGACGCCCGCGCGCGGCGTGCCTGTCTTTCGATTGACCGCGTAGACCAGCACTTCGCCTTCGGGCGTCGTCTTGTTGACCATCACCATATCGGTCACGATGGCAATCGAATATGCGCGCTGGTCTCCGCCGCCGACGGCCTCCACCAGATAGACTCCCGGCTCGCGCTCTCCGAGCGGAATCGGGCGACGGTCATGCTGTTCGAGCGGGGGAAGTTTCTCGCGCCAACTGCTGACCATCTGGTCCGGGTTAAGCAAAGGGACTCGCGCGTAGTCCGCTACGTTCAGAGGACGCCGCCCGCTGTCCGCGTGCGCGCTCTCGATCTTCTGATTGACAGTCTTGCGCGTCAGATAGCGGACTTGCGCGCGGACGTAATCGCGGAAAGAGTTGTATAGATGATCCTTGACGGCGCGCAGGGTTTCGAGCGCGGTGGGCGTGCGATAAAGCATCGCTTCGGCTTTCTCTTTGTCTCCCATCTGGTGCGGGTCGTCTAGCTGCTTGAAAAACCTGGCGGGGTCTTTGATGCGATAGACGCGAAAATCAATCTGGTCTATGCCTTTGTAATTGAGCCAGACGCGTGCGCGGTCTGTCGTCGCATAAGTGCGGCTCGATGTCAGCGAGAAGACCGGCTGCTCGCCTTCATCAGTCGCGCCGGGAGGGGGAGCGGCGGCGGGCATGCTCTGCTGCTTATCCGCGCCGCGCAGGTTGAAAGCCGTGAATGCGGTGGCGGCTAAAATAATCGCCAGATAGACGGCGAGAGCCGGAAAGAATTTTCTTAAACGTGCCGCACTTTTATTGCCAGCCTCTCCGAACTGCCACAGAGACGCGGAGGCACAGAGCATCTCGGAAGGCAAGACGCCGCCTGCGGCCTGCGGGTAGCGAGCAGCGAACGCACCCGGCACAGCCGACCTCTTGTCGTGCGCTGTTCCGCGTCTTGATGCTCTGTGTCTCTGTGTCTCTGTGGCATTCTCTTGCATGATGTGTTGGCCTTTCGCTCAATTCAGAATCTTGAGCCGGTAGAATCCTAAAAAGTTTTTGTTGCTTTCGATGGGACGCCAGCGTGGGTCTGGATGATGGTCTAAGACTGCGAGGCGCACTTTCTTGACCGTGCCTGCGTCCGTCGCTGAGCCTCCCGTGTGATAGACCACCCAGTCGTTCGCGCCCTCGTTGGCCTCGCGCGCCTGCCCCAGGTAAATCATCACGTGATACGGCGTCTTACGCACGTATGGCTGGTAATAGAAGAGCAGGTCTCCGGCCTGTGCCTCGCGCCGGTCACGGCTGACAAAAAAGGTATTGAAGCTCTTGAGCGTGCGAGCGTCCGCAAACTCCGCGAAGCTTCCGTCGAAAATGTCTGAAGCTTTGAAGTCCTCTGCGTCCGTGCGAAAGAGCTTGCCTTTCAGCAAGCCGTTTTCGAGATCGTATTCGTTCACGTCCGGCGCGAGAGCTTCATAGCCCGCGCCCATCCGCGCGAACCACTCGTTATCATGTCGCCTCAAAGCCTCGCGCCACGCGAACCTGACAAGTCCCGCGCAATCTCTCTGCTCTAAGTTCCACGCGCCGCTCAACTCATAAAACTGCATCTCCGCGATGCCTGTGAACCAGCCGCGAAAATTTTCGCGGTCGGTCGCGGAAGAAAGCTCTGCTCCGTCCGGGATGCCGTCATGGTCCGAGTCGTTCAACTTCATTTCCGGGCGCAGCTGTTTCTTGCTGCGCGCCGCGATGCGTGCTTCCGAGACTCGATTGCAGCCGGACGTGGCGATAATGACAAGAAGGATGAGCAGCAAGCTCAACAGCGTCACCGTCGTCGGTGATGTCAGAGTCCTATGGGTTGTGCGGCCTGCGTTCATACAGCCTGCATTATCGCCGGATATAAAATCCTGGCGACGCGGGAGCAAACAGCAGCGGGGCAGGCTAACCCCTGTATGGCTTGCGGTTGTCACGCCGTGCGCGAGTGTGGGAAGCCACATTGCAATCAGGCGACGGATGGCGGATGTTAGAGTTTAGGCGTTAATGATAGGATTAACACACGCGTCTTGATTTCAACCGGGAACTTATTTTTATGTCCATCCTGATTGCCGAAGACAACGTCGCGCAAAGACATTACCTGCGCGAGATTCTGGAGAAAGAGTTCAAAGAGCACGCGCCCGTGATCGAGGCCGGAGACGGCGAGGAGACTGTGGCGCTGGCGCTGGCGAACAGGCCGGAGCTGTGCGTGCTCGACATACAGATGCCGAAGCTGTCGGGCGTCAAGGCGGCTCGCGCCATCTGGCGCGAGTATCCGGCGGCGCGCATTATTTTCTGGACGCAGTTTCCGCACGAGATTTATATCAACGAGATACGCAAGATCGTGAAGTCCGTAGAGCCTCCGCCCGCCTACGGCTTCATACACAAGAACAATCCCGAATCACGCTTTCTGCGTTTCGTCGCAGCCGTGCTCGAAGACGGCGCGGACATGATCGACCCCGCGTTCAAGGATTCATTCAAGCGACCGCTCCTGACGGAGTTTGAAGCGGAAGCTCTCTACTATCTCGCTCTCGGACTCTCTAACTGGACTATCGCGCGAAAGTGCAGCCTCTCGCTTCGCGGCGTCGAGAGCCGCCTCGCCACGCTCTACGAAAAACTTTTCGCCTCTATCGCCGAAGGCACTGTCAACGAGGCTTATGACAAGCTCGCCTACAACGTCCGCACGCGCGCCTTCTTTGAAGCGCTGCGGCGCGGACTCCTGAATAGCGATGAACTCGAAAACGCCGCGCATGATCTGGAAGCGTGGATCGAGCGAGACCGCAAGCGTTACCTCGAAGAACAGAAGCCGCGCGGAGGTAAACCGTGAGAGGCAGGAGACAGGAGTCAGGAAACAGAAGACAGAATAAGCTTCGCAGGCCGCTTCTGCTTTTGGTCTTAGGACTTGGGTCTTGGGGCTTGGGTCTTTGCCTGATCTCTCAGCTTGTTCACTCGCAATCAGCGGAAGAGAGCGAGCCTGTCAAGCCGCAGCCGGTGAGCCTGCACCAGTGGGGGGCCGTGACTCTGTTTCATGGTTTGCCGTCTGACCGCGTGCGCGCGGTGGCGCAGGACGGCGAGGGCGCGATGTGGTTCGGGACTGATGCGGGCTTAGCGAAGTATGACGGGAGGCGGACGCAGACCGTCACCAACGAAGCTCTGCCGCAGGGTCGCGTGCTGGCGCTCAAGGTTGATGCGGACGGCGCGCTCTGGGTCGGGACGGAGGGAGGCGCGGCGCGTTACAGCAACAACCAGTTTCATCTGATTAAAGAGACCGAAGGCAAAGCCGTCACAGCCATCATTACGCCTGAGCGCGGGCGCGCGATACTGGCGAGCGATGAGGGCTTGATTTTTAATTGCACGCTCGATGCGAGCGGCGCGCTCAATGTGCGTGCGATCCCGGAGACGCCTTTGCGAAGCGCAGATGAGGAACATCCGGGGCCGCTCAGGATAACGAGCCTCGCTTTGGTCGGGAACGCGCTTTACGCGGGCACGCGGAGTCGCGGCCTGTTCAATCTTGAGGGCGATGCTATCAGGGAAGTGCAGAGCCGCCCGCGCTCTTTTATCGAAGCGATTGAAGCGGACGCGCAGGGACATCTCTGGCTCGGCGCGCGTTTGAAGGGCGAAGAGGGCTGCTTGTACGAAGCGAGCGACCCGTTGCATCCGAAGCTGATTGACGGAGCGACGGGCGTGGTCACTTCCATCGGCAGGGACGGGCGCGGAGACATGTGGGTCGGGACGGACAGGCGCGGCGTCTTTCAGTATCGCGGCACAGAGCGCGTAGCTCATTTCACTTTTGACGGAACGGCGGGCGGCCTGCGCTCGGATAGCATCTATTCCATCTTTGTTGACCGCGAGGACGTGGTCTGGTTCGGAACCGACAGAGGCGTCTGCCGTTATGACCCGTATGCCCTGAGAGTCGAAACCATCAACGATAACCCTGAGAGCAATTTCGTACGCGCTCTGTGGCAGGCGACGAAAGGCGGGCGATTGTTCTGCGGCACGAACCGTGGATTGTTCGTGCGCGATAATGTGAATCGCTCGTGGCAGTCCGTGAACGAGCTGGCGCAGAAGACTGTCTACGCGATTGCAGAAGATGCGGACGGAAGATTGCTGGTCGGCTCTGCGAGCGGACTCTATCAGAGCGATGAGCCGTTGGATGAGCGGAATAAAACGCTCAGCTTCACGCATCAGGATTCCGGCGGCGGCGCAACTGGAGCGGGCGACAGCGTGCGCGCCATCGCGCGATTTCAGGGACAGACCTTCATCGCCACCTTCGGGCGCGGCCTTGAGCGCATGGACGGAACACGACGCACGCTGCTCTGGCCGACAGACCCGCAGGATGCGCGCGCTCGTGAAGTCGTCAGCCTCAACGCGGATGAAAATAACCGGCTCTGGATCGGGACGGCGACCTCCGGCGCGTATCTCTTCGACGGCAGGAACGTCAAACGCGACCCCGCGCTGGGTGAGCTGAACGACAGCGCGGTGTGGTCTGTGGACGGCACAGAAGACGGCTTGCTCTGGTTCGCCACTTCGCGCGGGCTGTACAGCTACTTTGAGGGGCAGCTCAAAAAAGTTTTGCCGGAGACAGAAGCACGCCGCGTGATGGTTGACGGCGCACGCGCGACAGCCAGAACCGCCTGGTGCGCGACGGCGGGCGGCGGCCTCGTGCAGGTCACACTGGACGGGCGTTTCGGGGCGATGACCGCGCGGCTGGACATGGAGCAGGGGCTGCCTTCGCAAAGCGTCTTTGCTCTTGCGATTGATCGCGAGGGCACGGGCAAAGGAGCTTTACTCATCGGCACGAGTCGCGGCTTAGCGCACTACGACCCGGGGCGCGCCGCTCCCATCCTGACCATCACGCGGCTGATAGGGCAACGCATACACACGCTCGACGAAGTACGCGACGGGATTGGTCTCGAATACCCGCAGAACAGTCTCGTGCTCGATGTTTCCGCGACCAGCAGCCGCACTTTCCCCGAACAGTTTCAGTATGCTTTCCTGCTCTTCAACAGCAAGGGCGAAGTCATCAAGCAGAAGCTGGCGCACGACGCGCAGTTCTCTATGGAAGACCTGCGTCCCGGCAAGTATCGCGTGGAGGTCAGAGCTTATAGCGCAGACCTCATCGCTTCCGCTCCGCTCGCCTTCGAGTTCAACGTCGCCAAAGCTCCTTTCCCGTGGACGACCGCCGCGCTCTCGGCTCTCCTGCTGCTCGCGCTCGTCGCGCTCATCTGGGCTATCATAGAGCATCGCCGCATCGCGCACGCCGGTACAGCCCTCGCGCTCGCGAATCACGAACTCGCGGACGCGCGCCTGCGTCTCGCCAATGAAGCCGAGACGGAGCGAAGCCGCATCGCGCGCGACCTGCACGACCAGACCCTCGCAGACCTCAGACGCTTGCTGCTCCTGACAGACAAATTGCCCGTCGAAGGGAAAGAGAATGGAGATCACGCGCCGCTCGACCCCGCGATTTTCAGACAGGAGATAGAATCCGTCTCAATCGAGATACGCCGCATCTGCGAGGATTTGAGTCCGTCAGTACTTGAGAACGTCGGCCTCGCAGCCGCGCTTGAATGGGCGCTCGCGGATGCTGTCGCGCACCTGCCCGAATCATGCAAGTTTGAATACGAGTTCGCGTGTGAAGAGGATTTGGAAGACCGCATCAGCCTCGCGCCCGGAGTCCGCATGCAGATTTATCGCATCGTGCAGGAAGCCATCAGCAATATCTGTCGCCACGCCTCTGCACGCCGCGTCCGCCTGACAGTCACACTTACCGACGATAACGAGCTGATCTTGAAACTCGCGGATGACGGCGGCGGCTTTGACCAGCGAGACAAAAAAGCAGGACGCGGGCGCGGCCTCGCCAACATACGCGCACGCGCCAGCCTCATCGAAGCCGAAGTCGCATGGAGCAGAAATCCAAACGGCGGAACCGTTTTTACTTTACGCAAAGAGAATATCGCTTCGCGCGTGGAGCAGCCCGTCTAAGACGAAAAGAATCTCGCGCAAAGGCGCAAAGAACGAGGGTGTAGGGGGAAGGGTGTAGGGTGTAGGAAAAGCAATCTGTTTTTCTATACCCTACACCCTGTCTTCTTTGCGCCTTTGCGCGAAACTCTCGTTTTTGTTTAAGCTTTGCGCGCTCGACTATTATGCGGGCTGTGCCTTCTTCTTTTTTATCGTGATAATCAGACCGACGACGGCCACGATGAGTGAGAAAAAGAGGAGCAGCGCGCCCGGAATAATCCCGAACATAGCCTCTTCCCAACTGGTGCGCCCGTTCGTCAGAGGCGGGAGCAGGACTGAAACCAGAAAGACGCCTCCTCCGATCACTATCCCGATAATCCCCAGAATCAATGCTACTTTCCCCATCTTTTGATTCTCCTTTTAAGATGTCATGAAAAACCTCGCACAAGAATACTCTTATTGAGTCGCAATAGGGAATCGCTTACGGGTTAGGGCCGCCGGTCGTCTCTAATTACAGCCGCTATAAAATGAGCGTGAAGATATGTGTTGCAACACGGGAATAATTGTGTTATAAGATTCAGGCATGGGAGACGCTCTGAAAAAAAGGATCAGGCAGACGGTGGCTTTTGAAAGCCCGGCAGAGGAGGCTTTGCTGAATCTGATGGTCGCTGCCGATCATGTCAGGGGTCGTCTTGAGCGCGCCTGCACGGATTTCGGCGTCACGCCCGGCCAGTACAACGTGATGCGTATTCTTCGCGGCGCGCATCCGGCAGGGCACCCGCGTTGCGAGATTGCAGCGCGTTTAATCGAAAATGCGCCCGATGTCACACGTTTGGTGGATCGGCTACAGACGCAGGGACTGGTCTCGCGTGATCGCTCGGAAGAGGATCGGCGGCTCAGTTTGACGCGCATCACGCGCAAGGGACTGCAACTGCTTGAGAAGATGGAGCCGGCGATGGAAGAGGCGAATCGCTATTTCAAGGAGCGCGTCTCGCGCGCAGATTGCCGCGAGTTAACGCGCATCTGCGAGGGCATCTACGCGGAAGAGGAAAACGAAGGCTGAAAATTTTTTACCTAAACGTGTGTTACAACAAATATCGTTGTGACGCACGTATGACGGATGAGTGAGGTAAGGAGGGACTGATGACAAATAAGATCGAAAGGCTGCGGACGGTGGCAGGTATTGTTGACGGGTTGGAGACGATGGAGGGCGAGGGCTTTTTAGTGCGCAGGCCGTTCCCGACGCACGCGCTGTCGGAGTTCGATCCCTTCCTGCTGCTTGACGAGATGGGGCCGAAAGATTATGCGCCCGGTCAGGCCAAGGGCGCGCCGGATCATCCGCACAGGGGCTTCGAGACTGTGACATATATGCTCACGGGTAGGATGGCGCACAAAGATTCGCAGGGACATCAGGGCTTGCTCCGTGCGGGCGATGTGCAGTGGATGACTGCGGGCGCGGGCGTCGTGCATTCGGAGATGCCGGAACAGGAGTTCGCGCGCGTGGGCGGGCGGCTGCACGGCTTTCAGCTCTGGGTCAATCTGCCGGGCCGAGACAAGATGATGAAGCCACGTTATCAGGAGATACCGGCTGAGAAAATTCCCGCCGCGCAGTCGGATGACGGGCTGGTGCAGGTCAGGGTTATCGCAGGGGATTCTCTGGGCGCGCGTGCTTTGATTGAGACGCGGACGCCGATCATCTACCTGCACTTTACGCTTCAGCCGGGCGGAAAGATTGTCCAGCCTGTGGCGCGCGAGTATAACGCTTTCGCCTACGTGATTGACGGCGAGGGCGTGTTCGGAGCCGACGAGAAACGCGCAGGGGACGGGCAGATGGTAATGTTTGAGCAGGACGGAGACGGGTTGAATATCTCTGTGCCCGAAAGCGCGGAGTCGCCGCTCGAACTGCTGCTCATCGCGGGTGTGCCTTTGAATGAGCCGGTCGCGCGTTACGGGCCGTTCGTGATGAACACGCGGGAAGAAATTCATCAGGCGGTAGAGGATTTCAGAAGCGGACGAATGGGCGAGATCGCTTTTTGAGGAGAGCTATTACTGCTTCATTCTTTCTGTGCGCCTTTGTGTCTTTGCGTAAAATTTATACTCACGCAAAGGCGCAAAGGGAAATTGGTTCGGCTGAGTTTTGAAAACAAAATGGGTCTTCGGATGAAAGCTCATGAAAAGGAGAGGTCTGATGTCTCAGGCAGTTGAAGGTAAAGTTGTTACGACAGGCAAGGTATTGAATATCATTCTGTGGGTCTTGCAGGTCGGCGCGGCGGCTATGTTTTTGATGGCGGCGTTCCCAAAGCTGAAGGGCGATCCGGCGCAGGTTGCGGGCTTTGAGAAGATCGGCTTCGGCCAGTGGTTTCGTTATCTCACGGGCAGCCTCGAAACCGTGGGCGCGCTTCTGCTCTTGATTCCGCGTCTTTGCGGGTTAGGCGGTCTGCTACTGGCCTGCGTGATGGTGGGCGCAGTCGCGGCGCATCTTTTTACTCTCGGAGGAAGCCCTGTCGCGGCAATCGTGTTGCTGCTCGTGACGGCGATCATCGCCTGGGGACGGCGCGATAGAACTTTGAGCCTGTTAGGAATGCGTCGGTAGCTCGCCTAATATTTGTTCGAGCGTCTGCGCGCTCACGTGCGGCGTCGCTCCTGCCTGTGTAGCTATCCAGCTTCCCATTCGATTCGCGGCTTCGCTGATAACTTTTAGCGGAGCATGGCTCAGGTAAAAGTGTACGAGGGCGGCTGTGAAGGCATCGCCCGCGCCGATGGTGTCCGCGATCCTGACGCGAAATCCGGGATGAGCCGCGACCTCTTCTTTTGTCACCAGCAGGCTTCCTTGCTCGCCGCGCGTGATGGCGACCAGCTCGATTTGATGACTGTCAAGCAGTCTGCGCGAGAGAGTCTCTTCATCAACTGCTTCGAGCCGCAGCATCCGGGCGACCGTGTGTACCTCCACGCTGTTGAGCTTGACTATCGTTGCCAGCCCAAGCGAGCGTTTGAGCATCTCTGTCGTGAAGAATGAATGGCGCAGGTTGACATCGAAGACGCGCAACGCTTCACGCCGGGTGCGCTCAAGAAAACGAATGATGATCTCGCGCGCCTGTGGCTCGCGTTGTCCGAGCGTGCCGAAGCAGACGGCATCCGTGCGTGCGGCCAATTCTTTCCAACCTTCAGTCCATTCGAGATAATCCCACGCCGAATCCTCATTCATCGCAAAGAGAGCCTCGCCGCGCTCATCCACTTCGACGCCAACAGTCCCGGTCGGATGGCTCTCATCAAGCTGTAGATAACGGGTGTTAATTTCCATGTGCCGCAGCCGCTCTAACGCCTCGCGTCCAAGGCCATCGTTTCCGACGCGGCTGGCGACGATTGAAGGATGGCCGAGCAGTCTTGAGACGTAAGCGAAATTGGTCGGCGCGCCTCCGAGCTGTTTGCCTTCGGGCAGCATGTCCCAGATCAGCTCTCCGAGTCCGACGACGACCGCGCGACTGTCGCACTGTAATTTATCCAGACCTGTTTTCATCTTGAGCCAAGCACACACAACATTATATGCTGGCATTCAAATTAAGCCAGCGCGACCGCTCTGCTTAAGCACAGAGGTTTGGAGAAGCCATCAATGTTTGATCGCCTTGAGTTTATGAAACTGCATCCGGCGGCGAGGCTGCCGACGAGGGGAAGCAAATTTTCCGCGGGGCTTGACCTCTATTCGATTGAGCGCGTCACGATTCCGGCGCGAGGGCGGGCGGTCGTGCGGACGGGGCTTTCGGTCGCCGTCCCGCATGGATTTTACGGGCGCGTCGCTCCGCGTTCGGGCTTAGCCATCGAGCACGGCTTGGACGTTCTGGCAGGAGTGATTGACAGCGATTACAGGGGCGAGCTGATGTGCGCGCTCGCCAATCATGGAGATGCGGCGATAGAGATAGAGGCGGGCATGCGTATGGCTCAACTCGTGATCGAAGCCATCGCTACGCCTGAGCCTGTGTGGAGCGAGGATTTGAGCGCAACCGAACGCGGCGCGGGCGGCTTGGGAAGCACGGGGAAAAGTTGAATAAATTTGATGAGCGAAAAACTGCAAGGTGTAATTGGCAAGCCCTTGTTTTCCTTTGCGTCACCCGCGTCTTTGCGTGAGAATAAAAGTTTCACGCAAAGGCGCGGGTGACGCAAAGAAGAGCTATAATCCACAAACTTTCCCGTATCACACTATCTGAAAATTTTTGTCTGAGAGGAATGCTGCCGATGAGATATTGTCTGAAAATATGTGCCTTAACTCTGGTCTTTAATCTGCTGCTGCCGGTGGCGGCTATGTCGCAGAAGAAGGAACAAAACTCTTCCGACGCCGCCGCGATGGAAGCAAAGATTCGCCGCTTTGCTCCGACCGTCATCACCGCCGACGCCGCTCGCCTGACAGAGGGCGACCGCCGCGCCCTTGCGAAGATTATCGAAGCGGCGCAGCTCATGGACCCGCTTTACCTGCGACAGGTGTGGAGGGGCAATGTCGCCCTGCTCAAAAAGCTTGAAGCCGATAAGAGCGTGCTCGGACGCGCGCGGCTTCATTACTTTCTCATCAACGACGGCCCATGGTCGAACCTCGATGGCGATGCGGCATTCATAGAGGGCGTGCCGCAGGAGAAGCCGCAGCAGGCCGCGTACTATCCGGACGACATGACGAAGGACGAGTTCAACAGTTGGGTGGCGACGCTCAATGATGTTGACAAGCAGAAAGCGACGGGCTTCTTCTACACGATTCACAGAGGCGCGGATGGAAAGCTGAAAACCGTGAGTTACAGCGAAGAGTATCGTGAGTTCCTGCAACCCGCAGCGAAGCTCTTGCGCGAGGCTTCGGGGTTGACGACCAATCCGACGCTCAAAACTTTTCTACAGAAGCGCGCGGATGCTTTCACGTCGAACGATTATTACGAGAGCGATGTCGCGTGGATGGACTTGGACTCGCCGATAGACGTGACCATCGGGCCGTATGAGACCTATTCCGACGGCCTCTTCGGATACAAGGCCGCGTTCGAAGCTTATGTCACACTGCGCGACGAGGCGGAGAGCGCAAAGCTCGCGCGCTTCAGCAACTACTTGCAGGAGCTTGAGGACAATCTGCCAATCGAAGCGCGTTATCGCAATCCGAAACTCGGCGCGGCCTCGCCGATTCGAGTCGTCAACGTCGTCTTCTCGTCGGGCGAAGGCAACAACGGCGTGCAGACCGCCGCCTTCAACCTGCCGAACGACGAGCGCGTCGTCGAGGAGAAAGGCTCGAAGCGCGTGATGCTCAGGAACGTGCAGCAGGCCAAGTTTGATAAGACTCTGATTCCCATCTCGCGCGTCGTGCTCGACACAGCAGACCAGAGAGACGTGTCATTTGAAGCCTTCTTCACGCACACGCTCGCGCACGAATTGATGCACGGACTCGGGCCGCACAATATCAAAGTTGACGGGCAGGACGTGGCTGTGCGTAAACAATTGAAAGAAACTTATTCGGCGATTGAAGAGGCCAAAGCGGACATCACGGGTCTCTGGGCTTTGCAGTACTTGATGGACAAGGGCGTCGTTGACCGCTCGATGGAGCGAACCGTTTACGCGACCTTTCTCGCCAGCGCGTTTCGCTCCGTTCGCTTCGGCGTGACCGAAGCGCATGGCAAAGCCGTGGCTTTGCAGTTCAATTATTTGACTGACGAAGGCGCGATAAAATTCGACGAGCGCGCGGGGGGCTATAGCATCATCCCCGGCAAGATAAAGGATGCCGTCCGCAAGCTCACGCACGATATTCTGACGCTGCAAGCCGAAGGCTCTTACGACAAGGCGAAAGCGATGCTCGATAAGTACGGAAACATCAGGCCGCAGATGCAGGCCGCGCTCGACCGCTTGAAGGACGTGCCCGTTGACATCGAGCCGGGTTTCCCGATGGCCGCGAGCGGCGCACAAGCCCGCAAGAAATAGCTGAGGAATGCAGAATTAACAGGAATGGACAGGATGCACAAGATGCACAGGATGAAAAGATTTGAAATAGCAAATTTGAAATCTCAAAAATAGAAACAGGAGATTTGAAATCTCAAATGAGATGTACGGATTTGAGATTTCAAATCTGCCATCTTAAATTCTTATCCTGTCTATCCTGTCTATCCCTGTTTGAATCTTTCTTAGTTTGATTATCGAGGTGGAGTCATGTCATCAACCAAAAGCTTGACGCAGCTTCCGGCGTGGAAGGCTTTGGAGTCTCATTATCAGGAGATTCAAGAAGTGCATCTGCGGGAGCTATTTGCAGATGATGCCGGACGCGCCGAAAGATTCAGGGTCGAGGCCGTAGGGCTTTACTTCGATTACTCAAAGCATCGCGTGACGGATGAAACCGTCAGGCTGCTCTTGCAGCTTGCGGGTGAATGCGGTTTGCGCGAGCGGATCGGGGCGATGTTTCGCGGCGAGAAGATCAACACGACTGAGAATCGTCCCGTGCTTCACGTGGCTCTGCGTGCGCCGCGCGACACGCAGATTTTCGTTGACGGAGTGGATGTCGTGCCGTTGGTGCATCAAGTGCTTGACAGGATGAAAGCATTTTCGGATCGAGTTCGCGGCGGCGAGTGGAAGGGCTACACGGGAAAGCGCATACGCAACGTCGTCAACATAGGCATCGGCGGTTCCGACCTCGGCCCGGTGATGGCTTACGAGGCTCTGCGTTATTACAGCCTGCGCGAGATGACATTCCGTTTTGTCTCGAACGTGGACGGAACGGATTTCGCGGAGGCGACGCATGACTTAAACGCCGAAGAGACTCTGTTTATCGTCGCTTCAAAAACTTTCACGACGCTTG
The DNA here is from genome assembly GCA_964246305.1 of uncultured Pyrinomonadaceae bacterium. Taxonomy (GTDB): domain Bacteria; phylum Acidobacteriota; class Blastocatellia; order Pyrinomonadales; family Pyrinomonadaceae; genus JACMLC01. The sequence continues at coordinate 44,163 of CAXTPS010000032.1, forward strand.
AGACGATGACCAACGCGCAAACCGCGCGCGAGTGGTCGCTCAAATCTCTACATGCGGATGAAGCGATTGCGAAGCATTTCGTAGCCGTCTCGACCAACGCCGAAGAGGTCTCGAAGTTCGGCATCGATACTGCGAATATGTTCGGGTTCTGGGATTGGGTCGGCGGGCGTTATTCTATGGATTCGGCTATCGGGCTTTCGACGATGCTCGCCGTCGGCGCGGAGAACTTTGGAAAAATGCTCGACGGATTTCATGAGATGGACGAGCATTTTCGCGTCGCGCCGTTGGACAAAAACCTGCCTGTGCTGATGGGATTGCTCGGTGTCTGGTACAACAACTTCTTTGGAGCGCAGACGGTCGCGGTCTTGCCTTACGATCAATACCTCAAACGCTTTCCGGCTTACCTACAGCAGTTGACGATGGAGTCGAACGGCAAGCAGGTCACACTCGACGGCGCGCGTGTGGATTACCAGACGGGCGCGATTTTCTGGGGCGAGCCGGGGACGAACGGGCAGCACTCCTTTTATCAAATGATTCATCAGGGCACGAGGCTCATCCCTTCGGACTTTATAGGGTTCTGTCAATCATTGAATCCGCTGGCGAATCATCAGGACATTCTGATCGCGAATCTCTTCGCACAGAGCGAGGCTCTGGCTTTCGGCAAGACGGCGGATGAGGTCAGAGCCGAAGGCGTGCCGCTGAGCCTCGTGCCGCATCGCACGTTTGAGGGCAACCGTCCCTCGACGACTATTCTCATGGAAAGTTTGACGCCCGCCGCGCTCGGCAAGCTGGTCGCGCTCTACGAGCACGGCGTCTTTACGCAGGGCGCGGTCTGGCAGATAAACTGCTTCGACCAGTGGGGCGTCGAATTAGGAAAGGCGCTCGCCAAACGAATCGTGCCTGAGCTTGAGAGCGAGACAGAGCCGAAGCTCGAACACGACGGCTCGACCAATGCGCTCATTCGTCGCTATCGCCAGCACAAACGCGTGTGAGGCTTCGCAGAAATTTTATCTTCTGAAAATCAAGACATACAAAAGAGGCACGAAGATAAAGCGCACCGGAATCGCTACGAACCATAAAATCACCGCTACGTTTCGTGAGCGTTTGGCCTGCTCGTAATCTTTGTCTCGCGTCTGTAGGCTGCTGAATTTCACCATCCAGCGAATAGCCAGAATCAACACCATGAAGAAGGTGATGAGAAATCCCCACCCGACCAGAGGGAGAAAGGGGACTACGCTCAGCCCCAGAAAAATCCACATCACGACGGCTGTTATTCTTAAATAGCTGGCGTCGTTGCATGCTTGATTGACTCTGCTCTGAATCTCAGCGGCGATGGCTGCGGCACGCCTATCAACCGGAGCCTGACAGAAGCGGCACGTCTCCATCGTGTCGTTGATGATCTCGTTGCAGTTAGGGCAGGGGAATGTTTGAGTCTGGAACATAATGGGGCGCTCCCGTATGCATGCTGTATTAACCTGAGCCTGAGCGCAAAAAAAGAGTCGCCCGTCTTAATTTATTGCTCAGGCGGGGCGGGTTCTTTTGTACCGCGCTCGCGGTTATAGGGCGAGGATGAGAGCCATGCGGGCATCTGCTCGCCATTGGTGAGACGCAGTCCCATGACTAAGCCGAGCACAGCCATCGTGCGCGGGCCTTCCCAATTCCAATCGGGACGGATGACATCGCCGGGTTGATGATAATCCGTCTTCTCCCAAGCCTTCATCCGCTCGACCCACGTTGCCGTGTCGCCTTCCGGCGCGCCGAGCAGCATCAGCGCCGGGACACCCTTCTTGACGAACAGATAGTGGTCTGAACGATAGAAAGCTTTCTCGGATGGCATCGGATCGGGGATGACCTTCAATCCGCTGGCGGCGGCCACCTCGTTAAGCAGCATTCCCAGATTGGAATGCTCCGCTCCAAAGCCGACGATGGTTTTGACGGGGCCGTAAACTTCAGTGCCCATCCCGTCGAGATTCAGATCGGCTGCCACCTGCTTAATCTTCCATGTCGGATTGGCAGCCCAGTATTCCGAACCGAGTCCGCCATACTCCTCGCCGGTCACTGCCAGAAAGATAATCGAGCGGCGCGGCTTGACGGGAGACTTCATGAAGGCTTCGGCGACAGCGATCATCTCCGCCACGCCGAGCGCGTTGTCAGCCGCGCCATGATAGACTTTGTTGCCCTCAACCCCGTAAGCGTCATAATGCGCGCTGTAGACCAGAGCTTCCGCTTTGAGCTTCGGGTCAGAGCCTTCGAGGAGGCCGACGACATTGCTGCTCGCGCCTTTGCTCTTCTTCAGGCGCACGGTGATCTTCGCAGATTTTTTCAGGTTGATGGGAGTGAAACTGTTGTTCTCTGCTTTCTGTTGCGCCTCCGCCAGACTGACGCCCGAGCCGGCGAACAACTTTTCCGCAGCTTGATCGCTGACCGCCACGAAAGGCGGCAGATATGAGGGCAGTTCTTCAGTATCGGCGGACGAGAGCTGGCGGCGCGTGAGATAGTCCGCCATCTCCGAGTAGGGATGTTCCGGTTCCCTGCCGTTGCCGACGAAGACCAGACCCGCGGCTCCACGTTTGACCAGAGCAAGCTTGAGCTGGAATTGAATCTCATCGGTCCAGATGGATTTCGACACGCTGGCGGGCGGGCCTTCCATGAGCACGACGATCTTGCCTTTGACATCTACTCCAGACAGATCGTTGCGCCTCGACATGTCCGGCGTCAGGGCGTAAGCGACGAAGACCATCTCGCCGCTCACATTCTTGTCGCCGCTGTAAGGCCAGCCCACGTAAAAGTCTTTGCCCATCTGGAGCGTCGTATCTCCGACTTTGAGAGCCGTCTCAGGCAGGAAATTCATCTCTCTAAATTTGACGGTTTGCAAGTATGTGTTTTTATCGCCGAGCGGCTTGAGTCCCAACTTGGCAAAGCGGTCTGCGATGTAGCTGGCGGCCTTGTCGCCGCCGGGCTGCATTGTGCCGCGTCCCTGCATCTCTTCGGCTGAGAGCGCGCTTGTTACTTCCTTGATGGTTTCAACCTTGACGCTGGCGCTCGCCTCCTGCTCGGCGGCGGAAAGCGTGGCCGTAGATTGCGGGGCAGCTCCCTGTTGCTGCCAGCCGAAGACGGATGACGAGAGCAGCGCGATTGAGAGCAGCGTAGTCGAAAGAGCACGCCACAGCGCGCCGGAGCCTGAGTTCATTTTCATCACAAAATTCCTATATCAAATATTTATCTCTCTTTTTCCCGGCGAGAGACATTTTAATAGATTCTTAGAGCGGGCAAGCTCAGTTAAGCCACATACGTGTTTGGGGGAGGCTTTGCGAGGGAATCTGGAGAGCACTACCTGTCAAAGCCGGCTAACCAAGAGGCGCGAGATTAGCATAGATGGTCAATCCTCTCAAGGCGCGGATTCATTCTGCGCCCTAAGGTCGCGAACCGATTCGTAAGAGCCTTTGATTTCAAGTCGCGAGAGAGCCGACATCTATCTGATATTTTCTGATCTTGCTGTAAAGACGTGGGCGATAGATGCCTAAGAGATTAGCTGCGGCCTGCTTGTTGCCGCCTGTGCGCTGCAAGGTTTTTTCGATGACCAGCTTCTCAATATCTTCGAGCGTCATGTTGAGCGGCACGTCCCACGCCATGCCCTGCGCGGAGCCTTCAGGCAGCGAGCCGTTGTCGAACGGCAGATCAACCGGCTCGATCTTATTGCTCTTGGCTAAGAGCACCGCGCGCTCAATGACGTTCTGCAACTCGCGCACGTTGCCCGGCCACGCGTGCGCGAAGAGGCGTTGATACGCGGCCTGCGAGACTCCTGTAATCCCGCGCTCATACTTGTTCGCGTACATCTTGAAAAAGTGATCTGTCAAAAGCTGTATGTCTTCGGTTCTCTCCCGCAAGGGCGGTACGTGAATCGTGATGGTCGAGATGCGATAAAAGAGATCGTCCCTCAAGAGACCCTCGCGGATGGCGTCTGCGGGCAGGCGGTTGGTCGAAGAGATGAGACGAAAATCCACCGCGTAAGTTTTCTCGGAACCGATTTTGCGATAGCTGCGCTCTTGCAAGACGCGCAGGAGTTTCGGTTGCAGCTCGACCGGCATCTCCGCGATCTCATCAAGCAACAGAGAGCCTCCGGCAGCATGTTGCACCAATCCCTCTTTGTCCGCGTGCGCGCCCGTGAACGCGCCTTTGGTGTGGCCGAACAGCTCGGATTCGATCAGCTCTTTGGGGAGCGCGGCGCAGTTCACTTTGATGAAAGGTTTTTTAGAGCGCAGGGAGTTGTAGTGAATCGCGTTTGCGATCAGCTCTTTGCCCGTGCCAGATTCTCCGACGATGAGCACGTTGGCGTCGGATTTGGCGACCGACTCGATGGTCTCGTAGATGGTCTGCATCTGTTTGGATGCGCCGATGATATTAAAGTATTCGGCGCGGGTTGAGAGCTGGCGACGCATGCTCGCGGTTTCGGCCATCAGCTCTCGACGCTCCAGAGCTTTCTCGACGAGCGGCAGCATCTGGTCAAAGTCGAAAGGCTTTTCGACAAAATAGAACGCGCCCGCTTTGGTCGCTTCGACTGCGCGTGCGACCGTGCCGTATCCCGTGACCACGATGACTTCCGCCGCAGGCCGCGCGTCTTTCATATGGCGCAAGACTTCGAGGCCGTCCATGTCCGGCAGTTGCAGGTCACAAATCGCCAGATGATGCCCGCCCTGATCGAATGTCGCTATCGCCTCTGCCCCGGTCGCGGCAGTGTCTACCGTGTAGCCCTCTTCAGCCAGATTCTGCTTCAGCGAATCCGACATGATCGGCTCATCGTCAATCACTAAAATACGCGCGTCTTTACGTTCCACCCTAGCTCTCCTTAGAAATGCAGGGATGAAGGTGGAAGGATGAAGGATGAAAAGCAACGTGTTGATAGCTTCTCTGTCATCCTTCCGCCTTCATCCTTCATCCTTGCTCTTAATCGGCAAGCGCACACGCAGCATGTCGGCTTGCTGTTCCACTTTTCCCTGATGCGCTTCGATGATTTTGGCGGCGAGCGAGAGGCGCAGGGCATCGCTTCCGGCAAATGAACGAAAGACATCGTGTTCGTTGGTTTTAATATTGCGCCACTCAATCAGAGCGTGCGGCTCGCTTTGCTCTTCGTCCAGCCGCAGGTGAATCGAGAGCGGGGCTTCATCGCGTCGCGTGTTGAGCGCGAACGCAGTGATGGCCTGCAAAGCTTCCGCCAGCGCAGCCGTGTCAAACTCGCCTTCGAGCGCGGCTTCTCCAAGCTCAAGCCGAATCTTCTCGCCCGTCTCGTCTCCGTTCCTGACCGATGAAACCAGCTTGTTGAGCGCGACGGCGGGCTGCCTGCGCAGTTCGAGCGGACGCCCGTAACGCACGAGCGCGGTCATGTCCGACGCCGCGCGCTCAAGCCCCGCGATGAGCTTGGTAATCGTTTCGCGCTCGTCCAACGGCCTCTCGTTCTTCTCCATACGCTTGCGCAGGAACGTGGCATAGAGTTTGAGACCGTTTAGCTGGTTCTTGAGGTCGTGAACAATCTGTACGGAAGCCCGCCCGAGGTCTTGCAGGGTATCCGTGTCTTGTATTTCCGTTGTTAATGGCTTCATCTTGCTTACGAACTCAAAGCTTTTCGAGTCTCTTCGCACGCGCCTGAGGAGAGAGCATGGCGTTGATTGCGTGTACGGATAAGACTCAAATCGGCTGCTGTTATGTGTCGTGTTTCGATGCGGCATCTTAGCAAAAAAGCCAAGCGCATGCTAGCCATGCAGCATCAAATGTCAGGAAGTTGACATAGCTCTTAGAATTTTCATACTTGCAATTATTTCGCAGACAGTTGAGGCAAACGAATGAATAGCAACAATCACCGGACTGTCATGGTGGTTGAAGATTTTGAAGATAACCGCTTTATGATGAGAAAGTTACTGGAAATGAGCGGCTATCAGGTGCTTGAGGCAATCAACGGTGAGGAGGCTGTCAGAATCGCAGTGAGTGAACGTCCAGACCTGATTCTGATGGATTTGAGCCTGCCGCTTCTGGACGGCCTCGCCGCGACGCGCCGGATACGCGAGCGCGATGGTCTGCGCAATGTGCCCATCGTCGCCGTCTCCGCGCACGATACAGCGGACTTTCACGCCGAAGCTCTCGCCGCCGGATGCAACGATTACGTCACCAAGCCGATTGATTTCGACCAGTTAGAACAACTTCTTCACCGCCTCTTGCCCGAAAAGACAGCAGGCGATTAGCCGTAAGAAAGTTGGCAGTTGGCAGTTAGCAGTTGGCAGAAAAAGCAAACTGCCGAAGCAATTATCTTGTCTTTACTGCCAACTGCTAACTGCCAACTGCCAACTATTTCCGAGCCATGCCTGAAACCTTCGTCGCACTGTTTCGCCAGCATCAGGACACGATCATTCGCCGCTGGGTTGATGAGATATACCGCGAGCGGCGGACGTACATGCCCGAAGCTCTCTCCTTCGGACAACTGGTGGATCATTACCCTGAGACGCTTGAAGAGTTGGCGCGCCTGCTGGATGACCGTGCCGTCGAGAGCGAGATCATAGATGTCGCGCGGCGCACACGCGCGCACGCGCACATTCGTTTTCAGAGAGGCGTCCTGTTAGATGAAGTGGCACGCGAGTTGATGCTATTTCGCAGGACAGTAAATGATTTTTTATGGCGCGAAGGATTGAGCGCCACTTTGGGAGACCTTCGGGAACTGCGGGATGCGCTGAAACGCGCTGACCAATTTGTGGACGAGATGATCGCGCAGGCCGTTGTGATTTACGCAGCAAGCTGGCGACCACCCGTCGAGACACGCACCTCTGTCTGGCCGCCACCGCGCCGCCGCAAAACGGATTTCCCGGAGAGCGACGATGCAGGATAATGCCGAATGGAGGAGTAAATTTTTTCCGCAGTGTGCGCGCCAAGCTCTTATTGATGCTGGCGGCTCTCTCGCTGCCCCTGCTCGTCACCAGCCTCATAGAGCTCAATAATTATCGTACAAATCTTAACGAGCAGGCATCTGCCATCGCGCGTGTCGAAACGGCTGCGGCGACGGGCGCGCTCGACTCATGGCTTGAGCGCGAAAATTTTACTGCTTCCGACTCGAATGCCCTGACGCCACAGCAACTGGCTGAGCTTGACCGGCGACTGCGTCAACAGGCTGCGCCCGGCGCGGGCACTGTCATCGCTGTTTTCGACGCACAGGGACGCGCACTGCCTTTCCCGAACACGCCCACGCCTCTGTCCAGTCCCGGAGATAAATTTCCAGCCGTCGCAGGCCACGCTCTATGGAGCGACGGCGTCCTGCGGATGACCAACATGCAGCGCGTCGAGCCAACGGGCTGGCAGGTAGTCGTCGGCGTGCCCGTCGCCGCCGACACACTGGCGGGGCAATCGGTCGTGACGCTGACTGTGACGTGGGCTATGGGGCTGTTGGCATCAATCCTGCTCGGCGTGTGGGCTGTCGGACGATTTACGAAGCCGTTGCGCCAGCTCGCGTCTTCGGCCAACGCGCTCGGCGGCGGCGAACTGCACGAGCGCGTCGGGGTCGAGACGGATGACGAAGTCGGCGCGCTGGCGCAGAATTTCAACGTCATGGCCGCGCAGCTTGAGACCAAGTTCAAAGAGGCGCAGACGCAGGGCGCGTTTATCGAAGAGGTTTTAAACGGCATGCCGCTCGGCGTGGCAGTGCTCGATGCGAATCTCATCGTGCGCAAAGTCAATCAGGCTTTCGCACGCGCCGTCGGTCGTGAAGCGAGCATGCTCTCCGGTCGCGGATTGTATGAAGCGGCGGCTGGCCTCGCCGTCCTCAGCGACGTGGTTGAAGACGTGCGCCGCACGCGCAAGGCTTTCGTCACGTATGGACTGCCGCTCAACCTCGTCGCGCGCGAACATGGCGCGGCGGCAGAGAGTGAAGAGGAAAACTTTTGGGATGTCACGATCTGGCCGACGACTGATAAAAGCTTTGCGCGCGGCGATCTGATTCTGGTTCTCTCGGAAGTCTCGAAACGCGTCCGCGCGGAAAAACTCGCCACCTCCGCTTTCGCAGCCGAACGCGCACGCGCAGCAGAGCTTGAGAGTCTGATTAACCAGATGAACGAAGGCGTTGTCATCATTGACCCGCACGCACGTTACAAGGTCAATCCGGCGGCGGCCAGTATCATCGGACGCAATCGTCAGGACTTGCGCGACGGCGCACAGGCTTTTGTCGCAGACATCGCGCTTCAGGATTTGGAAGGCCACGCGCTTGCGCCTGAAGAGACGCCGTTCCTCCACGCGCTCTTGAAGCGCGAGAGCAGCTACGGCAAACAGTTTCAGATCATACGGCCTGACGGCGAGCGTCGCGTCGTCGCTATCAGCGCGACTCCGCTCACAGGCGAAGACGGCAACACGGAAGGCGCGGTCGCTGTCTTTCGCGACATCACGGAAGAAGTGTTGCAGCACGACGAACTCGTTGCCGCCTATGCTCGGCTCAGAGAGCACGACCGGCTCAAGTCAGCTTTCGTCAGTAATATCTCGCACGAGCTGCGCACGCCGCTCAACGTCATCATCGGCCTCTGCACGCTGCTTGAGCGTGACAAGCAGTTGCCACTCGCGCCCCTACAGAACGAGGCCGTCACGCGCATGGAGCGCAACGCGCGTTCGCTGCTTGAGCTGGTCAACGACCTGCTCGACTACTCGCGTTTGGAAGCTGGGCGTTCGGCTCTTCATCTCGAAAACGTAGCGGTCGCAGAAGTCATCAAGGCGACGATAGAGGATTACGCGACCGAAGCCGTGGACAAGCGCGTCGAATTGCGTATCCAACTCGCGCCGGAGTTGGGCGAAGTGATGACGGACAAGCACAAGCTTGAGCAGGTGCTCGCCAATCTGGTCGGCAACGCGATCAAGTTTACATCAGCCGGAGCGATCACTGTCGCCGCCGCGCCGCTCGATAAAGAGAGCTGGTATCTCGAAGTGAGCGATACGGGCATCGGCATCTCGCACGACGCGCTGACTTATATCTTCGACGAGTTTCGTCAGGTTGACGACCGCCTCGCGCGCTCTTACGGCGGAACGGGATTAGGGCTTGCCATCACGCGCAAGATAGTCGAGCTGCTCGGAGGCAAGATCATCGTCACGAGCGTACCGCAGGAAGGCAGCCGCTTTCGCATCACATGGCCGCGCGCCATCAGCCAACGAACGGGCACCGGCTCGCTCGTCGAAAAGAGCGTCCCCGCTCCCGGCCTCTCACAAGACTTGCGCTCGCGTGCGCGATGATAGAAACTTCTATAGCGAGATAATCCAAAGTTGAGCGGAACATTTCGGTTCGGCGCGAGTCTAATGACTGAAGACCCGGCGAGCCGCGAGTTTGAGAAAGCGCAACTCTGCAAGCTCCAATTTATCATCAAGAGGAACAGGCTATGTCTACGACGGAACGGGATGTTGAGGAGAAAGACGGCACGCTGTGGACTATCTATATCGTAGTTGGCGTCATCTCTCTACTCTTGATCGGCGGCATCATTTACATCGCGAGGCGACCGGCGGCAGTCGCCATCGGCCCCGCGCAGCTTGAAGGAGCTTTGCGTCACGGCTCGCCGGACTTTGAAAAATACAAAGCTCTCATCACCGTTGACAGGCCCGAAGCGACCGAGGGCGCGCGAGCCATCGGCGATATTGTGATGACGCTCACGACGACCGTGCGGAATTTTACGGGCAAGACGATCAACGGCCTTGAGATGCGCGGCTCGGTCGTAGACATACAGGGCAATCCCGTCAAAGAGCGAACGGTCATCGTTATCCCCAACAACGCGACAGAAGTTACAGACCTTGAACCGAACAAGACTCTGGCCGTCCCCATCCTCATCGAAGGCATGAGCAAAGACGCCGACCGCGCGAATATCAAGATGGAAGTGACCGCGATTAGATTCAAGTAAAAAGGCAAAAGTAAAAAGGTAAAAGTGAGGCGGAGACCAATTCTAATTAAGGCATAATGGTGTTGTCAGTTAGTGGGTGTTCGCATGCTGGAAAAGAAGATACTAATTTCACAAAGAACCTTTTGTGGAATTGACCATGCCGCGAATAATGATTGAGCTTTGCTGTGGATAGCAGTAAAAGTATTTGTTGCATAGCGAAGCATGATGTCGGCCTAATCCACCAGGCTCACACAGTTTTTTTAGCTTTTAGACGGAGCACGACAGATTAAACGGCTAAATTGGTGTAATTCAACACAGCGATTAGTACGTCTAATTGTAGTTAGGTTTCTGTTGGATGCTCAGGCTCAAAGACACGAATCAGCCATCTTGAACATTAATGCAACGGATTTCTTGAAGGCTGATGTTGCTTGAATGATGTGAGCCTCGCGCGCGAATCCAGAGTTGATGATAAGTTGAGATGTGGCGCCATGCGGCGCTAGGTACATCGGATTATAGAATCAGCATTGAAAGCTCAGGAACGGCAGACTGGCTACAGCGTACGAAACCTAACAACTCATTGAACGCGAGCGGCGATAGCGTGTTTTTCATCATCATTGTTACCATGCGGCTTGCGTGGTTTCGCGCCGCCGCGTTAATTCGAGCGTTAGGCGCATAGAAGGTTGAAAGATATTAAATGCCAAAGAAAACACTCACTAAAATCATTACTATTACCACCATTATCTGGTTCATTGGCACAGCTATCTATGCTCTTATCTCAATTTCTACTGAAATATCTCGAACTGAGTTCTTCCCAATCTTGGTTATAGTTTATTTCGTTACTGGGAAGTTGCCTCTATTTATCATCGGTCTTATTATTGTTGTTGTTATTGAATTGACGGTATGGGCAATGTTACCGGAAGGGACTGAACGTTGAATGGTAGAATGCGCCTAACAACTCATTCAACGCGAGCGGATATAGCGCGGCTTTCATTCGCTAGACTTGAATGTTCGTTCCGTTGTGTGCCGCCGCGTTAATTCGGGCGTTTGGCGTCTCACACTAATGAAACATTGAGCAAGAATGAATACTTTGTTACATTCTCTATGAAGTTCTTGAGTTGAGAGGTTTACATTATGGCAGAAATCCAATATGTATCTGACGAAAGTGGCAATCCTATCGGCGTCATTGTGCCTATCGAATTGTGGCGCGAAATCGAATCCGAAAAAGAAACGGCATATTTGCTGAAAAGCGAGAAGATGAAGCGTCGTCTCTTGGAGGCTAAAGAACGTCAGGAAGGAATCTCGCTTGATGAAGCCTGCGAGAAGCTTGGAATTTGATATTGCTGCCTTTGAAGATTTGGCTTGGTGGATTGAGCAAGATCGCCAGAAGGCATTGCGTATCGTGAGCTTGATCAAAGATGTGCAGCGTGATCCATTCAAAGGAATTGGAAAGCCAGAGCCATTGAAACATGAGTTGAAAGGTTGTTAGTCGCGGCGGATAGACCAAGAACGTCGACTTGTTTATCAGATTACAGAAGAGAAGATTAGGATTCTGGCATGTAGGTTTCATTATTGAAGTTCCTCTTCACCCCGCCGCCCGACAACTCATTCAACCGGAGCGCGAGTTAGCTTGCCTTTCATCGTCAACTTGTCCGTATCGGCGGTTCGTCGCTCCCGGTTAATTCGGGCGTTAGGCTGCTCCAATATCAAGTTATGGTTGTGTCAGAGTCCTTGTAGTGTAGGTCTAATCGGGAGAATTGCTTATGAATCATTTGAAGGCTCGTCTTTTGGCAGTAGTAATCATCCTGATCTTTGGCAGCATGATCTATTACAACTGGCATCAATTGACGAGTGAGGGCCGCTACTCAATGAAACTTGCCGCTTTCGGACCTGTCGGAGTGGTGGGTGGCCTCTTCCTGCTGTTGTTCCCCGGGAAGGGCGGAAAGCCCGAGACAGCGAAAGATAAAGTCATAACACTGCTGGTGGTCGGGGTTGGGCTAGTGGCAGGGTTATATAATTGGTATCTGATGGATCCCGGTTTCTTTGGAAGATAAGGTGCAGTCACCGCAGCCTAACAACTCATTGAACCGGAGCGCGTGTTAGCTTGCCTCTCATGTTAGACTTGCCGCTATCGGCGGTTCGTCGCGCCCGGTTAATTCGAGCGTTGGGCCGCTTCGCATTCAT
>CAXTPS010000033.1:0-51940 GCA_964246305.1 uncultured Pyrinomonadaceae bacterium
CTCTTCAGAGAGCCTGCCAAAGCAGAGCGTTGAGTCTTACCTCCTGAATGGTTACCGATTGTGGGTATCTGTTCAGCTATCGTGTAAAGGTTGGCAAACAAAGGTGATTCTGGCGAGATAGAGTCGTCATTTGTCGGCAGTATATCACTTCCTTTCTGGATGCTTCTATTTTTCTCTTGAGATGGGATAGTGCCCGATGTCCCCAAAGCTGCCCCATTCGATGCCCTGGCAGATCTACCAAGCCTACTTCAGCGGGCCAGCCGCCTTGATGCGTTTGTTTGAGGATGCCTTCGGTCGGCTTGCTCTGTCCGGCCCTCCTGACCCGGATCAGCAGCAGCGCTCCATTGATGCCTTGTCAGAGGACATCCATCGGCTCAAGGCACAGATCGAGCGCTTGCAAGCCGAGAACAGAGAACTGAGCTCTCGCAACTTTCAACTCCTGCGCCGCAACTCTGAACTCGAAGCTCAACTGGCGAAAGACTCACATAACTCTTCGCGCCCGCCTTCGACTGACGCGGTCTGGGCGAAACGGAACCAGAGTTTGCGCCGACCTTCAGGCAAAGCTCCCGGCGGACAAGCCGGACATTGCGGACACAGCTTGCGGCTCGCAGCATATCCTCATCGCGTCGTCGAGCATCGGCCCAAGCAGTGCCGCAAGTGTCAGACCTCGTTAGCCGCCGTGCCGGTCCTGAGCCATCACCGCCAGCAGGTCTGGGAAGTGGTGCCGGCAAAGTTGAAAGTGCCCGAGCATCGGCTCGCGGTGCTGCGGTGCCCCTCGTGTGGGCAGAGGACGCGAGGGCAGTTCGCGGGAGCCGTGCGCGCAGGTGTGCAATATGGGCCGGGAGTCAAGGCCCGTGTCCTTTACCTCCAGCAGTATCAGTTGTTGCCTTACCAGCGCACTTCGGAGGCGATGAGAGATCTCTTCAACTGTCAACTTTCTTCCGGGACCATCGCCAATATCGTCAAAGAGTGTTCGTCGGAACTGCTCGAGACTGAGTTACGGATCAAGCAGAAACTCCGACGCTCCTCAGTCATCCACGCTGACGAGACGGGACTGCGGGTAGAGAAGAAGGGGCAGTACATTCATGTCGCCAGCGACTCAAGGCTCACGCATTATGCTTATGACTCGCGACGGGGCAGAGCCGCGATGGATGAGATCGGCATCTTGCCCAAGTATCGTGGGACGTGTGTGCATGATGGGTGGTGGTCCTACGATTACTACACGAAGTGCCGCCATGCTTTGTGCGGCGCGCACCTGCTCCGAGAGTTGACCTTCTTCGCCGAGCTAAGTGATGGACAAGACCCGTGGGCTGAGCCTCTGAAAGAGTTGCTGCTGGAGATCAAGGAGGCGGTCGAGCGGGTCAGAGACAGCGGAGGAAAGAGCTTGGGAGGTGAGCAACAGGCGTCGCTGACTTGCCGCTATGATGAACTGGTGCGGCAAGGGCTGGAACTGAACCCGGAGGCGGCGCGCAACGCACTGCCGGTGGATGGCCTCTCTGGCAAGCCAGCGCGGAATCTGCTGTTGCGGATGCAAAGAAAGAAGCAAGAGGTGCTACGGTTCATGACGGACTTCTGTGTCCCCTTCGATAATAATCAAGCGGAGCGCGACCTGCGGATGGTGAAGTTGCAACAGAAGGTCTCTGGATGCTTTCGCAGTGAGGAAGGGGCACGACAGTTCTGCCGCATTCGTGGTTACATCTCGACGATGAGAAAGCAAGGCAGAGGGGTCTTGCAAGCACTCGACAGGGCATGTCGGGGAGCACCGCTAAGTCTAAGAAAACGCGCTAGATAGGTGAATAGTTACGATTGTGAACTTAGAACGCACACCCACAACCCCTGTGTTTGAGTGTGTGTTTAAAGAGTCCTTATTGTTTTTATTATTACCGCCCTGCGGTATACCGTGCGAACTATCGTGCGGTATACCGCTGCTCTCATGAGGTATACCTGCCTGCGGTATACCTTTAGGAGGTATGGCCGGAAACTGCTCTAACACCTTATATCTCGTTCCCGCCTGTGAGTGCCCGAGCGAGTGTATCAACCCGCGTGTCAGAAGCGAATTCATGGTTTTCTGAACCTGTCATCGGGAGATATTACAGGCTTTAGAGAGAGCTACGATCCCTGTTTCACATTCTTGTGATTTGAAGCCGCGAGAGAGTCTGTAAAGCCTCCGAAGAATACTTTGTTCGAAAGTATCAAGCTTATAGCCGGGGATAACTTTATCGTCAAGATCATTGAAGGTCGGATAGTACCCACGGTCCGCACTGGGTTCGACGAGTGGGGAATTTACTTGAGGTTTTGATATTGCTGAGGGCTGTTTAGATATGCCTTGTTGCGGGATACCCTCTTGAGATGTACTTTGTTCGGGTATACCTTGTTGCGGATACCCTGTAGCGGCATATCATCCTGAGTTGGCGCAGGCGCATATTGGGAGAGTAATGAAGTAAGATTCTCAGATGACCTACGCGCTGGCGGTGGCTTGAGTGCGCTATTGAGCGCGTCGTCTATTGCTAGCCTTTGCTTCTTCTTCATCACCCAGCAGCTCTCTTATCTCAGCAATGAGCTTGTAAAACGCGAAAGTCGCGGCGTTAGAAGGCTCCGCCACGACAATGGCCTGCTTGCCCGCCGTGGCCTCGCCTACAGAAATCAGCCGGGGGATCGCCGTTTCAAAAACAAATTCCTCAGTGAATTTTTCGATAACTTTCTGTCTGACCTGTTTATCGAGATTTTGCCTTGATGAGTGGTTGGTAGAGAGGGCCATCACGAACTGGTCAGGTGCGTGGGCTTGCCGCACCTGCGCGATTGTTCGCAAGAGGTCTTTGAGACCAAGCAGCGCAAACAGGGAAGTCTCAATGGGGATGATCACCATATCCGCGACAACCAAGCCGTTTAAGGTCGGGACGTTGAGTGCCGGAGGCGTGTCAATCACAAATAATCGTAATATTTAAGCCCAGGAGAAAGCTTATCTTTGAGCTTGAGTTCCCGAGAGACAACCAAGGAATCAAGGGCCGGTCCAACTTCCGAATCAAGCGAAGCCGGAAGAATATCCAATCTCGGGCGCGATGTCTTGATCAAATGCTGAGAGTAATCTGCTGTATGGTCAAGCATCAGCCGATGGACGGTGCGGCGCGTAGCCACCAGTTCTTCCAGATCAGCCCCAAGAGCTGCCGAAAGATTTCCTTGAAGATCAAGATGCACAGCCAGCACATGCGACCCTTTAGCCGCCAGAGCAACTGCTAGATTAAGGGCTGTTGTTGTCTTTGCACACCCACCTTTATGGTTGGCAATCGTGATAGTTTTCATGCAGCCTTATCCAATCGTTTTGGTTTGAGCGATAGAACTTCAGACTGACTGACAAGCTTCACACGTTTATCCAGAGGGTTAGGGTAATGACGTATCAGGCCTTCCTTAATGAGTTGTGCGATTTTTGCGTGGCTGACACCGAGAATGCGTTGCGCCTCAGCAACTGCAATCAGATCATCCGGACGGTTGGTTTTCATAGGCTCTCCGAGCGCGAAAGACAAAATATTAACTCTTCAAGATGCAGCAATATACCTCAAGATAGTTCACTTGCAGAGATAAATTTTAGTGAGATAAATAATTTCTTGAGCTTATATGTTCTCTTGACAAGATGCTCGCATAATGCGAGCATGCGGGTTGAGGAGGGCTCTTGAACGTCATCAGCCAGAAAACACTAAGAGAGTTCTGGAAAAATCATGCTGATGCCAAAATGCCTCTCAAGGGCTGGTACAGGACATGTCGCAAAGAGAAGTGGCAGAATCTGGTAGAAGTCCAAAAAGTATATCCGCATGCCGATCTGGTTGGTCGCTGTACGGTATTTAATATTAAGGGTAATGACTATCGGTTGATTACTAAGATTACGTATGCGGGACAAGCGATTTATATCAAGAAGATTCTGACACATGCACAGTATAGTAAGGGAGATTGGAAGGATGCCTGCGGTTGTTAAAGTTGAGATTAATCCAAAGAAGTATGGACGATTACTGGCGCGCACTCTGCCATCAATCATTCAGAACGATGAAGACCATGAGCGGATGCTGTCAGAGATTGAAAGGCTGATGGACAAGGGAGATGACCATCTCTCGCCGGAGGAGGAGCAGCTGCTCAAATTAATGGTCCGTCTGGTTCAAGATTACGAAGATACCTACTCTCCTATTGAAGATGCGGCTCCGCAGGAAGTTTTGCAACATTTGATGGAGGAAAGGGGATTGCGACAGGCCGACCTACTTCCCATCTTTGGCTCGCGCGGTTACGTCTCAGACATTGTAAATGGGAAGCGCGGGATCAGTAAGGAACTTGCCAAGGAACTAGGGGAATTCTTTAACGTCTCTGCTGAATTATTTATCTGACAGCCATCACTTATGTCTTTCTTGATAAACTCACAGCGAAACCTCTCAAAGGTTTCGGTAGCGCGAATGTGTTAGAGATCGTCTCAAGCTGTCAGACAGACACTTACCGCGCTGTTTACACAGTGAGGTTCAATGAGCGAATCTATGTGCTAGACGCTGGTAGTGAGTCAGTTTGAAAATCTGTGAATGTCTTTCATGCGGAAAGAATCTCCCGCAAAGGAGCAAAGACGCAAAGAAAACGGTCAAACTAAAAACTTACTCAACACCTTTGCGTGTTTGCTCCTTTGCGGGAACTATCTTTTTCTTCCCATGTTTGAAACTGACCCACTACCAAATGTAGCCCTGACTTGGTCTTCCAGATATAATTGCATCATGAGTAAAAGAATAACGCCGCTGCTCAGCGGGTTTGAAGAAACTCTACCTGACTCAAACGACAGGCATCGAGTTCTTCCTCATGATACTGTGACCTCTATTGACAAAATTTATCAGTCAACGCTGTTAGTATCTGACGTTACGGCAGCCAGCGTCAGCGATAACACCAGACTCACTAGGGTTGAAGCCGAAACGGGAGTGGATTGCTCAACCGGAGCAGACATCGCCAGTCGAGCTGGATGTCAAAGGAGATTGCGTTGTACGACTTCAAAGAAGCGATTTAGAGATTATCGTCTCGCGGTTGCTGCAATGGTTCGTGTATCGCAGCAAAACAACGCCACTTGGTGTGGAGCCGGTGATTAAGATCAAGTGCGAATCGAGCGGTAATGAGGTGACAGTTATCTTTGAAGATACCAGCGCACGCTTACCGGAAGAACTTCGCGACGATATGTTTGCTCCATTTACTCAAGCTATCTCCACTCCGTTTGCCGAAATCGATGGGGCAAAGCCGGAAGAGGGCGAAACCAACACTGAGAAGACAGCAAAAAATCCTCCGAGTACTGGAAGGTACTTGCCACTTTACTTAGCTAAGATGCTTGTCGAAGGTCGTTATCATGGTCTGCTGAAAGATAATTCTAATGAGATTAAGGAGCACGATTACGGACATCGCATTCTGATGCAATTCCCGGCCATCAACGATATATCTTGAGGTCAGGTAGCGCAAGCTTTGAAGAAAACGGCCTGTCAATCCTCTCAATCCTCACAAGCTTAGTATCTCTTATGACTGCTGACTTTGCTCAGTAGAAAGTACTTCGTCAGTTGTTCATCTCAGATGTACTTCATTCAACACGCACAGCGTCGGACTTATAAGAGATCAATGATTTACAAAGAAAAGTTGGATTGGATAGCCATGCGTAATTGCCAAATCTTAAAACAAGGTGTCGGAGATTTTAACACTTCAGATCATCGTCCGATCTGGACTCAAATCAGACTGTGATTGATTAGCGCCCAGTACCAAGACTCGAATGAGAAAGATTCGACAACAATTGCGAAGACACAATCTCACGCACTACGAATCAACATAATCGCGGTTGAGCTATAATCAAGTTGCTTGCTCTATAGTCCTGATGGAGAACGGTAATACATTTGATCTGGAGAAGGCTTAGTTTTCCTCAGGCCTCAACTCCGGCCTAGATCACACGTCAGTGTTGAGGCAGTGTGCTCGGCACTTGGTGGTGGTATGATGCTTTCAGCGGGTGAGGCGGCACATCGCTGTTCCCCTTTCATCTGAGTGTTCAAGGAGCATTATGACGAGTAAGTTGACAACACCTCTAGCCAAGCAATTAGAAGAGGCAGGTGCATCTGACCTGTTGGAAATCATTCTGGAACTACGACCGCAAGCAGAATCGGCGACGGCGCAGGGGAAACAATCTCGTAGTGAAAAGATAGCCGCGCTGAAGGATGCCTTCAGCCGTGAAATGACGCCAATCGAAGAAGCTGTGCGCAAAGTGGGCGGGGAGGTGACGGGGCGCGCGTGGATAAACCAGACGGTGCGAGCGCGTGTCCCGGCCCAAAGAGTGAAGGAGTTGTCAGAGTACGAGAAGATTGTGACTCTGGACATCCCCCACCCCATCAAATCCGACTTCGGTTAGGGGATTCTGGTCATTGATACCAGACCACTGCCTTGCGTGTTGACATTAATGCCACCGATGGGAGCGCAGGCGTTTAAAAGCAATGTCCTCAAATCATTCGGCGTTAGGCTCGGATCGCGCTCAAGCAGCAGTGCAAGCATTCCAGAAATATGCGGGGCGGCGAAACTCGTGCCAGCTCCGCAGTCCCCAAAACCGCCGCCGACCAGACAACTGGTGATCCCCACGCCTTGGAAGATGCCACCAGGCGCGACGAGGTGCGGGCGATTTTTCGTACCGGCTGGTCCCCGACTGCTGTAGTCCTGTACAGTGCTGCCCTGTCTATCCGTTCCGCCGACGACTATCACGCCATCAGCGTCGGCTGGAGTCGTAAGCGTCTGCGCGCCGGGTCCTCCGTTGCCTGCGCTCTTGACGATTGCCAGCCCAAGCGCCCAAGCCTCATTACAGGCTATCGCCTCGCGCGAAGTGCCATTACCGGCCGGGCCAGCTCCCCAAGAGCAGTTAGCGATGTGCGCCCCATCCTCAACGGCATGCTGGATAGCGAGAGCTCCATCAAAATCATCACCAGTGAGGATCGGGTTCGTCGCAAGCACTTTGTAGTTATAAATAGTAGCCTCTGGCGCCATGCCAGCGAACGAATCGTCGTTAGAAGCGATGATGCCTGCCACTGCTGTACCGTGCAGGTCCGGCGTCCCCCACAGCTCATCTGTGAAGTTCTGCTTGTGCACGACTCTGCCCTTGAGCGCTGGGTGGCTCAGTGCCGCTTCAGAATCTATAACGGCGACAATGATACCTTTGCCAGTACGTTTCGATTTTTTCCTGAACTGCGGCGTCCCCACCGTGCCCGCGCTGACATTAATCTCTGGTTGGAGGCGGCGCGGCAGGTCTACACGCTCAATAGAATCATCGCCCACAACTTCGGCCAGAGCGCGCGGGTCGGCCCATGAGCGGACTGTGCGGTTCAGCCAGCAAACCTGTGTGATAGCAGTTCGTCTCTGCGAAACAGCAGCTTCGGGCGCCACGCCAAAGAATCCGCGCGCGCCCCTTTCGATGCCGTCAGTGATGGTGCCGGAGACTTTGAAGAAGTTATCACGAATGGACATGACCTTCACATGACGCAGAAGACGAGCGGCATACACAGGCAGAATCGCCGGCTCGGATCGCCCTGCCTCCATAAGCTCCGTGGTCACGCCCTTCGTTAAGTCGGTTATCTCAATTCTCTTGAGCGCGTTCCTAAAGCTTGTCCATGCCTTGGTCTCACGTAACTGCTCAATCGCCATATGGATTTCAGACGATACTTCGGGATAGTGTGTGAACTCCAGAACGACAGAACGGGGACGGGCGCTAGCGGTCATGGCTTCGAGACCAAACGGAGCGGACGTGGGTTGGCCGAAGGCAAGGCAGAATGCATCGCTGGCCTTACTAGCCAGCTTTTCGCCAAGCAGGCTTTCCACCCGTGCGCGCGCACTCTTAACAATATCTTGATCCATGTACTTCGCCTTTCTTATTGAGAAAAGTCATGAGCGTGCCTGACTACTATCAAGCGTTGCCCGTAAGATTTGACAGAGCCTTTTACTTTTCAGACCCGACGCACTTCGTTCAGTCACGCTCAGGCTATAAGGCTCTGGGTCTGGGACAGAGCCTCATAACCTACTTCTATTATTTGGGAATGTTTTTAGAAGATTTGTATGGAACGTAAATCGGCACCGTGTCTGATCCGACAGACCTCCCCTCAAAATTGTAGAGGTTATACACGATGATGATTCCGCCGCTGAACTTGACGCTGTTTCCGCCTCTAAAAATGTCGATCAACGGGCTGGATTTGACGCGGATATTTCCGCCCGCCTTGACGACCTGAATGCTCAGCCAATAACCGGGCGCAGACGCTTTATCCGCAATCATTAAATGATAGAGCCGTTCCGCCTGTAGGAAGAGAGAGAGTAAATCTCCGCCGCCGCCACCGTCATCTTTCTTCTTCTCTTCACCCTCTTTGCAGTTGACATTGACGGTCACGCCCTTAGCCTCATCTTTTTTCGCCGCCGCCGGAGACGCCGCCGGGGATGCCGCCGGTTTCGGGCCTTCCGCGTCGGGGACCTTTTCCTTGATCGGCGGAACGCCGGTTAATTTGAGTCCCTCAAGACCGACCGCCTCAAGGAAACCGTTGAATTCGGCGTTCAGAGCGTTAAAGCGATCCGTCTGAGTGTCACATGGGCAGAATCCACGCTTGCACAAATTCTTGGCTGCCGCGTCTCTCTTGGCCACGACCGTGTAAATCCGCTTTATTAGTTCTGAGTTGGAATGATCGTTCCATTCGATGGTCGTAAAATCCACAGTGGGAAACATCTCGTCTGGATAATAGAGGTTGAATGACGGAGCACCCGGACGGCTTCTCAGTTTCGCAAAGAGCTTCGCCACAATCTCTTTTTCTCCAATGTCAAACTCGCGTCCGGTGAAGGTGACATCCGTTCTGAAAAGCCCGAGCCAACCGACTACGGTGCTGGCTAATGCGGTCAGGGGCGCAACAGACGCCCCGATTATTTCCGCATGGGGGGTTACACAAGTCGCATGTTCGACGCCGTCAAATTGTGTCTCCAGAATGGCCAGCCGTTTAAGCATCGTCTGGTAGCTAATCAGCAGCGAGACATACTCTTTTTTGTAAATCACGACCGGCCTGTCTCCGACCGTCGGGCCGATTTGTCCGGCAATCTGCACAGCCGCTCGATCCATCGCTATCCTGCCCATAATGAGCGTCTCGATGAAATCGCCTTTCAGCTCCGTCTTGGCTCTGATCTTCTCCGCGTCCGGCGTTTGCAGACCGGCAGCCTCGTCATCCTGCGCCAGCGCCGGAGACGTGAGCAGCAGAGTCCAGCTTATAAGCATGATGGAAAATACTATTACCATATGGAGACCTTTGACGCTGCGCTCGAAACATTGTCCCTGGTGGCTGCTTGAATGCTGGTTCTTCATTTTACAATTCTCCTTTTTTTTGAAGCTGTGGCCGGGTTATATTTTTTTCAGGCTCTCATATTCGACTTCGACATAAAGCCCTTGCCCGTCAACGACGCGACAAAAACTGCCTCCGTCATAGACCAGCAGCGCGACCTTTGTCCCAGCTGGAAATTCCCCCTCAGGAGGCTTCGCCTGCTGTGCCCCGTCGAAGTAAAAGGGCTGGCTTCGGCTCAGTTCGTGCGTGAACTGATTTGGAGCCGGCGCGATTAGGTTTTTGTCTGGAACCATAGCGTTCTCCAGTAGCACAACAGGGTCCGGTCTGTGAAAACCTTTCATGAACTTGTCAGTCCTTCTGTTCTGGCTGGCCACCCGGCGCGGGCGGTTTGGCTAAACTGCCCGCGCGCAGAGTGGAAGGGGGTTTAAGTCTTCACCTCGGAGCGAGGCTTTATTGCATGCTCTCTTCAGGCAAGACTACCGGAATGTTGGTGAGCATGGTGCCCACACTGATCGGCGAAAGATGCTCTGACAATAGCCCCGCTTCAGCGACCGCCAGCAGGTTTGGTAACTCGTATGGCTCGGCGGCATTCAGATCAACCACGTAACCTAAATCCTGAAGGCTGCCGACCGTGACGCGGCTGATGGGATTGTTCGGCGCGGCGATGAAGCCTGACATCAACTCATTGTGGAAGATGGATTCCCGCCAGTGTGAATTGCGCGTGCCTGCGCCTCCGATGTTCTCCACGGGAACTCTTTTCGGGCCGCTCCCCTGCAGCTTGCCGTATTCCTGCATCGCCTGCTTTCCGGCAAACGTTGGGTTGGGCGTGTTGGCGCCTTCAAGCAAACCCAATCTGGTCCAGACGGTCCCGATCCCGATGACGTGTCCCATCTCGTGCGTGATAACATCGTTGAGCGTTCCGGCCTGCTCCATCTCATCAAGGTCAGCGGTGTCGAAAGACATAATGCCTTTCACCGGTAGGAAGGCCGCATTGCCCGCGTTGGCCGGACGGAGATGCGTGGGGCCTGCTTGACCCAAAATTTTACCGGGGCCGTCTATGTCCGCACCCTGCGCCAGAATGACAATATCGTCTATAACCTCACCGTCAACCAACACGCTCGGCAGGTCGCCCACAATCATCCGAGACCAGCGGTCTGCCGCCGCTTTGAATGCATCCTGTTGCGTCTGCGTCAAACCTCCGAGGAACCGCACCTCAATCGTGTACGGGGAGACTAACGCCTCAGATGCCGCAGCGTTCTCAGGTGAAAGTTCCGAACCGCGTTGGGCTTTGTAGATTTCTATCTGACTCATGATCTTCTCCTTCTTCTCAATTCGTTTACTACCATCGAGTTGTTTGGCACCGCTGAAAAGCTCCAAGCGGCTATGCTTCGGATGATTGGATTTCTAATGAGTTACTAGCCACTCTCAATCGAGAGCGAGAAACAAGGACGAGGATAGCTATTCATGTGCCACTCGTTCGCGTGAGCGCGTGATACCCAAAAGCTCAGCCCTTTGAGCGTATACTGGAGTAGGTTGAAGGCCGGAAGGAGTTGGAGATGCGGCGCGGCTATATCCTTATTGATATGCGAATCAAGAGTAGAAAAGCAGACCAACAGGGAGTTGTAGAATTGAGTTTGTGGAACAACAACTCATCGAACTCTCCCGGCGGGTCTGCGACTTCTGCGATAACCAGCCCGGCTTGAAAGATCAACGCTTATCGAACTTTAAGCCGCGTTGCACAGGCCAGGAACTCTTAACCATGTATCTGTTCGGCCACTTACAAGGTTTTTCTCAACAACGGCGCATCTATGAATATGTGCGTCGCCACCTGGCAGCAGTGGTTTCCCTGCCTGCCCAGTTATCAAGCCTTCAATCGCCGCCTGAATGAATTGAGCGCCAGCTTTGAGCGCCTCATCAGCAACACGCTTTCTGCCTGCGTCGAACAACTGTCGCCTGCTGCCGACCGCCTGATTGATTCGATGCCCGTGATGTTAGCCAAAGGCACGAGGAGCAATCGTGCGCGAGTCGCGGCAGCAGTCGCGGACAAAGGGTTTTGCGCCAGCAAGGGGAGTTACTATTACGGCGTCAAACTGCACGCTATCGCTTTGCGGCGCAGCAAACAGTTACCGTTGCCTGCGCTCTTACACCTGAGCCGCGCTTCGCAACACGACTTGGCGGCGTTGGCGTGAACTCAATCGAGACTTGTGCCAGTGTCTTCTCTTCGGTGATAAAGCCTATGCAGACGAAGAGACAAAAACAGTTTTCGCCGCACGTGGCACACATCTGGTGACGCCCTACAAGAGAAAGCGCAATGAGCCGGAAACAAACGCCCCGGCGCTCTGGTCACGATTTGTCTCTTGAGTCAGACAACCGCTGGAGAGACTGTTCGGTTGGGTGATTCAAAGAACGAATATTCAGAACGCATCACGAGTGCGTTCGACGAAAGCTCTCTTGGTACATGGTTACGGCAAACTGGCGGTGGCTTGTTTGCTTTTAACTTTCTACTCTTGATTCACACTTTTAACTTTCTACTCTTGATTCACATTTGATATATGTCAATATCGCTATTGATATACGCCCCGAGCGATTGAGCTTTTCTCTCAAAGGGTTGTCAGAATCCAACTCCAACCAACCGGCGGATAAGGTTTCTTCCGGTGTGGTGAAGCGTTTGTCGCTTTGCTCGGACTAAACGCAGCACGCTGTCATTGAGCGGCCTGCTGTTGGCTTCCAAAAGATTTTTATAATACATTTGCGGCTGCTATTTTTAGCCTCGTCTCATACGTCCGGTGACGGGTAACGGCTTTTCGACAACATTCTCATGTTTTTGAGAAGTCCCGGCGCGCTCTCTCTCTGAGGCCGCGCGCGGTGATACCAGTTTTAAAAGTTCTATCTATCCGGCGCGACATAGCTTGGAGGCGGCGTCGCTCTCATCTGAAATCTGTTAAGCGAAAAGAGAGCCGGAGGTCAATTCACATGAACCCTAAGATCATCGCTATAGCAGGGCCGTTACGCGGACTCGTTGTCGAAGTCGTGGCCGGGGAAACTTCCTTGGGGCGGGATGAGGCAAACACGCTCTCAATTCAAGATAAGGCCGTTTCGCGGCATCATTGCCTGATTAAGGGCGAAGAGGGCGCTTATAAGATTGTGGACTTGGAGAGTCATAACGGCACTTTCATCAACGACGTGCCGATCAACGAGCAGATCATGCGGCACGGCGATAGGATAAAGGTTGGTGGTTCATATTTTTTGTTCGTAACTACCGAGGAAAGAGATGCTGCCAGCTCACAAGACATGCAACTGGATCAGGACATGGTCGTCACCGGCTCTACGCTTTGCTTACGTTTTGAAGACATTATCTCTTCGCTGGCGCGTGATCTGGGCGTCCTGATGAATATTAGCGATACGCTCAGCTCAGCGCCTTCGCTGGCGGAGTTGCAGCAACAGGTGCTTGAATTAGTGCTTGATGTTATTCCAGCAGAGCGCGGGGCGCTACTGCTGGCGGAGGAAGGTCTGGACTCACATGTCAAAAGCTTTGTCGTCAACAAGCATCCAGCGTCAGACTCTCCGGTTCATGTGAGCCGAACTGTAGTGCAGCAGGTGTTAAAAGAGGGCGTAGCGATTCTCAGTTACGACATCAAAGGGGCAGACTTTCCGATTAAATCCGAGAGCTTGCTTGACTCAAAGATATGCTCGCTGCTCTGCGTTCCGCTCAGGCTGCGCAATAGGGTCATCGGCGTCCTCTATCTGGATACCTCGACTGCCAGTTTCAGTGAAAGCCACCTCCGGCTGGCGGCGGCGATTGCTGGCTTCGCTGCCGGAGCTTTGGAAAACGCTCGCCACGTTGAGCGACTTGAGCACGAGAATCAAATGCTCCGCAGCGACATGCGCCTTGAGCATAACATGATCGGCGAAAGCCCCAAGATGAAGAAGGTTTATCAGGACATCGCCAGAGCGGCTCCCACTGAATCCACGGTCCTGATACTCGGAGAGAGCGGCACAGGCAAGGAACTGGCGGCGCGTGCCATACATCAGAGCAGCCTCCGTGCCGATAAACCGTTCGTTGCCATTAACTGTGCGGCGCTAACAGAGACGCTGCTGGAAAGCGAATTGTTCGGCTATGAAAAGGGGGCTTTCACGGGAGCTAACGCTAAGAAGGAGGGAAAGCTGGAAGCGGCTGATGGTGGGACAGTCTTTCTAGACGAGATCGGCGAGATGCCGCTTCAACTCCAAACGAAACTGCTGCGCGTCTTGCAAGAGCGCGAGTTCGATCGCGTCGGAGGCACGCGCCCCCGAAAAATTAATATTCGTATCATCGCTGCCACCAACAAGGATTTAGAGGCAACGGTAGCTCATGGCAATTTCCGCCAAGACCTCTATTTTCGGCTCAATGTGATTCCTCTCACTATGCCGCCTTTGCGCGAACGACCACAGGATGTTTTGTTGCTCGCCAACTATTTCGTCACCAGGTACAGCGACAAGTGCAAACGTCCTGTCAGCGGATTATCCACTGCCGCGCGCGAATGCCTTATCAATTACGACTGGCCGGGAAACGTGCGTGAGTTAGAGAATGCTATGGAGCGTGCCGTCGTCCTCGGCCTCACAGAACAAATCCTCGCGGAAGATTTGCCGGAGGCGATTTTAGAGTCAGGTCCGCAGCCGGCGCAGCCAAAATTTCATGAAGCCATTCAAAACGCGAAGCGGCGACTTATCACCAGCGCTCTTGAAGAGGCCGGAGGAAACTACACCAAGGCAGCAAAGCTGCTTGGCATCCATCCGAACAATCTTCATCGCTTGATCCGCAACCTGAAACCGGAGATCAATAAATGAGCGTTGCCTCACCAGAACCCTTTTCCGCCTGCACAGAATTATATAAACTCTGCGATCACCGGCGCGCCGGCGATGTTCTTCAGATAAGTATTCTCTCTCTTTGCGGGTTCATTTCAATCTTGAAGGGAACACAGTTCAATGCAGATGGATGACGATTCAAATTTTATTCTTGAAGTCTGGCGGCTTCATCCTAATGGAATCAGAATCGTGCCGGCGGATAAACATTTGCTAGGCGAAGCTCCGCGCGGTGCGATCAAATGGTGCGGGCCGTTCACCTATGCCAACAAAGCCGGATGGTGGGTCTATCCGCCGCTCGACATAGACATTGTCTATCGCCCCTTCGACCGGGAGGTAGGTTGCGACCCGAAGTTTGAGTCCGACCCGGACTTCCATGCTCACAAAATGATGAAAGGCTACTTTGATTACAAGGTGCTCACCGAATACAGGCACCAGGAGGCGACGGTCATTAAAAAGATGATGAAGAAGCGACACGCCTTTAGAACGACCCGCCGCGAACTCTATTCCTTCAGCAATGCTGAGATGAACGTTGCCAATATTTGGACGGGATGTATCTTCAAAACGCCGCCGAACTGGTGCCTGCAAATCCGCAGCCCCATCAATATTGATTTCGACCAGCCGTTCAGAATTCAAGAAGGTATCCTTGAGACCGACTGGATGCAATATGATATTTGGATGAACCTGAAATTTTTTCGCTATAACGAATGGGCTTACATCAGGAAGAACCAGCATTACCCTATCGCCCAACTCGTCCCGGTCAGGCGCGAGTCCTATAACGAAACGTGGGAGCTTAAAGATAACGTGCTTGATAATGCGGGATCTCTGCGCCGGGAGTCAGCTAAAATATTCGACGCTTGGAATGATTACAACAGTAAGAAATGGGAGGGCGGAGATAAAGACCCTGCGACGCATCACAAGGAACGTAAAAAGGCAGGGGTTTAATACATAACACTATTAATTTTGGTTGAAAAAAAGCGGTAAAGCGTATAAACTCTCGCCTTAGTTACACCTATCATGAGGGTTGTTCTTCACGGGCTGCCTTTTCAGCGTTCTTCGGACCCAGAATCTCTCGCCTAAAAGTAGGAGCATGACGCATATGGATAGTCAACAATGCTTCAGAGATGCGGAGCGACTTCGATTCGCTTTTCAAAATAACAATCGTCTCAATCTTGAATTTCGAGGCTCGCTCTCAAAGCTATTGCGTGAATACGATCAGGTCGTAGCCGATCACCTCTTGGGTGATTTGGTGTTGGCCTTGCCAGAGGAATTGGTAGGCATCTCCTCAATAGCTGCGGGAGGGAGCGTAATGAACGCCGCACCTTCAAAGAAAAAGTCAGGTGGGTCGAAAGGTGGCGGTTCAAAGCGACAATCACCTCCGCAGAAGGGTAAGCAAGAACCAGCCCCTTCGCCCCCACAAAAAGGTGGTAAGAGGCAATCGCCGCCACAAAAAAAAGGTAAGAAACAGTCGCCGCCACAAAAGAACGGTACGAAGCAGTCTCCACCGCAGAGGAAGAGCTATAGCGAGTAAAAGCTGCCATACGTTTGTCGGGGCGTGCTGAGGTCTGTTAGCAAGCGGCTACCTTTCAAAGGGTGGCCGCAATTTGCCTGCAAAGCGCGCCCGCTCTTCACGGTAATCTTTCCCGCAGTCCCTTAGCTCCAAGCCTGCATGGGAACATGGCTCGCTCCAAAAATGTCGCTAACTCTGATTCCACGCCCGACACAGCTCCGACCAAAATCTTGTTGAACTGAGGCGATGCTCGTGCATGCGTGCGCTTGCGCTACTCGCATCCTATCACGCAAACAAAAGTAGAGAGATGATACGTTACAAGGAAAAGGCGCAAGGGGTTTTCTCTATCCAACTGTTGAAGCCCGTTGCGGCACGCGAGATGGTCGACTCAATCAGAATGCTTGATGGTTGGCAGAGTGCTCAAGTCCGATCTGAGGAAGATGGAAGGTACAACTCAGATACCAACATCTCTTATCGCGCGGCAAGTGTCTTGGAGTCGCCGGCTGCCGCGACCATCCACCACCGACTGAGCTTGGCCATCGAGCGTCGCGTCAAGCCCCTCGTGAGACATATCTGGGGCGTTAAATTGACTGAGCATGAAGAGCCGCAGATAGTGCGTTATCAACGTGGAGGTCTCTATCGCGCTCATTCCGACGCGGAGCAAGACTTGACGCATAGATACTTTACCATCGTCTGTTATCTGAACGATGATTTTCAGGCAGGAGGCACAGGCTTTCCCTCTCTCAACTTTGTTGCCGTGCCGGAATGCGGAAAGGCCATTATCTTTCCGGCCAAATACACGCACAGCGCCGAGCCTGTCCTGCAGGGTGAAAAATACGTCATGGTGTCGTGGCTCGTTGGAGCACTTCCGATGAGGTGGATTTAAGAGAGCTGGAACGACCGTTATTTGGCGCATGGCATCAATCTTAAGAGTTACGCTCAATGGCTCTGGAACCGGGAACTTGGCTAAACCATTATAAAATCCAATCGCTAATAGGGGTTGGAGGTATGGGCGAAGTGTATCTTGCCCATGATGCCCGGCGGCAACAACCTGCTGCCGTCAAGATTCTGAAGGCGGAACTGACAAACAGCCGGGAACACCTGCGCCGCTTCGAGAAGGAGGCGCGAGCAATCTCCGCGCTCAAACATTCAAACACTTTGACCGTTTACGACATCGGTCGCGTCGATAAGACATATTTCATTGCGACGGAATTCATTAATGGCTCGACGCTAAGAAAAATTATCGAGAGTGGCCCTCCGAGTCTGAACGAACTGCTCGACATTGCCCTCCAAATCGTCTCCGCCGTAGCTGCGGCGCACTCCTCTGGCATCATCCACCGCGACCTCAAACCTGAGAACATCATGGTTCGCCCCGACGGGTGCGTCAAAGTCTTGGACTTCGGGTTGGCGAAACTCACAGAAGACTTGGTGCAACAGTCGAGCCTCTCGAAAGAGTCAACCGTTTCAAATGCCCTCACCGGTTCGGGTGCCGTCATAGGAACTATCAACTACATGTCGCCGGAGCAATTGAGAGGGCTTACTGTCGATGTACGGACGGATCTGTGGAGTATCGGCGTGGTGCTTTACGAGTTGGTGACGGGCAGGACGCCGTTTGCGGATGCCTCCTCTGCCGATGTTATCGTTTCGATCCTTGAGAGAGAGGCTCCGCCATTAACTGTCTATTCTCCGAAGTGCCCGAACGAACTTCAACGCATTATTATGAATGCGCTCAGAAAGGATCGTGAGCAAAGATATCAGGCGGCGCGCAAGTTGTTCGACGAACTCCTACAGCTACAGGCCGCCCTTCATTTGGCAGCAGATATTGACGGCCCCGAAGCCAGCGATCAGGAAAGCGCGCCTCCCGTGTTCCTGACACCTACGGGCGCGGGGACGCAGAGCGGCGCCAACGGTTCTTCAGCTCGCTTGCTTTTACAAAAGCGGAGCGTGGCCAAACGCAGGCTCGCGTTACTGCTCAATGGACTGTTGCTGCTCTTAGTCGCGGGGCTGGCGTTAACCATCGGTCTTAAGATGGCTGCCATCGTAAGCTTGCCTTGTCTTCTCGCCATCAACGTGTACTTACTAGCGGCCGAGCCTGCCAAAAGATTTCATATGGGCGCGAAGGCGGTGCGCCCATTCAATACGATCAATCTGATACGCCTGACGAACACCAGCACGATCCTCGACGCCACCATTTCGCCTGATGGAAATTACGTTGCTTACGTAGTAGATACGATGGGCAAGCAGAGTCTTTGGGTGCGCCATCTACAGAGAGGCAACAATGTGGAGGTAGTCCCGCCGAACGAGGTGACGTATCAGGGACTGACGATTTCGCCCGACGGCGCGCACATTTATTACGTGATGTTCAGAAACGATAATCGTCGTCTCTATTCACTCTATCGAATTCCATTGAACGGAGGCGAATCGGTCAAGGTCATGGAAGACGTGGACACGCCAGTCACGTTCTCAGCCAACAGCGAGAAGTTCGCATTCGTGCGCGGCTATCCTAGCCAGAAGGAGGTCGCCCTTGTCGTCGCCAACTCAGATGGAACAGCAGAGCGGAGGCTGACGACGCGCCGCTCTCCAGATATTTTTGGCTGGCGCGGCGGCCCCGCATGGTCGCCGGACGAAAAACTCATTGCCTGTTCGGTCGGAGTTTATGACGCCAGCATGCGGCTCGTCGGGATAAGCGTCGAGGATGGATCGGAGCAGCCGCTCTCAGCTTACAAATGGCAGTGGGTCGGGAGACTGGCTTGGTTGCAGGACGGGAGCGGTTTGGTCGTTAGCGCACGCGATGCTTCCTCCGGCTATTCCCAACTCTGGTACGTCTCTTATCCCCTTGGAGAGGTGCGCCGCATCTCTAATGACCTGAGCGACTACAGCGCGCGGGGGGTGAGCGTGACATCAGATTCCAGCGTCATAGTTTCTGTGCAGAGTGATTATCTTTCGGGTATCTGGGTGGCTTCGCGCAATCAGCGTTCACCGGCAAGGCAATTGACGTTCGGAAGAACTGACGGATATTACGGCTTATGCTGGACGCCGGATGGCCGGATAATTTTCGCCTCTAAGGCGAGCGGCAACATGGATATCTGGAGCATGGACCCGGACGGGGGGAATCAAGTCCAGTTGACCTTCAACGCCGGTTCTAACTATCACCCGGCGATGACGATTGATGGCAGCCGCGTCATCTTCATCTCCACGCGGACGGGCGCGCCGGACATCTGGAGCATGGACGCGAATGGCAACTCGCCAAAACAATTGACGAACGGGAGCATTCCGGGCTGGCCTCAGTGCACGCCCGACGGGCAATGGATTATTTATAAAGCGATGGGCTTTGGCAAAAAGAGTCTCTGCAAAGTGCCCATCAATGGCGGCGTCCCAGTACAAATCTCTGACAAGTATACGGGCTGCATCGCCGTCTCGCCTGATGGCAGATCAATCGCCTGCGAGTATTGGGACGAGGAGCTGACTTCGCAATTGAGCCTGGCCGTCATGCCGCTCAATGAAGCCGGCCAGATGAAAGTTTTTGATAGCCGCCCGACCGCGATGGCCTCCAATTATCTGCTCAGTGTGATCCGCTGGACGCCGGACGGCGGGGCTGTGACTTACATAGATAATAGCGGAGGCTTCGGTAACATTTGGAGCCAGCCGCTCGCCGGAGAGAAGCCGACACAGCTAACGGACTTTCACGCGGATCGCATTTTCTGGTTCGACTGGTCACACGATGGCCAGTGGCTCGCCTGCGCGCGCGGCGTTATCACCAGTGACATCGTACTCATCAAGTCCATGCCCTGACGGCATATCTCAGGCGCAGGCCGAAGCTTCTCCAAAGGAGGGCATCAGTTAATTTGTGTAAATGACCGCAGCCATCGCTCCGCTCGGCTGCCCCGGCGCAGAAGGTAACAGGAAGCCTGTCAAAGTTTTAGCCTTCTTGGAACGTCGGTTGGTTGGGCTGGTCAAAAAATCCATTTACACAAAATTTCTGACACCTCCCTCCAAAGCAAAGGCTTTAGGTCTCTGTTATCAGGAATCTGCTCTCTCCGACTCCCTCACCCGGAATGATTGCATATGCCTTGACCTCATGAACTTCCGCTTCAGCCGCGTGATAGAAAAGCTGTCCATCCTTTTGTCGGACCTTGCCGGAGTTGGAAAAGAATTTGTACCACACGCGTCGCTCGCCCCTGATTTTTTCGCTGACGCGGAAGGGAATTATCGCGCCGGGTTCGAGCGGTGGCAGGCTTTCCTCTACCAACTCAATCTCAGGGGTGAGGGTAGGCTCCGACTGGTCCGGCTGAGATGCTAAGTAATGGTCGAAGTTGCGCGCGAAAGGCTCTACGTTGATGGGCTCGCGGGCGATGTTTCTGACCATGCCGACAAGGTTGGCGCGGACGAAGAGAAGACACGTCCTTTCCGGCGTGCCGAACACCACTTCGCCCAGCCCTTGCTCTTCGGCTTGGACGAGCCTCTCTATGTACGGCAGTTGAAACTGGGCGAGGCTCCCCAGCAGAAAATCAAGGGCGGCGGCACGTGACGCGAGTTCATGCGCATCAAGGCGGATTGACATGGGCGTTTCTCCTTCGACGGAGATGAGCGTGGCCATTGACAAAGGGGGTTGTTGCGTTTCCTGATCCGGTTCTATGTTGCGGACTTGGTGCGGCTGCCATCCCATAAACTCTTCTCCTAAGAAGAAGAACTGCCAGATGAAGAGGTCGGTGTCCAATTGTTTTACCTCGCGCCACTCATCGAATCGGAAGGTTGCTTCCAAAGACTTACGGACTTTTTCATTGATAATCATTGCTTCGGCCTCTATGAGATTGTAATGAGCCTGAATTCAGGCTCTTCGAGGGGGGCGGAAAGCTCAAGATCGTCGGGCGTGGCGCGCACCAGCCGAAACTGGTAAAACCTTTCGCCGCTCCGACCAAAGCGTATATTGGCTGGCAGCAGTTCGGTATGCACCGGGCTGCTCGAACTCGGATTAGCGTCGCCATCAACTCGCAGGCACGCATCGAACAGCTCATTGTCAACCCCGTGAGCCTCTTTCCATGCGACGGAGTGATGATTGAAGGTTAAAGTAGACCTCCAATTATCCGGCTGCGCGCCGATGAGCAAGATCGGATTGAGTGTAAAAGGAGTCGGATCGTCGTGGCCGATCCACGAGGGCACAAGCTCGCATCCGAGCACGTTAGCAAAGGTTGAAACGATCGCGGCACAATCATCGCAATTAACTCTCGCCCCGAGAGAAAGTTGATGGCGCAGACGCTGGAGAAAATATGTACATAGGAAACCCGTCGGCCAATCAAGGTAATGAGAAGTAGCCGAACTGCTGAAGTCATAAGTCAGTAGAGGACCTGCCCCGTGATCGCCCGGAATATTGACCTGCGTCCGCCCGAGCCGGTAAACCTCATCTGTAATCATGGCCGCAGCTGTGTCAAGGTCAGTTGCGCCGCGCGCCCACTCGCACGCCACCTCAAGCACCTCCGTCCACGGCAACTGTCTGTTTGAGGCAATGAGCGATCCCCGGCGCCATGGCTTGCCATGAAGGGGGAGGCGCAGCACCGCGTAAATCTTGTGCCGACTATTGTCAAAAGGAGTCCACGGGCCGTTTTGTGTCGGCCCTTGCATCCATTGCCACTGAAAGTTGTAGATGTTGACTCCGCCCTGCTCCAACTGCATGTTCTCCAAATTAAAGAGCACTGTCTGAGCTTGGCCTACATTGGCGAACACAACTCGCTGTGGGCTGACATTGGCAAAGAAGCTCTGCGAGGATGGGGCATCGGTTTCCGCGCGGACGAAGATGGTTTCCTGCGCGGTGCTTGTGAGCGTGACGGCGATGGTGATTTGCTGGCCTCGCGTCTCAGCTATGGCGTAGGCGGCGAGCGAGGGCGGAGAGTTCCGAGTCCATTCCGGGAGGGTGATGAAGTTGTCGAAATTACGACGGATGTTGAAGGCATCCTGCGTTGCCGCGTTCGTGTCGTGGTTGAAGCCAATAGCTTCAAGTCTTAAGCTCATAAACGACCTCTCTAAGCCTCTGCAGAATCACGCACGATGCTGCTAGCTCTAATTGTTGATTAAATTCTCAGGAGCAAACACGCAGGTAAGCATGCGTACTTTGTAAACTGATTATTTCTCATAGATAAACTTACTCTGATTTTCTGCTCTTAAGTTTTCTCTCAATCGCCTGCGGCATGCTCTTTCCGATGTACTGGGACGTAACTTTATCTTTGACGCCAGTATAACTGTACCAGTAAGGGCCATGCAGCTTGCCGCGCGCACACTTACAGTTTTCTTTCCCGCAACGAATGCTCTCTAAGAGATAAGTCTTATTATCAAGAGTTCGCTTGGCGACAGCTTTCTTTCGAGATGAAGACTTGGCTGCGCGGTCGGATTCTTCAGCTCTTCTGATCACTTCGTGCAGCCACTCGTCAAGCTTTCTTAACTGGCTGAGTGAGAGACTGCGTATGGCATGTTTGAGTTGAAGTAATTTCATTTAAGCAGTGCCCCAGCAATGACCGCGTCCGATAAGGACAAGAAGTTATCGGGTGACCCGCAGATTTGGTGCTTTTAACTGCTCCAGAGCTACACTCGTCCCGATCTTACTCAGAACCTTTTTCTTCAGCTTACGTGCAACACTCTGGCTCGCAGCAGATCAAGTTTCGCTCTCCCATACATCTGTCGTTTGATCATCTTCAGCCGATATCCCTGTCCTTCAACCTGACCTTGGCTCCATTTGCGCCAACTCTCCGACTTGCGCGCGGTCTTGTTCGTTGGCTGGCCTGACCAGCAACGCCAGCAAGTTGCCGAGCGAATGCAGACAGCATGCGCGTCCGGGCTTGAGGAAATCTTCGGTGCTGGGTAATCGGCTACCTCTGTATAAGGGCGTTACGTAAGATATAAGGTTTTTGTTATCGGACTCAAATATTAGCTTTGACCGTTGAGCTTGAAGAAGGCCATTCCATCCGCAGAGGTTCTAAGGAATCGCTTTCGCCCGGTCTCTCGCGCTCCATGATGATTGTGTTGAGACCTTCGGTTTATCCGTTCCCCATTTCCCCATTAGGGTAAATCCCTAACTGATTTCACCCGTTTCCTAATATCCAGAACCTGCAGCTTAAGTTAAAAATTATAGTCATTAGACCAGCAAGGTAAAACGCCAACTCCTTCTTCTGTTAGCGGCGAATAGCGTTTGATGGTCAGTGCCTCGTTTGTTCAGTACGAGGTGAGGTGGCAGAACGAACACGGGGCATATAGCACGGGGGAAAGGGTGAAGTCTCGTCAAGGGACTTCACTCTTCTGTCTGCGCTCGATGAGATTGTGGGACAGCCGCGAAGCATGCTTCGCTCATACAGTTTCCGCCTTCTCCTCACCTCTAGTCGCTCTCTTCCTCCACGTTGAAGAGTTTCATCAACGGCTCGACACTTTCGAACGGAGTAGCAAGCACGCAAACCAACAGCTCTGTCTATAACTGCGATTACGCAGGCGGCGCTGTTCAGGTCAGAGTCCTTTAACTAATGCAGGAGGCGAAATGAATCTCCATAGCCACGTCACCCCCGGGTTTTTCCCTGACACGCGGGCCCTGGCCGCAAACCGAATTCTCAGCGCGCTCCCGCCGGAGGAGTATAACTCTCTGGCGACTGACTTGGAGACCGTCCGGCTGCCTTTCGGCAAAGTCCTCTATCGCCCTGACGAACCTGTTACACACGTCTACTTTCCAAATTGTGCAATAGTATCTATCACCTCGGTTCTTTCGGATGGCGGCAGCGTAGAAGTAGGCATGGTAGGTAATGAAGGCATGCTCGGCTTGAATGTGATCTTGGGGAGCCACACCGCACCGCTCGAAGCTATCGTGCAAGTGCAGGGCGACGGCTTACGTATGCGCGCTGATTTACTCCGGAAAGAATTTAAGAAGGGCCGGCATCTTCAGGATTTATTGCTGCGCTACACGCAGTCTCTCATTGTTCAGGTATCGCAAGCCGCCGCTTGCAACCGCTTCCATCGCACAGAAGGGCGACTGGCGCGGTGGCTGCTGATGTGTCAGGACAGGACGATGACTTGCGAATTGGAACTGACTCACGAATTTATCGCCATGATGTTAGGTGTGCGCCGCGCCAGTGTCACGGAAGTT
This sequence comes from uncultured Pyrinomonadaceae bacterium, assembly GCA_964246305.1. GTDB lineage: Bacteria > Acidobacteriota > Blastocatellia > Pyrinomonadales > Pyrinomonadaceae > JACMLC01. The sequence goes on from CAXTPS010000033.1 coordinate 23,801, forward strand.
GCCAGACAGTTTCAAGCCAGAGGTGTGATTAAATACCGTCATGGTCGTATCACCATTATTGATCGCAGAGGGCTGGAATCAATCTCATGCGAATGTTACTCGATTGTGAAGAAAGAGTTCGCCTGTTTAATAAGCTCCGGTAATGCTCGGACTTTTAACGAGCCAAGACCGCCCTTTCAGGTTGATTTCTTATCGAGTCCTGTCAGAAGCGAAACCAATAGTATTTAGAGCAGGTGGATAAAATCTTCGCGGCTCAAAAGACATGTCCTTGCCAATCGAGAATAGATGCCGTGCTTTATGCCGTGACAATTACCTCTCCATACACATCACCATCGCTGACAATTTGTCTCAACCGGTCGCAATTGTGTCCCATCGGGCAGTGCGTGTGCGCATCTCCGAAGTTATAAGCGATCTACTCTGAACAGTCCAACAGATAATTTAACTAAATAAATTCGAGCTTTTAGCTTCTCGCTTTAGGTTACTGCCAGTGAGGCATGTAAGTTGCACTAATTGGTTCTGAAACAATTTGTCAAACTTTGGGGCATCGCGTCTGCTCTCATAAAGCAGGCGTAGCATAATCTATTACGGACATAGGTTTGAGCCAAGTCAAGTTTCAAATGTCGGATACGATAGCCCCCAGATTTAGAGATTCATCGCTATGATCGAATTTTTTTCATCATCTAAAACGAGAGCCTGCCGGTGAGGTCTATTCTCAACACTCGTACTCCCCGATAGCTTCTGATAACCCACTAACATGAAAGAGACTGGCTCAAGCAAGCGCGAAAATATCAGCCTCCTGCGTCCGGCAACCTACCCTTTCGGGCAGGACAGCATACCTACGCAAGGTGAGCAAACGATGTCGCTGCTTGCGCTCAGCCATACCCCCGTTGAGCACAGAATTTATCAGGCGATGTTTGCCGAGACCATTGCTGCTGGAAGGCGCACGGCCTCCTTTACCGTACAAGGTCTGGCAGCCCTGACGGGACTGAACAGCTACAGCACTATTCGCCGGGGGCGTTCGGGTTTGATCGAGAAGTTAAGCGTGGAACGCCAGAATGTGATTGAGGGAGTCAACGCGCGATTAGCAGCGGTCTTCTTCATTTTCAGCCCTGAAGAGATTTTCGACAGACGACGCGCCGCTGGAATCGCTCCTTACCCGGCTGAGTATAAATCCTATGAAGTGAGCGCCGCCTTCAGTCTGGCGATTGAGCGCGTGGTCGAGCGTTATGAGTTAAGCCGCCGCGAGGCACAGGTTGCGCTGTGCTGCGCCGAAGGAATGACCAATATCGAGATCGGCGAGAAATTATTTATCTGCAAGCAGACGGTGAAATTTCACATGCGCAATGTGTTCGCCAAATGCGGCGTCAAACGTCGCACGGAGTTGATCTCGCGCTTGCTGATGCCGTTGAACTCCGGTTAGAGAAGAATTTAGAAATTGAGAGTACGCCGTTTTTCATGACGCTCTCAAGAGAGTTACGCACATTATCGAAGCTGCCTCGCATAAAGAGGTTTCCCTAACGGGTTAGACGTGGCCTCAAAGGATTTACGAATCAGAGAGCCATGCACGGGGAAGGTGTGTTCGTCGAGCAAGGGGAGCGCGTTTTGAGTCAAAAAAAAAGCAAGCACAAAAAGAAGAAGACGGCGCTGGTGATATGCCGTGACCGTAAGCAGTTCTGGACGACACAGTCGCAGTTCTGGCAATGGGTCAGAGAAGGCATCGTCGTCAAAACCGAAGATCAACCACTGACCGGCCACTTCATTCGCAGGCACGAGGAAACAATGGTCTGGCTAAGTAACACCGTGCTCAATCTGGCTCATCCGGTGCATCTGCAAGAAGCATTGACATCCCGGCGTCTGGGCTTGAAACGATAATCATGCGTGGCAGCCTCCTGAACTCCAGAATCCGAAGAAACTAAAAAGGATTTAACCGGTATGAAGAAATCCGTCATCGCTCATGCTTTCAGCGCGAGCTTGTTGCTCGTGCTGCTCACGGCCTTCGCGCGAATCGGAACGGCGCAGCAAGCGAGCGCAACTGTTACGTTGCCAGCTGCGCCTACGGCAACCCCGTCCTCCGTCGTTAAGACAGATTCCAACGTGTCTCCATCGGATGAGCGTTATCGTCTTGGGGCGGGCGATGTGCTTGACATACGCGTCCTCAATCGCCCGCAACTCTCGCGCGAGGATGTGCGCGTAGACGCGCGCGGCTTCATCCGCATGCCCATGATTGATGGCGAGATGCAGGCCGCCTGTCTCACCGAAGGTGAGCTGGCCGAGGAGATCAACACGCGCTACTTGAAGTATCTGAGAGACCCGCAGGTGGATGTCTTCATTAAATCATTTCAGTCTCAGCCCGTCGCGGTCATCGGCGCAGTGTCTAAGCCCGGGCAATTTCAGCTTCAACGTCGCGTGCGCTTGCTGGAATTGATCTCGTTTGCGGGCGGCCCGACCGAACGCGCAGGCGGGCGCATACAAGTGGCGCGCACAGCCGCGCTTGCTACTTGCCGGATGGTAACCACGGATGGCGACGTAGCCTCAGGAGGCGATGAGGATGTCGCTAAAAGACTTCTCTCATTTAATTTGACGGACACGCTCAAAGGCGATGACCGCGCGAATCCATTTATGCAACCCGGCGACATCATCACGCTGCCCGAAGCAGAGCAGGCTTATGTGGTGGGAAATGTGCTTCGTCCCACAGCGATTGCTCTGAAGGAGCCGATCACGCTCACGCGCGCCATCGCTATCGCCGGTGGAACGATGCCTGACACGAAAAGTAAGCAGATTCGTATTGTCAGGCAACTGCCGGGCGGCACGGACAAGACGGAACTGGTGGCAGACTTGCAGGCCATTAACAAACATCAGGCTGCGGACATTATTTTACTGCCGAACGACATCATTGAAGTGCCTGTCGCTTCCGGCAAAAGACTGTTTCGCAGCATCTTCGGCTCCATCGTGCCAGCCGTCTCGCAGCTTCCGGTACAGGTAATTCGTTGAGACGTGAATGATCGCCATACTCATTTATTGCTCGCGTATGAGCCGCAAACTTGAAGGGCTACTTTTGCTCAAGCCATGAAAGACACATACAATTTACTCAAGAACAACGGAGAGACAGAGGAACTGGAAAAACCTGTCAATCCATTTTCCCCCGTGTCCGCTTACGAGAAACGAGAGATAGACCGTGATGAAGAGGAGCGCGCGCATCTGGTTGATTACTGGCGGTCTGTGCGCAAGCATCTCTGGCTCGTCGCCGGCATCTGTGTGCTGACCACGGCTTTGACGGCTGTGTACATGATTCGCAAGCCGGATATCTACGAAGCGCAGGCCGAAGTCCAGATTGATTTAGAGAACAACGGCGCGCTCGGCGCGTCCAAGAACAACTCCGTCATACTGGTCAGCGACCCCTCCTACTTCAACACGCAACTGCAAATCCTGACTCGCCCCAGATTGCTCCGCCGGGTCGTCAAAACTTTAGACCTTGAGCATGAGCCGAATTTCCCGCGCCCTCAACCGGCACAGGCCGCATCCATCTGGCAGAGTCTGGCGCGCGTGATGGGGCTGGGCGACAAGAATAAAACGTCTGCGGAAAATCAGGATGAGGAAGAGACGCCGTCCGGTTCCGCATCGAGAGGAATTTCAAAGGAAGATCTGGCGGAAAACAAGCGCCTTGAGCCATACGTCGAGGCTATTCAAAAAAACCTGACAGTCGAGCCGATCAAAGAAAATCGGCTCTCGACCAAAGAGACGCGGCTGATAAGCATCAGCTTTAAAAACCCTCATCCGAAGATTGCCGCTAAAATCGTTAACGCCATCGCTGATTCTTTCGTGCTCTCCAACCTTGAGAAAAAGACGGAGACCAACAGCACCACCAGCGATTTCCTGCAAAAGCGTATTGCCGAGCTGCAAGGGCAGATTCGCTTCGGTGAAGATAAGTTAATTGACTATGCCAAGAGCAAACAGATTCTCTCGCTTGATGCGAGCCAGAACACTGTGGTTGATCGCCTGACCGGACTTAATAAACAGTTATTGGAGGCTGAGAACGAACGCAAGCTGGCCGAAGCCTCATACAGGGCGGCGCAGGCTCCGGGCGCGGCGCAGGCTCTCGCAGAGGAGGCCGCCAAGCAGGTCGCCGAAGCCGAAGCCAAGCTAGCCGAGCTGCGACAAAAGCGCGCGCAACTGCTTGTGCAAACCACCGAAGAGTGGCCTGAAGTCAAAGAGGTGGATAAGCAGATCGCGGTGCTGGAAAAATATATCAATGACACGCGAAGCCGTGCGGCAAGTACCGTGATTACCAATCTGGGAACGCGATATAAGCAGGCTCTGGCTCGTGAACAGTCGTTGCGCACGGCATTCGATCAGCAGCGCAGCGAGACGCTGACGCAGAATGAAGCGGCTGTCAATTACAGGATCATTCAACAGGAGATTGAAACTAATAAGACCCTGCTCGATGGACTCTTGCAACGCTCGCGCGAGAACGACGTGGTGCTGGCGGGAACGCCGAATAATATCGCCGTCACCGATTACGCCAACAGGCCGGATGTGCCTATCGCGCCTAACCGTGTGCTCGGTATCTCGCTGGCTTTCCTGCTCTCGCTGATTATCGGGGTCGCCCTAGCAGTCTTACTCGAATATCTCGATAACACAGTCCGTTCCACGGATGATGTCGAAAAGATGCTGCGTCTGCCCGCGCTCGCGGTGATTCCTTCGGTCAAAGAGTTGACGCGGCGGCGTCTGCTCTCGCCCGCCGGGGGGAGTTTGCTGGGGCAGAACGGAAACGCACAGCCGGAACTACTCATCAATGCTGATCCTCGTTCCTCGCTGGCAGAAGCTTACCGGCAATTACGCACCTCTGTGCTGTTATCAACTGCTGGCAGAGCGCCGCAAACTCTACTCGTCACATCGAGCCAGCCCTCCGAAGGCAAGACGACCACCGCCGTTAATATGGCTCTCAGTCTGGCGCAAACCGGGGCGAGCGTGCTGATTATTGACGCTGATCTGCGGCGTCCTCGTCTGCACTCGCTTTTTCAGATGGAAAATCAGCATGGCTTGAGCACGATTCTGGCGAGCGAGTTGAATGAAGAAGAGATCGAGTCCTATATCCGGCGACATGAAGGGAGCGGCCTCTTCATGCTGACTTCCGGACCGATACCGCCTAACCCCGCAGAGCTTATCGGCTCGACACAGATGCGCCGCTTGCTTTCAACACTGGAAGACCATTTCACGCACATCATTCTGGACTCGCCGCCTATCGGTTCAGTGACGGATGGCGTGCTCATCAGCACGATGGTGGACGGCGTGCTGCTGGTCGTCCATAGCGGCCACAGCTCACGCGACATCGTGCGGCGCACGCGGCAGGATTTACTCGATGTCGGCGCGAAAATCTTTGGCGTGATTCTGAACAAAGTTGATCTGCGCCCGCACGACTATTATTACAACCGCTACTACAGGGAAGGTTATTACGCGGTCGAGCCTGAAAGCGACGGTGTTGCTACGGGCGCACAGGGGTAAAAGAACCTGGAAACAGCTTCGGAAAAAATCATGGTGAAAAAGACGTTGCGCAATGTCAGAGACTACTTCGCCGTGCGGCTGATGGGGCCTGTGCTGGAAGAGGCTTTCCGCAAGAACGCCAGAGACATTCGAGAGTGGAGACAGCAACACGCCCTCATGGAGGCGGGCGAGTTCGTCGAAGAGCATATGCCGTTCGTACAGGCATATACGCATCATTACCCGCTCATCACTCACGCCCTCTCACAGAGAGCGACGTTCGATGACGGGCTGATTTGTGAGTTTGGAGTGGCGACCGGCAAAACGGTCAATTTCATCGCCAACTTGTTACCGCAGTTGACTGTTCACGGCTTCGATTCTTTCGAGGGACTGCCGGAGGATTGGCGAGACGGTTATCCGAAAGGAACTTTCAAGCGGGAGGCGTTGCCGCAAGTCCGCTCGAATGTTGAGCTGCACAGGGGATGGTTCAGGGATACGCTGCCCGGCTTTCTCAGGGAGCATCCGGGCAGAGCCTCTTTTCTGCACATTGACTGTGACCTCTACTCCTCGACCGCAGACATTTTCGGTTTGATGGAGTCGCGTATCGCGCCCGGTACGGTGATGGTCTTCGACGAGTATTTCAACTTTCCCGGCTGGCGCGTCAGCGAATACAAAGCCTTCATGGAATTTATTAAAAAGACAGGTTACGGCTTTGAGTATCTGGGGTATTGCGTGGCCGGAGAACAGGTCGCCGTGAAGATAACTCATGCCAACGGGAACGGCGCGCACCGTTAATGATTCAACTCACGCAATTCGTTTCCGATCAGGCCGTGCGTGCTAAGTCCTTCGTCACGGCGGGACTCAGAAGCACAATCGGCAAAAATCTGCTGTCGCTCTATGTGCTTCAATTCGCCAACAACATCCTGCCGTTGGTCACGATCCCGTATCTAGTCAGAGTGCTGGGGCCGGAGCCGTTCGGCGCGGTCGCATTTACACAGAGTTTGATGGCTTATCTTGAGATCGTCATCGGCTTTGGTTTCGACTACACGGCGACGCGCAGGATTGCAGTCCACCGAGACGAACCGGAGCTGCTCAACCGGATCGTGTCGAGCGTCTGGGCTGCGAAAGCTCTGCTCTGCGTCATCTGTTTCGCCCTGATGGTGCTGTTGATCTGGAGCGTGCCGAAGCTGCGCGAAGTCTCTCTACTCTTATTCATTCTCTACGGCAACGCCGTCAGTAATGTGCTGTTCCCCGGCTGGCTCTACACGGGATTGGAGCGGATGGTCAAGATTTCAGTGATCTGTCTCAGCCTGCGGATCATCGCGTCGCTGGGGATTTTCGTTTTCATCCACCGGCCTGAGGATTACATCATTTACGCCGGACTGCTCTCGCTGCAAACGGTCGTTTCCGGCATCGTCGGCTGTTGCTATGCGTTCAAGATACTGAAAATAAGATTGGTCAAGCCTTCAATCCCGGAAGTCCGGCAGGTGCTTTCCGAAGGCTGGGCTATGTTCCTTTCTTCGGCGGCGATGAGCTTCTACACTTCAGGGAACGCTTTTATTCTGGGCATCACCACAAACTATCTGGTCGTCGGCTACTACAGCGCGGCGGAGAAGATCGTCGTCGCCGTCCTGAAACTTTATGTGCCCATCGCTCAGGCTTTGTATCCGAGGTTCAGTAAATTGGCTGCCGACTCGAAAGAGCTGACGTTGTTTTGGGCCAGAAGAATGCTCATCATCATGAGCAGTTTCGGCTTCACTTTATCCGTCATCTTATTCGTCGGCGCGCCGTTCTTTGTGCGACTCCTACTCGGCCCGGATTATGAAGCCTCGATTACGGTGATGCGTATTCTCTCACCGTTGCCGTTCATCATCTCCATCAGTCATGTCTTTGGAGTACAGGTGCTATTACCCCTGCGACATGATAAAGCCATTTTAATCTTCATCTGTCTGGCGGGACTGCTGAACGTGGGGCTTGCTTTTCTGCTGAGTCCGCTGTGGGGCGCAGGCGGAATGGCTTTAGCCGTACTCATCAGCGAGGCGTTCATCACGATTAGCTACGCGGCCTACTCGCGCAGCGTCGGATTGACGCTCTCGCCCGGAAACATAGCGGCCAAATCATGGGCTAGCTAAGAAATATTGAGAGAAGGAGTTTGTCGGAAATGGGTCATTCAAATGGTGGGACAGTCACCCACATTAATCAGAACATGCGTCCCGGCGGCGGCCCGGCTGGATATTTGTATAACCTTAAAACGGGACTCAAAGATAACCCGGACGCCAGAATCAAGTTCGTCGCCACACAGTACGAGAGCGATGACAGGCACGCTTACGCCCTCGCCGCGTCTTACAAGAAGAAGATCGCGCGGTTCATGCCGCCCTTTGTCGTGCCTTTGATGTCGCTCAAGAGGCAGGCTCGATTGTGGTCGCAACCGCTCGACATTTCCGACGAGTCGCTGAAAGTAGTTACAGAATCCGACGTGCTTGTGTTTCACAACGGCTGGCAGTGCCAGCAGTACGTGAACAGGGTAGGACGTAATCACGGCCAGAAAATTTACGTCATGCATCACGGCCCGACGGACCTCTCGACCGAACTGGCCGAAGAGCGAATCATGCGCTGGGGATATGCCGGCCAGTGGAATCGCGCACGCGCGCACTGGGCGACCTTCGAGTTAAAGGCATTCCAACTCGCGGACGGGATACTCGCCCCTTGCAAGGGCGCGCTGGAGGCGCACTTCGAGTTCGACCGGTTGATGAAGCATGTATATGACAATATACCCGTCTATGAGTTGGCGACGGGCGCGCCCGCGATGCAGGTGACCCGCTCGAAAGAGGAGGTGTTGTCCGCTCTGGGCATTGCTGCGGAGAAGCGCGTCATAGGCTTCTTTGGTCGTTATCACACGCACAAAGGGTTCGACCTCTTCTGCGAGACGGCAAGGTTGGCCGAGGCCAGAGGCGACCGGCGTTTTGTCTTCATCTGTGCCGGGAGCGGACAGGTGGACACTCCCGTCGGCCTCTCGAACTTCATGGACATCGGTTGGCAGAAAGAAGAATTACCAAACTACATGAATGCTGCCGATCTAATTTTGATTCCTAACAGGTACACCTATTTCGATCTGCTGATGCTTGAAGCGATGTCATTGGGCAAACCGCTTCTGACCAGCACACGAGGCGGCAACAAATGTCTCAGAGCGCACACGATGGGAGTGGCGCAGCTTGAGGAGCTATCGCCGGACTCGATTTATCAGGCTCTGAGAAAGTACGACGACGCGCAAACGCTTTCGGAGATGAGTCTTGCAAACAGGAACGCGTACGAAAGATTCTATGACATCAAAGCATTCGTCAAGCGACACATCGGATTTGCCGATCATGTGCTCTCGGATGAGAGCATAGCCTTGAATGAAGTCGCGCGCGTGTCCGGCCTTTCAAGCAACGGGCAACGTCCGGCGTTTTCCGGTTAGGCTATGGGTGATTGAGTCAATCTCGAATTTATGATGGGGCGACGCCGGATGCCGGAAGAAAATGCAGTGTCAAGCGAGCGCGTGTGCGCGGTCGTGGTGACGTACAACCGCAAAGAACTTTTGCGTGAGTGTGTCCAGGCTCTACTTGCTCAAACCCACCCGGCGGATAAAATTTTGGTCCTCAACAATGCCAGCACGGACGGCACGCCGGAGCTGCTCGCGTCAGAATTTCCTGCTTCGGATTTCCCGCAGATTCAGGTCAGGCATCTGCCGCAAAATATCGGGGGCGCCGGAGGGTTCCACGAAGGGTTGAAGCAGGCTTACGGTGAAGAGTTTGACTGGATGTGGCTGATGGACGACGACACGATTGCCGAGCCGGATGCGCTGAGCGAGTTGTTCGCCGCCCACGATGGTTTTGAAGCATCCGCACAGCCCTGCATGTTAGCCAGCAAGGTCGTATGGACGGATGGCTCGTTGCATTCGATGAATATCTCAAGCGTCAAGCGAGATGATCCTGAGAGTCTGTTGAATTCCGTCCGGCACTCCACGATGTCAATTCGCTCGACGACTTTCGTCTCCCTCTTGATGCGAAAATCGGTAGTGGAGAAATACGGACTGCCGCTCGCGGACTATTTTATCTGGAACGATGATGCTGAGTACACTGGCCGAGTCTTGCGTGAGAACTTCGGCGTCCTCGTACCGAGCAGCGTCGTCACGCACAAGACCGTGAAGAAGCACACCGCTCTCGACGCCCCGGCTGCGATGTTTTATTACCACGTGCGAAACGGCATCTGGGCTTTGACGCGCAGCGCCGCGTGGTCTGAAAAAGAGAAGACCAAACAGTTTCCGTTTTTCCTGCTCTCCATCGGCGCATACCTCAAACGTTCCCGGTTCAGTTGGCCCAGCCTCCGCGCCGTCGGCAAAGGCGCACGCGACGGCGTATTCAAACGCCCGTATCGTTAAGCCGAAAAGATTCCGGCGGAAACTCCGAATTTTATTCACGACAGTTTAGTAAAGATGAAAGCTATCAATAAACAGGATGAAGCTTTGAGGGCGCGTGTCTGCGCGGTGGTGGTGACTTACAAGCGCAAGGCGCTCTTGCGTCAGTGCCTCGACGCGCTGCTCGGCCAGACGCGCGCGGTTGAGGAAATTCTGGTGGTTGATAATCGCAGCGACGATGGAACCGTCGAGATGGTGGCCGTAGACTTTCCCGGAGCCAAGCTGCTCAAGCTCTCTGAAAACATGGGCGGCGCGGGCGGCTTTTACGAAGGCATCAAGGAGTCTCTCAAGGGGAAGTTCGATTGGGTCTGGATCATGGACGACGATGGGATTCCCGCGCCCGACTGTCTCGAAAAGCTCTTGGCGCACAGTCGCCGCAACAGCGTGATGGTGCCGGTTCAACAGGATGAGGATGGCGGCAGGCATGGTGTGATGGTCTGGGATGGCCGGGTTGATATTGATAGAACAGAACAGATCATCGCCGGAAGTCATCCGGTGACGGGCAATTTTGTTTTCACCTTCGTCGGGCCGATGCTCTCACGCGAGATCATCGAAGCGGTAGGCTTGCCGGTCAAGGAATTTTTCATCTTTTTTGATGACTCCGAATACTCCCTGCGAATTCAAGAGGCGGGCGGCGAGATCATCATCGTGCCGGACGCGGTCATGTCTCATCCGCACGGAAAGCCCAGACCCGTGCGCTTCCTCTGGCATTCTCGCAGCCGCAATCTGGCGATTCCGTGGAAATGCTATTACAGCACACGAAACTCTCTCTACGTGCAGACGCGTGGCGGGCGTCCCCGCCAGGAGTTGCTCAATTACTCGTTCGCACAGTTCAAGCACCTGCTCGGAGATGTGTTGTATGAGCCGAGACGCTGGGAATGCTTGAGGATGCACGCGAGAGCTTTGTGGGACGGGGCGCGGGGCAATCTGGGCAAGCGCGTAGTTCCGGGATGAATTAGAGTTCCTTATCAAACAATAGCAAATATTTAAATGAAACTTCTAATCACAGGGGGCTTCACAGGTGAAGGAGGGGCCGAGCGCACGCTCATTCCGCTGGCGGAAAAACTTCATCAGGCCGGACATGAACTTACCTTGCTGCTCTTGCGCCGTCCAGATGCGCCGGAGTTCTTCAGCCACTTTCCCGGCACTGTCGTGATAGCAGCCGAAGGCACATCATGGCGGAGTAAGCTGCGCGCTGTGGCGCGACTCAGAAAAGCTGTCGCGGAGGCCGAGCTGGTTATAGCCACATCGGAATTGACTTACACTTTTGTGACGTGGGCGTTGACGCGCTGGCACGGCAAGCCTCTGATCGCGGATATTCAGGTTCACCTGAGCCGATGGATTGACGATAGCTGTCATCCCATCTTTCATCGTCTGAGTCGCCTGATTTATCCGCGCATCAATTACATTCGATGCGTCTCGGAAGGGTTAGTCAGGGACATGCAAACTAACTATCAAGTCCCGAACGAGAACCTGCACGTCATCTATGTTCCTTTTGATGTGGAGGCGATAGAAAGGGCTTCAGTGCTTTCTATTGCAGCAGACCACAATCATATTTTTAGCCGTCCGACGATCATCGCTTCCGGTCGCTTCACGACTCAGAAGCGTTTCGATATTGCTATCGAGTCGCTGGCGTGCCTGCGGCGGGATCATCAGATTGACGCTCGCCTGCTGATTCTTGGAGATGGAGCGTTGCGGCCTCAGCTCGAACAACGAGTCCGGGAATTGAATCTCAGTGAACACGTGTTCATGCCGGGCTTCGTCGAAAATCCGCACGCGTATGTCGGACGCTCGCAGGTGTTTCTCCTGTCATCCGATTATGAAGGCCTGCCGCGCGTTCTGATCGAAGCGCTGGCCTCCGGTTGTCCGGCGGTGGCGACGGATTGCCCGTCCGGGCCTGATGAGATTCTCGAAGGTGGAAAGTATGGCCTGTTGACGCCGATGCGAGAACCCGCTGCGATAGCACAAGCGTTAGCGCGCGTCCTGAACGATGCAGAGCTGTCTCAAACTTTTCGCCGCACCGGATTCGAGAGAGCCAAAAAATTTAATCTGCAAAATGTCGTGCGGCAGTATGAGGCGCTGCTGGAGCGCGCCATGCAAAACTAGCTTTCGCTTTCGACGGGCGCAAATATCTATGAGATCAGGACGTAACGGGTGGTTGATGGCGGCGGGGTGCGGGATGTCTCTCGCCGCCGGTCTCGGAGCGGCGTGGAATCCGGTAGCCGGAATCGGCGCGACAGCCGGGACTCTTGCCGTTGGCATCGGTCTCCTGTTTCCACAGCGGCTGGCGAAGTTCTTTCTGCAAAGCCTTGGCGTTTCGCTCATCGGCTATGCCTTATTGAGCAAAGGTTTTGCTTATCTGGGATTCCCGCCGATCTATATCGGTGAGATGCTGTTGGGGCTGGGACTGCTGGCGGCGGCGGTCAGCAAAGGCGTGTGGGTAGCGGCGCGCTCGCCAGTCACCTGGTTGCTGGTTTTGTTTGCCCTGTGGGGCTTGGCGCGCACGCTGCCGTTCATCGGCGTTTACGGGATATACGCGTTGCGTGATGCGGTGATCTGGGGGTACGGAGCGTTCGCGCTGATCGTCCCGATTCTGCTCTTGCGCTTCGGCTCGCCGTCACGCGTCGCTTACTACTACGGGCGTTGGCTGCCGTGGTTTTTGGTGTTGATGCCGCTGATCGGCCTGCTCGGTCGTTTCGCTGAAGCCTATCTACCGAATACTCCGGGAAGCGAAACGCCGCTCTTTGCTTTCAAGGCCGGAGATGCAGCCGTGCATCTGGCCGGAGCGGCGGCTTTTATGGGTCTTAATTTACATCAGGAGTCTTTCAAGCTGTCGAAGATTCCGTTGCGGGTCAAGGAGTGGTTGTGGTGGCTCTGTTGGGTTGCAGGGCTGATGGTTATCTCGACCAATCGCGGCGGTCTGGTTTCAGTGCTGGCCGCCGCCGTCGTGGTTGTCGGACTGAGGCCATTCAGCAAATGGGGCAAAGTGTTATTCATCGGCCTCGTCCTCTCAATGGTCTTTTTCACTTTCAATATCGAGCTGGACATCAACGATTGGCAGGGACGAAAGATTTCACCGCAGCAGATTACAGAACGTGTGCAAACCATCTTCGTCAAATCCTCTTCGGACGATAACGGGTTGGAGGGTAATCGTGAGTGGCGGCTCAGCTGGTGGCGCGACATCGTTGATTATACGATCTACGGCAAATACTTCTGGACGGGCAAAGGTTTCGGCGTCAATCTGGCCGAAGACGATGGCTACAAAGGCCAGTGGGACGCGTTGCGCAGCCCGCATAACGGGCACATGACGATTCTGGCGCGAATGGGTGTGCCCGGTGCGACGCTCTGGATTCTGCTGCAAGCGAGTTTCGCGCTGAGCCTGCTCCGCGCCTATTTCGTCGCCAGACGTGCGCGGCGCGAGGTGTGGGCGCAGCTCGACTTATGGGTGCTTGCTTACTGGGTGGCCTTTGTCGTCAACGGGGCATTCGATGTCTTCTTCGAAGGGCCGCAGGGCGGCATCTGGTTCTGGAGCTTATTCGGTTTCGGGATTGCCATTCTCGAAGTCCAACGCCAGGCGATCAGAAAAAGCTCAACTGCCGAGCCGGCTCACGCGATTGTCTGAGGATGAAAATCCTGCTCGCGCACAATAAGTACCAGCGTCCCGGCGGCGAGGATCAGGTCTACGAAGCCGAAGGCGAACTGCTCGAAGCGCAGGGTCATCAGGTCTTGCGCCACACGGTGCATAACGATCAGATTAAGAGCATGAGCGCGCTCGCCCTTGCCGGAGCTACGCTCTGGAACAGGGCGAGCTACAGGGAGCTTCGCAAGCTTCTCAGGCGTGAACGCCCGGAGGTTATCCATTTCCACAACACGTTTCCGCTTATCTCTCCGTCAGCCTATTACGCGGCCAGAGCCGAAGGCGTCCCGGTGGTGCAGACGTTGCACAACTATCGTCTTCTGTGCCCGAACGGATTGCTGATGCGCGAGGGACGCGTCTGCGAAGATTGTCTGGGAAAGAGCTTGAAGTGGCCGGGCGCGGCGCACGCGTGTTACAGGGAAAGCCGTGCGGCCAGCGGCATGGCGGCGATGATGCTCGCGGCGCATCGCATACTTCGCACATGGACTGAGGCTGTGGATCTTTATATCGCTTTGACGGAGTTCGGACGCCGCAAGTTTATCGAAGGGGGTCTGCCGACTGAGAAGATAGTGGTCAAGCCGAACTTCGTCCAAACGGAGATTGAACCGGCACATGCGCCGGGTCAGTACGCGTTCTTTGCCGGGCGGCTATCGCCTGAGAAGGGAGTCCGGCTACTGCTTCGTGCGTGGCGGGAACTGCCGGATGTGCCGCTCAAGATAGTCGGTGACGGGCCGATGATTGATGAGGTCAGAGCCGTCGTGCAAGAGACTTCTCTCTCTCAACGCGTCGAAGTATTAGGCCAGCGTACACATGCTGATGTCCTTTCCCTGATGCGGCTCGCGCGCTTCGTCGTGTTCCCTTCCGAATGGTATGAGACTTTCGGCCTCGGCATGGTGGAAGCTTTCGCCTGCGGCGTGCCCGTCATCGCCTCGCGCCTCGGAGCAATGGAGGAGCTCGTCGCAGACAACCGGACGGGACTGCACTTCACATCGGGCGATGCGTCAGACCTCGCGGCAAAAGTTCGCCGGGCATGGACGCATCAAGTCGAGATGGAGCTGATGGGACGCGAAGGGCGACGGGAGTATGAGACGAAATATACCGCCGCGCAAAATTACAAAATGCTGATGGATGCTTATCAGCTCGCAATGGCAAGAGCGAAGCGGCGAACCCGCACGGAGACGGGCAAGGCTTTGAATGCGGCGACCACAAAACTCAAAGACGCTTGAGAAGCTCGCGCTCTAGTGAACGAGGAGGGAAGAGATGAGCATTGTTCTGATAACCGGCTCGGCTGGCTTGATAGGGTCTGAAGCGGCTCTGTTCTTTGCCGGGCAGGGATTTGAAATCATCGGGATTGATAACGATATGCGGCGCGTGTTTTTCGGGGACGAGGCTTCAACCGCATGGCAGAGACAGACATTGGAAAACAGGTTGAGTAGCAACTACAAGCACTTTGACGTGGACATCCGAAACTATGATGCCATCGCCGGGATTTTCAAACAGTATGCGGCTGAGATCAAGCTGGTGATTCATACTGCCGCACAGCCGTCGCACGACTGGGCCGCGCTCGACCCGGCGACAGATTTTACGATTAACGCCAACGGCACTTTCAATCTGCTCGAAGCGACGCAGAAGCACGCGCCCGAAGCGGTCTTCATTTTCACCTCGACCAATAAAGTCTACGGCGACACTCCGAACCGCCTCCCTTTGATTGAACACGAAGATCGTTGGGAAATAGACCCTGAGCATACTTATGCCGGAGGCATCCGGGAAGATATGTCTATTGACCAGACGCTGCATAGTCTGTTCGGAGCTTCAAAGGTTGCGGCGGACGTGTTGGTTCAGGAGTACGGCTCTTATTTCGGCTTGCGGACGGCCTGCTTTCGCGGCGGGTGTCTGACCGGCCCGAATCATTCGGGCACACAGTTACACGGCTTCCTGGCTTACCTGATGAAATGCACCGTAACGGGCACGCCGTATCAGGTCTTGGGCTACAAAGGCAAACAGGTGCGCGACAACATCCACAGCGCCGATTTGATTAGCTGCTTTAACGAGTTCTTCAAAGCGCCGCGTCGCGGGGAGGTCTATAACATCGGCGGCGGTCGCCGCAGCAATTGCTCTATGACGGAAGCGATTCAGCTCTGTCAGGAGATAGCCGGGCGACCGCTCTCCTGGAGCTATAACGAAACGAATCGCACGGGCGACCACATCTGGTGGATTAGCGACACAGGCAAATTCAAGGAGCACTATCCCGCATGGGAACAGAAGTATGACATCCCGCTGATCCTGCAAGAAATCTATGACGCCAACTTCGAGCGTTGGGATGCGGCGGCAGGGCAGCAGGCGAACGCTGTCGCTTTGTAGCGTTATTGAAATCTCAAGGGGCATTCATGAACAAAGGAAAAAAGAGCGTGCTGGGCGTTCACGTTGATGCGGTTGATTATCAGGCGGCGGTGGAGAGAATCATCGGGGCTGCCGTAGAGAGAAAACCTCTCGCCGTCTCAGCCCTCGCGGTACACGGGGTGATGACGGGAGTGTTGGATCGGACGCATCTCTATCGCCTTAATCATCTCGATCTGGTCGTGCCCGACGGTCAGCCCGTGCGCTGGGCCTTGAATGTGCTTTACGGCGCGGGACTCACCGACCGCGTTTACGGGCCGAACCTGATGTTGAAGATTTGCGAGCGGGCAGCGCTGAAAGGGCTGCCCATCTTTCTCTACGGCAGCCAGCCGGAAGTGCTGGAACGGCTCTCCGCAAATCTTCGCGCCCGCTTTCCCGAATTAAAGATCGCAGGCACGGAGCCTTCTCGCTTCAGACAAATCACAGTCAAAGAGAAACAGGAGATCGCAAGCCGGATAAGAGCGAGCGGCGCAGCCATCACTTTCGTCGGGCTTGGTTGCCCCCGACAGGAAGTCTGGGCTTATGAGTACCGTGACGCGCTGAAAATGCCGCTGGTAGCCGTCGGAGCCGCGTATGACTTTCACGCCGGGATGCTGGCGCAAGCTCCCGAGCGACTACAACGATTCGGGCTTGAATGGTTATACCGTTTCGCGCATGAGCCGCGCCGTTTGTGGAAGCGTTATGTCCTGCTCAACCCGATGTATCTAAGTCTCTTGCTGCTGCAAGCCACAGGGGTCAGGCGATTCAACCCGCTCAGAGGCACGCCGCCCGTGGGCGAGATGAGGTACGGCTGAATCGTCATTCGTGAGTAGTATCGTGAGGAAAGAAATAATTTTCCGCAAAGACGCAAGGGCGTGAGGGAAGATGGCTGAGGATTGAGCGCCGTTTGTTCCTGGCGCGCTTCGCTTTGCGCCTTTGCACGAAATTTCTTGTGGTTTGATGAGCTTGTGATCTGAAATTGAATCGCTACCCGGATTTATCCCCCTACATCATTTACGCCGCTTAAGAGCGAGATCGCCCTTACACCTATAACCCAAACAACATCATGAAGAACTTCAGGCTCCGCACGGTCATCACCGATCCGGACGTGATCACTCCGTCTCTGTTCGACCGGAGAGGCAACCGAACTCAACGCACACAGGCGTTCCTGTATTTGCGCCGGAGGCTCTGGAATGCGCTGGCTCTGGTCGCAGGCGATACTTTGTCGCTGATGGTTGCTCTGCTGCTGGCCGGCGCGTTGCGCTGGTGGTGGGGAGTCGGGGAGCCTCTGGTTTATAGCTGGAGCTGGCTCTTAATACTGGCATGGGCGGGATGCGCTCTGGGAGCGCGCCTGCTGCCGAGCTGGGGCATGGGGCCGGTCGAAGAATTAAGGCGAATGATTCTTCTTTTGGGGGGCGTGTACAGTGGTCTCGCCGTCATCCTCCTCCTCGGCAAAGCGGCAGGTGATGTGAGCCGTTTTGTGCTGCTGTTCGGATTCGCGTTAAGCACATTTCTGCTTCCGGCCACTCGCATGCTGGTCAAGCAGGCGCTGATCGCTTATGGCTTATGGGGCGTGCCGACCGTAATTTATGGCGGCGCGGAGATCAGCGCTTCGATCATCCGCGCGCTGCAAACGGAAAGGGGATTCGGCTATGTGCCGATAGGTGTTTTTGACGATGAGCTGAAGCGTTGGAGAGATGTGGTCGAGGATGTGCCGGTGCTCGGAAGCATGAAGCAAACGACACCGAAAGCTCCGGTCGCGATACTCGCTCTGCCGGGTCTGACGCGCGAGCAGGTGGTGGAACTGCTCGACGGCCCGCTCTCTGCTTATCGTCAGGTACTGGTGATTCCCGATCTTTTCGAGATGCAATCGCTATGGGTGCGCGCCAGAGATTTGGGGGGCATCCTCGGTCTGGAAATCACGCGCAACCTGCTCGACCCACTGGCGCGATGGACTAAACGCGGGCTGGAGTTAGTAGCAGTCCTCATGACTGCTTGCCTCTGGGTTCCGGTCTGTCTGTTGGTGGGCCTGATAATTTGGATCAAAGACAGAGCGAATCCGCTTTTTCTGCAAGAGCGGATTGGCGAAAATGGCGAACGGTTCAAGACATGGAAATTCAGGACGATGGTTCCCGACGCGGAGAAGGCGCTGAAAAAAAGTCTAGCCGATGATGCCGCAATGCGTGCGGAGTGGGAATCATGCTTCAAGCTCAAACATGACCCGCGCATTACGCGGCTCGGCAATCTGTTGCGCAAGACCTCTCTGGATGAGTTGCCACAAATGGTCAACGTCCTGCGCGGCGAGATGTCGCTGGTCGGGCCAAGACCGCTGCCGGATTATCACCACGAAGAGTTGCCCGAAGCAGTCAGAGTCCTGCGCGAGCGCGTGCGACCCGGCATGACGGGATTGTGGCAGGTCTCAGGACGCAGCCGCATCGGAAATCCGGGGATGCAGAAATGGGACGCCTACTATGTGCGCAACTGGTCGGTCTGGCTGGATATAGTCATTCTGGTGCGGACAGTGCGCGCCGTCAGCCGTGGCGATGGAGCAATGTAAACAAGGCAAGGAGAAAGAGAAGTTAATGAGAATTCTTATCACAGGTGGCGCAGGATTTCTGGGTTCGCATCTTTGCGAGCGGCTATTAAAAGAGAGCCATGAAGTAGTTTGTCTGGACAACTTTTTTACCGGACGCCGTGAGAACGTCCTTCATCTAATGAACAATCCGCGCTTTGAGCTGATACGCCACGATGTGATCGAGCCGATTCTGCTTGAAGTAGATCAAATCTACAATCTGGCCTGTCCCGCCTCGCCGATTCATTACCAGTACAATCCGGTCAAGACCGCCAAGACCATCGTCATGGGCGCGATCAACATGCTGGGGCTTGCCAAACGCGTGCGTGCAAGAATCCTTCAGGCTTCGACCTCGGAAATCTACGGCGACCCACACGTTCACCCGCAGACCGAAAGCTACTGGGGCAATGTCAATCCAATCGGCATCAGGTCTTGCTACGACGAAGCGAAACGGCTGGCAGAGACCCTGATGATGGACTATCGCCGCCAGAACGATGTTGATATACGCATCGCTCGCATCTTCAATACCTACGGGCCGCGGATGCTTGAGAATGACGGACGCGTTGTCTCCAATTTCATCGTGCAGGCTTTGAGAGGCGAAGAGCTGACCATCTACGGGAAGGGAGAGCAGACGCGCTCCTTCTGTTATGTGGATGATCTGATAGAAGGATTGATTCGCTTGATGAATGTTGAAGGTGTGCATGACCCTGTCAACCTCGGTAATCCGGGCGAGTTTACCATCCATGAGTTGGCCCAGGAGGTGATGCGACTCTGCGGGTCGGGCGCAGGCATCAAATATTGCCCGCTACCGCAGGACGATCCCACCCAGCGTCAACCAAATATTTCAAGAGCGCAGCATCTGTTAGGCTGGACGCCAGCCATTCAGTTACGCGAAGGTTTGGAGCGAACTATTTCCTACTTCGCTTCCCTCAAGCAATCGCCGGTCTATGTTGAAGACGTAAGCTATCAGACAGCTTCAGCAACATCCACGGTTCTGCAATGACGGAGATCGAACTAAACAAATCCATTGGTCGGGAAGCCTCTGCTGACCTTCCGCAGACGCGCGTGCAGTCGTCCCCCGGCATTCTTGTTCGTCTCATCAAACGAACCATATTTGGCGCGCTGCTCGTACTGACCGTATTGGTCGCCGTCCCTTACGGAACGGTCGAGCCGTGGTGGGAGGCGTTCTTTGAAACCATCGTCTTCGCCCTCGGCGCGTTGTGGCTGATCGAAGGATTGATTCACGGAGTCTGGCATGTGCAAGGGCGTAGCATGCTCTTGCCGCTGCTGCTGCTCACGGGGTTCGCGTTCCTCCAAACCCTGCCGGTGTGGCACGTAGACGCGGTCAAACAAGCCCTGAGCACAGATGCTTACGAGACACGGCTCTTCGTCCTGAAGATGCTCGCGCTGATGATGGCGTTCGCGCTGCTGATGCGGCACACGTCGAGCGTGCGGCGGATGCGCTGGTTAATCTTCATCATTATCGGCATCGGACTGGGCAGCGCTTTGTTCGGGATTATCCGGCAGGTGATGCAGCAGTCTCCCGGCTTCGGCTTGCCGCAACTGGGACTCGATGACAGGGAATACGGTCAGTTCATCAGTCATAACCATTTCGCGTTTCTGATGGAGATGACGCTCGGCCTGACGCTCGGTTTTCTGGTTAGCGGCGGCGTGCGTCGCCAGCACGTGCTGCTCTATCTGGCGACAGCAATCCCAGTCTGGATTGCGCTGGTGCTGTCAAACTCACGCGGCGGAATCCTGAGTATGTTCGGGCAACTGATTTTTATCGCGCTCGGGTGGACGATGATGCATCCGGCGCGGGAAGCCGCAAGGTATGAAAAGGGTTTGAGCGCGCGTCTCCGGCGAATCGGCGGATTACTATTGACGCGTGTGTTACTCATCGCGTGTCTGGTCTGTGCGACGGCGGCTGGCGTGGTGTGGATTGGCGGCGAGCGATTGGTGAATCGCCTTGAATATGTCTCAGGCGAAATCAAAGAGACGGGAGAAGAGTGGCGCGAAGGGACACGCCGCGCGCAAATATGGAGCGCCACTTGGAAGTTGATTAAAGCAAATCCGGTCTTTGGCAGTGGCTTTGGCGGTTACAGGTCTGCCATCTCTGAGTTTCATGATGCGACCGGCAGGAAAAGACCGTACGAGGCGCACAACGATTACCTCGAACTCGTCTCAAGCGGCGGCATCATCGGGGCAGCTCTCGGAATCTGGTTCCTGACAGCCTTTATCAAGCGTGTGCGGCAAACCCTGCGCTCGCCCGACCGCTTCCGGCGCGCAGCATGTTTCGGCGCGCTCTCAGGTCTGTTCGGCATCGCCCTTCACAGCTTTGTGGATTTCGGCTTACATATCACGATTAATGCACTAATCTGCACTTTGCTCATCGTGATTGCCACCGTTAACCTCAATCATAGAGCGGAAGGCTCGGTAGCCGAAAAGCTGCTCAAGGAATCATGGAAATTGCCCGCGCCTCACCGGTAAAGACCCTTGCTTCTATGATTTCACGCGTCAAAAATCCAGCCATTAGGCTAATTGTAATCGGTGCAATATAAAGTTACATTGTCACTAGATTTATAGGCTCAAAAGTTAGGTCTGAACAAGAAGGGAAAGCGTCATGAATTCAAGCTCGAAATTAACCAGCAGGCTCGCCGCTCTGTTTCTGATGTGCGCTGTCATGCAAGTCTATGTATTCGCTAATGCGAGTGCGCCAAACGTCGTTACAAAGGATGCGCCAGCCAATGCGGAGCGAGTGAACACAACGCCGAATGCATTGCTCTTCGGGCGATTGGAGACACAGCAGGAGAGTCCCGTAGCCCTGAACGGCGCTATGGCGAACAACGGCACGACGGTTCTATCCGGCAGCCAGATTCAAACTTCCGAGGCCCTGTCGGCCGCCGTGGAACTGAATTCTTTGGGACGGCTTGACATCGCTCCCGGCACTGATCTAACGCTCAATTTCGATAAGAACAGCGTCAGCGTCGTGGTGACGAAGGGCGATGCCTTTCTCACAACGAAGGATGGCGTCAAAGGCTCAGTCGTCACTCCCAAGGGTGAGACGAAATCCGGTAATGCTGCGCTCGCTTCATTAAAGGGCGCGCCCGGCTCAGCTGTACCCGCGTCAGCGAGCACTCCGGGCCATCACGGTGCTTTTTTCTTTGGAGCTATCACTTTTGTCGCAATCATAGTCGTTACCATTATCATTGTGATTGTTCACCATGATAATCCGACTCGCTCAGGCACGAACTGAAGACTGAAAACTCCTTAGCTTCCCTTTCGGCCACGCGTCCTGCTCGATGAGCAAGGCGCGTGGCTTTTGACTTGAGATTAACCGTTGGACGGAATCCGTAAAAATTTAGAGGCCATCGCTCATGCGCGCCTCACTTGCTCTGCGATAGCTGTATGCTGCCTGATGATTTGCGGCTGGGCAGGACGCGAGGCTGTGCGCGCCGGAAGCTCTCGCCTGTTTTCCAGATATGCGCGTGTCACGCAAAGGGTTGATGCGGCTGACAAGGCTATCGAGTTCGCGCCCGCCGACCCCGAAGGATATTATGAGCGCGCGTTGGCGTTTTCGGAGGAAGGCCGGACAGATGAAGCTGCGCGTGATTTTGAGACCTCCGCCAGACTGCGCCCCTTCGAATACTCTCAGTGGTTAAAACTTGGTATCGCTCTTGATTTAAATGGAGACCAGACAGGAGCGCAGGCTGCGCTGAAACTTGCTGTGCGCCGTGCTCCATATTATGCGCAGCCGCGCTGGCAACTGGGAAACGTGATGCTCCGGGCAGGTCTGTGGGACGAGGCTTTCGCGGAGTTACGTCGCGCCTACGCCAGCGACCCGGAACTCTTACCTGCGACGATTAATCTCGCGTGGGGAGCGTTTGGAGGCGATGCTCAAGCGGTTTTGAAAGCGGTCAATCCTGAGACTCAACAGACACGTCTGGCGGTGGCGCGTTTCCTGTCCGGGCACGGGAATGTTGCGGAGGCCATCGAGTTATTTCGCGCTGCGGGCGGGATCACGAAAGATGATCGCCGCGCGTTGCTCAACCGGCTGCTTGCAGATGGGAGATACCGCGAGGCATATGAAGCGTGGATGAAAACAGCCAGAGATGCCGGTAGCGCGGAAAACGAAAAGGGGACTGCCAAAATCACCGACGGCAGCTTTGAGAATCTCAGCCAGCTTGACGAGCCGGGCTTTGGCTGGCAGGTTGCGCGCAACACCGGCGCAGTGGAAATCGGGCTTGACGATACAAAAGCGAGTGCCGGCACACATAGCTTGCGCCTGGAGTGGCGCGGCAATTCCGATCCTTCTGTGCCACTCGTCTCCCAGCTTGTGTTGGTAGAACCTGACTCGCATTACAAGCTGAGCTTTGCCGCTCGCACGGATCAACTCGTCACCGGTGGACTCCCGCTAATTATCGTCACTGATGCTGGGAAAGATAGACAACTGCTGGGGGAGGCTGCCGGGCTGGCACAGGGTACAAACGAGTGGCGTGACTACAGTCTGGAGTTCGAGACCGGAGACGCAGCCGGAGCCGTGCTGATACTCCTGCAACGCCGGAAGTGCGATGGCGATCCGTGCCCGGCCTTTGGGTCTGTGTGGCTTGATGATTTTTCCTTAAGAAAATTGTGAGGTCGCAAAGACGATTTAACCGACGCGAATCAATCCTGCTTGAATAGCGTAGTGCGTCAAACTAACGGTGTCATGTAAATCAATCTTCCTCATAATATTCTTGCGGTGACTTTTGACCGTTGACTCACTGACGCAGAGTGTTGCTGCAATCTCTTTAGAGCATAGTCCGACTGCGATCATACGCAGAATCTCACGTTCACGTCTGGACAGCAGGTCAATCGGCGCTCTTTCGCCACCGACCCTCTTTTCGTTGGGCATCTGTAACTCAACCAACGCACGCTCTGCCGGAGGGCGGGCTGAGGTCATGATATAAGCCTTATCGTTGACTGTAAAAACGGAGACGGACGCTTCAAGCTCGACCAAACTTCCATCTTTGCGCTGCCCCCGGAAAAGATACAAAGTTGGTCTCGTCTCTCCATGCAAGCGGCGTCTCCCGAACTCCAACATGCGCTCGGCATCTTCCGCCGACAGGATTTCGGAGACGTGCCGCCCCATCAATTCCTGAGAGCTGCTATATCCCAACTGACTTACATAAGCATGATTAACATAAAAAATAGTTTCGTTATCTTCGATAAGAATACCATCACGCGAGGTCTCGAAAATCGCCCGGAATCGTTCCTCATCCCGCTTCAACCCTTCCTCTACCTGTTTACGCGCCGTGATATTTTCATGCACCACAACCACGCGCGTAGAACTTTCAAACAGAAAACGTGTCGCGTGTATGAGGAACCATTGTTGAGTTGACGCAAAGGAACGGGAATATTCAAGCGAGAATTCATTCTCCTGATGATTGATGACGGAGCGAAGCCCCCCGGCAAAGGCTGCTGCTGTCTCTGCTCCTTCGCCCGTTACTCGATCACACACGTCCAAAAAATTAGCCCCTTCGACCAAATCTTCTATCGGGAGAGAAGTTCTACCGGCAAAGTCGCGCCACGCTTTATTGGTAGCGATGATGATGCCCGCATCATTGAGCACGGCGATATGCTGGGAGAGGGCATCGAGCGTTAAATGGGCGAATCGCTCTAGCTGCTGCAACAACACGCCATTCGTCTTTCTGCGCTCCTTGAAAGGAAGCTCTTTTGCCTCTTCAGCCATTTTAAAGATTGATTAAATTACTCAGACAGGAAAGCTGTGTACGGATAATTGAGGGGAGAATGATATGGTGTCAGTCAAAAAGACGTACGTCTGTACGCTACCGTACAAAATCCCCCCCGACAAGGGGATATACAGGCTGGCAAACAATACTGTAAAACCCATATTTGCACATTTCTGATTAGCATACGCTTGCCGCTAAGAGTGGAAACTAGGGCAAGTATTTGTTTCAAGTTAACCTGCGATGTCAAAGGGTTAAGTCCCGGCTTGAGCTTTATGTGAAAAACTTAAGTCTGGCTCGTAGATTAAAGCACAGCCACATGAGGAAAGTCACTTGAACCGGGGATTAGCTTTCGCAACCCGACATTAGTTTGGAGCATTAGCAGTTCGTAAGACTTAGCATTAGATCAAGGGGGAGCCAGCATATGTCCTCATATCCTCGTGTATTGCCACAGGAGCAGCAGAGGGAAAGATTTAGGTCGAAAGACAGAGCGAGCTCTGATAGCTACGAAGACAGTTATGACAATCAGAGCGAAAGCGCCGGAGCTTTTTCGACCAACACTGCCCTACCCGCGCCACGATTTATCGGTCGCTCGCCTGCGATCAAACAACTCTTTTCAATCATTGATAAGATAGGCCCAACCGATAGTTCCGTGCTGATCTCAGGTCAAACCGGAACCGGAAAAGAACTCGTCGCACGCGCAGTCCACGAGCGAAGCTCCCGTCGTGATAGGCCATTCATAGATATCAACTGCTCGGCTATTCCCGAAACGCTGATCGAAGCGGAATTCTTCGGTCACCAGCGCGGCACATTTACAGGGGCGCATGAAACCCGGCGGGGGCTTTTTGAAGAAGCATCCGGCGGAACTCTCTTTCTGGATGAGATTGACTCACTCGATCTGGCTGCACAGTCCAAGCTCTTGCGCGTCCTGCAAGAACGGAGACTGAGGCGCGTCGGCGGACGCGGAAGTATTGAGGTAGATGTGCGAATCGTCGCGGCGACAAATCGTGACCTGCATACAGCTATTCTTCAAGGTGAATTTCGCGCAGACCTCTTCTTCAGGCTGTGCGTCATACCATTGCATGTCCCTGAGCTTAGCCAGCGGGGGAATGATATTCCCTTACTGATAGAACATTTCCTTGCGCGGCATGACAGAAAGGTCTTCAAGCAAACACGGTATTTCTCGCAGGCAGCAATGAGCGCGCTGCTCTTTTATTCATGGCCGGGAAACGTGCGTGAGCTTGAGAACGCCGTCGAATATGCCCTCGCCGTGAGCGACAATCAGGAGATTGTCATCAATGATCTGCCACTTCACGTGCTCAGGAACTGCACCGGCAAAGCCGATGCGGTGGAAGAATGCCTGTCGGGTGTTATCACTCTCGCAGAGCTTGAACGCCGTCACATAATTTCTATGTTTGAACGATTCGGGCGACATCACATCAACACTGCTGACGCGCTCGGCATTGATCGCCGCACGCTCTATCGTAAACTTCGACAGTATCACATGGTTACTCAGCAGGATAAAAAGTTCGGCGAGATGCTCTGAGGCGAATCGCAACTTAAGAAGCAAGATTGAACCCAGGAGCGCAAACAAACCGGGAGAGACAGAAGATGTTTGATTATTTAATCGTCGGAGCGGGTTACGCCGGAAGTGTGCTGGCCGAGAGGCTGACCCGTGGCTCTAATAAAAAAGTCCTGATCTGTGATAAGAGGCCGCACATCGGCGGCAACGCTTACGATCATTATAATGATGAAGGCATACTGGTTCACAAATACGGCCCGCATATCTTTCATACCAACTCGCGCGAAGTCTTTGAATATCTCTCGCGCTTTACCGAATGGCGTTCGTACCAGCATCGCGTCCTTGCTTCGGTTGACGGACAGCTCGTCCCGATGCCCATCAATCTGGACACCATCAATAAGCTCTATGGTTTAAACCTAACTTCGTTCGAGGTCGAGGAGTTTTTCAAATCCGTCGCCGAACCTGTCGAGCATGTTCGCACTTCGGAGGATGTGGTCGTGAGCCGCGTCGGGCGCGAGCTTTACGAAAAATTCTTTCGCAACTACACGCGCAAGCAGTGGGATTTAGACCCGTCGGAGCTGGACGCCTCGGTCACCTCGCGCGTGCCGACGCGCACGAATCGTGACGACCGTTATTTCACGGACACCTATCAGGCGATGCCCTTGCACGGCTACACGCGGATGTTCGAGCGGATGCTGGATCATCCGAACATCAAGATCATGCTCAATACTGATTATCGTGAGATCGAAAAAGAGCTTGAGTTCCGCGAGATGATTTACACGGGGCCGGTGGATAGTTTCTTCGACTACTGTTACGGGAAGCTGCCCTATCGCTCGCTTGAGTTCAAGCATGAGACGCATGATGTAGAGACTTTCCAGAGCGCGCCTGTCGTCAACTATCCGAACGAGCATCTCTACACGCGCGTCACGGAGTTCAAATATCTGACGGGACAGGAGCACTCGAAAACGAGCGTCGTATACGAGTATCCGCGAGGCGAAGGCGACCCGTATTATCCCGTGCCGCGCAAAGAGAACGGCGAGCTTTATGCTCGATACAAAGCTCTGGCTGACGCGACGCCCGAAGTGCATTTCGTCGGACGCCTGGCGACTTACAAGTATTACAACATGGATCAGATAGTGGCTCAGGCTTTGACCGTTTACGCGAAGTTGCAGGGCACGAAGCGGGCACAGGGGATTTCCGTACAATATCGCCCCTCAATGACTTCCAAACAGGCTACGGCTCAAGGCGCAGGAAAAGATTAGCGTGCGCTTTAGCATAGACAATGAAGTTGAAGATTGTTATAGCCTAATTGCGTGACAGAAAGTAACGGGCAACCAGAACGGCCATAATTAAGCGGGCGGCCATTTTTAGTGGCCGCCCGCTTAATTTTCGCCGGACTAAAAAATGTCCGGTCGGCAAGTTTTCTAACTAAGAGCTTACTTCCCGCTCGAATTCATGCCGGACATGTTGCTCTTCATGTTCTTCATGTTCATCATCATGTCGCGCGCCATCTGCAAGTGCATCCGAACGGTCGGCAGCGTCTTCGCAGCCCAGGCCTTCGCGTCCATGTCCTTGCCGCTCATGGACTCTTTCATGAACATCTTCTCCATGTCCTGATGCGATTTGACGCCCGCTTCCTTAACATACATCATGTCAAATTCCGCACCCGAAAGTTTTTGCATCTTCGCCATCATGGCCATCTGCTTGGCGTCTGCCTGCATGGGCAACATGACGCCCTTGGTTGACGCGAGCTGCTTGAGTTCGTCGCCCGCCATCGTGTGATCGTCAATCATTTTCTGGGCATACTGTTTGACGGAATCGTTACTGGATTTCTGTAGAGCGAGACGCGCCATCTCGACTTCAGCCATCCCGCCCGTTGCCGCCATCATCATGAACTTCTGATCCATGGATGACATCTTCATCATGCCGGAGTCCTTGCCCATATTGTCCTGCGCGGCAACCGACGACGCCATGCCCATCACCATCAACACTGCGACGGACAGCAGTCCGTAGATTTTCGACTTCTTGTTCATTTTGGTCTCCCACCTCACTAGCGAGGTCTAAAGGTTAAGAACCGGGCGAAAAAGCCCCGGCCCGGATAGTAAAGCTAAGGTCTGTGTGGCATCGTTAGTCTTAAGTAACGATTACTTCACATTTGACCGTGTTTATCTTGCGACAAACGTGCTTTATGTTTCACGGAACCCGGTTAAACAGAGGAAGCTGACCGGCGGTTACCACTCCGGCAGGCATAGTTATAACAGGGGGGACATTTAATATACGAACGAAGCGACCCTTGCGGATTGCCCAGTCGTGTCCTAGTAGTCCATCACGATGAATTTGATGGTTGATCTTTGAATCGCTTATACTCCG
>CAXTPS010000034.1:0-50649 GCA_964246305.1 uncultured Pyrinomonadaceae bacterium
GACTAAACGCTTTGAGTTCATTAGACTTTGTCACCTTTTGTCCTGTACTAATCTCCTGATTCTCAAATGTTTGCGCGAGCATAATGTAAAATAAGTTCGAAGTACAGATTTCGTTGACCATATTATTTGTTCGAGCATAGAATCCGCGTCACTTGATTTACTGAGATTACGTCCCAGCTTCTAAAGCGACAGGCCGCGTCATGCGGTCTGAATGAAGTATGCGATTGGAGGAACTATGTCGAAAATGCGTGTGGTGCAAGTCCCAAGCCCGAATGCGCCCTTTGAAATCGTCGAACGCGAAATCCCTGAGCCGGGCGACGGATGTGTGCGAATCAAGGTCGAAGCCTGCGGTATCTGTCACAGCGACTCCTTTGTGAAGGAGGGACTCTGGCCGGGTATCGAATACCCGCGCGTGCCGGGACATGAGGTCGCAGGAATAATTGATGCGGTCGGCGCAGGGGTCGCTGGCTGGACACAGGGGCAGCGGGTCGGAGTCGGCTGGCACGGCGGGCACTGCGGGTACTGCGACGCATGCCGTCGCGGTGACTTCTTTGCCTGTCAAATCGCCCTACAGGTGGTCGGTGTCAACTATGACGGCGGTTATGCCGATTACATGATCGCTCCCGTCGAAACTCTCGCGCTGATTCCGGAAGAGCTTTCAGCCGTGGAGGCGGGGCCGCTGATGTGCGCGGGGATTACTACCTTCAATGCTCTGCGAAACAGCGGCGCGCGTCCCGGCGATCTCGTCGCCGTGCTCGGATTGGGAGGACTCGGTCATCTGGGCGTGCAGTTCGCCGCCCGGATGGGTTTTAAGACCGTCGCCATCGCGCGCGGCGCGGACAAGGAGCCGCTGGCTAAGAAACTCGGCGCGCACTATTACATTGATAGTCAGGCGCAGGACGCGGCGGCGGAGCTGCTCAAGTTGGGCGGCGCGGCGGTTATCCTCGCGACTGTGACGAACGGCAAAGCGATGAGCGCGGTTTTGGGCGGCCTTGGAGCCAATGGAAAGTTCCTAGTTCTGGGCGCAGCCGATGAGCCGCTCGAAGTGCCCGTGCTGCTGCTTATCACAGGACGCCGTTCGGTCATGGGCTGGTATTCCGGTACATCCATTGACTCACAAGACACACTCTCTTTCAGTGTGCTGACGGGCGTGCGCGCGATGACAGAAGTCTACCCGCTTGTGCGTGTGGCAGAGGCATACGAACGTATGATGAGCGGCAAGGCGCGGTTTCGAGTCGTTCTCACAACCGGCGCAGGCTGACAAAAAACATCTCACTTCTCAGATTAGAGTTTGTGCATTATTATGTGTGTGCTCCTTGGAAAGCGTCGCCGCACGTTCGAGAGCCTCAAGACCAAACGTGTGCGGCAACTTCTTTGCAAGAGCTTGCCTTTTAAAAATCACCGGCCTTATGCCATCAGAGGACAATCAATGAAGCGTGGAATCATCTGGCGATTGCTGATCGTTGTCATGTTCGCAAGTCTCGCTTGCGTGTTCGCAGGCCGCGCACGCGCCGGACGCGAGAGGGTTGAGGCGAGTCCCGCCGCAGCGGATGACGGCCAGTGCAACATCTCTTTTCCGCTTCCCAATCCGAGCGAGATCGGGACGGAGAAGTACGAGAAGATGCTCTACGCCTTCCTCGAAAAAGGCTGTTACAAAAAGTGGGTGGCCGACTCGCAGATTCGCAACACAGGCCCCTTCATCGGCGGCACTGCGTTCGGCACGCATCCGGCTGTCAAAGTTTACTACTCGCCGAACATGTGGGAATGGCTCAAGGTTAAAGACCGTGCGGGCGAGATTCCGGACGGCGCGATGATTATCAAAGAGATGTTTCCGCCGCCCGCCAAAGAAGGCTCGAAGCTCTCCGGCTGGACGACGATGGTCAAAGATAAGAAGGGCGCATTCGACGGCTGGTTCTGGTCGTATCACGCGCCCGGCTATACTTCGCCGAATCCCGAGATTGATTATCCCGATTCGGGCTTCGGCCTCTACTGCGTGCGCTGCCATGCCTCAGCCGAAAAGGAGCTGACCTTCTCCAGCCTCAAGAATGTGGAGGGCGATCCGATCTCCTTCAACATCCAACTCCCGACGATGCAGCCGCAGGCTCCGCCGACGGCGAACAAAGATCAGCATGAAAAAGTTGCGGAGACGCATCAGGTCATCGGCGGCCCATTCCCGACGCCGCTCAAAGAGCCTGATCCGGTTTTTTTAGACCTCTTCAAAGGGATGCCGCTCGTCGCGGCGCATCAAGTCAAACGCTTTCCCGGCGAGTCTCTGGATCACGTTGTGCCGGGGCCACGCGGCCCCGAAGGTTATCTCACTTCGAGCCAGTGCATCGGCTGCCATTCGGCGTCGAACGAAAATATGGCTTTTACGTTTGAAGACCCGAAGAAAAAGCCTATCAATCTCTCGCCCTACACTGAATGGCGAGCTTCGATGATGGGACTCGCGGGGCGCGACCCGATCTTCCACGCGCAGCTCGAATCCGAGAAGACACAGCGTCCCTCGCAAGCTTCATTCTTTGATAACACTTGCTACAGGTGTCACGGCGCGATGGGGCAGCGGCAGTTGGAGCTTGATAAGAAGCAGCCGTTCGAGCATCGCATGGTCTTCGCTCTGCCTGATGAGCCTGACGGAAAGTACGGCGCGCTCGCGCGCGAAGGCATCTCGTGCCTCGTCTGCCATCAGATGTCAAAAGAGAATTTGGGCAAGCCCGAAACCTTTACCGGGCAGTTCAAACAAGACCCGCCCAACGTCGTCAACGGCCCGTATGATCCGGTCGCAACCCTGCCGATGAAGCACGCGCTCGGCATCACTCCGCAATTCGGCGCGCAGATGGAAACCTCCGCCCTCTGCGGCAGTTGCCACACAGTCATCCTGCCCGTCCTTGACGCGAAGGGCAAGCAGGTCAAGGACAAGAATGGTAAGCCCAGAGAGTTTCATGAGCAGACGACATACCCTGAATGGCAGAACAGCGTTTACCAGAACGAGCGCGAGCCGGTTGATAAAGAGCATGGGCAAACCTGTCAGGACTGCCACATGCAGACGAAGTTCAACGACCGCCAGCTCGTCTTTCGCGTCGCAAACGTAGAGGACAACAATTATCCTTACGCGGATTATCGCGCGCCCGACAAAGAAATTACTCTGCGCGTGCGCGACAAATTCTCGCGTCACACATTGATCGGCATCAACCAGTTCGGCACGATGATGTTCCAGCAGTTCCCGGACATCCTCGGCATACGCACTGCGGATTACATGTACTCGGACGGCGTGCTTGGCCTCCTGACGGCGCAAAGCTCAAGCTATAAACTGGCGCGGCAGGAGACGGCGAAGATCGAAGTCTCCGCGCTCAAGCGTACGGACAGTAATCTGGAAGCCACCGTCCGCGTCGAAAACCTTGCGGGACACAGCCTGCCTTCGGGCGTCGCGTTCCGCCGCGCCTTCATCTCTTTTGAAGTCCTCAGCCAGAGCGGCGAAGTCGTCTGGGCTTCGGGACTGACGAACAGCGCGGGAGCGATTCTGAACGGGACGAGCGAAGATGTCCTGCCGACCGAATTCTTCTACGACGCCGCGACCAAAAAGCAGGTCTTCCAGCCGCATCACGAAGTGATTACGGACGAGGGGCAGGTTCAGATTTATGAAGAGGTGATGGCGGACACGACCGGCAAGATTACTACGAGCTTCGTCGGCTCGGATAAACATATCAAGAGCAATCGCCTGCTGCCGAAGGGCTGGCGGGAAGACGGCCCTCTAGCGGAATTTACACGGCCATACGGCGACGCGGAACGTGACCCGGAGTATATCAACCCGGCAGGCGCAACCGGCTCGGACACGATCATCTACCGCATCCCTTTGAACGACAGAACGCGCGGGGCCGTGTCCGTCCGCGCCGTTCTATATTATCAATCCATTCCGCCCTATTACCTCAAAGAACGCTTCACCATCGGCAAAGGCGCGGAGACCAAACGGCTCGCCTACCTGACCAGCCACCTGACGGTCGAGCGCACGCCGGTCGAGAACTGGAAGCTCTTTCTCACCTGCGCCACGCGCAAGATTGGTGAAGGAGTGAGCGTGAGTTGCGAGCAGTGATGATGCCGGGTGAAGGAACACCATGAAGCATCAGAACTGAAAATCGGATTATGCTATCATCTCACTAAAAGCAGTCGCTTATTCAGCGAGGAACTATGTCACATCAAATCGCAAAGCGTTGGTTCAGCGTTGACGAGTATTACCGCATGGCCGAGGCGGGGATTCTCAGGGAGGATGATCGTGTCGAGTTGATTGAAGGAGAGATTGTTGAGATGAGTCCGATTGGCAGTCGTCACGCCGGATGCGTTAAAACGCTCAATGCTCTTTTGGGTCGCCATTTGGGACAGACGGTAGTTGTGAGCGTGCAAGACCCGATTTATCTGGATGAGTTTTCAGTTCCGCAGCCCGACATTGCTTTGCTTCGTCCGCGCGAAGATTTCTATACTAAAGGACATCCGATACCTTCTGATGTGCTGCTGGTTATAGAAGTCGCGGATAGCTCGGTCGAGTTTGACCGGAACAAAAAGCTGCCGCTTTACGCGCAGGCAAATATTCCCGAAGTGTGGATTATCAATCTGCCTCAAGAGACGATAGAGATTTACATGCAACCGGTCGGCGGGACGTATAGAGAAATTCGTCTGGTCAAACGCGGCGAAACTGTCGCCTCGCAATCGGTCTCAATCATGCTTGATGCAGATGCCGTGCTCGTCTAATCGCAAAATTAAGTTTGCACGGCGGCGTGAGGCCAGTGCATCAGTTTCCTGGTGAGGTCTGTGCTGAGGACTGTTTGCATGGCGAAGCGCATGCTGGGGTTTCGTTGGAAGAGCCGACCGAGGTCTGCTTTTGACCATGAGAGATAACGTGTCGGGACGATGGCTCTCACGGTCGCGGTCGCCGCGCCGCCCGTGATAAAGCTCATCTCGCCGATAAAGCTGCCGTCTTTTAGTTGCGTCAGCATTTGTCCGTCAGCTTCGACTCCGACGATGCCGTTGTAAATCAGCATCACATTAGCAAGCTCTTTGTCCTCGACAGCCAGCACCTCATCCTTCTTCGCTTCGAGCCAGTTGCCCACTCTCAAAAGCTTCATAAACTCGAAGGGCGCGAAATTTTTGAAGAGGGTTTCGTAAAGCTCTTTTTCTTCATCCGTAAAGCTGACCTCGCGCCGCTCTTTCATGATGATGGCGATCTGCACCAGATTGATGACGAGAAAGAGCAGGTTCCAGTAGATGACGACCCAGAGCGGCTCCGAGTGTACATAATAGTTGAAGATGATTCCGGCGACGCACGCGAACGTCGTCAGCACACGCAGCCACAGAATGTCTTTTACCAGATACGCGATGGCGGTCAGGATAGAGGCGGCGTGCGCGGCCAGATCAAAGTAATTCATCAAAAAAACTCCTAAAGGATTACCGGTAAATATCAAGATAAATGTCTCACGCAAAGGCGCAAAGACGCAACGAGGGTGAAGGGGATAGGGTGTAGGGGGTAGAAAAGAAATCTCTTTCACTACACCCTACACCCTATCCCCTTCACCCTGTCTTCTCTGCGGCCTCACAAATTGGCCGCTGGAAAATTATTTCCTGTCTTTGAACCTTTCGTAGAGTTCCGTGTGTCGGCTGACGAGCGGAATCTGTCGGCCTTCGATGAAGAGATAGCGAACGTGCGTGCGCGCTTCCAAAAGGTCTCCGTCCGTAACGACCAGATTGGCAGCCTTGCCCGCTTCGATTGAGCCGTAGCGGTCTGCGACATTCATGATCTGCGCCGGATAGAGCGTGACGGCTTTGAGCGCTTCGTCGCGCGGCAGTCCGAATGATGCGGCCATGCCCGCTTGAAATGGCAGGTCTCGCACGTGCGCGCCGTTATCGCCCGTAGAGATGCAGAAGCGCACGCCGGCCTGTTGCAGCTTCGCGGCGTTCTCGTACAGCGAGTCGTAGTAATCATCTGTGCGCGCGGGCAGGTTCAGGACACCCGTTAAGATGACGGGCACGTTGTGCTCTTTTAAGAACGCGGCGGCTCTCCATGCCTCATCGCCGCCGAGAATAATCGGTCGCAGCTTCATCTCTTCGGCAAAGCGCACGGCGGCGCGTATCTCGACATCGCGCGAGACAGCAAAGATGACGGGCTTCTCGCCTCGCACATAAGGCACGAGCGCGGCCAGACCGACCGACCCTTTCGGGCGCGGCAGTGTGTTGTCGCGCGCGTATGCGTCCTGCGCTTTCCCGTAAGCTTCGGCTTCGCGCAGGATATTGCGTAGCTGGTCAACCTGCGTGTCGCGCGTCTTGAGCGCGTCGTTGATATTGATTTCCTGCGGATTGAAAAAACCGTCAAAGCTCACAGTGGTGACGGTCGGAAAGTTGACGACCAGAGCCGCCAGCGGCGTGACGGCCATCTCTCGCGGCGTTGAGCCGTCGAGATCAATCAGAGCCGCTTGCCCTGAGATGATATTTCCGTTCGGCAGTGAAAGCACAGTCGTGATGCCGCCTACACGCGTGACAGCGATGTGCGCGCTGTGCGGATTGATGGCGACGATGGCCTGCGAGTTCGGGTTCATGTCGCCGACTTCCGAGGTGTCAACCGTGCCACGCGCGCCGCTGCCGATTTCGACGAGTCCCATCGAAGTGCCGAGGTCAATCATGCCGGGATACACGGATAGCCCGCTCCCGTCTATCTCCTGTGCTCCGGCAGGCGCTGTCGCATTCGCGCCGACGGATTCGATCTTGCCGCCACGTATGACGATTGTGCCGCCCTCAATCACAGCGCCGCTCACAGTCACGATGCGCGCGTTGCGTATCGCATACGTGCCCGCCACGCCGTTGACGTTCTGCACGGTCACGTTTCCGACCTGCTGCGCGAAGGCGTTGAAGGGAAGGAGCAGCGACACGACGACTGCCATCAGGCATGTGAAACTTGAGAAGCATGCTTTTACAGCTTCTACGCGTCGCTGCGTCACAGCATCTATTTTTTCAGAAACTCTCATCGCTCCCGATTCCCTCCGTACCATTGATCGTCATCATCCGTGTATGCACGCAGATTCGCGCGCGGGCGCGGGGGCGGCGTGCCGTCTTTAGCGGGCGGGCGATTCTGTTCGGCCTTTTCAAGCGCGGCTCGCTCGCGCTCTAATTCCGCACGGTGCGCGATGTCCTGCTGGCGGTCAAAGAAAATCTCGCCGTCAATCATGGTCGTCTCGACGCGCGAGTAGACGCTCAAAGGATGACCGTTCCAGATCGTGATGTCCGCATCCTTGCCGACATCAATCGAGCCGACGCGCTCCTGTATGCCGAGCTGCCACGCAGGATTGAGCGTGATCATTTTCAGAGCTTCTTCTTCAGTCACGTCGCCATATCTCATCATCTTCGCGGCGTCAATATTGAGCCGCCGCATACGCTCGTCCGAGTCCGAGTTGAGCGAGACGTTGACTCCGGCTCTCATCAGTATCGCGGCGTTGTAAGGGATAGCGTCGTAAGCCTCTATCTTGTAGCCCCAGAAGTCAGCGAAGATAGAAGCCCCCGCGCCGTGGCGCGCGATCTCTTTGGCAACCTTGTAGCCTTCGAGCGTGTGCTGAAAAGTTCTGACCTTGAAGCCGAACTCGTCCGCGATGTTGATGAGCATCAGAATCTCGTCAGCGCGATAGCAGTGCGCGTGAACGAAACGCTTGCCTTCGAGGACTTCGACGAGCGGCTCAAGCTCAAGGTCTCTGCGCGGCGGAATGAGATTTTTATCGCGCCCGGACTTCGCGCGGTAATCATCCCATGCGGCTCTGTAATCACGCGCGCGTACAAAGGCGTCGCGGATAACTTCTTCGACGCCCATACGCGTCGCAGGGTAGCGGCGCGCCTGTCCGGGGGGCGTGAAATTTGTGCGCTTGGGATTTTCGCCGAGCGCGAACTTGATGCCCGGCGGCGCACCCGGAAAGATAAACTCCTCGATGGGACGACCGTATTTGAACTTGACGACCGTGTTCTGTCCGCCGATGGCGTTGCCGGAGCCGTGGAGCAGGTTGGCGGATGTGACGCCGCCCGCGAGCGCGCGATAGACGGCCTCATCCGTCGGGTTCAGGACATCGCGTATGCGCGCCATCGAAGTCACCGAATAGGTCAGCTCATTCACCGCATCGAGCATCGTGTGCGAGTGGCAATCAATGATGCCCGGCATCACGTATTTCCCGGTCGCATCAATCACACGCGCGTTCGACGCGGCTTTGAGGTTCGTCCCGACGGCTGCGATCTTCCCTTTGCGAATCAGAATGTCCGCGCCCTGAAGCGTGCCGTGCGAGACCGTCAGAATCGTCGCATTGCGAATCAACGTCTCCGTCTCCTCGCTCGCACGCCGACCCTGGCCCTGCGCCAGAGCAGTTCCGATCAGCGAAAAAGTTAGAACAAAGGTTATGAGCTTTCGCATCTTTTTTAAGTGATAGGTGATGGGTGATAGGTGATAAGAGAAGAGAGAATACAGGAGTCAGGAGTCAGGAGTCAGAAGAAGAGGCGGAAATCCGCTTTCATCTAATCTTTTTCTTTATTCTGTCTCCTGTATTCTGACTTCTGACTTCTGTCTTTCTTATTACCTGTCACCTGTCACTTGTCACTGCCTTTCTGGTTTTGTCCCGACGAAGTTAGCGGGCGAGCGTCCGACCGTTTGAACCGTGCCGCGCATTTCGTTGCCGGTAATCGTGCCTGTAAAAGTAGCCTCGGTCGTTTGCCCGCCAAAGGTCACGCGAGCTGTGAAGCGCAGCTTGCCCGCAGCATCAACAGAGCCGCCGGAAACCGGCACCGAGCCGAGATCGCCCTGCAAAGAACCGCTCAGCTTTTCGCCATCCTGTTGCAGAATGAGCGTCGCGGTCTCCTCGACTCCATCTTCCGATTTAATCCTGAGCGTCCACGTGCCGGAAGCCATCGCGCCTTTTGCTCCGGCTGCTGCTGAGGCTTGAGAGGCAGGCTTGAGTTCGACCGGACGCCCGTCAATAAAGACATGCGTGATACGCGCTGCCTTGTCGAAGATGTCGCCGCGCGTGACGGTCAGATTCGCAATCTTGCCGACCTCAATCGTGCCCATGCGATCCGCCACGCCGAGAATCTCCGCCGGTCTCAAGGTCATCGCGCGCAAAGCTTCATCACGCGCGAGTCCGTTCTCGATAGCTTTGGCAGCATTGGCTAGAAAGTCCGACATGCTCGTCATCGAGCCTGACTCGAAAGCGAAGCGCACGCGCGCGGCGGCCAATCGCCCGGCGGTCTTCGGAGCTTCGACTCTCTGGCGCAAGGTGCGCAAGGGTTCCGGGTCTGCTTCGGGCACATCCGCCGTCGTCCGCTTCGGGAAATTTAGCGAGAGCAGCACGGGCACGTTGCTTTCGCGCAGCCGGTCAGCGACTTTCCAGCTCTCCGTACCTCCGGCGATGATAGCGCGCAGCTTAAACTCCTGCGCCAGATCGAGAGCGCGCCCTATCTCGCGCTCTGTGTCCGCGTACATCACGACGGGTAGCGCGCCCGCGAGCACAGGGAAGAGCGCGATGAGCGATTTGTCCTGCACAGGACGACGCGTGCCGCGCGGGTCGCGGTCGTAAGCCGCGTTGGCTTCGCGCAGGCGTCCCGCGTCCAGCAACATCTGCCTGAGCGCGGAAAAGACTCCCATCAAAGATGACGGATAACCGCCCGTGCTGAGCGGCGTAAAGCCCACGTGCAGCGCGACGGGCGAGCGGACGATCATCTCCTGCGGAGTTCCTCCTGCGAGATTAATCAACGCGGACTGGCCTATGAAAATGCCTTCGCGCGGCGCGGTCTGAGCCGCAGTGATGCCAGCGTTGCGTGCGGCCTCTATCTGGTCTCCGCCGGGGCGTATGAAATCCGTGGCGAGTATTTCGGCCTGTAGTCCGACCGGCTGCGCGGAGTTGGGCGAAGAGATAGCTGGAGCTTGCGCGCCTGCTCCGCCTCTTCGGTCTCCTCCCGGAGACCCGGCGGGCGCGGGAGGAATGCCCAGATTGCTATTCGAGTTAATCAGTCCGGGATAGACGGTCAAGCCCGTGCCGTCAATCACGCGTGCGTCGGCGGGCGCAGACAGCCCTGCTCCGACCGCACTTATCAATCCGTCGCGGATGACAATCGTCCCGCGCTCGATATTCGCGCCGGAGACCGTGACGATACGCGCGCCCGTGATGGCATAGACGCTGATCGTATCTGCTGAGTTCTGCTGCGCCAGAGCGATTGGAACTGCTGCGTGCGCGGCGAGAGCCGCCAGAATTGTGAGCGCGGCCATGAGCCGCAAGTGACTTTTAGGCATAGTTCCGCTTTCGCATAAAGCCGGGACGCTTTTTTGAGGGCAGGCTCTTTGAATGCGTCATGCCCACTGCGCGCCCGTTCGTAAAGCTTGAGTTGTTTTAAGGCTGAAGGAATTCGTGCTGGCTGAAACTCCTGCACGAACTGTCAAATCACGTCAAAAGTTTGCGCGTTAGCTTTGCTGTTACGCAGAGCCTCGACGCAAGGTTTCTCAGCGCGCCTGTTATCAAAGCTTAAAAGTGACAGGGCGGCTTTCAACGTGGCGAAGCGACTTTAAAAGGGACGAAGAGGCTTTAAAAAAACTTCTCCGTCCCTTTCGAGTATCAAAAGTCTCATGCGCGAAAAGCTTCGGCGCAGAAGTTAAGAGGTAAAGCTGTTACGGCTTCTTCGTGTTGGCGTTCTTGTTCATCTCTCCGGCCTTCGCATTGGAGTTGGTCGAACGAACACCCGCTGTGTTGGCATTGCCGTTATCGTTCTGCACTACGCCTGTCTTTGAATCAACGGTCTTGTTGTTGGCATTGGCAGGAATGTTAGCGTTGGTTTCGACCGCGCCGTTCCTGTTCGAGCCATTGGCATTAGAGGTCGCGTTCGTATTATTTGCATTGTTCGCGTTGTTCATGTTGTTCATGTTGTTCGCGTTGTTGGTATTATCGCTGCCGCATCCTGCGGCGAACGCGGTCAGCGCGGCGCTTGCGATAATCGCCGCCAGTTTCTTCTTGTTCATACTGTCTCCTGTTTGATCTTTGTAATTCTACGTTGAGAGCCGAGCTAGTTAAGACTCCGCCCCGGTTAAGAGTAAAGCTAAACTAACTAACCCTTCTTCATATTGGCATTGCCTGTGCTGGCGTTCTTGTTGCCGTTGGCGTTGCCGCTCGTAGCCGAAACCTTGAGCTGGTTCTGCACTCCTTTTTGTCCATCAATAGCTTTGGCAATCGTGTCGGCCTTCATCATCTGCTCTTTAGTGGCGACCGTTCCCTTCAACGTGATGACGCCGTTGTTCACGTCAACATTGATGGTCGAATCGCGCAGGTCGTCTGCGGTGGCAAGCTGTTCGCGCGTCTTCGTCCAGAGCCACAGGTCTGTTGCGCCCGTGCCTATCTTGCTGCCTAAGCTTTTGGCTTCCGCAGCATACTTGTCCTTATTCTTTTCGATATCCTCTTTCGACACGGACTTGTTGGCGTTAGCGTTAGCGTTGACGTTCGCATTGGTATTTGCATTTGCGTTGGCGTTCGCCTTGCCGTTGCCGGTGTTGGTGTTCGTATTGGTGTTCGTATTGGTGTTCGTGTCGGAACATCCGACGGCCAGCACGACGAGCGCGAACATCGCCCCGATCATTCCGAATCTCTTTTTGCTCATAATCTCTCCAGCCTCTCTTCTTTCAAACACATTTCATCGGGCAAAATGCTAAAACTCCCGTTCGAGCCGGACTTCGGACGAACAGATTTCCGGCGTGCCGTGCGGGGGCTTCGCCTTAGAGCAGAATTTAAGGGGAATGTAAGCCGCGTGGATATTAAATCAGGAAGGGGACAGGATGCAAGAACAATGAGCGACCCACGCGCAAACTCGCACGGGTCGCTCATGACAAAATCGGGGAATTTAGTTCAGGACTTTTTAGTCGCTTCGGCTGGCGCGGCTGTCTCTTTTTTGTCCATGCCGTCTTTCGAGGCAGCGGACGCCGAGGCGGCTTTGGCTACAGAGCAGCACTTGTCCGCCGTGGCGCAGCACTTGGAGGCGCCGCCCTTCATGGTAGAGCAGGAGCCGTCCTTGCCGCCGCAGCAACCCTTCTGGCCGTCCTTGTTGTTGCAGCTCATGCCGGCGGCGGAACACTTGCAGCCCTCTTTGGTTCCGCCCGTCGTCTCGGTCGCGTCGGCTTTCGCCTCGATCATGTTCGGATCAGCCTTCGCGGTCGTCGCGGGCGGGGCAGCATTGTTGTTGGCTGTCGTCGCGGGCGCGTTTGAATTGGTCGTGTTTGCTGTGTTATCGGCGGTGCCACATCCGGCCAAACCGATGACGATGAACGACAACAGGGCTATAAGCTTCAGCTTCATAAAAATTCTCCAGTGCTTTTTGAGGTTACTTAAAGGCGAAACAAAATCTGCTTTAATGCTATTCCGAAGGCGCGACCCGCTGGATAAGAGGGATAGTACATTGATTCGAGCTTAGGAGGCAAGAGTTTAATAGCATTCTTCTCATCCGTCATCTGACTCAGAGAGCGAATACCTTTTGCTTTACCATTTGACCGTGCCTTCTTTCGATTCGTCGATCTGTGTCAACTGCACGCCCTCGTTGAAGAAGAAAATCTTCATGTTGTCAAAAAGAAATTGGTGCGTGTCCGGATTCGAGAGGTCGAGGCCGTAATGGTTGATAAGCTGATTCTGCTTTGCCAGCCATGCCTTCCAGCAATCCTGACAGGTGCTCTCGCCTATGCGTTGTCCCAGTTCAGTCGGCACGGGCGCATAACCCAGAGCCGGACGCTTCTCTCCGCAACGCGCGCACTTGATCTTGTCGGACATTTTTAAATAGCTCTCCTTGGCAAATAGATTGTCGGCATTATAGCTACGCGCGCGTGAAAACCAAATCAAGGCTGCGCGGCCTCGCCGTCTCGCCGCCCCGCGTCGCGTATAGCGTCGAGCACCTCGTCATCCTTCGGGCGAAACAGGCTGAGCGGTTGGACTTTGCGATAAGCGATGCGTCCCAACGCGTCAACCACGACGACCGCACGGGCAGACCTGCCGGGAAACCATGAGAGCGCATCATAAGCTTTAGAGACCGCGCCTCCCGCGTCGGCCAGCAGCCTGAGCGGAAGCTCATGATGCTCCGCGAACTTTTCATGCGATTCCATCGTGTCCATCGAGACGCCCACGACCTCCGCGCCCGTCGCAACATAATCCTCCCAACGGTCGCGCACGGAGCACATCTGCTTCGTGCAGATAGGCGTTTCGTCACCCGGATAGAAGAGCAATACGACAGTGCGCCCGCGCTGCTTCGATAAACTCCAATGCTCGCCGCGCGCGTCAGTCAAAGTAAAATCGGGCGCAACGTCTCCGACGTGCGAGCCGACATAGGCGTTTTGTTCTTCGGTCTTTGTGCTTTGCATGTTTTTGGTTAGAGAGCTTTTACTTAAAATCACGTATGTCCTTGAATGGCTTTTCCTTATCCGTGAAATCGGGGCGGTAGTAATGCGACGCGCCCTCGTATTCCTGCATCCAGCCCTCTTCCATGCCGAGTTCATCCAGAGCCGAGAGGGCGCGCAGCCATTCCGACTCAGTGATGCGGCGCGAGAGCAAGGCATAGCGCGCGTCCGTTCCGGCGCGGTTCGTCGCATAATATTGCGCCATCATCGAGACGGCGACGCGCGGACTCAAAACGTCTCTAATCCATTCGAGCGATTCGCGCACGCCCGCCAGATCGTTCGGCAGTACGAGCAGGCGCACGACCAGCCCGCGCTTGAGCAGGCCGTTTGCGCCGAAGCGTAGCCGCGCGCCCGTCTGCCTGTACATCTCCGCAATCGCGCGCCGCGCATGCAGCCTGTAGCCTTTGACTTTCGAGTAAGCATAGCCCGCTTCGTCTTCAGCGTATTTCAGATCGGGCAGGTAGACATCAACGATGCCTTCGAGCAGCTTGAGGACTTCGACCGAATCGTATGAGTTCGTGTTGTAGACGATTGGAAGTCGTAGCCCGCGCTCTGCCGCGAGCAGAATTGCGCGCGCCATCTGCGGCGCAAAATGCGTCGGCGAAACGAAGTTGATGTTATGACAGCCGCGCTCCTGCAACTCAAACATCATTTCTGCGAGGCGTTCATGCGTGACTTCATTCTTAATCTGCTCTCTGTGCGTCTGCGAGATTTGATAGTTCTGGCAGTACACGCATCTCAAATTACAGTTGCCGAAAAAGATATTTCCCGCGCCGTGCGTCCCGACCAGCGCAGGCTCTTCGCCGAAGTGCGCCGTGTAAGAGGAGACGACCGGCAGCCGTCCCGAATAGCACGCCGCAATCTCATCGTTGAGACGATTATTAAAACAGTCGCGCGGGCACACAGTGCAACGCTCAAGCAAAGCTTCAAGCGATTCGACACGCCTCAACAGTTCGCCGGTTTCAAGCAGCCGAAGATACGAAGGCCGCTCGTCATCAAGCTCAATCGCCTCTGACTCCTGACTCCTGACTCCTGACTCCTGACTACTATTTCTTCCCATGTTTTCTGAAGTGTACAAAATGCGGCTTGTGCTTTTCCACCAGCTCGGCGGGCGCGAGCCGCTGGCTCAATCGCCAGATAAAATCCATCTCCGTGTGAATCGTGCTCAGGGCGAGCCGCGCCTCGAAGATGAGCAGGATGCTGCCGTAAAAGAGAAAGCACGCGCCGATGAGTCCCGTGACCACCGGAATCCAGTAATAGATCGCGCCGCTGACCGCCACGATTCCTATCGCCACGCTCGTCGCGACGAAGATGCCGAGCGCCATGTAAAAGACCGTCATGCTCCGCTGCAAGAGGCGTGAGCGGCTCGTCAGCTTATCAAGCTGCGTGAAGATGACTGCCCGACGCTCTTCAAACATCTCCACTTTCGTGTCGCTATGTGCCAGCTCTTCGAGCCTGTCCGAGAGCGAGCGGACGCGATCCACGACGCGCCCCAAACGCGTCGAAGTCGAGAGGATCATCGTCCCGCAGGCGGAGATCAAAACCGCTGGCGTTATCATCGCCGTCAAGACAGCCAGAGCTGATGAGAGTCCATCCATAGGTTCTAAAGTTTAAAGCTCGCAGAGCTATTTATAATGGCTAACCGCAGCCGAGGGCAACTGCGCGTGTCAGAGCTTCAATAATATTTTTACTTTTGGATGAAGAAAGAGAGAATCACACGCATGCAAATTGTGCTATGCTCCGCCCCTTAAAAGCGTACAGGATATTTCGGACGCATGTCTCAACCGTACATACGGGTTTTTCCCTTAACCAACAAGGAGAAAGAAAAATGTCGGAACAAGGTTACGGTACGAATGATGGGCAGCAGAAGGATGACGACTACTCCGTCTCAGACGATGTGCAGGAAGGCGGCTCGTCTGCCGAAACCGGCGCAGAGAGCGGCGGCGGTGCGAGCGGCAGCAGCAGTGAAGGCTCCGGCGGCGAAGTTAGCGGCGGCAGAAGCGGCATCGGTGGCAGTAGCCACGGCGGGCAGGCCATAGGACGCGCGACCGGAATAGGCGCGAATATGGCAGACTCGGGCGGCGGCTCTAAGAAGTCTTCAGCAGGCCGCGGCAGTGCTAAAGGCGGCGGCTCTAAAGGCGGCGGCGGTGGTGGCTCCAAAGGTGGCGGCGGCTCGAAGGGCGGCTCGTCGAAGGGCGGGGCTAAAGGCGGCGCGAAGACAGGCGGCAACGCGGGCGGCGGAACAGGCTCGACCGGCGGAGCCAAAAAGGGCGGCGGTCAGAAAGCCACTGCATCAAAATCAGGAACTAAAGGCAGCGCCAAAGGCGGCGCAGGTAAAGGCGGCAGCGCGGGCGGCGCGGGCGGACGCGGAGGCGCAACACGACCCGTCGGGGCTAAGAAAGGCGGCGCAGGCGGCTCGAAGGGCAGCGCAGGCAAAGGTAGTAGCGCAGGCAAAGGCGGCGGCACAGGAGTAGGCGGCGGCAACACGCGCGGCTCTTCCAGTGGCGGTACGAAGACAGGCGCAGGCGGCGCGAAGAAGGGCGGCGCGGGCGGCTCTAAAGGCGCGGGCGGCGGCACACGCGGCGGTCAGGGCGGAGGCGGCAAAGGCGCA
The DNA here is from genome assembly GCA_964246305.1 of uncultured Pyrinomonadaceae bacterium. Taxonomy (GTDB): domain Bacteria; phylum Acidobacteriota; class Blastocatellia; order Pyrinomonadales; family Pyrinomonadaceae; genus JACMLC01. The sequence goes on from CAXTPS010000034.1 coordinate 16,035, forward strand.
GCCAAAAAAGGCCCGACCGGCGGAGGCGGTGGAACCAAAGGCGGTGGCGGAGCTAAAGGCGGTGGCGGAGCTAAAGGTGGTGGCGGAGCTAAAAAGGGCGGCGGCAGCGCGAAAGGGGGAGGCGCGAAGAAGGGCGCAGCCACCAAAGTCGCAGAGGCCGTCGGCAGAGGAGCGGCGACCATCGCTAACGTCCTGAGCACACTGACCGGCGGCGGTCGCAAACGTCGTTCACGATAACAAGATAGTTCCGGGTTCCGGGTTACAAGTTGCAAGTTAAGAACACGTCTTTGACTTGGAACTTGGAACCCGGAACCCGGAACTCACGCCTATGCTTGCTCGTGAATCCGAAAGCTTGAATTCAGAATCGAAGCCGGTGCGGCGCATTATCGTCGCGCTCCTGCGGCTGATGCTGCGCGTCTTCTTTCGTCACATCGAAGTAGCCGGGATCGAGCGCGTGCCGCAGGGCGGTTCTGTGCTCTTCGTCTTAAATCATCCGAACGCGCTGGTTGATCCGGTCTTCATCCTGTGCCTCACCGAGCGACCCGTCTCCTTCCTCGCCAAGTCAACGCTCTTTCGCATGCCCGTCATCAGTTACTTCGTGCGCGCGCTCGATTCGATTCCGGTCTACCGGAAGCAGGATGAGGGCGAAGACACTTCGCGCAATCAAGAGACTTTTCAAAAATGTCGTGAGCTTTTGAAGCACGGCGGCGCGATTGCTATCTGTCCCGAAGGCGTCTCGCATGATGAGCCGCGACTGAGGCCGCTCAAGAGCGGCGCGGCTCGCATCGCGCTCGGCGCGGCATCTTCGGGCAAGAGAAATTTAGACCTCAAGGTCGTGCCGTGCGGTTTGTATTACACCGCGAAGACGACTTTTCGCAGTAACGCTCTGCTCTATTTCGGCGAGCCGCTCAAGATAGAGCCGGTCGCTTTGAATGAAGATGGCGAGCCGCCGCGCGAGGCCGTCGCAGAACTCAACGCACGCATCGAGCGCGCATTGCGCGAAGTCGTCCTCAACGCAGAGCATGAAGAAGCCCTCAACACGATTGCCAGAGCCGAGCGGATTTTTTCTTCCGAGCAGCAGGAGACTGACGGCGAGCCGAACCTCAAGCGCGAGTTCGAGCTGCGCCGCCGCTTCATAGAAGGCTACGCTACCTTGCGCGCACGCGCACCCGAACGCCTCAACGCTTTGACTTCGCGCATTACTCGTTACGAAGAGGAATTGGATCAGGTCGGCTTGGACCCGCAAGATTTAACCGTGCCGGACTCTCCCGGCGCAGCCGTCCGGCGCGCGGTCAGGCGCACCGTGCCCTCTCTGCTGCTCCTGCCCTTCGCACTCATCGGCACGGCGATTCATTATCCCGCTTACAAGCTCGCCGGATACTTCGCCACCAAATTTTCCGGAAGCTATGACGACGTGATTTCAACCATCAAGATACTCGCGGCCACACTGCTCTTTCCTTTGACATGGGCGGTCGTGGATGCGCTCTGTTACGCACTGCTGAACTGGAAGTACGCGCTCGCTTCATTAGTCATTGTCCCGCTCGCCGGTTACGCGGCTGTGCGATTCTACGAAGAGATAGACCGCTTCATCGCCGGAGCACGCGCCCTCGTCTTCTTCGTCACGCGCCGCTGGTTCTTCAAAAAACTGCTCGTTGAGCGGCGCGCGATTCATGAGGAAATCTTATCGCTCGGCAATGAAGCTGTGGGGAATTAATAAAGATGGTCTTTGATCTTTGAACTCTGGTTTTTGCCTGTGCTGGGTCAGTTGATTTCTAAAATTTAGAGAGCTGCTTGAGTAGCACAAAACAAAGACCAAAGAACAAATCTTTTATGACAAACGAATATCACTTCGTAGACCGCTGGCGTGTCGAAGGCACGGTCGAGGAGGTCGCGTTGATAATCGAGGACGCGCGTGGATTGTCGCGGTGGTGGCCGTCCGTTTATCTGTGGGTCGAAGAGTCGAAAGCGGGCGGCGAGGGCGGCATCGGTAAACTCGTCAGCCTGCGCGCGCGAGGCTGGTTGCCTTACACCCTGCGCCTGCAATTTCGCACTGTCGCGTCGCGTTCTCCGTATGGCTTTACGATGGAAGCGACGGGCGATTTGGAAGGGCGCGGCGAGTGGTCGTTCGAGCAGGATGGAGAGTTGGTCAACATCACTTACGATTGGCGCATCAAGGCCAACAAGCCGGTCATACGCAGTCTCTCATTTTTGCTCAAGCCGATCTTCGCGTCGAATCATCGCTGGACGATGGCTCGCGGCGAAGAGAGCCTCAAGCTTGAGCTGGCGCGTCGTCGGGCAACGACACCGGAAGAGGCCGCGCGTGTCCCTGCTCCGCCACGACCAGCTTTCCCTTACAATCTGCGCGGACGCCGTTAAGAGATGATTGACAAAACAGGAGCAGAATCCGGATTGCTGTGGTTCTTAAAATTGTTCCAGCCGCCACCTCATCGCGTAAGAATGCAAAATTAAAAATGCAAATGCAAAATGAAATTAGGCTCTTAATTTTCCATTTTACGTTTTGCCTTCTTTGTCCGTGATAGAGTGTGCTTCATCGTGTTGGAGAATGCAGGAGAAAGAGCGCATCACTTGCGCACGCGCGTGCGTTACGGGCAGAGGCGTCTGAAGCGGCTCTCGCGGACGGCGACGCTCGGCGGCATCTTTCTATCGTTTCTCGAAATCGGCCTCACGGGTTTCGGCGGCGGCCTCGCCGTCATCTCACAGATCAGAACGCTCACGGTCAACCGCAGACGCTGGCTTACAGAACACGAGTTCGCGGAAGCCTTCGCGCTGGCGCAGAGCTTGCCCGGCACGAACGCGGGGAACGCTGTGACGTATGTCGGCCTTCGCCTGCGCGGTTGGAAGGGCGCGTGCGTGGCGATGGTCGCATTCATACTGCCTTCTATGTTGATGATGATCGTGCTGGCGATTCTGTACAAGCACCTGCGCGCGCTGCCGGACACGCAACGTCTCTTTCACGGATTCAACGCAGCGGTGGTCGCGCTGATTGTCGTCACAGCGTGGCGTCTGGGACAGAACACGCTGACACGCCCGTGGCAATGGTATGTCGCCGCGCTCTCAACGCTCGCGGTTATCATTCTCGACGCGACGATTATCGAGATCGTGCTCGCAGCCGGAATCATAGGCATCTACATGCAGTCCTTCGGTGAAGAACGTTGGCAACGTCTTCGTCGCATACAGCGGCTCGCCGCGCGCAGGCGTGAGCGTATCGAAGAGCTTGAGCGGAAAAACTTCATCGGCGGTTATGTCACGCGCGCGGTCGCCGACGAGCGAGTCCGGCAACAGAGCATGAAGCAGAGCGCGCGTGCTTCTCAGGAGAAAAAGAGAGTTGAAGAGGCGAAGGATGAGAGGCAGGCTCAAGAGGCGAGGGATGAGAGGCAGGCTCAAGCTAAAGATGCAGGGCAGGCTCAAGAGGATGACAGGCAGGCTCAGGTTAAAGATAATGAGCCGCCGACAGTCAAGCGTTTGAGATCAATCGGCGCGCTGGCGGTGGCGATGCCTGTCTTAGCCAAGCTCGGTTTGCTGGTCACGCTCTGTGCAATCTTTCTCAGAATCGGCGCGGTCACGTTCGGCGGCGGCTTTATTATGATTCCGCTCATAGAATCCGAAGTCGTCAACACGCATCAATGGTTGACGCATCAGGAGTTTGTTGACGCGACTGCGCTCGGACAGATTACGCCGGGGCCTGTGCTGATTACGGCGACCTTCATCGGTTATCGCGTGGCGGGAACGCTCGGCGCGCTCTTTGCGACGGTCAGCGTTTTTCTTCCGGCGTTCCTGATGACGATTGCGGCAGGCTCTTCGCTGAGACGCTTTCGCTCGAACAGGCAGGTGCAGGCTTTTCTGCGCGGCGTGACTCCGGCTGTCGTCGGCCTCTTAGTCGCAGCTTCGTGGAGCATCGGTCGTGCGGGGATACAAACGTGGGTCGGCTTGACGATTATGATGATCGCGGTCGCCGTGCTGCTCCGCTTTCGCCCGAATCCGTTCTGGGTCATCCTCGGCGCGGGGCTGTTGCGACTTCTTATCGGGTTAATGCTCGGATGAGAAAATAAGTTTCACGCAAAGGCGCAAAGGCGCGAAGAAGAAAGGGTGAAGGGGATAGGGTGTAGGGTGTAGAAAAAGCAATTTGTCTTTCGCTACGCCCTACACCCTATCCCCTTTCTTCTTCGCGTCTTTGCGTGAAACTGCTTTTACTGCTGCTGCTTATCCGAAAGCTGAAGCTCGCGTGCGCGTGCGATCTCTTCCTCCATCTTTCCGGCGAGCATCAATCCGACCATCTTGTAATCGCCGATGAAAGACCACAACGGATGCTCGAAAGTGGCGGGGCGATTGTGTTCTATGAAGAAGTGGCTGATCCACGCCGCCGCGTAACCCGGCACAAAAGCGAGCGGCAGCAGTCGCCATTTACGGCGCGCAATCAGAGCGGCGGCGCAGGCCGTAGCCACCGCCGTGCCCGCGAAATGCAGTGCGCGCGTCCCCGGCTGGCTGTGCTCCACCACGTAATGCGGCCAAAAATCCGCGAAGGTTTTCATCTCTTGTTTGGGCATAACGTTATTCAGGAGACAGGAGACAGAATAAAAACGTTTGCAGCCTTTCATTCTGTCTTCTGTCTTCCGGTCTCATCCTTCCTCTTTTACTTCAAAGACTCTCTGGTAATCTTCGGGCGGCGCGGGTGGAAGCCGCACGAGTTGTAGGTTCTCTTCGACATGCTCGCGGCGGCTCATGCCTGTCAGCGCGGTGGTGACGCCGCCGGTCGAGCGAACGAATTGAATCCCTGTTTGCGCGTCTGTCGCGAGCGAGCCGAGCGCTTCGCGTATGTGTTCGGGCAACCCGCGCGCGACCCTGCCTTGCAGGATTGACGCGCTCGCCATCACCGTCACGCCGAGCGCGGACGCAGCCTCGATGACTGAGACCTGCTTGTCGTTGAGCGTCTGATTCTGTAGCACTAAGGCTTCGGGCATGGCTAAGTTGAAAGGCAGTTGAATAAAACGAAAGCCATGCTCTTCGCCTCCGGCCTCGCGCGCAATCGAGACCATGCGCTCAAGCGAATGAGAGCCGCGCGCGTTCTGCGCGACGCGAAAGCCGTTCCATGTCGCCACGCCGTACTTTTTTATCTTACCTTCCGAGATGTTTCGCTCAAGCCGCTCGAACGCGGCGCGCAGTCTGGCCTCAAACTCCGGGCGCGAGACGGCTGCGAGCTGCGACTCCGGGTTGTGTATGTAGTAGACATCCACGTATTCAAGATTCATGTTGGCGAGCGATTGATCGAGCTGGCTTTGCAGGTAAGCGGGCGTCATGCAATGGCTGCCGCCGACGAAGTCTGAAAAATCCGCGATGCCGGTTCGGACGAAAGTCTCTTCGATGTAACGGCGCGCATCCGTTGGCGGCTCGCCGTCGAAAGGCAGGTAGCCGCCTTTGGTGCAGACGACAAGCTCGTCGCGCGCGAAGCTTTTGGTTTCGGTCAGAGCTTTGAGAGCGACGCCGATTGACCTTTCGCTTCTCTGAAAACGATAGTTGGCTGCGGTGTCTATCACATTACAGCCAAGCTCTACCGCGCGCTCGATGGACGCCGCGTATCTCTCGTCGGTCGCCGCGTCCGGCTCGCCAAGGTAAGTCCCGATGCCGATGGACGAGAGCCACAAATCCTGTTCGAGACGAAAGTGTCCCGTCGCCGCTTCATTCTGAAAGCGGTCGAGATAGCGCGCAGTGCCTTCGAGCGTCGCGCAGCCTTTGATAGACATAAGAGAGCTTCTCCTGTCATTCACTAATCGGCATTGATGCGGCGCAGTTTATCACAAGCGTCAAAGTCTGATGCCGGAAATAAGACCATTTCAAAACTCAAGAGGTAAAATGATTCAACGCTCTGCGCCTTCAGTCTTATCTTCGCGCCTTTGCGAGAAAAGCGGTTTCACGCTGGCGGCGCAAAGCCAAAGACCAAAGCACGCAAAGAACTGATTCGAGTCGTGCATGTTGTTTGCTCTGTGCCTCTGTGGCTGATTTTATGGTAGTTTGAAATAACATTTTCGGAATAGTGAAAAATCAATGAGCGAAATAATTAAGCATGATGAAGAACATGCTGTCGGAGATGAGTCGTCGCCGCGTCGCTCGTCGTCTTTAGACCTTGAGGCGGATGTGTGGCGTGAGTTCGCGTCGCAGGCTCAGGCGTTCGTGACGGATTATCTGGCGGGCGTCGCTGAGCTTCAGGTCTTTCCGCAGGAGGCTGTCAGTAAGTTTCCGCAAACTTTTTCAGACACGTTGCCGCAGGAGAGTGCGAGCGTCGAAGAAGTCTTGGCAGAGTGCCGCGCGATCAGGGACGCGAGCCGCCATACGGGTCATCCGCGTTTCTTCGGTTACGTCGCTTCGTCCGCTTCGCCGGTCGGCGTGATAGGAGATTTCATAGCGTCCGCGCTCAACCAGAACCTGACGGCATGGCGTTCGTCTCCGGCGGCGACGGATGTCGAGCGAACGGTCGTGCGCTGGCTCTCGTCGCTCATCGGTTACGGCGAAGACGCGGGCGGCCTGCTCACGAGCGGCGGCTCGGTGGCAAACTTGAACGCGCTCTACATAGCGCAGCGCGCGAAGTCTGACGGGCAGGCTTCGCTCAAAGGCTTGTGGCAGCAGCGACCGATGACCATCTATGCTTCCGATCAAGTGCATCTCTCGATTGAGAAGGCGGCGGAGGTTCTGGGCTTAGGACGCGAGCAGGTGCGTTTGATAAATACCGATGAGCAGTTTCGCCTGGATGTCAGGGCGTTGCGCGAGCGTCTTGAGAGTGACGCGCGGAATGGTTTACAGCCGTTCTGCGTGGTTGCAAGCGCGGGCAGTGTGGCGACGGGCGCGGTTGATCCGCTCGCGTTGATTGCGCGCGTCGCGCGTGAGCACGGCCTGTGGTTTCACATTGATGGAGCATACGGCGCGCTCGGCGTGGTTGATGAAACAAGCCGCGCGCTCTTCGACGGCATGGAGCAGGCCGATTCCATCTCGCTCGACCCGCACAAGTGGCTCTACGCGCCGATTGATTGCGGCTGTTTGCTGCTCAGCGATCCGGCGCAGGCGCGTGCGGCGTTCTCGCAGGGCGAAGCCGCTTACATCAAAGTTTATGAGGAGGATGAAAGAGAGGCTTTCGCCTTCTGGGATTACGGCATCGAGCTGACGCGCCGTTTTCGCGCTTTGAAAGTCTGGATGATGCTTCGCTATTACGGAGCGCGTCGCTTGAGCGAGGCCATCAGCGAAGACATCGCGCTCGCAAAATATCTGGCCTCGCGCGTTGAAGCGTCGGAAGATTTCGAGCTGCTCGCGCCCGTCGAATTGAGCATCTGTTGCTTTCGCTATCTGCCGCAGAAGTGGCGCGAGAGATTGCGGCAGGCGAGTAGTCAAGCAGAGCTTGAAGAAATAAATGCCGCGCTCGACGGGTTGAACGAGCGTTTGATGTATGTGGTGCAACGCGGCGGGCGGGCGTATCTTTCAAACGCGAGCCTGCGCGGACGCTTCGCGCTCAGAGCCTGCGTCGTCAACTTTCGCACGACGCGCGCCGACATGGACTTGACGCTCGGCATCTTGCGCGAAGCCGGAAAAGAATTAGAAGCCACAGATGCACGCGGATGAACACGGATTTTAAAAAGCTTGACTTTCATCTGTGTTCATCCGCGTGCATCTGTGGCTTATTTTAAGAGAGCGAGCAAAGGTTAAGAGATGCAGAAAGAAGTTGAGATGTACGAGCGCGAGCTTCGAGTGGCGTTGCGGTTGGCGCGTGAGGCCGGAGCGTTGATTCTCGAAGGCTACGATGCGCCGGTCAGGGTCGAGCGCAAGATTGATGCGGATGATTATGTGGAGCCTGTGACGGAGACGGATCGCGCCGCCAACGAGCTGATCGTCGGCGGCATTCGCCGGGAATTTCCCGACGACGGTATTCTGGCTGAAGAATCTGTTGACACCGAACGCCGTCTGAGCAAGCGGCGCGTGTGGATGATTGACCCGCTGGACGGGACGAACGGCTTTATCGCGCGCGACGGAGATTTCGCGGTGCAGATCGGTCTCGCAGTCGAAGGCGCGAGCGTGCTGGGCGTCGTCTATCAACCGTTGCCGGACGTGCTCTATCGTGCGACGCGCGGACGCGGAGCATGGGTCGAGCGTCAAGGCATGAAGGCAGAGCTGGCGCATGTCTCAGACCGCACGGATTTACAAAGCATGCGGCTGGCCGCGAGCCGCTCGCACAGAAGCCCGCGCATGGACAGGGTGGTCAATGCGCTTGAGATTAAAGAAGAAGTCAATCGCGGCTCGGTCGGCGTCAAGGTCGGCCTGATCGTAGAGCAGCAGTGCGACCTATACGTGCATCTCTCGCCGCGCACAAAGCAGTGGGACACGTGCGCTCCCGAAGCTATCCTGAACGAAGCGGGCGGATGCGTGACAGACCTCTTCGGCTATCCGCTCGGTTATAATTTATCGGAAGTGCAGAACCGTAACGGCATCGTCGCTTCAAACGGCGCGGCGCACGAAGAGATTATCAAACGACTCGCGCCGCTCTTGAGAGAGTTCGGACGCTTGAGAGTGGAAATCTAAACAGTGACGGACAGGATAAAAATTTGAGATTTGAGATTTCATATCTCGAATAAACTGAAGCATTGAAAACTTGAGCCAAGCGAACGTTTGAAATCCGAACTTCACTTGACTCAAATGCTTAGTCCTGTTTGTCCTGTCCATCCCTGTGAATTTGCTTTGTTCTCTCCAGAGGGTTTCGTGTACCATCTGGCTTTTAATTCACGGGGTCTTTGCTGAATGTGGGGAATCAGCTTTACTCACATTTGAACGTCAGGCATCTCTCTGAATCAAAGTGGGCATTCGACCCAAACTCTTCCTGATCTTTTTTGTCCTCGGCGTCGCGCCGATGTTACTGCTGAGCGTGCTGCTTTACTGGAACAGCGTGCGTTCGGTGGAGATGCTGCTGCGCTCGGATGTCGAGCGGGGTGCGTCGGGGATTGCGCGCGAAGTCGAAGCCGGACTGCACGAGCGCGAAGCCGGGCTGGTCTCGCTCGCGCGTTCGACAGTCCTGCGTGATTACGTGCGCGGCTCAAGTCAGCCTGCGACCGTGAACAAAAGCCGCGAGGCCGGACAGAGCGATAGCTCCAGACAATCAGAGCTGCTCACGGCGGTAAAGGCCGGCATCAACGCGTTCCTGCACAGCGGCCCGGCCAGATACAATTCGCTCACTTGTCTCAACGCTGCACGCAAACCGCTTTTTCACGCGGAGCTTACGTCGCCCGGCGGCGGCAAAGACGCGACCGACAGCGATCAGGAGATGCGCTTTCAAACGGAAGATTTTCTTTCGAGCGATGTTAATACCGAAGAGCGCGTGTGGGTTGTGACGGAGCAGACGCCCGTGCTCCTCAACGGGTCGAAGGAGACGCCCGGCGCGACGCTGCGTTATGCGGTTCCGATTTTCACGGGAGAGGCCGGGACGCCTGCGCCGCGCGGCGTGCTGATCGCGGAGCTGAATGGAGACGAGCTGCTCGAAGAGGCCGTGTCCGGTCGCTTTGCCGCGACGCAGAATCCTGATCGCTCGTCCGACTTCAACTCCGAGCAACGCTTCGTCCTCATGCTCGATCACAAAGGCAACATTCTGTATCACACGAACGAGACATTCAGGCATCAGCCGGTCGATTCCAAGATGCCTGCGTCGTTCAAAGAGACCTCCGCCGCGATGATGTCGGGCGAGAGCGGGTTGAAATTTCATGAGGCTGAGAATGCGCGCTGGCTGGTAGCGTACCGCCCGGTCGCGCCGCTTAAGATGTCGGTCGGGGTCGGTGGAAATTACACTGCTGCCGTGCGGCGCGTGCAGCCGTGGGGCTGGATTACGATTATTCTTTCAGCCCTCTTCGGAATTCTGGCCGTGACGGTTCTGGTGCGCGTCGTGCGGCACACGGCGCGCAGCATCGAACGCGTCACAGAGGGCGCGGTCGCCATCGCCGGAGGCAAGCTGGATCAACGCATAGAGGTGCGCTCAAGCGACGAGACGCGCCTCCTTGCGGAGAGCTTTAATATCATGACAGACCGCCTGCGCGAGCAAATTGCGCGCGAGACGGAATCGCGGCAGTTCGAGTCTTTCATGCGCCTCTCCGCCATGCTCACGCACGATCTGAAGAACGCCATCGCTTCGCTCTCGCTGCTGGTCAGCAATATGGAGAGACAATTTCACCGCGAAGAGTTTCGCGCGGATGCTATGAAGTCTGTGACCGAAGCGACGAACAAGCTGCGCGCTCTGGTCGCCAAACTGAGCGAGCCTGTGCAGAGCCTCAGCAGCGAGCATCAGATGCCGCGCCCGACCGACCTCGTCCCCATCATCAAGCGCGTGCTCGACGCGACGGTCGAGCCTGTGCGCGCCGCGCATGAGGTCGAAGTTCATCTGCCCGAAACGCTCACCGCCACAGTCGAAACCGACCGCATCGAAAAGGTTTTCGAGAACTTAATCCTCAACGCGCTCGAAGCCATGGGATCGAAGAGCGGCAAGCTCTCAGTCGCAGCCGGGCCGACACAGCACGGCGAAGTCTTCTTCAGCGTCTCGGACACGGGGCCGGGCATGAGCGAAGAGTTTCAGCGCACCAAGCTCTTCCGCGCCTTTGCGACGACAAAAAGAAGGGGCGTCGGCCTCGGACTCTACACCTGCCGCGAGATAGTCCGCGCACATCGCGGCCATATAGATGTCGAATCAAAGCGCGGCTCTGGCACAACATTTCGCGTCGTGATACCATCCGAGCTGAAGATCACTGGAAGCGCGTAAGGCGTGTGCATCAAAGGGGCACGTGCGATAAAAGTTTTTCGCGGATGCAAGACGTGATCTGACCCTCTCGAATTTCCTGTACATCAAAGATTGAGCGCAAGTGCGATCAAGAGAGACGAGAACGTGTGAGATTTCGGTGAACGACACGCTCCGCTCGATTCTCACTTTAACGGACGACACGAATCTTATGGCCGAAGCAAAGGGAAAAGTGGTTGTGCTGGTGGTGGATGACGACGAAGCCGTGCGTCGCCAGCTCTTCTGGGCGTTAGATGAAGAGTATCGCGTGCTCGAAGCCTCAACGCGCGAAGAGGCCATCGAGCAGTTGCACAATGAAAAGATTGATGTCGTCTTGAGCGATCTGCACCTGCCGCCGCATGTTGACGAAATTTCCGAGGGGCTGGCTATCGTCGAAGCCGCGCGCGCAGAGCATCCTCCCGTCCCGGTCATCGTCGTCACCGGCAGCTCGTCAAAGCGCGCTGCGCTCGAAGCCGTCAAACGCGGAGCCTACGGATTTTTCGAAAAGCCTTTCAATGCCGACGAGGTCTCGCACATAGTCAATCAGGCCGCGCGCCTACGGCAGTTGGAACAGGAGAACCTGCGGCTGCGCTCGGAGTTGAGCGGCCAGAAAGGTTTCGCACATCTGGTCGGCGAGAGCCGCTCGCTCGAACATATCCTGAAGCAGGCGCGTGCCGTCGCCACCACGAGCGCGACAGTGCTGCTGACGGGAGAGAACGGCACAGGCAAAGAGATGCTCGCGGTTGCGATTCACGAGGAAAGCCCGCGAGCGGGCTTCGCGTTTGTCGCCGTCAGTTGCGCCGCGCTGCCCGAAGCTCTCATCGAATCGGAACTCTTCGGTTATGAGAAGGGAGCTTTCACGGGAGCTTTGAACAGCAAGAAGGGACGCTTTGAGCTGGCGCATGGCGGGACGATTTTTCTTGACGAGATAGGCGAGCTGACACAGGCCGTACAGGTCAAGCTCCTGCGCGTCCTGCAAAAGCCGACCTTCGTGCGCCTCGGAGGAACCAAGCCCGTCGAAGTTGATATACGCCTCATCGCCGCGACCAATCGTGACCTTGAAGAAGAGGTCAAGGCAGGCCGCTTTCGTGAAGACCTCTTTTATCGGCTCAACGTAGTGCCTCTGTGCCTGCCGCCACTGCGCGAGCGGCGCGAAGACATCCCTGTGCTCGCCGCACACTTTGCAGCCACAGCCGCGGAGAAACACGGGCGCAACTCCCCTACGCTCGACCTGCAACTCATCGAAGCTTTGCAGGAATACGAATGGCCGGGCAATGTCCGCGAGCTTGAGAATTTGATGGAACGCCTGATAGTTTTGACCACGGGCGCGCATCTCGGCGTCGAGTTCCTGCCGGAGAAAATGCTGCACACCCTGGCCGAACCCGTCGAGGCGGACGAGACCACGCTCGAAGGCGCGATTCTCGCTCTCAAACGCCGCATGATCGCCGCCGCGCTCCAACACGAAGGCGGCAACAAGGTCGCAGCCGCGCGCCGCCTCGGCATCAGCCGCTCATACCTTCATCGCCTCATCAGCGAGTTCGAGTTGTCTGATAATGCTCAGCCGGTGTCGCCGAAATAGTTCCACCGAATAAGATAAAGAGCGGGGCAATCCCGCCTTCCTGACCTGTGAGACATTTAAACTTGAGAGCTTAAGTTTCAGGCTTGAATGTCTCAAGGATTGGGAAGGGCGGCTTGCCCCCGCTCGTTAACCGTTGCTTCAACAACCATTGCTTAGCGAGCCATCCGCCTCATAGCATTGTGTAATCTTCTTCTCTCAAGCAACAGACGCAGGAAGAGGCGTCGTCGCCCTAAGAGAGCGAGCACGGCTTTGTACCAGCCAGTCATGTCCACGGCCTCTTCTACAAAACGCATCGCCACGTAGCCGCAAGTGATGACGGACGGCAGCGCGAGCAGGGCTATGCGCCAGCCCCAGAGCACGAACACGATGAACGTCACGGCGAGCCATGTGAGAGGCATGAAGACGATGGCCGCGAGGATTTTGACCGTCGAGATAATATCGTCCACGCCGTGCTCGCGGTAAGCCAGAGCCAGAGCGTTCGAGGCAAAATATGCGGGGAAGTGAAGCAACGCGCCGAGCGTGGCGAGCGGCAGCAGCATCAGTAATAGCATGCTTCTCAAAAGAAAGTGACGAAAGACGTACCAGCGCGAGTGCGAAATCAGCGACAGATTTTCCGGCGTGATGCCGAGCGTCGCCAGCTCCTCTTCATAACTAAGAATACGCTCGCGCAGCTCAACAGCCTCCGCGCCGTTTTGAGCCGGTCGCATCTCAGTGGCGAAGCGGCGGCGCAGGTCGAACTCTTCCGAGAGCGACTGCCGCACATTGATGCTCTCGTAGATTGATGAAAATAGCTGCTCTGCCTTCGAAACTTCTTCGAGAGCTTCGTCGCTCTCGACATTGAGCGTCACTTCGCGCAAAGCGGTTTCGATGCGCTTCGATAAGAGCCTGACGGCCTCGCGCGGCGGCTCGCCGTCTGCTTCTAACTCGACCGGCTCGACCGTCATGTGTTCTCCGAAACGAATCAGAGCCTCGCTACGAAAAGATGTTTTCGATGTGTAGTACAAACCGACCGGCACAATCTTCAGCTCGAACGACGCTCCCGCTTCGACCGAAATCGCGCCGAGCGCGATCCGCGCCGCTCCGGTCTTAATCGGCATCAGCTTTGTCGCGCTGTGCGACAGTCCTTCCGGGAAGAGCGCGATGCAGCGTCCCTGCCTGAGCAGTTGGCGGCAAGCCTCGAAGGTCTTGAGGTTCTGCGTCATATCCTCGCCCGCGTCAACGCGCCTGTAGAGCGGCAGGGCTTCGACCGTTCGCAGCAGGAAGGAGATGACCGGAATGCGAAAGAGCGTTGACTTGGCTAGAAACGAGATGCGGCGCGGCAGCGAGCTGAAGATCAGCGACGGGTCTATCAGGCCGTTCGGATGATTGATGACGAAGATGACAGTCCCCATCATCGGGACGAGTTCTTCGCGGCTCGTCTCTATGCGGCGAAAGAAGAGGCGCAGGGCGATGCTGAAGACGGCATGTACGAGCCAGCGCAGCAAAGAGCCTTTCTGTAAAAAAATCATGTCGCCGAGGCGCAGCACGCGTGCCTTTGTCATGGGCTGATTATATGCCCGCTCTACGAATTCGCAGCATCAGATATACGGTCTTAGGTCTTTGTGCTTTGGTCTTTGATGTATTGCTCAACCTTGAATTTCAGAGCTTCAAGGTTAAGCCACGTGCAACGCACAAATTCCAAATTCCAAAACTGTCAACAAATGTGGACACTTAAGAGGCAGCGATGTTTCCGCCCGTCTACATGCATGAGTTACTGCATTAACTAAAGAGCGCGAATCCGTTGGAAAAAAAGCTTTTTTGTCCGTGGAGCAAAGATGGCACGGACGTTGCTAACGTTGAGCTTAGCTTTTAGAACCGAGGTCGCGTAGATGAAGCCGAGATTATTAATTGTTGATGACGACGTGGCGATCACACAGCAGCTATTTTGGACTTTGTGTGACGACTATGAGGTGATGACGGCAAACGATCTGCAATCCGCTTTGCGCCGCGCCACCATCTACGAGCCGCAGATTTCAATCCTCGACCTTCATATCCCGCCGACGCTCGACACGCCCGAAGCGGGAATGCGGATACTCGAATTTATCAAGAATCGTTTTCCGCACACCAAGATTCTGGTCGTCAGCTCCGATGCGACGCAAGAGATGCAGCAAGCCTGTCTCGACGGCGGCGCGGATGGCTTTATGGACAAGCCGTTCGAGATCGAACATCTCCTTTCAACCGTCCGCCGCTACGCGCCCGAACGCAGGCTCGATGCTTTTTGAAAAGAAATTTTTTCCGGCGCGATGAAGTGCAAAAGATTGTGCTTCGGGCGTCAATGCAACATGAGCAAAGCGCAATACATTATTCTCGCAGCGATGATAGGCTTTTATAGCGCGCTCTTTGTGAGTCTACTGCTCAGAGGATTTATCGGCATCTGGCAGTCGCAACGACGCGAAGTCGTCAAGCCGCAGATTGAAAAGATTTCACGCGTCATTGCAAGAGCGCGTAACCGTGCATGGACGCGCGCCGTGTGGCGCGGTTCGCTGGCACACGAAGCACATTGAAATGAAGCAGCCGTGACGGTCGCAGTTGCGCCGCCCGCGAGTCCAGAAGTTCTTTGCCAACAAGTTTCGGCCGCTCGCCCCATTGAGTAGCCGCTAGTGCTGTCGCTAAGCGGAATCCCCTCCCGCCGCGTCGGCCAGAAGCCCCCGTTCCTATTCGACTCCTGCCCAGAGTCGCGGGGGCTTCAATAATTTTAAAGCAGGGAGACAGGAGACAGAAAACAGGAGACAGAATAAAAGCGGTTTCAGCCTCTTCTATTCTGTCTCCAGACTTCTGTCTCCTGTCTGCTTGTATTCTGTCTCCAGACTTCTGCTTTTCTATCGTATAATGTCCACATGAAATTTATGCATGTGGCGGACATACACCTTGGCTGCCGCCGTTATAATCTGGAAGAGCGGACGAAGGATTTTTTCCGCGCTTGGCATGACGTGATCGCGACGCACGCTATCCCGAACAAGATTGATTTCATGCTGATTGCGGGAGATTTTTTCGACCGCCGCAATATTGATCCGCAGGCGATGAATCACGCCATGCTGGGGCTTGAGATGTTGAGGGGAGAGAATATTCCGGTCCTCACCATCGAAGGCAATCACGACCAGCATGAAGCCCTGTCGGATTTCAGTTGGCTGCGCTCGCTCTCGCAGTGGGGCTACCTGAAGCTGCTTGAGCCGTCGCGTGACGAAGAGGGACGCCTCACGCTTGCCCCGTGGGATGAAGATAATCGTTCAGGCTCATACATGGACATCGCGGGAGCGCGCATCTTCGGCTCGCACTGGTACGGGGCGAGCGCGAACGCGGCGATTCCCATACTCTCCGATGCGCTCAGGCGAGCGAGCGAGGAGGGACTGTTTAATATCCTGATGCTTCACACGGATGTCGAAGGCCAGATCAATCGTCCGATTCCCGCTCTGACCATTGCGAATCTGAAGGAGCTTAAAAGCCTTGTCGGTTATGTCGCGCTCGGCCACACGCACAAGCGTTTCGCGATAGACAACTGGGCTTTCAATCCGGGTTCGCTTGAGCCTTGCTCGATTGACGAATACAGGGAAGAGCGCGGCGCATTTCTGGTCGAGGTTGACGACGCGCACAACATCAACGCGACGCACATCACGGATTACATCCAACGCCCTTTCCAGCGTCTCTCATACGACGTGTCGGGCATCGTGGATGCCGAAGCAGTCTACGCGGGCGTGATGGAGATGGTCGAGCTACAGGCGCGCAAACACGCGCCTGATTCGGAAGAACCGCAGCCGATTATAGAGGTCGGCCTGCGCGGGCATCTCGGTTTCAAAAACTCGCTGCTCGAAGTCAATCGCATGCGCGACGAGGCCAGAGAGCGCACCGGCGCGCTCCACATCATCATGCGTAACCAGAGCGTGCCGGTCGAATACGCTGTCGCAGCGGGACTCGACGCACAGGCTCCGCGACACGAGCGCGAGCGGCGCATCATAGAGGATTTGATCCTGCGCGATAATCGTTACAAGTCGCGCGCCAAAGAGATGGCGGAACTGGTCGTGGAGTCGAAGCGGCTGGCCTTAGCAAACGAATCGCCCGATAAGATTCTGGACTTGATAGCACAAAAGCTTGAGCCGGACGAACGGGAGTCAGCGCAGACGCACGATTCCGTGCAGGAGCCTACTACGCCGACGGCCACAGCCCTTAATGCCATCGAACGCAATGCAGCAACAACGGTGATAGGTAATGGGTGATAGGTGATAAGAGAAGAGGGAAGACAGGAGTCAGGAAAAACAGAAGCAGAGGCGGCAACCCGCTTTTGATCTTCTTCTGTCTTCTGTTCTTCCTATCACCTATCACCCATCACCGCCTTCAAACATGAGTGAAGATTTGGACAGAGTGCGCGGCGTGAGCGAGTTGCCGCTGTTTCCTTTGGAGGTAGTGCTGTTTCCGGGCACGCCTATGCCGCTGCATATTTTCGAGCCGCGTTATCGTCAGATGATGGCGGACATACGCGTGAGGGAAAATCTGTTCGGCCTCTCTTATTTTGATGCGGATGCGTCCGGCCTCGATATGCCGCCGGTCGGTCACGTCGGCTGCGCGGCGGAGATCAGAGAAACGCAGGAGCTTGAGGACGGACGCTCGAATATTCTGACCATCGGCGTGGCTCGATACAGGCTCGAAGCTTACGCGGAGACGGGCGACCCGTACCTCGTCGGCAAGCTCTCCTTCTTTGAAGATGAAGCGGAGGATGAAGACCTGCTCGAACGGCGCGCGGCGCAGGTCTCGGAACTGTTCCTGAGAATCGCGCGTGCCGTGCGTGCCCTCAACGACGAGCGAGCGGCTTTGCCAGAGCTGCCTGAGACGACGCCCGCGCATCTCTCTTTTCTGGTCTCGGCGGCGATGGAAGTGGATTTGCAAGTCAAGCAGGAACTGCTTGAGCTTCGTTACACCTCCGAGAGATTGAAACGCCTCAGAGACCTGCTGACCCGCGCCGTCGGCGGCTACGAAGAGCGTGCGCGCCTACACACGCTGGCGCAGGGCAACGGCCACAGCGGCAGGAAGTTGAACCTCGAATGACGAACAGCCCACCACCTGAGACTTTTACCGAAGAGACGCGCATACGAGTGCGCGTTCTCTTTTTCGGAGCCGCGCGCGAGATGATCGGAAGCGACGAAGCGCAGCTTGACCTTCATGCGCCCGCGACCGTTGCGAGCGCGTTCGACGAGGTGATGGCGCGTTATCCGATTTTGCACGCGCGCTTCGGACGCTCGCTGCTGCTGGCCTTGAATCAGGAATACGTGCCGCGGGACAGAGGCGTGCGCGCGGGCGACGAGCTGGCAGTCTTTCCGCCCGTCAGCGGCGGCGCGGAAGATAAAAGCGGAGCTGTCATTGATGGCCTTGACGACGTGGATGGCTTAGACTTTTTCGAGTTGACGACAGAGGCGATTGATGTCGGCGAGGTCGCGCGCCGTATCGTGCCGCCTGAGTGCGGCGCGACCGTCACGCTCGACGGCTACGTCCGCGAGTGGACGCGCGGGCGTCGGACGCTCTATCTGATTTACGAAGCTTACGCGCAGATGGCCTTGAGCGAGATGCAACGCCTCGGCGCACAGGCTTCTGCACAGTTCGACATCAAGCACATAGGCATCGTACACCGCACAGGCCGCCTCGAAATCGGCGAGACCAGTGTCGTCATCTCCATCAGCGCGCCCCACCGCCGCGCAGCCTTCGAAGCCTGCGAATGGGCTATCAAAGAACTCAAACGTACAGTCCCCATCTGGAAGAAAGAGTTTTACGAAGACGGCGAAGTGTGGGTCGAAGGAGAAGGGGAAAACTGACTAAACATTAAAGCTCGCCAGCTCACAAATGATTCTGAATGCCATCAATCCCTCCAAGTATAGAAAACCCATCTGAAATTGAAATTGGCGTAAACCGTAAAAACGCGCGCGGATCAAGCCGCCCTTCCCGACTCTTGAGACATTCATGTTTGAGAGCTTGTCCCTCAACTATCAACACCTCAAAGATCAGGAAGGATAACTTGCCCAGCACGCGCTTTAATCGGTGAATATCTTTTGTCACATAACAGCGCGGGGCGGTGTTTACCTTTTAGCCCGAATCTTTATGATAGTGATGTGTCCGGCAAGGCAGCGCGCCATTCATCAAAAATCTATCAACCTTAATTCTTGAGGAGATACGGAAATGAGAAAGTCGCTTGAGCTTCTATCGGTTGCCATCGTCTTCGCCGCGCTCGTGTGCGCGCCCATGAGAGCGCAGAGCAACAATCACGCGGCGGCACGGCTGAGTCCGGCGGAGGTGGAAAAATGGCGACAGGACTTGCGCTATCTCGCCGAAGAGATGCCGAGGCGTCACCAGAACCTGTTTCACGCGATGACGCGGGAGCAGTTTGAAGCGGCGGTCAAGCGGCTTGACGAAAAGATTCCGACGCTCGCCAAATATCAGGTCATCGTCGAGCTTGAGCGCATCGTCGCAATGGTCGGCGACGGCCACACCTCCATTCAGGGCATCCCGTTCGATTCAAAAATCGGGTTTCATTCGTACCCGCTGACGCTCTATCTTTACAAGGACGGTCTGTTCGTTGAGTCAGCCGACGCGAAATACGCTGAGGCGGTCGGAGCGCGCGTCGTCAAGATCGGAAACGCGACGGCGGAAGAGGCTCTGCGCGCCACACACGATCTGGTCTTCCATGATAACGAGCAGGGCGTCAAAGCCTTCGCGCCCTTCGTCGTCACGACGCCGGAAGTCTTGCAGACGCTCGGCATCATCAACGAGATGGAGAGCGCGCAGTTCGTCTTCGAGCGCGACAAGCGGCAGTTCACGCTAGACCTCAAGCCGATGTCCAGACCCGCGCCCGCAGGTCTCGGCACAAACTTCATCAAGCCGCCCGGCTGGGTTGACGCGCGCGACAAAGCTCAAGCCCCGACGCCGCTCTATCTTAAAGACCCTGAAAATCTGTACTGGTTCGAGTACCTGCCGGAAGCGAAAACCATCTACGTCCAGTACAACGGAGTGGCAAACAAAACGGACGAGAGCATAGCGGATTTTTCTAAACGTCTCTTCGCGTTTGTTGACGGCCACGCGGTCGAACGCTTCGTCCTTGACATGCGCAACAACGGTGGCGGGAATAACAATCTCAATCGCCCGCTCCTGCTCGGCATCTTGAAATCAAAGATTGACGAGCGCGGCAAGCTCTTCACGATCATCGGACGCCGCACCTTTTCAGCCGCGCAGAATCTCGTCAACGAACTGGACAAATACACAAACACTACCTTCGTCGGAGAGCCGACGGGCGAGCACGTGAATTTTT
Organism: uncultured Pyrinomonadaceae bacterium; assembly: GCA_964246305.1. Classification (GTDB taxonomy): domain Bacteria; phylum Acidobacteriota; class Blastocatellia; order Pyrinomonadales; family Pyrinomonadaceae; genus JACMLC01. The sequence continues at coordinate 35,745 of CAXTPS010000034.1, forward strand.
ACGGAGACCCTGCGCGCATCGAGCTGCCGAACAGCGGAATCGTCGTTCGCGTCTCAAGCCTCTGGTGGCAGAACATGGACCCGCGCGACCGTCGCCAGTGGACGGGGCCGCAGCTCGCAGCCGAATTGACCTCGGAAGATTACCGCACCAACACAGACCCCGCGATGAAAGCCATCATGGCTTACACTCCGAAGAAACCTCTCTCGGAAACGATGATGTCGGCTTTGCAGGCCAACGATGTCGGGCTGGCGAAGAAGCTTTTTTGGGATTACAGAAACGATCCGGCCAACGCATATGTGAGCGCGGAGGCGACCGTCAACACGCTCGGCTACACACTGATGCAGCAGAAGCGTATAGAGCAGGCCATCGAAGTCTTCAAGCTCAACGTCGAAGCCTTTCCGCAATCCGCCAACACCTATGACAGTCTCGGCGAGGCTTACCTGAACGCCGGAAACAATGAGCTGGCGATCAAGAATTATGAGAAGGCAGTCGAGCTGGACCCGACGAACACAAACGCCGCGCAGATCGTCAAGAGGTTGAAAGGGAAATAGAGCTTAGCTCGCTTGCTTCCGTTGCGTCTTTGCAAGAGCCTGAATTCTCACGCAAAGACGCAAAGGAAAAGCCTCGCTTCACGAGAGTGTGAAGCGAGGCTCTATTTTGTTTGATGGAAGATAATTATCCGGCCACTTCTATCGCCTCTTCCTGAGTTGAAGGGTCAATCAGCGACGCGCTGGTGACTTTGTCTTCGTTGTCAGTCTTTATCAAGCGGACGCCCTGCGCGCTGCGTCCGGTCTTGCGTATGTTGTCTGCTTCGAGGCGTATCAGCTTGCCCTGTTGCGTGATAATCATGATTTCGGAGTCCTCGTCAACGGGAAAGACCGCCACGACCTTGCCGGTCTTCGCGGTCGTCTTCATGTTGATGACGCCGCGACCGCCGCGCGATTGAAAGCGATAGTCCGTAATCTTCGTCTGCTTGCCGAAACCCTGTTCCGAAACCGAGAGCATGCGCTCGTTATCATCTGCGGAGACCGCGCAAACCGAGACGACGTAATCATCCTGCCTGAGATTGATGCCGCGCACGCCGCGCGTCGCGCGTCCCATCGGTCGCACGTCATCTTCGTTAAATCGAATCGCCAGACCGTTGTGCGTGGCGATGAAGATACGCTTTGTGCCGTCGGTCAAAACCACGTCGAGCAGCTCGTCGCCGTCGTCTATGTTGATAGCATTGATGCCGTTCGAGCGTATGTTCTGAAAATCCGCGAGCGAGGTCTTCTTAATCACGCCCTTGCTCGTGACCATCACCACGTAGCGGCCTTCGAGGAACTCGCGCACGGGCACGACGCCGACGACTTTGCGCGTCGTCGGAATGTTGATGAGATTGACGATGGCCTTGCCGCGCGCGGCGGTCGGAGCATCGGGCAACTCATGGACTTTGAGCTTAAAGACCTGCCCGTCATCCGTGAAGATCATGATGTAAGCGTGCGTCGAAGCGATGAAAAGATGCTCGACGTAATCGTTGTTCTTGCCCGTCGAAGCTCCGAAGCGACCTTTGCCGCCACGCCCCTGACGTGAATACGCCGTGACGGGCGTGCGCTTGATATAGCCGCTGTTAGTTACAGTGATGGCTACCTCTTCATCCGCGATCAGGTCTTCAATCGTGAACTCGATGCCCTGATCTATGACTTCGGTCTTGCGCTTATCGCCGAAATCTTTCCTGACCGCCTCAAGCTCTTTGATGATCACGTTACGCAACGCGCTTTCGTTGGCGAGAATCTCTTCGAGTTCCGCGATGAGCTTGATGACGCCCTCGTACTCGTCCAGAATCTTCTGCCGCTCAAGCGCGGAGAGCCTGCGCAGTTGCAGGTCTAGAATCGCCTGCGCCTGCAAGTCCGAGAACTCAAGCCGCTTGATGACCTTTTGCAGCTTCGCGACAAAGCCCGCGAGCGGCAGGTCGCCCGGCGCGCCCTTAAAGCTCTTGACATCGCTCATCGTCTTCATCTCGCCCGTCATCCATTGACGTGCTTCGTCAACCGAGCGCGCGTTGCGTATCAGCGGCACGATGTAATCGAGCGCGTCAATCGCTTTGTTCAAGCCTTCGAGGATATGCGCCCGCGCCTTCGCTTTGCGCAGGTCGTATTCCGTGCGACGACGCACGACCTCGCGGCGGAAGTCCACGAAGGCTTCGAGCATCTCTTTGAGATTGAGGACGCGCGGCTGGCCGTTGACGATGGCGAGGTTGATGATGCCGAAAGACGATTGCATCGGCGTCATCTTGTAGAGCTTGTTCAGGACGACCTGCGGCACTGCGTCGCGCTTTAACTCAACGACGATGCGCATCCCGTTGCGATCCGACTCGTCTCGCAAGTCCGCGATGCCGTCGAGCTTCTTCTCGTTGACAAGCTCTGCGATACGTTCTATCAGACGGGCTTTGTTAACCTGAAAGGGAATCTCTGTGATGATAATCGCGTCGCGCTCGGTCTGGCCTCGACCGATGCGATCAATCCCTGCGCGTGCGCGCAACTGCAAGATGCCGCGCCCTTCGAGATACGCTTTCCTGATCTCTTCGCGCCCGTAGATGAAGCCGCCGGTCGGAAAGTCCGGTGCGGTGACTATCTTCATCAAGTCTTCGATTTTGATGGTCGGCTTTTTGATGAGCGCGATGGTCGCGTCCACGATCTCCGTCAGATTGTGCGGCGGAATCTTGGTCGCCATCCCGACGGCGATGCCGTCCGAGCCGTTGATCAAAAGATTCGGCACGCGCGTCGGCAAGACCGCAGGCTCGCTCAGAGACTCATCGTAGTTGGGTTGAAAGTTGACCGTCTCTTTTTCGATGTCGGCGAGCATCTCGCTGGCGAGCCGCGCCATGCGAACTTCCGTATAACGCATGGCCGCCGCCGCGTCTCCGTCCACGCTGCCGAAGTTGCCCTGCCCGTCAACGAGCGGGTAGCGCATCGAAAAATCCTGCGCCAGACGCACGATTGTGTCGTACACTGCGGAGTCGCCGTGCGGGTGGTATTTACCGATCACGTCGCCGACGACGCGCGCACTCTTTTTATATGATTTGTTATATTGATTGCCCAGCTCGTGCATAGCCCAGAGGACGCGGCGATGCACAGGCTTGAAGCCGTCGCGCACGTCCGGCAGCGCGCGACCGATGATGACGGACATCGCATAGTCGAGATACGAACGACGCATCTCGTCTTCGATGTTAATGTAATTTCTTTCTGTTACTGTTTCCATGAAGTAGACCTTTCAAGTACAATCCTCGCAACCCGAAGTGTGTGGGTCAAAGAAACTAAAAGCTCTTTTCCTGACCATCAACGGCTCGCGACCGAAGCGCGTTTGGTGTGCGCTTGGCAAGACGGAATGTGATAGCTGATTCGAGGCTTTTTGATACTCTTCTAAGGCTAAAAAAGCGTCTGATGCAGAGTACGACATATTGTAGCCGGAAAAGGGCGTTTTGGCAAACGCGAAAAGGGTAAAAGTCCTATGAAATCAACGGCTTCAGTCTGATTTTGCGGGCGTTCGGGCGCGTCGCTCCGAAGCCCAATATCTGGCGTCCGGCCTGAGCGGCGCAAGGGAGCTTTTTACTCACTCGGAAACATATGTCATTCGATGGAAAATCGCGGCGCAAGCGCGAGCGTTTGGAGATCAGCCTGCCCGTGCGCGTGCAGGGACGCGAGAGCGAAGATTACGAATGGGTCGAGATGACTCGGCTGATTGACGTGACGCCGTTCGGCGCGGGCTTTACCATCGCGCGCCCGACGGAATCGGGTCGCCTGTTACATCTCACCTTGCCCATGCCGCGACAGTTGCGTTGCTTCGATCATATAGAGCCACAGTACAGAGTCTGGGCGCTCGTGCGTTATGTGAGGCCGCTGTCCAAGGCAGAGGGCACCATACAGCGTTATGAGATCGGCGTGGCTTTTGTCGGCAAGCGTCCTCCGGCGAGTTTTGAAACAGACCCGACGCGGCGTTACGATGTCGCGGCGACGCCGACCGAGAGCGGGATGTATCTCATACAGGAACATCCGGACAGCGACTTGCCGCGCACGCCGTCCGAAGAAGCCAGACCGGAAACGCGCCATCACATTCCGGTCGAAGTGGTGGTCGAAACATTTGACGACCGTGGCGAAGTGGCCGCGAGGGAAACGACCGTGACGGAAAATCTGAGCCGCAGAGGCGCGGCAGTCTTTACCACGCTCGATGTCGCGCGCGGGCGTTTCGTGCGCGTCACCTGCGCGCAGTATCGCATCTCCGTCATCGCCGCTGTGCGTGCGCGCCGCGCAGGGCCTGACGGCGTCACGCGCCTGCATCTGGAGTTCGTTGACAAGGCATGGCCTCTCGAAGGAATAGATTATTGATTCATCTGTTCATTTGCTCATTGACTCATTTAATGAGTCAATGAGCAAATGAGTAAATGAGCTGATGAGCAAGTCTAAAATTTTCATCCCGCGCGAAGTTTTGCTGATCGAGATCGAGCGTCGTTGTCACATGCCTGAGTGCGGCGCGCGAAATCGCATCGGCTTGATCAAAGAGGAAGCGCACGCTTATTGCGGCTTTGAATGCGAGCGATGCAAGGAATGGAACGCAGACTCGCTGACAGAGCGAGACGCGCCTGAGTGGTGGGAAGAATTAGCCATCACGGATTTGTACGCCGTGCGTGAAACTCGTGTGGGCGCGACGGATGAGCCGGGCGAAGTCATCAAGCGGATGAGCGATATTTATCGTCAGTCGAAAAATGAAGAATAGATGAGAGATGTTAGATGTCAGATGCTGGATGTTAGTAAAAGCAGTACCTGACAGCTAACATCTGTTCTCCCCCTTTTATTGTGAATGAAACGAGCACTAATGTTGCGCGGCGCGGTCGTCCGGCGAATGGCTCGGCTCCTGAGCCGTTCGTCCTGCCGAAATGGGCTATAGATGCGATCCGGTATGCCGGACGCACGCTCTCAAGAGTGCTCTGGCGAATGCGCTACACAGGATTAGAGAATGTTCCGCAGAGCGGCGGCTTCATCATCGCCGCCAATCATCAAACTTACATAGACCCTTTCTGGATAGGCTTTCCCATCAGCCGCCAGATGCGTTTTCTGGCGTGGAACAAGATTTTCGATTGGCCTGTGGTCGGCAGGATGACGGGCATGTTCGGCGCGTGGCCGCTTGAGATAGAAGGGAGCGACCCGGCTGCGATTCGCCGTTCGCTGCAATGGCTCAAGAGCGGCGGCGGCGTGGTCATCTTTCCGGAGGGCGGGCGCGGTCTGCCCGACGGCTCTATGATTCGCTTCAAGCCGGGAGCAGTGCGTATGGCCTTGGAAGCTGGCGTGCCAATTCTGCCGGTCACGATTCGCGGCGCGCATCGCGTGTGGCCGAAGACCAGACGCTTCCCGCGCTTCACACGCGTCGAGATCATCTACCATCCGCTATTTCACGTCGAGCCGTATGAGGGAACCGAAGCACGCGCACACGCACGCCTCGCCAGTGAACGCCTGACGGAAATCATCGGCTCCGCGCTTTGAATTCAAAAAGAATTTCCCGCAAAGACGCAAAGAAAGACAGTGGCTTTTCTTTGCGTCTTTGCGCCTTTGCGGGAAATGTTCTTGATTAAGGTTGGCGCATACGCTCTCTGCGCCGCATCTGTTGAATCCGTCGCCGTTCTTCTGCGGCCATTCTTTTTTCCTCGCGCGCCTGCTGTTTCGCCTCCATCGCCTCTCTACGCTGTTCGGCAGTCCGATCAGGATTGTAGTAAGGATTGTCTCGCTTGCGACCGCGCCTGTCGCCGTTCGCCATCGGGCCGTAATCATCCGGCGCTTCGACGGTAGGCGGCGCGGGCGGCTGCGGGACGTTGAGCTTGTCTTTTGAGGCGGAAGAATCTGCGGCCCGTTTCGCGGGTTTTTCGGGAGCGACGACTTTGGGTTGCGTAGATGTCTGAGGGGGAACGGGCAGCGCGGCATTCTGATCTTCACTCGTTTGATTAGCGTTGGACTGCTCTGCCTGCGAATTGTTAGTGGGCGGAACGCTCGTCTCTGTTGGCGGGGACTGTGTGTTGGCGGCGGGCTGGGGCGTGTGGCGCGTGAGGGCGTAGACGACTGCGGCCACGAGCACGAGCATCAACGCTCCGGCAGCTATGCCGAGCGTGCGTCCGGACATGGAACGCTTACGGGTCGCAGGCGTCGTCGGCTTGAGCGGCTGTATCTGTGTGACGACTGATTCCGCGTGCTCATTGCCGTGCGCCACCGGGACTGCGCCGCCCGCATTCGTAGCGGGCGCGGCCTCTGCGACGGTGGCATCCTGATAAGCGAGGACGGAAGCCGACTTCTTCTCATCAACATCGGCCACAGTCGGAGCAGCATGAGCCGCGTCCAGCAACTGCGTGTCCTGCTCAAGCGCCGCGCTGCCCGCGAAGCTCTGAACATTCGTGACGTTGCCTGCGACGAAAGTCTGCTTGCCAGCCTCGCGCAGAGCTGCGCGCATAGTTTCTGCCGTCTGCGGCCTGTGGCCTGCGTTCTGCGACATGGCGCGCATCAGGACTTGAGCGACGGCGGGAGTTACTTGCGTGTGCGCTTCGTTGGCGGGTCGCAAGGGGTCTGCCTGTCCATTCAAGACCGCGGCGGCGCGTGTCAGAGCATCCGGCGGAGCCGCGCCGGTCATCAAGTGATAGAGCGTTGCGGCGAGGCTATAGAGGTCGCTGCGCGTGTCCGTGCCCGTGCCCTGAATTTGTTCAATCGGAGCGTAGTTGCGCGAGTAGCCGAAGACGCTCGCCGCCGCGCTCGGCTGCGACATCTGCAAAGGCGTGCCCTTCGCCAGCCCGAAATCGAGCAGGATGATCTGGCCGCGCGGCGTGAGCTTCAGGTTCTGCGGCTTGATGTCCCGGTGTATGACGGGCGGCTCCTGCGTGTGCAGGTAATCGAGCGCGTCCAGCAACTGGTCAGCCCAGCCCAGAGCCTCTTTCAAGGGAAACGCGCCGCCCTGCGTCTTGAGCATGTCCCACAAATCTTCGCCGGCGATGTACTCCATCACAAGGAACTGCCCCTCGTCCTCTACGAAGTGATCGCTCACACGCGGCAGAGCCGGATGGCGCAAGCGATTCAACAGCCGCGCCTCGCGCTCGAAAGCTTTACGCAGCGAAGGGTCTGTAAAGAAAGTCTCCTTCAAAGCCACGACGCTGCCGAACCTCTGATCCGTCGCCACGTAGACCGCACCCATCCCGCCCTGTCCGATCTGCTCCGTGACCAGATAGCGATTCTGCAACAGCGTTTGCGGGGCAATCATCTTTCGTCTCTCTCCTTAGGGCGGCAAATCATGGTGCAAATATATCACACAGTGTTAGCCCCGTGAGGGGCGATATGCGACAATCGGCGTGCTTTGAAGCAGTAGGACGCGGACGTTATCGTTTAAGATATGAATCTCTCGATGCCCGCACATCTGGCAGAAAGCTACAAGAGCCGCGCTCAACAAGCGCGCGTCGTGAGTGAAGCATGGGGATTGGAGAATCTGTATTGCCCTAACTGTCATTCACCCGTCTTGAATCCTGCTCCGAACAACACAGCAGCTTATGATTTCATCTGTCCGAAGTGTGCCTTACGCGCTCAACTGAAGAGCAAGAGCGCGCCCATTGGCGACCGTATTGTTGATGCCGCTTATGATGCAATGCGGCGAGCCATACTCGAAGACAACACGCCTGATTTATACGCGCTGCACTACAACAAAATTTCTTGGCAAGTACAGAATCTGATTCTAGTCCCGCACTTCGTCTTTTCACTTTCAGCAATCGAAGCGAGACCGCCATTAGCCGTAACCGCACGCCGCGCCGGATGGATAGGCTGCAATATAGTCTTAAAAAATATTCCGGCTGATGCCAGAATCAAACTCATTACCAACGGCACGCCAACACTGCCTCAGGAAGTGCGCGACAGCTTTCATCGATTGAAACCGCTTGAAGAAATAGGCGTTAACGAGCGTGGCTGGACGCTGGACGTTTTAAGGATTGTGCGGTCTCTGGGTAAGGCGGAATTTTCTAACAACGAAGTCTATGCATTCGCTCCTCAACTCGAACAGCTACATCCTGATAATCGCCACGTGAAAGATAAAATCCGCCAGCAGTTACAGGTCTTGAGAGACAGAGGTTTTCTAATTCAGGTGAAGCGCGGCGTGTGGGCGTTAAAGGATTAAACAAAGTCCGCAAATTACCTTCTCAGCACCCGCGCTGACGCCGTAATCATCAGTCATTACGCTGGAAGCAGATAAGTTTTCATTAGAAACTCATGAGTTTCTAATGAAAACTCGTGACTTTCTAACGAAAGCTCGTCAGTTTCTAGCAGAAACTCACATAGTTCCAACGAAAACTCATGAATTTCTAAGGAAAACTCACGAATTTCTAATGGAAGCACGCGAGTTTCTAATGAAAATTCAGGAGTTTCCAGTGAGAGTAGGGGCGATTTTGTTAAAATGCTCAGTAATTGCGTCTTTTCTTTTGAGGGCGAAGAAAGGGCTTGCGCCCTGACGGCTAGTTGCATAAGATGCGCGGCGTTACCTCGCAAAATCTTTAACCTTACATCCACGAAGGAGATTCTCACGATGGCTAAAAATCAATCCATACGCTTGGCTCCCGCTAAATTAGCTGCTGACAGGGACGCTTTAGCGGCATTGAAGGACATCGCGGATTATGCTCCGGCGAATCCGTCTTATAAGACTTCCGCGATAGAGACCGCGCTGACGGAGCTGACCGCAGCGAGAGATGCTGAGGCGCAGGCGCAGGCGGCTTTAGATACGGCGCGCGATGTCACCGTCGCTAAAGAATGGGCTTTCCATAATCTGATGCTGGGAGCGAAAGATCAGGTCGTCGCGCAGTTCGGGCGAGACTCGACGCAGGTGCAGTCCGTCGGGCGCAAGAGGGAATCGGAGCGCAAGTCGCCACAGCGTAAAGCTAAGACGAGTTAAGATAAGAACACGGTCTTAGGTCTTAGGTCTTTGATGTGTCGTTTGACTTGAGTCATAAAACTCAAGCTTGAGACTCTTACAAAGACCTAAGACCTAAGGCCAAAATCCAGCCCTTGTTCACGACCAACATCGACTGACTCACCTCATCGCCAGCACATTCATCATCGCTTCATGGACGAGGCCGTTGCTGGCTAGAATCGGGGGCGTGTGGATGTCGAAGCGTGAGCCGTCGTAGGCGGAGACGCGCCCGCCTGCTTCTTCTATGAGGAGGACTCCGGCGGCTACGTCCCATGGATTGAGTCCCTCTTCCCAGAAGCCGTCGAACCTGCCGCACGCGACCCCTGCTAAATCAAGCGCGGCTGAGCCGTCGCGCCTCACGCCCTGTGCGTGCATGATGAAGTTGTGGAAGTGGCGCGCGAAGTCTCCGCGCTCGCGCACGTTGTAGGGAAAGCCCGTGCAGAGCAGTGCGCGGTTAAGCTCAAAAGTTTCAGAGACGCGAATGGTGCGCCCGTTCAAGGTCGCGCCCTGCCCGCGCTCGGCTGCGAACAGCTCGTCGCGCGTCGGGTCGTAGATGACGCCGACTTCGATGACGCCCGCGCGCTCCAAAGCGATGGAGACGCAGAAGCACGGATAGCCGTGCGCGTAGTTCGTCGTTCCATCGAGCGGGTCTACGATCCACCGCCACTCGCGCTCGCCCCCAGCCTGTAAAGTCTCGCCCGACTCCTCCGCCAGAATCGCGTGGCGCGGATGATAAGACTTGATGCGCTCGACAATCAGATGCTCCGCCGCGAGGTCTGCCTCAGTCACAAGGTCTATCAAGCCCTTGTTCGTGACCTGAATCCCGCGCCCGAAACGCTCCAACAGAATCTGTCCCGCATCTCGCGCAGCCTGAATAGCAAAGTTAAGCATATTTAGAACCTTGTGCTTTGGTCTATGTGCTTTGCACGCGACTCAACCTTGAAGCTCTAAAATTCAAGTCGAGTAAGACGAACAAAGTACAAAGACCAAAGTACAAAGACCAATTATTTGAGAATAGCAATAATCTCAGTCTGAATCGGCTGGCCTGTGACGATGGCTTCATGCTCGTTGACGATGTAGACATCTATCTCGGAGCGGACGCCGAAGTTGCCTTCTAAGTAGATTCCCGGCTCTATCGAAAAGCAGGTGCGCGGAATAATCTTGCGCGAGTCCATGGTTTCGAGGTCGTCTATGTTCGCGCCGTTGCCGTGAACCTCTTCGCCGATTGAATGCCCCGTGCGATGCAGGAACTGCGCGCCGTAGCCAGCGCGCGTAATCACTCCGCGCGAGACATCATCAACCGATGCCCCTGTGAACGTGTTGCCAGCGCGCATGTTCTTCTGCACGTATGTGACCGCAGCATCGCGTGCGTCCCGCACGATGTTGAAGATGCGCGTGTATTCGGCTGGGACTGTCTCGCCGACATAGCCCGTCCAGGTCTCGTCTGCGTAAACCGCGTCCGGCTTTTTCAGCTTGTACCACACATCGAAGAGTACGAAGTCGCCGCGCTTAATCGGAGAATTAATTTCACGCGTCGGCTGGTAATGCGGGTTCGCCGCGTTCGCATTGACGGCGATGATGGGCGGGTCGTCATCGTTCGTCATGTTCGCCGCCGCGAAACGTGTTTCCATGAACTGCTGTATGTCGTATTCGGTCGTCGGCTCGCCAGCGCGTATGCGGCGCGCTATCTCCGCGAAGGATTCCATGATAATGCGATGAATCGTATCCGCCGCTTCGTTGTGCATACGCAACTGCTCAGGCGTCCAGACAGCTTCAAACCTTTGCACGAGGTCTGCGCTCGTGACAGGCTCGACGCCGAAGGAGCGAATCAGCTCAATCGTGCCCGCGTCAACGCGAGACATGTACGGTATCGCGTTCTCAGGCGAATACTGCATGGCGATGCGCTTGCCGCTCCCGAAACGAATCTCCGCCGAGCGCGGTTTCCTGCGACCCGTCAGAGCCTCGCGCAAGTCTGCCTGCAACTCCTGCCACGGGAGATACACCACCCTCTTTCCCGGCAACGCATCCAGCTTGCCGCGCTCAATCGAATGCACGATCTTCGTCGGCTCGCCCGTCGCCGGAATGTAGTAGAACCAACGCCGCGTCGTGATGCCCGTCGCACCCAGTTTCAGGATACGATAAGCGAGCGGATCGCTCCCGCGAAAATCATAAAAGAGCCAGCCGTCAAGCTTCGCTTCGCGCAGAGCCGTTTGAATCTCCGCGACGCGCCCGGCGTTAGTCTGCTGCGCGTGTGCGTTGACGAAAATTACGAGCGAAGCGATTAACAGTAAAAATATGCGTGTGCTTTTCATTCTCATATTGATCTCAAGCGTATCGTTGCGAAGAAAGTTCGCGCAAAGGCGCAAAGGCGCAAAGAGAAGAAGACGCGAAGAAGAAAAGAGATTGAAAGGTCGCAAGCCTGTGTCCTTGCTTTGCGCCTTTGCGCGAAACTTCTTCATGCTGGTTTAAAGGTCAACAGAACTTAACTCGTCTGCTTCAACGTCGCGGCGCGTTCCGCTTCCTCCTTACGCTTGTGCTCTAAACCCTCGCGCCCGTCATAGCGCAGGAAGGCGGGCAAGAGTAGTGCGAGAAGTCCCGTCCCGACGACGCACAGAATCCCGCCAGAGACGACGGAGGTTTTAAGGCCGAACAATCTGGCGGCGATGCCCGCTTCCGCGTTGCCGAGCAGCGGGCCGCTAGTGTAACTCACCATCTCTATGCCCGCGAGCCTGCCGCGCAGGTGATCCGGTATCGTCTGATTCCAGATGGTCATGCGAAACAGTCCGCTCACCATGTCACAGGCTCCCGCGAGCGCGAGACAAAGAAGCGCGAAGCCCAGCCTGTGCGCGAAACCGAACCCGATGATAGCCACTCCCCAACACGCTGCGGCGATGGCGACCGCTAGGCCATGACGATGCACACGCTTCGTCCAGCCCGATGACAACGTCGCGCACAAAGCGCCGACCGCAGGCATCGCGTAAAGAAGCCCGACCGATGCCCCGCCGAAACTGACCGCGATGGCCGGGAACAAAGCCATCGGCATCCCGAAGAACATAGCGTTGATGTCTATCAGATATGTACCCAACAACTCCGGTCGGCTGCGCGCATAACGCAAGCCTTCGATGACGGAGCGCACGCTCGGACGCGACGCCTCTGCGGGCGGCGGTGTCGCTCGCATCATCCAGAGCGCGGCGAGCGAGACGGCGAAAGTTACAAGGTCTATAAAGTATGTGCTGGTCGGGCCAATCGTCGCCGCCAGAAATCCGCCGAGCGCAGGGCCACCGATCATGGCTATGCTGCCGCGCAGAGAGTTGAGCGCGGCTACGGCTGGCATCTGCTCAGGCGTGACGAGGCGCGGCACGAGCGCTTCGAGCGACGGCCTCTGTAATCCGTTGACGCCCGCGAACAACGCCGCGCAGAAATAGAGCACCCAGACGCGCGGCTGCGCCTGGTGCGAGTTGAGGATGAGCAAGACCGTCCCGACTGCCAGCGAGAGTTCGGTCAAACGCACCATCAGGCGGCGGTCAACGTAATCCGCCAGCGCGCCACCGACAAATGCCATCAACATGATCGGCACGAACTCTGTCACTCCGAGCAGTCCGACCGCGAGAGATGACTTCGTTAGTAAATACATCTGCCACGGCAGCACTACGAATGTCATCATCGAGCCGAAGAGCGAAACGGATTGCCCGATATACAACAGCCTGAACTCACGCGAGGTTCTGAGCGGCGTGACATCAATCGCCAGCCCGCGCAAGGCTCCCCCGACGCGCTTAACTCTTCGCGGCGACGCAAGCGTGCCCGTGCCCTGTGGCACAGGGTCAGGCGTGGCATGTGTCGTGATTGGCGTGTGCGGGTCGCTCACAAACGAGTCGTAGCGATTCTCGCTACGCTATAATGTTCGCCATCTTCGATGACAATTCGTAGCGATTCTCGCTACGCTATAATGTTTGTCATCTTCGATGACAAAACTTGCTGTCTAATCTTGTTGTGGTTCGCTCATGTTGTTTTGTCGCGGAACGCGACCGACAATATAGCGTAGGGTGAGCCGAAGGCGTAACCCTACGAATGAGAGCCATAAATCAATTCGTCGCCGAAGGTGACGAACATCCGCGATGCAAAATCAATCCCAGACATAACGCTCGTCGTATTCAATCTCGTACTTCTTCAAAAAACCTCTGAACTCGTTTTCAAAGCTTTTCCGGGCATGATGCTCTTTCTGTTTCGCAATGTATTTCATCACCTCTTTGACTTGCGTCTGTCCGACTGAGAAGGCTCCATAGCCTTCTTGCCAATGAAAATCTCGAAACTCTTTGCCTTTGAGCTTTATCCATTTCGAGCTGTCGCGCTTGATGTCGCCGATCAATTCGCTGATTGAAATTGTCTTGCTTAACGAGATTAACAAATGAACGTGATTCGTCGTGCCATTCGCTAAAATCAAATTCGATTTATTGTTTTCGACAATGCCGCTTACGTAACCGAATAAATCAGGCTCGATTTCAGGTGTGATGAGATCGGCGCGATTTTTGGTTGAGAATACAATATGAACTAGCATCTTCACTAACGATTGAGGCATCGCGTTTGATCGCTCCGTGTTCGTCACCTTCGGCGACGGTTTTATTTGTCCATCGTGTCATAGGGTTGCGCTCATTTCGTAGGGTTGCGCTCATTTCATTCGCTTACCCTACGCTATATTGTCAGTCGTCGTTGGCGACTTCGTTCTTCAACAATCGTCAGTCGCCGTTGACAATTTTGTTATTCAACATCGGAATCTTGACGCCCTTCGTGCGGGCGGTCTCTTCGGCTTCTTCGTAGCCTGCGTCAACGTGGCGTGCGACGCCGAGGCCGGGGTCGTTTGTGAGGACGCGGTTCAATCGTCGCGCGGCTTCGTCCGTGCCGTCCGCGACGGAGACCTGCCCGGCGTGTAGCGAGTAGCCTATGCCGACGCCGCCGCCGTGATGAAATGAGACCCAGCTTGCGCCGCTCGCTGTGTTCAAGAGCGCGTTCAGGATAGGCCAGTCCGCTATCGCATCGGAGCCGTCTTTCATCGCTTCGGTTTCGCGGAAGGGCGACGCGACGCTGCCCGTGTCCAGATGATCGCGCCCGATGGCGATGGGAGCTTTGAGTTCGCCGCGCCGGACGAGATCGTTAATCGCTTCGCCCATCTGTGCGCGCTCGCCGTAGCCGAGCCAGCAGATGCGCGCGGGCAATCCTTGAAAATGCACGTGCTGGCGCGCGAGGCGCAGCCAGCGATTGAGCGTAGAGTCTTGCGGGAACATTTCGAGCGCGAGATCGTCCGTCTTGCGTATGTCCTCGGCGTCGCCGGAGAGCGCGACCCAGCGAAAGGGGCCTTTGCCCTCGCAGAAGAGCGGGCGTATGTATTCGGGCACGAAGCCCGGAATGTTGAAGGCGTCCGTGCATCCCGCATCGAAGGCAAACTTGCGTATGTTGTTGCCGTAGTCGAAAGCGACCGCACCCGACTTTTGCAGTTCGAGCATCGCTCCGACGTGCCGCGCCATGCTCTCTGTCGAGCGTGCGATGTATCCTTGCGGATCGTCGCGTCGCAATTCGGCGGCTTCTTCCAAGCTCAATCCCGCCGGAACATAACCGTTGAGAGGATCATGTGCGCTAGTCTGGTCTGTGACTGCATCTACCGTGATTCCGCGCCGCACAAGCTCAGGCAAAACTTCGGCGCAGTTGCCGACGAGGCCGACTGAAAGAGCGCGCTTCTGTTGACGCTCCTCCTCGCAAATATCCAGAGCTTCGTCAAGCGTGAGCGCGAGGCGATCACAATATCCTGTCTCGACGCGACGTTCTATTCGCGCGGGGTCAACATCCACGCCCAGAAAGACCGCGCCGTTGAGCGTGGCTGCGAGGGGCTGCGCGCCGCCCATACCCCCCATCCCGCCGGAGACCGAGAGCTTGCCCCCGAGCCTGCCGCCGAAAAGGG
>CAXTPS010000035.1:0-48954 GCA_964246305.1 uncultured Pyrinomonadaceae bacterium
CCGGCTTGATGGCCTTTTATGCAGTTTCAAAGATCATTTTTTGTCCTGTACTAAGAAAAAAAACAGACTACCCGTAAATTCACTTTTTTGCCCCTAAATTCTATCTGGCTTACAATCGTTTCTTCTTTTTCTTTCTTGCGATCCCCATACTTTTTCGTCTCGGCGGCAGTTTTTCCGGCAGGTCAAACTCATCATCAATCAATGTATCTACGTACACATTTGCGAGGCGTGCATATTTCAGCAGCACCTTCAACGTGGGTTCTCTCTTACCCATCTCATACAGGCTGACCTTCGCCTGAATAAGTTCATCACTCAATCCCAGCCGCCAGATCAGATCGTTCTGACTGAGACCGAATGCATGGCGAATGTGAAGCAGCTTTTTGGCCAAACGTGCCGGCCTTCCTCGAGCCTTTCTCCCCATTAGGAATCACCCCTGATAGACTGGAGATATGTACATCCGTTAGACATTAATATTAGTGATTGAGATACACAATAAGCTCCTCCTTCAAGTTAATGGCGTCGAGTCTCGACGGTGATAGGCATTACTCTAGGCTGTCTGACAGCAAAAGTAATAATTTTGGCAGGGTGTCTCTGTTTAATTGGAAGGGGATGAAGAGAATGGAAAAATTTTCGGCCTCGGAGCCGTGTGGTAGTCCGAGGCCGAATGTATACCCTTATCATTAACTAAGCTGCCCAGCTATGAGCATTTACACGATACTAGGGATACAAAACTAAAAAACATCTAACGGCACTTAGAATACCCGCAGTCTCTGCAAAAATCGCAGCCGCTCGCGTGTTCCAGTTGGCCGTGGCATTCCGGGCAGGGGCTGATCAGATTGGACATCACGCTGCCTGCGGATGATTGCGTCTCGGTCGAGTATGACTTACTGCCGCCTGCGGCGCGGGCGGAATCCGGCAAGCCCTGCAAGCGGCGACTGGTCAGAAGAATGCATTCGGCGACGGCCTGTTCGGGCGAAGTCAGCAGGCGCTCGTTGAACCAGACAGAGTGAGTGCCGGTCACTTTGTTGAGACTGTGCGAAACCTCTTTGGCATCGAAACCGCCGCGCAGCATCTTCGAGGCAAGCAAGCCCACGCCGCCTGAGATCGGCCCCGTGGCGAATACTTCCTGAATCATCTGGCTGTCGTGATTGACCGTCACGTACAGGTTCTGTCCGTCGAATGGAATCTGCCACGTCGCGCCACGCAATTCTCGCGGTCGCTCGACACGCGCGGCAGCCGCACGCTCTTTGTCTCTGGCCTGTACCGTCGCAAAGGTCTCGGCTGGACTGGCCGGCGGCTCGTCCACGAGCACGATGTCCGCAGCTTCAGGATTACAGGCGGCCTCGCCCTTCTCCTCCTGCTTCATCGAAGTTAAGACCTGACCTTCGCGCGAGCCGTCTCGATAATAGCTGACGGCCTTGCATCCCAACTGTCGCCCGAGGCGATAGAGCGCATCAACGGATTCAACAGTGTCGTCAACCGCCCCGTTGCAGGTCTTCGAGACGGAGTTGTCAACATTGCGCTGGGCTGCTGCGAGGACATGCACGTGCTGCTCCGCGCTGATCTTCATCGCGGAGATGAAATAGTGCGGCAGCTCGTCTTCGTGCTCGGTCACGTAGGCAGCGGCGCGGTTGATCGAGTCCTGATCCGTCTGATCCACTTCCATGCCGAGAGCTTTGGCAACCAGCGTGTGTACGTATGTGCGCGTGCCGAGCGTGTCGTGCCTGACATAAGCCCATGAGAAGTTCGGCTCGATGCCGGAGGAAGTTTCGGCGACGAGAGAAATCGTGCCGGTCGGAGCAATCGTCGTCACTTCGTAGTTGCGCGGCGTCAACTCCACATCGCGCGAGATGCCGATTTCGTTATAAAGAAAGTCCGCGTAAGCTTCCCTGTTCGGCTCAAGCTCCGGGAACGTGCCCTTCTCCGCGCCGAGCCTGAGGCTCTCGACCCACGCCTCGCGCCTGACAAAGCCCATCACCTTATCCATCAGGTCAATCGATTCGGCTGAGCCGTATGTGATTCTGAGGCTCAGGCACAAATCAGCGAAGCCCATGATGCCGAGGCCAACGGGACGCGTGCGCTTGACCGTGTCTTCGATCTCAGGCAGCGGCCACGTGCAGGTGTCAATCACATTATCCAGAAAGCGCGTGCAGAGATGCGTCACTTCTCTCAAGCGATCCCACTCGATGCACTCGCGCGGGTCTGTCCCGTCGCCCGACTTGACGTAAAACTTCGCGAGGTCAATGGAACCCAAGTTGCAGGAGTTTGAGAAGTGCAAGAATTGCTCGCCGCACGGATTGCAAGAGTAGATCGGCCCCATCGAAGCCATCATGTGATTGTGGCGATTGACTTCGTCAATAAAAGCTATCCCCGGCTCCGCATACTTGTGCGCGCTGGCGATGATGCGGTTCCAGATGTCCGGCGCGTAAACCATCCCCGCGCGCGGCGGCTCTTCCTTCGCACAATCCGAGAGGTCTGTCGATTGAAAAGAGGCTTTATCTCTGAACGTCACAGTGCTGCCGTCAGGCCGACGATAAATAGCATAGTCTCCATCCGTCGCCGGATCGTAGACCGGAGCAGTCCAGGGCTTCTCGTCAAACTCAAGCTGGAACCACTCGTCGTTATCCACCGCTTCCAAAAACTTATCCGTCACATTCACAGAGATATTAAAGTTGGTCAGAGAGTGCTGGTCGTTCTTCGCGTGGATGAAGCGGAGTACGTCCGGGTGTGTGACTCGCATCATGCCCATGTTGGCTCCGCGACGCACGCCGCCCTGCTTGACCACGTCCGTCACCTGATTGACGATGTTCATAAAGGAGACCGGGCCGGAAGCGACCCCTCTCGTCGAATTGACCATCGCTCCGGCAGGCCGCAGGAACTCATACGTCATCCCGGTTCCGCCGCCCGTCTGGTGAATCGTCGCGGCGGCTTTCGCGTGTTCCATGATGCCCGTGATTGAATCGGGCACATGCAGGACGAAGCAGGCCGCGAGCTGTCCCGTGGACTTGCCAGCGTTAACGAGGCACGGCGTGTTCGGGATAAATTCGCGCGCGAGCATGACCTCGGACATCGCTTCATAAAACTCGTCGCGCTGCTGCGAATCGGTCTCGGCGAAAGAGACGTGGCCGACGACACGGCGCACAATATCTTCCCATCCCTCAATCGGCGCTCCCTGCGCATCCTTCAGGCTGTAACGCTTGCTGATGACGCGCTGTGCGTTCAGGCCCAGCGGTTGAAGCTCGCGTCTGACGGTTGCATGGGAAGTTTTGATTGTTCTCTGGCTTTCGGCCTTTGATGGGATAGCTGTGCTCATCTGTTCTGCCTTTCCTGCGCGAAGGAGACGCGTGGGCTGTGTTGTTTTCTAAAAGTTTCGGCGCGTCCCAAAGGTTGCGCGCCACCTGCTGCTAAATTTGATTCTGGTACTGCGGCTGGCTTAATTCAAAGCGAGAAAATCCTGCACGGCAAGCTACCTGAAATCCGTTCGCGCCCGCCGCTCATCAGTTTCCGTCTCAAGCGGAGCGCAGTATACATAGGCCGCAACGGGCTGTCAATACCCTTCCCCAATATATTGTGTGTTTCTTTTTTTTCATAGCAATGGAGTGGGTCTCTTAAGACAATACCTTAACACTCTTCAGCCTCAAAATAAAGCACGGAAGCGTCGTTTCAGGGGTCTCAAAAGTGTGTTTATCTCGCTTTCAGAGAGGGGTTTCCGGGCGGCTTGTCCGGGGGGCAACCTGCGGTGCAAAATAAGTGTCTGAGTGCTCTCGCAGATGGCAGGCCGAGCTGCTTCGGGCGAGCAAAGAAAGTTGAGCGGAGAGGAAGCTTAGAGGAATTGGAAAAGCAAAATCAGGAACGGGCGGACACATTGGTGCATGGCACTGCGGCGGATGGAACCGTGCGTTGCATGGCGGCTGTGACGACAGGGTTGGTGGCAGAGGCTGCGCGCAGGCATGTGACTTCGCCGACCGTTGCGGCTGCGCTCGGTCGGACGCTGACGGGCACACTGCTGCTCGGCTCAAGCCTCAAAGAGCTTGACCGCCTGACGGTTCAGATCATCGGCGACGGCCCCATCGGCGGCATCACTGCGGAAGCGAATGCTAAGGGACAGGTGCGCGGCTACGTGCGTAACCCGGACGCGACCGCGCCGCTCAATCAAAACGAAAAGCTGGATGTGCGCGCGGTGGTCGGCGAGGGAATGTTTTATGTGACGCGCGAGTCCGGCTATGAGATAGGACTTTACACGGAGCCGTATCGCGGCTCTGTGCCTTTAATCTCAGGCGAGATCGCGGAGGACTTCGCTTACTACCTGACCAAGTCAGAGCAGATACCTTCAGCCGTCATGCTCGGCGTGCTGATGCGCGCCAGCGATGAGACGGAAACATACGTCGCAGCGGCTGGCGGTTTGATGATACAGATCATGCCGGGCGCGAGTGAGAGCACGGTCGCGGCGATTGAAACTTCAGTCAGTCGCACGCCGCAAACAACCGCGATGATACGCGAGGGGCTGAGTCCGGCGGAGCTGCTGCGCACGGCGTTGGGCGGGATTGAGTTTGAGATTCTGGGCGAGCAGCCCGTCAGCTTCGCGTGCTCTTGCTCATACGAGCGCGCCATCTCGTTAATCTCTTCGATTGATCGCGCCGAGCTGGAATCAATGCTGCGCGAAGACAAGGGCGCAGTTATGAATTGTCATTTTTGTAATGAGACCTATCGCCTGGACGAATCGCAGTTGGAAGCCATCCTGTCGGAACGCTAAAGAAGGTAAAACTAAACCACTATGCACTGAAAGTGCATAGATTTCGGCGCTGACTGAAAGTCGCGCCCTTCTTAATTATCAAGTTCGCGCTCCGCTACCGCCTCAATTAGATTTAAGCGGAGTGCGTGGCAACTGAAAGTCTTACACCGAAGGTGCATAGCTTTGCACTAGCGCGTTTGGGACAGTAAAAAGGTAAAAGGCAAAAGTGAAGAGGCGTTGAATGCTTCCTCACTTTTGCCTTTTACCTTTTTACTTTCGCCTTACTTCTTTGCCTTACTTCGACGAAGTATTGGCAAGCAGGTCGTAGTTGCCTATCTCGCGGTTGTGGCTGTCGAGCGTGCCCATCATGTCGGAAGTCTCTTCGAGCATCTGCTTGGTCATCGCTATGGAATCGCTGAGCTGCTCAAAGTCGAGCGCGGAGACTCTTTCCGGCGTCGGCAATGTGACGACCTGATCGTTGACGAGGCCGAAGAAGTTTTCGATTGACTGCAACTGTCCTTCGACGAGCTTAACGGAGCGTTCGAGATCGTTAAAGGCTGCGACGCGGCGTCTGAGGATTTCCACATTCGCCTGCTGCACGCGGCGCGCACGGTCGTCAGCCGCAGACTCGACGGAACGCTCGGCCTGCGTCAGCTGGTTCTGCACGGCCTGACGATTTATCGAGCGCAGGTGATTCTTGCGACGGCGATACACGTCTAACAAATCCACGAAATCTTCCCAGCGTTGGTCAAGGCTCTGGATGTTCATCGGAATCTCTTTCGAGCCGGTGAACTTTTTGTAGTTCGAGTAAATCTGGTTCTTCATCCAGCGCAGGTACTCGACCGCTTCACGCTCGCGCGGGTCAAAGCCCTTGATCATCTCTTCGCGCTGCCGGTCACGCAGTGCGCGCAGGCGCGCCTTCTGCCGTGTGTCAACCAGCCGCCGGTAGAGCGTGCTGGCCGGGACTGCGGCCAGATAGAGACCTTCTGCGGCGATGGCTGCGCCGAGCGGAATGATGGATTGCGTGTAAGCGGCTGCGACAGCGAAACCCGCCATGCCCCAGAAGTTGACGGGTTCTTTGAGCGCCTCTTTCAAATAGTGAAAATTGATCTTGGAAAAATCCGCCATGGCCGTTTATCAATGCGAAATAAAATTACATGAAAAGGAACGCGCGGCACATCTCATTTTGCGCTAACACCGCGTGAGCATTATTCGGAACCTGCCTTGTATTGCTCAAGCACTGCGCGCGTCTGATCGCTCACGCCCGTCTCGCCCTGCGCCGGGAGAGCTTCGGGAGTTTTCCCGCCCGTCGAGCTTGGCAGGAGGCCCATGTCTCGCTTGTACTCAAGCAGTTTGTCCTGCAACTGCATGTCCATTGCCTCGCGCTCAATATCCTGCATCTGGCTGTCAACGGAGGCGGAGCCGAGTTGCATCTTGGCTTCGGCGGCGGCGGCGCGGCGGTCTATCTTGTCGCGCATCTCATTGAAGGTCGAAGCGTCGTCGCCGAGATTGAACGTCTCCATCGTCTGCGCAAGCTGTTCCTGCAACTTGGCCTGCTTCGACTGGTTGATGAGCTGCATCGCCTCAGCCGTGCGCCTCTGCATTTGCAGCACGTAATTGTCGCGCGCCTTCAGAGCCTGCTTGGATGCCAGCGTGGCGTGCTCAAGTTGCTGCGAGGTTTTTTGCAGGTCAACCTGCGCCTGTTGAAGCTGTCCGATGTATGCCGTGGCGATGTCGTCGCGCCCCAGCTTGACCGAAGCTTTGATTTTTGAATCGAGGTCAACGACCTGTCCTTCCAGACGCTCTTTGCTCTTGGCGAGCAGCTTTTCAGTCGCCATCACCTGCGAGACGGAGTTGTTCAGCTCAGGCACGCGGTCGCGCATGTCGCGGATGGTCTGCTGAAGTATGAGTTCAGGGTCTTCCGTCTTCTCCACGATGCCGCCGAACATTGCGCGCATCGAACGCTTAATTCTGCTCCACAGTCCCATCTCGTCTCATTCCTCCAGCCGTTAAATTAGAGCGCCTCACAGTCAACTTTCGCGCTCGCGCACAAAGCCTCTTTGACATAGCCTTTCGCGCACGCCTTTGGTTGTACGTCACACAGGCTTGCGCGGTTGCATTTTCAAGGAAGACCTTCGAATTCGAGTATAGCAGGAGCAAGGATGAAGGCGGAAGGCGGAAGGATGAAAGTAAAGCTATTGTAAATGCATTGCTCGGCTTTAGCTGAACCGCTCAAGCTTGAATAGCATGCTTTTCATCCTCCGCCTTCATCCTTCCGCCTTGCTTCTCCCGATGTCGCGCCGGTAGTGCATGCCGTCCCAATGTATCTCGCTCGCCGCATCATAACAGCGAGCCAGCGCATGGTCTAGAGTTTGGCCTGTCGCCGTCACGCCGAGCACGCGCCCGCCAGCCGTGAGCCATTCGCCGCCTGCGCCGAGTTTTGTGCCTGCGTGAAAGATTTGGACATGTTCGTGCTGTGCTGCGCGCTCCAAACCTCCTATGTGCGCGCCCGTCTCAGGCCGTGCTGGATATCCGCGCGCGGCCAGCACGACGCAGGCCGAAGCGTCATCGCTCCAACTTACAGGAGTCTGCGAGAGTGTCCCGCGCGTCGTCGCTGCGAAAATATCCGAGAGGTCAGACTTTAAACGCACAAGGATAGCTTGAGTTTCCGGGTCGCCGAAACGCACGTTGTATTCGAGCACGCGCAGGCCGTCCGCCGTCAGCATCAGCCCGATAAAGAGCACTCCGCGAAACTCAAAGCCGTCGGCTCGCGCTCCTACAAGCGTTGGCTCGACTATCTCACGCACGGCGCATTTCAAGGTTTCTTCGTCAAGAATATTTTTATCCGTGACGACACCCATGCCGCCGGTGTTCGGACCCGTATCATTTTCGCCGACGCGTTTGTGATCGCGCGCGGCTGGCATCAACGCGTAATCTTTACCGTCCGCGAAGAGCAGCAACGATGCTTCTCTGCCTTCGAGCGTTTCTTCAATCACGACGCGGCTCGCGGCATCACTTCCGACCGCGCCGCCGATCATCAGGTCATAAATAGCCGCTTCGGCTTCTGCGCGCGAGCGTGCGACGACGACGCCCTTGCCCGCCGCGAGTCCATCGGCCTTGACGACTACGGAAGCGTCTTCCGCGCCGAACTCGCCGCGACGCAGGATAGCTTGCGCTTCATCCACAGAGGAAGCGACGCGATAACGCGCGGTCGGGATTTCGTGTCGCGCCATAAAATCTTTGGCGAAGGCTTTGCTCGATTCGAGGCGCGCGGCTGACTGGCGCGCTCCCGTTATCGCAAGGCCGCGCGACTCGAAGAGGTCAACGATGCCCGCCGCGAGCGGGGCTTCGCCCCCGACGATTGTGAGATCAATCTTTTTCTCTTCCGCAAACCTGAGAAGCGCGGCGGTGTCCGTCGCTTCGATGGCGACGCATTCGGCGAGCTGCGCTATGCCCGCGTTGCCGGGCGCGCAGTAAAGCTTTAGCCCTGCGTGCGCGTTGCTTGAAAGCGACCACGAAATCGCATGCTCGCGCCCGCCCGAGCCGATGACGAGAATGTTCATGCAGGTAAACTTTTCTCTCGTTTCTTCTTTATTGATGAGCTGGTCGTCGGATGCTGGCACGGCGCGTGTCCGCTGTCAAGAGTTCCTGTTCTCCGACGAATGTATAGCAAGATTGCTTGCATGAATTTTGAACAATTATCTTCTCCCGCCTGATTTTCATCCCGCAAAGCTTGACACATATTTGTGATAGTTATAATTTGCATAAAGCCAGAACGTCGCCTCGGCTCAATTAACAGCCAACCCGATAGGGGCAGCGTTCGCTGAGTGCAGCGAATGTCGCTAGCCTCCTCGCTCGCAGGCAGTATTTTGCAATAGAATATGCGCCGGGCGTGTTTCCTCTCTGATTGCTCGGCGCGGGGTCGTACATCGGTTAGGGGAAATCATCATGTCACAAGGTGAAGGCACGAGTCCCTCGAACGGACAGTGGAGTCATTCCGAAATGGAGTTCGATGACCGCACGATCAAGTGCGTAGACTGTACAGAGGATTTTATCTGGACTGGCGGCGAGCAGGTCTTTTTCCACGACAAGGGTTTGAAGAACGAACCCAAGCGCTGCAAGCCATGCAAGCAGGCCAAGAATGAGCGACTCGCGGCGATAGCGGCGGCGCAGGCTTCCGGCGTGCGCCAGCGCATAGAGGTCTCGGTTCAATGTGCGCAGTGCGGCCAACAGACCACAGTTCCCTTCTACCCCTCGCAGGGTCGTCCAGTCTATTGTCGCTCCTGTTTTCTCGCAGGGCGCACGGAAGAAATCAACATCTAATCTCTTCATCAACGCAAATGGCAAGCGTGCAAGTATTGAACTTGCCTACGCTTGCCACTCGTCATTCCTCTCTCTCACGCTCAAGATGATACGGCGCGTTTGTGATGACGCCGCCGGTGCAAAGCATTAAACATCCATTCTAGATTTTTACCCGCCGACGTGAACCGAAGGCCGCCGTTCGGGGTCTTCTTCGGCCTGCCTCAAGACTTCGTGCGTGACGGGCGCGGTGTCACCTTCGCCCAAAGCGATGTATTTGAGCATGTAAGTCAGCGGGTTGCCTTCGCTCCAACCGAAATAGACGTGCGGTATCTTGCCCGTCGTGTCACGCAGGTAGAGCATAAAGGCGGCGATGGCATTCGGCACAGCAGGGCTTTCGGTTCTGAGAACGCGAAAGCCGTTCACGTCAAATCCTTTTACCTTGAGCACGCCTGAGAACTCGGAAGCATCTCCCGGCGCGACTTCAAAAAAGAGCACAGGGTCTGAGGTCGGGATATGGTTATCCACGCGTTTCTCGCGTTCCTTAACCATATACTCGTCGTGGTCTCCCTTATCACAGCGATTAGCGACGATGCGAATGGTGCGATTGCTCACTTCTTTAATAAATGTCTGTGCCACCTCGTCCAGCTCGACCTTCTCCACGCGCAATTCCGTCGTTCGCATGACGCGCGAGATAAGCGAAGTCAGGATAATCGCGCCGATAAAGAAAGAGGCGATCTTGATGCCCTCCGGCCTCTCGTGTACGTTCTGAATCGTCGTGTAAGCGAAGACCAGCGAGATCAAGAGAAAAGCCCAACGCATCTTTTGCCCGCAACGCCACGAAGAGATCGTCACGGCGATGGCCGCAGAACTCATCAAGACCAGAACGCCCGTCGCATAAGCTCCGCCCTGCGCGTCAACGTCCGCCTTGAAGATAATCGTCACGGCGAAAGCGATGCTCATAAAAACTAAAGTTAACGGACGGGTCGCACGCGCCCATTGAGGAGCCATGCCGTAACGCGGCAAATAACGCGGCACGATATTCAAGAGTCCGGCCATCGCGGACGCGCCCGCAAACCAGAGAATCAGAATCGTGCTCAAGTCATAAGCCGTGCCGAAATATTCTCCGAGGAAAGTGTGCGCGAGATATGCCAGAGCGCGCCCGTTAGCCTTGCCGCCTTCGGCAAACTCGGCAGCCGGAATGAGCATGGTCGTAATCATGCTGCTGCTAATCAAAAGCACACTCATAATAGCGGCGGCGGTCATCAGCATCATGCGCGTATTGCGTATCCGGTGCGGCCCCTGCACGAGCGGCATCACGGCCACGCCGGTCTCGAATCCTGAAAGCCCCAGCGCGAGCTTTGGAAAGAGCAGGAGCGAGATGCCCACGATCAGCATCGGATTGCCATGCACGCTCGGATGCGCAAAGAGCGCCTGCTTCCATGCGGGGAAATGTCCCGGATGAGTCGCCAGCTCATAAAAACCTCTCGACACGACTACCACATTGAGCAGCAGATACACGCCGACTAAAATCACAGCGATGCCTATCGCTTCCTTAAAGCCTTTGAGAAAGATCGCGCCGAGCAGGGCGACCAGAGCCAGCGTGACGTAGATGGGATGATCCAGGAAAGGTAGATGCTGCTGTACGAATGGATTCTCTGTGACGTGCGCCGTCGCGTCCGCAGCCGAGAGCGTGATGGTGATGATAAAATCCGTGGCGACGAATCCGAGCAGGACGAGCACGAAGAGCTTGCCCTTCCAGCGCGAGAGCAGGCTTTCGAGCATCGAGATCGAACCCTGCCCGTGCGGGCTTTCGGCTGCGACGCGGCTGTAGATCGGCAGTGCGCCCAGCAGCGTCAAGAGCACCAGCACGAATGTGGCGACGGGCGAGAGAGCCTGTGCCGCAAGGAAAGCGATGCCGGGTTGATAACCGAGCGTCGAGAAATAGTCAACGCCGGTCAGGCACATCACCTGCCACCATGCATGCGTATGATGTTCTCCCGGTTTCTCGTGAGGGCCTTCAACTTCCTTCACCCCTTGAAACAACCAACGATTGAAACTGCTTTGTGGTTTCGGCTTCTGTATTGTGGTCATGCGCGACTCTCTGAGAGACGAAACAGGGCGGTTCATCTCCTAACCTCAAACGAAGTTTAGAAGTCTATTGCTTGAATCGTATCAGGGGATTGGCGAGCCGCTCTCGCCTTCGGGCGTATAGTAGAACGATTTTTGCGAATGTCAACTAAATGATAAGCGTGAGTGCCGCTTTAAATTATTTCCCATGTCCCAAAAATAAAGCGGGCGGGGGTCTCCCACAACCCCCACCCTAAGGCCACGTGTCCTCACCCCACGCGACCACTTCGCCCAACGGGGAGTCGGGCGCAAGCAGATTATGCACAACTTGAATCAAACTTTCAACTGTTTGAATTACGCCCCGGACAATCCTTTTTAACTCCCGGCAGAAGACCCCGGCGCGCGTCTGCTGTCAAGAGCCGACCGGCTGTTTCTACGGGTTCACGAGGCCGCCGTTTGCGTCCACCGCGAGGCCGCCCGCGATGTAAGCGACTTCGCCGGTCGCGGCCTGCACGCGCACATCGTAATCGCCCGCCGGAGCGTTTTCGCTAACGGTGACATCAAAGCTGATGACCGAAAGATTCGCGCCGAACTGTTGCTGCGCGATGCTCGACTGGTTGACGCTCAGGTACGGCGAAGTGACCGCGACTCCGCCTTCTGCAAGCTGTTTGAGATTGAGGCCATCGCCGCCGACATAAATCGTGTAGGTGCGTCCCGGCGCGAGCGGCACAGCAAGAGTGGAAAGCTGCCCGTTGAAGCCTATGAGCGTCGGGTTAAGCTGCGAAGGTTTTTCAGAGAGCTGTGCGTTGAGCCGCACTGTGCGGTCGGCCACGATATTGACCTGCCCTATCTCTTCCGTGCGAAATGAGATTTGCTGGCTCGAAGCGAGTCCAGCATAAGCTCCGCGCTGCGAAGCTATCTCAGAAGCAAGGACAGGCCCGTCGAGAGCTTCGACTTTCAAAAAATATTTTCCCGGTCGCAGATTCTCTATCTGAAAAGTTCCGTTCGCCAGCGTGATACTGCTCGCCGCGAGCCTGCCCGTCGCAGCCTCTTCAGCCCAGACGCTCGCGCCGAAGGCGGGCGCGCCCGTGTGTAAACTGACCGTGCCCGTCACAGAGCCGCGCGCCCCGGCCATCTCAGGCCGCATCCCGTAGATGGCGCGCACGCCTGCCAGATCATCCTGCGAAAGCGTGCGCGGCGTAAAAGCAGGGAGGCTGTAGATGCCGTTCTTTCCCTGTCGCGGTTGCATCGTCGCGCCGATCACGCTCGAATGCTCAAGCCCCAGCAGGTGCCCGACCTCATGCATGAACGTCGCTTCGATGTCGTAAGTGCCGGGCGTGCCATCCGTGGAAAATTGCTGATACGGATTGAGCACGATGTCCGCTTCTGTGATGCTGCCGGATTTGTTGAAGAAGACGCGCGTGCGCCCGGACATCTCGCTCGCCGCTCCGACAAAAGGAGCGACGTTCTCAGCCGTCGCCGCGATGGTAATCAGGGAGACGCCGTCGCCGCTTCCGCCTCCCGCGCTGATGGACTGCTCTTTGGACTGTGCTTCGACGAAATCCACATCGGCTGCTTCAGACCAGTTGGCGAGCGCGCGACGCAAGGCCCCGATGACATCGCTGCCGGCTTTGACATTCGCAGGCGGCGCGGAAAGCGAAGCAGAGAAGGCGACGTTGATTGTGTGGTTAGGCCACTTGACCTGCGCTCGACTGGATGAGTCTGTGAACTGCAAAGTGTACGGGCGCACGGGAGCCGCAGACCAGATCATCGCGGCAAAAAGCATGAGCACGGTACACAGGCGACGCATCACATTTCCTTCGGTTAGCTTGCTCGGACGTAGCAGCTTGGATGCAACTTGGTGACGAATGGTTCCGCCGCATACGTGAATCGCAGGCGAGCGGCTGGCGGTATCTTAGCATAAAACAGGTGTGAAGAGATGATTCTTCATCAGCTACATTTTATGGATGACGATTCTAGTACATTTTATGGACGACGATTCTTGCTTGAGCGTGTTTTAAAGTTAGCCCTCGGCGCGGGCGGCGCGTCTGCGAGGCTGTTGCCCAGCGCAGCCGAGTCATCGCCCACTGTGATTGGAGCCGCAGACCTGCGCGCGTCATGCAAATCAGCCAGCGCGACCACGACCAGCAACCAAGTCACAGCCAACGTCGCCAACACATACAAAAGCGCGATCTGTTCCCAGTAAAGCAGCGCGATGACCACCGCCGACGCGAGCAATATCCAGAGCCACGTCACCTGACGATGGCTCAAGCCTCCGATTTTCCTAGCCATTTCTTATCTCTCCTGAAAAAATTAGTGCCATCACAAACGACACAATTTAGCACAGCGCATACCCGAACGGCGAACGCTAATGAAGAGTTAGAGGTTCCAAGTTCCAAGTTCAAGGTTGAAATCAGAGGTCATGCCTTAACCTTGAATCTTGAACTTGGAACTTGGAACCTGGAACCTTTAATTGAGCACTCGCAGGGGAAGCGCGCCCGAAAGTTTTTCGTCTGTGATGAGTTCCTGTGCGGCGGACTGCCACGTGCGGCGCGCGGAGATGTAGGAGGATTGCGGGACTTCTATGATGTCGTAGGCTTTGAGGGGAATGTCCGGCTGCTTCTGTTTCCTGATGGCGTCGTAATCGGCTTTGATGATTTCCTGCTCCGTCGCCTGCTCTTTGCGCCTGTAGATGCGTATCTCTCCGCCGCGCGCGTTGCTGCTCAGGCCGCCGACGGTCGCGATGGCGCGGGCGAGCGTCAACTGCTCACGAAAGTTGATGCCCTGCGGAGAGACGACGCCGCCTGTGATGTAGACAGGCTCTGCGACCATAACGGTCACGATGTCACCGGGATGGATGAGCGGATTCGTATCCTCTTTGCCCGCCATGAGGTCTAAAATCTTGATGACTCTGATCGGATTTACAGTCTCATCCTGTGCGGCTTCCGGCTGCTGTGTGTCCGGACAGGAGAAGGTCTCGGGTCTGAAGATTTGTATATCGCCGCTGGCGCGGTCTGTGACGCCGCCGGAGATAAAAAGCAGTTCGTTGAGATGCACATCACGTTGGAGTTGAAAACGCTGCGGCGTGCGGACTGCTCCGAAGAGGATAGCCGGTCTCGCCGAACGCTCGACGACGCGCACGATGATTGTGGGATTCTTGATAAGCTCCGAGTAGTCCGCAGCAATCTGCGCGGCGACTTCCTGCTCTGTTCGACAGAGAGCGCGAATCGGATTTTTGAGGTTCGGGAGCGCGGGGATCGTGCCCTCGCTATTGACCGGCCCGCGCCAGCCGAGTTCTGGACGCCGCGCGACTACGACATCCAGTATGTCCCCCACGCTGATTAAATAAGCTTTGATTTTCGGCGCGTCATCAACAGTTGGAGTTGGCGTCGGGGTTGGTATCGGCGTTGGAGTTGGTGTCGGTTCCAGTGTTGGCGTTGGCTGCGGCGAGGCATCGGGCGTGGGAGTGCTCTTGGCTTCCTGTGCGAGCGTGGCAGGGTAAAGGGCAAAGAGCAGGCAAAGCAGTACAGCAATTCTCATGTTCGATTTAATTCCGGCGACCGGCCACGTATGACTTGTGTCAGAACCGCCTGCGGTAGCGGGCGGGTTACAACTTTTGAGAGTGAAAATGTTTGAAAGTGAAATGGATAAGAACCCGTTCGCTACCGCAAACGGTTCTGACCTTCAATCAGACGCTTTGCTCTCATCCGTCGAAAGCTTACGCTCCCTCTTTTTTCTGTGAGACGAAACCGTCCACGGCAACGCGAAGCCGGTGAAGAGCAGATTGCAGTCATCGCAGAGAAGCTCGTAGATGCCGAACAAGCGAAGGATGAGCGGCATTCTTCGATAACCACGCCGGATACGATGGCTTTTACATTTGCGACAACGTTGGCTAATCACTCTTGCCTTCCATTCTCCTGTCGAGCATCGGATGCTTCCGCCTTCGCAGACTTTCGCATCTTCAAACGAGCGCGCAGCAAATCTATCTCACGCGAGATGCGCCCTGCATTCTCATGGCGCACATCTTCGCCCATCTCTTCACGCGAGAGATAAAAGAGCGCGTCACGATAGCGGTCTATCGCGCGGCGATACTGGCCTTTGAAGGCCGCGCGTTCGGCCAGCTCCACCCAGTGCGCGACCTTGACTGACGAGATGTACTCGCGAATCGCCGTCGCAGACTCGTTCAGCTCGGCTTCGTCCGGATAGATTTTGAGAGCCGAGTCTATCACGTCAAGCGCGCGTAGTGCCATCTCGATCTTGTCGGAGACGGTGACGCGCCGCTGCGCTTCAAAGGTCAGAGCGCGCGACGAGCCGGAAGCCCACGTCAAGAGATGATGTTTTTGCAGATGGCGCACGCGATCCTGACCGGCGCGCAATGCCGCGAGGCTCTGCGAGCTGACGCCTCTCGTGCGCAGAGCCGCTTCCGTGCTCGTCAGATAATCCTTGCACAGATGATAGGCTTCCAGATGTAGATTGGGGAGCGATCCGGCTGCGTCCGCTTCCGCCGAATGTCTCTGCAATTCGCGCAGGGCGGCGGCGTGCCTGCTTACAGAGCGGCTGCTGCTGCCGGACTGCTGCCGCTCGACGCGCGCATCGCTGACGGGCTGTCCGCGCCGATCCTGTTCGAGGATATAACGCGTCCATGCACGCCGCATGATGACTTCGCGCGCCGCCAGCGCGACCAGCATCACGACGCTCGCGGCAAGTCCGGCAGGAACCCACGGAGCTTCATCTCCGCTCGTGTGCAGCATCCACCAGAGCGCGAAGAAGAGCGCGGCAGCCGTCGCCCCAGCCGTCGCCATGTAGCCGTAGGTGGACGGGATGCGATGGCGCGAAGCCTTGCGCGCCGCACGCGTTGTGCGCGTCGTGGCGTTGAAAGCGCGATTGGTCGGCTCTGTGGGCAAAAGCGATTCCCTTTCTGTGGCTTAAATAGTCAACATTTCCGCTTTATCTGTCAATCATCGGGAGGGATTGATAGTTAACACGACGAAGAAAAAGGCAGGTTCGCGCAAAGGCGCAAAGACGCTAAGAAAGAGCGCAAAGGATTGAATGCCACTCGCTCTTTGCGTGCTTCTGCTTTGCGCCTTTGCGGGAAATGTTTTTCGTAATGATAGATAGCCGACAAAATTTCAGACTGAAGCACTACCGAAAGTTATGCAATCGTTGCCTCGAATGCCGCAGGATTTTAGATAGCTTGCCTCTCAAGCCATTCGTCGCGCAGGATGGCGAACAGATATTCGTCTCCCCATTTACCTTTGAACCAGATGTTCTGAATGTAATGGCCTTCACGACGCATCGCTAATCTGTCGAGCAATGCGACTGAGCCGAGGTTTTCGCAATCCGTGATGGCGAAGACACGGTGCAGCTTTAACCGCATGAACGCATAATCGAGGACGCGCGCCGCAGCTTCTCCGGCCAATCCACGCCTGTGAAATTCACGTGCGAGGGTAAAGCCGATTTCCGCCTGTTGATGATCTTTTTCCTGAACCGTGAGCACGACATGCCCGACGAGCGCGCCCGTCTCTTTCAATTCCATGGCGAAGACAAAGGCGCGTCCCGGAACTCCCGGCTCAAGCGTCTGCTGCTCCTCGATGCGTTCGACGGCAATTTGTTCGGAGTACGTTTCCCATATCTGATATTTGGCGACCAGTGGGTCGTTGAGGTAAGCGTGAAACTGCCGCAGGTCGGAAGCCTGCAAGCGTCTGAGGATTAATCTCCCGGTTTCAAATGAAGAGAAAACTGTTTCAGACATTCCCGAATTCTCCGCTCAAATGACTTGATGGAAAGTTATCGTGTGATGATTTCCCAATCCTCTACCTCGCCCTCGACGATTTTGAAAATGGGATGCGCTTCCGGCTCCGGGATGGCTTGTAGCTCACCGTACTTTCCGGCATCTCTGTTTTTTAATTTTTCCTTCAAGTGATTCCACTCGTACAGGAGTTGTCCGCGCGTGCAGGCGAGCTGATCGTTGAAAGAGCGCGCTTCGATCTTGTCTTCGCTGAAATTGTAACCGCGCCTGAGAGCTTCGCTATAAATCGCTCGCAGGTAAGAGGCGATTGCGCCGACCGGGTCAGGCTGCTCTTTGAATCTCCTGAGCTGCGGGTGATTTTTGTACCCGCGCGTTTCGCCCTTCAAAACTTTCTGCGCGAGCAGGGTTTCGCGCCACACTGCTAAGAGACCTTTGGTGTCGAGATACGCTGGATGAATTGTCCAGATACGCATGCTGCGATTGAAATAGATGGAAGACAAAAACAACGGCTCTTGAAAATAAACGCCTCGCGCACTTTAATTGATAAGAACGACTCGCGCAAAGGCGCAAAGGAAAACACGCAAGCAGCGAGCGGCGCTCAATACTCTTTCGCGTTCTACCTTTGCGTCTTTGCGCCTTTGCGGGAGATATTATCCTCATGTTGGGAACCGATATATTTTATATTGTGGAGAAGCTATGGACATAAACCTGAACGGCAAGACTGCATTGATTACCGGCGCGACTTCGGGCATCGGGCGGGCGACGGCATTATTGTTTGCGGAAGCCGGAGCGCGCGTGGCCGCCGTCGGGCGCAAGGATGAAGCTCTGGCGGAGTTGTCCGCTGAGATTAAAGCGAGCGGCGGAGAAGTGTTGACGGTTCATGCGGATGTGACGGTGCATGCAGGGCGAATCGTGCGCGAGGCGATTGACGGTTTCGGCGCGCTCGATGTGCTGGTCAACGCGGCGGGGCATCTGGCTAACGGCACGATTGAAGACACGAAGCTCGCGGCATGGGATGCGATGATGGATGTCAACCTGCGCGCCGTCTTCTCTCTGATGCAGGAGGCCGTGCCTCACTTGGAAAAGGCGCGCGGCAATGTCGTCAATGTTTCGAGCGTGACCGGCTTGCGCTCGTTTCCGGGCGTGCTGGCCTACTGTGTCTCGAAGGCCGGAGTGGATCAACTGACGCGTTGCGCCGCGCTTGAGCTGGCGTCGAAAGGCGTGCGCGTCAACGCTGTCAACCCGGGCGTCGTCGTGACGGAGATACACAAGCGCGGCGGCATGAGCGACGATGCTTATCAAGCATTTTTAGAGAGGTCGAAGACCACACATCCGCTCGGTCGCGTGGGCGAGGCCAGAGAGGTAGCAGAACTAATTCTCTTCCTCGCCTCGGAGCACGCCGCGTGGATTACCGGCGCGACCTATTTGATTGACGGCGGAAGAGCCGACACGTGCGCTCGATAAAAACGGGCTTTGGTCTTTAGTACTTTGGTCTTTGATGTTTCGCCCGGCTTGAATTACAAAGCTCAAGTTTGTGTCGCGTGCAAAGCACAAAGACCAAAGACCAAAGACCAAATTCTAAAATATTGCTAGAAGTCCTGATACGAATATGGCTATACTTGGGGCTGGTCAAAGACTTAACAGTTTTCTGGCGACGCTTCCGTGGGAACGCAAGGTCTGTGTTCTCGCTCTCAAGTTACATCCATTGAGGTCTTCAATCTTAAAACTCTCGCTTGAGAGAGTTTCCCGGAGCGGCGCAGCGGGGGGAATTTTTTGAGCATGAATTCCAGATGCAGCAACTGCGGCACGCAGGTCATGGAGGGGCAACCGCATTGCCCGAATTGCGGCGCGCCCGTCACGAGTTTCGCCGGAGCGCAGCCACCACAGCAGGCTGCACCGACGATGATGTTCTCGCAGGCCGCGCCGACCGTGGTCATCAGGCCGTCCAACAAAATGGGCGCGATGAAAGTGATGTTCGGCATCTTCGCGGGACTCGTCGCGCTGCTGCTCGGGCTGGCAGTGCTATATCTTATCGGAGTCGAGACGGGGCCGGTCGCGCTGCTGGCCGGACTCATTTTTGCGACGCTGCCCGTGCCGGTTTACATCACGCTGATTCTCTGGCTCGACCGCTATGAGGCGGAGCCTTTATGGCTGCTCGCGGTCGTCTTCTTCTGGGGCGCGACCGTCGCAGTCTTTATCGCTTTCGTTCTGAACACGACGGGAGCTTACGCGGTCGCCGTCACAGCCGGAAGAGAGGCCGCAGAGTTTTCCGGCTTAGCCATCTTCGCGCCGCTCGTCGAAGAATCCGCGAAGGGGATGGTGCTCTTCATAGTCTTCTTCTGGAAGAAGGATGAGTTCGACGGCATCCTCGACGGCATCGTGTACGCTTCGATGGTCGGACTCGGCTTTGCGATGACAGAGAACGTGCAGTATTACGGCAAGGCCGCGCTTGAGGGCGGACTAGCGATGGAGCGCAGCCTGTTTATCCTGCGCGGCGCGATAGCCCCTTTCTCGCATCCGCTCTTTACCAGCATGACGGGCATCGGACTCGGTTGGGCGCGACAGTCCAACAATAAAGCGATCAAAGTCTTGATGCCGATGATCGGGCTGGGCTTAGCGATGACGCTGCACTTTCTCTGGAATTTTACGGCTTACGTACATGGCCTGCTCTGGATTCTCACTTATGTCTTCGTGATGGTGCCGGTCTTTATCACCGCGCTGATCGTAGTCTTCTTCGCATGGAGACGCGAAGGAAGAATCGTGCGCGAGTACCTGATGCCGGATTTTCAGCGCGGCATGTTGACGCAGGACGAGTATAATCGCCTGTGCAGCGTGCGCGGGCGGATGGGCGCGTCGCTGCGGGCTTTGCGTAGTGGCGGGGTCGGAATCTGGCGCGCTCGCATGCGTTACAACCAGACGGCGAGCGAGCTTGCCTTTCATCGTAATCGCGTCTCGCGTGGTCTACATAGCGATGAGCAGGAGGCCAGAGAGCGCGAGGCTTCATACTTGCAGATGCTCAAAGATTTGCGGACGCGGCTGGGGCCGCACTGACGATTTTATGAAAATGGATGCGCGGACGCGAAAATAGCTTATACTGCGTGGCGTCCTCGCACGAGAGACGAGCCGGAACAGACCGAACCGATACGTGAAAATCCAACTCCTACCGAGCACGTTTGACGGCGCAGGCCGGGCCACACCGGAGCAACGCCTGACCTGTTTTCTGATAGACGACCGCGTCACCGTTGACGCCGGAAGCATCGCGCTCGCTCTGACCGATGAGCAGCGCGAGTCAGTCCGCGACATCATCGTCACGCATCCCCACATGGATCACATCGCGAGCATGCCCATCTTCATAGACGACATGTTCGCCACGCTCAAAGAACCCGTCCGCGTGCATGCCACCGAAGAGGTCATCGCGCTGCTTGAGCGTGATATCTTTAACTGGACTGTCTACCCACGCTTCTCAGAGTTGAAGAACGAGTCCGGGCCGGTCATGGAGTACGTGCCGTTTCGTCACGGCGAAGAGTTCGAGGTCGCGCATCTCAAAGTGACAGCCGTTCCCGTCAACCACATCGTGCCGACGGTCGGGCTGGTCATCTCGGATGCGAAGACGACCGTCGCCTTCAGCTCAGACACTTACCGGACGGAAGAGTTCTGGCAGCTCGTTAATCGCACGGCACATATTGATGCGCTGATGATCGAAGCCTCTTTCCCGAACGACATGAGTCAACTGGCAGAGGTCTCGCGCCATTTCACACCGGCCACGATGGCCGAAGAGCTGCACAAGCTCAAGCACAACGGCCTCGATATTCTGACCGTGCATCTCAAGCCCGCCTACCGCGACAAGCTCATCGAAGAATTGCACGCCCTCAACATTCCGAGGCTCCGCATCATGGAGCCGGGACATACGTATGAGTGGTAAATTGTTTTAAGTAGCCGCACAGAAAAAATAAGAGAGGATGAGAAGCATGCTTTTCATCCTCTCTTATTTTCACATCGCATCTGACTGCGAATTATTCCTGACAGAACTCCTGTTTGTTATCGCTGCTTGAGCTTGCGAGCAAGCCTTCCATGTGCTGGCGCGCTTTCCATGCGCCCGTGCGGTTCGCGGCCTCGATTCCTTCAGTCCATGCGTGGCGCGCCTCTTCCGTCTTCCCTAAATTCATCAATGCCGTGCCGAGCATCTGAAAGGCGGCGGTGTAATCCGGGTTGAGAGTGACGACGCGCCGCAGTGCATCCACCGCTTCGCTCCAGCTTTCGAGCTTGGTGTACTCGCTCGCAAGGCCGTACCAGATCATCGCGTCGTCCGGCTGCTGCCGCGTCATCTCTTGAAAGAGTTCGATTCTGGATTGCATGCCACTCTCGCCTGCTTTCGGATTTAGCTCACCTGACCTGCTCGAACTCTTTCTCATTATGCTCGCCCAGAAAATCATGCAGCACGACGCGACCGCTGGGCAGCAGCTCTTTGACGCGATAAACCCTTTCGGATGGATCGCGTCCCGGCATCAGCTCGGCTCGAAAGATAACTTGCATGCCGGGACGCGCCCACACATTCGCGACCCTCAAATCTTTTTTGCCGCCGATTCTTCTGCCGAATTTTTTCATGCTAATCAACACTGCCCCCGTTGCACCCAATGCTCCGACGGCCAGAGCCGTCACGCCCACCAAACGCTTTGTACGCTTTTTCATGCGCCGCCTTTCTGCTGCCCGTCGCGGCAATGATACTCTACGGGCGCACCCACTTACAAAAAGGCATGGATAAAGCGCGCGAGTTTTCCTCTCAAAGAACTTTCAAGAACACGCGCGCTTTTAAGCTGTCAAGCTGTAGAAAAAGTTTGCGACCCGCAGACGTGGCTCAGCAGAGCGGGTCGAGCTTATCCGTGATGGTGGGCAGGCCGCTCAAAGCTTTATCGGCGTTCATCTGTGTAAAGTGCGCCCACTGTTCCGGCACTTTATCCTCGGGGAAAATAGCTTCAACCGGACACTCCGGCACGCACGCGTCGCAGTCAATGCAGGTCTCCGGGTTGATTACCAGCATATCATCATCAAGATGAAAAGCCTCTACGGGACACACCAGCGCACAGTCCGTGTAACGACAGTTGACGCAGGGTTCCGCCACGGTATAAGTCATCTCTAACTCTCCTCCTCCGGCCTTATCGTTTGCAACAGTTTGAGGGCAACAACCATGCTCGTCAAAAGCAGAGCGCAGAGGGATGCCGCTCCCGACCGCCGCAAGTAAAATTTTTCAGTACGCGCCTATATTAAACATGAATCCGCGAGTTTTGGAAGCCTATTTTGCGGCTTTCGGAATATGATGTCGTCGGTCAACATTTAGGGTAGACAAAAAGGCTCGTATCAGGTATACATGCCCCGACCTTGCTTCCGTAATCTTTATTGCGGGATGTGAGGTAGATGCCAGTATATGATAGCGGCGCAAGGCTTTCTCTCTCTCATAAGTCGTTGCGCTCCCCCGTTCTCTTTGCAGTTAGAAGAGAACTTAATCGGCAATACGCCACGTTCGATTAGGAGAACAGTAAAATGCTTAAAAACCTCTCACAAAAAGCACGTATGACTACGCGAACTTCATTTATCATTAAACTCATAGCCCTGACCATACTGATGTCGGCTATGAGCAGTATTTCGTTCGCCCAAACGCAATCAAATACAGACACCGGCGCGGCAATCGCATCGCTGGTCACAGATGCAAAGGCTGCTCCGGCAGTCACCGCTCCCGCGCCTGAAGCGCCGATTTCCCCTGCCAACACATCCGCCAACCCGACGGCGCAAGGAGCTGGCAGCGACAATCAGGGCTATATCCATATCAGAGGCTATGTCTTCCGCATCCACAGGACGAATGGCGACCCGGCAGTTATCAATTCCGATGGGATTGGCAACGTTTCATCGGTGAACAACTTCCATTACGGCACGGAAGGCGCGTTCAAGATTGAAGCCGGATGGAATGCGACCAATAACTTCGGATTTCGCGCAAGCTACTTCTACACAAACCAGACGGCTCAGGAGAATCGCACGGGCGGGGCATCAGCGCCGTTCATCATCTCGCCCCGCCCTCTGAACGTCACATTCACAGGCTCTGCCGCTGCCGGCACTGCGGCTACGTTCCGCGAGAAGTTCCGCCTCCACGTGATAGATTTGGAAGGCACATATAAGTGGCATAGCACGAACAGCTCTGCGCTGCTCTCGGTTGGCGTGCGAATCGCTCCCAGCCGCCAGACCTATACCGCGTCGGACATTTTCGTGACGACTCCGGAGAACCTGAACTACAGGCAGAAACGAACGGGCGTCGGGCCGACGGTCGCGATAGACCTGCGACACAGGCTCGGCATGTCCAACTTCTGGATCACCGGCGCAGGCCGCTTCGCTGTTCTCTTTGGCCGCAATAGAGAGACCGCGAGTTTCGCGTCCGGCACTTTTCTTGGCACGGCGGTACGGGACAGGAGCCGGACGAACACGGTCTTGGAAGGCGAGGTCGGACTGGAATATGCACACAAGTTCGGCAGCGGCAATGAGTTCTTCCTTAACGGAAGCTTCATCACGCATGATTGGCACAATCTCGTCAATGTCATTCCGACCAATGGCGTAGGTGCTTCGTCCACTGCATTGCTCGACAATCCGGCGGCAGACCCAACCAGAAAAGGCAGCATAATTTTTGTCGGCGGAGCATTCTCCATCGGCTTCCGTTTCTAAGCTTGAGACGCCCCGGCGCTCTCTTTAACTAAAAGGCGCTGGCGGGAAACACTTCTCTCTCTGCAAACACAGAGCAGTTGAAGTATTTTCCCGCCAGCGCCTTTTTGAATTATTCATGCCACGTCTGAACTGGCACGCCGGTCGAGAAGTCGTAGAAGCGCAGGTCGCTTTGCGTGAGCATCTTTGTGATGAGGATAATCTGACCCGTGTGCATCGAGAAATGTTCGACGACGTGGAAGATCGCTTCGAGCAGAGAGACCTCGGATTCCTGTATCCGTCGCCGCTCAAGCAATTCTGACGGCGCGAGACGCGCGAGGACAGCATCCGCTTCGTCAAGCGTCAGCCTGAGATTCTCCAACAACCCGGCTCGTCCGATTCCCTCGCGTGCGTCAAACTCCGCCTGTCGCTCGCGCAGATCGGGCGCACTGCCGACGCCGCTCACAATCCATTGCCGCACATTGCCAGACAGATGCAGCAGCAGATTGCCGATACTGTTCGACTCGGAATCCGCGCGCCACCACATATCCTCGTCCTTCAACTTTTCCAGACAGCGCTCGATCTTCGGCAGAAAGTCCGACTTGAGCAGCGTGCGCGCGTATGCGATGAAAGCTTCTCCTGTGTCCGTCATAACATGCTTCTTTCGTGCGAGGCCGGTTCCGAGTTTAGTTCGTGAATGATAAAGCTGTGTCTCGCTTTTACTCGTCCGTCTCTTCTACTCGTCGTTTATGTTTCGCCTTGCGCTGTGAGGGATGAGCCTTCTCTTCCGGTTTGGCTTGGCCGAGCGGATGCCCCGGCGGCGCGAGCGGCTTGCGTATCGCGTCAAAGACCGGACGCTCCTCCTTTTTAGCGCGCCTCTCATTTTTCTTCATACTCTTCAAGCTCCGAATTTTTGTGTCGTCGCGCGAGGATGCTATGCCCGGACGCAAGCCGCTGTCAATAATTCACGAAGCCGTTTTTTCGATTGGAGTAAAGAGAAAAAAAGAAGAGCTGTCTGGATTAAGACAGCTCTTCTTCTTGTTTGCATTCTATCTGGTCAGCACGGCGCCGAAAAGGTATATCGCCTGTCAGCGAAAAGCGTTAGACGCGACTTGGCTGCGGCGGCTCTGGAAAGAGACTCTTAATCGCCTGCTTGGTCTCCGTGCGACGCTTCTGCTGAAACTCGTTGACCCAGTTGGAGACTGTCGTGACCATGTCACGCGCCGTTTCCTGCGCCGTTTTCTTGACGACTGTGGTGCTTTCAGCAACTGTTTCCTGACGAGTTCGTTCCTCGCGCTTGATAACTTTGATCGGGGTTTTTGTCTGCATGATGTCCTACTCTTCTATCTCGTATGATTTCGTATAAATTCTCGAACGATTTAACTCTTTAACGCTTTTCCTGCGTTGGAGTTCAGTTTTTGTTTGCTTCGCGGCCTGTGCGGCCTTGATGGCGTGCTTAACTTGCTAGCAAACTCGGTGCCATCCATGCTCTGACGAGAGAAAAAGCGCGGTTTGCTGAGTTCAAGAGTCTGCACACGCGTGCAATGCTGTCTCACTGTGGCAACATTGCGTACATAGGCGAATGCCTGTGTATCGTTTCAAACGGCACAAGCTGCTTTACACAAAAAATGGCACGGCGCGATTTGTTTTGAGATACGAGGTCATTTTTTGATTTTCTACGTGCGATAAAAGTTTGCCGGAGGTGGCGCAAAGAAAAGTTGAGCGTTGTCTGAAGCTCACGGCTTTGCACAATGCCAAAGACGAAACTCGTGCCGTGCGCTTTGCCAAGCGGTGTGTGAAGAAACCGGCTCAATGAAAATTCTCCACGCCTCTCATCTATCGGGCTAAGTTATTTGAAATCATAACAATCTGAGTTTCTCCGAACGGCTCTTAGATTTCCTCGGGAGATGGCACATGCGTTGCCCTATCGCCTGTTGACATGCGATTGAGCGAAACCATCACGATTTATCTTGCTGCCGGAGCGCCCTTTGCCGTCAGCTATTTTCTGCACGCGCGTGCCAGTCGAGGCCGCGCACAGCTACTCTTGAGAGCGATAGCGGCAGGAGTGTTATGGCCTCTCGCGGCACTGAAGATTTTCTTCGTGCATCAGCCTCAAACAACGTCGGAGGTGTCGGCAGAGGTTTCCTCGCAACTACATGAAGAGAAGATTGACGAGGCCAAACGAAACTTGCTCGCCGCACTTCATGCTGTGAGCGAGATGGCGATAGGCGCATTTGGCAGCCAGTGTGAAAAGTTGGAACGAGCGGCATGTGTGCTTCGTGATAGCGTCGAAAGATATGTCGGACTGGCTCATGCAGCCGAAGAAGCGGACGCTGACGCTCAGCCTAACGAGCGTGAGATTGAGCTGTTCCGCATCGCCGGGCGCAAGGGCGATGAATTGCGGCTCGCCGGAAGATGCGTGCATCGTCGCAACGTCGCACGGCTGATAGAGCATCACGCGCGTGCTCGCACAGAGCTTTTGCACGCCCTCGCAGATATACGCGAGGCTGTGGAGAGTGAACGACCGCAGGTGTTTGCAAATGCTTCTGCGTCGCGTCGTCTGAGTTTAGCGACCCTGAAACTTTACGGGCACGCAGTTGAACTGCTCTCGCTGCTTGAAGACGCGGACGCGGCGATGAGAGCCGCGCAGCTTCTCAATCAGGAATGCGCGCGGCTGCGGCGTTTGGAGACTGCCGTTGCAGGCAATGCATCAGAGCATCAGACAGGAGAAGAGTTATGCACAGCACACACATCTCGCCCATCCCTCGCCCCGTTGTCAAACAGGACGACGCTCGCGCAAGGCTGAACTGGCTGCTCGCCGCGAACGCACATGAAGCGCAGCAGCGCAGCCTCTTTCGTTACGCGGGCGAAGAGCAGCAGATGCTTTTGATGCGTCATCCAGTAGCGACGCAACACGCTTACGCTTTGTTCGGACTCTTGCTCGGCGCGCTTCCGCCCGCAGCCATCTTTGCGCGACTGATCGGATATGGAGTTGACGGCTCGATGCGCTCGATTGCATCGGACGGCGCGCTGTTCTTCTTGTGTGTGGTGATGAACGTCGTCTGCTGTCTGGTCGGTTACGCGATGGGCACGGGGCTTTCACGCGTTGCGCTCAAGCTGGAACATCAGTCTTGGCTTAGAATGTTTTTGATAATGCCGCTCGTCGGCGCGGCATGGGGAGCGGTGGCAGGCGTCTCCGGCGGCTTCTTCTTTTTCGGCATCGGCGCATTATTCGGAGCCGCCTTTGCCATTCCAATCGGAATCGCGGGCTTTCTGATGTTTGCGATTTTCCATCGCCTGCTTGAGCGCGGTGGTATGATTGACGCGCGCCATTTCCTGCCGCTCGCTTGCGGCATCACGACGGTCATCGCTGCGCTCATCATGGGAATGTGAGAAGCAGTTGGCAGTTGGCAGTTGGCAGTTGGCAGAAAGAAGGCGAGCAGGTCGCGGCGTAAATTTGAAATCCTGGATTTGAGATTTGAGAGCTTGATTATCTGCAACTGACTGCCAACTGCCAACTGCCAACTCTCTTTTATGCTTTTAGCTCTCCTGCTCTTCTCGCTGCTGTTGCTCGTGCTGCTCGGCTTTTATGTTTTCGTGGCCGCGCCGCGCAGCCGCACGCATCAGATGTTCGCAGCCTTCGTCGCCTGCTTCGCGCTGTGGACGATCAAGGACATTGTGCTGTGGGGATTTTACGCGCGCGAAGGGTCTGCCGCGTGGTGGGTGAGCGCGAGTTTCATCATCTCGCTGCTGCTCCAATATTCGCTGGTCGTCTTCGCGTGGGTCTTCCCGGAAAACGAGCCTGTGCCGTTCAAGCGCGCGGCGGTCATCTTCGCGCCGGGCATCGTCCTGATTCCAGCCGCGCTCGCGGGCTTGATGTGGGAGGACGCAGGCTTCGCCGCCGGTCAATTCAAGATTCGACTGACGCCGCTCGCCTATGCTTTCGTGCTTTACGTGTACGGCCTGTTCGCTTACGGCTTCACTCTGCTGTACACAAAATATCGTCATTATCGTGGCAGCGTTCAAGGGCAACAGATAGGCGCGATTCTCTGGGCGCTGGTCATCACGGGCGCGCTCAAGACCGTCGCCAACATCGCGCTGCCTCTCTTTGGAATTTACGCTCTACTGAAAATCAGCTCGCTCTTCGTACTGCCGGGCGTCTTCATCTACGCTTACGCTATCTCAAGCTTCAAGCTCTTCTCGCTGCAATCAGCCTTAGACCAGTTCCGGCTCTTCCCTTTAGCTTACAAAGTCGCGCTCTCGATTGCGTTCGTCGCCATCTCAAGCTTCTTGCTCTTTCAAATCCCGATAGTCTGGTGGAGTTTCGGCGGCACGCCGGACGGCTGGCGACGCTATCTGGTCTTTAGCGTCATCACGGCCTTAGTCCCGAATCTGGTGCTCGTCGCGCTGATCGTGCGCAGCATCTCGCGCCCCGTGCGACGCTTGACCGAAGCGGCAGTCGCGGTTGCGGGCGGCGCATACGGCGCGCGCGTCGAATTGCAGAGCAATGACGAGATGGGACTTCTCGCCGCGTCGTTTAATGAGATGAGTCGCAAGATGGCCGCTGATATAGAGAGCCTGCGGCAGTTGAACGAACAGCTTATACGCACCGAAAAGCTCGCCGCCGCCGGAACGCTCGCGGCGGGCGTCGCGCATGAAGTCAATAATCCGTTAGCTTCCATCTCATCTCTGATTCAGATTTTGCAGGCGCGGCACGCGGCAGAGGCCGAGACGAGCGAGATGCTGCGTCTCATCCAGACGCAGATTTCGCGCATCACGCAGGTCACGCGCGACATGATGGAGTTTGCGCGTGTGCGCCTTCCGGCTCGCGCAGAGCAGGACATCAATCGTCTCGTTGATGCGAGCATCCGGCTCGCGAGTTTCGATAAAGCGTTTCGCCGACTGCATCTCAACACCGAGCATGACATGAGCGCGCCTTTCGTCTATGCCGACGCAGACCAGTTGCAGCAGGTCTTTCTCAATCTACTCTTGAACGCGCGCGACGCGATGCCCGAAGGTGGCGACCTGCGCGTCTGTACGCGCTATGATAAAAAGTCCGGCGAGGTCTCGGTCGAAGTCGCGGACACGGGCACGGGCATCGCGCCGGAACACCGCGCACATATCTTCGACCCGTTCTTTACCACCAAGCCCGCCGGAAAAGGCACGGGACTCGGACTCGCGGTCTGCTATGGCATCATCACGGCGCATGACGGGCGAATCGAAGTCGAGCAGCACAACGGACACGGCACATGCATCCGCGTCACGCTGCCTGTCTATTCCGAAGTGTTGGGAGAGACAGTCTGATGTCCTTCATTCGTCTCGAAACTGCGATTGCCGCGCCCGTAGAACTTTGTTTTGACCTCTCGCGTGATCTGGATGTTCACATGGCATCGAGCGGCGGAACCGGAGAACGCGCGGTCGCGGGCGTGACATCGGGCATGGTCAAGCTGGGCGACGAAATTACATGGGAGGCAACGCACTTTGGCATCCGCCAGCGTCTGACTTCAAAGATCATAGCCTACGAACGCCCGCGCATGTTCGTTGACGAGATGCTGCGCGGAGCTTTTAAGCGATGGCATCACATGCATCTGTTTGAAGCGCAAGCTAACGGCACGCTGATGATTGACGAAGTGAATTATGCCTCGCCCTTTGGTCTGCTCGGACGAATAGTTGATATGCTGTATCTGGAAAATTACATGCGCCGGTTTCTCTTGAGGCGCAACGCGCATATTAAAATGCTGGCGGAGACGCAAACGAAAATCTAAAGTCAGAATCTGGAGTCGAGAGTCAAAACGACTTCAGCATTCTGACTCCTGACTCCTGACTTCTTTTTATGAACACCAAACCGCTCATCCTGATTGCAGAAGATGAAGAGCTGATGCGCGCTATTTTGACGCGCCTGTTGGAAGAGGCCGGTTATCGCGTCTCTGCCGCGTCCAATGCCGAAGCCGCGCTTGAGATGTTCGCGGCGGAGGATGTCGCGGTCACGCTGACGGACATACGCATGGGCGAGATGGACGGCCTCGCGCTCTTAGACCACATTAAAAATATTGACGGCGAAGCTTTAGTGATAGTGATGACCGCATACTCGTCCGTTGATTCGGCC
The DNA here is from genome assembly GCA_964246305.1 of uncultured Pyrinomonadaceae bacterium. Lineage (GTDB taxonomy): Bacteria > Acidobacteriota > Blastocatellia > Pyrinomonadales > Pyrinomonadaceae > JACMLC01. The sequence continues at coordinate 29,638 of CAXTPS010000035.1, forward strand.
ATCGCCGCGCTCCGCAAAGGAGCTTACGATTACATCACTAAGCCTTTCGTCAACGAAGACCTCTTGCAATCGGTCAAGAACGCCATCCGCCAGCGCGAATTGTTTAGCGAGAACCGCGCTCTGCGCCGCGAGCTTGATCGCCGCTACAGCTTTTCCGAAATCATCGGAACGTCCGAAGCCCTGCAAGCAGTCTTTCGTCTGGTCGAAAAAGTGGCGAGCACCAACACGCACATTCTCATCGAAGGCGAGTCGGGCACGGGCAAAGAACTCATCGCCCGCGCCATACATCACAACAGCCCGCGCGCTTCCCGCCCGTTCGTCGCCATCAACTGCGGCGCGCTGCCCGAATCTTTGCTTGAAAGCGAACTCTTCGGCCACACGAAGGGCGCGTTCACGGGCGCGATTGCCAACAAGCCCGGCCTCTTTCGTTCGGCTGAGGGCGGGACGGTTTTTCTGGATGAGATCGGAGAGATTTCTCCCGCGATGCAGGTACGACTGCTCCGCGCGTTGCAGGAGCATGAGGTCGTGCCCGTCGGGTCGAGCGCGCCCGTCAGCTTTGACGCGCGGATTATCTGCGCGACCAACCGCGATCTTGAAAAGGAAGTCGCCGAAGGCCGCTTTCGCGAAGACCTCTTTTATCGCCTCAATGTGATAGAGGTTCACCTGCCTCCGCTTCGTGAGCGGCGCGAAGACATCCCGCTGCTGGCGCGCCACTTCATCACGCACACCGCGCGCGAGCAGCAGCGCGATGAGAAACCGATTGAACCCGCCGCCATGTCCGCGCTCATCAACTACGCGTGGCCGGGCAACGTGCGCGAATTGCAGAACGCCATCGAACGCGCCTTCACTTTAAGCGGCGAGCAAATTGACCTCGACAGCCTGCCGCCGCGCACACGCGACGCAGCCAGCCTGATACCCATGCGCGACCCGGACGGCCTGCGCCCGACGCTCGAAGAGGTCGAGCGCAGACATGTTTTTGAAACTCTCGCCGCCGTCAATCAGGACAAAGCACGCGCCGCCAACATTCTCGGCATAGACCTCTCGACGCTATACAGAAAACTGAAACGCTACGATGCTGTGTGATAAAAGATAGCGGTCAGCGAAAAGAAATGCCCCACAAGCTTTGACGAGATCAATGTAGAATAGGACGAGGCTCATGGAAAACAGAAAGAACAAACAGATACTACTTGCCAGTCGCCCCGCGGGAATGCCGACGCCTGATAATTTCAAGCTGGTCGAAGCAGAGATGCCGCAGCCGGATGAGGGCGAGGTTCTGATACGCACGCTTTATCTTTCGGTTGATCCGTACATGCGCGGGCGGATGAGCGATAGGAAATCTTATGTCGCGCCGTTCGCTCTGAACGAGGTCGTGACGGGCGGCGTCATCGGAGAAGTCATAGAGTCGCGCGCGGAAAATTTTCAGCCGGGCGACATCGTGACCGGGCATCTCGGCTGGCAGCTTTACTCTGTGGCGCGTGTCGCTCAGGCGTCGCCGGCTTCAGTCAGGAAAATTGACCCGCGCATAGCTCCGGTGACGACCGCGCTCGGCGTACTTGGAATGCCCGGCCTGACCGCTTATTTCGGCTTGCTCGACATAGGCCAGCCGAAGTCCGGCGAAACAGTCGTCGTCTCGGGCGCGGCGGGCGCGGTCGGCACAGTGGTCTGCCAGCTCGCGAAGATTAGGGGCTGCCGCGTCGTGGGCATCGCCGGGTCGGATGAGAAGAACGATTACTTGAGAGACGAACTCGGCGTTGATGCGACGATCAACTATAAAACTGCGGGTGACATGAGAGCGACTTTGAAAGAGGCTTGCCCGAACGGCGTTGACATCTATTTTGACAACGTCGGCGGGGAGATTTCCGACGCGGTGATGATGCAGCTCAATCACAGTGCGCGCATTATCATCTGCGGACAAATCTCGCTTTATAATATGGAGAAGCCGGACGTAGGCCCACGCGTTCAGACGCTCCTGCTGGTCAACAGCGCGTTGATGCAGGGCTTCATCATCACGGATTATGAAGCGCGCTTTGCCGAAGGCATCATTCAAATGGGACAGTGGCTCGCCGGAGGCAAACTCAAGTATGCCGAACACATCGTCGAGGGATTTGAAAATACGCCGCAGGCTTTCCTCGGCCTGTTTACGGGCGACAACCTCGGCAAGCAGCTCGTTAAAGTTGCGGACTAAAGTAATGCAAAATTAAAGATGTAGAATGAAAAATCAGGAACGCCGTAAGACCTTCTTAAATTTTTCATTTTACATCTTTAATTTTGCATTCTTCTAGCTCATCCTGTCTGGAAAAATTCCGATATTCTGTGGAACAATCTGGAGCACGGCCAGCAGCCGCAATATGTGGACGACCCCGTCGGCACGGGTTTTATGCGTCGGATGCGCGACGAGATGATCGTGATTCCCCACAGCATCGGCCTCTCCATCGGCAGTGCGTACTCTTTCGAGCGCAATCATATTTTTCAGATGCAACGCTGGCACGAGCGGGTTCTGCGACCACCTGCAAGAGCGTCTGCACGCAGGCTTGCGCGTCGCGTATCCAGATGAAGTCATGGCTTACGAGCGCGCATGTCTTGAGCTGCAACGCCCGCGCGGCAACGCTGACGACGCGCCCGCGCCTCAACTCATTAAGTTTCAACACGACCCCGAAATCCTACCCGACCGCCTCTCACGCGGGCAGAAGCCGCGCGCCGTGCCCGCTCTTAACTGCATCCTGCTCGGCGAGCTTGACGAAAACGATAAGGTTCAATGGCACGTGCTTGTGGATAAAGCGAAGCCGCGAAAGCGACGCACGCCAACTCATGTTCGAACAAATGCGACGAAGGATAAGCCACAGAGGGTTAAATGATTTGAGATTTAAGATTTGAGATTTGAGATTAAGAATTTGAAATTCCTCCGTGTGCCTCTGTGTCCTCTGTGGTTAACCTGCTTTTAATCTTTAACAAAAGTCTCAACTATTAAATCTTTTCCGTCCGTGCTCACCGAAACCGTCCCGCGTTGTCCGGTCGTCAGGATTTGCGCGCCGCTCATGCGCCAGCGTTCTACGACCTGTTTGTCTGGATGCCCGTAGATCGAAAAGAGGCCGACGGAAATGACCGCGAGTTGTGGACGAGTCGCCGCCACAAAGTTTTCGATGGAGGAAGTTTTGCTTCCATGATGCGCGACCTTGACGACATCCGAGCGCAAGTCTTCGGGCGCGAGCGTGAGCATGGCTTCAGCCTGATTTTCAATATCGCCGGTCAACAGAAAAACTCTTTCTCCGCAAGTCAGGCGCAGGACTATCGAATCATTGTTGCGTGATGGAGCGTTCGCGTCATCAACTCCGACAGGCCAGAGCACATCCAGCGTCACCGCGCCGAAGCGCAGAGAATCGCCGCGCGCGATCAACTGAACGGGCACACGCTCTCTTTGCAAAGTGGCATCAAAGCGCGCGTACTCCGCATCGCCTTGAGGCGTGCGAGCGACCAGCGCGCCGCGCACCTTAAAATTTCGCGCGACATCATTCAGCCCGTCCATGTGATCCGCGTCCGCGTGCGTCGCCAGTATGTAGTCAACCTGCGAGAGGCCGCGCCGCCACAGGTATTCCGACACGACGGCCTCGCCTATGCTACGCCTGTCACGCTCGAACGGCTCGACAGCTTCGTCCTCAAACGCGTTTTTCCTTCGTGAGTTATCAAAGCCAGGTTGCCCGCCCCCGTCAATCATCAATGTCGCTCCGTCCGGCATCGTCACGAGCGCGGCATCGCCCTGTCCCACATCCAGAAAATCCACATGCAATCGTCCATCCGGCCTGCCCGCGCTCAACGGATGCGCGACGACAATGGCGAGCGCGAAGACGAATCCGGCGGCAGCTAACTTCGTCATCAAAGGCGAGGCGAAACCGTTTCGCTCTTCAACAGGCAACTGACGACTAAGCGGATTCCAGCCCGCAAGCGCCATCGTCAGCACAGCGAGCGGCAGATAATAGAAGCCATAAATAATCGCAGCCCGCCCGGCGTACTCTGGCAAACGAACCGAGGCCAGACGCATGCTCGAAAACGGATCAACGCTGTGAACCATGAGACGGCTCAAGCTTTCCGCGATGGAGAACAGCGGCGAGGCCAACGCCGCGCTGAGTTGTGAGATGAGCAGTGCGAAGAGCGCGACGAATGAAAGCAGCGCCATCAATGCCCCGACAATGATGTTCAGGAGAATGGAAGCGAGCGAGAGGCGATGAAAGTAGAGCACGAGAAGCGGCAGCAACGTGAGCTGCACCGTCGCGGAAATGATGACGACGCCGGTGATGTATCGCAGCAGCTTCTGCACACGCAGCCGCTCCAAACGCTCTGCCAGCGGCGACTTGAAAAGTTTGCAACGCCACGGTGAACGCTCCATCTCTTGCTTCCATTCGCGCTCGCTCCAGTACAGCGTCTCTCCCAGAATTCGCCACCAACGAGGACAAACGGGCGGCGCGGGCGTCTCATGCGTCGGCCTCCACGCCCCAACTTCTTGCAGGCGAAGCAGCAGCGGCCACGCAATCGCTACAATCGCCAGCACCGAAAGAAAAGTGAGTTGGAATGAAGGGTCGTACAGGTCTTGCGGTCGCCAGACGAGCAGCGCGAGACACGCCCCGCCCAGAGCATTTAATGAACTCGCGCGGCGGTGCAGCACGGGCGCGAGCGCGGCTACTGTGAACATCAAAGCCGCGCGCACGACGGATGCGCTCGCTCCAACCGCGAGCGTGTAAGCCCAGAGCAAAGAGACTGTGGCGGCGAATTGCCACAGGCGCCTGCGAGTCACACGCCGCATCAGATAAAGCGCGATGAGACCTATGAAGCTGATGTGCAGGCCGCTGATGACCAGCACGTGAAAGGTGCCGCCCTCACGGAATCGTTCGGATGTCGCGTGCGAAAGATAGGAACGATTTCCCAGCAGCGCGGCATCGAGCACTCCCGCAGTCTCTTTTGAAAAATTCCCGTTAATCGAGCCGAGCAGTTTTTGCCGCCACTCGTAGAGCCACGCGAGCGGCAGAAAAACTCGCTCATCATCCAGCCGCTCGACGAGCAGACTGCTCTTGATAATTCCGGTCGCATCGAAGCCGCGCTGCTCCAGATATTCCGTGAATGATGAAACTCCCGGATTGCGAAAACCTTCCGTGCGCCTGAGCGCAGTCATCACACTCAAACGCGCGCCGTAACGCAATTCAAGCGCGTCATACCCGGCTCTAATCTCTTTGTCGCGCACGGGCGCAAAGAGCGAGACGACGCCGGAGGCTCTTTGCTCCGCGCCTCTGATTCTGATTTTCTCTACCTTGAGCGAAAGATAAATTCCGTCGGGCGCAAGCTCCGGCGCGCTCTCAAGCACGCCTGTTACCTCCGCCGGCTCGCCGGAAGCAACCGCGCCCCCCTCGTACATTCTACGCACGCGGTCGGCTGCCACGCTTCCCTTTTCGATCACGGCGAGAGATGCGCCCGCGCACAGAAACGCAGTCGCCAGCAACGTTGCAGCGATGCGCGTCTTTGCTTTGAAGTAAAAGTAGAGGACGAGGAGCGAACAAACGCCGCCACATGAGAGCAGTGCTATCAACGATGAAATGAGCGTGTGCGATAAGACGATGCCGAGCGCGAAAGACAGAGCGAGAGCCGCGAGCGGATAAGGCGCGAAGGACGGTCGGCGAGTAACCGGAAAAATATTCGCCATCAGCTTAACGTCCGCAGCCTCGAATCAGATTTACTACTGACCGAGAGCAATTCGGGAGATTGCAGTTAAAGAAGAGCAGACAACTGCGAGGTTACAGATGAAGCAAGAGCAAAATATACAGGCGTGCGATTGATGTCAAGATTAGGTAGTGGCTCAGTTTGAAATTCAGGTGACTATCTATCATCACGAAAACAGGTTCGCGCAAAGGCGCAAAGAAAGAACGCAAAGCATTGATTGACGGGTGCTCTTTGCGTGCTTCTTCTTTGCGCCTTTGCGGGAAATAGTCTTTTTCTTCTCCACATTTGAAACTGAGTAACTATCCGGCAATGCACTCAAGGCTCTTCCTGCTCTTCCTCAGAGCTGCTTTCCAGCTTGGCGATCAGCTTCTCAAGGCTGGCCCTGGGAATGCATAGTGATTGCACCAGATTATTGACGCTCACCTCATCCAGCGTAACCGGAGGTTTACTCTCGGATGCTGTCTGATCCGCCGTTGGAGGAGCAATCGAATCGGCGGACGGGATGGCGGAAGCGCGCTTCCGTGGCTCTGACCTCAATTTATTTATAGCGGCAAAAGCTGATTCGGTCTTCTGCGGTTGCTCTTCTGCGAAGCGCGCGACAGCCGACATTTTCAAACGTGACTTAAGCATGACTTCCGCATTGCTCAACCTGATCGCCGTCTTCGCGTCCGGGTTGAGTTTGTCAAGGTAGCCGTCCGATTCATCCGGCTGAAGCCAGAGCAGCCACGGACTGCTTCCCCACTGGTGTAAAGCGGCCTCCGCCGCCGGAGAGTCCAGCGGCACGAGTTGAGGATGCTCCGCGGTGGCCGCGACGATGTACGTCCAACTCCTGCGCAGCATGGGCGGCACGTCGAACGTCTGAGAAGAACCGTGTTCAAGATAGAGGTCAAGGGCTTTGACATCCGGGTGCCCGTCGGGCAGCAGGATGTGCAGGTTGTTCATCACTCCGCGCAGCAATTCAAGGTCGGGCGTCTCATCAAGCAGCAGTAGATGCGCGCAGAAGATGCCGAGCATGGGATTTTCAAATTTATTCTTGAGGATTTCACGCACGTCTTCCGATAAGACCTTACGCTCATTCGCAAGGCCGAGCCGAGCCAGCTCAGACAGCCGCAAGAGACGGCTATTCGCCTCAAAGCCCGCGCCTATCGGAACAAGCTGAATCGAGCCGCTTTGCATATCGGCGCGTTTGGCATCGGGGTCTGTCCCGTAATACGAGAGCAGGAGAAAGACTTGAGTCTGCCAGTGGCGTGAAGCGATGATCGTCTGCTCTACGCTCCCGCCGAGCGGCATCTGTAGATTCAGTTTGTAGCAGCCCGGATCGAGCTGCACGTTACATGAGACCCAAGGCTCCCAACCGTCGGAACGCTTCCCATCCGTCGTCAGGTCTGCGATGACATTTCCCTTCATATCACGAAGCGAAAGCCCGTTGCCGGGGTTGGGATAATTTGAAAGCTTGTCTTCCGGCGGCGGCTCCTGACTCGTCCAGTCGCGTGCGAAGATGAAAACGGAGCTTCCCTGTCCCTTCTTAATGTCGGGCGCGCGGCTGCCCTGTTCGGCTGCCGAGATATGAAACTCGTGCGTCTTTGATGTCCCGTCGAGCGGCGCGGGTGAGACGAAGGTGAAGGGTGGAATCTTCAAGTCCTCATCTTGATCGCGCAGCACGACATGCTGCTCGGAAGACTCAAAGCCCGCGCGCACTTTAACCTTGTAGATGCCGGGTTCGAGTTCCGCATCAACGCGACCGATGCCGCGAGCACGCAGGTTGAACCCGCCATCTATGATAAAAATCTCCGTGGCCGAATCCTTGCACGTGACCTTCAGGCGACGTTTCTCCGGGTTAGAAGTTGACATCTACGCCTCCCGTGCCAGTCACCTCGAAAGATGTCTGTAAACCATCGCTTAGCACCTGTGCCATATAAAAGCCCCGCGTGAGCTGAATCGTCTGCGCGGGCGGAGTCGCGGGAAGCGACAAGACCTTTTTGAATTTGTCGTCGAGTATGTCCAGACTCCTTCCGGCGACGCTCTGAGCGAGGTTGATCGTGACGGGAAATTTCGGCACTGGCATAGTCGAAATCAACAACGGATTTTGCGGGTTCTTTTCGTACTCCAGATCAGGCTCTTTCGCAATCTCCGGGTCTTCAAGGTCTTCCGGCGAGAGGAAATTTTTCATATTGTTATAAAGATAATTGCCGAGCGAGGAAGAGGTAATCTGACCGTCCTTCGGATCGCATGCAGCCCCTTTCAATCCCTCAAGCAGAGCCGTCGTGAAGATGCCATGCACCAATCCATCCTCCATCTTTCGCTCGCGCGAGAGCCGCGACCACTTTGTCCCGAAGCCGTAAAAAGATTTGGCTTTGTCCATAGCCTCCACGCCCGTCATACTTACATATGGGGGAATATTCGGCGGCGTCTGCGGGTAGTTTTCGCGGCAGCAGTCCATAAAGAGGATAGCTTCGTCGAAGAAATTGGAGCGCAGAAACCAATCCGCGTATAACTTCCCGAGAATATGATAACCGGCCCGCGTCGGCGTGGCGTTGGCAGTTAAAAGCGCTGCGTCCTTAAAGCCCGGCGCGCATCCATGCCCGGAGAGATAGATGTAAAGTCTGCGTCCAACGCGCAGGCCGTTCCCATCCTTCTGGTTGCTGTCTGCAATATCCTGTAAATCGTCAAACGCCTGCTGAACTCTGGCAGCCGTCGGCTCGGCCTTGCTGGGCGAGCTGGCCGGGACGAAGTCCGAAGAGAGAATACGTGCGACCTGCTCCTTCGGGACATCGCCGCCACCGGGCGAAGTCACCCATTCGTAAAAAGCTCTGGCGTCGTTTTCCGGCCCGTCAAGATTAGTCAAACCCGGATATGACCCGATTCCGACTACGATAGCCCAGTCATCTTTAGCCATACAGGTCTCTCCAATTTGGGTAGCCGTTCAATTTCAGATAACAAACTCAGAGACCACAAGACATCTCGCGCAAAGGCGCAAAGAACGAGGGTGTAGGGTGTAAGGTGTAGTAAAAGACAAATTTGCCTTTTCTACACCCTACACCCTATCTCCTTCACCCTTTCTGCTTAGACTATCATGGGTACTGTTGATGCATAAATTTCTTGTCCGATGTTGAGAGTTCAGCGTTCAACTCGGCGTGGAAACCGTCGAGCGTCCAACGCTTCGGAATCGGATACATCATGATAGACAGCGGGTCAACTTTGGTAAAGTTCGTTTCCGCTTTGGCGTAGGGTTCGAACATGTTGTGGTCGATGTCCTCCTTGCTCCAGCTATTGGGCGGCTTCTGTAGGTCGGCATAGACGTTCGGCTTATTCCACTTGATGACGCTGCCGGGATTCTGGTGTTCGTGAATCAGGCCGAACGCGTGACCGAACTCGTGCAGCACGACGCGGTGAATTTGCGCATCCGTTGAGTCCGGCGTCAACCAGCCGAAATTCATCGTCGGCTCAAGCGGATCAGTCACCTGCTTACAGGTCGTTCCGATGACAGACCACGACCCCGGATTTTGGAAAGAGATGCGGATCAAAGTCTTCGTCTTCGTATTTTTCCGAAAATCCAGAGTGAGCCTTGCGGGGCCGCCCGCCGACGCAGTCCATGTTTTAGCGACCTCTGCTACCTTCTTCTGAACGCCGGAATCGCCATCCAGGAATGAAACGGTGATGACATCACCCGCATTCCACTTTGAGCCTTTCACCAGAGCCGCTCTGTCCTCGCCCTCGCCGCCCACTCTGGCAACAGGCCATGCGAAACACCACTGGTTGTCTTCGTCTGCCATACACTCACTTCCTTTCGCAAAGATGATTAGTCCTCATTCATCGCCATTTGATTTCCTTAAGAGAGATAGAGCTTAGCCCGTGAGACTGAAACCCTGCGTGTGACGCGCTCTCAGGCGCGAACTGTTCGAGCTGTTTTTGGTTCCTGAATTATCAAGCGGGCCGAGCAGAAAATTAAGGGCGACCCGCGTGAGCAGCAGGCATGATTAAAGACCTTTGGCTTGTGTCAATCGAGCTGCGTGTAATTGATTAAAGCAACGACTGCCTTCAAAGCAGCTCGGCGAGGCTGAGCATCCCCGCAAGAGTTTCCATTTCCGCGCCAGAATAAACCACCGCCCTTGAATTCACAAGAGTCACAATGCTAAACCCGACGACTCGCCGCATCCGTTTTCATCTCCTTGAATCAACTTCTGCGTCCAGGGATTTTGCTAAATACGGAAGTCGCTGCGACCGGAGAGGCTAAAGACAGTCGATTCACATAGAAGTGCTTGCGAATATATAAAAGCGGAGGCAATAGGTTTGGGATGTAGAAGAGCGGATGCGACCATTTTGGAGAGGAAAGCGAGAGTGTTTCTTTCGGTCGTGATTCTGGTGAAATACATGGAAATCAGATACACTGGCGCTCCCTCGCGACCGTCTGAATTTGCTGCCCCAAGTATTCGGTGGCGTGCTGCTTGAGTAGAACCGCACTTCTCAGATCACCATGTCAATAATCATCTGTCGACCGAAGAGTCTGCCGCTTGACAAGCTCACCGTAGATGAGCGGTGCGCCGCAAAAAACTGAAGCTTAGGTTGAGCGCGAAACCTGGTGCGCTCGAAGCATTGCTGAGGACGTTCCCTTGAGAACGATGACATAAGGAGGAAACTTGACAACGAAAAAGAAGGCTCCATCGAAGCGTGGTATGAAGCAAACGGAGGTTAACCTTCGCGCGGCTATGGCCGGTGGGCGAAGCGATGCGGAAGAAGTGATCGCCTTCCGCGCGAAACAGCGTCGCAAGCGAGCCGCGATTGAGAAGAAGCTGCCTGCGCGCCGACGCGGACTCGGCGCGCCCCCGCAGCTTCCGGCGAAAGCACGAGCCTTGTTTGGCGCGAGAAAATCTGTTGGAGTGCTGATAGCCGAAGGTGATTCGTGGTTCGACTATCCGATGCAGGACGTGCTTCGTCTTCTCGAAGACGATCACCTCTTCGACGTGGAGTCCGTGGCGCACAAGGGTGACTGTGTTGAAGACATGGCGCATTCCAAAGGTCAATTCGAGGAGTTCGCGCGCCGTCTGGAGAAATTGCTCCGCGATGCCAAAGTACCACGCGCCATTCTGTTGTCGGGCGGCGGAAACGACATCGCCGGCGATGAGTTCGCAATTCTCCTCAACCACGCAACATCAACGCTGCCCCCCTTAAACGAGGATATCGTTCGCGGCGTAATCGACGTACGCTTGAAGGAAGCGTATGTGAGCATTCTCAGCGGCCTCACCGCCATCGCCAAATCCTATCTTGGCCGGTCGATTCCCATCGTCACACATGGCTACGACTACCCTGTCCCCGATGGTCGAGGGTTTCTGGGAGGCTGGTGGAAATTGCCGGGGCCTTGGTTGAAGCCCGGTTTCCAGAGAAAGGGACACGACGATCTGGCGAAGAACACTTTGGTGATCGTGCAACTCATCAATCGCTTCAACGCGATGCTCGCAGCCGTCAGCGCGCTCCCGGAGTTTGCGCACGTGCACTACCTTGATCTGCGCGGCACGTTGAAGCACGATGGCACGTACAAGCAGCACTGGGCCAATGAAATGCACCCCAATGCGACGGGGTTTGATCTGGTGACAAAGAAATTTGCGAACATGATCGACAAGCTCTGATTGAAGCGACGCCAGAGGACGTGGATTTTTCACAGTGGCTTCCTTGTATTCGCCACGTCTTCTGTTTTTCAGAGATTTATTGAACTGAGTTGCACGACGGTTTCGACGTGATGAGTCTGTGGGAACATGTCGAACGCAGCGATGGAGACAAGATTATAGCCGCCGGCCATCAGGCCGCGCAGGTCGCGTGCGAGCGTGGCCGGGTCGCATGAGACATAGGATATGTGTCGCGGGCGCAGCGCCAGCATTGCTTCGACGACGCCGTCCTCTGCGCCCGCGCGCGGCGGGTCGAGGAGGAGGAAATCTACTTGAGCGAGCGCGTCTTTGTACTCACGCAGCCACTCTCCGACCGTAGAGCGTTCGATGATGACATTGGTCGTATTCGCGTGTGACAGATTGCGGCGCGCGTAGGCTACGGCCCCCGCATGCGCTTCGACGCCGAAGACACGCGTGAAGCTGCTTGAGAGCGGGAGCGTAAAAAGCCCCGCACCGCAGTAGAGGTCAAGCGCGGTCTCGCCGTGCGCGTCGCCGACGGCTGCATCAACCAGCGCGGGCAGGAGTTCGTGATTGATCTGAAAGAAACCATCCGCGCTGAAGAGATAATCACGGCCTCTGATATTGCGGCTCACTTCGCGCGTCGCTGCTTCATCAACAGGCGGAAAGAGGGACGCGCCCTCATCGCCCGCGACGGCTTGAAACTCCGTAGCTTGAGGCGGCAAAGTTCCTTCGTGCATATGCGCTCTGAGGGTTTCAAGCTGCTGCTGCAAGGCGGGCACGATGACCGGACATTCCGCCACATCGCAGACTGTGTGCGAGCCACGCTCGAAATAGCCGAGACGATTTTTGCGTGCGTCGTATTGCCACTGTGCGCGCGAGCGATATTGCCACGCGGTGTGTGAAGGAGTAATCGGAATGTTGCCGTGGAAATCGAATCGAGCGATGCGGCGCAGGCAGTCGCGTATGATCTCGACTTTGGCTGCGAGTTGCGCTTCGTAAGCGAGCTGCTGAAAATCGCAGCCGCCGCACCGACCGAAATAAGGGCACGGCGGCTCAACGCGAACTGGCGACGGCTCTATGATTTCTAAGATTGAAGCGAAGGCGACAGAGCCGCTCCTGCGTTCGACTCTGACGCGGAGGCGGTCGCCCGGCGCAGCCAGTCCGACGAGAATCGTCTGCCCGTTCGCATACGCCACCCCCGCGCCGCCCGGCAGAATCCGCTCGATCAAAACTTCGAGAGGCGCGCTCGCCTGCTTCCGCCCCGTCCCGGACTCTTCACGCCAACGCTTCCGCTTCTTCATGAAAATTCAAAAAGAATTGCGGAATGCGGATTAACGGATTTAAGAAAGACAAGCTTCGATAAATGCTCTTGCTTTTCAATCCGAAATCCGCATTCCGCATTCCGCAATTCTTATCAATACCCCTGTCCTGACTGATACGGAGGCGGGTTCTGTCCCCATTGCTGAGGCGGAGGCGGAGGCGCGCTGTAGGAAGGCGGCTCGTTGCTTTCGAGTTCAAGCTCGATGCCGCCCGCGATTCCCGCCGCCGCGTTATAAACAAGCCCGACGATGGCTCCTCCTATGAAACCGATGATGGAGTAAAAGATAGGAATACCTATCATCATGAACAGGCCGGCGACGATGCTGCCCCCGCCCGCTCCAGAGCTGCTGGACATCATCGCCGCGCCGAAGACCATAAAAATCAATCCGTAGATGACGCCGATGATCAGACCTATGACCGCACAGATACATGCTTCCATTTTGGCGACGGAGAAGACGCCGACGCGCGTGATTGTCATTTGTGCCATGGGGAATCCTTTCCTTGCGTGCGCAAGTTTAGAGATAAAACAGACTGAGACGCGGAATATCTTTCTGCTCGCGCAGGCGTTTCAGTAGGAGATTATCAAAAGTCTGCCGATAGGTAGCGGCCTCCATGCGGCTGCGATATGAACTCAGTTGAGCTTCAATTTCAGAGCGCGCGGAAGCAAGTTCTTTTGCCGAGAGACCGGCGACGAGAGCTTCATCAAGCATCTTTTCAAGGCTCGTCAGCGATTCTTCTAATGTTTCTGCGTTCGGGCGCGCGGCCTTTTCAAAATCTACGGTCAGGTCATGCAGGCGCGCGACCGCGCGCGTGAGGGTATCACAAAAACCGTCTGTTTTGACCCTTTTTCTCAACGCGCAAAGCTGTGCGAGTTCATCGCTCACGCGAGTCAGATGCGTTTGAATCACAGCGCGCGGAAACGGCAGTCGCGTATCTGGCGCAGCGGCCTGCGCGTCCGCATGATCGCCATTCTCTGCTTCCGTCCCGGCTCCTGTTTGCGATTCGAGCCATTCGGCATACTGCGCTTCGACCTCTTCCTGACAATACATCAGTGTCTTGACGCTGCGCCGTCGCGGCTTCGCTTCAAAAGAGTCGAAGGCGTGCTCGATGCCGCGCAACGCCACATGCAACGGCACGCCCATCTCTTTCCAGCCCTCGATCAAAGCCCAGTCGAGCGGGCTGAGTAACAGATGCTTGCCGCGACGGCGGATAAAGGTGTCTTCGATTTCGGTGAAGTAGTTAAAGTAATTCAAGACAGAATACAGGAGACAGAATACAGGAGACAGAAGGAAAAAGCTCTAACCGATTCTGGAAGGAAAAAGCTCTAACCGATTTTATTCTGTCTCCTGTATTCTGTCTTCTGTCTCCCTTTGTCGTTGATAAATTATCCGCATACCTTCGAGCGTCAGCGTGTCGTCAACCGTTTGAATCAGCTCCGAGCCGGTGGCGATGAGCCGCGCGAGGCCGCCCGTGGCGATGACGTGCGGTTGTCCGCCAAGCTCTGCGAGCATGCGTTTCAGGATGCCGTCAACGAGTCCTGCGTAACCGTAATACAAGCCCGATTGCATAGAGCCGACCGTCGAAGTTCCGATGACCGTCGCGGGACGTTTGATCTCGACGCGCGGGAGTCGCGCGGCGCGTTCAAAGAGCGCGTCGGCGGAGATGTTGATGCCGGGCGTGATGACTCCGCCGAGGTATTCGCCGCGCTCGTTAATCGCGTCGAACGTCGTCGCCGTCCCGAAATCCACGATGATGCACGGCGCGCCGTACTTGTGAATCGCAGCCACCGCGTCAACTATTCTATCCGCGCCCACGTCCGACGGCGGGTCGTAAAGAATCTTCACGCCCGTCTCAATCGTGTGGTCTATGAAGAGCGGCGTGCGATTGAAATAGACTTCCGCCATACGCTTCAAAGCGAAATTCAGCGGCGGCACGACCGAAGCGATGGCGACTCCCGTGATGACCTTAAAATCAATCCCCGCGAGCGAGAAAAGATTCCGCGCATGCACGCCGTACTCATCCGTCGTCCGCGCCCGCGCGCTCGTCAAACGCCAGTGATTCACCAGCCGCTCGCCCTCGTACACGCCGAGCGAAGTGTTCGTATTGCCGACATCAATTACTAGAAGCATAATTTTTAAACCGTTCTTTGTCCTTTGGTCTTTGCACGCGACTCAACCTTGAAGCTCTAAAGCTCAAGATGAGTTAAACAGGCAAAGAACAAAGGGCAAAGGACAAAGACCTAAGTCCAAAATCTTTCCATCTCATCAGCCGCCGCACGCGCCCCGTTTTCGCTGCGAACTTTTGCTGCGACCTGTGCGGCGCGTTGTGCATAGCCCGGATTGTCCAACAGCTCCTTTAATTCCCGAACAGCGCGTGCGCCCCTGTAGCTTTTGCGCGAGACCGTACGCCCGACGCCTAGACGCGCGATGCGTGCGGCGTTGTCCGGCTGGTCGTGATTATACGGGATGACGAGCATCGGGCGTCCTGCGCGTAAGCTCTGAGCCGTCGTGCCGATGCCGCCCTGATGCACTATCACGCTGGCGCGCGGCAGCAGTTCGCCGTAAGGCGCATAATCGAATGCGACGATGCCTTCGGGCAAAGGTTCTTTCGGCATGTTGCGCGCATCGCCTATCAAGAGCACTGCGCGCTGTCCCAATCGTGCAGCGGCGGCGATGCTCTCACGAAAAAAATCATCCGCGATAAAGACCGCCGAAGAGCCGAGCGTAAAGACTATCGGCGCGGAACCTTCGTCAAGAAATTTCAGCAGCTCAGGAGCAATCGGCGTCTCGTCCTTCTTATCGTAAAAAGGAAAACCCGTGACGACAGTTTGCGCGGGCCAATCCGGCTGCTTCTCTGCGATAACTTCTGAGAACAACGCGAGCACGCGCGCGGGCGAGTGTTGTCCCTCAAAGATAGGATGCTCGCCGCGCGGCAGGCCAAGCTCCTTGCGTAGACGATAGACAGGCTCCATCCAAGAGTCCGTCCACTTTCTGACGAGACTCAAAAACCCGCGATTGACTGTCACGCCAGCCGCGCGCAAGAGCGGAGCAAGCCAGATCATGTTCGGCGGCACAAACGGGTCATGCGCAGACCACACGGAGACCGGAGCAAGCACTGTCGAGACCCATTGGATGCCTGTCTTCTGTGCGACGAGCGGCCCGGCAAAAGTGATGACGTGCGTGACCAGGAGGTCTGACCCGCGCACGGCAACCATCAAATCATCGTAAGAGTCGCGCAGGTACGGCAGAATAATTTCCTTGAAAAGAAACTCGCCGCCGGTTTGCGGCTCCATGATCTTTCTCAAAATCTCTTCTGTTTCGGGATCGTCAGGCCCGCTGATGTCCGGGCGCACCGCATGAAACTCGATTCCAGCAGATTCTATCTTCTCACGATAAATCTCGCTCGTCGCGATCAAAGCCTCATGGCCGCGCGACTTCAGCTCAAGCGCGAGAGCCATGTAAGGATGTAGGTCGCCGAACGAACCGAAGGTCGTCAGCACGATGCGCTTGGCTTTTGAACTCATCAAAGTTTGAAACTTATAACAACGAATCTGAAATTTGAAATCTCAAATCTCAAAACTGAAATCTCAAATCTCAAATTCCTTTTATCCTGTCTATCCCTGTTTGAATTCTTTCAGAAGCCGAACTGCCGTGACATCTCCGGCGCGCACGAGCCTGATTTTGCCCGCGTCAGTTTCTACACGCAAAGCGCCGTCGCTCGCAAGCCCGCGCGTGACGCCTTCGAGCGTTTCATCCTCAAGAGCCACGCGAACACGCATTCCTTCCGCATAACTCGAACGCTTCGTCCACTCTTTCAACAACTCATCTGCGCCCGCAGCTTGATGCAAAGCATCGTAACGGCGCGATATTGAAAGCACTAGCGAGCGCAACAGCTCTTCAACATCAATCGCGCTTTCGGTAGCTTCTTCGACGGATGTCGCAACGTCCCTCAACTCTTCGGGCAGCGCGCTCGGCTTCAAGTTGATGCCGATGCCGAGGATGACTGCGCGCCCCGCGTCCGTCTCCACAGTCTCAGCCAGAATGCCGCACACTTTACGCCCGCCCGCCAGAATGTCATTCGGCCACTTGATATCTGTTTCG
Source organism: uncultured Pyrinomonadaceae bacterium (assembly GCA_964246305.1). Taxonomy (GTDB): domain Bacteria; phylum Acidobacteriota; class Blastocatellia; order Pyrinomonadales; family Pyrinomonadaceae; genus JACMLC01. The sequence continues at coordinate 46,382 of CAXTPS010000035.1, forward strand.
AGCCGGCAGGCATCGACGAGCGCATCCGCCACCGCGAGCGCAGACATCAGAGTTATCAGAGGCCACGCGCGCATCTCCAATCGAGGCCGCAACACTATGCTGAAGTAAAGCCCCGCGCCTTTTGGCGAAACCCACACGCGCTGCTGCCTCCCGCGCCCCGCCGTCTGCTCAAGAGCGACGACACAAAGTCCTTCAGCCGCGCCGCGCATGGCCTGCCGCGCTGCCTCCGTATTGGTCGAAGTCAGCGAATCGTATCTGAGGGTTGTCAGGCGCAATCGTTGGCTCATCAAATTCAGAGAGGAATGCAAAATCAAAAATGTAAAATGCAAAATTGAGGACAAAAGCGTTTTAATAAATTTTGGCTTCTGCCTTCACTTTGCATTTTACATTTTTAATTTTGCATTTTCTCCCGTGCGGCATGTGCCAGTGAGAGGACGCGGCGATCAAAGTTTCTGAATCGCTCGTCAGAGGTCTGCCCGCACGCGAAGCGGTAGAATATCTGTTGCAGGATAATCGCTACTTTGAAGAGCGCGAAGGTCTCGTAAAATCTGATGCGCGAGACATCACGCCCGGTCTTCGACGCGTACCGCTCGATAATCTCTTCGCGCGTCATCCATCCCGGACTGTCAGTCACGGCGGCCAGCGATTGCGCCTCTCCCTCATCGTCCTTGAATGTCCAGTAGCAGAGGAACAGCCCCAGATCAATCAGCGGGTCGCCCACAGTACACATCTCCCAATCGAGCACGGCCACGACGCGCGCTGGATTCGCTGCATCAAGCATCACATTGTCCAGCTTGTAATCATTATGCACGAGCGTGGCGACAGCCGACGCTTCATCACTTTCAGAAGGAATCCTTTTCACGAGCCAGCGTATAACCTCTTCCATCTCGGCAGACTCGCTGGTCTTAGCGCGCTGCCAGCGTTCAGCCCAGCCGTGTACCTGTCGCGCCACGAAGCCCGACGGCTTGCCCAGTTGAACGATGCCGTTTGCGTGTATGTCAACGTCGTGCAGCAATACGAGCGTGTCCACCACAGCCTCGCTAACGCGCCTGCGAAGATTCAAGTCTTCGCCTATCTCCGGCGGAATGCGATGCCTCACGACGAGGCCGCGCCTACGCTCCATCAAGTAAAACGGCGCGCCGATGATGGAAGCGTCTTCGCAAAGCAGGACGGGTTCGGGGGCGAGCGGAAAAGACGGATAGACTGCGCTCAACAATCTGTACTCGCGCGGCATGTTATGCGCGGTCGGCGCGACAGGCCCCACCGGAGGTCTGCGTAAAACGAACTCACGTCCGCCGAAATGAATCAGGTAAGTGAGATTAGAGTGACCGCCGGGAAACTGTTCGACTTCGACTTCTGCGCCTGCTGAGAGCTGCGCGCAGAGGTACGCGCCGAGCGCAGCCAAGTCCAATTCTTCATGCGGTCTGACGGGGGATGTTTCGTCGTTCATAAGCTACGGAAGAAAAACATTCTCACGCAAAGGCGCAAAGAAGAAGGGGCAAAGTTGTTAAGCGTTTACCTGCTTGAATGATTTTTTCGTGTCCTACTTTGCGCCTTTGCGTGAACCTGTCTTTTTATTTTTATTCACCCCGCATCTTTAAATTGTCTAAGAATGCGCCGCGCGACGACCATGCGATGAACTTCGTCGGGGCCGTCATAGATGCGTGCGGCGCGTGCGTCCCTGTAGAAAGATTCGAGCGGAGTGTCTTTGGAATAGCCGAGCGCGCCATGCACTTGAATCGCTCTGTCAACCACGTCATGCAGGACACGCGCGCCGTAAAATTTAATGAGGGAGATTTCGACGCGTGCGTCCTCGCCTGTGTCCATCTTCCATGCGGCGTTGAGAGTCATCAAGCGTGCTGCATTTATCTCAGCGGCAGAATCCGCGATCCAGTTCTGCACGGTCTGTCTGTGCGCGAGCGGTTCGCCAAAGGATTCTCGCTTGAGCGCGTACCTGCACATCATCTCGAAACTGCGCTGAGCCGCTCCGAGCCAGCGCATGCAGTGTTGAATCCTGCCCGGCCCCAGACGCGCCTGCGCCAGCTCGAACCCTTTGCCCTCTTCGCCCAGCAGATTTTCAAGAGGCACGCGGCAGTCTTCAAACTTAACTTCACAGTGTCCGCCGACGCTGCCCGAACCCATCACCGGCACGTTGCGAATGATATTAAAGCCGCGCGTTTCGGTCGGGACGAGAATCATGCTCGCGCGTTTGTGCTGTGCGGCTGCGGGGTCTGTGACGGCCATGACGATTGCGAACTCCGAGCCGAGCGCGCCCGAAGTAAACCACTTGTGACCGTTGATGACCCACTCATCGCCCTCTCTGACGGCGCGCGTGCGAAGGCCGGTCGGGTCTGCGCCTGAGACTTCAGGCTCGGTCATGGCAAAGCACGAGCGCACGTTGCCAGCCGCGAGCGGTTTCAGATATTTCTCTTTCTGCGCGGGCGTGGCTGACAGGTGAAGCAGTTCGACGTTGCCCGCATCCGGCGCAGCCGAGCCGAAGATACGCGGCGCGATGGTCGAGCGTCCGATGATCTCATTCACCAAGCCCTGCCCCACAAACCCAAGCCCCATCC
>CAXTPS010000036.1:0-15620 GCA_964246305.1 uncultured Pyrinomonadaceae bacterium
CCTTTGAGGCGGTCACATTCACCAAGCCACCGCCTTTGGCGGGGGTATCTGACTTGACTGAGAAATGTCCTGAATAAACCGGGCTGAGATTATATGCCCCTCTGTTTATTGTCAAGATATGAATAAGCTGGGTAGTGGGTCAGTTTGAAATCTGATGTATCTCCATCATCAGAAAAGAATTTCCCGCAAAGGCGCAAAGGTGATGAGTGATTCATTATCTTTGCTGCTTTCTTGGCGTCACCAGCGCCTTTGCGGGAAACAGTCTTTTTCTTCTCCTCTTTTGAGACTGACCCACTACCATAAGCTGAAAACCTATCACGTTTGAGACAGAGAGATAGCATATTTATGCTGTTATTTAAATCCTCGCGCTCAACTCCTCGCCGATAGTGTAGAGCGTGACGGTGCTGGACAAGCCGAGGCCGGACAAGCGGCCTGCCATAATCACGAGGGTCTCGCCCTGTTGCACCATTCCGGCTTCCGATAGGGTGCGCTCGCCCGTGTGGAGCAGGTCTTCCGTCGTCTCGCTCATCGGGTTGAGCAACGGTTGCACGCCCCAGATGAGCGACAATTCATTCATTACCTCTCTGGTGTGCGTGAGGGCGATGATGCGTTGCGGCGGCCTGAGAGCGGAGAGCCTGCGCGCCATGAGGCCGGATTCGGTAAAGACGGCGATGGTCTTCGCGCTCATCTCTTCAGCGGCGAAGGCCGCGGCTTCGCAGAGCGCGATGCTGACGCGCCCGGACTGCTTGCCGACCCAGCGGCTCAAGGCATCACGCATGCTCTGCGGGCTTCCGCTCTCAGCCGACTCTATAATGCGAGCCATCGTCGCCACAGTCGGGATAGGATACTTTCCGGTCGCGGTCTCTGCCGACAGCATCACCGCGTCCGAGCCGTCCCAGACAGCATTCGCTACATCCGAAGCTTCTGCGCGGGTCGGGCGCGGGTTGTCAATCATGGATTGCAGCATCTGCGTCGCGGTGATGACAAACTTTCCGGCGATGTTAGCTTTTTCGATGATCCGTTTTTGATAGACGGGCACAAGCTCCACGCTCGTCTCGACGCCGAGGTCGCCGCGCGCGACCATCACGCCGTCGGTCGCTGCGATAATCTCATCGAGCCTGTCAATCGCTTCGGCCTTCTCGATTTTGGCGACGAGGGGCTGGCGTCCGCCCGCGCTTTGAATCAAATTTTTAGCTTCGACGCAATCTTCCGCCTGTCGCACGAACGAGAGCGCGATGTAGTCTGCGTTCTGGCGCACAGCCCATTGCAGATCGCGCCGGTCTTTGTCCGTTAAAGAAGGAATCGGGAGCTTGATGCCCGGCAGGTTGATGCCTTTGCGCTCGCCCAAGAGTCCGCCGTTGATGACGCGGCAGATGACATCCGTCTCAGTCGTGCGCTCTGCATGAAGCTCAATCGCGCCGTCGTCAAGCAAGAGCCGCGCCCCCGGCTGCACATCACGCGCCATCCCCGCGTAGTTGGTCGAGACCTCGTGTGCATCTCCCGCGACGGAACGCGTCGTGATGGTAAAGAGCGCGTTCTGCTCAAGCGGCACCGGCTGCCCGCCCTTGAGGACGCCCGTTCTAATCTTCGGCCCCGAAAGGTCAACCAGCACGGCGAGCGAGCGCTTCATCGTCTCTGCCGCAGCACGCGCGCGGCGAATAGTTTCCGCGTGCTCGTCCTGCGTCCCGTGCGACATGTTGATACGCACGCCGTTGATGCCCGCGGCCAGTAACGCCTCGATGATGACCGGCTCGCGCGAGGCTGGCCCCAGCGTCGCAAGAATCTTAGCTCTCCTCATTACACAAACCCTTTATGATCTTTCAAAACTAATAAGAACGGTCTTTGGACTTTGTGCTTTGGTACTGGGTCTTTGATGTTTTATTCAGTTTGAGCTTCATCACTCAAGATTGAGTCGCGTGCAAAGACCAGAGCACAAAGCACAAAGTCCAAAATTAAATTCATTCTAACCCTTATTCACATGTAAACTCTACGCGCGCGGCGGTCATAACGAAAGAGCGGGCGGTGACAGGCGTGGCAAGCGAGCAGGGCTTCGAGCTTGCGCAGGTAGGCCATGATGGTCGAGACGACTGTCGCGTGCGACCACGTGAGCGGCGAGACGGAGAGCGGCGCGCCGGAAAGCGGGTCAACCTGTTCCGCGAGCACGCCCGAAGGCAAAGCGTGCTTGACTGTCCATTCCAGAAGCTCTGCCGAACGCTCAAGCTCTTCGAGCGTAACGGCAGCAGCGATGCGATATTCCGCCAGCCAGAGCGTGCAGATAAACCACGGATTACCCGGAGCCTTGCTCTCATCGCTTGTCACGCGCATGTACCCGTCGCCCTCATAACGTGCCAGGCCGCCGATGCCGGTCTTAGCCCACAAACGATCTTCGACCGCGCGCATCGTCGCGCGCACGAGCGGGTCCTCCGGCTCGAAGGCTTTGAAATAGAAGAGGCCGAAGAGGGAAGCGTCAACCGTCGCGTCAATCTCGAACTCGCCATCCGCACGCGGCTGGATTGAGCGGGCGAATCTCCCAAGCTCTTCACGATAGAGCAGCCCGCGCATCGCTTCGCATACTTCAGTCGCCGCCTGCTCATAATTCTTCGCGCGATTCGTGTCGCCGAAAAGCTTTGCGAATTTCGCGGCGGCGCGAAGTCCTCCGACGACTGCCGCGCAGGTAAAAGTATGTATAGCGCGCCTGTCTTCCCAAAGGTTCCAGGAGGGCTGCGGCAATCCCGTCTGCGGGTCACGAAAGCTCTCCATAAAATCCGCCGCGCGCGTGACCAACGAATGATAAAGCTCTCGCGCGAACTCTATGTCTCGAAACTCGTCGTAGTGATTCCACAAAGCCCACACGACGAGCGCAGTCTCATCTTCTTGAATCGGCACGAGCTTCTGCTTTGTCTGCGGCTCCCACCACGCGTGCCAGCCGGATGCGAGCGTGCCGTCCGGGTTGTACTTCTGCAAAAAATATCCTTCATCCGTGATGATGCGCCCGCACAGGTCGAAGAAAGAGCGCGTGATGTTGGAATAGCCCGCGAGGTCTAAGGCGTAAGCGACGAGCGCGCCGTCGCGCGGCCACAGGTAGCTGTAATGATCCGACGCGCGCAAGGTCACGTCCGAATCGTTGGCGGCGATAATCGCGCCGCCCTCATCTATCTGCGTTCGCACGATGAGCAAAGAGCGTTTGAAGAGCGCGATCACATCCGAGCCTAAGTTGCCGAAGTCTATCTCGTTTTTGTTGACCCACGCGCGCCAGTAATCGCTCGTGCGGCGGATCAGCTCGCGCGGGTGAGACTTGCGAATCATCTGATCCAAACTCGCTACTTGATGATAAGAAGTTCCGGCGGCGATCCAGTAGAACATCTCCGCCTCTGCGCCCGCTTCAATCAAGAGCGTGCGCCCGATGGTCGAGTCCACAGAGCCTTCCGTGATCGCGTGCTCCGCCAGAACTCCGTCCTCCGCATCCCGCCATGTGCCTTCCGCTCCCTGAAAATCTTTGCGCCCCGTCGCGAAAGTCTCAATCAATGCATCCGTGTTGACGAGAAAATAACGCGCGCCCTTGTAATGCACGAGCGCGAAGGTCTCCGGGTCGTAATAAGCCGTGTCACCAACTTTCGATTCGGAGATATAAAAATCCTGATGAAAGAAGAGTCGTATCTCGCGCCGCATGGCGGCTAAGTTTCTGATGACGAGTCGGCGCAGGAAAACATTTGAATGCACGTCTACCGCATCGTGCGAGATTATCTCAAGACCCAGCCTCTGATGCGTCAGACGCACATCCGTAACGAGCGTTTCCGGCACGTATCGCAGCTCGCGCCGCCAGCCTTCGTCGCTAACCCACGAGAACGCGCCTTCGACCCAGACGCCGAAGCGGAACGGGTGGCCTTCGGAATGATTCTCTTTGCCGACGTGCGGGAAATAGATGTCGCGTATCCGGTACAACTCGTCAAACGTGACGAGCAGCGAACCATTACCGACGGGAATATCACGGGGCATATGAATCAGCGATGGGTGATAAGTGATGAGTGATAAGCGAAGACAGATGTCAGATGTTAGATGCTAGATGCCGGTAACTGCTTTGACTAACATCTGACATCTGCTCTTTTGTCACTTATCACCTGTCACTGCGGTTTGAACTATGCGGTCAAGCTCTGCTGAGACTTGAGCATCGAAGCCGACGAAGTGTTTGACGAGTTTGCCTGTGCGGTCAAAGACGAGGGTTTGCGGAATATTGTCGTCGTTGCCCAGATAGAGTTCAATCGTCGCGGGGTCTGGATAGCCGAGCGTGTATTGAACCTTAAACTGTTCGACATACGCAGCGACTTTCGGGCGGTCATCCGGGCCGCCGACGTTGAGGCCGATAACCTTCAATCCCTGCGTGCCATAGCGTTTTTGCAATTCGACCAGATGCGGCGTCTCCATTAAACACGGCGGGCAATAGGTCGCCCAGAAATCCAGCACGACGACCTGGCCTGTGTAATCCGAGAGCTGCATGCGGCGATTGTCGAGCTGCGTCCAGCCGTACTGACTGCTGCCGCTCGCATTACGCGCCTGAGCATTCGCGGGCGGCATCGGCAGATTCGTGCGCGGCGTGCCGCCCTGCGTAGTTGTTTCCGACGTTTGAGTCTGAGATGCGTTTGACGGCGGGCTGCCGCACCCGCTCGCCGTCAACAGGAAGGCGCAGCTTAATAGAAGAGAGAGTGCGTATCTCGTCCGTAGAGATTTGAGAAGGGCTGAGTTCAACATGCGAAAGCTCCGTCGGCTATTTGAATGACTGCAACGACATTCTACACGACGCGGGGCTAAAACAGATATTAGGTCTAAAACCTATTTTTCATCATCGGGTCGCGCTTCATCCGGCTCAAGAAATTCCGTCGAGTGATCGCCCGGCGTCGGCACGCGATATTCTTCATCAGCCCATTTGCCGAAATCTATGAGCTTGCAGCGTTCGGAGCAGAAAGGGCGATTCGGGTTGTCTTGCCACGTGGTTGGCTTTCCGCAGATAGGACAGTTCATAAGTAAAAAGGTAAAGGGCAAAAAGTTAAGAAAAAGATAAAGGCAAAAGTGAAGAGGGCTTTGAATGCTTCCTCACTTTTGCCTTTTACCTTTTTACTTTTAACTTAAAATTCATGCTGCCGAGAGCAGTTCGGGACGCTTGATTAAAATCTTTCGATCAACGAAATCTATCGTACCCTCGCGGCGCATGACATTCAAGCGGACGGTCACGCTCTCTCTGGTCGAGCCGACAATCGAGGCTATCTCGCGGTGCGGGAGCGGCAGGTCTATCAAGACGCCGCCGGTTTTCGAGACGCCGTAACGCTTGGAATATTCGAGCAGTAATTTTTCGAGCCGCGCCGGAATCGCGTCGAGCGCAAAGTCCGCGACGCGACGCTCCGCGCTTGAGAGCCGTTGACCGATGAGGCGGAAGGTGTAATCATAAAGCTCACGGTGTTCGGCCATTCCCCCTTGAAATTCCTGCGCCGGAATGCGCAGCAGACGCGAGTTCTCATAAGCTATCGCACAGTATTCGCGCGAGCCTGCCGCATACAGCGCCGATTCCCCGAAGATTGAGCCAGCTGCCAGAATATCTATCACGGCTTCGCGCGCAGTCCCCGCTTCAACTCGACAAAGCTTGACGCGACCGCGCACGATGATATAGAGCGAGTCTGCCGCATCACCCTGCCGGTAGATAAAGCGTCGGCGGCGAAAGTCAACGGCTGTTGAGCTTGCAGCAAATCTTGCAATCAGTTCTTCGCGGAGTCCGCCGCCGAAGTTCAGTTGTCGGATAAAGGTAGCGCGGTCTTCAACCGAGAGGTCGCAGGCACGTTTGTGTAGCATCTGAATAATAGTCCTTCATAAAAGAGGAGAGTTTTGATAATTACCTTTAAGTTTGCATCGGCTTGCCGTAACATTACCCGGCACGGAGACCGGCAAAAAGCGGAACGCCTGAAACGTAAACGGAAAAAGGTAAGGAACCGCCCGGAGCGCGAGGTGTTCTCTTCAATTACTGTTACGGATTTGTCGTGACGAGATGTGCTTCGAAACAAAGCGCGAACAACAACCGAAGAACGCCACTCTAGCATGAAGCCAGAGCGTGCGCAACAATAATCTTGCGCATTGCGGAGTCCCGAAAATATGATCGGAAATTTTAACGTGCTGGTCGTTGACGACGACCCGGACAAACAGTTGCTCCTCAAGATCGCGCTGCAAACGGCGGGCTATGAAGTCCGCACTGCAAACGACGGCGAAGAAGGGCTGGCGGCGGTGGATTCTTACCCGCCTGACCTGATTATCACGGATGTGATGATGCCGAAGATGGACGGCTACGAGCTGGCGCGACGCGTGCGCGCCAATCCGCAGACGAAGTTCATTCCGATTATCATCCAGTCAGCCGCGCGCGGCGATGCGCAAGACCTACGGCGCGGAGCAGAGGTCGGCGCGCTCGGCTTTATCACAGACCCGACAGACCTTGACCTGCTGCTGGCGCGCACGCGCACGCTGCTCGACTTCAAGGGCTATCTGGATACGTGCGAGGAAGCGGCCTTTACAGATCACCTGACTGGGCTTGCCAATCGCCGCCGCTTCGAGCGGCAGCTTGAGCGCGAGGTGACGCGCACGCTTCGGTACGGCAGACCATTTTGCCTGCTGCTGCTGGACATAGACCGCTTCAAAAATGTGAACGACACATACGGCCACGAGGCCGGTGATGAAGCGATTCAGTATCTTTCAAAAACCCTGCAAGCGGAGACGCGCGGCATAGATTTGGCGGCGCGTATCGGCGGCGAAGAGTTCGCCGTGATTTTGCCTGAGACTGAGTTTGAAGCGGGCGCAGAGGTCGCAGAACGCTTGTGCCGCGCTATCAGGGATACGAAAATTCCGACCGCCGGAAGTATCACCGCCAGCTTTGGCGTCGCGGAATTTCCCCTGTGCGCGACGACCGGGCGCGAGCTGCTCGCGGTCGCGGACGCAGCCATGTACGAAGCCAAGCGGCAGGGACGCAACCGCGTTGAGCGCGCAAGCTACCGTGAGGAATCGAACTCTTCACAACCGATGGGCGTATGATTGTCAGGAGCTAAAAGTCAGGAGTCAGAATCCAGAATCCGGAATGAAAGCGGTTTCAGCCTTTTCATTCTGACTTCTGTCTCCTGTCTCCTGAATTCTGTTTTTCGTGAGGTAACAGATGCCGGATTACAAAGATAAGCTTGACGAGTGGCAACGCGCGGCGCGGCGCAAGGCGCGCGAGCTGGATGAGAAGTACGGGATAAAGGATCGCGTCGAAGAGGGAGCGCGAGTGGCGCAGGATGCTGCGCGCAAGGGCGCGGAGACGCTTGGCGACAGCGCCGACCGTGTGCGCGCCGAAGCAGAGCGATTCGATGAAGAGTATGAAGTGAGAGAGCGTGCGCGCCGCGTTGCCGAAGAGGCCGCGCGCCGCGCGCGTGAGGCCGGAGATGTGGCGCGTGAGGTTGCCGGAACTGCGGGTGAAAAGGCCGGGGAGGTTTTCGACAGCGCGAAAAATTATTACGACCGCGCGTCCGAATTTTATCAAGCAGGCGCACATTTCACACGCGCGACGGCTTACACTACTTCAGCCCTGCTCAAAGCCGGAAGCTGGGTCAAAGGAAATCCGGGCAAGGCCGCGCTCGTCACCTTCTCGCTCATCACAGGCGTGCGGCTCGGCGCATCGTTTCCGGGAATTGACGCGGTGCTGCTCGGCGCGCATCCGCACTGGCTGACGCACTCCGCGCTGCCCGTCTACGGCCTGCGCAAGGCGAGCGAAAAGTTTGACGGCTATCTTAAAAAGCAGGAGCAGTTGATTGCCAACGGCGAGTTGACGAAGGCAGAGCAGGAACGCGCGGAGTTCGAGCGCAAGATTGTTAAATACATCGGCGCGCCTCTCCTGGGAGCTTTCAGTTGCGCGGCGGGCGCGGCGATGTGGGCGCAGATCGCGCAGCCGGGGCGCATCACGGGCGCGCCGATAGAATGGCTCTTAGGCGGCAATCCGTTTCTCGACGGCGTCTGGCTCTTCGCCAACGGCGTGCTCTGTTTCCATCAGGGCTACAAATTTTTTATGATGGCGATGGCTGACCAGCAGGACGTGGCGAGAGTTGTGAGAGAGATCAAAGGCCTGCTGTCCGCCGGCGAAGCCGCGTAAAAGTGTAGATCGAAAGGAGCCTCATCTTGAAATTCGGTATTCGCGCCGCACTCCTGTTTATGTTATTGCCCGGCTTATGCGCTTTCTGTCCGGCACAGGAAGATAGATCGTCGGGCGACCCGCCGCCCGCTGCTATCGAATATGTTGAAAGTAACTGGAAAGCATTTTCAACACCTGAGGGCGGCTATAGCATCTCTTTGCCGGGGACGCCCGAGCTGAAAGTGCAGGAGCAGCCTTTCTTCGGAAAGTTCCCGCAATATTTCTATCATCTGAACACCGGAGCCGTAGATTACACGGTCGGATACTTTGACATTATGGCGCAGTTGGATGACCCCAAGACCGGCGGCTCATTACTCGATGCTGAGCTTACTCAACGGCTTGAGAAGAACAAGGACTTGAAGCTCTTGAGCGAGAAGGCCTTTAACATAGGCGATAGTGAAGGGCGTGCGTGGTTGTTCAAAGACGGTGATAGAATAATCAAGCAAAGAAGTTTTATCAGCGGCACGCGTTACTATCAGGTTACGCTCTCTGTCCCGCGCAATGTCGCTTTTCAGAAGGGCAAGCCAAGCTCTAACCCGGCTGACTTAACAGAATTTTATCAGTTACTCCTCAAGAGGTTTTTCGACTCCTTCAAATTAACCGTCTTGCCTGCGGCAACCACGCCGGGCGGGCAGAAGGGGATTATTCGCGGTGGCGTCATCAACGGCAAGGCCATCAGTCTTCCGAGACCTGATTATCCGATGGAGGCTAAAGCTCAGCGTGTGCAGGGCACAGTCTCAGTCGAGGTAATCATTGATGAGGATGGCAAGGTCATCTCAGCCAGAGCCGTCTCAGGCCCGGTGTTACTGCGGGATGCATCGGAAAGGGCCGCCCGTAAAGCTCGTTTCTCAAGCACGAAGCTGTCAGGGCTGGCGGTCAAAGTATCGGGCGTCGTCAACTTTAATTTCACTCTGTAGTGAGAAGTCAGAAGCCCGCTCAGCTAAACGTTATCGGGAACGGCCAGAACGAGAGTGCGAAGACCAGCAGCGTGATGAATGCTACGACCTCGCGCGCGAGTCCGAGAGGTTCCGTCTCCTGCGGCTGCGGGTGGCGTACACGCAGCATGATTGCCAGCAAGATCGTGTAAAGAAACCCGCCCGGACTGTGATGCCACACCCAGCCCAAGACCGCGAGCGTCGCCATCAACGCGAACGCCGCGCGCCCCAGCCAGCGATGCACGCGCACGCCGAAGACAGCGTAAACAGCATGCCCTCCATCAAGCTGCCCGACCGGGAGCAGGTTCAAGCTCGTCACTAACAAACCGATCCACGCCGCCAGATAAAATGGATTGACCATGATCGCGCTCAGATTGACGCCGACGGCCTTCGCCATCAGACGCAGCAGCAGTGGGTCGTTAAATTGCATCGAGTCGCCCGGCGGGATGGGCGGCGCGGCATGCGCTGTCAAGATACCGATGAGCGCGACCGGCAAGATGATGACAAAGCCCGCGAGCGGGCCTGCGACGCCGATGTCAAAGAGAGCGCGGCGCGATGGAATCGGAGATTTGATTTTGATGAACGCGCCGAACGTGCCCGGCCCGAGCATCGGCGGCGAAGGAATAAAGAACGGCAGCGTAGCATCAACTCCGTAAAGCCTGCACGCGATGTAATGGCCTGACTCGTGCGCCGTCAGAATCGCCAGCAGAGAGCCTGCGAAGCTCAAGCCCTGCGCGAGCGCCATCGGCTGTGAGAGAGCCAGATGGATATACGCGCCCAGCAACTTCAGATAAAGCTCCGGCACGTAGAGCAGGTAATCGAGCACGCCCGCCAGCCTGCGTCCATCTATATCAGGCAGCGGGTTGATGAGTATCACGCCCGCGATGGTCGTCGTCAACGAGGTCAGCACAAACAGTCCCGCGTGACGCGCCCACTCGCGCGCCGTCGGACGCGCCGCACGACGACGACTAATCACGCGCTCGACGGGCGCGTCAACAAATGGCGGAATGGCGCGGATAGATTCAGACATAAAAACAGGAGTCAGGAGTCAGGAGTCAGAAGCCGGAAGAAAAGCGGTTTCAGCCTTTCATGCTGTCTTCTGTATTCTGACTCCTGCCTTCTGCTTTAGTACATTGTGTCCGGCGAGGGCGGGGCGTCTTCGTGTGCGCCGTCTTCATGTGCGCCGTCGTCTTCGATTTCAAAGCCGTGCGCCTGTAGCTCTTTGCCGGGCTTGAAGCGTATGGTTTTGCCGGAAGGGATGGCGACCTCTTCGCCCGTGCGCGGGTTGCGCCCGACGCCGCGCTTGCGCGGTTTGACGACGAAGACGCCGAAGCCGCGAAGCTCTATCCGCTCGCCGCGCGTCAGAGCTTCTTTCATCGAATGAAAGAGAGCGTCCACAGCCTGCTCTGCTTTCATCTTAGGCACGCCCGTGCGTTCTGCGACGCGGTTCACGATGTCAAGTTTAATCACGATGCTTCGGCCTCCGTCAGTGTCTCTTAAATATAACAACCGTCACGGCGATGATAGAGACGCGCATCAAATGATGTCAAGGAGGAATCATTAACAGCTTCGCTCGTTGACAAAGCCGACGGGCGAACGCTAACCTCAAAGGGCGGTAATAGGTAATAGGTGATAGGTGATAGGAAGGGCTTTGTCTTCTCTTATCACCTATCACCTATTACCTATCACCCGAAAAAAACTATGTTTGGACGAAAGAAAAACCGCGCGCCGCTGTTTGGCGGAATCACAGCCGACGACGATCAGGATATAGAAGTGCAGAGGCCGGAATCGGAGAGGCACAGCGGCCTGTGGGCTGAGGCTCGTCTGCTGCTCCGCGACCTGATTTTTGCGCTAATGTTTGCGACGCTCGTCGTGGTCTTCGTTGTGCAGCCAGTCAAAGTCGAAGGCACTTCGATGCTCCCGCGTCTGCATGACGGCGAGAGGATTTTCGTCAACAAGCTCATCTATTACAAGCTGCCGGAGTTGCAGAAGTACGGTTGGCCCTCGCTCGAACGCGGCGATGTGATAGTCTTCTGGCCGCCGCACGACCCTGACAAAAGCTACGTCAAACGCATCATCGGCCTGCCCGGCGAATCCGTCGAAGTGCGAAACGGTCGTATTCTCATCAACGGTCAGGAGCTGAGCGAGCCATATCTTGACCCGCATCTCAACTCATCGCACCAGACGCAGCCGCCCGTCGTCGTCAAGGAGCATTACTATTTCGTGATGGGCGATAACCGTGATAATTCGAGCGACTCGCGCATCTGGGGCTTAGTCCCGGAAAAATATATTTACGGCAAGGCGCTGTTTCGCTACTGGCCGCTGTCGGATGCGAGCATGATCTCGCACGAGACGGATTACAGCTTTACGCCGTCCGACCCGAACACGAACACGAACGCGCCCGAGGGAACCCCGGCAATCCCGGCTGTGCCGGAGCCATGAGCCGTGCGCGTTTGAAGGGCTGATGAATGAAGAGATGGTGAATGGATGAGAGCGCAGATTCCATTCACCATTTACTATTGGCATACACTTTGATGATGATGATTGACTGGTTACGGCCATTGTGGTTGATGTTCTACTCGCCCGCGCGCGGCGTGAGCGAAGCGCGTGATCGCGCGCCGCTCGTGCCCGCGATGGTCATCGCGTTTGTGGTGCAGACGGGCTACCTGTTTTTTACAGAATGGCTGTACCGTCACGGCTCGTTCGGCTTGAGAAGCCTGCTGCTCTTGTTGAGCATGAGCCGCATGTCATTCGGCTCTGTGCTTTTCATCGCGCTCGTCTTCGTGCCGGTGACTTTATTCATCGCCAATCTTTTTGAACGTCGCGGCAGTTTCAGTCTCGTCATTCAACAGGAATACGCCGCGCTGGCTTCGACCGTTTTTTACGCGTGGGCGGCGGCGCATTTGCTCGCACTGCCGATGGCCTATCTCGCCGGAGCGAGCGGCACGTTGGCGGCGTACATCGCCAACTCGCTTGAGACGGCAAAGCAGCTTCAGGAGTTTTTTAGTTTATCGCCGGAGCAGTTGGCGGAGCTGAGCGACCCGCATCTGCACGCTAGAAACTTCTTCTGGCTAATCATGCTGCCGTTCTTCTGGCTGTGGACGCTGCTGGCCGTGCGCGTCGTGTATCGCCTGTCGTGGCTGCGCACTATCGCGTTGATGATTATCAGCACTATCATCGTCTACATCGCAATGATCGTGTTGTCTCCGATTTTTACGTGGGTGTTCGCTTCGCCGTTCCTGCTCTTAATCCTCTTCTTTTTTTTGCGCGGCTATCTCAGCGAAGTCACGCGCTCGCATCGCGCGCGTCTCTCATTCAAACAGAACCTTGAAGCCGCGACGCTCAACCCTGCGGATGCTTCGGCGCATTACAATATCGGCCTCATACATCAACAGCGCAATGAGCTTGACGAAGCGCGCAAGCGTTTCGAGCGCGCCGTCGAGATAGATGTGGAAGAACTGGACGCGCATTACCAGTTGGGGCGCATCGCGCGCCAGCAGAATCGTCCGGCAGATGCGATCAAACACTTCGAGCAGGTGGTGGCGAACGATCAGACGCACGCGCAGCACGAAATCTGGCGCGAGATAGGCTCGACCTATCTTGCCGCAGGGCAGTTCGAGGATGCGCTCGGTGCGCTCGAACGATTTACGGATCATCGCCAGTCAGACCCGGAAGGCTTGTATCTGACGGGACGCGCGCACGCCGGGCGCGGCCACACGCGCGAGGCCGCGGCCTCCATGCAAGCCTGCATCGAAGCCGTCAAGAGCGCGCCCGCTTACAAATATCGAACCGAAAAGCGATGGCTCAACGAGGCACAGGAGTTCTTGCGTTCAAAAGCCTGAGAGGAGATTTAAAGTTCCGGATTCCAAGTTCCAAATCAGAAGCACTGCTTCAACTTGGAACTTGGAACCTGAAACTCGGAACTACTATCAAATGTCTATTGGAGAAGGCGTGACAGCTTTACTTGTGTTGGAAGACGGTCGTGCGTTTCGCGGTCGCGCTTGGGGCGCGTCGGGCGAGGCGTGCGGCGAGATGGTTTTCAATACTTCGATGTCAGGCTATCAGGAGGTCTTGACCGACCCTTCTTACGCGGGGCAGATCGTCTGCATGACGTATCCGCTCATTGGGAATTACGGGGTGACGGAGAAGGATTCGGAATCATCACGCCCGTGGGTCGAAGGTTTCGTCGTGCGCGAGGCGAGCCGCATGGCTTCGAGCTGGCGCGCCGAAGAGACGCTCGACGCTTACCTGAAGCGTTGGAACATCGTCGCCATCGAACACATAGACACGCGCGCTCTGGTGCGTCACATACGCGACAAAGGAGCGATGAGAGCCTGTCTTTCAACCGTCGACACGGATGAAGCGAGCCTGCTTGAGAAAACCCTCGGCTCGCCAAAGATGGAGAACAGGGAACTGGCGAGCGTCGTCACCTGTCCGCAAGCTTATGAAATTCCGGCTACCGGCGAGGAGCGTTTTCACGTGGCCTGTTATGATTTCGGCGTCAAGCTGAATTCTCTGCGCGAGCTTTCAAAGGCCGGTTGCCGCGTGACGGTCGTGCCCGCCTCGACTCCCGCCGCAGATGTTTTGACGATGAAGCCCGACGGAATTTTTCTCTCGAACGGGCCGGGCGATCCGGCCTCGATGACTGCGGTGATGAAAGAGATAAGACATGTCGCGGAGTCCGGCGTGCCGACCTTCGGCATCTGCTTCGGCCATCAACTCTTGGGTCGAGCGTTCGGCGGGACGACTTATAAGCTGCGCTTCGGGCATCGCGGCGGCAACCAGCCGGTCAAGGATTTGATGGACGGCTCGGTCGAAATCACTTCGCACAATCACGGCTTCGCGGTCAGGGCGGAGAGCCTGCCCCCGGAAGTCGAAGTCACACATCTCAATCTCAACGACAACTGCGTCGAAGGCATGCGCCACAAAACGCTCCCCGTCTTCTCAGTCCAATACCACCCTGAAGCCGCCCCCGGCCCGCATGACGCAGAGCACCACTTCAAACGCTTCATCGAGCTGATGGAAAAATAAAAAAGGTTCAAGGTTCAAGGTCGAAGACAAATGCCGTGTCTTAACCTTGAACCTTTGACAACTTGAACCTTGAACCTTTTTTACTGTCCCTAGGGCGCAGGGACGTAGGCGGACTCGACCGGAATGTCGCCGTTCGTACCCCATGCTGCGGCCTGTAGCGCGCCGTCAATGCTTCGCATCACGAAATAGTAACCGTTGCTCGGTCGCCAGATAGCGATGTCGAATTTACCGTCGCCATCGTAGTCGCCCGGCACGGGAATGTCTGTGCTTAGTCCCCACGATTGAGCGTTGAAGGAATTGTCGCTGCTCCTGAGCATGTACCATGCTCCGCCGGACGGGCGAAAGACCGCGACATCCGCTTTGCCGTCTCCGTCATAATCTGCCGGGACGGGGCGGTCTCCGCTCATGCCGAAGCCGAGGCCGCGAACCTGACTGTTGGAGCTTTGCAGGATATACCACGCGCCGGTCGAGGGACGGAAGACAGCGATATCCGCTTTGCCGTCTCCGTCATAGTCGCGTGCGACGGGCTTGTCTCCGTTTGTTCCGAAGGGAATTGACATCCACTGATTATCTATACTGCGGCGGATGTACCAGACGCCGTCCGATGGACGAAAGACTGTGATGTCTGCTCGCCCATCGCCGTCGTAATCCGCAGGCATCGGAATGTCGCCCGGCAGTCCGAAGCTGATGTTATAGATGTTGGTGCTGGTGAAGGGGACGGGCACGATCCACGTCGCCGTGCTCGGGCGGAAGATGGCGATGTCGGTCTTGCCATCTCCGTCGTAATCCTCCGGCACGATGATGTCCGTGCTGTTGCCGAGCGGGATCGGAAATCCTCCGGTGCTCATGATATACCAGTTGCCGTTGGAGGGACGAAAGACAGCGAAGTCAGACTTGCGGTCGCCATTAAAGTCGAACCGGTTGCCCTGCGCCACAGCGCAAGTGCCGAGCAGCACAGAGACGTTATTACTACTGGAGTTGGTGGTCGCCAAATCCTGCCTGCCATCCCCGTTAAAATCCCCCGAGATGAGCGCATTGGGGCCTGTGCCGACACCGAAATCTCCGAAGCCGAACGACCCCGGGAAGCCGCCGGATCCGTTGTTGATGTAGACAACGACGTTGTTGGATGCGCTATTGGCGACAGCCAGATCGAGCTTGCCATCACCGTTAAGGTCGGATGCAATGACAGAAATCGGATTCCTTCCTACGTTGAGACTCGTTGTGCCCGTAAAAGTGCCGGTGCCTGTGCCACTAAGGAGCGAGACGCTATTCGAATTATAGTTGGCGACCGCCAAATCCTGCTTGCCATCGCTGTCAAAGTCTCCCACAGCGATTGAGACAGGCCCCGCGCTCACTGGAACGTTCGGAGCCGTCGTCGAGAAACTTCCGGTTCCGGTGCCGAGCAGGATAGAGATATTGTTAGAGCCGAAATTCGCGACCGCCAAATCCGGCTTGGTGTCGTT
>CAXTPS010000036.1:15720-42526 GCA_964246305.1 uncultured Pyrinomonadaceae bacterium
TAGAGATATTGTTAGAGCCGAAATTCGCGACCGCCAAATCCGGCTTGGTGTCGTTGTTGAAATCTCCGACGGCGACGAAGGACGGCTGCGTGCGAACGCCGAAGCTCGTCGCGGGACCGAATCCGCCCATGCCGTTGTTAAGCAGCACGGAGACCGTTCCGGCAAAGAAGCCGCCGAAATTCGCGACCGCCAAATCCTGCTTGCCGTCGCCGTTGAAGTCCGCCACCGCGACGTGGATCGGGCTGATGCCGACGATGTAGTTTGTCGGAGCAGCGAAACCTCCCATGCCGTCGCCGAGGAGGACTGAGACATTGTTCGAGCCGGAGTTGACGACGACCAAATCCAGATTGGCGTCGTTGTTGAAAAGCCCGACCGCGACGGAATAAGGATTAGATTGGACGGCGAAGTTGGTGGCCGTGCCGAAGCCGCCCATGCCGTCGCCGAGCAGCACCGAGACATTATTCGCTCCCTGATTGGCGACCACCAAATCCGGCTTGGTGTCGTTATTGAAATCTCCGGTGGCGATGCCGGTCGGACTTGAGCCGACGGTCACGCCTGCGCCTGACGAAAAGGCCGGAGTGAGGCAGTTAATCGGCGTCGGCGTATAAGGCCCGGTCGTGATGTCCAGACTCCAGCCGCCCGAGATGCTGCCGCCGGCGTTGTTTGCCGCGTCGTCAACCACGTAGAGGCTCCACGTGCCGTTCGGACTGTAGCTCGCGAACTGTGATAGAGCAGTGCTGTTACTGCCGGGCAATGGCGCAGGGGCCGGAAAAACGTCTATCCCATCGCTGTCATCGTGGTCGGTCGGTCTGTAAGTGCCGCTCGTGATCGGCCCGTTAAAACTCACATTATTCGCCGCCGCGTCGTCGAAAGTAAGATCAACATTACTGATGGGTAAAACGCCTCCTGCATCCGACAGCAACTTGAGGCTCAGACCGTTCGGGCTGACCAACATGACATCAATATCTGCGGGACGCGAATGGCTGATACCCGTCAAAGTCACTTTGAGATTAGTGAGCACGCCCGTCAAGCCGGTGACGTTTATGGTTGAGGGATACGGCGTGGCCGGCGTGGAAATGGTCGAAAGATCGTTAATGGCGATGGCGTTCGTGTTAGCAAAGCTGGTCGCTGCGGTGCCGGTCGTCGTGACGTTTATGCTCCAGCCACCGGCGATGTTGCCCGATTGGGTCAGCAGATCGTCAACCACGTACAGGTTCCAGGTGCCGTTGGGATCGGCTCCATTAAAAACATTAGCGAAAGACCCGCTGCCGTCAGTCTGTGCATAGATATAAGGAGTTGGCGGAGCCGGAGCCGGAAAAACATCTACACCATTGTAGGATGACGGGCGAAAAGTGCCGGAGGAAAGGGCAGCTCCGTTAGGTAAAAATGAACCCGCCGCATCATCCAGGGTCAGCGTCACATTGTTGGCAGGGGAATTAAAACCGCCTGCATCCGACATCGGGACGAACTTCTGTCCGGTCGGGCTGACCAGCAGTATGTCTATGTCGCCTGAGCGAGCGTGGCTCAGCCCGTTGAGCGTGATGGTAACTTTCGTCGTCGTGCCCGTCATCCCGGACACGCTGATTGCCGAAGGATATGGAGAAGCCGCCGTGGGCGCAGGAGCAGCCGTGTTAATCGTAATCGGAGAGCTGTTGGAAAAAACGACTTCCGGTACGAGGGCGTTTGCCGAAGTAAGAGGTCGCATGACCATTAAGAATGTCAGGGTAAGCACGAAGATGACGGACGAATAACCGGCCAGCCTGCGTGATTTAAGCGAGTAAGTTCTGGGCATAATTTCCCTCACGGTTAGGGTCGCGCACAGAGCGACACGAGGTTTAAGGACACGACTAACCGGCGCAAAGCGGTTAATCAGAACGCTCTTATTTAGACGAATCTTCTTTCTTTAAGGAGAGACTGGGTATAACTTCTCCGCAGGGTTTACAGATTAAACATCAGCCCGGTAGTAAATTGCAAACGAAATTTTCGAGCCGAGCAATAACTCCCGCTCAAACACAGTTACGGCGCTGGCATTTAGTCAAGCTTCGGCATCTTTAGCTCGCCGGAGGTGAGGTCTGGACGGAGACGCTCCATCTCTTCGGCGGTCGTGCTGAAGGTCGGATGCGCACGCTCATATGCGTCCGGCTGCTCCGGCTCAATCAACGGCTCAGGAGTTTCGGCCAAGAGTTCAGGACGGATTGCAGCCGCGCTCTCAGGCTTCAACAGATCCGCTACCAGCCCGGAGCTACCCCTGTGCTCAAGCCAGTGGCGATAGGTGACGGTCGTGATGGCGACCACCGGAATCGCCAGAAAAATTCCCGCGATGCCAGCCAGCTCAGCGCCGCACAGGATCGCCAGGATGACGGACAGCGGGTGCAGATGTATGCCCTGCCCGATGATGCGCGGGTAGATGACGTAATCATGCACGAGGCGGAAGACGGCCAGAAAGATAAGCACGACCATCGCCTGCCTGATGGAATAGAAGCCCGTGATCGGAGTCACGATGGCAACCACCGTCAGCGGCCCGACGAGCGGGATAAATTCAAGGAGCGCGGCGATGATGCCGAACAGCAACGCATACGGCACGCCGATAATCAGAAAGGCGGTGGTGCAAACCGTCCCGATAAAGAGGCAGGCGATAAGTTGCGCGCGTATGTAAGCGGCGAGCGTGCGATTGACATCCTGAAAAAATTCATCGCCGCGCCAACGCCAGCGACCGCTCGGCAACATCTGCAAAGCGGAGCGGCGGAAACTGTCCGCGTCCTTCAGGAGAAAGAAGGCTAGAATCGGAATCAGAATCAGCCACGGCAGAAGCGTAATCAGCCCGACCAGAAAATCCCTGATGCCGTTGGTTGCGACGCCTCCAACCGTGCCGATGATATTGCCCGCCCACTCGCTCGCCTTCTCGCGGACGGGTTTCGGCAGATTGTAAGCCTGATAAAACTCATTCATCTTCTCCGCGCGTCCTTTGGCGGAGGTCAGGTAGTTGGGAGTTTGCTCCACGAACTCTGTGATCTGATTGCCCAGACGCGGTATGAGGATATAGCTGGCGATGCCGATTGAGCCGAAGATAAATACATAGACGATGCCGATGGCGGCTGCGCGCGGCATGATGCGTTTCTGCCCGCGCACGTGAAAGGGGCGGCTGACAAACTCCACGAGCGGCGAGATCAGATACGCGAAAAAGATCGCCAGCACGACGAGCAGAATCACGCTCGTCAGGGCGCGCAGCATGAAGATCGCGCCGATGACGCCGAGCAGAATAATGAGCGCGATAAAGACCACGCGCACGATGGCGCGCGTTTGCGGCCCCGAAGCATGCACGGCGGCAACGGCTGCGCCCTCCGCCGCGTCTTTTACAAGTTCTCTATCAGTCAAGATAGTTTTCCATTCTTCTGCTTTGCGGCTTTGCGCCTTTGCGAGAAATATAAACTCACGCAAAGGCGCAGAGACGCAAAGGAAAGCCTTAATGCGTTGAGCTTTCTAAATCATCCAACTCATCCTCGTCATCTTCAACGGGCGCGGGAGCGGAGACGGTCGGCGCGGCAGGCTCCCACACCAGCCCGCGCCATTCGTCCTGTGCGTCAAGGAGTTGGAGCGCGGCGAGCGGATGCGCCGCGTTGCGTTCGAGTCTGAGGACTTCGGTCACGACGCGCAGCTTTTGGGCTTCCCCTTCATCCTCGCCGAAGACGGCCAACTGCACGCGGCTCCCGACATCCGGCAGCCTGTCCTGCAAATGTATCAGCGCGCCTTCGGGGCCGACGTTCTCGGTCGTGCCTTCGGCGATGATATGGCCTGCGTCCGGGTCGTCCCATTCGGCGCGCACCAGCAGTGAAGCCAGATAACGCGGCCCTGTGCGTTGTTCCATCGAAGAATATCGGGGCATGAGCGGCTCTCCTTAAAAAACAGTGACAAGTGACGGGGGACGGGTGACAAGTAAAAGCAGAAACTCGTAAAGCAGAAACAGCTTTGATACTTATCGCTTAGATGAATAGTAAATGACGAATCGCGATGAGATTCTAGCTTGTCACCTGTCACTTGTCACTTGCCACTTGCCACTCGTCACCTGTCACTTGTCACTTGTCACTGCTTTTCAATCTTCATCCGCGCGCAGTTTTTCGAGCACGGAAAAATCTTCGAGCGTCGTGGTGTCGCCTTTAACCGAGCCGCTCGCGGCCAGCTCGCGCAGCAGGCGGCGCATGATCTTGCCCGAACGAGTTTTCGGCAGCGTGTCCGTAAAGCGTATCTCGTCAGGCCGCGCGAGCGCACCGATTTCATGCGCGACGTGTTGTCTGAGTTCCTGTTTTAACTCGTCGGATGCGGTGTGCTGCCCTTCGAGCGTGACGAAGGCGACGATGCCTGAGCCTTTAAGCTCATCAGGCCGCGCGACGACCGCAGCCTCCGCGACGGATGCGTGCGAGACGAGCGCGCTCTCGATCTCTGCCGTGCCGAGACGGTGGCCGCTGACGTTAATCACATCATCCACGCGCCCCATAATCCAGAAGTAGCCGTCCGCATCGCGCCGCGCGCCGTCGCCGGCGAAATAGACTCCTTCGATCTCAGACCAGTATTGCTGCTTGTACCGCTCGTCGTCTCCCCAGATAGTTCGCAGCACAGAAGGCCACGGGCGTTTGATGACCAGATACCCGCCCTCGTTCGCGCCGACCGGCTCGCCCTCTTTCGTCATCACGTCAACTTCAATTCCCGGCAAAGGTTTTGTAGCAGAACCCGGCTTGGTCGGAGTCGCGCCCGGCAGGGGCGAGATCATAATCGCCCCCGTCTCCGTCTGCCACCAAGTGTCAACAATCGGGCAGCGTCCCTTGCCTATAACTTCTTTGTACCACATCCATGCTTCGGGATTGATAGGCTCGCCGACGCTTCCCAGAAGGCGCAGCGAAGAGAGGTCGTGCTTGAGCGGCCATTGCTCGCCCCATTTGATAAAAGCTCGAATCGCGGTCGGCGCGGTGTAGAAGATATTGACTCCATGACGCTCTATGAGCTGCCAGAAGCGGTCAGGCTGCGGGTGATTCGGCGCGCCCTCGTACATCAAAACGGTCGCGCCGTTCGAGAGCGGCCCGTAGACTACATATGAATGCCCGGTCACCCAGCCGATGTCAGCCGTACACCAGTAAATATCTTCTTCCTTAATGTCGAAAATCCATTTCGTCGTGAGATGACATTGCAGCAAGTATCCGGCGGTCGTGTGCAGTATGCCTTTCGGCTTTCCGGTCGTGCCCGAAGTGTAGAGGATGTACAAGGGATGCTCGCTGTCGAGTTCCAACGCTTCGCACACGGCGTCAACCGACTCCATCATTTCGTGCCACCAGAAATCGCGCCCCGCCTCCATGTGTATCTCTGTTCCCGTGCGCCGCACGACGATGCAGGCTTTAACCGACGGAGTTTGTTTAAGAGCTTCGTCAACGGCTGGCTTCAAAGTTATTTCGGAGCCGCGCCTGTAGCCTCCGTCAGCCGTCACGACCAGCTTGCATCCGGAATCGTTGATGCGATCCTTCAGAGCATCAGCCGAGAAGCCGCCGAAGATGACGTTATGCGCCGCCCCGATTCGCGCGCACGCGAGCATAGCAATCGCCAGCTCAGGCACGAGCGGCATGTAGAGCGCGACGCGGTCTCCCGTCGCAACCCCGGCGCGCTTGAGCACGTTGGCAAAGCGGCAGACCTCTTTATGAAGCTGTGCATAAGTGAGCGTGCGCTGCTCGCCCGGTTCGCCCTCCCAGATAATCGCGGCCTTGTTGCGCCGCGCGCCCGCGAGATGCCTGTCAAGACAGTTGTATGAAATATTTATCTTGCCGCCGACGAACCACTTCGCGTGCGGCGGCGTCCATTCGAGCACAGTGTCCCACTTCCTGAACCAGTGCAGCTCCTCCGAAGCCAGACGCGCCCAGAACTCTTCCGGCGACGCAGAAGCTTCCGCGCGCAAAGCCTCATACTCTTCCAGAGACTTGATGTGCGCGCTCTTTGCAAAATCCTCCGGCGGCGGAAAGACGCGCTCCTCGTGCTGCATCGATTCGATGTTCGGTGTGACGGAAGACATAACGTTTGATTGCTCCCCTCTGATGAATGACAGTCCGGTTGCTGTTGTGTACCACAGAACTGCTCGCAGCGACAATTACATTTACAACGCTGGCCGCATTAGCTGAGTTAGCTCGGACGAAGAAACTTCTTTGCGTCTCTTACCAGTGCGCAGTAAAATATTTCGATGCCGGAACTCAGCCGCTTCTTTGGTATCATCATACGCATGTATTGGGAGGCGAACGCGCCACACCACCGGCCACATTTTCATGCCTATTACCAAAACGATGTGGCGATTTATAGTGTTGATCCGGTTGAGTTGATAGCTGGTTTACTACCAAGACGACAGCAGCGGCTTGTTGAAGCATGGGCTGAGTTGCATCAACAGGAATTGAGAGATGACTGGAACAGGTTGCAAGCAGGGCAAAGACCATTGCCGATAGTCCCGCTCAGGTAAAGGAGAGAGTTATGCCTCATGCCATCTATCGCGTCGAATCGTTTGAGATAGTCCGGCCATATCAAGTGCGTGTGAAGTTTGATGACAACACAGAACAGTTGATAGATTTCGAGACGGTCTTGGCCGGAGAATTATACGGGCCATTGCGCGAGCTGGAAATATTCAACCGTGTGAAGATTGACGGGGAAGTCCACACGCTCGTCTGGCCTAATGGAGCGGATTTCGATCCGGCTACCTTACACGACTGGCCTGAACATATCTCGGCTATGGAAGCCCGCGCGAAAACTTGGGAATCTGTGCCAGCATAGTAGCAGTGAAAGAGGAGAGCGTCAGGGATGAAGCATCATCTCGTCCCTGATGCTCTGCAAGATAATTTACTGTTATGCTGCTTCAAGTTTGAATATATGTCAGAAGAAAATCCACGTAACAATTTAGCTGATATTGAACGCTGGATAGAGGCTGCACCTGATCCAACGACCTTTCGCTCGAATGATGACTTCATGAGTTTTCCGTCGAGTTGATGAATCGTGCTCATTATCTTCTTAGGATTGGTGTATCGGTTGCGCCAAGTCAGAAAGTTGCTGAGAGGGGTTATACAAAACATAAAGCTATAGCTGTTGGGCACATGGTGCGAATTGCGAAGCTATATGAAGGGCTGCTAATACATGTATCAAATCGCCAGCTAGAGTTGGCTGCTATATTTACGCGGCTGATATTTGAGGCGGCAGTGAGATTGAAGTATCTGATTAAATCGAGAAACAAGAATGCCTCTTTCCGAAGTTTTATTTTCACCTCCTACAAACCTGAGAAAGAAGTTTTGGAAGATTTGAATCAATAAAGCTGCAAACCGACCTCTCATACAGATTGAGAAAAGGATGCGTAGGAAAATGAAATCGAGGCTAAAGCAAGATAGAATTCCTATCAATCAGCTAATGGGTAATAAGAATTGGCGGCTTGACGGAAAAGACTTCAGACGGATTATGACAGATGTTGGTCTCGGTGATATTTACGCATATGGCTTTGGAAGTTCCAGTCATTTTGTACATGGCGATTGGTATGACATCAGCATCTATCAAATCAAGAAGAACGGACGTTACTATCTTCCCGATTTGAGCTTTGATGACCCTGATCCGCGAATAGCTTGTTCCGACACAACCATCAGCTTAGGGACGTTGTACGATTTTCTAAAATGGAATAAATCTGACCCCGATAAGTATATAAGGCCAATCGTCATGAAATTGATGGAGTTAAATCGCGCGATAGATAAAGCGCACGAGGATTCGTTGACCGACTGACGCAGCATAACACCCAATTCAACACGATGCGTCAATAGCACATCTCTTATGCTCCTGTGATAAATTGAGCCTCGCCTTTTATGCTCTGACACAAAGTTTGTGGAGGACAACACTGTATGGGTTCCCCTCTCTCTACTCTCTGGACCTGGGGCGGGACGGTTGATCGCGGGCCGTATGTGATCGTCGGCGTCGTCCTGTTTGCCATCAAGCATAATCTTGATCGCTTCGTGGCGTCGGCCTTCTTTAATCACCCGTGGTCTATCTTCAACTACTGGATGTTTGAGGAGCATAAGCATCTGGACAACATCCCGGCGGGGCGTTTGAAGTTTTATGCGACGATGGTCGCGCTGGCGATTCCGTTTATTTATGTGGGCGTCGTGCTGACCTTGAAACGCCTGCGCGCCATTAGGCTTCCGCTCTGGCTCGTGGCGTTCTTCTTCGTCCCGTTTCTAAATCTCTTCTTCTTTCTACTGCTGAGCGTAATGCCTTCGCGCGATGGCGTGGCGGAGGTGAAAGCCGCTGAGCCGTTCGGGGCGCGTCTGATGCACACGCTCGGGCGTGTGATTCCGGATAGCGGGGTGGGCAGCGCGGCGGTCGGCGTGCTGGTGACTGTGCCGCTCGCTATCGGGGCGGTTTACCTGAGCGTCAATGCGATGGGCGATTACGGCTGGGGCTTGTTCGTCGGCCTGCCGTTCTTTCTGGGTCTCATCTCGGTGCTGTTCTACGGCTTTCATAGGCCGCGCACAATTGGCGGCTGCCTGCTGGTCTCTATCCTTTCGGTGACGCTCGTGTGCGCCGCGCTCTTCGCTGTCGCGGTGGAGGGAATCATCTGTCTGATTATGGCTGCGCCGCTCGGCATCATCTTAGCCATGTTCGGCGGGCTTATCGGCTACGTCATTCAGCGCAGGCCGTCTTACACAGCCGAATCATTTCACGTCTTCTCTCTGCTGCTCATAGTGATACCCGCCTTCATCGGCCTTGAGCACACGGCGCAGCAAGAGCCGCCGCTGATTCCAGTCGTCACGTCAATCGAGATCAACGCGCCGCCCGAAAAGGTCTGGCAGAACCTGGTCGCGTTCGCGGAGCTGCCTCCGCCCGAAGATGCTTTTTTCAAGACGGGCATCGCCTATCCGATTCGCGCGGAGATTGTAGGGCAGGGCGTGGGAGCAGTGCGTTACTGCGTCTTCTCAACCGGAGCTTTCGTCGAGCCGATTGAAGTGTGGGACGAGCCGCGACTCTTGAAGTTCGGCGTCACAGCACAGCCGCCGGTGATGAACGAGCGGTCAATTTACACAGACCTCAGACCCCCGCACCTGCAAAATTATCTTCACTCGCGGCAGGGACAATTCCTGCTCACGCGGCTGCCCGACGGGCGCACACGGCTCGAAGGCACGACGTGGTATCAGAACGATTTCTGGCCGAGCCTCTACTGGCAGCAGTGGTCAGATTACATCATCCACCGCATACACCTGCGCGTCCTCGAACACATCAAGCGATTGTCCGAGCGATAACTCAAGAAGGTTCCAAGTTCCGAGTTCCGGGTTCAAGGTTGAAAGACAGAGGCCATGTCTTAACCTTGAACCCGGAACTCGGAACTCGGAACCTTCTCTTCGTCTGCGCGTGCTATAATCTTTCTTTAAAGCATGGAGCGAGCCGGAGTTTACATACACATTCCTTTCTGTCGTGCGCGATGTTCCTATTGCGATTTCGCAACGGGCACATATGAGAGCGCGCTGGCGTCGCGTTACGTCCGCGCGGTTGCTGCTGAAATTAAAAGTTTCGGCGTGGATATTTCATCTTCCATCGAGGCGGACACGATCTACTTTGGTGGCGGCACGCCCTCTCTGCTCGCGCCCGCGCAGGTCGCGCATATTCTCGAAGCAGTCCATGCGCGCTTTCGTGTGTGTGCGGATGCTGAAGTGACTATGGAGATGAATCCGGGCGCTTTGACGCCTGAAACTCTCAGCGAGTTTCGCAGTCTGGGAATCAACCGCGCGAGCTTCGGCGCGCAGACTTTCGATGATGAAGAGCTGCGCCGGCTCGGACGCACGCACACGGCTGAGGATATCAGGCTCACGATTCGTTATTTGCGTGAAGCAGGATTCGATAACACGAGCTTTGATCTCATCGCGGGGCTTCCGGCGCAGACACTTCAATCGTGGGAGCGCAATCTGGACGAAGCTCTCGCGCTTAGCCCCGAACATCTCTCCTTTTATCTACTCGAAGTCCACGAGAGCACGCCGCTCGCCGCTCAGATTAAGCGCGGTCAACAGCCCGCGCCGGATGATGACGTTGCGGCGGAGATGTATCGAACGATGCTCGACAAAGCCACGGTCGCAGGTTACGAGCATTACGAGATTTCCAATCTCTGTAAGCACGGATACGAGTCTCGCCACAACTCGAAATACTGGACGGGCGCGCCCGTCTTCGGCTTCGGCTGCTCCGCGCATTCCTTCGACGGCGAGCACACGCGCCGCTCAAATGAGCGCGATGCCGCACGCTACACTGAGCTGATTGAAACGAAGGGCGATGCGTTGGTTGAGACAATCGAACTGGACGCGCACGACGCACGCGCCGAAGCTATATTCCTCGGCTTGCGGCTGATGCGCGGCATTGACCTGCGCGAACATCTCGCGCGCTTCGGCGTGGACATACGCGCAGAACACGCGGATGAATTGTCTCGTTTGAGTGAGGCGGGGCTGATCGAGTTTGACGAAGAGTTGATGCGTTTGACGCGCCACGGAGCATTGCTC
This sequence comes from uncultured Pyrinomonadaceae bacterium, assembly GCA_964246305.1. Taxonomy (GTDB): domain Bacteria; phylum Acidobacteriota; class Blastocatellia; order Pyrinomonadales; family Pyrinomonadaceae; genus JACMLC01. The sequence goes on from CAXTPS010000036.1 coordinate 26,253, forward strand.
TCGAACGAGGTCTTTACTGTTTTTATTTAGGTAGCAGGTCGGTTTCAAATGAGGAGAAGAAAAAGACGGTTTCCCGCAAAGGCGCGGGTGACGCAAAGAAGGCCGCAAAGATAAAGCAGCGCTCGACACCTTTGCGCCACCAGCGCCTTTGCGCGAGATTCTTTTCCGATGATTGAGAGCCATCAGATTTTGCAAAGGTGCGCCACTGTGAACGTTAATGCTGGAAAGCAACGGGAGAAGAAATCTTATAAGAGCAAGCGGGAGATGGTGCTCTGGGATGGCGGCATCTACTTTGGCGGCCTGATGGCTTCGTTAATGTTCGGAGTAGATTTATACAGGCACACCGCAAACTACATGCCCTCGCGGTCGCCGACCTCCCTCGTCCTCTTTAGCTGGATTTGGATGTTAGTTGTGAATCCGATAGTCTGGTTCGGGTTCGGGTGTTTGTTTGGTTTCATCATGTGGAAAATGCAGGAAGCTATCAGGAGCAAGTCCGGCAACAGGAACGAATAAAGCGCGATGATTGATCTACGCAGCGATACTGTGACGAAGCCTACGCACGCGATGCGGCGCGCGATGGCCGAGGCCGAAGTGGGCGACGATGTGTACGGCGAAGACCCGACCGTCAATCGTTTGCAGGAGCGCGCGGCGGAGCTGTTTGAGAAGGAGGCCGCGCTCTTCGTTCCGTCCGGCTCGATGGGCAATCAGATAGCCGTCAAGCTACACACGCGTCCGGGCATGGAAGTCATCATAGAGGAGCGCGGGCACATCTATAACTTTGAGATGGCGGCGATGTCTGCCGTCTCTGGAACCATCGCGCGCCCGGTCAAAAGCGCGGACGGAAGCGGCATTCTCACGTGGGCTGAGATAGAGAGCGCGCTGCATGTCGGCGGGGCTTATTACGTCGCGCCGACCGGACTCGTCGCGCTCGAAAATTCACATAATCTTGCAGGAGGAAGTTTGCTCTCACGCTCGCGCACGGAAGAGATTTGCGAGCGCGCACATGCCATCAAGCTGCCGGTTCATCTTGACGGGGCGCGTATCTTTAATGCAGCGGCTGCGCTCGGAGAATCCGTCGCTGCGCTCGCGCGGCCTGCTGATTCCGTGATGTTCTGTTTCTCAAAAGGTCTGGGCGCGCCGGTCGGCTCTATGCTTTTGGGCGGGCGTGCGTTCATAGAGGAAGCGCGTAGATGGCGCAAGCTTTTGGGCGGAGGCATGAGACAGGTCGGCGTGCTCGCAGCCGCCGCGCTCGTCGCGCTCGAAGAGACGCCGCCCCGCCTGCTTGAAGACCATGCGCACGCGCGTAGACTCGCGCAGGGATTGGCCGAATTATACGGCGTGCGAATCGACCCCGAAAAGGTTCCGACGAACATAGTCCTCTTCGATGTCTCGGATACAGGCATAACTGCGGACGAGATTTGCGCGCGGCTTCAAGAGCGCGGCGTGCTCGCCTCCGGCTTCGGCTCGTCCATACGCATGGTCACACATTATGATGTCTCGCTTGATGATATTGAGACGGCATTGATTGAAATCAGAAAGATTATTTCCAATTCTTAGGTCGATGGGGTTTTTGTATGGAAGATTATGATGTAGTCGTGGTAGGAGCCGGACTGGGCGGGCTTCAATGCACCAAGCTCCTCGCGCATAAAGGCTTTCGCATTCTCCTCGTTGACCGGAAAAATTCCCTGACGGAATCTGTTCATACGACCGGGATTTTCGTCCGCCGCACCTTAGAGGATTTCGACCTGCCGGATGAGCATCTAGGCCCGGCGGTTCGTCACGTCACTCTCTATTCCCCGCACCTACGCACACTTGAGATGGATAGCCCTCACGACGAATTCCGCGTCGGGCGCATGGGCGCGCTCTACAACCATTATTTAGCACAGTGCCTTAACGGCGGCGTTGATTGGGAGCCGGGAAAACGTTACAGCGGAGTCCGGCTGGATAATAACAGCTCGATTGTCATGCTTGAGAAGGACGGTGTCATCAAAGAGGTCAGGACGCGCTTTCTGGTGGGCGCGGATGGAGCCAACTCACGGGTCGCACGCGACCTGAATCTGGATTCAAATAAGGAGATCATCGTCGGCCTTGAAGAGGTTTTGGAGAATGTTCCGCTTGACGGGCCGCCGCGATTTCATTGCTTCTTAGACCCTATCCTTTCGCCCGGATATCTGGCTTGGGTTGTTCACGACGGCGAAGAAGTGCATTTGGGAGTCGGCGGGTATGCACAGTATTTTGACCCGATTCCCGCGCTCGAAAAGTTTCGCGAAAAAGTTAAGCGCATCGTCGATCTCAGTAAAGCCAGACAGATTGAGCGGCGTGGTGGCCGCATCCCTGTCGGCGGCGTGCTGCGCCGTCTGGTAAACCGGAACGGCCTTCTGGTCGGAGATGCTGCGGGCGCAGTCTCACCTTTGACGGCAGGCGGGTTAGACCCTTGTATGAGGCTCTCACGCCTCGCGGCGCAAGTGATCGAAAATTATCTCAACTCGAACAATCCGAAAGCGCTCGATGCGTATTCGGGTGAGGTCTTCCGCTCACACTTCTTAAAGCGAATCCTGATGCGACGGACGATTGCCGGTATCAGGAGTCCCGCGCTCATCGAGCTGGGGTGTGCGGTGATGAGATTGCCGCTCTTCAAGTCAGTGGCGAAGGATGTCTTTTTCGGGCGGGGTTCCTTCCCGGATATTCACCCCGAACCCGTCCCGTCAATGCTTGAGACAGGTGAACGGCTCAACACTACTTAGGCGCAATGGCCTGCTGACGCCATAGCGCAAAGACCAAAGACCAAAATACTAAGACCTAAAGACCAACTGAATTATGATTATCGCAATTGACGGCCCTTCGGGGGCAGGCAAATCAACGCTCGGTCGCATGCTCGCGCGAGAGCTTGGGCTGCTTTATCTCGACACGGGCGCGATGTACCGCGCGGCGGCTCTGGCAGTCATGCGCTCAGGCGTCAGCACGCAGGACAGCGCGGCTGTCGCACAGGTCGTGACCGGCGCGAAGATCAATCTTGAGGGCGATCCGGATTCTCTGCGCGTGACGCTCGACGGTCAGGACGTGTCCGAAGAGATTCGCCGCGAAGAGGTGAGCCAGTCCGCATCTATCATCTCGACTAACTCGGAAGTGCGGCGCGCTCTCGTCAGCAGCCAGCGCACGCTCGGCGAGCGTGGACGCGGCGCAGTCCTCGACGGGCGCGACATAGGCACCGTCGTTTTCCCCGACGCGGACGTTAAATTCTTTCTCACGGCGAGGCCGGAAGAGCGCGCCAATCGCCGCTATGACGAAGACCGCCTGCGCGAGCGCGATGCCAGCTATGAAGACACACTGACGGATATCAACCAGCGCGACCAACGCGACTCGACCCGCGCAGACTCGCCCCTCGCCATCGCCGCAGACGCCGTCGTCATAGACTCGACAGAGCTGTCGATTGATGAAGTTTACGAGCGGATGATTACTGAGATTAAGGAAAGGATTTGAGATCTGAGATTTGAGATTCGTTTTTAATGCTTTGTGCTTGGGTCTTTGTGCTTTGATCTTTGTTTGTGTGGCCCATGTTAAGTTTTGAAGCGCAACGCTGAGTCGCGTGCAAAGACCAAAAACCAAAGTACAAAGACCAAATTTATTATGTTCACCGGAATCATCGAAGAGCTAGGCCGCGTGCGGAGCGTCGAGCCGCGCGGTGAGGGCGTGCGGATACGAATCCACGCACATGCTGTTACCGAAGGCACACGGGAGGGCGATTCGATCTCTGTCAACGGTGTGTGCCTGACTGCGCTTGAGGTGCGCGATAACGCTTTTTCCGCCGATGGGTCACGGGAGACTTTGCAGCGTTCGACGCTTGGAGACTTGCGCGCCGGATCGGTCGTCAATCTTGAGCGAGCCGTCACGCCGCAGACAAGGCTCGGCGGTCACATCGTGCAGGGACACGTCGATGCGCGCGGGCGTTTTATAAGCGCGACAGATCACGGCGGCTCATGGACTGTGCGCGTCGAGTACCCGCCTGAGATGGCGCGCTACTTTGTCTACAAAGGCTCCGTCACGGTCGAAGGCATCAGCCTCACCATCGCCGCGCTGACCGACGAATATTTCGAGATCGCCATCATCCCGAAAACATGGCAGGTAACGAACCTCTCACATCTTCGCACAGGCGACGCCGTTAATCTCGAAGCAGATATCATCGCCAAGTACATCGAACGCCTCATGGGGGGCGCGCCGCAGCCGCTGGGTGAAGCGGCATCATCTCTGGATTTGGATGAGCCGGAAGAACGTCGTGACAGATGAAGCTGAAGCAGGCAGAGAGTATCGCGGAGATTGAGCAGGCGCGCGGGCTTTTTATGGAGTATGCGGCGTGGCTCGATGTTGATCTGTGCTTTCAGGGTTTTGAGGGAGAGCTGCGTGAGTTGCCGGGCGATTACGCGCCGCCGGATGGACGGTTGTGGCTGGCTTTTGAGGAAGATGAGTTGATGGGGTGCATCGCTTTGCGGCGAATCGGCGCGGAGATGTGCGAGATGAAGAGGCTTTATCTGCGGGCGGTTGCGCGCGGTCGCGGACTCGGAAAACAGCTCGCCGTCGCCATCATCGAAGAGGCGCGCGAGATTGGATACAAACGAATGCGTCTTGACACGTTGCCGCGCAGGATGCCGCAGGCAGTTGCGCTCTATCGCTCGCTCGGCTTCACAGAGATCGAGGCTTATTACAGTAATCCTATCGAAGGAGTTCTTTACATGGAACTGATGCTGTAGATTCGCGCTTGCCCTTAGAGATGAGATATGACAAAGTCTTGCCGCTATCAAATCAAACACACTCAGGGAGACGGGAATCATGCCGAGGATCGAAGCTGAAACCGCTGGCGGGCCTGTGGCTTTTGAGGGCAAGCCGAATCGCAAACTGGTGTTGGAGCTTGAAGACGCAGGGATAGACATCCTGCATCGCTGCGGCGGCAACGCCAAATGCACGACCTGTCGCGTCGAAATTCTCGCGGGCGATCCCGGAGAGATAGGCGACGCCGAGCGGAATCGTCTGGCGATGGAAACGGAGCTGCCCGAGAACGTGCGGCTCTCGTGCCAGGTGCGCGTGCTGGATGATCTGAAAGTGCGTGTCATCAATCAGGCGAGCGTGCGCGGGATGGACGCTGGCACTCGCCCCGTTGACGATTAGCAAGCTCTTCGAGAGTGTGTGAGAAGTTATTGCTTCTCAAGTCTCTCTGGTGTAATCTCGCGCGCGTAATGAACTGACAGAGCATACTGACTTTTGATCGCGCGGCGCGGCTGTGTTGAAGGCGCGTGTCGCACGCGAGCGAGCAGTCTTTCAGGCATACCGGAGCCGCATTCGTTTTAGCCATTGAAACGTATGCGGCAGTCACACACACATCACAGTTTCGGAGGACGTATGTTTATCGAGTCAATCGCTCATCTCCCTCTCCTTCTGGGGATGTCTCCAGACGGCGGCAGCATTTTTCACATGCCGGACGGCGCGGCTCTCGTCAGAATCTTTCTGCGTTGGAGCCACTTTGTCGCGGGCATCACGTGGATCGGGATTTTGTATTTTTTCAATCTCGTCAACGTCAACTTCATGAAGGCTCTGGACGCGCCGACGAAGGGCAAGGTGATACCGGAGCTGATGCCGCGCGCTCTCTGGTTCTTTCGCTGGGGCGCAGTCGTCACAGTGCTCGTCGGCCTGACTTACTATGCGATGTATATCCTCACGCCTGATGTGAAGAATGCCAACAATCCCGCTCTCGGCGGCGCGCACATCAACGTGTGGGTCGTGCTTCTGGTCTGGCTACTGATGCCGATTATTATTTTCGCGATAGAATTTTTTGTGATTCAGAAGTCGGGCATCAACGACGGGCGCGTGCTCGCGGTGATCGTCGCGGCGCTGGTGATCTTGATGGCTATCGGAATCGTCTACTGGTTCAACTCTCAATTGATGGGAGCAGGAGCGGGCGCAGATAGCTATGCTGGCAACAAGACATACTCCATCGGCATCGGCGGCGCAATCGGCATCATCATGCTCTTAAATGTGTGGGGCATCATCTGGCCTGCGCAGAAGCGCATCATCGCCTGGACGAAAGACAACGCAGATAACGGCACGGCGATTCCGCCGGAGTCCGCCACTCTCGGACGCAAGGCTTTTCTGGCCTCGCGCACCAACGCATGGCTCTCGCTCCCGATGCTCTTCCTGATGGGAACGTCGCACGGCGATTACATTATTCTCGGAAAGTGAAAAAGATAGTTGGCAGTTGGCAGTGTGCAGTTGGCAGCAAGGACGAAACAGAAGTTAAGAAAGCGAAAAGTAAAAGCGGTTGGCAGTAACTCGAGTTACTGCCAATCGCTTTCTGTTTTTATCTGCCAACTGCCAACTGCCAACTATCATTCCGCCACACTAATGCTTGATTGATTACATCTCTTCGTTATACTTGCCAGTGATATTAGGCTGGCAAAGTTTTCCGTTTACGTGAGGCTCAAGCGATTCAGGCTTTTATTGCACTGGCTCGCGCGGGATTTATAAAGAGGAGGAGAGACATGGCTCTTAAAAGCTACACGCCCAAACAGTTTAATCTGAGCGGGCTGAACGGCATCTCGGATCAGACGCTTGAGATGCATTTCAAACTTTACGAGGGATACGTCAAGGAGACAAACAACCTGACGGAGAGGATCACGAAGTTTCTGGAGGACGGGCAGGTTGACCACGAAGAGATGCCTGCGTATTCGGAGTTGACGCGCCGCCTCGGCTTTGAATACAACGGCATGGTCTTGCACGAATACTACTTCGGTAACATGAAGCAGGGCGGGAACGTTGACCCGGAAAAAACCTCGCCTTTCTACAAGGCGGCTGAAGATAGTTTCGGCAGCTATGATATTTGGAAAGCCGATTTCGTCGGCATCGGCAAGATGCGCGGCGTCGGCTGGGCGATCTGCTATCAAGACCCCACGAACGGCAACCTGTCGAATCACTGGATTACGCTGCATCAGATAGGCAACGTCGCGGGCTTCACGCCGATTCTAGTGATGGATGTCTGGGAGCACGCCTTTCTCTTGGACTACAAACCGGCTGAGCGTCCCAAGTACATCGAAGCCTTCTTCTCAAACATTGACTGGAACGCCACCGAGCAAAGGCTGAAGACTGATACGGCGGCACGACCAAAGACAGCGTAGGAGACAGAAGACGGAAGTCAGGAGACAGAATTCAGAATCCAGAATGAAAGGCTGAAGCCGGTTTTATTCTGACTCCTGACTCCTGACTCCTGACTTCTGTTTTGTGCTATTCTCCGCATCACGTCAAACAATTTTAGGAGGAGATAATGAGACTACTGAAAAGCACAATTCTGTCTTGCGCGGCGCTGGCATTCGCGGCTCTGGCGGGATGTACGACGGCTGACAACTCGAACTCGAACACGACTGCGACGACCAGTGTCTCGCCGCCTGCGGCTGCTTCTCCTTCGCCGCAGAATCTGACCATCGTCGAGCGTCCGCAAACTGTTAAGGATAAGATGGCCGCACGCGGAGAGCAGGACGCGGCCAACCCCGCGCTCAGTTTTGTGTCTCCGCGCAATGGCGAGACCGTGAGCAGCTCGACCGTCAGCGTCAAGCTCAATCTCTCAGGCGACCTCAAAGGCTACAAGCCTATGAAAGACCCCGCGACCGGGATGGGTAATCACATACACTTGATTCTTGACAATCAGCCTTATGAGGCTTACTACGACCTGAGCCAGCCTTTCGAGCTGCGCAATGTGACGGAAGGCAAACACACGCTTCGCGTTTTCGCCTCGCGCCCGTGGCATGAGAGCTATAAGAATCCAGAAGCGTTTCAGATGGTCGCGTTCACGGTCAAAGGCGGCGGCGCGGATGCTTCAAAGCCTACGACGACCGCAGGCGGTCAGGTCATGGCCGATAACAAAAATAGCGCGAACAAGAATGCAGCGAACACCAACGCCGCGAATAAAAATGCTGCGAACATGAATGCCAATGCTGCCCCGTCGCCGCCGCGTGAAGGCAAAGACATGGCTCCGGGCACGGCGAGCGAAGTTGACGCGACGAAGCCTTTGCTGACTTACAGCCGACCGAAAGGCGAGTACAAGGGAGCGGATGCGGACGCGATCATGATTGACTTCTGGCTCAGGAACGCGAAGCTGCAAGGCGACGGCGGCGAGTATCGCGTGCGCTATTCAGTTGACGGCGGCGAGGCCAAGTTCATAGACAAGTGGGAACCGATCTGGCTCACGGGCTGGGCAGCAGGCAAGCACATGGTCAAGCTTGAGCTGGTTGATAAGAGCGGCACGCCTGTTGTCAACGGCGACTACAATTCGACCACGCGCGAGATTACTGTGACTAAGTAGCAGCTTTAACAGCGAAGAGAAAAAGTTTCCCGCAAAGGCGCAGATGAAGACAGGGTGAAGGGGATAGGGTGTAGGATGTAGTTAAAACAGAATTGCTTTCCTACATCCTACACCCTACTTCCTACACCCTCGTTCTTTGCGCCTTTGCGTGAGAATTTTTTTGCTTACATCAAATCTCAACGTTTCTTGACACGCTTTGCTGTCTGCTTCTTCTCATTGAGCAAGCCCGGTTCGTACATCGCGGCGTAGCCCAGTTGCTGGCGGACGAAGTCGCGCGGGTATGACAACTGGACTTTAGTAACTTTCCCCTGCGCGTCGAAGGTCGGCGTCAGCTCAGAGCTGATGCCCGCCCAGTAAACAGGCAGGTCTAGTTTCTTGTAGCGCGCCATCACCTCGTCGCGCAGCTTCGGGTCGAAATGAACGCCGTACTTATCAACTAAAGATTTAATCGCATCGAAATCTCCTTCGGCCTTGATACGCATCAGCTCCGCGAGCAGCATCCCGACGCCCTGCCGCATCTTGTCGAAATCTTTGATGACCATGTAGTGCTTGCCATTACGCTCTGCGAGTTCAATCGCGCCGGTCTTGTCCATGATGTAGTTGACTATCAACTGCCGGTCGCGCTGGTGGTCTTCTTCAATCGTGTCGCCTTCGGGGATTGAGCGCAGTTGAATCAGCGCGGCGCGAGCGGCTGCATAATACATGGCCTTCGCCACGTCCGGGTGAGAGATCAGCCCCAGCTCTTTGAGCTTCGGGTCTGAGACATTCCACAAGCCCATCAAATCCGCACGCGCCTCTTCGAGCGTCGAAGCGTATTCCTTGAGATAATATCCGGACTCGCGCGTGAGACTCGGATTCAACTTGCCTGAGCCGTGCCCTATGACTTCGTGGAGCGCAGTCAAAAGGTCTTCCGCCTCGTCGCCGTATTTTTTGCTAATCTCAAACTCTTCGTTCGTGTAGGCGAACTCACGCGCGCCGGAAGTGCCGGTCGCACGCGAGAAGGCGCGAGACGAGCCTGTGAAGAGGAAACTCTTCGTGCCATACTTTTCGTGAATCTCGTTTTCGTTCGGCAGGTTGTCTCCGACCGTGTTGACGCTAAAATCGCCGGTCTCGATAACGGTCTCGACGGCTTTCGCTTTCGGCGGCTTGACGCCCTGCTTCTTGTACTGTTCGAGCCACGGCGCGCGATTCTCAAAATATTGCGCGTTGTCAGCGATGCTCGTGATTAGCTTGTTGACGTGCTCGTCCGTGATCGAGACGAAGCTTTGCGAAGTCCCTTTCGCGCCGCGTGCGTCCGCGTAGACTTCTATGAAACCGTTGGCGAAATCTACGGGCGGATTGTTCTGCACCCAGCTCGCGCCGAATTTGAGCCAGTCCTGAGGCTCGCCCGTTTGATAAAAATGAATCAGGTCGTTGATGACTTCCGTCTGCCCCGGCTCTGCGTAATCGTGCGCCTTCTCTAAAAACCCTATGGCCTTGTTGAGATAGTCCGCGTAGAGGCCGGGCGGCACGCTCCCGTCCGGCGTGCCCGCGCGATAGACTTCTTCGACGAGTTTTCCGTCAGCGGCTTTGACCAGACGAGAGTTGAGCGGGTACTGCTCGTGAAAATCCTTCACGTCCGCGAGGCTCAAGCCCGAATAGAAATTGTTCGTGCTGGCCTGCAAGATGTCCAGACTGCCGCGCGGGCTTTTCGCAGTCAGCAGCGGCTCGAAGTTCGGGTCGAAGAATGCAGGCTTGAGTTCGTTAAGCTCCTGACGCAACTGTTCGGGCGTGTCCGGCAGAGCTTTGTTGCGCGCGGCTTGCATCACGGCCTCTTCCAATTCTTGAGCGGTGAAGTCGGGCAGAAATTTCTGCGCGGTCGTGTTGTTGCGGTTGCCGTGATTGGCCCAGAAGAGTTTTGTGTAAGTCACGATTTTTTTCAACACATCGGGGCGGACGCCCTGCGGGTGCGCGACAATCGCTTCGAGTAAACGCTTCTGCCTGAGGCCGAACCGCGAAAACTGGTCGTAGATAATCGGGTCAATCGCAATCGAGGCGCGGGTCAGCCAGTAGGTCAGAGCCTGCTGGCGCGCGTTGAGGTCTCTGAAGCTGTCCGCTTCGACCTGTATGAAGCCCGTGCCGCCCACGCGCTCGACGAGCGAGCTGCTCTCCGCCTTTGCAGCAGTGCGCTTCGCGGGCTTCTGTCCGAAAGTCAATGGGCAGACGAGCGAGACAATCAGGATTAAAGAAATGAGAGATAGAATTCGTGTTGATCTCAATTTTTGAATCTCCTAAACGCTTTATGATTTGATGTGGGAAGACGAACTGCTTTTACGTCAACTCTGATGACGAGTCAATGCGCGACCGTGCTGGTACGCGCCAGCCGCGCGCGAGGTTTCAACGAGTAGTTAGTTTGATTTCCGAAAATTTGGAAAAGAGGCATGTCATCTTTCAGCATAAAGAGCAAAACATTTCCCGCAAAGGCGCTGGTGGCGCAGAGGAAGCACGCAAAGGGTTGAATGCTATTCGCTCTTTGCGTGCTTCTGCTTTGCGCTACCAGCGCCTTTGCGGGAAACTTTTAATCGCGCATCTCCAAAAAGAGAAGCGCGTTCGCAGCATACATGACTGACGTTGTATGATGGCGCATGTGTTGACGGGTTCAAGCAAACGCACGCAGTTCGATTTGCTGGCGGCTGAAGCAGCGGCTTGTCGTGTGTGTCCGGCGATGTGCGGGAGGACGGCTGTCCTCAGCCATTTGAACGGCGCGGTGGCAGCGCGTGTGATGTTCATAGGCGAAGCGCCGGGGCGTCAGGGCGGCGACCGCACGCGCGTGCCCTTCACGGGCGATCAATCGGGACGCAACTTTGATCGCTATCTGGCTTCCATCAAGCTCGGGCGCGAGCGGATATTTATCACCAACGCTGTGCTCTGTAACCCGCGCAAAGAGTCCGGCGCGAACCGCAAGCCGAACGTTACTGAAATCTCCAACTGCTCAAAGTTTCTGCGACGCTTGATAGAATTGATTGACCCGCGCGTGATTGTGACGCTCGGCGCGGTCTCGCTTGATGCGCTTCGTAGCATTGAGTATCATGCCCTGTCTCTCAAAGATCACGCCGGAACAATTCATACGTGGAACGGGCGTCTGCTCGTCCCGGTTTACCATCCGAGTCCGCAGGTGCTCGCTTCGCATCGCAGAGAGGACGCGCAGGTCAGGGATTACAAAGCGATTAAGCTCGCCCTCAAACGCGCCGGTCTGACGAATGCGAGCGCGCCTGCAAATGTTTTTGAAGAAAGGTTGAAAGATGAAAGAACGCTCTAAGCTATACAGAATATTTCCAGCCTTCACGCTGATACTCATCGCACTGTGCGCCGCCGCGTGGGTTAACTCCGATGCGTTTGCGAGAGGCGAGACGAAAATGTCTGCTCCTGTGGCTCCCAAAGTCGGAGAGGCCGCGCCCGATTTCGGTCTCCCTTACGCGACGCAGGAGAAGATCGTGCTCGACCCGAAGGAGTACATGACGCTCGCGTCCCTGCGCGGCAAGAATGTGATTCTGGCTTTTTATCCGGCGGACTGGTCGGGCGGCTGCACCACAGAGGTCTGCACACTACGTGACACGTTCATGGAGTTCGGCAAATTGAACGCGACCGTGCTCGGCATCAGCGGTGACTATGTTTTCTCGCATAAGGAATGGGCTATACATCATAACCTGCAATTCCCGCTGCTCTCAGACCACGACCACAAAATCGCGCGCATGTATGACAGCTATTCGGAAGACCGTGGATTCAATAAGCGCACGGTCTACCTGATAGACAAGAGCGGCGTCGTGCGTTACCTCAACCTCTCTTTCAAAGCAGACAACAAGGCCGATTACGATGCTCTACGCGCGGCGCTTGAAAAGCTAAACCCGCCCGCCAAGAGTGAGAAGGCGGAGTAGGGAAAGGAAGAAGACAGGAGACAGGAGACAGAAGTCAGAATGAAAGGCTGAAACCGTTTTTATTCTGGCTCCTGACTTCTGGCTCCTGTCTTCTTCTGAGGAATGTTATGTCCAAAGTTTCAGGGCAAGTGGAAATAAAGGACGACGTGATGGCGGAGTATGCGGCGGTGCGCGAAGGCGGCGCGGGGTTGATTGATCTCGGAGCGCGCGGGCGTATCAATGTGAGCGGCTCCGAGGCCGTGCAGTTTCTGAATGGCCTCATCACGAACGACGTGAAGACGCTCGATGAAGGAGCGTGGATGCACGCGGCATTTCCGAATGCGCAGGGACGGCTGCTCGCGTCTGTGCGCGTGCTGCACCGTGCGGACGGATTCCTCTTTGATACGGAAGCTGCGACGCGACAGGTAGCCCTCAAGACGCTCGAACGCTTTACGCTCGCGGGGGACTTTCGCGTCACGGATTTGACGGATGACCTGTCAGCCATCTCTCTGCAAGGCGCGCGTGCCGCCGAAATCGTTGCGAGCGTGCTGGGAGAAGAGGCTGCGAGCGTGAAGCGCGGGCATATCGTTGAAGCGCATTGGAGCGGGCAGGCTCTGCACGTGATCCGCGCGACGCACACGGGCGAAGACGGTTTTGATCTGTTCGTGAACGGGGCGGCGGAAAACGCTTTGCGTGACGTTTTGACAGGAGCGGGAGCGCAGCCCGTCGGCTCAGAGGCTCTGGAAACTCTTCGCATCGAAGCGGGGCTGCCGCGCTTCGGAGTTGATCTTGATGAGACTAACATCGTCCTCGAAGCGGGACAGGATGAGGCCGTGAGCTTCACCAAGGGTTGCTACATAGGGCAGGAGATTATCGCGCGTATACACTGGCGCGGCCACGTTGCGAAGAGGCTCGCGGGATTGATGCTCGACGAAGCGGGAGCGATTCGGAATGGAGACAGGGTGCGCTCGGCTGAAGGTAAAGAGATCGGGCGCGTTACTTCGACAGCTTTCTCGCCGCGTCTGAATCGCACGGTCGCGCTCGGCCTCATCAAGTATGACTTTCTGGCGAATGGCACGGAGGCGATAGTCGTTTCGGATGACGCAGAGCATCGGGCGCACATTAAGCAGCTTCCGCTCGTCGCAGGGGGCTGGCAAGAAACGAGCGCGCCGGAGAATGTGCCATGAGCGAGCGAGAGGCGACATCCGACCTCGCGCCCGAACTCGATAAATCGCAGGCGCTGCTCGCCTATTCGATCATCGGCGCGCTGCTTGAACACACACGCGTCGTCAGCGATCTGGTCGCGCTGATGGCTCAGGTGCTGGACGAAGAGACGACCAAAGCTTTGACTAATACTCCGCAATGGCAGGCTTATCTGGACAGCCGTCGCGCGATGGAGCGCACGCGCGCGGAGGTCGAGCGGTTCTCAGAGATGATGACCAAGCTGAGTGCAGATGACGCTTCCTGAATTCTCTCTTTAAAGCCTTCGATTCACACACGACTCACACACATGAGAGGCAAGCTGTTCAGGCTTCGAGGCGGCTCTTGACGACTGGCTTCGAGTGCCTGAAAAAAGCTTTGCCCGCAACGCCGCCCGGTCTTGACTCAGGATTTCAATAGGCTTAGGATGTGCGCTGCTTCAAAGTTCTGCGCTTTCAAGCGAACGTCTTTCCAGGTGATTTCCAGTAATTTCCAGGCGATGTCCAGATGGCTGAGTCCTCGCGCGATTCGATTATTCAGCACGTTAAGCAACCCAAACACCCTAGTCCTGAGATAAAAGGAGAAAAGCAAGATGCATCCCCGCCCTAAGAATACCCCCCTGTTCACTACTTCTAACGGAACGAAATCAAACTTATCTCGAAAAAAAAATATTAGCCGGACAAAGACTCCACTCTTAATCCGATTGATGCTTTGCAGCGCGCTGGTCTTGAGCATGCTCGGAGCCATCTCGTTTTACACTACGACTTCGGCGCAACATCTGAACACTTCTTCGATGGTGAATAATATAGGCGGAACTACGGCGCTCAGACCCGTCGCGCTGAGACCCTTCGCAATGCTGGCCGCCGCCGAAACGATTAGCACGTTCGCCAGTAATTGTACGACGCCGAAAACGGTGTTCGTGCTGGGCGATACGGTCTGCGCGGAAGCGACGGGCGCGCCGCCTCCGTTTCTGGGACTCAGGCAGCGACGCTTTCAATGGGTTGCGCCGGACGGCACGGTCGTCAGGCAAGCTGATATCACGACCGATCCTCAAACCGACTCCTATTCGATTCCGACATCAGGCGCGCAGGCGCAGGTCGGCACGTGGGCGGTCAGGACGATTAAAAATAACGGCAGCTTAGTGTCTATCGCACGATTCACTGTGCGCGACCCGACCAACCTGCGTGCAGACCTTGCTGTGACCAAGACCGGGCCGCTTGATGTCAGGTCCGGCGGGAATGCGAGCTACTTAATCACAGTGACCAATCGCGGGCCTGACGACGCACAGGGCGTGGAGTTGACGGATGTTGTGCCCGCTAACATGACCTTTGTTGCCGACACGCAAACTTCCGGCCCCGCCTTTACCTGCACAGACCCGACGATGGGCAGCGGCGGAACCATCACCTGCACGCGCGCGACTCTGATGAAAGACGAGACGGCCAGTTTCACTTTCGTATTTCAGGTGGACGCGGGAACTCCCACCAACACGACCATCGAAAATACGGCCAGCGCGACCAGCTCAACTGTGGAGCTAAATCCTGCCAACAATAGCTCGACCGCTCCCGTGGTCGTCACCGGAGCGAGTGGCGGCGGTTCTGAATGCGTGATTACCCCGCCGGGCGATATTACTGTCCCGCACGATCCGAATCAGGCGACCGCGATTGTTACTTATCCGCCTCCGACCACGATGGGCGCAAACTGCGGCTCGGTCAGTTGCAGTCAAGGCTCCGGCACTGCTTTCCCGATTGGGACGACGACGGTCGTCTGCTTCGGTGAAACGGGCGACCCGGCCAGCTTTAACGTGACGGTCACGGATACGGTCAATCCGACTATCAGTTGTCCTTCAAATCAAACAGCAGCGGAAGATACCCCCGGCTCAGGCTTTGCGACCGTCAACTATCCCACGCCGACGGCGTCGGATGATAGCGGCAGCGTGGCCGTGAGCTGTGACCATGAATCAGGCTCTAGCTTCCCGGTCGGCACGACGACCGTCATCTGTACCGCGACGGATCCGGCGAGTCACACCGCGAGCTGTTCGTTCACAGTGTCGGTAAGCGGAACTGCTTGCGAGCTTACTTGTCCGGCAAACATCATAGTTGACGCGGACGCGGGACAGTGCGGAGCTATAGTTAACTATCCAGACCCGTCGGCCAACGCCTGCGGAACTGTCGCTTCATCGCCTGCTTCCGGCACCTTCTTTGACATAGGAACCACGACTGTCCACGTCACTACTTCAGCCGGGCAAAGTTGTAGCTTTACCGTCACAGTTAAGGAGCACACGCCTCCGACTGTCGTGACGCCTGCGCCCGTGACGGTGGCCGCGGACGCCAATTGTCAGGCTGCGATTCCTGATTTCGTCACCAACCTCGATGCTTCGGATAACTGCACAGATAGAGATTTCTTAACCATCACGCAGAATCCGGCAGCCGGAACTGTGGTCGGCAACGGCCCGCATCCCGTCGCTATCACAGTGACGGATGCATCGGGCAATAGCACGACGGTCAACGCTTCATTCACAGTCACAGATGCGGCACCGCCGGTGATTACTCTGAACGGCGCGAACCCGATCACGGTCGAATGCCACACCAGCTTTACAGACCCCGGCGCGACGGCTCACGATACCTGCGCGGGCGACTTTGCCGCCACCGCTTCGGGTAGCGTTAACGTGAACACTCCGGGCAGCTACACGATCACGTACACGGCGAGCGATCCGTCAGGCAATGCCGCGACGCCGGTTACGCGAACCGTCAATGTGGTAGACACACTCTCTCCGGTCATCACGCTCAACGGCGCGAACCCGATGACGGTCGAATGTCACACCACCTTTACCGATCCGGGCG
>CAXTPS010000036.1:42626-48268 GCA_964246305.1 uncultured Pyrinomonadaceae bacterium
AACGGCGCGAACCCGATGACGGTCGAATGTCACACCACCTTTACCGATCCGGGCGCGACCGCGACGGACAGCTGCGCGGGCAACCGTCCGGTGACGGTGACGGGCACGGTGAATGCTAATGTGCCGGGCACTTACACGCTGACCTACTCGGCATCGGATAATTCCGGCCACACGACAACCAAGACACGGACGGTCAACGTGGTGGACACCACGCCGCCGACGATCAGTTGTCAGGCTGACATTCTGGCCGAGTTCAACCCGGCAGTCGGTGGCGCAGTCGTCACGTACACGCCGCCGGTGGGTTCGGATAGTTGCGCTGGCACGCTGACCGCTACGCGGATAGCTGGCTTGGCAAGTGGCGCGACCTTCCCGCTCGGCACAACCACCAACACCTTCCGGGTGACTGACGGGGCCGGGCTGACCGCCACATGCAGCTTCAAGGTCAACGTGGCCTTAACTTCGATCATCGGGCTGGACAGCGTGACGATCAGCGGGGCTGGCCCCATTGATAGTTACGATTCCAACGGCGGCTATCCGGCGACCAAGAGCAGCTTGGCGAATGTCGTGAGCAACGGCACGATCACCATGACCGGCAGCGCCAAGGTGTCGGGCAACGTGCGCTCGACCCGCGCCGGGGTGAACATGTCCGGGGCCACACAGGTGACGGGCAATGCCACCGCCGGGACGACTGTCACCCGGACGGGCAGCGCGACGGTCGGCGGCACGATCACGAATAACTCGCCGGCCCCGGTGATAGTGCTGCCGGCGGTGTCGGTCTGCGGGCCTCCCTACAGTTCCACCAGTGGGATTAGCGGCACCTATTCGTACAACGCAAGCACGGGCGACCTGACCTTGAGTGGGACGAATATCGCGACGCTGGCTAACGGCAACTATTGCTTCCACAACGTGACGGTGGGCAGTAGCTCGCAACTCAAGGTCAACGGCCCGGTCACGATCAAGTTAACGGGCACGTTCAACACCAGCGGCGCGGCCAGCGTCAACAACACGACGATGATTCCGGGCAATCTGCGGATACTGTCGAGCTATACAGGCAGCAACGGCGTGAACTTCAGCAACAGCGCGAGCGCGTATCTGGTAGTTTACGCGCCGGGCACGGACGTGACGATTTCGGGGGCAGCGCCGTTGTTCGGCACGGTGGAGGGCAAGACCCTCACGGTGTCCAATAGTGGGATGCTGCACTACGATGTCAGGCTGCTGACCGTTTGGCCCGGCCTCTGGCCTTTGATCGTTGGCCCGTGAGGCTTGCAGATGAAATCTGCAAGCGCTCAGTGAACCGGAGACCTTAACCACTAACTGCCCGCACACTGTGTGAGCGATAACCGAAACGCCCCGGCGATGCTTTGATCGAGCTTCGCCGGGGCGTTCTTTTACCTGCGCTGCGGAACGCTTTACTGTGGAGCTATCCTTTGCGCCTTTGCGTGAGAAAGTTTTTTTACGGCTTCAAGTATTGATTGACCCAGCCGATGACCGTGTTGTACCACAGCTCGGAATTCTGCGGCTTCAAGACCCAGTGGCCTTCATCCGGGAAGTAGAGCAGCTTCGACGGAACATTCTGAAGCTGTAGCGCAGTGAAGAGCTGCAAGCCTTCGCCAACCGGCACGCGGTAATCAAGCTCGCTGTGTACGACGAGCATCGGCGTCTTGAAATTCTTGACGAACCTATTCGGCGACCAACGCTCGTACATCTCCGGGTTCGTCCACGGGTTGCCCTTGAACTCCCAATCCGTAAACCACAACTCCTCTGTCGCGCCGTACATGCTCGCCAGATTGTAAACGCCGTCGTGCGAGACCAGCACTTTGAACTTAACTCGCGGGTCGTCGTTGTGGCCTTCGATCCAGTTAATCATATAGCCGCCGTAAGATGCGCCAGCCGCGCCGATGCGCTCGCGGTCAATGAAGGGCATGTCCGCGACATGAGCCGCGCCGTTCATAATGTCCGTGTAGGCTTTGCCGCCCCAATCGCCGGAAATCTCGTTGACGAATTTCTGCCCGAAGCCCAGAGAGCCGCGCGGGTTCGGCATCAGCACGACGTATCCGGCGTTGGCAAAGACCTCGCCGTTCCAGCGATTGCTCCACGCGTCATTGAACGCGCTCTGCGGCCCGCCGTGTATGATGACGAGCAGAGGCCACTTCTTATCAGGCGTAAAGTTCGCGGGCTTGATAAGCCAGCCCTGAATCTTCGCGCCCGCCGCGCCTTCCCACTCGATGTCTTCAGCCGGACGTAATTTAAAGGGAGCGAGAAAAGCCTCGTTCGTTTTCGTGAGCTGCATCGTGCCGCTGCCGTCCGCATTGGCTCTGAAAATCTCCGGCGGCATCGTAAAGCTCGCGCGTGAAAAGACCAGAGTCTTGCCGTCCGGCGTCACTTTCAAGTCTCCGTTCGAGCCTTCCGCGACGACCTTCTTAATCGTGCCGCCGCTCGTCGGGACGGCGAAAATCGGAGACCTGCCGCGCTCGCCCGCGATGAAGTAAACGGTCTTGCTGTCGGGCGAGAACGCGAACTCGTCAACCTGATTATCAAATCCTGTGGTCAACTCGCGTATCTGATTCGACTGCCTGTCATAAATCATCACACGCCAGCGGTCAGCCTCAAAGCCTGCGGTCGCCTGCGAGCGATAAGCAATGAAACGTCCGTCGGGCGAATACTGCGGAGATAGATCATAACCTTTGTTGTCGCCCGTCACTCGCCGCGCCTCGCCGCCCGTCGTGCTGACGACGAAAACGTCGCTGTTGGTCGAAGTCGCTTCGACCTTGTCCGTGTTGCGCGCGAACGCCAGCTCTTTCGAGTCTGGCGAGAAGGCGTAATCGTTCGGCCCGCCGAGGCTGAAGGGCGGCGCGTCGTAATCGCCCGGCGTCATGTCGCGCGCCGTGCCCCCTTCTGACTGGACGACGAAGACGTGCGTGCGCTTGCCCTCTTTCCATGTCGTCCAGTGGCGAAAGAGCAGGCGGTCAACGACCTTCGCCTTGACCTTGCTCGCTTCCATCTTCTCATCGCGCGCCTGATTGCAAGCATCATCCGCGCATTCCGGATAAACGTCAGAGACGAAGGCGAGCATCTTCCCATCCGGCGACCAGACGGGATTATCCGCGCCCGTCGAGATGCTCGTGATCTTCTTCATCTCGCCGCCCGCGACATCCATCGTCATGATTTGCCCCCCGCTCACATAGGCGAGCCACTTGCCGTCGGGCGACCAGCGCGGCTCGCTCGAAGAACTCGCGCCGCTCGTCAGTTGCTTCGGCTCGCCGCCTCCAGTTGGAAGCAGGTAAATCTGTCTGATAGTTTTATTGGCGTCCTTATTGACATCGCCGATGACGTAGGCGAGCCACTTACCGTCGGGCGAGACCTGCGGGTCTTCGACGCGACGCACTTGGAGCAGGTCGTTAATCGTGAATGGCGTGGGCGACTGCTGCGCGAAGGTTGCTGTCAATGCGAGCAACACGACGGCTGCTACAAAAGGGAAACGTTTCATATCGAAAACCCTCTTTCGGAGATTATCATTTTGGAAAGCGATTCATTATCTCACCAAGCGTTTTTGACAGCAAAGCTATCAAGCAGGGTGTAGGGGATAGGGTGTAGGGTGTAGTGAAAAGCAAGCTGTCTTTTCTACACCCGACGCCCTTCTCCCTACACCCTCTTGTCTTTGCGCCTTTGCGCCTTTGCGGGATATGATGTTTTTTCCGGGCGCAAACTTGAATTCCATGATTGAATGAAGAACAAAACTATGTGCAAAAGTAGATTAACTTCGGCGCGCGTGTGTATCGCTGCCGTGATGATGCTCTCGTGTTTCGCAAGCTCTCTGCCGAGCTACGCGCAGGGGCGCACGCGTAAGCGACGGCCTGCGCCGCGCGTCAAACAGATGCCACTGCCGCAGCCGACGCAGACTTCGACGCCGCCACAGGCTCAAGCCTCGCCGTCGCCTTCGCCGTCACCGACGCCGGAGCTTTATACGGACAAAACTCTGGCGGAACTAAAGCGTCTGCAACGCGCCGCGCTTGAGAGTGATTATGCTTATAAGCAGGTCTCTTATCTGTGCGACAACATCGGGCCGCGCTTGAGCGGGTCGCTTCAGGCACAGCGCGCAGTCGAATATGTCGCGGATGAGATGCGGCGTCTGGGTCTGACTGTACAGCTTGAGGAGTTGAGAGTTCCGCACTGGGTGCGCGGTCTTGAGACGGGCGCGCTCACACAGTATCCGGGGATGGCTCAAGGCACGACGCAGAAGGTAGTCTTGACCGCGCTCGGCAGAAGCGTCGCCACGCCCGCCGAAGGCTTGAATGCGGAATTGGTGGTCGTCAATAACTTTGAGGAGCTAAAAGCTCTCGGTCGCGGCAAGGTACAGGGCAAGATCGTCCTCTTCAATTATAAGTTCGATAGACAGATGGCGGCGGAGGGTTTCGGCGGCAGCGCATACGGCGAGGCAGTGGCTTACAGGGGCGGCGGGCCGAGCGCGGCTTCGCGTCTGGGAGCCGTCGCCGTCCTCGTGCGTTCCGCCGGAGGCTCGCAGAATCGCCTCGTCCACACGGGCGCGACGCGTTATGCGGATGACGTGCCGAAAATTCCGGCAGCCGCTGTGAGCTATGAAGACGCGGACTTGATAGCTCATTTGACAGAGCAGGGAACAGTTCGCATGCGCCTAGTCCTGACTCCGCAGACGTTGCCGGATGCCGTTAGTTATAACGTCATCGCGGACCTCAAGGGCACGGAGCATCCCGAACAGGTCGTCATCGTCTCAGGCCATCTGGACTCGTGGGATTTGGGGACGGGAGCGATTGACGACGGCGCGGGCGTCGCCGTGGCGATGCAGGCCGCGCAGCTTATCAAGCAACTCGGCCTCCGACCCAAACGCACCATACGCTTCATCGCGTGGATGAACGAAGAGAACGGCACGGTCGGCGCGACCACCTACGCGCGCGATCAGAAGACGAACATCGCAGACCATTTCGCAGCCATCGAGAGCGATAGAGGCGCGGGGCATCCGCTCGGTTTCTACTTCGCCGGTAAGCGGGAGATGGCATCATTTTTCACACCAATCTCGGCAGTCCTGCAATCTTCGGGCGCGGGACTCACGCAGTGGTCTGACGACTCGCCTGAAACTGACGTGTCGCCGCTCTTTGAGGCAGGAGTTCCGGTGTTCGGCCTGTGGCAGGACACGCGAACATATTTCAACTATCACCACACGGCGGCGGACACGCTCGACAAGATAGACCCGCGCGAACTGGCGGAGAACGCAGCCGTAATGTCAGTGCTCGCTTACGCTCTGGGGAACTTAGAGCAGCCGTTACCGCGTTGAGGGGAGGTCGCTGAAGAGAAAGGTTGTCTGCGTGCGCTGCCACGTGCGAATATCTCAACCGACATGAAGCGAATTGCCAACATTCTCTTTGATCTCGACGGCACGCTGACAGATTCCGTAGTCGGCATTGCCGGATGTATTAGGTATGCGCTGCAAAGCATGCAACTGCCCTGTCCCTCCACACAGGAACTGGCGACCTACGTCGGGCCGCCGTTGCGAGATACCTTCGCCTCTATCTGCGGCTCTACGGATCAGGAAACCATCGAACAAGCCATTTCTTTACCTAATGTGTGACTCTTTTAGGAAGTGACCAGACCATCAAGGTCTAACGGAT
>CAXTPS010000037.1:0-47258 GCA_964246305.1 uncultured Pyrinomonadaceae bacterium
CGTGAGGGTGGACGGACGGTGGGAGCCGGAACGGTCTCTGAAATTGTTGAATAGGTTTGCAGACGCAGAAGTCGAGTTGAAAATATGCTGAACGAAAAGATCAGGATCAGACTCAAAGCTTACGATCACCGCGTGCTGGATCAGTCCACTTCGGAGATCGTCGAGACAGCCAAGCGCACGGGCGCGCGTGTCGCCGGGCCGATTCCGCTTCCAACTTTGAAGAACAAGTGGACGGTACTTCGCTCGCCGCACGTGGACAAAAAATCGCGCGAGCAGTTCGAGATCAGAACGCATAAGCGTCTGATGGATATTCTGGACCCGACGCCGCAGACGGTTGACGCGCTGATGAAGCTGGACCTTCCCGCGGGCGTTGATGTCGAAATCAAAGCGTTCGGCAAAAGCTAAGCCGATTTTAGATTTTGGATTTTGGATTGAAAGACAAGCTGTTCTGTCACACTCAATCCATTCATTAATCCAAAATCTAAAATCTAAAATGAGGTAAGGGATGATTAACGGAATCATCGGTAAAAAAGTCGGTATGACGCAGCTCTTTGCGCCGGATGGCACGGTCACTCCGGTGACGGTTATCAAGGCCGGGCCATGTGTCGTAGTGCAGAAGAAATCTTCGGCTGGACGTGATGGTTACGATGCCGTGCAGATCGGGTTTGTCGAAGACAGGCCGGTCAAGCTGAAGAACGTCAACAAGCCCATGCGCGGACACTTTGAAAAGACCGGCGGCGGCACGCCTCCGACGCGCATCCTGAAGGAGTTTCGTCTCGACGACACTGCGGATGCGATGAACGTCGGCGACAAGGTGCTGGTGGATCAGTTCGCCGACGGCGACTCGATTGAAGTCATCGGTCGCTCGAAGGGACGCGGGTTCGCTGGCACGGTCAAGCGTCACAACTTTAATCGCGGCCCCGAATCGCACGGCTCGATGAATGTACGCGCGCCCGGTTCAATCGGCCAGTCGGCCTACCCGTCGCGCGTCATCAAGGGCACGCGGTCGTCCGGCCATATGGGCGATGAGCGTGTGACCGTCAGAGGCTTGACGGTGGCGCGTGTTGATGTCGAGAACAATCTGCTGATGGTGCGCGGCGCAGTTCCCGGCGCGACCGGCAGCGTGGTCATTATTAAGAAGTCTGCTAGACAGAAACAGAAGTGATGAGTGATGAGTAACAGGTGATGAGATAAAGACAAAAAGCTTTTTCTTATCACTTATCACTTATCACCTATCACTTCGTTTACGGAGTAAACGAAATGCCTACCGTTAAGGTGCGCAATCTGAAGAACGAAGAGGTCGGCGATCTGGAGTTGTCCGACGCAGTGTTCGGCGCGGAACTGAATGAAGCGTTGATTCATGCCGCTGTCCGAAATTTTATGGCGAACGCTCGTGCCGGCACAGTCGGCACGAAGACGCGCGGCGATGTCTCCGGCTCTGGCCGCAAGCTCTGGAAACAGAAGGGCACGGGTCGCGCGCGTATCGCGTCCATCCGCTCCCCGCTGTGGAAGGGCGGCGGCAACGTTCACGGGCCGCAGGCGCGCGACTGGTCTTACAACATGCCGAAGAAGATGCGGCGCGGCGCTTTGCGCTCGGCCATCTCGGAGCGCGTGCGCGAAGGCAACGTGATCGTCGTTGACGGCCTCGCCTTCGACCAGCCGAAGACCAAAGATTTTATTTCGTCGCTCGCCACGCTCGGCCTCGAAGGCAAGACGTTGATCGTTGACTCGCTGGAGAACGTCAACCTCTGGCTCGCCGCGCGTAATGTGAAGCGGACGAAAGTGGTCAACAGCTACAGCCTCAATATCTATGACCTGCTCTATCACGAAAAGCTGGTGCTCTCGCGCACTGCCGTGGATGAGCTGGCGGGCTTGCTCGACCCTGTGAAGCGTAATGCGGGCGGAGCAACGGAGAACGACGGCGAGGCTGCCGCGACAGATAACGTGAGCACAGACGAAGAGGAGGCGGCATAACAGATGAGAACAGTTTGGGACATCATCAAGTCGCCGGTGATTACGGAGAAGGCTCTGATGGCGAAGGAAGAATCGCAAGATGGTCGCCAGCTTTTGACCTTCCGCGTTGATCGCCACGCGACCAAGCCGGAGATCAAGTCTGCGGTCGAGACCATCTTTCAGGTCAAGGTACATCAGGTGCGCACGATCAATTACATGGGCAAGACCGCGCGACGCGGACGCTATGAAGGCCGCAAGCCTTCGTGGAAAAAAGCCTACGTCACCTTAAAACAGGGCGAGCAGCCCGTGGATTACGGCGAAGCAATCTAGCCGATTTTGGATTTTAGATTTTGGATTGAGGAAAAAGTTCGAGTTGAACAATCTCTCAACCATTAATCCAAAATCCAAAATCTAAAATAAAAAGATGGGCATAAAGAAACTTACACCGACATCGCCTGCGCGTCGCTATCAGACCTATTTGACGCGCGATGATTTGACGCCCGGCGCGGAGCCTGAGAAGTCTCTGCTTGAGCCGAAGAAGCGCATTTCGGGTCGCAACAATGACGGGCACATCACTGTGCGTCGTCGCGGCGGCGGCCACAAACGCTTCTATCGCATCGTCGATTTCAAGCGTGACAAAGAGGGCGTGCCCGGTCGCGTGACGCAGATCGAATACGATCCGAATCGCTCGGCGCACATCGCTCTCATCACATATCTCGACGGCGAGAAGCGTTACATTCTCTCGCCCGTCGGACTCGAAGTCGGCAAGACCGTGATGAGCGGCGCGGCGGCGGATATTCTGCCGGGCAACTGCTTGCCGATTCGCAATATCCCTCTCGGCACGCAGATTCATAACATCGAGCTGCGCCCCGGCAAGGGCGGGCAGATGGCTCGCAGCGCGGGAGCGTTCGCGCAGCTTGTCGCAAAGGAAGGCGACTACGCACAGCTTCGTATGCCTTCGGGCGAGGTTCGCCGCGTGCCCGTCGTCTGCACGGCGACGGTCGGACAGGTCGGCAACGTCGAGCATGAGAATGAGAGTTTAGGCAAAGCGGGTCGCTCGCGCTGGAAGGGCATACGCCCGCACGTGCGCGGCGTCGCCATGAATCCGGTTGACCACCCGCACGGCGGCGGCGAAGGCAAGACATCCGGCGGTCGCCATCCGGTGACGCCGTGGGGACAACCCACGCGCGGCTACAAGACCAGAAGCAACAAGCGCACGCAGAAGATGATCGTGCGCGACAGACGAGTTAAATAAAGTTCCGTGTTCCATGTTCCATGTTCCGAGTTTTTTCTTTAACTTGGAATCTGAAACTTGAAACTTGGAACTGAAAGTGGAGCGAAGCGAAACGTTATGGCACGTTCAGTTAAAAAAGGCCCGTTTATAGACAAGAGCGTACAGAAGGCTGTGGAGCGGATACGCGCCGGCGGAGCGCGGCCTCCGGCCATCAAGACCTGGTCGCGTCGTTCGACCATCACGCCCGACATGGTCGGCCTGACCTTCGGCGTGCATAACGGCAAACGTCATCTCCCGGTTTACGTGACGGAGAATATGGTCGGGCATAAGCTCGGCGAGTTTTCGCCGACGCGCACCTTCAAGGGACACGCGGGAACGAAGGCTGAGAAGTCTTCTAAGGTGGCTAGGAAATAATTTCAAATCTCAAATTTGAAATTTCAAATTTGAGCGGAGCGAGTTATGGAATCGAAAGCCAGTGCAAGGTATCTACGCGGGTCGGCGCAAAAGGCGCGGCTGGTGATAGATATGATTCGCGGCAAAAATGTTAATCAGGCTTTGGCGATCTTGCAGTACACGAACAAGCGCGCGGCTGAGAGTATTGAGAAGTGCGTGCGTTCGGCTGTCGCCAACGCGAGCGAGGCTGCGGAGAAAGCAAACATCGCGATTGACCCGGACGAGTTATGGGTCAAAGCCTGCTTCGTTGATCGCGGGCCGTCGAAGAATCGCAGTCGTATGCGCCCTGCCCCGCAGGGAAGAGCCTATCGCGAGAAGCGTCACTTCTGTCATGTGACGATACTCCTGTCGAGCGACGAGCGCGCGGAGCAAGCGGACGGCAAGCAGAGCGCGGCGACTAAGGCTGCGCGGCCTGCCGAAAGCAAGAGCCGCAAACGCGGCGGGGCAGCATCCGCGCCGCGTGCAAGGCGCGCCGCGCCGACCGCCGCGAGCAAGCCCGGGAAGAGCGAAGCTCCGGCGGCAGACACCAGCGGCGAAGCGACTTCGACCGCAGAATAAATTTTTTAATTTGAGATTTCAAATCTCAGATTTCAGATTTGAAATCTCAAATTTCAAATCGTTCAGGTACTGAAACGGAGAAGAAGAGTGGGTCAGAAAGTTCATCCATACGGCTTCCGCCTCGGCTATAACAAGGACTGGCACTCGCACTGGTTCGCCAAGAAGAACTTCGGCGAGTACCTCCTCGAAGATTTGAGGCTCAAGCGAGATTTGAAGAATCGCTTCGCGGGCGCGGGCGTCTCGCACGTAGACATCGAGCGTGCCGCCAATCGCCTCAAGATAATTATCTACACCTCGCGTCCCGGCATCATCATCGGGCGCAAGGGCGCGGAGATTGACAAGCTCAAAGGCGATCTCTCCTCCAAGACCGGGCGCGAAGTCTTGGTCTCGATTCAGGAGATTCACAAGCCGGAGCTGAACGCTCAGCTTCAGGCAGAGAAAATCTCCGCGCAGCTCGAAAAGCGCATAGCCTTTCGCCGCGCGATGCGTAAAGCCGTCGAGGAATCTCTCAGGTTCGGGGCGCAGGGCATCAAGGTCAAAGTCGCAGGCCGCTTGAACGGCGCGGAAATCGCCCGCTCCGAGTGGCACTTGCAGGGACAGCTTCCGCTGCATACCTTGCGCGCAGATATTGACTACGGCTTCGCCGAAGCGCACACGACCTTCGGCGTCATCGGCGTCAAGGTCTGGATTTATCGCGGAGAGATTCTGGACCCGAAGGCTGCGATGGCCCGCGGCACCGGAACCGATCCGATTAACGAGCCGCGCG
Organism: uncultured Pyrinomonadaceae bacterium; assembly: GCA_964246305.1. Lineage (GTDB taxonomy): Bacteria > Acidobacteriota > Blastocatellia > Pyrinomonadales > Pyrinomonadaceae > JACMLC01. Next base: position 4,965 of record CAXTPS010000037.1, read on the forward strand.
GCGGTGACCGTGGCGAGCGTCGCCCGCGCACACGCCGCGAGCGTGAAGGACGCGACGGCGAACGCAGCGACAGAGGCGACCGTCGCCCGCGCACGGATAGACCTTAATAAATCGGTCTTTGATCTTTGGCCTTTGGTCTTTGTACGTCTGACGAATCGTTCAAGCTTCGTCTAAAAATGCAAAGACCAAAGACCAAAGGCCAAAGGCCAGCAATCGAGGATTGTCATCATGTTGATGCCGAAGAAAGTTAAGCACCGAAAGCAGATGAAGGGGCGCATGGCTGGCGTCGCCAATCGCGGCAGCCAGATCAGCTTCGGTGAGTACGGGCTTAAAACTTTAGAGCCTGCGTGGATTACGGATCGCCAGATAGAAGCCGCGCGTATCGCTATGACGCGTTATATCAAGCGCGGCGGCAAAATCTGGATTCGCATGTTCCCGGACAAGCCCATTACCAAGAAGCCCGCGGAAACGCGTATGGGCAAGGGTAAGGGCGCGCCCGAATACTGGGTCGCAGTGGTCAAGCCGGGACGCATTCTGTACGAGATCGAAGGCGTGGACGAAGCGACAGCGCGCGAGGCTATGCGTCTGGCGGCGCAGAAGCTGCCGATCAAGACCAAGTTCGTTTCCCGCAGTGAGCAGGAAGGAGGCGCTGTCTAGTTATGAAGAGGCGTGAAGAATTAAATCGCTTGCACGAATTGTCGAATGAAGATTTGCAGGGCGAGGCGGCGCGTTTGAAAGAGTCGCTCTTTCGTTTGAATTTCAAGCTCGCGCTGGGCGAGGTTGACGCGGTCAAGCGTATTCGCGAAGAGAAGAAATCACTGGCGCGCATCAACACGCTCACGCGTGAGCGCGAGAAGCATGCGGAAGCAAAGTAAATGCTGAATAGTAGATGACAGGAGAGGGCCACGGCTCGTTCACCTGACATTTACATTAGAGGTTGAGAAATGGCAGAAGAGAATCAAGAAGATTTAAAGCCGGAGACGAAAGAGACTGCGGCGGTTGAAGAGACGACGGCGGGCGAAACGCTGGCGCATGAAGTCGCGCCGAATGTGGATTCGCAGGCGGGCAATGCTTCCGCGACCGAGGCGGGCAAGCGCGGCAAGCGTTCTCAAAAAGTCGGCATCGTCGCATCGGACAAAATGCAGAAGACGGTCGTCGTGCGCGTTGACCGCCTCGTCAAGCATCCGAAGTATCGCCGCTACGTGCGCCGCACGTCGAAGTTTATGGCGCATGACGAAGTCGGCGCGACCATCGGCGACAAGGTGCGTATCGTCGAGACCCGACCGCTCTCCGCCCGCAAGCGTTGGCGCGTCGTCGAGATCGTACAGAAAGCAGCCAAGTAAACCGATTTTGGATTTTGGATTGAAAGACAAGCAGTTCGTCTGACTCAATCCGTTCGTTAATCCAAAACCCAGAATCCAAAATGGGGAAACCGTTATGATTCAGATGCAAACGTCTTTGGACGTAGCAGACAATTCGGGAGCGCGCCGCGTCGAGATGATTATGCCGATTGGCGGCTCGACCGGAAAAATCGCAAGCCTCGGCGACCGCATCAAGGTGACGGTCAAGGAAGCTTCGCCGGACGGGACGATAAAGAAGGGCACTGTCCAGAACGCCGTCATCGTCCGGACGCGCAAAGAGGTGCGTCGCAAAGACGGAACGTACATACGCTTCGACCAGAACGCGGCGGTGCTTATCAAAGACGACGGCACGCCCATCGGCACGCGCGTCTTCGGCCCCGTTGCACGCGAGCTGCGCGACAAGAACTATATGAAAATCGTCTCCTTAGCGCCGGAGGTTATATAAAAGTGAATAAGGGAACCAAGCGCGCCAGAGTCAGGAAGGGCGACCAGGTCGTCGTCATCGCCGGGCGCGATAAAGATAAGCGTGGCCGCGTCCTCGAAGTCTCGCCCGTCAACGGCAAGGTCAAGGTCGAAGGCGCAGGCATGATTAAGAAACATCAGAAGGCCAACCCGTCGAACAATCGCGGCGGCGGCATCATTGATAAAGAAGCATGGATTGACATCTCTAACGTGCAGTTGATTGACCCGCAATCGGGCAAGCCGACGCGCGTGCGTTACGATGTGGATGGGGATGGCGCGAAAACGCGCGTGGCCGCGCGCAGCGGCATGAGCTTCGAGAAGTAAAAGGGCAGGAGAAGACAGGCACGCAGAGTCTGGAAACGTTTATCTCGAATCTCAAATTTGAGATTTTCAAGGGAGCGAGACCCAGACGAAAGGTTAGGAGTGAGCACATGGCAACGGTCAGATTAAAAGAGCGTTATCAGCAGGAGATTGCTCCAGCTATCGCAAAAGAGTTCGAGATCGAGAATCCGATGGCGGTTCCGCGTCTCGAAAAAATCGTCATCAACATGGGCATGGGCGAAGCCATCGCCAACGCGAAGATTCTGGACACGGCGGCGGATGAGCTGAAAGCGATCACCGGACAGAAGCCGGTGATTACGAAGGCGAAGAAATCCATCGCTTCGTTCAAGCTGCGTCAGGGAATGCCGATTGGCGTGATGGTCACTTTGCGCGGAGACCGGATGTACGAGTTTCTAGACAGGCTCGTCTCCATCGCCCTGCCGCGCGTGCGCGACTTTCGCGGCGTCTCGCCCAAAGCGTTTGACGGGCGCGGCAATTACACGCTCGGCGTGCGCGAGCAATTGATCTTCCCCGAAATTGATTTCAACAAAGTGGACAAGACGCGCGGCATGAACATCTCGATTGTCACCACCGCGCGCAATGACGAACAGGCGCGCTCGCTCTTGAAGAGCATGGGCATGCCGTTCAGGCAGTAAGAATTTGAAATTTGAGATTTCACATCTCAGATATTGAAGAGAGATTCATGGCAAAGAAATCACTGATTGCGAAAGCAAACCGCAAACCGAAATTTTCAGTGCGCGCATACACCAGGTGTAAGCGTTGCGGGCGACCGCGCGCCTACCTGCGCAAGTTCAACCTGTGCCGCATCTGCTTCCGCGAACTGGCGTTGCAGGGACAAATTCCCGGCGTCGTAAAATCAAGCTGGTAGTCTTCAGTTTTCAGAACTTAGCCAGCAGATTTAACTATACCGCTAAAAGCTGAAAACTATTTTGGAGTAAAGCATGACTGATCCTATTGCCGATATGCTGACGCGCATCCGCAACGCTATTTCTGCGAAGCACTCGCGCGTGGATATCCCGGCCTCGAAATTGAAACTGGAGATCGCCCGCATCCTCAAGGAAGAGGGCTATATCAACAACTTCGTCACCAAGGGCGAGGGCGTCAAGCGCACGATTCGTATCTTCCTGCGCTACGACGCGCGCGGCACCTCTTCGATCACGCATCTGCAAAGAGTGTCGAGACCGGGACGACGCGTCTACATGGGCGCGACCGAGATTCCGAAGGTTTTGGGCGGTTACGGCGTCAACATCGTTTCGACTTCGCGCGGACTGATGAGCGGCAAAACCGCGCGCCGTGAGAATATCGGCGGCGAAGTATTGGCACAAATTTACTAATTTGGTCTTTGGACTTTGTGCTTTGGTCTTTGCACGCGGCTCAATCTTGAAGCTCTGAAATTCAAGCTGAGTGAGACGGACAAAGAACAAAGACCTAAGACCAAAGAACAAAACCGAAGGTTAAGAATATGTCTCGCATTGGAAAGAAAGTTATCACGGTTCCGGGTGGCGTGACCGTCACGGTCGGCGAGCGCGAGTTGCAGGTCAAAGGCCCGAAGGGGACTCTGACTTCGCCTGTGCCGGATGGCATCAGCTTTAAGCTTGAGGGCGATCAGTTGCAAGCCGAGCGTTCGTCGGACTTGCTGGCGGCCAAGCATGGACTGGCACGCGCGCTGGCGAACAACGCCATCGTCGGAGTCACCGAAGGCTTCTCGCAGCAGATGGATGTGGTCGGCGTCGGCTACAAGGCGGACGTGCAGGCCAAGCGCATCGTCTTCTCGCTCGGCTACTCGCATCCGATTGACTTCCCGCTGCCCGATGGCATCGAGGCCAAAGCCGAGCGCATGCCGACCAAGGCCAGCATTCAGCAGTATCAAACGACGCTGACGCTCTCCGGCATAGACAAGCAGAAGCTCGGACAGGTCGCAGCCGAAATGCACAAATTGCGCAAGCCCGACGCCTACAAAGGCAAAGGCGTCCGCTACGCAGATGTGCCGATTAAATTGAAACCCGGTAAGACCGGAAAATAATTATAGAACGTTCTTTGTACTTTGTGTTTTGTTCTTTGCACGCTGCTTAACCTTGAGATTCAAAGCTCAAGGTGAGTGAGACGGACAAAGAACAAAGAACAAAGTACAAAGTACAAAGGTTAAAAGTTATGGCAAACAGAGATAGAGCAGCGGTGAGAACGGCTGTGCACAGGCGGATTCGCCGGAAGGTGAGCGGCACGACGGAGCGTCCGCGCCTCGCCATCTACCGCAGTCTGAATCATATTTACGCGCAGCTTATTGACGACGAGCAGGGGCGCACGCTGGCTTCCGCTTCGACGACTGAGAAGGACTTGCGCGGCGGCACGGGCGGCAACATCGAGGCCGCACAGCGCGTCGGGCGCACGATTGCAGAGCGTGCGATTGCGGCGGGTGTTGAGAGCGTCGTTTTTGATCGCGGCGGCTACCTGTATCACGGTCGCGTCAAGGCTCTGACGGATGCTGCGCGCGAAGCCGGATTGAATAAGGATGAATCGGCGGGGGCTGTGGCTGACCCAGCGGCGGCACATGAAGGCAACGGTGAAGAGTAAATGAGACAACCCAAGAATCGTATACTGGCGCAGGGACTCGATCTGAAAGATCAGGTCATCTCCATCAACCGCGTGACCAAAGTGGTCAAGGGCGGCAAGAATATGTCTTTCGCCGCGCTGGTCGTCGTCGGTGACGAATCAGGCCACGTCGGCTTCGGCACGGGCAAAGCGCGCGAAGTTCCCCTCGCCATCAAAAAGGGCATTGAGGCGGCCAAGAAGAATCTGATTCGCGTGCCGCTCATCAATAACACGCTGCCGCACCAGCTTATCGGTAAGTACGGCGCAGGCCGCGTTATGATGAAGCCTGCTTCGGAAGGCACGGGCGTGATCGCGGGCGGAGCCGTACGCGCCATTATGCAGGCGGCGGGCGTGCATGACGTGCGCACGAAAGTGCTCGGCTCGAACAACCCGCACAACGTCGTGCGCGCGACCTTCGACGGTCTCCTGAATATGAAAGACCCGATGGAACTCGCGCGCCTGCGCGGCAAGCAGGTGGAAGAACTTTAAGTTCCGAGTTTTAGGTTCCATGTTCCAAGTTAAAGACAGTCTTTAACTTGGAACATGGAACCCGGAACTTGAAACTAACTGAGAGGTTTTTATGGCTGAGCAGAACAAAGAACAGGCGAGTGACGGCGGGAAGGTTCGGATACAGTATTACCGTAGTTCGATTTCTACGCCGAAGAAGCACAAACAGATCGTCAAGAGCTTGGGGTTCACCAAGCTCAATCAGATCGTCGAGCGGACAGACTCGCCCGCCACGCGCGGCTTCGTCGCCAAAGTCCCGCACCTCTTGCGGATTATCGAGTAGTTCGATTTTAGATTTTGGATTTTGGATTGAAAGACAAATCATTCGTCTCATGCAATCCGTCGCTAACCGAAAATCCAAAATCCAAAATCCAAAATGGAGTGAATCATGGCTATCGGTCTTAACAACTTACGCGCCCCAAAGGGAGCGACGCATAAGAAGAAGCGCGTCGGGCGCGGCCCCGGCTCCGGTCTAGGCAAGACCGCCGGGCGCGGCGAGAAGGGGCAGAAATCACGTTCGGGCTATTCGGCCAAGATCGGTTTCGAGGGCGGACAGATGCCCTTGCACCGTCGCCTGCCGAAGCGCGGCTTCACCAACATTTTTAAGAAGGAATGGATCGAGGTCAGCCTCGCCGCTCTGGAGCGCAGCTTCGACGCGGGCGAGGAAGTGACGCCCGAACTCCTGCATCACCGTGGCCTGATTAAGAAGGCCAAGCGTGATGTCGTCGTGCTTGGCACGGGCGAGCTTTCAAAAGCCCTGCGTATCTCGGCTCATCGCTTCACGAAAAGCGCGCGGGAAAAAATAGAGCGCGCGGGCGGTTCTGCGACACAGATTGATAAGTATCCGGCGCAGCCCGCAGAATAGATTAGCGGAAGGCAGCCAAGCGCGAATTTACAGCAGCCTTCTTGAGAGAAGCCTCCTGCCATTTTTCGCAACAGGCTGCCTTCTGCTCTTTTGCTTTCTGCATGTTGCTTGCTGCATACTTAACTTCTGAATCTTTTTGAAAGATAAATTCACGCGCTGGAAAAAAGGGTGCCGGTATGGAAAAGTTTTTCGCCGCTGTTCGTAACATGTTTCAGGTTCCAGACCTGCGCAAGCGTATTCTGTTTACGCTGGGACTGTTGATCGTCTATCGCTTTGGCGCGCACGTCGGCGCACCGGGCATCGACCGCGCACAGCTCGAACGCGTGTGGGGCGAGGTCAGCGGAACTCTGCTCGGCGTCCTGGACCTGTTTTCGGGCGGCAACTTCCGCACCATCTCCGTCTTTGCGCTCGGCGTCACTCCATACATCACCGCTTCGATTATCCTGCAACTGATGACCGTCGTCTCGCCGCAGCTCAAGAAGTTGCAGGAAGAGGGCGAGATGGGGCGGCAGAAGATTAACCAGTGGACGCGTTATTTGACGGTCGGACTCGCGATGGTGCAGACCTTTTTCGTCGCACACTGGCTACAGGTCAATCAGGTCGGCGCGCCCGGTCTGCCGTTTCTGTTGACGACCATGCTCACGCTGACGACCGGAACCATCTTTGTGATGTGGCTCGGCGAGCAGATCACTGAGCGCGGCATCGGCAACGGCATCTCGTTACTGATTTTCGCGGGCATCATCATCGGCCTTCCGCGCGGCGTGATACAGGTCTTTGAACGCGTGCGCGGCGGCGATACTCTACAGACCATCGGAGTCATCGCGCTGGTAGTCGCGCTCATCGCGCTCATCGCTTTCATCGTCTTCGTCGAATCCGGCAGACGCAAGCTCGCAGTCAGTTATGCCAAGCGTCATGTCGGGAGGCAGATGGTCGGCGGACAGCAGACGACTATGCCGCTCAAGGTCAACATGGCCGGCGTCATCCCTGTCATCTTCGCTTCGAGCGTGCTGGCGATGCCGCAGACGCTCTTTTCGGCTTTTCCGCCTGACAGAGCCAATCCGAATTCGCTGTGGGCTAAAATCTTCGGCTTCTTCAGCGTGTTTCACGGCGGCGATCCGTACTATGAGCTGATCTTTATTTCGCTGATTATCATCTTCACCTTCTTTTACATCTCAATCGTCTTCAACGTCGAAGAGGTGGCGGACAACCTGCGCAAGCACGGCGGATTTATGCCGGGCATCAGGCCGGGACGCGCGACCGCCGAATTTTTGAACACGATTATGACTCGCTTGACGACCGTCGGCGCGGTCTATCTCGCGCTCGTCGCGTTCATTCCGCAGATCATGCTGAGCGGCTTTAAGGTCGCACGCCTGCCTTTCATCGGGACTGCGGTTGACGCCTTTGTGAGCGGCACGCCGGGGCTGACGTGGATTCCGACGGGCATGGGTTACCAGTTTTATTTCGGCGGCACGAGCCTCTTGATTATCGTCGGCGTGGCGATGGATACGGTCTCGCAGGTTGAAGCGCAGCTCGTCATGCGCAACTACGAAGGCTTCCTCGGCTCGGGCAGCCGCCTGCGCGGAAGACGGGCATGAGAATTTTGGATTTTGGATTTTAGATTGAACGACAAGCTGTTCGTCTCGCTCAATCCGTTCACTAATCCAAAATCCAAAATCTAAAATTCAAAATGAGTAAGATCATCGTCTTAATGGGAGCGCCGGGCGCGGGCAAGGGAACACAGGCGCGTCTCATACAGGAGCGACACGGGCTGCCGCAGATTTCGACGGGCGACATCTTTCGCGCTCTGGCGAAGGAAGAGACTCCGCTCGCAAGAGAAGCCCGCGAGGTGCAGGCCTCCGGCAAACTGCTCTCGGATGAGCTGGTGATTCGCGTCGTCAGAGAACGCACGGAGCGCGAAGATTGCCGCAATGGTTATATCCTCGACGGTTTTCCGCGCACGACCGGACAGGCGACGATGCTTGAAAATCTGGCGAATGAACAGAGGCATGAGATCGTAGCGATTCTGGTTGATGTGCCTTTCGACCAACTGGAAAAACGTGCGACCGGACGCCGGTCTTGTCCCGTCTGCGGCGAGATTTATAATGTCTATTTCAAGCCGCCAACGAAAGATGGGGTCTGCGACCTGCACCCGGACGCGCAGTTGATTCATCGAAGCGACGATACGGCGGACAAAATCAAAGTGCGGCTCAATACTTATGAGCAACAGACGCGCCCGCTGCTCGATTATTATCAAGCGGCGAGTCGCCTACATCGCGTTGACGGCACACGCGACGCCGAAGCTATATACACAGAAATAGAGAAAATCGTGACAGGCGATGAATGATAAGGGATAAGAGAAAAGCTTTTTCTCATCACTCATCACTCATCACTCATCACTTATCACTTGCTTGAAATGATTATCGGAAAGTCCAGAAAAGAGCTTGAGAAGATGCGCGGGGCCGGGCGTCTGATTGGGCAGGTGCGTGAAGAGCTGCGGCGCATGGTCGAGCCGGGCATCACGACTATCGAGCTTGACCGCAGGGCGGAGAAGATGATTCGCGACGCCGGTGCGTTGCCGACCTTCAAGGGCTATAACGGATTCCCTTATTCGATCTGCGCCTCTGTCAACGAGCAGGTCGTACACGGCTTTCCTTCCAAGTACGAGTTGAAGGCGGGCGATATTTTTTCGATGGACTTGGGCGCGACGCTCGAAGGCTTTGTTGGCGACACGGCGACGACTATTCCGGTCGGACGCGTCAGCGACGAACTGCTACAGATGATTCGCGTCGCAGACGAATGTCTTGAGCGCGCTATCGAACAGTGCCGCGCCGGAAAACACTTGGGCGACATCGGCTGGGCTGTGCAGGAGCACGCAGAGAGACATGGCTATTCCATCGTGCGCGAGTATGTGGGGCACGGCATCGGACGCCGCATGCACGAAGACCCGCAGATTCCCAATTACGGCAAGCCCGGCAAAGGCACGAAGATCAAGAACGGTTATGTGTTTGCAGTCGAGCCGATGCTTAACCTTGGGACGCATTACACGAAAGTGCTGGCGGACGGATGGACTGTGGTAACGCTTGACGGTAAGCCGAGCGTGCACTGCGAGCACACGATTGCGGTTACGGAAGAGGGGCCGGAAGTGCTCACGCGCGTGCCCGTAGAGGTCAGGCGGGAAGAGCTTCAGGCCGCGGGTGTCTAAAGCAGTGCAAAATCATTCAAGGGGAAGACGTAAGAGTGACAGGCTATGATATTTTAGCTTTGCTGATAGCCTTAATCTTAGCCATGATTGCCATCAGCAGCTTGATTTTCATCGTTAGCTACAGAAGAAAACGGGGTGAATCAGCCAAACCCGACGGGCAGTTGCGACACTGAAGTAGTTGCCCGTAACTTGGCAAACCGAAGGCCGCATGCTATCATGCGCAGTTTGTCAGTGGAGGCAATTCCACGCTTTAGAGGTATATGGCGAAGGAAGAAGCGATAGAGGTTATGGCAAAGGTCCTGGAGACCCTGCCGAACGCCATGTTTCGTGTCGAGCTGGAAGACAACCAGCATCAGGTGCTCGCGCATATTTCCGGCAAAATGCGCAAACACTTTATACGAATTCTTCCCGGCGACCGAGTGCTCGTCGAGCTATCGCCTTACGATCTGAATCGCGGGCGCATCACTTACCGTTACAAGTAAAGTCGTCAAAGTGGCGGCGTTGCAAAAGAGGGGCGAGGGCTTAAAGGGATGAAAGTACGGGCTTCAGTCAAAAAAATGTGTGATAACTGCAAGGTCATCCACCGCAAAGGCGTAGTGCGTGTGATCTGCACCAACCCGAAGCATAAACAGCGTCAGGGATAACTTAAATTTCAAATTTGAGATTTGAAATCTTGAATTTTTCGTTGTTGGAGAAGAGAGAAGCATATGGCTCGTGTGGCAGGAGTTGATCTACCGCCCAATAAGCGCGCGCAGATCGGTCTCACATATATTTACGGCATCGGGCGTTCGCGCGCGACTTCGATTTTACAGGAAGCTGAAATCAATCTCGATACACGCGTTAAGGATTTGAACGAGGATGAGCTGGGTCGTATCCGCGCTATTCTTGATAATCAGGGCGAGATCGAGGGCGACCTGCGCAAGCGCATACAGATGGACATCAAGCGCTTGATGGACATCGGCGCATACAGAGGCTTGCGGCATCGTCGCGGTCTCCCCGTGCGCGGCCAGCGCACGCACACCAACGCACGTACCCGCAAGGGGCCGCGCCGCGCGACCATCGCCAAGAAGAAGGCGCCGGGTAAGAAATAAGAATTAGGGTGAAGGGGATAGGGTGTAGAAAAACTTTTCTTCACTACACCCTACACCCTACGCCCTACACCCTAAAAGATTATGGCAAAAGCAACAGGCGGAAAAAAGAAGGTCTTTCGCAAGAAAGAGAAGAAGAATATTCCGGTCGGAATCGCGTATATCGCGGCGTCGTTCAATAACACGCTGATCTCGATCACCGATCTGGAAGGCAATTTGATCTCGCAGTCGTCTTCGGGCGCACGCGGCTTTCGCGGCTCACGCAAAGGAACGCCCTTTGCCGCACAGCAGGCCGCGTATGAAGCTGCGAACAAAGCCAAAGATGCCGGGATGCAGCAGTGCGAAGTGCGCGTCAAAGGGCCGGGCGGCGGGCGCGAGTCCGCGATTCGCGCGATCAACAACGCGGGCATCCGCGTCACAGTGATACGCGACACGACGCCTATCCCGCACAACGGATGTCGTCCGCCGAAGCGGCGTAGAGTCTAATCAAATTTGAGATCTGAAATTTTGAATTTCAGATCAATTATTAACCAAAGGATGAAGGGGCAGCTCTTAAGGATTTTGTTTGAGCGTCCTGTAAACTTTTCCGTCTAGTAAATAGACTGGAGGCAGAAAAGAAGTGGCTAGGTATAGAGATGCGGTGTGCCGTTTGTGCCGCCGCGAAGGTGCAAAACTTTTCCTCAAGGGCGACCGTTGTTACAAGCCCTCATGTCCGATTGAGAAGCGCGGCACGCAGCCGCCGGGACAGCACGGCAATTCGATGCGGCGCGGCAAGGCGCTCGTCGGTTACGGTCAGCAGTTGCGCGAAAAGCAGAAAGTCAAACGTATCTACTTTATTCTCGAAGGACAGTTTCGCAACTACTTTGAGAAGGCCGCGCGCCAGAAGGGCATCACGGGCGAGAACCTCTTGTTCTTACTCGAACGCCGTCTGGACAACGCGGTCTATCGCGCAGGTTTCTCCACCTCGCGCCGTCAGGCGCGCCAACTCGTCAATCACGGACATATCGAAGTCAACGGACGCAAAGTTGACATCCCTTCTTTTCAGGTGAAGGTCAGCGATGTCATCAGCATCAAGGAAGCGAGCCGTAAGAATCCCCATGTCGAGGGCGCGTGGCAGACGGCTGCCGGTCGCGGTCGCCCGAGCTGGATTTCGCCCGCTGACGGCGCGGACATGAGCGCGCGCATCGCTGCTTTGCCGACGCGCGTAGATGTGGATCGCTCGATTAACGAGCAACTGATCGTCGAGCTTTATAGCAAGTAATCGAAAGCATTCCGCACGGGCGCGCCTCTCCTCTAAGTGAGCGGCGTCGCCGAGCGGGATGCCGGTTTTTCACTGATTTACTTTTGGATTAAAAAATATGTCTATGGATCAAAATAATCTCTGGACGGGGTTTCAGATGCCGCGACGCCTCGCCGCCGATGCAGAGACGATGACCGAACGCTACGGTCGTTTTTCGGCACAGCCGTTCGAGCGCGGTTTCGGCACGACGATGGGCAACAGCCTGCGCCGTGCGCTGCTCTCTTCGATTGAAGGCTCGGCTATCACTGCCGTCAAGATCGAAGGCGTCGAGCACGAGTTCTCTTCCATCAACGGAGTGGTAGAGGATGCGACCGACGTGATTCTGAATTTGAAGCAGGTGCCTTTCAAGCTTCACGGCACCGAGCCGAAAACTCTGACCATCACCAAAGAAGGTGCTGGCATAGTCCTCTCCGGCGACATCGAAGCGGATGCCGACGTGGAGGTGCTCGACCCGACCGTACACATCGCCACGGTGAGCGACGGCGGTTCTCTGAATATCGAGATGCGCCTCAAGCGCGGGCGCGGCTACGTCTCCGCCGACCGCAATTTCGACGAAGACCTTTCCTTGGGTTACATTCCGATTGACTCGGTTCACACGCCCGTCAAGAAGGTCAACTACACTGTCGAAGCCGCGCGCCTCGGGCAGAACACGGAGTTCGACAAGCTGACGATTGAAGTCTGGACGGACGGCTCGGTCAAACCCGATGACGCTATCGGCCTCGCGGCGAAGTTGATTAAAGATCACATGTCTATCTTCATCAACTTTGAAGAGGACACGGACGATTTCGCTTACGCCAATATGGAGAGACCGCCCTTGCCGCGCAATGACGTGCTCGACAAGAGCGTGGACGAGCTGGAGCTATCGGTTCGTTCGTACAACTGTTTGAAGAACGCGGACATTCGCTCGATACGCGATCTCGTCCAGCGCAGCGAGCGCGAGATGCTGGCGACCAAAAACTTCGGTAAGAAATCCTTGAATGAAATCAAGGACATCCTCAACGGGATGGGACTCGATTTCGGCATGGAGTTTGACGAGCAGGGCAATCCGATTCCCGGCACGGGCGGACGCGACGGCGATCTCAGCGATTACGAAGACGACGAAGAAGAGTAAGGCAATTTTGGATTTTGGATTTTAGATTTTGGATTGAAAGACGAATTGTTCGTCTCGCTCAATCCGTTCGCTAATCCAAAATCCAAAATCTAAAATTGATATGAGACACTTAAAGGCACATCGCAAGCTGGGGCGCACGACGGAGCATCGCATGTCCATGCTGCGCAACCTCGCGACTTCATTAATCAACGCGCAGGACGAGCGCATCATTACCACTCTGCCGAAGGCGAAAGAGCTGCGCCCGTTCATCGAGCGCGCCATCACGCTTTCGCGCAAAGCGCAAACTCTCGAAGGCGACAACGCTGCCGTGCGGTCAGTTCACCTGCGCCGTCAGGCCGCGACCTTCTTTCATTCGGGCAATCGCCAGCAAGCCGCTTCGAGCGGGCGTCGCGGGCAACTTCGCGCTCCGCGCACGGCGGGCGTGGCTGCTCTGAAGCGTCTCTTCGACGAGCTTGGCGAGCGTTTCAAGGATCGTCCCGGCGGCTACACGCGAATCATCAAGCTCGGTCGTCGCGCAGGCGATAACGCAGAGCTTGCGATTATCGAACTCGTGGATAATCCGAAAGAGCGTCTGGCGATTGAAAATGCCAACAAGCGCGCCAAGTCCGTCGCTTCAAGCAAGAAGAAGACGACCAAAGCGAGCGAGTCGAAGGCTGCCGAAGGCGGTCGCCGCGCAGGACGCGACAAGGCCGATAAGACCTACGAGAAGGAAGAGACCACGGAGGCGCGCGGCAGCGGCGTAGAGCCGACCGTAGATGAATTGGAAGACAACAAGCCGAAGGGCGGCAGTCGCTCGAAGAAGACAGAGCAGACCGCCGGAGAAAAAGACACTAAGGAGTAGGGCGACAGACGCCTCTATCGAGCGGCGCGTGCCTCTGACTCGAACACTGGTTCTGGGCGCACGCGCAAGAGCCGACACAGGAGCCTCAAATTATCGTCGGCGCGCTTTTCAAGCCCCCGTGCGGTATGAGGCTCTTCGCTTTTGTGCAGCACATCAGAAAACGGGCGTCAGAGGTTCACCAGCCCGCTCGGAGCGTAAAGAATGAGCGATCAGGAAACACCACAACCACCCGCGAGCGATGAGAGCGCGCAGCCGAAAAGCAACAAGCCGACCGAGCGTGCAGGCCGCGACAGCCGTGAAGGACGTGAGGGACGTGAACGCAGAGGCCGTCGCAGGCACAACGCTCCGCCGCCCAACCGTAACTCCGAGCAGTCGCTTAACATGGACGAACTGCGCGAGCTGGTCGAGCTGATCAACGAGTACGGCTTCACGGATTTCGAGCTTGAGAATAAAGACGTTCGCGTTCGTCTGCGCCGCGACCTTGCGCCGCAGATTGTTTCTGCGCCGAGCACGCAGCATGACATGAGCGCGCACGCTGATACTTCGACGGCACAAACGCACGAGACTTCCGGCGCGGTGAACAACAGAGCCGAGCCGCCTTCAGCCGGGTCGCAGGCGGAACCTGCCCCTGCTGCCGCTGCGCCTGCGGAAGATGAAGACCTGTTTCCGATTCCTTCTCCAATCGTCGGCACGTTCTATCGTTCGCCTTCGCCGACCGCAGAGGCTTTCGTGGGACTCGGAAGTCAGGTCGGCCCCGATACGGTCGTCTGCATCATCGAGGCCATGAAGCTTATGAACGAGATACAGGCCGAGACCACCGGCGTCATCGCCAAGATTTACGTCGAGAACGGACAGCCGGTCGAATACGGGCAGCCATTGTTTGCAGTTAAGAAATAGATTTTTGTTCTTTGTGCTTTGGACTTTGCACGCGACTCAAGTTTGAGCTTCAAAGTTCAAATTGAGTCAGACGACTAAAGACCAAAGACCAAAGACCAAAGTACAAAGCTTTAATGACTCGTAAATTCAAAAAAATACTGATCGCCAATCGCGGCGAAATCGCGTGCCGGATTATCTGGACTTGCAAAGAGATGGGCATCAAAACGGTGGCCGTCTACAGCGAGGCCGACCGCGATTCTCTGCACGTGCGTTTCGCGGATCAGGCGATCTGTATCGGCCCCGCTCCATCCGCGCAAAGTTACCTGAACATTCCTTCGGTCATCAGCGCAGCCGAGATTGCCAACGTGGATGCGATTCATCCCGGCTACGGCTTTCTGGCCGAGTCCTATTACTTTGCGGAAATTTGCGAGGCATGCAACATCAAATTTATCGGCCCGCGCCCCGGCGTGATACGCATGATGGGCGACAAGGTCGAAGCGCGCCGCGCGATGAAGGAAGCGGGCGTGCCCATCTTGCCCGGCAGCCCCGAACCGCTTGAGACCGAAGAAGAGGCTCTGCGGCTTGCGCGAGAGATAGGCTTTCCGGTGATCGTCAAAGCGTCGGCGGGCGGCGGCGGTCGCGGCATGCGTATCGTGCGAACGGAAGAAGAGCTTGGCTCCGCGCTCGAAACTGCTTCGACCGAAGCGGCGGCGGCTTTCAAGAACGGCGATGTCTACATAGAGCGTTACATAGAACGTCCGCGCCACATAGAAATTCAGGTTCTGGCCGACGAGTACGGCGCGTGCATACACCTCGGCGAGCGCGAATGCACTATCCAGCGTCGTCATCAAAAGCTTTTGGAAGAAGCGCCTTCGCCCGTGCTCACGCTTGAGATGCGCGAGAAGATGGGCGAGGCAGCGGTCAATGCCTGCAAGCGTATCGGCTATTCGAGCGCGGGCACGTTTGAGTTTCTACTGGACGAAGACGGCAGCTTCTATTTCATGGAGATGAACACGCGCATACAGGTCGAGCATCCCGTGACGGAGATGGTCACGCTCGCGGACATCGTGCGCAATCAGATTAGAATCGCGGAGGGTGAGGAACTCGGTTACACGCAGGACGACGTGATTATCGTCGGACACTCGATAGAGTGTCGCATCAACGCCGAGAATCCTGAGACCTTCACGCCGTCGCCCGGACTGATAACGACCTTTAATCTGCCCTGCGGCCCCGGCGTGCGCGTTGACACGGCGGCTTACGCTGGTTACTTCGTGCCGCCTTTTTACGATTCGATGATCGCCAAAGTCATCGTCCACGCGCGCACGCGCGAGCTGGCGATTGCGCGCATGAAGCGTGCGCTTGAGGCAACGGTGATTGAAGGAATCAAGACGACCGTTCCGCTGCAACTGAAAATCATGGACGATCCGAACTTTCGCGCGGGCAACTTTTCGACCAGGTTTATGGAAGAGTTCCTGTCGGCCAACGGCGCGAAGGGGCTGGTCAAAAATGCCCTCACCGCGCGTTGACGCTGCCGGTTTAAGCACTTATAATGAACGACTTTTCTATGGCAGGTTTTGGCTCCTGCTGAATGGAGTAACTAAAATGGCTTACGCAATAATCAAATCCGGCGGCAAACAGTTCCGCGTTGAAGAGGGCGCGACCGTGCGCGTGCCCCTGATGGACAAACAGGCCGGCGATACTGTCGAGCTTGATACTCTGGTCGTCGCTGGCGGCGATGAAACGAAGATCGGCGCGCCACTCGTTGACGGCGCGCATGTGTCCGCCACCGTCGTAGACCATGGGCGCGGCGACAAGATCATCGTCTTCAAAAAGAAGCGTCGCAAGCAGTACAAGCGCACGCAGGGACACCGTCAGGACTACACGACATTAAAGATTGATTCGATAGGTTAAAAGCAGGTATCGGATGACAGGTTTCAGGTATCGGTTAAAATTCCGGCACTTGACCCCTGAAACCTGTTACCTCTTTGAGGAGTTGAGAAATGGCACACAAAAAAGGGGTCGGCTCGTCGCGTAATGGTCGCGATTCGAACGCGCAGCGATTGGGCTTGAAAAAGTTTGGCGGAGAGCGCGTGCTGGGCGGGAACATCCTCGCGCGCCAGCGCGGCACGAAGTGGAAGCCGGGCAAGAACGTCGGTCGCGGCAAAGACGATACGCTGTTCGCTTTAATTGACGGCGTCGTCAAATTCGAGGACAAAGGCCGCACAGGAAAATTCATCAGCGTCTATCCGGCAGAGACAGCCGCCGCGCCCGTAGAAGCGCCAGCGGTTGCCGCTTAGGATAAAGAGCAGTTGCACGCTGCATTATTTAATGCGACGCCCGCGCCCTCAAGATAAGCGACGGACGTCGCATTCTGATTTTGGATTTTAAATTTTGGATTGAAAGACAAAAGTGCTGGCTTCATTCAATCCGTTCGTTAATCCAAAATCTAAAATCCAAAATTGTTTATTGATCGCACCAAGATTCGCGTACAGGGAGGGCACGGCGGCAACGGCGTGACGGCCTTTCGTCGTGAAAAATTCGTGCCGCGCGGCGGGCCTTCGGGCGGCGACGGCGGGCGCGGGGGCGATGTCTGGGTCGTAGCGGACGAATCGCTCAACACGCTGCTACACCTGCGTTATAACCCGGAGCACATCGCGGACCGCGGGCGGCACGGCGAAGGCTCGAATCGTTCAGGCCGTGAGGGCGAGGATAAGGTCGTGCGTGTTCCGGTCGGCACGCAGGTTTACGAGGCGGAGACCGGCGTGTTGCTCTACGATTTCACGGAGGATGGTGACCGCTGGCTGGCTGCGCGCGGCGGGCGCGGCGGCTTCGGCAACTCTCACTTTGCGACTTCGACCAATCGCGCGCCGCGTTATCATCAAGAGGGAAGTCCGGGCGAAGAGCACGAGTTTCAGCTTGAGCTAAAGCTGCTCGCGGATGTCGGCCTCGTCGGTTTCCCGAACGCAGGAAAGTCAACGCTCATCTCGACCATCTCTGCCGCCAAACCGAAGATCGCGGATTATCCGTTCACGACGCTTGAGCCGCATCTCGGCGTGGTTGATTTAGGCGAGTATCGCACGTTCGTCGTGGCGGATATTCCGGGCTTGATTGAAGGCGCGCACAAAGGCGCGGGACTCGGTGACCAATTCCTGCGACACATCGAGCGCACGAAACTCCTGCTTCATCTGGTTGATGTCTCTTCCTTTTCTGGACGCGATGCCATCAGCGATTACGAGACCATTAACCGTGAGCTTAAAGCTTATAACGAAGACCTCGCCGCGCGCCCGCAGATAATCGTCGCCACAAAGATTGATGCGCTCGATGAGCCGGAGCGGCTTGAAAGCTTAAGAGCGCGTGCGGCAGAAGACGACAGAGCTTTTTACGCTATCTCTTCGGTCACGAGAGAGGGCGTGCGCGAACTCTTGAATGCCGTCACACGCGCCTTGGATGAAATCAATGCTTTAACTCATCATCTTGATGATGAGCTGCGCGCTGCTTCTTGATTAGATGATGGAACGGCGAAAACGTATCGCGCTCTATGGCGGCACATTCAATCCGGTTCACGTCGGGCACATTGCAGTCGCTCAAAAACTCTTGGAGTCGTTCGCGCTCGACGAAGTTCTTTTTATCCCGGCGCACGCCGCTCCGCATAAACGCGGCGTGGCAGTCACGCCTCCGCTTCATCGTTACGCGATGCTCGCGCTGGCGACGCTCGGACGTGATACGCTGCGCATCTCATCCATCGAGCTTGATGCGCCGGAGCGGCCTTACACGGTCGAAACGCTCACGCGCTTGAAACAGGAATCCGGCGAGAGAGCGCAGCTCTTTTTCGTGATGGGCGCGGATTCGTGGTCTGAGATCGCGACGTGGCGCGAGTGGGAGCGGGTGCTCCTGATGACGGATCACATCGTGGTCACGCGTCCCGGATACGAACTGAGTACGACGCATGTGACGCCCGCTGTGCGTGAAAGAATCGTTGATGTGCGCGGCCTTGAGCGAGCGGAGATTGCGAGGCGGATTGATTCGAGCAGCGGCGCGAAAATTTACGTGACCGACGCGGTTTTCATGGATGTCTCCGCGACTCAGATTAGAAAAAACATCGGCGAGGGAACAGATGTCTGGCTCTCGCTGGTTGCGGCGGCGGTCGCGGAATACATCAGAAAGTACAGGCTCTACAGAAAAGATTTATGAAAGAGAATCCAACAGTCAAAGAAAAATCGCTCCATCCCGAACCGACCGCGACGGCGGCGCGCGAGATAAAGAGCGAGCAAACGAACGCGCCGGGTAACGAACCATTGGACGAGCGCATTAACACGGCTCTCAATGCGGCGAGCGATAAAAAGGCTCTCGACATGGTCGTGCTGGACCTGCGCGGCGTCGCCACCTTCACGGACTACTTCCTGATTACGAGCGGCGCGAATGTCAGGCAGGTGCAGGCCATCGCGGATGAGGTCGTCGAGCGTTTGAAGAAGCAGGGTACGCGCGCACAGCGCGTCGAAGGCTACAGATCTGCCGAGTGGGTGCTGGTAGACTACGGCGATTTCATCGTACACGTTTTCGATAACAAGTCGCGGCAGTTCTACGATCTCGAAAGACTGTGGCGCGACGCCGCGCGTGTCGCGTTGCCCGGTGAGGCGGCTGGGGACGCGGAAGACGGCTCTTTGAGAACTGAAGAATCGTGATCGAGATGGTGGCGCAGTCTGCGGCGATGCGCGAGGTGTTACGCCTCGCAGAGCGCGTCGCCGTGACGGATGCCAACGTGCTTATCACGGGAGAGTCAGGGACGGGCAAGGACGCGCTCGCGCTCTTCATTCACGGGCGTTCGGCTCGCGCGGCGCATGAGCTGGTCAAGATTGACTGCGCGTCTTTGCCGAGCGAGCTGCTCGAAGCGGAGCTTTTCGGATACGAGCGCGGCGCGTTTACGGGCGCGACCGAAGCCAAGCCCGGACGGCTCGAAGCGGCGCACAAAGGGACGCTCCTCCTTGACGAGATAGCGCATCTCTCGACAGACGCGCAGGCCAAGCTCTTGCGCGTTATCGAGCGCCGCGAGTTCGAGCATTTGGGCGGACGGCGCACGATAAAAGTTGATGCGCGTCTTATCGCGCTCACGAATGTTGACCTCGACGACGCGGTCAAGCGGCGCAGCTTTCGTGAAGACCTCTTTTATCGCCTCAACGTCGTGCGCTTACATCTGCCGCCGTTGCGCGAGCGGCGCGAAGATGTGAACGAACTGGCGCAGCGATTTTTGAAGATGTATGCGGGCAAGCACGGACGCCGCATCAGAGCGATTTCGTCTCAAGCGCGTGCCGCGCTTGAGGCTTACGAATTTCCCGGCAACGCTCGCGAGCTGGCGAACACAATCGAGCGCGCCGTGATCGTCTCTTTGAGCGAGAAAATCGAAGCGACCGATTTGCCTGACAGCCTGCACTCAGCAATCACGCTTCAACGTCGGCGCACACGCAGGCAGACGCTCGCGGAGCTTGAAGCTGACTACGTTGCTGAAACGCTCTTGGCGGCGAAGGGAAACAAATCCGAAGCCGCGCGCATGCTCGGCATCAGCCGCAAGAATCTTTACGAGAAGTTGACGCGATATGGCGAGGGGGTAGGGGGTAGGGTGAAGGGGGTGGACAAAAAAAATGCCGAATGAAAATCAGCCGCGTCTTGCTACACCCTATACCCTATCCCCCACACCCTGAATCGCCATGCGATTTCGCTTCGTTTGGATCGGCAGGACGCGTGACGCGCAGATGCGCGCGCTGGTTGACGAATATTTGAAAAGGCTCGGACGGTTTGTGCGCTACGAGGTGACGGAGCTGCGCGAGGGCGCGGGGCGAGCAGGCATCGCGGATGAGAGTAAACGCATCATAGGCGCGCTCCATTCGGACGCTCTGACCGTGCTGCTCGATGTCGAGGGGCGCGAGTGGAGTTCTCCGCAGCTCGCGGCTGAAATCGAGAAGTGGCAGAACAGCGGCACGAAGGAGGTCGCGTTCGTGATCGGCGGCCCCGAAGGAGTTTCTGAAGAGGTCGCGGCGCGTGCAGACCTGCGCTGGTCTTTATCGCGCCTCACACTGACGCACGAGATGGCGCGCGTCGTACTGGTCGAACAGCTCTACAGAGCTTATACGATCATACATGGAATGCCGTACCAGAAATGAAGGAGTCAGGAGTCAGAATCCAGAAGCCGGAATAAAAGACGGCTTCTCTTCTGGCTTCTGGATTCTGACTCCTGACTTCTGCTTTTAAGACCCGGAGGTTTACGCGAAAAGATGGATAAGAGGAAAGTAAAAACATATAGAGACCGCTTGCTCGGTCGCCGCGAAGGGCTTGTCGGACAGGTCATGGAAGCGGAGATGTACAGCCGCGAGCGCGATTCAGAGGCGACGCAAGACCCGGCTGACATGGCCGCCAACGCTTATACCAAAGAGCTATTATTTTCCATGTCGAATAATGATCGCCGGCTGCTCGAACTGATTGACGAGGCTCTGGTGCGGATTGAAGCGGGCGGATACGGCGAGTGCGTGCATTGCGGCGAGCCTGTGCTTGAGAAGCGGCTGGAAGCTGTGCCGTGGGCGCGTCATTGCCTGCGCTGTCAGGATTTGCAGGAGCGCGGCCTGCTCATTGAAGACGAAGAATAGCCTTCGCCGTTTAGCGCGTGACATAATGACGGCCTACAGGTTTAGATAGCTATCTAAACCTGTAGGCCGTCGCTCTATTTTCAGGATTGAGAAATTCACAGATGCCTCTCTCGCGGACAGCAAACCTGCTTTACGACTCCGCGCTCTCGCTCGTGTATCCGCGTGCCTGCGCGGTCTGCGGCGCGTGCGTCGAGGCTCGCTCGGACGGCGCGGCCTGTGCCGGATGCTGGCAGGCGACGCGTATCTTCAGCGGGGATGAAACCATCTGCCGGAAGTGCGGGGCGGAAGCCGCCGGAGCGGTCGCGGAAGAGCAGCGTGCGGAAGTTTTTTGTCATCGTTGCGATGAGGAATCATTCACTGCGGCTCGCGCGTGCGGCGCGTATGAGTTAGCCCTGCGGGCATCAATTTTGTCTCTCAAGCGGGAGCCGTATGTCGCGCCACGTCTGGCGCATTTGCTGCTTGCCGCAAAGCAGAGGCCGCCGCTCGATTCCGCCACGCTGATTGTGCCCGTGCCGCTTCATCCATCGCGTATGCGCGAGCGCGGCTTCAATCAGGCGGCAGAGCTTGGACGCGCTCTCGCAGGGTTGACCGGACTCAAGCTGGATGAATGGAGTCTGGCTCGCACACTTCACACAGAGCGGCATCGCGCAGGGATGGACGCACGCTCGCGCCGCGAGAGCGTCGAGGGAGCTTTCGAGGTCACACGTCCGCGTCTCATCGCGTCCGGGCGCATACTGCTCATAGATGACGTGTACACCACCGGCGCGACCGTCTCGGCATGTGCGGGCGCGCTCAAAGCAGCGGGCGCGCAGGACGTGTTCGTGCTCACGCTCGCGCGTCCCTCTATCTCTTAAAAGCATTTTTCAGGTTAAAGACGACGAAGAAAATCTCGCGCAAAGACGCGGAAGGAAGTGATTGAGTCTTTCCTTTTGTCTTTCGCCTTCTGATTGTAAGATAAGGGTATGAAAACTTTATACGAACCGATTGAGCCATACGATACGGGGATGCTCCCGGTCTCTACAGTTCACACAATCTACTATGAGCAGTGCGGCAATCCGGAAGGCCAGCCGGTGATTTTTCTACACGGCGGCCCCGGCGGAGGCATCGTGCCGGAGTATCGCCGCTTCTTCGACCCGAAAGCTTATCGCGTAGTGCTCTTTGACCAGAGAGGCTCGGGCAACAGCACGCCGCACGCGAGTCTCGAAGACAATACGACGTGGCATCTGGTCTCGGACATCGAACGATTGCGCGAGCATCTGGGCATCGAAAGCTGGCAGGTCTTCGGCGGCTCGTGGGGCAGCACGCTCTCGCTCGCCTACGCGCAGACGCACCCGGAACGCGTGCGCCAACTCGTCCTGCGCGGAATCTTCCTCTGTCGCCGGAAAGAGATTCAGTGGTTTTATCAAGAGGGCGCGAGCGCGATCTACCCTGACGTGTGGGAAGAGTACGTGCGGGTTATCCCGGAAGCGGAACGCGGCGATTTTCTGACGGCTTACCATCGCCGCCTGACGAGCGATGACGAGGCCGTGCAGTTGGAAGCCGCGCGCGCCTGGAGCATCTGGGAAGGCAGCACTTCCAAACTCTTTCCAGACCCGGACGTGGCAGACCACTTCGGCGATGCAAAGTTCGCTCTCGCCTTCGCGCGTATCGAATGCCACTATTTTATGAACAACGCTTTCTTCGACACGGACAATTACCTGATCGAAAACGTAGACAAAATCCGCCACATCCCGGCAGTCATCGTGCAGGGGCGTTATGATGTCGTGTGCCCGATGATGAGCGCGTGGGAACTGCACCGCGCATGGCCTGAAGCGGAGTTGCATATCACCCCCGACGCAGGCCATTCCGTGACCGAGCCGGGCAACATCAGCGCGTTGATTGAAGCGACGGACAAGTTCAGAGAAAGGTAAAAGCAAAGCTTGGACTTTGTACTTTGGTCTTAGGTCTTTGATGTCTGACTCAGTTTGAGTTTTATCATTCAAGGTTGAAGAGCGTGCAAAGAACAAAGCCCGAAGACCAAAGCTAAGCTTTTACCTTTTTACTTTTGCCCTCTTTATCGTAATATCGTCAAGTAATATGAATGGACGCGTCTTAGTCCTGAACGCATCTTTCGAGCCGATAAACGTATGTACGGAGCGGCGCGCGGTCGTTATGATTTTCAAAGGCGTGGCGCGGATGGAGGAGCACAACGGGCACATGCTCCATTCCGCAAGGATTTCGCTTCACGCGCCGTCGGTCATACGCCTCCTCGAATACAGACACATTCCGTTTGAAAGACGCTCGCTCTCGCGCAAGAACATACTGCTGCGCGACCATTCGACGTGCCAGTATTGCGGCAAGCAACTGCCGCCTTCGGAGCTGACGCTGGATCATGTGATGCCGCGCTCGCGCGCTGGCGATTCGACGTGGGATAATCTGGTCGCGTGCTGTAAGCGTTGCAATCATCGCAAGGGCAGTCGCACGCCCGAAGAGGCCGGGATGCATCTCTTGCGCCGCCCGCGCGGATTTTCGTTGCATGTCAGCCGCCAGATCATGCGTTACCTGGGGCGAGCGGATGAGACGTGGCGCAAGTATCTCTTCTATGAACCGGATGCCGTCGAGCAGCCGTAACAGCGACGACCCGCTTGATAAACACGCTCGCCCCGGGCGCGGGCTACAGAGAGGATTTCTATCATGTATCTAATGTTATTCGGAATCGGCGGCCTCGGCACGCAGGAGCTTCTGATTATCGCGCTCATTGTTTTCGTGCTCTTCGGCGCGAGCCGTCTGCCTCAACTGGCGAAGGCTCTGGGGCAGAGCAAGCGCGCTTTCCGCGAAGGACAGGAGGAGGCGGATGAAGAGGAGCGTATCGCAGCCGCACGCAAGCGCGAGCGATTGCGCGCCGCCGAAACCGAAGAAGCTTACGATGAAGATAAAGCCGTAGACAAAGTGCCCGTCAACAAAGCGCGTTAATACCGGCACAAGTAAAAAGGTTAAAGGCAAAAGTGAAGACAAGGCGATTGCCTCCTGTCGTCTTCACTTTTGCCTTTTTACCTGTACTGTCAAAACTACTTTTTGCGACCGGTGATGAGCGTGGCTTTGACCGTGAGTAGGAAATCCGCGTCGTTGCGGTCTTCGTCTATGATGCGCGCGAGTTCTTCTAACACGCGCGCCGTCGCTTCTTCCGGCAGACGACGCATCCACATCGGCATGAGAAAATCCGTGATCAGCGGCGAGTTCAAAAACTCTTCCGCCGATTCGTAACTGAACTCTTCTACACGCGTCGAAGAGGTCACTTTTTCCAGCCCGTCCTGCGCCGCCATTTCTTCAATCGCCGCGACCGTCGGCAACTCCTTAAGCAACTCTTCAGCGGCAACGCCGTGGTCATCAAATCCCGCCGCCAGCAAGGCTTCCCAGTAAATGGAAATAAACTCGCCGAAGCTCGCAGCCGTCACCAGAGCCAGAGCGACTGTGCCGCGCGGCATAGCCACACGCGCCATCTCTGAAAGCATTTTTGGCAAACGTTCGGGCGCGACCAGGGAGCCGTCGCCGATGACCGTCTCGAACTGGTTGTCCCTGAGCCAAAGCGCGTCGAGCTGTCCGCGCCGGAACTCCGGCTCGGCATTCAACGCGACCGCCTTGGTGCGTGCCAGCTCCAGAGACTCCTCGCTCTCATCCACGCAGACCATATGCACGTCTTCTTCCGCACGGTCAAGCATAGCCATCGCGTGCCCGCCCGTGCCCGCCTCGATGTAAAGTATGCGACCCTTTTTCGGCAGTTGAATGTTTTCATCCATCAATGCCGCGAACCGCTCGCCCCAGTCGGTCGAGACGTACAGGTCTTTCAGGAATGCCAGCTCGTTGTCCGATTTTTTCTCGCTCAAGTTAAGTTTCTCCAAAAATAAAGATTGGTCTTTGTGCTTTGTATTTTGTGCTTTGATGTTTGACTCGGCTTGAGATTTATCATTCAAGTTTGAAGAGCACGCAAAGGCCAAAGACCAAAGACCCAAGATCGAATTTAAGAATGCTCTCCGGTCTCCTCATCAATCGCTTCTTCATCATAATACACTCTGCCGCGCAGACGTTCAGGCAGGCACTGCATCTCTTCTTTTGCCGCCGGGTCGCTGTGAACATAACGATAACCACCGCCGTATCCGGCGCGCTTCATCAGCGGAGTGACGGCGTTTCTGAGATGCAGCGGAACAGGCTCGCGCGCGGTCTCGGTCGCGTCTTCGAGCGCGGCGTGATAGGCACGCTTCAGCGCATTTGATTTCGGCGCGTGCGCCAGATAGACGGTCGCCTGCGATAAAGGATAGAGAGCTTCAGGCAGTCCTATCAAGCGCGTGATATCGGCAGCCGCAGCCGCCTGCACCATTGCCTGCGGGTCTGCCAGCCCGATGTCTTCGGAAGCCAGAATGCACAGACGCCGCGAGATGAAGACCGGATCGGCTCCGCCTTCGATGAGCCGCGCGAGCCAGTAGAGCGCGGCGTTGACATCCGAATTCCGCAGGGACTTAATCAGAGCCGACGCGAGATTGTAATGCTCCTCGCCGCCCTTGTCATAAGCGTAATGCGCGCGTCCGAGGGCTTCGACAATCGTCTCAAGGGTCACGCGGCGCACGCCCCCTTCGTTATCGGCAGGCTCAGTCGCTTCGACAGCGGCTTCGAGCGCGGCCAGAGCGACACGCGCGTCGCCGTGTGCCGAATGAGCGATACGCGCGATTGCTTCATCCGCGAGTTCGGGGCGAAGAGGCGCGAGTCCGCGCGCTTCGTCCGCGAGGGCGCGGCGCAGGATGGCTTCCACCTCTTCATCCGCCAAAGGATTCAGAGTCAGTACGCGAGAGCGCGAGAGCAACGCGCCCGTCACTTCAAAAGAAGGATTCTCGGTCGTCGCGCCGATGAGCGTCACCGTGCCGTCCTCGACCGCAGGCAGGAGCGCGTCCTGCTGCCCCTTGTTGAAGCGGTGAATCTCGTCTATGAAGAGCACAGTGCGTGTTCCTGTGCGGCGCGTCTCGCGCGCTTCGCTGATCGCCGCGCGAATATCCTTGACGCCTGAGAAGACCGCCGAGAGCGGGACGAAGCGCGCTCCGCTGCGTTCGGCGAGCAGGCGCGCGAGCGT
Organism: uncultured Pyrinomonadaceae bacterium; assembly: GCA_964246305.1. Taxonomy (GTDB): domain Bacteria; phylum Acidobacteriota; class Blastocatellia; order Pyrinomonadales; family Pyrinomonadaceae; genus JACMLC01. The sequence goes on from CAXTPS010000037.1 coordinate 31,242, forward strand.
CGTCTTGCCCGTGCCGGGCGCGCCCCACAGTATCAGCGAAGGCAAAGCTCCCGCGCCTTCTATCAGGCGGCGCAGGATGCGTCCCTCGCCGACAAGTTGATTCTGCCCTGCGAACTCCGCCAGACTTTGCGGGCGCATGCGCTCGGCCAGCGGCGCGTAAACGCCGGCGACTTCGCTCTCCTCCTCCTCTGTGCTGAAGAGACTTTTGGGTTTGCGGTACGACATAAGCTTGAAAAAATCCGTGTTGGAAATTTACCTTATAAGCTTAGCATATCTGAAATGTGGTCGCAGCTTTCCGAAATCTTGGATGGAACGCTCCCGCGACTATCTGCGTATAGTTTGTCTAGCGCGCATGAAAGTTCTTGAAATGATGAAGGCGTGCCGGTTAAAATACAGAGAGTTGAGCGAGGTGATTTGAAATGAAAGAAACAAAAGATGTTTTGAGAATAGTCGGAATCGTGTTGCTGGCGATGTTCGTGCTGGTCGTCGGTATTCCGCTGGTTTTGGCCGCCGCCGGAATTACGCTTCACATCGTCGGAGCGATCTTCGGACTCGCCGTGTGGTTGATAAAATTGGCAGTCTTTATTGCTATCGTATATTTGATTCTCGTCGGCGTCCGCGCCATGCTGCGATAAAGCGGCGCGAGCAACAAAAAAGTTCGGTGCATCCGGTTTGTTTGACGCAGGCCGGATGCATTTTGCTTTTCATTAGCCGCCAGCAAAGCTCTCACACGAATCACACAAGCAAAGCGTAAATCTAAAAAGGCTATCCATGCGTCTCACTGAAACGTCTGGCCTCAAACACGCATAACAATTTAGAAATGCTATACGAGCTTTTCGCTTTGACATCTTGCCGGTTTAATCAAATCTGAAATCTCAAATTTTGAAATTTCCTCTGTGGTGAATCTCTCTTACTTCAAAAATCTTCTGTACAGATTAAAGCCGATGATAAATCTCTTCGGCGGCAGAGCGAGATTGCTCGAATTGTAGCGGGCGGTCGTGCTGGCCTGCGTGTTCGAGAAGGTGAGCGAGAACGAGTGGCGGCCAATCCGTTTCTCGATGCCGAAACCGATCTCGGCCTCGGAGACGTTGGTGAAGCCTGCGACGTTGAATGAGCCGGGCGCGAAGACAGGGAAGACTCGACCCTGCCTGAAGCCTATGCGCGGCGTGTACTCGAAGAGCAGCGCGACCGTGGGACGCACGCGCGCGTGAAAGCCGAAGCCGAAGGACGCCGTGTTCTTGCCCAGATTGAATGAATCGGCGACGGTCGCGGGCGGAAAGAAATTCTCCGCGCGCGGGTTAAATCTTCGCTGCCCGTTCGAGTTGAAATGAATGGCGGGCGAGAAAAATACTTCGCCCCACTTGGTGATGCTCCTCCCGACCATCGCTTGCAGGTTGTAGGTAAACTCTTCCGTGAAATTATCGTTGCCCTCGATACTCGCGTAAGTCGAGAGCGCGATGGGCGAGCGTCCGGCCTCATCCAGCCAGTGATAGCCGAGTCCGATCTCTATCGTCTTACACATTCCCTGCTGGCAGAGCGGCGAGCGATACGCGCTGACGTATAGCTTGTCCGTGATGCCGTATGAGAGACCGAGCGACGAGACTGCAAAGCTGTCGAGGCCGATCAGGTTACGCGTGCTCTCTCGAAAGGGACGGACGGGCTGCGAGAAGCGGTGCGTGAAACGCAGGTTGAGACTTCCTTTGACCACGCGTTTCGGCGTCGGCACGTTGACCAGATAGAAGTCGTAAGTCTCGTCTTCCGGCCCCTCCTTTTCCTCTTTACCAACCTTTGCGACCTGCTCGTTCTGTGCCTGCTTCGGCTGAAGCCCCGCCGGGGTTTCGAGCTTCACGATGGTCCTGGCGGTCGTGTCAATTCTGATTTTCTCGCCGTTCGATTCGACGAACACCACGCCCGGAGTGTTCTCGTCAAACGTGACCTGCATGTTTGAAGCGGCGGTTTGAGAACTGTTTGAAGCAGCGGTCTGAGAACTGTTTGAAGCATCTGCGGTCTGCGTCGGATTAGCGGGCGTCCCGTCGGTGACGACCAGCTCGCCAGTCATGTCATCGTGCCCGTCGCCGCAGTAGACGGAGCAGTAGAAGCGGAAGCGTCCGGCCTGTTCGGGCTTGAACATGATGACTTTCGTTTGCCTGGCTTCGATTCGCTCCCTGATCTTGAGTTCCTTGACGGCGAACCCGTGCTCGACATCCGTCGAGGTGACGATGAGCTTGACCGGTTGACCCTTCTGCACAGTGATGGTCTGCGGGCTAAAGTCGAACTTGCGCGCCGTCATGCGAATCTCGACGACCTGTTGCGCTTCGACGGCGTCCGTGTCAATGCTGCGCGCAGGTGCGCAGACCAGCGCACAGACCAGAATGAAGAGAGCAGTCACACAGAGGGATGGTTTTTTCATAATCGAATTTTCCTTCCAGTTTGATTATGGAACGTAGGCTGACGGCGAGGGTAGGTCGCCGCTTGTTCCCCACTGCGTCGCGCGAAAACCGCCCGTGCTTTGCAAGAGATAGAACGTCCCGTCCGCTGGTCTCCAGACCGCGACATCCGCTTTGCTGTCGCCGTCATAATCTCCGGGCGCGGGGCGGTCGCCGTCTGAGCCGAACGGGTCTGCGCGAAAAGCATTGTTGGAGCTTTGCGTAATATACCAAGTCCCGGTCGATGGACGAAAGACCGCGATATCTGCTTTGCGGTCGTTGTCGTAATCGGCAGCGACCGGCGTGTCGCCGTTTGAGCCGAACGCCACGCCGCGAAAACCGTTGTTGGAGCTTTGCAGGATATACCATGTTCCGTCCGCCGGACGAAAGACTGCGAAGTCCGTCTTGCCGTCGCCGTCGAAATCCCCGAGCGCGGGCTTGTCGGTCGAGTTGCCCCACGCCTGCGCCACGAACGCACCGTTCGAGCTGTTGAGCCTGTACCAGCCGCCGTTCGAAGAACGAAAGACAGCCACATCCGCTTTGCCGTCGTTATCATAATCGCCCGGCACGGGCACGTCGCCGCTCGTGCCGAACTGCGTCGCTCTCAAAGTGTTGTTCGTGCTGAGCAGAGCATAGAAAGTCCCGCTCGAAGGACGAAAGACTGTGACATCAACTTTGCCGTCGCCGTCATAATCTGCGGGCGCGGGCAGGTCTCCGTTCGTGCCGAAGGCTTGTGCGCGAAAACCGCTGTTCGAGCTTTGCAGGATGTACCATGTTCCATCCGCCGGACGAAAAACGGAAGCGTCTGTCTTTCTGTCTCCGTCGAAATCGGAGTTGACCGCGTGCTGAACTGTAACCGCGTTGACGATGACCGTGCCAGTCATGGCGTTGAAGCAGTGCGGGCTGCAAAAATATTGAAACGTGCCCGCCTGATTAAAGGTGTGCGAGTAGGTCGCTCCCTGAGGCGAAGAGGCTGAGGACGCGCAGTTCGCGTCGTTGGGCGAACAGAACGCATTATTGGCGACGCAGTTTACGCCGCTCACGACATTGTGGCCGGGGTCTACGAAATTCCACCTCACCGTGTCGCCCGCGTTGATGACGACTTGAGCGGGAGAATAGATGAGCGAGCTGCCGGGGCCGACCGCGACATCAATCGTCTGCGCTATTCTCGAAGCCGAAGCGGGCGTGTTCGCCCTGTTCGATATTCTTTCCATAGAGGAAGTCAACGCGCTGGACATGAATCCGTTGGCTTTAAGAAGCTCGTCGAGTCGCGGCGCGCTCATCGCTTCATGCATGGCATGATTCATCCCCTTCATCTCCGTGACCTTGACCGGAAGCGCGCCGGATGTTTCGGCTTCCACCGTCGGATTATCTTTTCCCGCTTGATGAGAGTCGCGCAGGCTGGCATTCTTGCCGCTGCTGCTACGCACCGGAAAAGTCGAGAGAGCGAGCGTCACGATGAGCGTGGCGGCCAGAGAAATAGCAAGCCTGTAACGAAATCGCATGAGTAGTCTCCTTAAACAGACAGTTGGGCGGGCGATCAAAAAAATACCTGATGTGAATTTATTTTCTGCACGGATACGGGGGGAATTGGCCTTTGGCGGCAAGATTTCCAGTCCATCTCTCAGGTGCGAGGCCATCGAGGAAGAGACCGGCGACCATAAAGGTCGGCTTGCCGCCAAATACCAACTGCGAGCTTTCACGTTTTCACGCGAGGCTGATTTATAGTCTCTTTGCCGTGCGCGGAGCGTGGCATTCTCGGAAATTTCCAAGAATGCCACGCTACTTGAGAGACGGGCAGCATATACTCCGTTTCGGCCTGACGGTGCTTAGTACGGAATTGACTCATTTAGTCAAGGTATCATCGGCTCGTTGAAGAATGAGCCGGATGAGCGAGTGAGCAAATGAATCAATGAATAACTTGCCCATAGAAGAGTTGCTGAACAAAGCTTTCTCTCTGGCCTGCTTTATCCTCGGCGACAGGGAGCAAGCTCTACACACTATCGAAGAGGCGATGGCGCGGCTCGACGTGACCACTGCGGCGCAGGGCAAGCGGCTCTATTACAAGCCGTCCGCCGCGTCATGGCTGCGGCCTGAAAAGGCGGACAGGTACAGGAACAAAGTTCTCTTCAGCGAGATGCATCTGCTGCAAAGGCTCGTCTACATCGCTTCAGAGCCTTACGAAGAGCGCAAAGAAAAGTCGTTGGTTGCGAGCGAGGGTGGCATAGAGGAGATGCTGATACACTTTATCAAGCATCTGGTGAGGGCTACGACCCGGCGCAACTCTTTTTACGTGACGCTCGGAATCAGTCGGCTGCTCTACAACTACACGACAGCCGAAACGATGGAGGTTTACAACGCTGTGATTCAAGACCCCGAGCGCGTGAAAGATGACTACTACTATCGCTCACGTAAAGGAGTGTTGATGCAAGAGCTTAAAAAACGGTTCGGCAGCTTTATCGAGATCGCGCGCGGGCCTCGCGGGGAAGAGAGATTTCAAGCCTCTGACGAGCAGCACGGATTTGTCGAGCTGGTCAGAGAATGCCTCACGTTTTTTACGCCGTGGTACACGAACTGTCTGATTCCGGCGGGCGTGAATCCGATTATGGACGGCATCGCGGGTCTTTCGTCGCACGGGACACAGGAAGAGGACAGGATCGAAGTTGACAGGATACATGCTGTGCTGGACCCGGATTGCCACGGGCGTTTAATCGGGGCTCTGGGCTTTGAAGAGCCTGAGCGTCGGCTCGAAGTCCCGCACTTCTTTCTCTCGAAGGACAGCGGGAGCGAAGGCGGGAAGGGCGGGGGACGCCGCCGGCAGACGGGCTTGTCTCACAACGAATTGGACGAGATTAAAAACCATTTGGATGACCAGTCTTCGCGGCGCAAGCGAGCCTTCGCGGGACTGCTGCGCGTCGTGGTGGACGGCGACGAGCGCGCACGCTTAGACCTCTCGCGCTCAAGCCGCACGCGTTTCGCCTTAGATGGCGACGCAGAGCTGCTCGAAGTCCGCGCGATGGTAGATGGAACTGATCTGCTCCTCGCCTCGCATCTCTTCACGCACCGCGAGCCGGAAGATTTGGCGGGCAGCGCGTCGATTGTGCTTGAAGGCGGGCAGCAGTTGGCGATCAAGGTTTCGCCCACGGCGGATGAAGCGGATGCTATCGTGGATGTCGCTTACAGCGAGACCAATCTGCTCAGAGCCGCGTCGCTTTATCTAAAGCAGCTCACGCATTCGTCATCGAACGAGCCGTCAGATAGCAGGACTCGGAGCGCGTCGAGAGTCCCCGCGCTCGCGCTGGCCTTCGCGCTTCTCGCGCTCTGCGCTTTCGGCGTCGTTCAATTCCTGCGGCATAGAAATCCCGCATCCGAATCGTTGACCGGCAACCCGCAGCACATCCAGCCCGGCGAAGTCGCGCCTCCCGTCAATCGTAATGGTCAGACATCTTCCGGCGCAGTCCCGGATTCACCCCTCGCGAGAACTGCGCCAGTCGATAAAAATAACGGCGAGCAAAAAAGAGTCGAGCCGCGAAAGAACCCATCACCCGCCGTTTCGCAATCGCCCGAAGTTGCGGGAGCAAACGAGCTGCAACAGCCCAAACAATCAATCACCAGAGAGCCGCGTCAGAGAGAAGCTGTAATAGCTCGCCAGCCCGATTCGAACGAGACGCGCACGCCATCGCCTGAGCGACGCATGCCGGAATCTGATACGACGCGCAGCTTGCCGGAGGCGACGGCTGCCGTGCCGCTTTCCGAAGTTAAAAAGATTTATGTTGAAGTCGTCGGAGACGCAACGCTCAAAGAGAGCGTGCGCTTGAAGATGATTGAGAATTTGAACGCGACCCGTAGATTTATTTCCGCAGGGAGCAAAGATGACGCGGACGCTTTATTGCGCGTCACGGTCAGGAGCGCGAACGCACAGGACGCGCAGATTTCAGCCAGCGTGCTTCTCATCAACGCGCGCGGCGAAACTATCTGGCGCGGCGCAGCGGAGAGCGGCGTCTTTACGGGTTCAAACGAGAGTGTGGCTGATGGTATTGTTAAGGAACTGCTCGGTGTAGCCAGCAAGTCGAAACGGCAACATTAGAGCGGCGCAGGGGGAACCGTCAGTCGCATTAAACGGGTCAGCAGGCAACAGCCAGTAGCTTTCACCGGTTTGAGTTACTGTCTCAACTGTTTGCTGGCCCGCTTATATTTAATCAGCTCAAATTTGGAATCAGAAATTTGAGCTTGACCCGCTACCGAATCCCGGCTCAGGTTGCCGTTAAAACCGTAGAGCTATACAATGATAGCCCGACTGAGAATATTCTTGCCGTAGCCATCTACATATAGGGGAAATACAAAATGAAATCAACCACTTTCAGGAACCCGTTTCGCTTGCTCTCTTCAACTGTCCAGCCGAAAATCTTCGGCTTGGCTCTTCTAACAGTCATCATACTTTTAGCTGGCGACGGAAGGGCTGCAAGTCCCGGCGCGCTCGATTTGTCGTTCGGAACGCGCGGCACGTCCGCTTTTAATATGGGAAATGTTTCTCAGGGAAGCCGGGCCGTCGTCATTCAACCGGATGGCAAAGTGGTCCTGGCCGGATTCGTGAACACTTGCGTCGGAGCAACTTGCAATTATGACTTTATGGTCGTGCGGTTCAACGCGAACGGCACGCTCGATACCGGTTTCGGCACGAACGGCGCGGTGGTGACAGATAACGCCGGTCAGGACGAAATAGCGTATGCCGCAGCTATTCAAGCGGACGGTAAAATCGTGGTTGCCGGAGGCGGAATAAACCCAATGCCGTCTCAGACGAATATCTTAGGTTTCAAGGTTGTGCGCTACCTGCCGGACGGAACGCTCGATACATCTTTCGGCACGGGCGGCAGAGTTTACGAGTCGTTCGATGATCTGGGCGGCACTCCGCAAGCAATGTTGATAGAACCGGACGGCAAAATAGTGGTTGCCGGGACCGGCTCGAATTCGATGCTGTTCGTCGCACGTTTTAATTCAAACGGCGGCTTGGATACGAGTTTTGACGCCGACGGCAAAATCGCCTCAAATGCTTACAACATCTCTGACGCACGCTTAGTCCGTCAATCGGACGGCAAAATAGTTGTCGCCGGCACAGGTTCGCCACAGGGCGTATTTAACCTCGTCCGCTTTAACGCCAACGGGTCACTCGATACCAGTTTCGGCAGCGGCGGAACAGCGACTTCAACTTTTGAAGACAGCTTCAAGCCGACCGTCGCCGTGCAAGCGGACGACAAAATACTGGTGAGCGGCGCTTTTAATAATTCCGACCTCCGTGTCCCGCCGCTCAGACGCTTTAACGCGAATGGCAGCGTTGATACGGGTTTCGTTCCTAATCATGGAGAGGTTATTAGCGGCGCTTGCATTAGCTGTACTCAAAGACCGTCGAAGATTTTAACTCTCCCGGACAACAGATTTTATCTCGTCGGTTACAACACGCGGTTTAGTAATGTTCCCAAAATTATAGCTGTCACGCGCTATTTGCCGAGCGGCGGGCTTGATACGAGCTACGGCTTTCGCGGCTCAAGCCAGTTCAGGCATACTAATTCACCTCCCGACAATACGAATACATTGTTTGCGGTGAGTGACGCGGCGCTGCAAGGGGACGGGAAAGTCGTTATCGCGGCAACCGCTTATCTCCCCATTAGTAATTTCGGGCAACTGCATTCGTTAGCGGTACGTGTCAATTCAGTGGTGACGCCGCCGAGCATGCGCGGCGATTTCGACGGCGACCGCAAAACCGATTTCGCGGTCTTTCGTCCTTCCAGCCGGTTCTGGTATGAACTCAGAAGCTCTGACGGATCGATGTATGCGGAACGCTACGGGGCGGACGGCGACCTGCTTACACCGAGCGATTATAACTACGACTTGAAGACAGACCTCTCGGTTTATCGTGCGAGCGAAAATGTCCAGTACATTTCGCCGAGCCTGCCGAGCGGCGGCGGCACAGGCGGCGGTCTCTTCGGACAAGTCGGCGATATCAGAGTGCCGGAAGATTATGACGGCGATGGATACGCGGATTTGGCCACCTTTCGCCCGTCAAACGGAACGTGGAACATACGCCCTTCGTCGCTCAATCGTGAATTTAATCTCCCGCCAGTGCTCTATGAAATCTCTTTCCCGTTCGGACTCAGCACGGATAGACCCGTGCCCGGAGATTACGACGGCGACGGGCGCGCAGACTTCGCAGTCTTCCGACCGTCAACGGGTGCCTGGTACATTTTACGTTCGTCCGATGGTCTCGTCACCTCCGTCAACTTCGGACTCGGGACGGATAAAACCGTGCAGGGCGATTATGACGGGGACTTGAAAACAGACATCGCCGTTTTCCGCGACGGGAATTGGTATATTCTGCGCAGCTCCGATAATGGCTTTGTCGGCATCAACTGGGGATTAGACACGGACAAGCCGGTTCCCGGAGATTACGACGGCGACGGCAAATTTGATGTCGCGGTGTTTCGTCCTTCAAGCGGCGCGTGGTATGCGCTTAAGAGCTCCGATTCTTCTGTTATCGGTCAATCGTGGGGAATCAGCGAAGACACGCCGATACCTTTTACTTTTGTCAGATAATTTAATCTTAAATTCCCGTCAGCTTGCCGCGAGAACGCCGAATAGAATAGGTGTGAGTCCAGAGGGAGCACTGCTCCCTCTGGTCAAGGGCGAGGTTTAACTCAGCTCCGGTTGAATCCGTTTTTATTTCGTCTCGCCTTGCAGGACGAACGCAGCCCAGTAGTATGGAGCCTGCCAACGCTGCTCTCTCCAGACGGCGAGCTGCGCTGCCCTGAGCGCGGCGGCGGGGCTGAGGTGTTCTTTGCCGAGCATCCGCCGATAGAGCTGCGCCATCAGCTCTGCCGAGGCTTCGTCTGAGATATCCCAGAGGCTGACCATCACGCGCGCGGCTCCGGCATACATGAAGCCGCGCGTGAGTCCGACCAATCCTTCTCCCTTAATCTCTTTGCCGAGGCCGGTGCGGCATCCGCTGAGGACGACCATCTCGACGGGCAGGCGCAGGTTGAAAACTTCGTGCGTCCACAAAAATCCATCCTGCTCCGCGCCGTCACGACCGACGAGCGAGAGCACGATGCCTGACAGCTCCGGGTATTCGCTGTTCAGGATGCCGTGCGTTGCGAAATGCACATAGCGATATTCGCCAAGCTCCGGGCTGGTCGCGGTCACGCGGCTGGCGTCAAAGTCGAGAGCTTTTTTGCTGGCGGACGCAGGCACCAGAGAGAGGATTTCATCCGCTTCGAGACGCGTGAAGGGAAGCCGCTGAATGCTCACAGGTTCCTGCTCGCCCGTTTGCGCGGGAGAAGTTTTGATAGCCGGTTCTTTCAATTGATGCGAGCGGCTCGCTCCGTTCAGGCTTCGCGTCGCTGGCTCGTTCCCCTTCTTGCCGGACTTAACCCGCGCGTCGTTTTTATCAAAGACCGGGTCGGCGATGACCGCGAGCGTCTTGCGTGCGGGCGCGCGTCCGGCAGTCTCGCGCCGCAAGACGGCCAGCGTCGAAGCCGAGGGCAACGCGACGACTTCATGATCCAAAATCAACGGTTGATATTTCCCCGACGCCACATCGCCGGCCACGGGCAGGGCTGCGAAGGGAATGTAATTGAGCGCGCCGTCGCAGACAATCAGGAGCCGCTTCTTTTCAAGCTCAGAGGCGACCGGCCCCAGCAACATCCGGCTTAATTTCGCGGCGGCTTGCACATAATCTTTGTCGGCCTTGTCCACGCGCTGCTGCTTCTCTTCGGCGGTCTCGAATTTCAGTTGCCGGTTACGCTCGGTCAGGAGTTCATAGACGAGGGTCGCCGCGCTCTCGATCTCTGCGCGCGGAGGCAGCTCAAAGCTCTTGATAGAGGTCGGCGTGACCGCCCACAGAAAACTCTTTTCTTCTCCGAGCGAGTATTCGAGCAGCAACGTGTCCTCGTCGAGCGTCTGTCGTTGAATCTCTCTGAGGCTCATCGGAGCAGGCTGCGTCAGGGCTGCATAACGCGGGCTGGCAGTTCTGATCGCGGCTTCAACCTGTTGATATTCGGCGAGCGCATTTTCAAGCTCTCTTTTGAGCGCAGAGACCTGCTCCGCCGCCTGCTTGCCGCTGAGCAGACGCGTCTGTCGCTCAGCCATCGTCGTGAGCTTCTGTTGCAAACTGCGCTCGCGCGCAAGCAGCGCGGGTGCGACGCCCTGCCGTATGTCCGCGCGTGATTCCGCGAGCATCTCAAGCATACTTCGCGCACGCGCACGCTCGCACGCCTGTAGCGCGAGGGCGTCATAACCCGCGGTGGGTTGCTCACGATGCATGTGCATCAGTACCGCGATGTAGGTCTCGAAATGCTTTTGCACGGAAGCGAAATAAGCGGCGCGCAATTCCTGCCCGGTGATATGCGTGCGCAGGGATTCGATGATTGATAGCGCGCCTTCCATCTTCGCACGCGCTTCCGAAAGATTGCCGCGCTTTTCTTCGACGAGCGCGATGCGGCGAAGCGTTGAGGCTTCAACGCTCCTGTCTTCGACGGCGCGGCTCAGGCGCAGCGATTCGTTGTAATAATCGAGAGCCTTTCCCGTCTGCCCAAGCGCGTCGTAAACCATGCCCGTGTCCGAGAGCGTGACGGCTTCTCCGGGGCGGTCGCCGGTATCGCGCCTGAGCTTGAGAGCCTGTGTGAAATATTCCAGAGCCTTCTCGAACTGCCCCAGCGAGTGATAGACGAGACCGATGTTATTGAGCGTCTCGCCTTCTTTGTTACGGTCTCCAACGGTGCGCAACACCGACAGAGCGTATTCGTAATATTCGAGAGCTGTCTGTTTCTTTCCGAGCGAATCGTAAATGTAACCGATGTTGTTGAGCGTGACGGCCCCTGTGTGCCCGTCGCCGATGGCTATGAAAAGCGGGCGCGCCTGTTCTAAGTAATCGAGGGCTTTCGGCTTCTCGCCCAGACTGTTATAGAGGAGGCCCAGATTGTTAAGCGTGATAGCTTCGGCTGCGTAGTCTTTTGTGGCGTGCAGGATTGGCAGAGCCTGCTGGTAGTAATTGAGCGCTTTCTGTTTTTCGCCGAGGCTGTCGTAAGCGAGGCCGATGTTGACGAGCGTGTGCGCTTCGTCAGGACGGTTTCCGGCGGCGCGCAGTGTCGGCAGAGCGCGATTATAAAACTCAAGCGCCTTCTGCTTCTCTCCGAGCGCATCGTAGATAAGGCCGATGTTGTTGAGCATCGCGGCTTCGCCGCTCACGTTCTTCACTTCGCGTAGCAGCGGCAGCGTCTGATTGAAATAATCCAGAGCTTTCTGTTTCTCTCCGAGCGCGTCATATATCCTGCCGAGATGTGCGAGCACGTTCGCTTCGTCGCTTCGATCTCCGAGTTCGCGCCAGAGCGGTAGCGTCCGGTTAAAATACTCCAGCGCCTTTTGACTCTCTCCAAGGTCGTTATAAGCTCTGGCGATGACGCCGAGCGTAACCGCTTCATCATAGCGGTCTACGGCTTTGCGCCAGAGCGGCAGCGCTTCCTCGAATTTTTTTATCGCCTGCCGGTAGGAAGCGGACGTGCCGTCGATTATCAGCTTCCGGCCTTCATCGAAAAGCTTCTGCGCTGCTGTTCGTGCCTCCTCTGCTTGCGCGCCGGTTTGAAACGAAGGGTTGGTAAACTCGATTCGGCGGGGCAGCCCGGCGTGAACAGCATTGTTGAGAGAGAATATGAGGAGCAGCAAAGCGTGCCACAACCGGCTGTGAAGCAGCTTCCAGATGACGCTGTGGCGTTGAAATAGTCTCATTATCGCTTTGCCTTTATGCCAGAATCCGTTGTCTAATCTTGACGCTTTGCCGCCGCTTGTCAACCTTGAATGCTAGGCAATCTCCCCGACACGGTGTAAAATACCTTCCACCTTCGTTGGGGTCGGAAGCCCGTTTCCCTATTCTTAGCCGGACAATTCGCAATCAATCTTAAAGCAGTCGCCAGCTCGGAGAAAGTAATGTCACCCAACTCTCGCAAACACTTTGCCCGTCATCTTCGGGCGATGGCCTATGTCCTGTTACTGGCCTCGCTCGGCTCCGCCCAGAGCGTCGAATTGAGAGATAGCACTTCTCTCAATAACGGCGCGCCGCCGGCAGCGACGGCGACGCTGAGCGGCGTCGTGATGGATGAAAATAATGCTGTCATTCCCGGCGCAGGCGTTTCGGCCAAAGATACGGAGAGGGGAATGCAGAAGGAAACCGTGACGGCGAGCGACGGCACGTTTACCATCACAGAGCTTTTGCCCGGCAGCTATATCGTAGCTGTACAGCATCAGGGCTTTTCAACCGCCGAAGTCAAAGATGTCTTGCTACGCACGGGCGAGCAGACAAGGCTCAAAATTCAACTCAAAGTCGGCGACATAGGCGAGACCGTGCGCGTCACTGCCGACTCCGCGCCGCTCGTCAAATCAATCTCGCCGGGACTCGCGCTTGAGCGGCAGGCGATTGAGAATCTTCCGATTAACGGGAGAAGCCTGCAAACGCTGATGCTCCTCGCGCCGGGCACTATGGCGACCAGAGCCACTTTTACGGAGCAGGGACAACTCAGCGTGAACGGGCAGCGCGCCAATGGAAACTATTTTATGCTGGACGGCGTGAGCGCGAACATAGGGGTCGCCGCAGGGGCTTCCGGCACGGGACAATCCGGCGCAGGCTCGCTGCCCGGCCTGAGCGTGATGGGCGCTACGAACACGCTCGTCCAGCTTGAGAGCCTGCAAGAGTTCAAGATTCTGACGAGCGCGTTTGCGCCGGAGTTCGGTCGCACGCCGGGCGCGCAAATCCTGCTCACGACGCGCGCCGGAAGCAATCAATTTCACGGCAGCTTCTTTGAAAATTTTCGCGGCGATGCGTTCGGCGCGCGTGATTGGTTCTCGCGCACGGCGCAGTCGGATGTTCCGGCCTCGCGCACGCATAATTTCGGCGGCGTGTTCGGCGGCCCCATCTTCAAAGACCATACGTTCTTCTTTCTCTCTTATGAAGGATTGCGCGCGCGCCTGCCGCAGTTCGCGGAAACGGATGTGCCGTCAATCTTCGCGCGCGAGAATGCGTTACCTCAGTTACGTGCTCTGCTGAGCGCGTTTCCGCTGCCCAACAGGGCGGAGGAGGAAGGCGACAATCCCGCGCTGTCGAAATTTTCATCCGCCTACGCGAACAGAGCGCGATTCGATGCCGCGAGTCTCAGGCTGGATCAGAAGTTCGGTGATAAGCTGACGCTCTTTGCGCGTTACAACTATGCGCCCTCCGAGATTATTCAGCGCGGAGCGGGCAGCAGCCTCAACGATTCTCTGCGCCTGTTTTTCAGAACGCAGACCGCCACGCTCGGCGCAACCTATGTCATCACGCCGCGTCTGGTCAACGACGTGAGGGTCAATTACAGTTACAGTAGCGGAGAGAAATTTTTTAACATAGACGATTTCGGCGGGGCGATTCCGCCTAACGATGCAATGATCTTCCCCTCGTTCGCTTCGAGCGGAAATTCATTCTATAGCTTCAGTCTGGGCGGCAACGCGGCTCTTTACTCAGGCAAGGATGCGAGCAGCTTTCAGAATCAATTCAACGTGGTTGACAACGTGGCCTTGACGCTCGGCTCGCATCAACTGAAGCTCGGCTTCGACTATCGCCGCATAACTTCGACGTATGAAGAGTGGAAGTACAGAGAGAATGCCTCGCTCGACGCGAGCATGGATGCGTTGACGGCGGGCTACGCATCGTCCGTCGCCGTCAGCACGCAGGATCGCACCGCGATTAACTTCACAAACCTTTCCGTTTACGCGCAGGACACGTGGCGAGTTACGCAGCGTTTGAGTCTGACCTACGGCCTGCGCTGGGAGTACAATCCGCCGCCGTTTGCGAAAGATAAGCAGAGCCTCTTTACAGTCACGGGACTGAATGATCTGGCGAATTTGAATCTCGCCTCTCCCGGCACGCCGCTCTATCAGACGACTCGTAATAATTATGCGCCGCGCCTCGGCGTGGCTTTCCAACTCTCCAAGCAGCAGGGCTTTGAGACGTTGCTGCGCGGAGGAGTCGGGGTTTTTTACGATCTGGGCACGGGGATGCTCGGCAACTCTGCCGCTTCGTTTCCATACCAGCGCCAGAAAATTTTCAACTTCATACAGTACCCGCTCGACACCGTCTACACGACGCCTATCCCGTACAACGAGTCGCTGCCCGTGAGCCTGATTCGCGTCGCAGACCCGCAACTCAAACTGCCGCGCGTGATGCAGTGGAACATCGGGTTTGAACAGTCGCTCGGAGCGAAGCAGGTGCTGACGGCTTCGTATGTCGGAGCGAGCGGGCGTCGCCTGCTGCGCACTGAACTCCTGCAAAATCCCGCCCTGTTTTTCGAGCAGGTCTTCGTGACGACCAACAAAGCGACTTCGGATTATCATGCCTTGCAGCTTCAATTTCAGCGCAGGCTCACGCGAGGCTTTCAAGCCTACGCTTCATACACATGGTCGCACTCGATTGACATCGCCTCGAATGATTCGCAGGCCAACCTGCCCACGCTCGCAAGCAACGAGCCGTATGATGCGACGCTTGATCGTGGGCCGTCAGACTTTGACGTGCGACACTCTTTCAACGCCGTCATCGGTTACGACATCCCCACACTCTTTAAGCGCGGGATAGGCGGCGCGCTCCTCAGAGGCTGGTCTGCCCAGACGATTTTCAGCGCGCGTTCGGCTGCGCCCGTAGATGTTTTTTCAAGACACGAATCGAACTTCGGCCTTTTCAACCTGCGTCCGGATGTGCGAACGGATGTGCCGCTCTATATTTCAGACGGGTCGGCTCCCGGAGGCAGGCGCATCAACCCGGCAGCGTTTCTTGTTCGGACATACGAAGGACAGGGTAATCTTGGGCGCAATGCTCTGCGCGGATTTCCTTTCACGCAGGTTGACTTCGCGCTGTCTCGTCGCTTCGACGTGACCGACCACATCAACCTGCAATTCAGAATGGAAATCTTCAATCTCTTAAATCACCCGAACTTCGGCGCGCCGGTCGGCGATCTGGACAGTGAACAGTTCGGACGCTCGACGACGATGCTCGGTCGCAGCCTGACCGCCACCAACAACACCGGCTTCAACCCGCTCTTTCAAGCGGGCGGCCCGCGCGCGGTGCAATTTTCCATCAAGCTACAGTTTTAAAACAGGTCTTCGGGCTTTGTGCTTTGGTCTTTGCACGCGACTCAAACTTGAGCTTAAAAATTCAAGTTGAATAAAACGAGCAAAGGCCGAAGCACAAAGGCCAAAGCACAAAGGCCAAAGCACAATGTCTGATTATTTGTATCTGTAAGTGATACGGCCTTTGGTCAGATCATATGGGGATAGCTCGACGCTGACGCGGTCGCCCGCCAGAATGCGTATGAAGTTTTTGCGCATCTTGCCGGAAATCTGTGCCAGCACCATATGCTCTGTGCCTTCGAGGCGTACTTTGAAAAAGGCGTTCGGCAGTTTGTCCACCACCACGCCTTCAGCCGGAATAAGGTCTTCTTTAGACAAGCTTTCGTCTCTCCTTTTATATTTAACGGCTGATGTGAAATAGAACTATGCTTCGGCAACCTGAAAGGTCTGCACATCG
>CAXTPS010000038.1:0-45964 GCA_964246305.1 uncultured Pyrinomonadaceae bacterium
ATCAGGAGAATGCCACAACTCGCTTAATTGAGAAATTTAAGATGCGTTCGCCCTACTCCAGACTCTAAGACTCGTAAGACTCCAGACTTTTTGTGATATACTCGCGAGCGGTTAGCCTATCGCGCCTCCAGTGATTGCTTCATCATCAGATTTTCCGCTTAAGTATTCGATGAACTACGTTTCAACCAATCAGAGTATCCCGGAAGACACGCTTATCCGCGCGCAAAAACAGAGCGAGCGCGGCGATCTGGCTGGCGCGCATAAGCTGCTCATCGAGTTGATTAACGATGAATCATCTCCTTTCTCAGCCGAGCGCGGCGTGCAGGCTCGCGTCGTGCTGGCCGAAATCTGTGAAGGATTGGGGCGCGACAAGGAAGCGCTTGAAACTTTAGCTCCGTATGATGTGCGTGCGCTGGATGCTTTCCCCGCACATCTGCGCGGACTGCTCCTGCTGGCGTTCGGCTCGCTGGCGCACGCGGAAAATAATTTTCCGCGCTCGGTCACGCTGCTCAATCGAGCGCGCGAGGTTCTGGAGCCATCCGGTGATGCGCCCAATCTGGCACGCGCCTATCACTGTCTGGGGCGAGCCTACTGGTCGCTCGACGAACAACTCTTAGCGCGCGAGCATTACGAGATAGCCATCGAATGGGGTCGCCGCGCACATAAGGAACGCGCTCTCGCCATCACGTACATGAATCTCGGTCTGGTCGCGCGCCATGAGGGCGATCTGGACGAAGCGGGGATGTGTTATCGCCGCGCTCTGAGGCTGCTGCGCAATACGACCGATGAGATCAATCGCGCACGCCTGCAAAATAATCTGAGCGTGATGCTGCTCTTGCAGGGCAACTTCTATGAAGCGGCCAATTCGTCGCAGCGCGCTCTGGAACACCTGTCGGGTTATCAAAACGACATGATGTTCGGGAGCGTTCATAACAACCGCGCGGTCATCTCAATCTACACGGGTGAGTGGGCGGCGGCGGAAAGCCATGTGCAGCATGCTCTGGGAATCGCGCGCGCGCGCGGTGACCGTTTGAGCGAAGGCACTTATACGGAGACGCTCGGAACTTTGCGCGCTTATCAGGGGCGCGTGCATGAGGCGAACGAGCTGCTCAGATTCGCACTGGCACGCGCCAAGGAGCTGGGCAGTAAGAAGTATGAGACGCAGGCTTATCTTTCGCTCGCGCGCCTCTGGCTGCTCGCGCGCAACACGCACCTGTCGCTGACCTATGCGCGCAACGCCAGAGACCTCGCGCGCGAGATTAACGACGAGAGATTCGTCAGCGAAGCAGCTCTGCTGATCGTCGAAGGTTACAGGCGCGGCGATAAGTGGATGCCCGCTGAAGATTGGATAGAGATTGCGCGCACAGAGCTTGAAGGGCTGCCGTATCCTTACCTTGACGCGATCCTGCAACGCAACCTGGCGACGTTTTATTCGCGTCGCCACGACCCTTCGCGCGGCGAGCGGCTGTTCCAGCAGACCGAAGAAGCTTTCCGCTCGATGAATGCCGCGTATCAGGTTGCCGTCACGGTCTTCGAGCATGCGGAGAGCCTCATGCGTCGCGGCGAATATCCGCTGGCTCACAAACGCTTTGTCGAAGCCGGAGAGCAGTTTCGCACTCTCGGGGCGTTGCACGATGTCGAGCGCGCAGACAAAGAGGCGGCGGGGGCGGCAGAGCGTATGGCTCCATGGGAGATGGCGCCCGCGCCTGCTCTCAATCTGATTCCGCCCGATGCCGCTCCGCTCATCATGCAGGTCTTGAATGCCGCTTCGGGTCGCGAGCGTCTGCTGCGCGAGCTGATGTTCGCAGCCAAGAACGCTCTCAGCGCGGACGGCGCGGCGGTCTTTGTGGCGGACGACGACGGGCAGCTTTACGTGCAGGCGAGCATAGATTTAAGCGCAGCCGAGCGCGAGCACGGGATGAAAGCCGTGGCTTCTCATCTGACGAAAGAGAAAGGGCGTCTCGA
This sequence comes from uncultured Pyrinomonadaceae bacterium, assembly GCA_964246305.1. Lineage (GTDB taxonomy): Bacteria > Acidobacteriota > Blastocatellia > Pyrinomonadales > Pyrinomonadaceae > JACMLC01. The sequence goes on from CAXTPS010000038.1 coordinate 1,966, forward strand.
AAGCGTCCTTGAACCGGGGGCGCACGATTCCAGACTGAAGCCGCAGAGCATGTTTGACCAACATTGCCGCACCCTCGCGCCGAGACGCAACGGCGGAGCTTTTGTGCTCTACCTGCGCACGCCTTCCACGCTTTCCGAGCGACGCGCTGAAATCCTCGACGCGCTGACCGGATGCGCGCATCTGGCGCTTCAGATGATTGACCTCAAGACGGACATGCGCCGCGCACGCCCCTTCAACGCTTCCGCGCTGCCGACCTCCACCGGACTCTTCCCGAGCATCATCGCCAACAGCTTTGCGATGCGTGATGTGCTGGGGCGTATGGAACGCTTGAAGGATTCGGACGCGACAGTGCTCATCGTGGGCGAGTCCGGCACCGGCAAAGAGGTCGTCGCGCGCTCTCTGCATGACGAGAGTTTTCGTCGAGATAAAATTTTCCTGCCGTTCAACTGTACGGCTGCGCCGCGCGGTCTGGTCGAGAGCCAGCTCTTCGGCCATCGTCGCGGAGCTTTTACGGGAGCCGTCTCGGATCAGCGCGGCATCATTCGCGCAGCCGAAACCGGCACGCTCTTTCTGGACGAGATAGGCGACCTCGCGCTCGAAGTCCAGCCGAAGCTCCTGCGCTTTCTGCAAGGCGGCGAGATCATGCCGCTCGGCGAAGCTCCGCGCAAAGTCAATGTACGCGTCATCGTCGCCACCAATCGTGATCTGGATGCGGACGTGCGTGACGGGCGATTCCGCGAAGACCTCTTCTATCGTCTCAATACCTTCGTCATCAAAGTTCCGCCGCTGCGTGAGCGGCCCGAAGACATCGCGCTGCTGGCCTCTCACTTTTTTGAAGAGACCTGCCGCCGCAACAAACGGCAGCTCGCAGGCATCACGCCCGAAGCGATGGGATACCTGACGCGCTACACATGGCCGGGCAACGTGCGCCAGCTCAAGAGCGAGATCGAACGCATCGTCGTCTTCGCAGAGGACGGTCAATCAGTCGGAGCCGAATCTCTCTCTCCGGACATTCTGCGCGATGCTGTGACCTCTTCGCCGGTTCAGTTCAAACTCGATTTCTCAAAGCCGATCAACTTCAAAGAGATCATGTTGAACGTCGAAAGGCAGTTGCTCTCTGAAGCCCTGTCGCGGCAGAGCGGCAACGCTACACGCGCGGCTGAGCTTTTGGGCTTGCGTCGACAGACTTTCAATTACAAGCTACAGCGGTTCGATATAGCCCACCCGGCACTTGAGCCTCCCGCAGACGAATAATCCGTTTGAGCCTTCTCCCGATAGCAAAATTTTTTGCATCAACTGTATACTTTCCAGCAAAGCTTATAAAGTCTGACAGGCTAGTTATTTAGGCTGCTCGTAAGTCCTTCTTAGGCAGTTTTGCCCCGCAAAATTTCTGCCACCCCGTGACCTCTTCCAGATTACTCACTAGCAACGCTTAAAGTGCTGGCATCGTTGAAGCTAGAACTTGTCCACGCTTTTCAGAAAGGGGTGGCACAGATATTGTTATAGATAGGAGTTGAAAGATAGTGATATTTGTCAGTCTGATGTACAAAACGATTTACCAGATACTATTAATTTTGAGGGGATTGAATAAATGAAGGTAAGAAAGTTAATGGCAGTTGTTTTGATGGCAATGGTCTTGGGAGTGGGCGCTCCCGCGGTCTTTGCCGAGGGGCCACAGGAGACACCGGGCATGTGCGGCCCGCAGGAGACACCGGGAAGCATGGCTGGCGGCCCGCAGGAAACCCCCGGCTCATTAATTTTGGATGTGATCGTAACCCTCGCTACAACACTTGTAGCTTAGATGAGAAAGAACCTTCAAGCAATAGGCGATTGGAGAACCGTAGAGGAAAAGCTTTGTTCCTCATATCGGCGGCTGGCGGCTTCCCGACTCCCCGTCAATCTTTACAGCGCGCAAGCGCGGATGCAACGTCGAGCGGCCACGTTGCTGCACGGGATCGAGAGTGGGTCAAGCTTGTGGGAGGAGCTTGATTGCTGTCAGCTAGCCGATGACCTGCGCGACGACCGCGCGTCACTCCTTCTGGGCGGAGTGGCGGGCGGCGTCGCGCTCTCTTCTGAAAGCAGGAGCGGGCTGCTCGCCTCTGCCGGAGCCGGCACGCTTTTTATCAGTCATCTGGAGAAGCTTGCGCCGGCGGCGCAAAAGATTCTGTACCGGATTATCGAGACCGGACGTTACACGCCTATCGGTGACCCGTATCCGCGACCTGTGAATTGTCGCATTATCGTCGCGTCGAAACGTCCCTTGTTAGAGCTTGCCAACAGCTTCATGCTCGAAAGAGAGCTGGCAGATGTGCTCGGTCGCATCTCTCTCAAAGCAGAGGATGTGGTACACGCGCTCGAAGCAAAAAGAGTTTATCAAGCTCACCCCGGCAGTCTGGCGGCGGCCAGTTAAGTGGCCCGCTCAGTTGCGACAAGATTGGTGACAACTGCCTCACGAGCTTTTAGACAGTTGTCACCCTTCTAAGTTTTTCCTTAAAGACTATTCGACGAACTCTACGTCCACGCGATGTGGAATGATGCCGCGCTCGAATCCTTCTGCGAGCAGGCGGCGGACAGCCTCGCGCCCGCGCTCCGTGTAATCCAGCGTCAGATCATTGACCCACATCGAGACGAAGCGGTCAGCCAGCTCCGGCTTCATGTCGCGCGCAAACTGCATCGCGTACTCAAGCGCGTCCTCTCTGTGTTCGAGCGAATACTTGATGCTCTCGTGCAGGTAGCCGGAAACTTTGTGCATCATCTCCGCGCCCAACTCGCGCCTGATGACATTGCCGCCCATCGGCAAAGGCAAGCCCGTGCGCCCGTGCCACCACTCGCCCAAATCCAGAACCTTGTGCAGCCCCAGCGATTCATAAAAAAGTTGTCCTTCATGAATCAGCAGCCCTGCGTCCGCGCGTCCCTCCTGCACTGCTTCGATGATGCGGTCGAAGGGAACGACCTCATATTCAAACGACGGCTCGAAAATCTTGAGAGCGAGAAACGCGCTCGTCATCTTTCCCGGCACGGCGACTTTTAGCTTCGATAAATCTTCGGCCTTGAGCGGTTCGCGCGCGACGACTATCGGCCCGTAGTTGTCGCCGATTGACGCGCCGTGCGGCAGGAGCGCGTACCTGTCAGCGATGTAAGCGTAAGCATGAAAGCTGATCGCCGTCACGTCATAGACGCCGCGCATAGCCTTCTCGTTAAGGCTCTGTATATCTTCGAGCACATGTGTGAAGCGCAAATCGCCCGTCTCGATCTTATCGTTGGCGAGCGCGTAGAACATAAACGCATCGTCGGAGTCCGGCGAATGCGCGACGGTGATGGTGCGTGTTTCGATAGCTGTGGTCATGATTCTCAAATAAAATTTATCGTTACGCTTTCTCTAAGCGTGTGCAGTTTCCTGCTCAATGCGATTGTAAACAGTGTCGCGCTCGACCGCTTCAAAACCCGCGTCTTCGATGAGCGCGATGATCTCCTGCTTATTCATCTTGACTTCGTGATTGGCTTCGACCGAGTAGCTCTCGGACAGCTCGCCGCCTTCCGTGATGGTGCCGTCGAGGTCGTTCGCGCCGTAATGCAGCGCGACCTGCGCGAGACGTTTGCCGAGCATCACCCAGTAGGCTTTGATGTGCGCGAAGTTGTCGAGCATCAGGCGCGAGACAGCGATGGTCTTTAAGGAATCAACGCCCGATGGGCCGGGCAAATCCGCTAGCTGCGTGCCTTCCGGATAAAAAGCGAGCGGGATAAAGCATTGAAAGCCGCAGGAGATGTCCTGCTGTTCGCGCAGTCGGACGAGATGATCCACGCGGTCTTCGATTGATTCGATGTGGCCGTAGAGCATCGTCGCATTGGTCTTCAAGCCCGCCGCGTGAACTTTGCCGGAGAGAGAGAGCCAGCGGTCTGCATCACACTTGTGCGCGCAGAGCATCGAGCGCGTCGGCTCGCGGAAAATCTCCGCCCCTCCGCCCGGACACGAATCCATCCCTGCCATCTTTAACTGCTCAATCACATCATCGTCCTTCATCTTATAAAAGCGCGCGAAGTGGTCAAGCTCGACCATCGTGAAAGCCTTCAAGTGAAGCTGCGGGAATTCGCGCTTGAGCGAAGCGAGCAGGTCTGTGTAATAAGAGAAGGGCAGCTTCGTATTTAAGCCACCGACGATGTGCAATTCCGTCGCGCCTTCCTTAACCGCTTCGCCCGCGATACGCAGGCTCTCGTCTATGTTGTGCGTGTAAGCATCCACCGCACGCGGCGTGCGAAAGAAGTTGCAGAACTTGCAGTCAACGTAACAGACATTCGTCGGGTTGAAATGACGATTGACGTTAAAATAGGTCGTGCGTCCATGCAGCTTACGGCGTGCGGTGTCAGCCAGTTTAGCCAGCGCGGCCAGGTCATCCGTCACGTAAAGCTTCAAACCGTCTTCAAGCGTCAGCCGCTCGCCGCCCGCGACTTTCGCCGCAATCTCATTCAGGTTCGTATCGTGTGAAAAGTTCATAACCATACTGTTTGCTTCAATCCCAAATTTCTTTCATCTCAAGCACAAATCCTTGCAAGAGTGGTTCACCGGAAACCGTTTGCGGCTGCTCCACACACAGGGCGATGGACTGCGGCTGATAGACGTACACCCTTTTTTCTACAGGATCAATCAACCAGCCAAGTTGCGATCCATTCTCCATGTATTCCTTCATCTTCTCTTGCAAAGCTTCGAGGGCATCTGATTCTGAACGAAGCTCAACGACAAAGTCCGGACAGATTGGAGCGAATCTCTTTTGTTCTTCATCCGTCAATCCATTCCAACGCTCAAGACGAATCCATGATAGGTCAGGAGAACGCTTGGCACCGTTGGGCAGCGTAAAGCCGGTGGAGGAATCAAAGCCCTTGCCTGTGCCATCTTTCTCAGCCCAGATACCAAATTTAACAGTGAGCTTAAAATTGCGTTCTCCGGTCTTGCTTCCCGTCGGTGGCATGATGACGAGGTCTCCTTCTTCAGTGCGTTCGATGCGCCACTCCCGGTTGAGTTGGCAGAACTCGAAAAAATCATTGTCGCTGAGCTTCTTCAGCATCGGGCCGAAATGAAGAACGATGACGCTAGGTTCGATGTTCGTGAGCGTTGCGCTCATAGCAATGCCTTTCTTTCCTCAGACTTTGAAAATCGCCGCGCCGCCGAAAGTCGCGAACAGAATCAAGCTGACGAAGGCGTTGGTCGTAAAGAACGCCGCGTTCAGGCGCGAGAGATCGTTGGCGCGCACGAGCGTGTGCTGGTAGACGAGCAAAGCTCCCGTTGCGATCACGCCCGCGAGCGCGAGTGCGCCGAGGTGCGTGACCGAGTATAACGCAATGAGCGTGGCGAACGCTTCCGCGTGGAAGAGGCGCGCAATCCACAGCGCACGCGCGACGCCGAACTTGCGCGGGACTGAATGAAGGCCAGCTTGCCTGTCAAACTCGTGATCCTGACACGCATAGAGCACATCGAACCCGGCTGTCCACAGCATCACCACGAGCGAGAGCAGCAAGGGCACAGGGCTGTCAATCGTCCCGCGCACGGCGATCCACGCGCCCGTCGGGGCAATCGCCAAGCACCACCCCAGGACCAGATGCGAGAGCATAGTCCAACGCTTCGTGTAAGAATAAAGCAGTATGCTGGCGAGCGCGACCGGCGCGAGCGCGAGCGTCAGGCGATTGAGCATTGCCGCCGCGATGAAAAAAATCGCCGCCGAAACAATCGTGAAAGCCCACACGAAGCCGACCGAAAGCGTGCCTGCCGGAAGCGCGCGATCACGTGTGCGCGGATTGCGCGCGTCAATCTCTCTATCCGCAATGCGATTAAAAGCCATCGCGGTCGAACGCGCGCCGAACATCGCCAGCGTTATCCAGAGCATCTGCCAGAGAGTCGGCAAGCCTTTCGCCGCGAGCACGGCTCCCAGAAAAGCGAAGGGCAGCGCGAACAGCGTGTGCTCGATCTTAATCATTTCGAGCGTGATGCGTGCGTTTTTAGCTGTGGCGGTCAACATACTTTTTTTCGATTCACAGGCGGCCTCACTCTGCGCCGCCAACTTTTGTGAATCCCTCCTCAACCTTCTCTAAAGCAAAGGCGAGGCCACACGAAAGATTGATGAAAATCATGCTATTTCTACGTTCTCCCTTTGCAAGATGCCAAAGGACAGTTGGCAGTTGGCAGTTCGCAGTTGGCAGTAAAAGCATAGCGATAAAAGTATCTCAACGGTTTCAGCTTTATTTGCTTTTAACTGCTAACTGCCAACTGCTGACTGCCAACTGTTTACAGCTAACTGCCGACTGCTTGCTCCCCTTGCCATCGAGTCGCCTGCGAATGTGGGATGGCAAATTGATCGAGTATGCGAAAGACGAGATGATCTACGAGTTCGGCTATGGTCTGCGGGCGATGATAGAAGCCGGGACTCGCGGGCAGAATTCGCGCACCGGCGTGCGCTAGGCGCAGCATGTTCTCAAGGTGAATCGTGTTGTAAGGAGACTCGCGCGGGGCTATAACGAGCTTGCGTCCTTCCTTCAAAGTCACATCGGCGGCGCGATGTATGAGGTTCGTGCAAGCTCCGGAAGCTATCGCTCCGAGCGTGCCCATAGAGCAAGGCACGATGACCATCCCTGCCTGCACGTGCGAACCTGAAGCAGGCCGCGCCGCCATGTTGTCAAGGCGATGCAAGCGAATCAATTTTGAATCGAGCGGCAGGCCGACCCATTCGTTAATAGCTCCACTGTCAACATCGCTCAGCGTCGCGCCAAGCTCCACGCGCGCCACCGTCCGCGCAGCCTCAGACATAATCAGATTGATGCGTTCGACCGCGCCGCTCGCGGCCATCTGCACGAGCGTGCGATGCGCGTAAATCGCGCCCGAAGCTCCGGTGATGGCGACAGTCAGTTCCATAAGCAGGAGTCAGGAGTCAGGAGTCAGGAGTCAGAATGAAAGACAAGCTGGTCTTTTTCTGCGCCTGAAGCTTGAGTTCTGACCGTTGTGATATTACGTTCCGCAGTCATCGAGCGCAAGCGAGCGGGTTTCGAGTAGCGTCTGGTTCAATGCTAGAATCAGCGCGCATCCACTAGCTTAGTATTTGTTCGATACTTCTTTGGTATGCGTTCGATACTTTATGGATTTATCCGAACTCGAAAATTTATTGCGCGCTCATCAGAGCGGCGAGTTGAGTACGGGCGAGGCGACGCGGCTCATCAATAACCTGCATTTTGAGGACATAGGCTATGCGCGTGTGGATCATGCGCGCGCGGAGCGGCAGGGCTTTCCTGAGGTCGTCTTCGGCGCGGGCAAGACGCGTGAGCAGGTGGTCGGAATCGTCGAGCGGCTCGTGACACGCGCGCCGAACGTGCTCGTCACGCGCACGGATGAGGGAACGTTCGGTGAAGTTCGTAATGTCGTCACGGATGCTGAATGGCACGAGAGTGCGCGTCTGATTCGGATTCAGAGAGATAAGACAGAGCGCGGCGTGGGCGAGATAGCTATCGTCACTGCCGGGACGAGCGATATTCCTGTAGCCGAGGAGTCCGCGCTGACTGCCGAGGCGATGGGTAATCGCGTGAGGCGTATCTGGGACGCGGGCGTCGCGGGCATTCATCGCATCTTAGCTGAGCGCGAGATACTGCAAAGCTCACGTGTTGTGATCGTCGCGGCAGGGATGGAAGGCGCGCTGCCTTCGGTCGTCGGCGGCCTCGTGAGCGTGCCTGTCATCGCCGTTCCGACCAGCATCGGTTACGGCGCGTCATTCGGCGGCGTGGCCGCGTTGTTGGGAATGCTCAACTCGTGCGCGTCAAACGTGACGGTCGTCAACATAGACAACGGATTCGGCGCAGGCTTTGTGGCGAGTCTCATCAATCGTCAATGGGAAGGTCAATGACAAGAAAAGAAGGACAAAAAATAAAGGCGAGGCTGCTCCTTCTTTTTTACCTTTTACCTTTTACCTTTTTACTTTTCTCAGCTTGCGGCGCGAAGCGAACTCCGAACTTGGAGCGCATCTTCGCGGAGGCGCGCGGGCGCACGGGCAAGCGTCCGATCATCGTGATTCCGGGCATACTCGGCTCGCAGCTTGTTAACAAAGACACCGGCATTGTGGCATGGCCTTCCGCTTTTCGCGTCAGTGATAACGACCTGCGCCTTCCGATTTCGCCCGACTTGAAAGCCAATCGAGACAATCTCGTGGCGAGCAAGATTCTGGACACCATCAAGCTCGCGCGGCTCGTGCCGGACGTGTACGTCTATCATCACCTGCTCGTCGCGCTCAATAAATATGGCGGCTACACGGAGGGCGACTGGGACAACCCCGGCGAGAACGGAGACCGTGATACGTTCTATGTTTTCGCTTACGACTGGCGGCGCGATAACGTGGAGACTGCGCGCGCGCTTATCGAGCGCGTCGAGAATTTGAAGCTCAAGCTGAATCGTCCAGACCTCAGATTCAATGTCATCGCACACTCGATGGGCGGCCTCGTCGCGCGATACGCAGCGATGTACGGCGACGCAGACCTGCCCGAAGGTGAAACGCAACCTGTCCCGACGTGGGCGGGCGCGGCGCACATCAACAAGATTTTTATGCTCGGCACGCCGAACGAAGGCTCGACTGATGCCTTCTCGACGCTGCTGCAAGGCTATTCGCTGACCGAAGGCTTGAGGCGCAGGATTCGTCTGCTCAATAAGCTTTCGCGCGAGGACGCGTTGACGGCTCCTTCGATTTTTCAGCTCATGCCGCACAGCCGCATGGTGCGTTTTCTTGATGGAAATTTAGAGCCGCTCAAAGTTGATTTATACGACCCGGCTGTGTGGCGTTATTACGGGTGGGCTGCCGTCTCCGATCCGAAATTTCGCAAAGCTTTTGAGAATGGTGAAGGAGAGATAGCGGAGGCTCACGCGGACAGCGGCGGCGAGATAAACCTGCTTGACGGGTATTTCGCAGCCGCGCTCAATCGCGCAAAGCGTTTCCACGAAGCTCTGGATGCGCCGGTCGAAGGCGAGCCGCCCGTTTCGCTCTTCGCCTTTGGCGGCGACTGCGAGGAGACGCTGCAATCGCCCGTCATTCTTCGTGATAAAAAGAAGGAACGCTGGATAACTCTGACCGAGCCGCGCTCGCTGCGTCTGGCAAACGGGCGCAAGGTTTCAGAGCGTGAGGTGACGTTTGCGATGTACGCGCCGGGCGATGGGCGCGTCACGCGCCGCTCGTTGCTCGCGGAAACGCTGGCCGAGAGCCGCCGCGCTTCTACGCTCTTCAACACCTCGCTGCCAATCGTCTACGCCGTCTTCGCCTGTGACCTGCACGGCGAGCTGCAAAGCAACAAGACTCTGCAAGACAATGCGCTGACCGCTCTGGTGAGCGAGGCGATGAAATAGCTCTCGATAGTTTGTCTCTCGTCACGCGCCAATCCATCACTGATAACAGCCGCTTCGTCACATGATGAGAGCCTGTTCGTCACATGATGATTGCTGTGAACATGGCTTCTCCCGTTTTATGGCACAGTCAAATTATCGGTTAAAGCGTATTTCAAAAACCGAAAAAATTCTTTGCGCCTCAGGTTTTTCCTTTGCGCCTTTGCGTGAAAAGACAACGTTTCACGCGAAGGCGCAGAGATAAAACTGAAGGCGCAAAGAGTTGAGTCACTCGGTCAGGTTTATAATCTCTTCTTGCAAGGAAAATTTTTGTGATGATGAAAAAATTATTTCTACTGTTTATGTTACTCACATTTGCTGTCGCGGGAACGGCGCAGAAATCCGCGAGCCTTGCGCCAGACCTGCAAGCTATGGTCGAAACGGAGCGCGCGTTCGCGCACACCGCGCCGGAGAAGGGCATACGCGATTCCTTTCTGGCCTTTATCGCGGACGACGGGATTCTGTTTCGCCCGACCGCTGTCAACGGCAAGCAGTTTCTGGAAAAACAGCAGTCGCGCCCCGGCCTCTTGACGTGGTATCCGGCTTACGCAGACATCTCCGGGGCGGGCGACATGGGCATGACGACAGGCCCGTGGGAGTTCAGGCAGAAATCACCGGACGAGCAGCCCGTCGCCTTCGGAAATTTTATGACCGTCTGGAGAAAGCAGGCCGACGGCACATGGAAATTTGCGATTGACTTCGGCATCAGTTATGACAAGCCAGATGCGCCCGCCGCCGCGTGGCAGCTTCCAGCGAATTACAATCGAAGCAAGACGGACGCGAAAGCCGACGTGGCGAAAGAGCAGGCAGGCTTGCTCGCACTGGAACAGAAATTTTCCAAAGCTTCCGAGGCGCAGGGATTTGCGAAAGCCTTTATCAACTACGCGGCTGATGATGTCAGGCTACTGCGCGAACGGATGCAGCCCATCGTCGGCTTCAAAGAAGCTTCATCCGCGCTGGCTCTCAAGACGGGCACTCGCCCGCTGACATGGCGTCCCATCAAAGCCGAGGTCGCAACCTCCGGCGACATGGGCTTCACTTACGGCAGTTATGAAATGTTGGGACAGGGCAAAGACGAAGCGCAAGAGAACGGGAACTACGTGAGAGTCTGGAAGAAGATTGGCGGCAAATGGAGAGTCATTATGGACGTGATGGTCGAGCTTCCAAAGCCCGCTTAATAAGAATGCAAAATTAAAAATGTAAAATGCAAAATTAAGGAAGCATTCATGCCCTCTTAATTTTGCATTTTGCATTTTTAATTATGATAAGCCCGACAGCGCGAGGCTTTGCACACGCGCGACCACATCAACGAGCTTCACCTCTTCCAACTTCTTGCTGTGCCGCTCGAATAATTCAGCGAGTCCTTCTGCGGTCTTCTTGCCGATAGTGATGCGATATGGAATGCCGATCAGGTCTGCGTCTTTGAACTTGACGCCCGCGCGCTCGTCCCTGTCATCGAGCAGCACTGCAAGCCCAGCGCGCTGCAAGTCCGCGTAAAGCTTCTCGCCCGCTGCGCGCAAGTCATCCTGTTTCATGTTTGTGATCGTCACGACGCAATCAAAAGGCGCGAGAGCTTTGGGCCAGATGATGCCGTCCTCGTCGTGATTCTGTTCAATAGCGGCAGTCATAATACGATCAATGCCGATGCCGTAACTGCCCATCACAATCGGCGTCTTTTTCCCGTCACGGTCGAGCACGTGCGCGCCCATCGTCTCGGAATATTTCGTGCCGAGCTTGAAGATGTGTCCGACTTCCATCGCTTTATAAACATCCAGGACGCCCGTCTCGCAACGCGGGCAAGGCTCGCCCGCCACGACGCTGCGTAAGTCCGCCCACTTGTCCGGCTTGATGTCACGCTCGATGTCCACGCCGCGCAAGTGATGCTCATCCTTGTTCGCGCCCGTCGTCATGTTCCGACGCCCCTTGAGCGCGAGGTCTGCGATGATGAGAAGATTTATTTTCGCCGCGACAGCTTTTTCTTTCACTCCGACGCCGCCGAGGCTTCCGGCATTTGCGCCGAGCATCTCGCGTATCTCTTCCGCATGAGCAGGGCGCACGTCGGTCGCGCCGAGTCCGTCCGCGAGTTTCGTTTCATGCAGTTGATGGTCACCGCGCAGGAGCGCGAGCACGGGTCGGGCTTCGTTATCAATCGTCGCTATGTAAACCAGCGTCTTGATCTGGCGCGAAGCTTCCGCGCCGCCCGCAAACGTCGTCAAATCTTCAATCGTCCGCACGCCCGGAGTGGGAAATTCTTCAGGCGCGGCTGTCCCGGCTTCATCCACGATGACGGGCAGGCGTGAAGTCGCTTTCTCGACGTTCGCGGCGTAGCCGCAGTTCTCGCAGGTCGCAATCAAGTCTTCGCCCGCGGGCGTCCTCGCTACGAACTCGTTTGATTCCGTGCCGCCCATCGCGCCGGAAGAAGCTTCGACGATTGAAAACTTGATGCCGCAACGCGTAAAGATTCGTTTGTAGGCTTCGCGTTGATCCTCGAACGAGCGATCCAGCCCGGCCTTGTCAACGTCGAACGTGTAAGCGTCCTTCATGATAAAAGTACGCAGGCGCATGAGGCCGGATTTCGGTCGCTGCTCGTCGCGAAATTTTATCTGAATCTGATACCAGACCTGCGGCAACTGCTTGTACGAGCGCACTTCGTTGCGCGCAATGGAAGTGAAAATCTCTTCGTGCGTCATGCCGAGACACATGTCTGTGCCCTTGCGATCTTTGAGACGAAACATGTCATCGCCAATCGCAGCCCAGCGGCCTGATTCTTTCCAGACCTCCGCCGGATGCAGCGCGGGCAGGAAAAATTCCTGACCGCCGATGCCGTTCATCTCCTCGCGGAGGATGTGCATAACTTTCAGGGCGATGCGTTGCGCGAGCGGCAGGTACGAATAGACGCCCGAAGAGAGTTGTCGAATCATGCCTGCGCGAAGGAGCAGGCGATGCGAGACGACCTCTGCGTCGGCGGGGTCTTCGCGAAGTGTCGGAATGAAAAATTGTGACCAGCGCATAAAGTGTTTCGGTTCTTAACTCCTCAAATAAAGTTGCATCTTAACAGCCGCTCATTCTCGCTTAGAGTTGACGCCAAAGGCAAACGCGGCTTTCGGTTGCGCCTCCTTTGTAGCGTGATGTACCATCGCCTGCTTGACCACCTTTATCATCCGCATCGAAAGGTTTTAGAGAGAGAGAAGAGAGATGAAAATCGCGCTCGCCAGTGACCACGCAGGCTACGTCGAGAAGGAACGCTTGAAGCCGCTGCTCATTGAGCTTGGCTTAGAGGTAGAAGATTTCGGCACGGCCTCCGAGTCTTCGGTTGATTACCCGGACTACGCGCGCAAGGTCGCGGAAGCGGTCGCGCATGGCGAAGCGGAGCAGGGCGTGCTCGTCTGCGGCTCAGGCACAGGGATGGCGATCAGCGCAAACAAAGTGCATGGCGTCCGCGCCGCCGTCGCGTGGTCTGAAGAGACTGCGCGGCTCGCGCGCCAGCACAACGACGCCAACGTGCTCGCCATCGGAGCGCGCACCACTTCGCCCGTAGAGATTCCGAAAATCGTGCGCGCGTGGTTCGCACAAAAGTTTGAGGGCGGACGCCACGCCGCGCGCGTCGAGAAGATTAAAGAGATAGAAAATGAGTCCCAAGATTCAAGTCCCAAGACCCCGGTCGAAGGCAGTTGATTGATTTGAGACTTGGAACCTGGGACTGAGGAGAAAAGATGAGTGAACTTTTTAACGCGCCGCTCGCGCAGGTTGACCCGTTGATCGGCAACGCGATTAATGATGAAGTCAGGCGGCAGGCAGAGGGACTTGAGCTGATCGCGTCGGAGAACTTCGTCAGCGAGGCCGTACTCGAAGCGATGGGTTCGGTCTTTACGAATAAGTATGCCGAGGGCTATCCGAAGAAGCGTTATTACGGCGGCTGCGAGTTCGCAGATGTGGTTGAGCAGGCTGCGATTGACCGCGCGAAGGAGTTGTTCGGCGCAGAGCACGCCAACGTGCAGCCGCACAGCGGCTCGCAGGCGAACATGGCTGTCTACCTCGCCGCGCTCGAATACGGCGATCAAATCTTAGGCATGAATCTCTCGCACGGCGGCCACCTGACGCACGGCCACCCGCTCAACTTCTCCGGCTTCAGCTACAAGGTTGCGGACTACGGCGTCTCGCGCGAGACGGAGCAGATTGATTACGACGAGTTACAGCACATCGCCGAAGAGCACAAGCCGAAACTCATCGTCTGCGGCGCGTCGGCCTACCCTCGCACTATCAACTTCGAGCGCATAGGCGAGATCGCGCGCTCGATTGGCGCACGCGTGTTCGCGGACATAGCGCACATCGCGGGGCCGATTGCCGCCGGGCTTCATCCGTCGCCCGTGCCGCATGCCGATTACGTCACGACGACGACGCACAAAACCCTTCGCGGCCCGCGCGGCGGCCTGATTCTCTGCAAGCAGGAGCACGCGGCTGAAATCAATCGCAAGCTCTTTCCGGGCATACAGGGCGGCCCGCTCGTACACATCATCGCAGCCAAGGCCGTCGCCTTTGGCGAAGCCCTGCGCGATGATTTCAAAGAGTACCAGCGCAATATTTTGAAGAACGCGAAAGCCCTCGCGGCGGAATTACAGGAGCAGGGCTTACGCATTATTTCCGGCGGCACAGACAATCATCTGGTCCTCGTTGATGTCTTTCTGGATGGCAAAGGCATCACGGGCAAGGACGCCGAAAAGGCTCTTGAGGCCGCGCACATTACCGTCAACAAAAATACGATTCCCTTCGACACCAACAAGCCTTTCGTGACTTCCGGCGTGCGCCTCGGCACGCCCGCTCTGACCACGCGCGGGATGGGCGAAGAAGAGATGCGTTCCGTCGCGCGACTCATAGCAGAAATTCTACACGCGCCGCAATCGGAAAAAGTGCGTGGCAAAGTTCAGCAATCCGTGCTCGAACTCGCGTCGCGTTTTCCGCTCTACTCGAAACGCTTGCGGCAGAGGCCGGAGCAGGAAGCGATGGGCGCGGATTAGGCATCAAAGATAGCGAACTTTGTTTCTCTTAAATTGCTTTGACAAAAATTTGAATGGAAGAAATCTTCGGCCCTCACGGCCTAATCGCGAGCGCGCATCCTGATTACGAATATCGCCCCGGCCAGATTCAGATGGCCGAGGCCGTCTTGCGCGCGTTTACGGAGAAGCGACATTTAATTGTTGAGGCCGGAACGGGGACGGGCAAGACGCTCGCCTATCTCGTGCCTGCGATTGCGGCGGCGGTGGCGCGCGGCGGGCGCACGATTATTTCTACGGGCACGAAAAATCTGCAAGAGCAATTGATGGAAAAGGACGTGCCGTTTCTTCAAAAAATCCTGCCGAAAAAATTTACGGCGGCTTATATGAAGGGGCGCGGGAACTACGCCTGCCTGCAAAAGATCAAGCGCGCGGAGACGATGCCGATTCTGGACGGTCTGGACGAGATGGATTACTTCGACGAGGTGCGGCAGTGGGCCAGAGACTCGCACACGGGCGACCGCGCGGAGTTGACGGAGCTGCCGGAATATCTCTCTTTCTGGCGACATATAGACGCGCGCTCCGAGACCTGCCTCGGACAGAAATGTCCGGAGTACGATCCATGCTTTATCACGCGCATGCGGCAGCGTGCGATGGACGCGGACATCGTGATTGTCAACCATCATCTCTTCTTCGCAGACCTAGCGCTTCGCGGCGGGCAGTACGGGCAGGTCTTGCCTGATTACTCGGCTGTGGTTTTTGACGAGGCGCATCAGATAGAAGATGTCGCGGCGGAATATTTCGGCGCGCAGGTCTCAAGCTATCAGATCGAAGACCTCGTGCGCGATCTGGCGACGCTGGCGATTACCAGCGTCGAGGCCAATCGTGAGCTGACGAAGATAGCGGGACGCCTGACGCGGTTCGCTGATAATTTCTGGATGGGCTTTCGTAACAGCCGTGGCGAAGAGGGAAGATTCCCGATTACGCCGGGCACGTTCGCGCGCAAGCGCACGGATGGCGAGATAGAAGCGACGCCTGTGGGCGATGCTTATCTAGGGCTTGACGGCGCGCTTGAGCGTATGGAGACGACGCTCGACGCTTTGCGCGAACAGTCCGCCGAGATCGAAAATCTGGTGCGGCGTGTGCGACAGCTACGCTTTGATTTACAGTTCATCGTCGCGGGCGATGAGAAGCATTTCGTCTACTGGATGGAGCGGCGCGGGCGCGGGATGTTTCTGCGCGCATCTCCGATAGATGTCTCAGGACTCTTGCAAGATAAGCTGTTCGAGAAGGTCGAGACGGTCGTGATGACTTCTGCGACGTTAGCTAGCGCGGGCAACTTCTCTTTCATACGCGAGCGGCTCGGACTTGACGAGCAGGCAGACGACCTCATCGCGCCGTCGTCTTATGATTATGAGAATCAGGCTGTGCTTTATTTGCCGCCGCGTATGCCAGACCCGCGCGCTCCTGAGTGGGCGCAGGCTGCGGCGGGCGAAGTCATCAAGCTCCTTCGCGCGACGGAGGGGCGAGCCTTCGTGCTCTCGACCAGCTTTGCCGGAATGAAAGCTCTCTATGAAAGAGTCGCGCCCGAGCTTGATTATCCGTGCTTCCTGCAAGGCACGGCGGCGAAGGCAGGACTTCTGGAAAAATTCCGCGAGACGCCGAACGCTGTCTTGTTCGCCACCTCAAGCTTCTGGCAGGGCGTGGACGTGCGCGGCGAGCAGTTGTCGTGCGTGATTATTGACAAGCTGCCGTTCGCAGTTCCGTCCGATCCCGTCGTCGCCGCGCGGCAACGTTACATAGACGATCAGGGCGGCTCAAGCTTTTACGAGTACAGCGTGCCGCAGGCCATCATCAGCTTGAAGCAAGGCTTGGGACGCCTCATCAGAAGCGCGACCGACAGGGGCGTCCTAGCCGTCCTCGACCCGCGCCTCCGAACGAAAGCTTACGGAAGACTTTTTCTCGAAAGCCTGCCGCCCTGCCGCGTCACCTCCGACATACGAGAAGTCGCAAGCGTGTTTGAGTCGGGCAGCACGCTGGTGAGATAATCTTCCTGCTTATCTACCATCTTATTAAACTTAGATTTATTTTTTTTTTCGAGAGATTATGGCCGGACAATTTGAAGTGATGATCGAGCGCAACTTTTCCAGCGCGCACCAGTTGCGCGGCTACAAGGGGAAGTGCGAGAACCTGCACGGGCACAATTATAAGATCGAAATTTACGCGCGCGGGCGCGAGCTGGATAACATCGGCCTCCTGGTTGATTTCGGCGAGCTGAAGGAAGCGGCGGACGAGATCGTGCAGTACCTTGACCATCGTAATATCAACGAACTGTCGCCGTTCGATGTCGAGTTGAATCCGTCGGCTGAAAACTTAGCACGCTATATTCTGGAACGTGTCTCCGCCAGCGTCGGCGACGAGCGCGTGCAGGTTTACAAGGTGCGCTGCTTTGAGACGCCGACGAGCGTGGCGACGTATCAGGTAGATTGATTTGTAAACGTTTTTAGATCGTCCATTCGTTGTGGAGGATGCCGACCAGATACCACGTCCTGTTTTTCCTCTGGAACACGAGCCGCAGCGTGCTCCAATCCATCCCGCTCTCTACCGTTCCCGGATTGAAATATTCGACGATGATTGCGCCCGGATAAGACTTGTAGGCGTTGTCGTAGTCTGAAATGTCTTTGGTCTCCCGGCTGTAGTTGATGTCTCTCGCGTTGGCGAAATCCCAATCGTAGATAAAACGCCCGTGATATTTTCTGAAAGTCAGGCGAATCGGGTCGCCCGTGCCGTCATACTCGCCCCACAGGTATCTCTTTTTGCTAGTCATCAGGCGCGTGATCTGACGGGGATGAAAGACCAAATCCCGTTTTGGATCGACGTAGTTGTAAGGCGTAAAGCGCACGCCTTTGTCCGGATGAACTAAGCCCGAAAGCCGCTGCATGTCCCTGTTTTTAAGAGCCGTGACGGCTTCGCGTGCGCGGCCTGCGATAATGCTTTTCGCACCGGCAGATGGGGTGATGTCGGCTGCTGTGTCTGTTTGTGAATCCTGCGCGTTTACAATCCCGGCTGCGCTCAAAGAGAGAGCAGAGAAGATGAGAGCGGTCATAATGGCCTTTGTAGCTTTACGCACATCCAACCTCCGAAAGTTTGTTTGCTGCCTTAATCAATAAAAATAACTGCTCACAACAGAGGACACAGAGGAGCACAGAGATTTGCCAGTCTCAAACTCAAAATCTGAAATCTGAAATCTCAAGCTCAAAATCTGAAATCTCAAATTCTCAAATTTGAAATTCTTATCATGCTCCTCTAATTCCATATGGCTTCAGGCGGAGACTGGGTCTTGTGCGGGCGTGGTTTTATCTGTGTCCAGCGGAACAGAAGCTGCGGCGGGCGGCCTCATGTATGGCCGCTCGCAGAAACGGAAGTAGACCCATGCGAAAATAACCGAGGCGGGCGTGACGATGAGGAGCGCGTTAATCATCGGAGGCCAATCGCTGACGACGAATCTCCAGGACACCATGATGACAAGCTGATGCGTCAGGTAGAGGGAGTACGAGAAGACGCCTATGTATGCCGTCAACCTGATGAGTTGCGGCGTGTGCAGCTTTTCGCGCCAGCCTGCTTCGGCTTTGACGATGTGATTGATGATGATGAAAAATCCGAGTCCCCACAACGGATGCATCAAGAGCCAGCCGAAGTCATGTATCAACTTTTGCTGCTCAATCAAGGGCAGCGTGTAGCTCAACGTGACGGCGCATAAAAGCGTCGCTATCCCGAGCTTCAGATTGCGGCACCACGCGGGCAGCTTTATCAAACCGAGCGCGGCCTCCACGCTGATCGCGCCGAGCGCCCACGTCAGCCAGTGCGTGGCAGCGGCTTCGGGAACGGGCACGCCGATCTTGTACAGGCTATATGCGAAGTGGCTGAGGAAGAACCAGCCGACTCTCGCGGCAGCGCAAAGGATGAGCGCGCCAGTCCAGCCCCATCGCTTGCGTACAAACAGGAGCAGGAAGTAGGCCAGATAAAGTTGCTCTTCAATCGCGAGCGTCCAGAACACGCCGTTGATGCTGTAGCAGGTGTGAGGGTCAAGGTTATGCAGCATCAGCAGATGCATCACCGTGTCATAAAAGAAGAAATGCGTCAGGTCTATCCCGCTCGTGAAAGCGGTTAAGCCCAGATAGAGCGCGAGCGCGATGAGGTACGGCGGATAGAGCCTGCGCAAGCGTCGTTTCCAGAACGATTTGAAATCAATCACAGGAGACTCGCCTTTAGCGCGAGCCTTCGCCCATTGCAAGTGAATACAGAAGCCTGAGATGACGAAGAAGAGAAAGACCCCGACGTAGCCCTGCGCGAAAAAATATTTTAATGGGAGCGTGAGATAATCCGCGAACCCCTGTGGCGCGGTCGGGTGCGGCCCCACCGTGTGATAGAGCACGACGCCGAGCGCGGCTATCCCGCGCAGCGCGTCAATGCTGCGCAGGCGTCCGCCAGCCTTCTCAGTTGGCATAACTTTCATGCTCTTCATGCGACAAAATCTTTTGCGCTTCTCCGATCAAATAGAGCGAGCCTGTCACGCAGATTACTCCGTCATGCGCTGTATGAGCTACGGCAACACGTAAAGCCTCTTCGACATTATTCGTGTAGGCCACGCGCCCCGCATCAGGATGATGAGAGGCATGCTGCCGGAGCGTCTCTTTCGTGGCAGTGCGCTCGTTGCCCATCTCAGTCAGAACCAGTTGCTCCGCCACAGGAAAGAGCGCGTCTGCCATCTCTGACAAATTCTTGTCGCGCATCGCGCCGAAGATGAGCGTCAACGGCTGCTTGACGAACTCGTCCAGATAGGCGCGTAGTGTACGCGCGCCGTCTACATTGTGCGCGCCGTCGAAGAGGAACGCGGGCTGTGCTTCACGCCACTCCAATCTTCCCGGATGGCGTGCGTTTTCCAGTCCGGCGATAATCGCTTCGCGCGAAATACGAAAGCCGCGCTCGCGCAGGGTCTCCGCGACGGCGATGGCGACCGAAGCATTTATCGCTTGATGACGACCGGGCAGATTGAGTCGCACGTCATCGTAAATGTCTTCGCGCGTTTTAAAAGTCACATGCACGCGGCCCCTCTCATCCGCGCCCGTGATATTGATTTCGACATCTGCCAGACGAGGCTCGACCGCGCATTCGGCGCAACGTCTTTGAATCACTTCCATAGTTTCTGCCGGCTGCGGCGCGATAATCGCCGCGACGTTCGGACGAATGATAGCGGCCTTCTCAAACGCTATCTCCGCGAGCGTTTCGCCAAGATATTCCTGATGGTCGAGCGCGATGGGCGTGATGGCTACGACTTCCGCGCACGCCGCCGTCGTCGCGTCGAGCCGCCCGCCCAAGCCCGTTTCGAGAATCGCCAGCTCGACACGCGCTTCACGAAACGCACGGAGCGCGATAACCGTCACGTGCTCGAAGAAGGTCGGAAGCGCGGGAAGCGCGCCCGTCTCAACCAGTCTCAACGCGGCCTCTCGCACCTCGTCTGTGAGACGTGAGAAATTTTCTTCGGAGATATGAGAGCCGTTGATACTGATTCTTTCGGTGATGCTGACCAGATGCGGTGAAGTGTAAAGCCCCGTCCTGATGCCAGCCGCGCGTGCAATCGAGTCGAGCATACACGCGGTCGAGCCTTTGCCGTTCGTGCCCGCAAGCTGGACTTTCGGAAACGCTTGCTGCGGCTCTCCCGTTGCTTCCAGCAGCCGCTCTGTGTTCTCAAGCCCGAGCTTCAACGCCAGCGTTTCATGCCCCAGCGAGAGCAGGTATGCAAGAGCCTCTTCAAAATTCATAAGAGTGACAAGTGACGGGTGACAGGTGACAAGTTAGGAACAGGTTTTATCTTGTCACCTGTCACCCGTCACTTGTCACTGCTTTTCAGACTACGCCTGCGCGTTGCGCTTCCTCTCGTTCCTCACGCTGGATTTCGGGATTGACCATGAAGCTGAGCAGCTTGATGATGTAGGCGCGCATCTCGCGTCGGTCAACGATGGCGTCGAGCATGCCGTGTTCGAGCAGGAATTCGGAGCGTTGAAAATCCTTTGGGAGCTTTTGCCTGATGGTCTGTTCGATGACGCGCGGCCCGGCAAAGCCGATCAGTGCTTTCGGCTCCGCGATGATGATGTCGCCGAGCATGGCGAAACTGGCGGTGACGCCGCCCGTCGTGGGGTCTGTCAGAATCGAGATGAACGGCAGGCGCGCTTCGTCAAGCAGCGCGAGCGCGGCGGAAATTTTCGCCATCTGCATCAGCGAGAGCGTGCCCTCCTGCATGCGCGCTCCGCCGGAGGCCGCGAAGATGATGACGGCTGCGCGCTCTTCTATCGCGCGCTCGATCAGCCGCGTGGCCTTTTCGCCGACGGCTGAACCCATCGAGCCGCCGATGAAAAGCATGTCCATCGCGCCCGCGAACACCTCGTTCCCGCCGACCTTGCCGCGCGCGTTGATAATCGCTTCGGGCAGGCCGGAAACTTTTTTAGCCGTTGCCAGACGTTCCGGGTACGGCTTGCTGTCAACAAATTCCAGCGGGTCAATCGAGATTACTTCCGCATCAAGCTCTTCGTATTCGCCATCATCAAAAAGCATTTCGAGACGTGACCGCGCATCGAGGCGAAAGTGATAGCCGCAGTGATGACAGACTTGCAGGTTCTCGTCCAACTCGCGCTTGTAAAGAGCCTCGTCGCATTCGAGGCACTTGACGAAGATGCCCTCGGTCTTGACGAGCCGCTCTTCGGCTGGCACATTCTCGATCTTGCCGGACTTTTTACGAAACCAGGACATAAGAAACAGGGCTGAGGGCGAAATGATGAGGGATGAAAAGCAAGCCATCCTTCATTTTCACCCATCAACCAATCACGCTTGGCAATCCTCTTGAATAATTGAAATCGAAGATGAACGAACGAGAGAGTAGCACAAAAGAGATAAAAGTCGCACGCGGATAAACGACGCTTACTGAATCGCTATGTCTGCGATCCGGCGCGCCAGGTCATCTCGCTGTTTCTGCCCGAGCAGTTCCAGATTCGCCATCAAAACAACAGTCAACTGCTTCTCCGGTAGCAGGTAAAGGAAGGTGCTGGAGCCAGCCGCTGCGCCTCCGTGATAGACCTCTTTCAGGCCGCCTCGTTCGCTTACCCTCCATCCCAGCCCGTATTGAATCGGCTTTCCGTCGAGAGTTTTCTGAAGCGTCCACATCTGCTCGACCGTCGCTTTCGTCAGTAGAGTTCCGGTTTGTAAGGCGAGCGAGAAACGGCTCATGTCCTCGACAGTCGAAACCAATCCTCCCGCCGGAATCTTGTTGCTCGTATCGGCGAGTCCAGTATTACGCACGACACCCTCTTTCGTTTTTCCGTAGCCTCTGGCTCGACCTGCGATGATGCTGTAGATGTTGTCAACGCCCGTGTTCGTCATTCCCGCCGGTTTCAGAATATTCGCGGCGATGTAATCTTCATAAGAGGTCGTGGAAGCTCCCTCGACTGCGCAGCCGAGGAGGTTATAACCATAGGTGGAATATGAATACTTAGCGCCGGGTTCCTGCAAGAGCGGATCGCTTTTGAAAATGTCCAGACTCTCCGTCACGCTGCTGTAATGGCGCGTGCTGAAATACTCTTCGAGAAACTTCTGATTGTTATAATCGCGTACCCCTCCGAGATGCGCGAGCAATTGTCGCGCCGTCAGAGGCCATTGCTTCACAGGATACGCCGGACAATACTTTTGAATCGGCTCATCCAGATTAAGCTTGCCATGCTCGGCGAGCTGCATCACTGCGACCGCCGTGATCGTCTTCGAGAGCGAGCCGAGGCGATAAACAGTTGAAGCTTTGGCCTGTGTTTGAGCTTCCAGATCAGCCATCCCGAAGCCTTTCGCATAGCGAAGCTGATTGTCGAGCACGACGGCTACCGAAAGTCCGGGAATCTTGCTCTGCGACATCTCAGCTTGAATCGCCTCTTCAATCTTCGAGATTTTGTTCGCAGGAAGGGTGGATTTTGTTTGAGCGGCAAAGGGGGTCGAGTTGAAGAGCAGAATCAATAGCAACAGCGTCATCCGAAGATTCATCATTTTTAGACTAAACTCACTTTCGACGGGATTAACACGAGCATGGATTATGAGATGCTGCGAGAAGAGAGAAGGTTAATGCTCTCCTCTCTCAATTTATTAATAAAGTGGTATGGCCTGAAAGCCTGCTCTAAAACTCTATGCCCTGTTGCGCGCGGATGCCTGCGTTATAGGGATGTTTGATCTCGCGCATCTCTGTCACGAGGTCTGCGGCTTCGATGAGAGCGTCGGGGGCGTCGCGTCCGGTGAGGACGATGTGGAGGGCTGGTTGGCCTGCGCGGATGGAGCGGATTTCCTGTAAGACTTCTTCGGTCGGGAGCATCTGGTAGCTCAACACATAAACCAGCTCGTCAAAGACCAGCAGGTCATAGTCGCGGCTTCGCATCTTCTCGACGCATAAATCCCATGTCTCGCGCGCGGTCTGCCGGTCACGCTCAGGGTTTTTGGTGTCCCATGTGAAACCGTCGCCCATCGTGTGGATTTCGATGCCGAGCTTCTCCGCTGCTTCATGTTCGCCGTAACGGTCGTTGCGCGATTTCATAAACTGAATCATGCAGCACTTCAAGCCGCGCCCCGCAGCTCGCATCATCAGGCCGAGCGCGCACGTCGTCTTGCCCTTGCCGTTGCCGGTGTGAACCATCAACAGCCCGCGCGTCTGCTCCTGATAATCCTCGCGCCGCCACTTGTACTTTTTTTCTTTGGTAGACATTTTAGTGAGAGAACTCAGAACTCAGGACTCAGAAGTCAGAATGGAAGAGGCTGAAACCGCTTTTATTCTGCGTCCTGAGTCCTGACTTCTGACTGCTGCTTTACGCTGCCGCATCTTCTTTGCGGTCGCGGTCGCCGCAGCGTATCTCAACGGCTTCGATGAGCAGTTGGGCGATGGTGCGCTCGGCTTCGTCCCAGTCGCCTTTGAGCGTGCATCCGGCTGCGTTGCGATGTCCGCCGCCGCCGAAACGCTCTGCGATGCGCGCGACGTTGATGTCGCCCTTCGAGCGCAGGCTGGTGCGATAGATGCCGGGCGAGCTCTCTTTGAGAAGCGCGACGGCCTCGACCTCTCCGACGGTCAGAGGATAGTTGACGAAGCCGTCGCCGTCCTCTTCGGTCGCCCCTGCGCGCTCCTGCATCTCAAGCGTCTGGCGCATCCATGCGACGCGCCCCGACGCATCACGCTTTGCCGTCGCCAGCACTTCGCTCAGAAGCTGTAGCTTGCTCCACGCGTAGCTGCTAAAAACATTCTGCGTGACTTTAGCGGGCTTGACTCCGGCCTTGACGAGTTCGGAGGCGACTTTGAAAGTGCGCTCGGTCGTGTTGGAGTAATGAAACGAGCCTGTGTCCGTCACCAGCGCGGTGTAGACGCATTCGGCAATCTCTTTGGTGACGCGGACGCCGATGGCTTTGCAGAGATTATAAATCATCTCGCCGACGGCGGAGGCGGTGGCGTCAATCCAGTTGATGTTGCCGAAGAGTGCGCTCGTCGCGTGATGGTCTATGTTGACGACGAACTGTTTTTCGAGATCGAGCAGTCCGGGACGCGAGATGTCCGAGCATTCGATGACGAAGACCGCATCATATTTTTCATCTATGGTCGGCGTGACGCGGATAGTTAAAGCTCCGGGCAACTCTCTGTAAGCCTGTGGGACGGGATCGTGTGTGATGACTTCGGCCTCTTTGCCGAGCGCACGCAGGAGCCAGTAAAGACCGAGCGAGGAGCCGAGGCCGTCGCCGTCCGGGCGGATATGCGAGGTGATTGCAAAGCGTTGCTTCGATTCAATCAGCTCAACTACTTGACTGAGCATGTCAATAAATCAGGGTGTGGGGTGTAGGGTGTAGGGTGTAGCAAAGACAATTTCTTTTCTCTACACCCTACACCTTACACCCTACACCCTATTCCTTTCTTTCGGGGGAATCCTCTGTCGTTCCCTGTGTTTGCCATTCGCGTTCGATGTCGTTGAGCAGCCTGTCCACGCGCGCGCCCTTCTCTTCGACCGTGTCGCGGATAAAATGTATTTCGGGCGTGTGGCGTAGACTGAGGGAGAATCCGACCTGCTTGCGCACGTAGGGGGCTGCGCGGCGCAGGGCGACGAGCGCGCTCTGAATCTCCTGTTCGTTGCCTTCGACCATCACGAACACTTTCGCATCGCGCAGGTTGTCGGCCACGCGCACGTCCGTCACCGTGACAGCCTGCACGCGCGGGTCTTCCAATTCATAACCGACGATCTCCGAAATCTCTTCCTTGAGCATCTCGGCGACTCTCTCTGGCCTTCGCATAAAAGCAAATATGAAGGATGAGGGCGGAAGGATGAAAGAATGAATGATGAAACTCGTGCTTTATCTTTTCATTCTTCATCCTTCCGCCTTCATCCTTGTTCTTAAAGTTCCGTCGCTGCCACCTTCTCGACGATGTAGGCTTCGATCTGATCGCCGATCTTGAGGTCATTAAAGTTTTCGAGGCCGATGCCGCACTCAAAGCCTTCGCGCACTTCGGACGCGTCCTCTTTGAAGCGTCGCAAGCTGGCGATGCCGCCTTCCCATGCGACGACCGCGTCGCGTATCAAGCGTGCGCGAGCATTGCGCCGCACCGTGCCGTTAATCACCATGCATCCGGCAATCACTCCGGCGCGTGGGACGCGGAAGATTTCGCGTACTTCGGCTTTGCCGAGTATCTTCTCTCTCTCGATGGCTTCGAGCATGCCGATCATCGCCGCGCGTATCTCTTCTTCGACCTTGTAAATAATCGAATGCAGGCGTATGTCAACGGCCTCCTGCTTGGCTAAATCAGCGGCGCGTGTTTCCGGTCGAACGTTAAAGCCGATGATGACGACCGCCGTGTCAGCCGAGCCTGCCTGCGTGGCCGAAGCCAGCAACACGTCCGATTCCGTGATCGCGCCGACGCCCGAGCGCACGACCTTAACCTTGACAGCATCGGTCGAGAGTTTCTGTAGCGTGCTCTTCAAGACTTCGACCGAACCCTGCACGTCTGCTTTGATGACGACGAGCAGTTCTTTAACTTCAGTTTGTCCGAGAGCCTCTATGCCGCGCTTGGTGGTTTGAAGCAGGGTGTTCTGGCGCGTGAGCATCTGCCTGTGATGCGAGATTTGCTGCGCGCGTGTGACATCCGCGACGACCTGAAAAGATTCTCCGGCCTGCGGCACGCCCTGCAACCCGAGGACTTCGACAGGGGTCGCGGGGCCGACTTCGGTCACGGCCTCGCTGCGATCATTGAACATCGCCCTGACCTTGCCGAAAATCTGTCCGACGATAAACGGGTCGCCGATCTTAAGCGTGCCCTGCTGCACGAGCACGGTCGCCACCGCGCCGCGCCCGCGATCAAGTTTGGCTTCGAGCACGACGCCGGAAGCGAGTCTGGTCGGACTGGCTTTGAGGTCGAGTATGTCCGCCGTGAGCAGTATCGTCTCAAGCAGCGTGTCCAGATTCTCGCGCTTCTTGGCAGAGACCGGAACCATCTCTGTCTCGCCGCCCCATTCGATGGGCTGCAAGCCCTGCACGGCCAATTCCTGCCTGACGCGGTCTGGATTGGCATCCGGCTTATCGATCTTGTTGATGGCGACGATGATCGGCACGCCTGCTGCGCGCGAGTGCTCAATCGCCTCAATCGTCTGCGGCATCACGCCGTCATCCGCCGCGACGACGAGCACGACCACATCCGTAGCCTTCGCTCCGCGTGCGCGCATCATCGTGAATGCTTCGTGGCCGGGCGTGTCTAAGAAGACGACGCGGCGCAACTCGCCGGGATGATCGGGACTCGCAACCTGCACGCTGTACGCGCCGATGTGCTGTGTGATGCCGCCCGCTTCGCCAGCCGCGACCTCAGTCGTGCGTATGCCGTCGAGCAGCGAAGTCTTGCCGTGATCAACGTGTCCCATCACCGTGACGACGGGAGCGCGCGGCAGCTCTACATCATCCGCGTCGGTCGCAATCAACTCTTCAAACTCCTCTTCGGCGACCATCTCTTCAAACGGGACGAACGACACTTCGTAACCGAAGCGATGACCAAGCTCGACTGCTACATCGTCGTTCAGGGGCTGGTTGATGGTCGCAAAGACTCCGCGCTGAAGCAGCAGCGTCACGACATCTTTCGGCTTGATGCCAAGCTTTTCCGCAAACTCTTTGACGGTCGAGCCTTCGACCAGACGGACGGGCTTGTGCTCGCTGTTATCCTGCGGCATGTCCATGCGCCCGGCGATGCGGTCTTCGAGCGAGAGCGTGCGCGGCGGCGGAATGAAATCACGATCACCGAAGCGTCCGCCGCCCTTGCCGCCCGCTTCGACTTTGCGACCGCCGCGCGCAGACGTGCGCGTCGAGCGACCGCGACGACGAGCATCTGGCGGCGGCGTGTAGACAGTCTGCGGCGTAGTCGTCTCGCCGGGAGTCCCGCCGCGTTCGTTGCGCGTCAGGGTCGAAGCGCCGCGCGGCGCGCCGCCGCGATCCGAACGCTCGGCAGAGCGGTCGTGTCGCTCACGACGTTCGCGCACAGGAGGCGGCGCGACGACGGGCGGAGGAGTGGGCATCGGGGCACGCTCTCCCGGTCTGACGCCCGCGTTGAGCGCGGCTGCCGTCGGCCTCAAGGCTCTGACCTGTCTTGACGGCGGTGGCGGCATTGCCGGGCGCGTTGTTTCTGTTGGCATTATTTCCGTGGCAACCTGTTCGACAGGCGCTTCACTCCCTGCTGGTTCGATGATTGGCGGCGGCGGAGCAGGCTCAAACTGTGGAGCAGATTCCTCAAGCAAGCTCACGTCCGCTTCCGGCTCTTGATCGGAAACGGGTTCTGGCGCAGGCTGCGCAGCCGCACTCGGTTCCGCTGCGGGATGCTCTGCGCGTGCGGCGGGAGCAAGCTTCTTGACCAGCCGCGCGGTGACGGGTCTGGCAGACTTTTCCTGCGCTTCGGGCACGGGCGGTTCGGGCAGCGTCACTTCCTCAGGCGTTGACGATACGGCTTCGACCGGAGGCTGCTCGTCCGTGCCCGCTTCTTCCGCCACAACTTCTGCGGGACGCACGGCCTTCTTGACGACGCGCACGGCGCGCGGCGCGGACGCCTCTTTTTTCGGAAAATATTTATTGCGTATCTTGTCCGCCAACTCCTTCGAGACGGAGTTGGAAGGCACACTGACATCCACGCCCTCGCGTCGCACCTCTTCGATGAGCCGCTTCGTGTCGAGCTTCAATTCTTTAGCCAGATCGTAGAGTCTAACTTTGGAAGTAACGGTCATGCACTCCTTCTTCGACGCTTTTGATAAAACGGCGTCGCACGCTTCAAATAAAGGGACTATCAGGAGACTCTCGCTGCGTTTGAGATCGCCTTGTCCCATCACTTGCGCGCTTAAAAGCTTTCAAGAAGCGCACGGGCGGGGGAGGGCTTCCCTCAAGGAGGAGAGAGGCGATGCGCGCACGTCCCGGGTGCGCGCATGCTGTAACTAACGGGACGCATCGTCCTTCGGAGCGTCAGCCGAATCATGGGCCTCCGCTGTCGCGCTCTCTTCGGTCGGCGCGACCTCTTCACGATACTGCGCGATGGGCGCAGACGTGACTTGAATCTCAGGCGCGGAAGCTTCCGAAGCAAAATCCGCCACGGGAGAGAATCCGCCTTCCTCTTCGACGGGCGGTTCGCCTTCGCCGATTTTACCGGCGGCTTCTATCTGGGCTGCGCCGGAAGAGGTGATGTCGGGCGCGGGCGTGATAGTGTCCGGGCGCAGGTCGCGTCCGGCGTCCTGCAACAACAACACATCTTCAGAAGTCGGGTCGGCCTCAGTCGAAGCGACGGGTTCCACCGAGTCCTGCGCGAGAATCTCAGATTCCGCGCTGAACGGCACGCCCTGCTCGACAGCCTCGTCGTAACCCTTAGCCGTCATCGCGTCAGAAGGCTTGACCTCGCGCGCCTCAACCGTCTCGTCGAGTTCAGCAGAAACAGCATGCTGCTCAACCGGCTCATATGTCTCCGGAGCCTCGCTTGTCTCAGGCTCTTCCACTACTGCCGCGTCGCCATCTGTCTCAGCCGCCGCCACAGTTTCGCCTGTCGTCGCGCCTTCATCAGTTCCGGCTGCACCGGCAGATTCTACGGCTTGAGCTTCATCCGTCTCGCCAGCCGCTTCGCTGCTCTGCCTGCTCGCCTCACGCGCGGCGATTACTTCACCTGCAGCCTTCAAGATGCTTTCAGCTTCATCGAGACTGAGATCAAGATGCTCGACCAGATCATCAACTGGAGTAGCCGCGAGCGCGTCTATGTCGTTGATGTCGAAGTTAGAGAGCGTCTCAGCCTGCGCCGCCGTGATGCCTTCGATGACGGAGAGCGGAACGGCCTCGCCCGAAGCGATGAGCGCGCCCATCTGAGCTGCGACCTCGCGCTTGATCTCTTCCTCGCTGCGGATGTCTATGTTCCAGCCGACGAGCTTGGTCGCGAGCCGCACGTTCTGCCCGCGCTTGCCGATGGCGAGCGAGAGCTGGTCTTCGTTGACGATCACTTCCATCTGGCGATTCTCGATGTCTGTGATTCGCACCTGATTAACTTTAGCGGGCGAGAGAGCATTGGCCGCAAACACCGAAGGCTCATCAGACCACTCGATGATGTCTATCTTCTCGCCGCGCAGTTCTCGAATAATAGCCTGCACGCGCGAACCTTTCATGCCGACGCACGCGCCCACGGGATCTACGTCGCGCTCATTGGAGGTGACAGCGATTTTGGCTCGCTCTCCGGGTTCGCGGACGCAGGATTTGATGACGACTGTCTCGTCGTAAATCTCCGGCACTTCCATCTCGAAGAGCCTCAGCAAAAGGTCTGGACTCGTGCGTGAGACTTCGACCTGCGGCCCCTTCGATTCCTTCGAGACGTTGCTGATGACGACGCGAATCCGCTCGCCCTGATTCCACTGCTCGCCGCGCGACTGCTGCGAGCGCGGGAGGATGGCTTCCATATTGCCGAGATCAACGATGATATTGCCGCGCTCGAAACGCTTGACGAAGCCGTTGACGAGATCGCCTATTTTGTCTATGTACTGGTCGTAAATGTTCGAGCGTTCGGCGTCGCGGACTTTTTGAAAGAGAATCTGTTTGGCCGTCTGCGCGGCGATGCGTCCAAGCTCTTCCATCGGCAACGGCAGCAAGAGCGCGTCGCCGATCTCCACTTCATCGCCCGCCATCTCTTTGGCTTCGTCGAGCGACAGTTCGGTGGCGGCATTGGTCACTTCGTCAACGACGACCTTGGTGGCCGAAAGCTCGATGCCTGTCTCCGCGTTCCAGTCAACCTGTATATCCTCGCCTGACTTGAACTGTTTTTTGGCGGCGGCGCGCACGGCTTCCTTCATAGCCTCGATGACGAGGTCGCGGTCAATACCTTTTTCCTGACACAGGATGTCAATATTCTGCGCGATGGATGTGCTCATGTACTTCTTTCTCTTCCTTCAAAGGTGGCTTCGTGCGCGAATCAACTTCAAAAGAGCGCAGAGGAAACCTATTCAGTTGTGATTCACTTGCCCTGCCGCCTTGATGAACCATCGGCGGCGTCGCTAGCCATTTCGCGCTCTTTCGCGCGACGAAACTCTTCTTCCACGTCTATCTCAAGATTAGCCTTGACGACGGCTTCGAGCGGCACTTTAATCCGCCCGCTCGTTTTATCCTCAAAGACTACGCTCGCGCCTTCGACTCCGACGATACGCCCGCGAAAGTTTCGCTGCCCACCGACGGCGATGCGTGACTTCAGCTTTGCCGCACGTCCCGCGAATCTCTCATAATCAGCGAGCTTATACAGCCCGCGTTCCAAGCCCGGAGAGGAAACCTCAAGCGTGTAAGCCGAGTGTATGAAATCCTCCACGTCCAGAGTCGTGCCGACGTGCAGGCTGACCGCAGAGCAATCCGTGTGCGTCACGCCGTCCGGCTTGTCAATAAAGATGCGTATGATGGGCTTGCCTTCCGGCCCCGCGACTTCCGCGTGGACAAGCTCAAGTCCATGATCCGTGCAGACGCGTGACGCGATCCCCTCTACACGCTCTGCAATCGAACCCTCGCCCATCTACGGCCCGCCCCTCCACGTCTTCAAAAATGTTCAGGCGCGCAAAAGAAAAAGTGGGCGCGAACCCACCGGTGACCACCGCCGCGCTCCGAGCAAGCGAAGAATTATACGGGAAGAGCAGGTGAAAAGCTAGTTGGCAGTTGGCAGCAGGCAGTTAAAGCACAGCGGAAACTCTGATTTGTAGCCTGTCGTGGACGCTCGGCTGCTTGCTGCCAACTGCTAACTGCCAACTGCCAACTGCTTTTTAACTATTTCGCTGATTATCTTTCCATCTGCGCTCTGCCCCGCGAGGCGAGCCTGCACGTCCTTCATCACCGCGCCCATCTCGCGCATCGAGTTCGCGCCGGTCTCAGCGATGCTCGCAGCCACAGCCGCCTCTATCTCTTCCTGTGACGCGGCCTGCGGCAGATAGGCTTCGATAAATTCAATCTCAGCCTGCTCCTTATCAGCCAACTCCTGCCGCCCTGCCTTTTCATACTGCTCTATAGAATCGCGCCGCTGCTTGACGAGCGATTGCAGTGCCTTCGCCATCTCCTCATCCGTCAACTCGCCGCCCTTCTCAATCTCGCGGTTCATCACATTGGCCTTGACCATCCTCAAGGTCGAGAGCCGCGCGGCATCTTTAGCCTTCATCGCCGCCGTCAAATCCGAGACGATACGTTCTCTTAAACTCATCTTCTTATGTTCCTCTTAATCGTAAACTTTTGCCGCCGAAGCTCTGATTCACAATACTCTAGCGCAACCGGCGGAACTTCGGCTAATATAGCCGCGCACTTTGTCCGAGACGGGATGAGCGTCGCAAATGAATTCAGCTTGCGCTTTTCTGCCTCACCCGCATACGCGCTATCTGCGGATAATCGCACGTTTGCCTTGCCTGAACGAATCGAGCATGCTCTCTCCTAATACAATACTGCAAAGCCGCTACCGCATAATACGCCAGCTCGGAGAGGGCGGCATGGGAGCCGTCTATGAAGCGATTGACGAGCGTGTGAGCTGCGTCGTCGCGGTCAAAGAGACCTTGGCCGCGAAGGACGGCGAGGCTCGCCGCGCATTTGAGCGCGAGGCCGCGCTCCTTGCTAATTTACGCCACGCAAGCTTGCCAAAGGTGATGGATTACTTCGCGGAAGATGGCGGGCAGTTTCTCGTGATGGAGTTCGTGCCCGGCTACGATCTGGCGGAGCTGTTGGAGATGCGCGGGGCTGCGTTTCCGACCGCACAGGTACTTCAGTGGGCTGACGACCTGCTCAAAGTCCTGGACTATCTACACAGTCGCAAGCCGCCCATCCTGCATCGTGACATCAAGCCGTCGAACTTGAAGCTGACGAGGCAGGGCGAGATTTTCCTGCTCGATTTCGGCCTTGCCAAAGGCTCTGCCGGGCAGATGCCGACGCTTTTGACGAGCCGCAGCGTGCGCGGCTACACGCCCGTCTACGCGTCGCTCGAACAGATGCACGGCAAAGGCACAGACCCGCGCAGCGATCTCTATTCATTAGGCGCGACTCTCTATCATCTTCTCACGGGCGCACCGCCGAAGGACGCACCGACGCGCTTTGATGCTCTGGAAGACGAGCGGCCAGACCCCTTACAGCCGATTGATGAGGTCAATCCGCAAGTCTCGCTAGCTGTCGTCGCCGTCATTCATCGAGCGATGGCCGTGAGCCGTAGAGCCAGACCCGCAAACGCGACGGAGATGCGACGCTTACTGCACGAGGCCGCAGAAGAGACACGCCTCGCCGAAACCGATCACCTCGTAAAGCTTGAACAGGAGAAGCGACAGGCCGAAGAGGCCGCTCGCCTGCATGCCGAAGCCGAAGCCGCCGAAGCAGAGACCACGCGTCGCCTCGCTGCCGAAGCAGAAGAGAGAAGACGGCAAGAGGAAACTGAAACCCTGCGCTTGCAGGAAGAGCAACGGCAGGCTGAAGAGGAGCGACGAAGATTTGAGGGGCGTTCAGTCGCTGCAAAGAAGGCTTGGGAGACGCGCAGGCAGTCCGTCGAACAGGAACAGCAGAAACCGCGCGGCGAATCTGTGACAGAGATTCCGACGGTAACAGCATCGCCCACAACTCCGGCAGAAATGCCGAAGACCAGCGTCTCTCCGACGCAAAGAGCGCAGCCGTCCGCGACGCCCGACACGCCAGCCGACAAGACGATCAAGGGCATGCCACCTGATATAGTTTCTTTGAAGGATAAGGGCGCGGCATCGCCTGTCGCCGCATTCGTCCCGGCTGTATCTACGAGTACAGATAGAAACAGGCGGGGCAGGTTGATTGCCCTGATTACACTGGCTACGATTGCGATTGTCATTGCGGTGGCATTGAGTCAGCAAAAGAAGAGCGGCGACGTGCCACCTGTCAGTGGAGAGCAATCGCCGGGCGCGCAGCCTTCTTCTTTAAGTGTAACAACTCAGACGCCCCCCCCGCCTGCGACAGTGGATGGCGTATCGGTCGACTCCCAATCCGGCAGCCAGGCATCGGTTACGCAGCCTTCTCCGGCTAAAACGAGCCAGACGCCGCCCCTCGCGGAAATAACGCCTGAAATCAATTCCAATATATCTAATGCTAGCAGCGAGGCGAGCAACGAGGAGCAAAAGAGACTGACGAGCGTTAACACCAGCGAAACGCCCGAAGGCTCAGCCATTACTATTATCTCAGACTCGGCACTTAATGATTATTCGGCCTATCGCAGCGGAGACCGCTTTTATATTTTGATTCCCGGTGTAGATGGTTCGAGCGTGGCAAGCGGACTGCGCGGGCGCGGCTTTGCGGACTTGCGCGTGCAAAAGCGCGGCAAAGATGTCCTGCTCTCTTTTCGCCTGATAAGCGCATCAACCGCACGCGCCAGTCAGAAATTTAACAGGCTAGAAATTATTATAACGGTTCCAGCGTTGGTGGCAGCAAACGCACAAGCAAGTAGACAGCAGAAGAAGAAATCTCCATAAGGATAAAAGGCTGATGTCTGGACACTTTCGGTATTAGTCGCTGAAAGCGACCGAGAATATAGCGGAGGGTAAGCGCAGCATCACCCTCCGCAGCCCATTGGCGAATATGTTTTGTCGCCGTAGGTGACACACAATCAATGTTCGTCTCCGTTGGAGACGCAACTACCATCTGCCTTGAACGTAGGGTTGCGGCCTGATGGCCTGACCCTACGCTATATTGTCGGTCGCCGTTGGCGACATCGCAAGTCTCTCAAAAAAGTGTCCAGACATCAGGATAGAAGGATAAAAGACTGCAATGCGCTCCGCCGAAGACACTAGATTGCGGCGCGGCGAAGAGAAAATTATTCACCGCACTCTTCTTGGATGTGCCCGTTTGTATTGTCCGATGGCTTGCGTGCGTAGCGTCTGGCTTATTTCTTCGCGCCGGACTCGGACGGCTTGCGTGTAGGCTTTTTGTACTCGGTGGTCTTCTTGCGCCCGACCGATTGGAGTTCGTTGGAGTCTTTGCCGAACTGCGCGCTGACGGAATCTTTGACGCCGACGATCTTGTTGTGAAAAACCCATGAACTGGCGACGGCTTCGTCGCGTGCAGCTTTGGCGGCGGCTTCGGCTTGCGTCGCTGCCTCAAGCTTGCGGTCGAGGTCTGTGAGCGTGTCCTGTACGGAGGCAAGGGAGTAGTTCGGGTTGGCAGGCGCATAGCCCGCGATGGTTTTCAGCGCGGCAAAACTTTGACGGTCGGCTGCGAGAACGGATGGTTTCATGGTTCGTGTTTTGGGGTCAGGCATAAGAAAGCTCCTTTGTGAAGTTTAAAGAGAAAGATGCGTGAGATCGTGCGGAATAATACGCGCCATGACAAAGCCATGACAAGCTTTTATTTCTGTGTATCGTGAGGGTCTGCGCTCAA
Organism: uncultured Pyrinomonadaceae bacterium; assembly: GCA_964246305.1. Taxonomy (GTDB): domain Bacteria; phylum Acidobacteriota; class Blastocatellia; order Pyrinomonadales; family Pyrinomonadaceae; genus JACMLC01. Next base: position 36,299 of record CAXTPS010000038.1, read on the forward strand.
TTCGTCGCCGTTAGAACGTCGAGCGCAGTGTGCAGATGCTTGAGCGCACTTATGAGACGGTCAAGCGCAACACTGAGACAGTCGAGCGCAAACCTGCGCCCGTTAAGCGCAACACTGCAACAGACAAGCGCAAGCTTGCAATAATTGGGCGCAACATTACTACGGTTAAGCGCAAAGCTGCGCTTGTCAAGCGCGAGGCTGCGATTAACGTTCGCTAGCCAGAGGAAAGAACTTTTCGCGCAAAGGCGCAAAGAAAAGCACGCGAAGAGCTAGTGTCAATCAATGCTTTGCGTCTTTGCGCCTTTGCGCGAAATGTTTTTATCCGGCCACCCTGCTTGTGTGCCCGTTCGAGTGCGCTAGGTGTTCGCGGAGGAATCGTCCGGTATGGGAGGCTTTGGCTTTCATGATGGTTTCGGGGGTGCCGGTGGCGACGACGTAGCCGCCGGCGTCGCCGCCTTCGGGGCCGAGGTCTATGATGTAGTCGGCGGTTTTGATGACATCGAGGTTGTGTTCGATGACAAGGAGGCTGCCTCCGGCTTCTATCAGGGCGCGGAAGGCTGAGAGCAGCTTATTTATGTCGTCGAAGTGGAGGCCGGTGGTCGGCTCGTCGAAGATGAAGAGTGTCTTGCCGCCCGTTCGCTTCGAGAGATGCGCGGCGAGTTTGACGCGTTGGGCTTCGCCGCCGGAGAGGGTGGTGGCGGATTGTCCGAGCCTGAGATAACCCAAGCCGACATCATCCAGAACGCGCAGGCGGTTGGTTATCTTGGTGACTTCGCGGAAGAAGACCATAGCCTCGCGGACGGTCATGGAGAGCACGTCGTTGATATTCTTGCCGCGATAGCGCACGTCCAGAATCTGCGGCTTGAAGCGCGTGCCTTTGCACTCTTCGCAGACCAGCTCTACGTCCGCGAGAAATTGCATCTCGACTGTGACGGTTCCGTCGCCCTGACAGACTTCGCAGCGTCCGCCGGGCACATTGAAAGAGAAGAAAGAGGGGTCGAAGCCGTGCGACTGCGCCTCGCGCGTGTTCGAGAAAGCCTCGCGTATCGCGTCGTAGACTTTGATGTAAGTGACTGGGTTCGAGCGCGGCGTGCGTCCGATGGGTGACTGGTCTACGAGAATCACATCGTCCACGTACTGCGCGCCGTCGAGCTTTTGAAACGCGCCGACGTGTCCCTGCCAGTCGCCGCGCTGCTTCTTGATTCCGGCGTAGATGACATCGTGAATTAAGGTTGACTTGCCTGAGCCTGAGACACCAGTCACGCAGGCGAGCATGTCGAGCGGAATATCCACGTCTATATTTTTGAGGTTGTGCTCGCGCGCTCCGCGAATCGCTAGTCGTCTTTTCTTAGGCTCGCGCCGCTGCTTCGGCTCTTTGATCTCGGTCTCGCCGCGCAGGTAACGCGCCGTGAGCGAGGCTTTGTCCTTCAAAAGCTTTTCGTAGCTGCCTTCAAAAATCACCTGCCCGCCAAGCTCGCCCGCCGCAGGGCCTATGTCGAGTATGTGGTCGGCGGCGCGCATCATGTCCGCGTCATGCTCTACGACGAGCACTGTGTTGCCTATGTCGCGCAGGGAGTGAAGCAGTTTTACAAGACGCTCGCTATCGCGCGGATGCAGGCCGATGGAAGGCTCGTCAAGAACATAGAGCGCGCCGACGAGCGATGAGCCTAAGTTGGTCGCAAGCTGTATGCGCTGAGCCTCGCCGCCCGAAAGCGTCGAAGCCAGACGGTCAAGCGTCAGATAATCCAGACCGACATCAACGAGAAAACGTAAGCGACGGCGAACTTCGTGCAGCAGGCGTTCTGCGATGGCTGCTTCTTCCGTCGGAAGCTCAAGCGAGTCGAAGAAGCTTGAAGCGTCTTTGATCGAAAGCGAGCAAACTTCCGGCAAAGTCCTGCCGCCGACTTTCACATCGCGCGCCTCTTGTCTGAGCCTCCCGCCGTTGCATTCCGGGCAGAGCGTGTAGCCGCGATACCTTGAGAGAAAGACGCGTATGTGCAGCTTGTACTTCTTCGTCTCAAGCCACGCGAAAAACCCGCGCACGCCGTTCCACTTGCCCTTGCCTTCGATAATCGCGCGCTGCTCGCCGCGCGTGAGGTCTTGAAAAGGCGCGTCCATCGAGATGCCTTCCGACTTGCAGAAGCGTCTCATCTCCGTGCGCGCCCAATCGAACTGCGGCTTCGTCCACGGCTCGACCGCGCCTTCGCTCAAGCTCAGAGCCGGATTCGGAATCACGAGGTCTAAGTCGAGGCCGATGATATTTCCGAAGCCCTGGCACGAGGGGCACGCACCATACGGATTGTTGAAGCTGAAAAGACGCGGCTCCGGCTGCGCGTAGACAGTGCCGTCATATTTGCACTCGAAGCGTTCACTGAAGCGCAGGCGTAATGCTTCCTCGTCTGCCGTCTCGATGATCGCCGTGCCGTGTCCTTCCTGAAAGCATGTTTCGAGCGAGTCAACCAGACGCTCGCGCACGTCGCCGCGCGTGACTAGGCGGTCTACCAGGACGAAGATATTTTCAAAGTCCGCGCGCGTGAAGTCGTCGGGCGTGCGAAGCTCAATCGTCTCGCGCGCAGAAGCGTCGTAGAGCCGCGTAAAGCCGCGCTGCATCAGGCTCATCACGTGCGCTGTGACGGAGGGAGCGCGTGCGGGCTGCGCGGCGGCTTTGCTTCGTCCGCTCTTTTTCTTTGCGCCCTTTTCCCCGTCTCCGTTCCGGCCAGTCTCTTCAAGGCCGGACGCGGCGGGGAAGAGAACGTAAAAGCGCGTGCCTTCGGGTAATGTTGCGAGCGTCTCGACGGCTGCGGATTCGGGCGAGTCGTGATAAACCTCGCGCCCGCAGACGCGGCAATAGGTCGTCCCGACGCGCGCGTAAAGCAGGCGCAGGTAGTCGTAAACTTCCGTCTGCGTGCCGACAGTCGAGCGCGGGTTGCGCGTGGAATTTTTCTGGCGGATAGCGATGGCCGGAGCGATGCCGCGCACCTCATCCACATCCGGCTTATCCATGCGTTCGAGAAACTGCCGCGCGTAGGCCGAGAGCGACTCGACGTAACGACGCTGCCCCTCCGCGTAAATCGTGTCGAAGGCGAGCGAGGATTTACCAGACCCGCTCACGCCCGTCACTACCGTCAAACGCCCGACCGGGACTGTGAACGAGATGTTCTTGAGATTATTTACGCGCGCCCCGCGTACTTCAATTGCTTCTTGTGTCATGGTAAAACGGTTGCCGACCCGCACAGTACAGTCTCTATAAGGTACGGCAAACTCATATCATAACCCGATTTTGAGTGAAGACGAAACGGAGCGAGGGCTGGGTGGTAATTCAAGTTGAGACAACAAACTCAGAGACCACAAGACATCTCCCGCAAAGGCGCAAAGAAGAAGCACACATAGAACAAGTGTCATTCAGCTTCTTTGCATTCCTTCTTTGCGCCTTTGCGCCTTTGCGGGAGAATTTTTTTTGTCTTGTTGCATTACCAGCGCACATCGTAACGCGCGAGTCCGGTGCGCCACGCGCCCTCGCCGAGCAGTGGAATCGTGCCGTCGAAAGAGAGCTGCGCGTCGTGCGGGCGTCGCACGCGGTATGTGTGTCCCGACGGCGAGCTGACTATAAGAGTGATTTTGTCTGGGAGGATTGCGGCGACGGTTGCGAGTCGCCAGTCTTTGCGGCAACGCATGATGAGACGACCGCCGAGCGGCAATGAAGCGAGCGTCGTAATCACTACTGAGGCTGAAACTGAAAGGCCGCCGGATGAAGCAAGAGCTTCTGTGTCCGACGGCCTTTCGAGATTTACACACACGTCTTGAAACTTAAACTTCCAGCGGCTCTTCAAACGGCAAGTCCTGTTGCTCCGCCGCATTTTTCCGGCTGACGGCATAAAATCTCATCGCGGTCGAGAGAATCAGGAACGACAGGCCGATCCAGATGACCGCCCAGAACATCGCCGGAACGCCCGTCGCGGCAGCCATGTTGCCCGCGTCCGTCTGAACCTCTGAGCCGAACGGAGAAGAGAGAAAGAAGACCGTCTTCAAATCCATCAAGGCATTGAGCACGCACTGCACCGCCAGGAAACTCAGGAAGAAGGTTGCGACGCGCGGGCTGGCATACTTCGCAACCGCGAGCAGCCCCGCTGAAATAATAACTCCGGCAATCAGCGTGAACGGAATGCCAGCGAGCCTCGTGCCCGTCTCGAAGCCGTTGACCACAGGCTTCCATAGGCCGAAGACGATTGTCAGAAAAAGTATGAAAGCTGCCGAGCCGATGAGCACGACGCGTGCTGCGACGGCGCGGCGAATCAGTACGAGCAGCAGCGCGCCGAAAATCATCGCGCCCACATATCCCGCGCTCGACACGATGACTTGCGAGATAAGTCCGCCCTGCGTGGTCTGCGTCAGGCCGCTCGTGTCCGTCGCCACGCTCAGGCTCACGACGGAATTGCCCGTCAGCAAAGCCGCCAGCGCGTGCCCGCCTTCATGTATGAAGGTGACGAAGATGCGAAACGGATAGGTCAGAAGATCAGCGTAGGGAATAAACCACAACGCGATTGTTATAGCGGCAGCGATGAGCAGCGTGCGAACCTGCGGTCGCGCATCTGCTGAAATGTTTATCTTCATCTCGAAAATCTCCGCTCTCTAAATCTCAAAGACTTTTACTCGACTCTGCTTTTGCATTGTACGACAGAAAAGGTTCAAGGTTCAAAGTTCAATGTTCCAAGTTCCAAATTCAAAGCCCCAGACCAGAAGTGATGTTTTAACCTGGAACCTGGGACTCGGAACTCGGAAGCTTCTTTCTTTCATACACGCCGGACTTGCCGCCCGTCTTTCGCTCAAGCCGCACGTCCGTAATCGTCATCGCTTTATCCACGGCCTTGCACATATCGTAGATGGTCAGCGCGGCGATTGAAACGGCTGTCAGAGCTTCCATCTCAACTCCGGTCTGCGCCTCTGTCGAAACAGTCGCTTCGAGGTAGACGCCCGAATCATCAAGCGACGCGCTGAGGCCGATGTGCGTGAGCGGGAGCGGGTGGCAGAGCGGAATCAGTTCCGAAGTGCGCTTGGCGGCCATGATTCCTGCGAGGCGCGCTGTCTCCAAAGGGTCGCCTTTCGACGTGCGCTGCTCGCGGACGGCTTGAACCGTCTCAGGCGACATCAGTACGCGCGCAGAAGCCAACGCCTCTCGCCTTGTCTGGGCTTTGCCGCTCGTATCAACCATTGCGACGCGGCCCTCTTTGTTAATGTGTGTGAGCTTCTTCATCGCTTCTTCATCTTAAACTCATCCCGGCAATCTGACGATTTTAACGTTCGCTCCTGCTTCTAAAATCTTTACGCCCTGCGGAACATTTATCAAGGCGGTGGCTCGCGCGAAGGCTACAAAGTCGGACGAGCCGCCCCACTTGAGCGGGACTGCGAGGAGTTGCCCCGCTTCGTTTGTTTCCATGAGCGCTGGCAGATAGCTCTCGCGCTCGACGGCTCCCCTGACGCCGTGCGCGAGTATCGCCTGCTCTTCAATCATCGTAGCGTCGCGCGCTCCCTGCATGACGCGGAGGGCTGTGCGTGCGAAGAGGTTGAAGGTGACGGAGACAGAGACAGGATTGCCGGGCAGCCCGAAGATGAGCGTCTCGCCCAGACGCGCGAAGACCGTCGGCTTGCCGGGGCGCAAGCTGATGCGCTCGAAAAATATTTCCGCGCCGAGCGCGTGCAGCGCGGCCTTCGTGAAATCATAAACGCCCATCGAGACGCCGCCCGACAGGATGAGCGCGTCCGAGCGCGTCGCTGCTTCCGAAATCTCGCGCTCAAGAATTTTTATATCATCGCCCGCGAGCGGCAAACGCTCCGGCCTCGCGCCCGCGAGCGCAGCATACGCGCCTAGCGAATAACTATTGGAATCCCGTATCTGATCAGGCGCGGGCTTCTCGTTGATTGCGACCAGCTCCGTCCCCGTCGCCAGCACGCAGACGCGCGGGCGCGCTCCAACCCGGACTTCAGCATAACCGAACGACGCGAGCGCAGCCATCATCGCCGCGTTAATCTCTGCGCCTGCCACGAGCACTGTTTCGCCTCTTCTGACCTCGCTCGCGTGCGCTGTGATGAACTGTCCGGGCGTCGTCGCTTTATCAATCTCAACTATCGCGCCGCCGTCCAGCTCTCTCGTCAACTCGACCTGCTGCACACTATCCGCGCCTGCGGGGACGGGCGCGCCGGTCATAATCCGCACGGCCTCGCCCGCATGCATCAACTGATGCCAGCCGCGACCCGCAGCCGCTTCGCCGACGACGCGCAAGCGCACAGGAACAGTAACAAGGTCTGTCGAACGCACGGCGTAGCCGTCCATCTGCGCGCGATTGAACGGCGGCAAGTCCGAATCGGCGATGACATCTTCGGCGAGAACGCGTCCGAGCGCATCAGCCAGCGCGACGCGCTCCGATGGCAGCGTGCGCGTTTGAGCTTTGACTAGCTGAATGGCTTCGGCAACGGAAATCATTTGACCTGAATTTTAGCTTAGCAAAGAAGAGAGAACGTTGGAAAATCAAAAGCGTCTCAATGTCGAAAGTTCTTCCCGCCTCCGTCCTGCGCGGTTCGTGATGTATAATCAAAATCAGAAAGGAGACCGCCATGAATGAGAACGAAAAACCGCCTGTGAATGCTGATTCGGCTAACGAATCGGGGCGCGAGCTGAAAGAAGAGAGCGATACTAAACAGCCGTCCGGGAAACTCACTCACAGGGATTATTCAAATCCGCTTTTTCTAAAAAATAATTCGGAAGGTCAAAAGGGAAATGCTCAGGATGAGAAGGATGAGATGGAAGAATAACTTCGTCCCATCTTGAAGTTATATGCAGACAGGAAAAAACTATGAAATGCCAGTGGAACGAATGCGCTAATAAATCAGATAAAGTCATCTACCGTTATGCCACTAAAGAGGAACAGCACGAGCGGCACATTTATAATGTTTCGACTCGAACAGTATTGGTTGAGATAGGCGTTTGCGACAGCCATCTGAAAGAAGCACTCAAAGAGTACCCGCATCTGGCCGAGAAGCAGCCGGGTTTTTTGAGCTGAGCAATTACTGCGGCTCCTCACAATCCCCTCTCTCTTGAATAACTCCGCCCGGAGTTTAGAAAGGATTCTGCTATGGATATGAATAACATGACTGACCAGCACGCTCAGCATGAATCCGAGCTGCCTCCACATAAATGAATCCGAGCTGCCTCCACATAATATGATGGTCGTCGGAGAAAAGAGCGTCTTCCTCTCGCACCTTCCGATGTTCATGTCTCCGCACAATTTTCAGGTAATTCTGGAAGCGACTTTCACCAACGGAGGAAAGAACGTACAGGAGATTTATACCAGAGACCGCCAGAGCCACAGGCAAACGAAGATGTACGCCTTAAGCCCGAAAGAGTCTTTCAAGCTTCCAAGCCTGTTCACCCCTAACCCGCCAGCTCGCAACTCATTCAAGGGCACGATTCTTCGCGGCCATCTTGAAAGGGGAGGCGAAGAGATTCAGGGTCTCATCAAGATTGACGTTAATGTGAAGAGGATTGTCTATGCTCAAAAGCTTGGTCGCGGTTTCGATAAGTCGGTTTATTCACTTATCTGATTTGTGCAACAACGCCTTGCGCCGCTTAGAACAGCGTCAACACGCCCACAACCACATCCTTATCGAGAGCTTCGATATCAGCATAATGATGCCGCAGCATTGCTTCAATAGCAGATGTTTACAATTTCCGCCACGTATCCAGATTATTTTCGGCGGAAAGCCCAGCAACATGCACAAATCACTGAAATCTGCATCCTTCGTGACGATTAGAAATTCTTCACGTCGCGCATGTTCCCAAATGTCCTTATCATCCACTTGGTCAAGCCCCAGTGGATAGACATGATTCGATTCTGGATAAATGTCAGCCAGAGATTTGACCAAGTGTGGCGAAAGATGATGGTCAAAGAGAAGTTTCACGCTTCGACCACCATTAAGCGTTTTTCACGATCTGCGGCATAGGCCAGACAAGCGCGAATATCTTCCTCCGTTAAATAAGGGAGATCCTCAAGAACTTCCTGTTGGGTCATACCGGAAGCAAGATATTCCAGCACATCATAAACCGTGATACGCATTCCTCTGATGCAAGGCTTGCCGCCACGCTTGCCAGGTTCAATTGTAATAATGTTCTGATAATTCATGAGTAAGATAGTAAATCTCACGGCTTCTTGAGGCAAGTATTTTCAGAATCGAGTAGCAACCTACAGCAGGGTTCATTCGGATGCGACCTGAAGCTAAAAGACTGTTTTCGTCTCTCTTCGCTGGCAAACTCAATGCTGGCTATTAGCCGAAAGTCGCATCCGAATGAACCCCGCTATAACGCTCGAATTAACCGGGCGGCGCGAATCCACATAACTTACTCGCAGGAAGCACCATGAAAGAGAGGCTATCGCCGCTCCGGTTCAATGAGTTGTTATGTTGCGTCGCGCCTACACATTGAGGTCGGTAATCGCCGGCATGTCAATTTCTTTGACGCACGATACTTTAGATAGCCCCATCAGACATTTCACTATCAATATTAAGTCTCGGACGGGGATGCGTGTGCCCGCATATGCTTCAATCGCTCTCTCAACACCATCCTCGTAGGCTATTTCGGCAGCAACCTCGCCGGGATTAATACAGGTCACGGTAATGCTGTATTTCCGTAGATTTTCACGTAAAGCCTGCCCCAAACCACGCAGACCGAACTTAGACGCAGCATACGCAACTTCTTGCGAGCCGCTATTCTCGAGGCCGGAAGTTGAGCCGATTAAGATAATCTTGGCGTTATCTGATTGCTTCAAATTTGTCAGCAATTTCTGAATACAGATGATGGCTGAGGTCAGATTTACGGCAATAATGTCCTCTGATTCTTCGATGCTGACTTCTTCAAAACTATAGTCGCTCTTGAAAGCCTGTTCCTCCCATATCCCGGCGTTATAGATCAAGACATCAAGCCTTTGCTCAGAGAGTGCTTCGGATATTGTCCGGCTGGCGTCTTTTGGGGAAGAAAGATCGGCTTTAATCCAGACTCTTTCTACACCATCATTTCTTTCCAGGTTTTCCGGCTGACTACGCGACACCAGCCAAACGGTATCACTGCGAGATGGTAAGCCCGAACTGAAGGCCGCTCCTAACCCTCTACTTGCTCCAAAGATAAGTATGTTCGTCATTCGCCCACCTTTATATTCGCAAATCTCAGTCGTAGTAAATAGCAGCCCAACGCCGGAATTAACCGGGCGCGCACACAACATCATAAACGGCAAGCCTCGCGGATGAAAGCAATGCTATTCGCGCTCCGGTTCAATGAGTTGTTAGACGCCGACGATTCATAGCACTCACCGTCGCAAGACAATCTCATGAATCAGCGGCATGCCCGGTTTATAATCAATAAACTTGCTCGCCCTTGTTTCCGACAATGCCCAGACGGATGCACGAATGCCAACGCTACCGTGCGCGAGAATCATTACATACGCTAAACCTGAGCGCAAAACTCGGTAAAGCAACGGTGCGGTAAATGTACGCTCAGGAAATACCACGTAGCCGTTTTCATCCGTAGTCCGGTCATCACCATCATTAAGATCATAAGAGTAATGATACCGGAGGTTATGAAAAGTCTGTGTAAGTGGCGATAATCAACCATTCATTTTCTGA
>CAXTPS010000039.1:0-41871 GCA_964246305.1 uncultured Pyrinomonadaceae bacterium
GAGCCGAAACTGGCGCTCAAGAGAGCCAGTGCCAGAAGAATCGCTAGAGAGCCAAACAACGGTCGGACTGTCCGGCGAAGTTTGGCAATTGATAAAGCTCGCATGTTGTCTCCTTCTTCACGAACCGCGCGGTGGCGGTCAGGGCTGAAATCCTTGTTGGTAAGTTCTGACTCATCTGCCGGTTCTATATTGAAAAGCAGAGGAGCCGGAAGTTCAAAGCTGATCAAGAGCGTGAGCATGCTTGCTAATCACCGGCAAATATCATCAATGAAATTGGCGACTGCGGGTAATTCACAGGCATGATACAGACGCTCCTCGCATCTCGTCCGATTCTTTAAGCAAACTGGCACACGCATATTGATACATCTTTGAGAAGTTAATTTTGAGTGGAATCGAGTCTGTATTAAGCACGTTGAGACTCGAATTACTGACGAAACTAATGAGCGAACATTATACCTGCTGCTCTTAAAAGTCAATATTTTCAAACTCAATTACCTGCCCGTTTATTAGGATAAGGCGAGAAGGGCGCGCACCTTTTTCATGTCCTCCCAGACCTCACGCTTCTTGGACGGATCGCGCAACAGATAGGCCGGGTTGAAGGTCGGCATGAGTTGCATCCCGTGATAATTGTGAAACTCACCGCGCATCTGCGAGATTGGCTTTTTCGTCCGAAGCAATGCGCGCGTCGGCGTGTTGCCGAAAGAGATAATGACCAACGGTCGCGCGGCTGCCAGCTCGCGGTGAAGATACGGCGTGAAGAACGAGAGCAGCTCGGGCGTCATCTCGTCGCCGGTGGAAATAATCTTGACCGTGTTGGTCAGATAACAGTCCTCGCGCTTGAGACCGATGCTGCCGAGGATGCGTTCCAGCATCTGACCGGCGGGTCCCATAAACGGTCTGCCGGAATCCGCGTCGGGCGGGCCGGGCGATTCGCCCACCACCGCAGCACGCGCTCCCGCTTTGCCTTCGCCCAAGATAAAGACGCGCCCGGAAAACTGCGGCATCGCTCCGGCGCGACTCAAAAGCTCCGCGTTGACCTCTTCCAACGTCTCGCCCGATTCCGGCGGCGTCTCATCGAAAAGCATGGATTGCATAAGATAGGTGATAGGGGATAGGAAAAACAGGAGACAGGAGACAGAATACAGGAGTCAGACTAAAGGGGAAGAATAAAAGCTGGTTGCCGCCTCTGCTTCTGTCTCCTGTATTCTTTCTTCTCTTATCACCTGTCACTCATCACTTGCCACTGATTTAAGGTATTCGCGGACTTTCTTCATATCTTCCCACGTCTCGCGCTTCTTCGATGGGTCGCGCAGGAGGTAGGCGGGGTGAAAAGTCGGCATCACTTTGATTCCTTTGTAGTCTTGAAACTGCCCGCGAACTTTCGTGATGCCTTCCTTCGTTTCGAGCAAGTTTTTCATCGCCGTATTACCTAGCACGACGATCACCTTCGGCTGCACGATAGCGATTTCGCGCAGGAGAAAGGGCTTGCAGGTCGCGGCTTCGGCAAGTGTCGGCGTGCGGTTCTGCGGCGGGCGGCAGCGGTTGACGTTGCCTATAAAAACGTCTTCGCGCTTGAGGCCGATGGCTTCGATAATTTTGTTCAGGAGCTGTCCCGCGCGACCGACGAAGGGGCGCGCCTGTTCATCTTCATTCGCGCCGGGAGCTTCGCCGACGAACATCAGTTGCGCGCGGCGGTTGCCCTCGCTGTGAACGACGTGCGTGCGGGTTGCGCTCAAAGGACAGCGCGTGCATTCGCCTATGTCGTTCCAGATGTCTTCGATGGTTTCATCGACGCGCGGCAGGCTCGCTTCATCCTTCGGCGTGATCGTGCCGAAGAGCGTTTCCATCGGCGCGGGCGTTTCAAGCTCCGGCGTTTTTCTGGTTCTCTTAGCCATGTCGGTCTCATCCCCTGAAATTTGTGAAATCTCTGCGCCGTGTGAAGACGGAGCCGCTGCACGCGCGGCCTCGCGCTCATGTGCTTCCGCCGCCAGCGCATTGCGTTTGAGCGAAGCGTCCTGCGCGGGCTTTCTTGTTACAACTTCCGCCGCACGCGTGGAAGCAGGCGTGCGCGTTTCGTTGACCTCGGCGTGTTCAGCGCCTTCTTGCTCTATGCCTTCGATGCCAAGCTCTTGAAGATAAGAAAGATGCTCTTTGACATCCGCGACGAGGGATTGAAAGTCCTGAGCTTGAGATTCAGACGGCATACGATTCTTTCGATAGCATTTCTTTCATGCACGACTCTTAAGTTGAAATGCGCGATTCTTAAATTGATGTTTGACTACGGCGCAGGCGCACGACCTCATCCAGAATCCTGTGCGCCGCTTCGAGCTTGGACATCAAGGGCAATTCTACCGGCGCGCCGTTGTCGCGCGCGATGAGAGTGATGATGTTGGTCTCGACATCGAAGCCCGCGCCGTCGCGCGTGATGTCATTGGCGACGATGGCATCGAGCCGCTTGCGCGCGAGTTTTTGACGGGCATGCTCTATCACGTCCGTCGTTTCGGCGGCAAAGCCAATGACGAGCAGGCCATCATGCCTTCCTTCCGAGACCTCTGCCAGAATGTCCGGCGTCGGCTCAAGCGTGAGCGTGAGCGCCGCTTCCGACTTTTTAAGCTTACCTTCAGCCCGCATAGCCGGACGGTAATCAGCGATGGCTGCGGCGGCGATGAAGACCGTCGCGGCGTCAATCTCTTTCAAAACTTCCGCACGCATCTCTTCTGCGGAAACGGCACGCACGAGGCGCGTGTTCGCGGGAACCGGCGCGCTGGTGTCGCCAGCTATGACCGTCACTTCTGCGCCGCGCGAGCGTGCGGCTTCCGCCAGCGCAAAGCCCATCCGACCCGACGAGCGATTCGAGAGAAAGCGAACCGGATCAATCTCTTCGCGCGTCGCGCCTGCTGTAATCAGGACGTGCTCGCCCTGTAGGTCATGCGTTTCGGGCAGCTCTTTTTCCGTCAGCAAGGCGAGCGCGGCGTTGACGATTATTTCAGGCGCGCTCAATCGTCCCGGCCCGATAGTGCCGCAGGCCATCTCGCCCGCGTCCGGCTCGACTATACGCACACCGTCTTCTCGCAGTTGTCGCAAGTTTCTCTGCGTCGCCGGATGATTCCACATCGTAGTGTTCATCGCGGGCGCAATCAGCACGGGCGCATTCGAGGCCAGATAGGTTGAAGTCAGAAAATCGTCGGCAATGCCGTTGGCAAATTTGGCGATGATGTTGGCAGTGGCCGGAGCGACTAGAAAGAGGTCAACGGTCTGCGAAAAGGTGATATGAGCAATCGGGTCTGGATTATCCGGCTCGTAGTCGTCAACGATCACATGCTCGCCCGTCAGAGCGCGAAAAGTCAGCGGCCTGATAAACTCGCAGGCGCGCAACGTCATCGCCACGCGCACGACGCATCCGGCTTTCTGCAAGCCGCGCAGGACTTCGATGGCCTTGTACGCGGCGATGCCCCCGCTCACTCCCAGAGCCACGCGCTTGCCAGCGTAATGTTGCTGCTCATTCGCCATTTGCTTGAGTGTCTGATTCACAGATGCTGCGCTTAAAATGTAACATCACGCGCGAGAGGCGCGCAACGCGTTGGTCGCAAAGAATTTGCACGCAAACAAAAATGCTATCGGATAAGAGCCTGTGGTAAACTCTCTTCAAAGAAATCACGGCCCCCTTTTGAAGATGTTCGGTTGTCGTTCGGGTTTAAGGAAAGATGAAACGAGAGCGATTGATAATCCGCTTCGGGTTGTTGTCAATACTGTGCCTGACACTGTGCGTCGTTGCCGGAGCGCAGGAGCCGCAGCAGCAGTCGGGCGCGAATGAAGAGTTCGGGCCGGTCGTGCGCGCGTATCTGGGATACCTGCGCGACGAGCAGGAAGTGGTTGACGACCGCGCGAGCCGTCACGAAATTAGCACGCAATATTATCGTCGCAACTCGAACCGCATACGCGCGCTGAAACAGATGGCTCTCTCGATTGCGCGCGAGACGGGCAACGATTATCTGCCCGAACTCGAAGCGACGACGCGCGACGAGTTGGGAACTCTGTTTGAAAAGCCGCCAAGCCCGCGCACCTTTCGTACGGGCGAAGTCATCAACAATACATTCAGATATCTGGGAGCCGTCCGCGCCGCCGAGCTTTTCTATGTCTTCGCGCGGCTCGATCCATACGAGCAGGCCGAATTGATGGAGAAAGCGAAGCAGACGCAGCCGGAGGGAGTGAAGCCACCTGAGCCGCCACCCTCGCCCGTCGTCACAAATGGGCAGGCTGCAAGTCATCCGCGCCGCAAGTCGAAGATGACGCCCTGAAATTTTTTCAAAATTTCCCCCGAAGCCGTTAGATGATTTGGTTTCGATGCATCAACCCAATTTTTTCGAGAAGCAACCCAACACGGACAAACGCGCCGCAGAGCAGATAGTTCTGCACGCTCTCGGCGAATTTCAGGCGCGCGGCAAAGTTCTGGCGCAAAGAGAACTCCCGCTTGATCGCCTGCGCGGAGCCTTGCGCCGCGCCACAGAGACCTTCGGCGTCGAAGAGCTGACGGATGAAGAGATCGCCGCGACGCTCAACACGCTCGGCGCAACCGTCCGACGCGTTCCGGCCTTCGTCGCCAAACATCCTTACCGCGTCACAGTTCAAACGGAACTCGCAGAGCATGCTCTTCAAGTTTATCGAGCGTCCGCCGCAAAGGCCGTGGAGCATAATGAATAATTTTAGTTCCACTAAGAATTCAAAAACTTCTTTTGAGCGGACTGCATGACGAAACTCGCGCCATCGAATATCACACTCATACGCGGACTCGGACTCGTTGCCGCAGTCTCCATCGTCATCGGCAACGTCATCGGCACGGGCGTCTTTTTGAAAGCTCGTGTGATGACTTGCAATGTAGGCTCTCCGAAAATAGTCATCATCGTGTGGATAGCATCGGGCGTGCTGTCGTTGGCGGGCGCGCTGACTTATGCGGAGTTGGCGGCGATGATGCCGAGGGCTGGCGGCGAATATGTTTTTTTGCGTGAGGCATACGGGGCGCGATGGGGATTTTTGTACGGGTGGATGCAGTTTTTCGTCGCGCGGGCTGGGGGCCTTGCTGCGATGAGCGTGGCGTTTGCTATCTTTCTTAATGACTTGATGGGAGGCGCGCTAAACACAATCTTTTTTACGCGCGATGTGTTCGGATACAAGTTCTCGTTAGGCTCTTTGCAGTTGGTGGCGTTGGGAGCGATTGCGGTCGTGACTTTGATTAACTGCGCGGCGGTCGTGGTCAGCGGAAATATCGCAGCCGTTCTTACGGCCTTGAAAATCTGCCTCGTGCTGACGGTCGGAGTGGGCGCGTTCCTGTTTGCGAAAGGCGACTGGGCGCATTTCGCAATGACGGACGCGGGCGGATTGTGCTCGGATGTGAGCGCGGCGGCGCGTGGCGGGATGGCGGGTTTCGGCGCGGCGATGCTCGGCGCGTTGTGGGCTTATAACGGTTGGAACGACCTGACGCTGGTTGCAGGCGAAGTTAAAAATCCGCAGAAGAATATTCCGCTCGCGCTTATCGGCGGGATGGCTGCGGTGGGCGCGCTCTATATCTTTGTGAACCTCGCGTACTTTTATGTGCTCACGCCGACGGAGATTGCGAACATCCCTTTGACTTCATCAGTCGCGGCGGAAGCGGCGCGCAGGTTTCTAGGTCCGATAGCGGTGAGCCTGATTGCTGCGGCTCTCTTGGGTTCGACCTTCGGGACGCTGCATGTCGGAGTCCTGACAGGGGCGCGTGTGCCGTATGCGATGGCGAAAGACCGCCTCTTCTTTCAGAATCTGGCGCGGCTCTCACAGCGCACGCATGTGCCGACGGGGGCGCTTTTGATGCAGGCTCTGTGGGCGGGCGTGCTGGCTCTCTCAGGCTCGTTCGACGCGCTCTCGAACTATTCGATTTTCGCGCTCTGGATATTTTATGGACTGACGACGGCCACCGTCTTTGTCTTTCGCAAGCGGATGCCGGAGCTTGAGAGACCGTACAGGACTTGGGGCTATCCGGTCGTGCCCGCGCTCTTCCTGCTGGTCGCGGCGTGGCTGCTCGTGATGACCGTCATCTCGTCGCCGTGGCAATCCGTCACCGGCATCATCCTGATCGCGCTGGGGCTTCCTGTCTATTATTACTGGCACAGGCGCAAGTGACGGGTTCCAAGTTCCGGGTTCCGAGTTCCAAGTTCAGGGTTCAAAGTTTGAAATCTTTTTGTCTTGGAACTCGGAACCCTTTATCAACATCGGAGGCCAAAAGTGCGTCGTCATGTCACAGAGCGGTTTGCGCTCTTTCTTCTCATCACAATTTTTTTAACAGTCGTGCCGGTACAGGCGCAGAACAGGGAAGCGAACCCGGCTGTGGAAAGAGAAGGAGGGAAGTCTTCGGGCGCGGTCGTTATGACAGCTCAAAATTTCGGGTTCGCTATTCACGGCGGGGCGGGGACGATTCTCAAGAGCAACCTGACGCCGGAGATGGAAGCGGCGTATCGAGCGAAGCTCAGGGAAGCACTGCTCGCGGGCTATGACATTTTGAAGCATGACGGCAGCAGTCTTGACGCAGTCGAGGCTGCCATCAGGCTGATGGAAGACTCGCCGCTTTTCAATGCGGGCAAAGGCGCGGTCTTGACCGGCGAGGGGACTGCTGAACTCGACGCCTCGATTATGGACGGCAGCACGCTCAAAGCTGGAGCCGTCGCCGTCGTCAAGCATCTCAAAAACCCTATCAGCGTCGCGCGCCTAGTGATGGAGCAATCCCCGCACGTCCTGATGGTCGGTGAAGGCGCAGAGGCGTTCGCCAAACAGAAGGGCATAAGTCTTGTCCCGAACGATTACTTTCGCACCGAGCGCAGGTGGCAGGAACTTCAGCGCGCCAAAGAGAAAGAACGCAAGGAAGCGGCGCAGCCCGGAAAGGTGAGCCGCAATCTGGATGCAGAGTATCCTGATGTGACAAAGTACGGGACGGTCGGGGCAGTGGCTCTGGACAGGCACGGAAATCTCGCCGCAGGGACTTCGACTGGCGGCAAGACCAACAAAAAATTCGGGCGCGTCGGGGATTCTCCGATTATCGGCGCGGGAACTTACGCCAATAATCTGACCTGCGCCGTCTCAGGCACCGGCGACGGCGAATATTTCATACGCGGCGTGGTCGCTTATGACATCTCCGCAATGATGGAGTATCAGGGGAAATCTTTGAAAGAGGCTGCTGGCGCAGTGTTGGAAAAGCTGGGCAAACTGGGCGGGTCGGGCGGCCTCATCGCGATTGACCGCAACGGGAATATCACGATGCCCTTCAATTCCGAAGGTATGTACCGGGGATGGGTCGGCGCGGATGGAAAAGTTACAGTCCAGATTTACAGGGAATAAACCCTTTGGAGAGTTGTGGAAAAACTGTCTCGGAACGCCCCTTTGCGTAAATGTATGTTGACACAGGGCTACTATTCGTGTAAAAAGTCCAAGATATTAGAGCCGCTGGCTCTTCATGCCTATTTTTAATTTGGGATGTCCGCGCGGGCGGTCTTGAAGTGTCGAGATGGTCTTAGCGAGAAAGACCGTTTACCGTCTCCTGCAAGCCTCATCCAGGGTTTGTGGCGCGCTTTCAAAAAATTGTTTCACTTTACGGGAGGAGTCAGTTAATGATTAGCAGAACTTGGAGCCGCAAGCCCATCGCGTTTTGCCTTGCAGTCGCCGTCTTGAGCGTGTACTCGATGGCTGTGCTGGCAACGCCGGGACAAACAGGGCCGTCAGGCGAGCTGTCGGTATCCGGGCAGGTCACGGTCAACGGCCAGAACGCAATCTCAGGTGCCACCGTTTTTTCGGATAGCACCGTCACCACGGCGAAGGGCAGCAGTGCCGTCGTCAGCCTCGGCAAACTCGGACGTGTTGAGGTCTTGCCGGAATCCAGCCTTAAGTTGAGCTTTACCGATTCGGGTATCTCAGCCACTCTCGAAGCAGGCCGTGTCCGCGTTTCCAGCGGCGGGATGGCGAGCGTCATGACCAAAGATGGTTCGGTCATTGCCAGCAACGCTTCAGTCTTCACGGTTGATGTCGAGTGCGGCAATACCAAGGTCGACACACAGTCCGGTAACGTCGAACTCCGCGCCGGCGGCTCGGTCAAACAGATCGCAGCCGGTTCACAAGACTCAGCCGGTATGGCTGCTCCGGGCACGCGTTGCACGCGCTTGAAGACCGAAGGCATGAAGGGCATCGGCGGCGGCGCGCTCGCAGCTCTGCTCCTCGCAGCCGGTGGCGCAATCGCGGCGGCGATCATCGCCGGTTCGAGCGAGAACAACGATATTGATCTCGGCGGCGGGACGACGGTTGTTAGCCCGACCAAGTAAAAGGTCAGACTCATCTCAAAGATTCATGCATTGCGCAACTTCAGTGCATGAAAGATGATTTGCAGCTTTGCGGGTCACGCGTGATTCAAATCAGGCGTGACCCGCAAACTTTTTTTTGCTCTCGATTAGTATTTGTTTGGCGGTTAATGGTAAACAGATGAAAGCAGACATCAAATTTTTTCCATCTGCTTGAGCGGGTTAATTTAAAAATGCATATAGCGGTTATCGGGACAGGATATGTCGGGTTGGTGACGGGCGCGTGCTTCGCGGAGTTCGGCGTGGATGTGACGTGTGTTGATGTGGACACAGAGAAAATCGCGCGCCTCTCGGACGGCGTGATTCCGATTTACGAGCCGGGACTCGAACAGCTCGTGGCGAAAAACACACATGCCGGGCGGCTCCATTTTACGACCGATCTCAAATCCGGCATCGAGCAGGGGCTGGTCATCTTTCTCGCCGTCGGCACGCCGCCGAAAGATGACGGCTCGCCGAACTTGACATACATAGATGCGGCGGCGCGCTCCATTGCAGAGCACATGAACGGCTACAAGGTCATCGTCACGAAATCCACCGTCCCGGTCGGAAACGGCGAACGCCTGCGCAAGCTGATACGCGAAAATCTGAAGTCACGCACAAATTTCGGCGTCGTCTCGAACCCGGAATTTTTGCGAGAGGGCGCGGCCATCAACGACTTCATGCGCCCGGACCGCGTCGTCATCGGCAGTCGTGACGAAGAGGCCGTCGCCATCATGCGCGACCTCTATCGCCCGCTCTTTCTGATTGAGACGCCCTTCGTCGTCACCTCGCTCGAAGCAGCGGAACTGACCAAATACGCGGCCAACGCTTTTCTAGCGACCAAGATTTCTTTCATCAACGAGATTGCAAATCTTTGCGACCGCGTCGGCTGCGATGTGCATGATGTGGCGCGGGCAATCGGGATGGATCGCCGCATCGGAAATAAATTTTTGCATCCGGGGCCGGGCTACGGCGGCTCCTGTTTTCCGAAAGACACGAGCGCGCTCGCCACAGTCGCACGCGAGTTCGGCTGCGACTCGCTGATAGTTGATGCCGTGATGGAAGTCAATCGCAAGCAGCGCGCGGCGATGATCGAGAAGATTGAAAAACTCGTCGGAGAGACAAGCGGCAAGACCATCGCCGTGCTCGGCCTTTCCTTCAAGCCTGAGACGGACGATATGCGCGAGGCTCCTTCGATAGAGATCATACGCGGCCTCGCAAGGGGCGGCGCGCAGGTCAGAGCATATGACCCGGCGGCCATGAATGAAGCGAAGAAATGTCTGCCCGATATCTTTTACGCAGTGGATGAGTACGATGCAGTGACGGGAGCGGAAGCTCTCGTGTTTATGACCGAATGGAATCAGTTCCGCGCTCTGAACATGGAGCGCGTGAAGGGTTTGATGAAGAGTCCGAAGATCGCAGACCTGCGCAATATCTACGAGCCTGAAGACATGCGCGAGCTGGGCTTCGATTACGTCGGCGTCGGAAGATAGATTCAACGGTGATAAGAGAAGAGGGGAATACAGGAGTCAGGAGACGGAAGCAGAGGCGGCAACCCGCTTTTATTCTGGCTCCTGTCTTCTGACTCCTGTCTCCTGCTTTTCCTATCACCTATCACCTATTACTTCTTTATGAGCTTAACAGGAATCGCATTAGTCACTGGCGGGGCGGGTTTCGTCGGGTCGCACATTGCTGCGGCTCTGCTTGAGAGCGGTGCGCGCGTGCGTGTGATTGACGACCTCTCGACGGGGCATCGTGAGAATCTGGAAGAGATAGGCGGCAGCGTTGATTTCATCGAGGCGAGCCTGACGGATGAAGCGGCCTTGCGACGCGCGCTCGAAGATGTCGAGCTAGTCTTTCATGAAGCAGCCATTCCGTCCGTGCCGCGTTCTGTCAGCGACCCGCGCTCGACGCACGTGGCATGTGTGGACGCGACCTTCTCGCTCCTCCTGGCTGCGCGCGACAATCACGTGCGGCGCGTCGTCTACGCCGCGTCAAGCTCTGCGTACGGCGACCAGCCGACCCTGCCGAAGGTCGAAGACATGCGCCCGGACCCGCTCTCGCCGTATGCCGTCGCCAAGCTCGTCGGAGAATATTATTGCCGCGTCTTCACGCGAGTTTACGGCCTTGAGACGGTCGCCCTGCGTTACTTCAATGTCTTCGGGCCGCGACAAGACCCGACCTCGCAATACTCCGGCGTCATCTCGCGTTTCATCGCCACGCTGCTCGGCGGCGAGACGCCCGTCATCTTCGGCGACGGCGAACAATCGCGCGATTTCACCTACGTCGCCAACGTCGCACGCGCCAATCTCAACGCAGCCGAAACCACGACCGGCATCGGTCAGGTCATCAACGTCGCCAACGGCGAGAGGACGAGTCTCAACGAGCTGTTGGGGATTTTGAAGCGTCTCACGGGACGCGACGACGCGCAGGCCGAGTACAGAGAAACTCGCGCGGGCGATGTGCGCGACAGTCAGGCGGACAACACACGCGCCGTAGAGATGCTCGACTATCAAACTCTCGTCGGTCTTGAAGAAGGTTTGCAGCTCACGATTGATTGGTGGAAGCAGAGCCGTTACGCAAAGTCGCTTTAAACTTCAAATAACTTCCGCAGACTCTCAGTATAAGGCGCACGCGCCACGCCTTTGTCAGTGATGATGGCTGCGACCAAGTCGTTCGGCGTGACATCGAACGCTGGATTCTGAACCTCTATGCCTGCGGGCGCGAGTTGCTGTTCGCGCATGTGCGTGATTTCTCTCGTGTCGCGTTCTTCAATCGGAATCTCTTCACCGGAAGGACAATTCAGGTCAATCGTCGAGATGGGCGCGGCGACATAGAATGGAATATCGTGTCGCTTGGCGAGGACGGCGACCATGTACGTGCCGATCTTGTTAGCCGTGTCGCCGTTGGCGGCGATGCGGTCTGCGCCGACGACGACCGCGTCAACCTTGCCCTGCTTCATCACATGTCCAGCCATGTTGTCCGTGATGAGCGTCACGGGAATCTCATCTTTTTGAAGCTCCCAAGCCGTCAGTCGCGCGCCCTGCAAAAATGGTCGCGTCTCGTCTGCGATGACGGCGACGCGTTTGCCCGCGTCACGCGCGCCGCGTATGACGCCGAGAGCCGTGCCGTAATCGCCCGCCGTGGCGAGCGCGCCCGCGTTGCAATGCGTTAAGACGGTCGAGCCGTCCGCTATCAGCTCGCCGCCGAATTTACCGAGGCTGCGATTCGCCAGAATGTCTTCATCGAAAATCTTGCGGGCTTCGGTGACGAGCAGCTTTTTAATCTCTCCCACATCCTCTGTCTCAGCCTTCGCGCGCCTGAGCGCGCCGCGCATGCGCTCGATAGCCCAGAAGAGGTTGACCGCAGTCGGACGGGTCGCGCCCATCACGTCGCACATGTAATCGAAATCGAATTCGAGATCGGCGACGGAAGTCCCGACGGATTGACTCGCGCCGAGCGCGAGTCCCATCGCGGCAGAGACGCCGATGGCGGGCGCGCCGCGCACAGTCATCTGCTTGATAGCCTCCGCGACCTCTTCGTAAGAGCGCAGCATCAGATACTTTTCTTCGGTCGGCAGCAGCCGCTGATCCAGCATACGCACGCCTTCATCTGTCCATTCGACGGTCTTGATCATCTATGTTCTTTATTCCTTATACGGAGTGAAATGGAGGGGCATCATCTCACGCAAAGGCGCAAAGACGCAAAGGAGCCAGGGTGTAGGGAGTAGGGGATAGGATGTAGGAAAAGCAAACTTGTCTTTCACTAGACCCTACACCCTCCCCCTACTCCCTCGCTGTTTCTTGACGTCTTTGCGCCTTTGCGTGAGCCTGTTGTTTGACAGCCCCGACATGCACGTGATAACTTCCGCCCGCAATCGAGTTTCATGATCTTTTCAAATCGAAAGTGTCCGGGTGCCCGGTGCAAAAGAGCCGGGAGAATAGGGAAGCGGGTGTGAATCCCGCGCGGTCGCGCCACTGTGTGGGGAAGTTTTTTGTGAACTTCTCCGAGTCAGGAGACCTGCCCGTCAGACGCTTTTTTTGTAGCCTGTGAATGCCTCGCGTAAAGGCGTTCAGGCCGCACGCGGGTTAAAAGTCTCCGTACTTCTTCCTTAAATCCCGTCGCTGTGCCTGTCGCCATACGTCGCGGCACGAAACAGCGCCGGGATATTTTTTTGACTACACACACCAGACATCAACGCCACAAGCTTGCCGCCCGCCACGCATTCTTAATCTTCGCGTTTTTAATTTGCGCGTTTCTCATCTTCTCGTCCTGCGCTAATCGAACCAAGACGGGCGGGGAAGCGGGCGCGACGCTTGAGGCGCGCGAGGTGACGGACGAGGCCGGAAGACGCGTGCGGATTCCCACGCGTATTGATCGCGTCGTCTCGCTCGCGCCGAATCTGACAGAGATAGTTTATGCGGTCGGCGCGGGCAAGCTGCTCGTCGGCGATACGAGTTACTGCGACTATCCGGCGGAAGCGAAAGAGGTGATGAAAGTCGGCGACACGATGACGCCGAATATTGAAACCATCATCGGCCTGCATCCGCAACTCGTCCTCGTCTCGACCGCTTCGCAGCTCGAAGCCTTCACGCGGCAGATGGAGCAGCACGTCATCTCAATCTATGTCACAGACCCGCACGATCTCGAAGGAGTCTTTCACACGATTCAAAGTCTGGGCGAGATTTTGGGCGAGAAAGATAAAGCTACTCAACTGGTCAGCGACTTGCGCGGGCGCGCGGGAGCGGTCGAGGCTGCCGTGAAATCCGGCAAGCCTGTGAGTGTCTTTTATCAGGTCTCTGCCAAACCGCTCTACACAGCCGGGCGCGACTCATACATCACTGATGTGATTCGACGCGCGGGCGGAAAATCCGTGACCGCAGACGTGGCGGGCGCTTGGCCTAAGTACAGCGACGAATCCGCGCTGGCTTCTCAGCCGGAAGCGATCATCATGGCGAGCTTCGATTCGATGAGCAAAGATGGAATGGAAATCGCGGACTCGCTGAAAAAATCTCCTGCGGCAAAAAACGGTCGCGTGTACGGAATCAACGGCGATTATCTCTCGCGTCCGGGTCCGCGTCTGATCAACGGGCTTGAGGAGATGGCGCGTAAGCTGCACCCGGAAGCGTTCAAGTGACGGATGACGGTTAATTCTGAAATAGCATCACCCGCAGACGCGCATGAAATCTCTAGCGGCTCGCGCCAGACTCTGCGACGCACGCTTCTGATTCTGATGTTGCTGGGGGTTGCGCTCATCTGCGTCGCGCTCGTGGCCTCTTTGATCGGGAGCGAGCGGCTGCCGGTCGGCTCATCCCTGTGCGCGATTTTTTCGGGGGGCTTCGCGGATTGCTCTTTGACCGAGCAGCAGCGCGACATTCTTTTTGAGATACGCATCCCGCGTATCCTGCTCGGCGCAACTGTCGGAGCATCGCTCGCGGCGGCAGGAGCAGGCTATCAGGCTTTATTGCGTAACCCGCTCGCAGAGCCTTATCTGCTTGGCATCTCGAACGGCGCGGCGGTCGGGACGATGATCGCGCTCGTCTTCTTCGGGACGCACGAGTGGAGCCGTCCGGTGATGGCGTTCGCGTGCGCGCTCGCGGCGACGTTAGTCGTCTATCGTCTCGCGCGCGGGCGCACAGGGGCGACACCTGAAAAACTGATTCTGGCTGGCGTCATCGTGACGACGTTTCTGTCTTCGGCAATTGTTTTTATCACGACGATGATGGACGCGACGCGTATACGCTCATTTACTTTCTGGCTGCTCGGCGATCTTTCGGGGACGACGGGCGTGCTGCTCATCATAGCCGTCTGCGCGGCCTTCATCGGCACGATTGTGCTGGCGGTGCATGCGCGTTCTTTGAATCTGATGATGCTTGGAGAAAGAGACGCTTTCGATCTCGGCGTCGAAGTCGGGCGCGTGCGGATAGCAGTTTTCTTGGCGGCGAGCCTGTTGGTCGGAGCCTCTGTCGCGGCGGGCGGCTCGGTCGGTTATGTTGGCCTCGTCGTCCCGCATCTGGTGCGCCTCTCAGTCGGCAGCGACAACCGGACTGTGATTCTCGCAACGGCGATTGCGGGCGCGCTCTTCGTCGTCGTGGCGGACACGGTCGCGCGCACGATCATCGCTCCGCGCGAGCTGCCCGTCGGCGCGATTACCGCGCTCATCGGTGCGCCGCTCTTTATTTATTTGCTGAGGCGAGGTTGAAATACAGAAAGATGGACTTTGGTCTTTGATGTTCGGTCTTTGATGTGTCGGGTTAATTGAGGTCTAAATTTTAGAGCTAAGATTGAATAGCACAAATCAAAGACCAAAGCCCTAAGACCAGAGTCCACCTCATATATTTTTGATGCTTGAAGCGAAAAATATTACCGTCGGTTATGGAACGCGCGAAGCTGTCGCTAGGATTTCGCTGTGCGCGGAGCCGGGGCGGATAACGGCGATTATCGGGCCGAACGGGGCTGGAAAGACGACTTTGATGCGCGCTCTGAACGGTGCGCTTGAGCCGATGCACGGAGAGATACTGCTTGACGAGAGGCCTTTGCGCGATTACGCGCGCAGGGCTGTCAGCCGCCGCATAGCGGTCGTCGCGCAGGAAGCGGAGTTGAGATTTCCGGTGACTGTGATGGAATTCGTGCTGGGCGGGCGTTACGCGTGGGCGGGCGCGGGCGCGTGGGGCTGGGAGACTTCGCGCGACATCGAAATCGCATCGGAAGCATTACGCGAAACGAAGCTGGTCGAGTACAGCGCGCGTTTGATGAATGAGCTATCGGGCGGCGAGAGACAACGCGCAGTGCTGGCGCGTGCGCTGGCAACAGAGGCCGCGATTCTTTTGCTTGACGAGCCGACGGCGAATCTCGATCTGGCTCATCAGGC
The DNA here is from genome assembly GCA_964246305.1 of uncultured Pyrinomonadaceae bacterium. Taxonomy (GTDB): domain Bacteria; phylum Acidobacteriota; class Blastocatellia; order Pyrinomonadales; family Pyrinomonadaceae; genus JACMLC01. The sequence goes on from CAXTPS010000039.1 coordinate 15,223, forward strand.
GGCAGTGCTCTCGCTCGTGCGCGCACGTTGCGATGAGCGCGGCGCGTCGGCCATCGTCGTCACACATGACATCAATCTCGCAGCAGAGTTCGCAGACCGCGTGCTGCTTATCAAAGGCGGGCGACCCATTGCTAGCGGGACGCCGCGCGAAGTCTTAAAGCCGGAGATGCTGCGCGAAGTTTTCGAGATACAGGTTTTAGTTGACACGCATCCTTTGTCGGGCGTGCCACGCATCACGCCGGTGCATGAAGCGCGCCGGTAATTCAACAACCGACGGGCGACGGAATCAGGGAAGGCGGTGCAAAGCCGCCACTGCCCGCGCAACTGTAAACGGCGACAACCGCATGCATCGAAGCCACTGTTCTGTCAAAGGAATGGGAAGGCGCATGCGGGAGAGCAAGGATGAAGGATGAAGGCGGAAGGATGAAAGTATGGCTCTCAAAGATGAGCGGTCCAAATGAAGCTGAGCTGTTCGGCTTTATTATAATTGCTCAAGTTTGAATAGCATGCCTTTCATCCTTCATCCTTCCGCTTTCATCCTTGCTCTCAGCCGTGAGTCAGGAGACCTTTCCGCCGCTCTCTTGCAGGCTCGTACTGCGACGGGCAGGAGAAGCTAGAGATGAGAGATAAAATAAGTAACGAGGCGGGCTGGTCTGTCTCCAGACATAAATCGAGCGGTTTTGCTTTAAGCTTGCTTTTCGTCCTTTCACTTTTTTTCACGACACAAGCGCAGAGCGGCGCGTCCGTCAGCGGGCACGTGACGGATGAGCGCGGCGCGAACGTAGCCGGAGCCGAGGTGCGCCTGCGGGCGCGCAGCGGCATGCAGCTCTTCGGGCGCACGGATGAACAGGGCGTCTACAAATTCACGGGACTCGGGCCGGGCGAATATATTCTGGAAGTGACTGCACAAGGGTTTGCCGCGAACACTTCTGAGTCTCTGCTGGTCGAGCGCGGTCAATCAATCAAGCGTGACTTTCAACTCTCAATCGCGGCGGTCAATGAGAACGTAGTGGTCGTCGCTTCGGGCACGCCGCAACGCGCCGACGAAGTTTCAAAAGCCGTGACCGTGCTCAAAGATCAGGAGATAGAGGCGCGGCGCGAGTTGACTGTGAGCGAAGCTTTGCGCGGCACGCCGGGCTTGCGCGTGCAACAGCAAGGCTCGCCCGGCTCATTGACGACGCTGCGCCTGCGCGGCCTGCGTAACTACGACACTTCGATTCTGCTTGACGGCTTGCGCGTGCGCGACTCTTCGGAAATCAGAGGCTCGGCTGCCGCTCTGATGGCAGACCTCTTGCCGTCCGGGCTTGAGCGCGTGGAAATCCTGCGCGGCTCAGGCTCTTCGATTTACGGGACGAATGCCATCGGCGGCGTCATCAATTTAGTTCCGGGCGCGGGCACGGGCAGTCCGCGTTTTGAAACGAGCTTCGAGGGGGGCAGCCTCGCGCTCTTCCGCGAACGGCTGCAAGGCTCAGGCGGCATCGGCAGTCGCGCCGGATACAGCTTCGGTCTTACGCGGCTTGATGTGCGGCACGGCGTTGACGGCAACGACCAGTACGGCAACACCGGCTTCGGCGGTCGTTTTCAATTCGAGGCGACGCCTTCGATTAGCATCGCCGCAAACTTTTACGGGACGATCTCGAATGCGGGCGTCAACAACGATCCGGTCGCGCTCCCCGCAGCCTTCACGAGCGCGGAGCGATACCCGCGCGCGGTTGAGGGCGTGACTTTTCAATCAGACACGGACGACCCGGATTCCGGACGCCGCAATCGTTTGCTCGTAGGCTCAGTGCGCTACACGCAGCGCGTCAACGATATTTTTTCTTACACAGTCGCTTATCAACGCGTCTCTTCGCATCGCCGAAACTACGATGGACAGCTTCAAGACGCTTCGCCGTTCTCGGTCTTTATCAGCACGAACAACGGCCTGACTGATACGCTTGACGGGCGCGCTAACGTGCGTCTGGGGCGCGCGAATCTGGTCACCGCCGGATTCGAATTTGAGCGCGAGACGTTTTTTCAGGAAACGATTCCGACATTCAATCTGCTGAACGGCACGACCGACCGCCAGCGCACATTCGCCGTCTTCGCACAGGATCAGCTCGTCCTGCTCGATGATAGATTGCAGATTTCCGTCGGCGTGCGCGGGCAGTTTTACAGGATACGCGCGGCAGACCGTCCGGGATTTCTGGGCGCGATTCCGGTGCAAAACTCTCTGACGGGCGACGGGTCAATCGCGTATTTCATACGCTCGACGGGAACGAAGCTGCGCGCACATGTCGGCAACGGATTTCGCGCGCCCTCTCTGTACGAGCGTTTCGGCGAAGGGAGCTTGAACGGCGTCTTTCAGCGGATAGGCGACCCGTTGCTTCGCGCGGAGCAATCCATCGGAGCGGACGGCGGCTTCGATCAAAGGCTGGCGGGCGACCGCGTGCTGTTTGGCGCGACCTACTTTTACACGCGGCTTCAGCGCGTAATTGAGAGCACTTTTCCTGACCCGCTCGGCATACGTTTTTTCGGTTACGCGAATCGTCCGGGCGGCATCTCGCGCGGCGTCGAAACCTTTCTCGAAGCCGCTCCGACGCGCGGCGCGAACGTGCGCGCGTCTTATACTTACACCAACAGCGACCGCTTCGTTCCCGGCCTCGGGCTGTTGCAGGAATACGTTATCCCGAAGCATCTCTTCTCGCTCAACTTCACACAGCGTTATCGCAGGCTCGCGTTCAATTTCGATCTGAACCGGACGGGCAAGTACATCGCGCCCGTCTTCGATGCGTTCTTCGCTCAGGGGATTCTGACCTTTGACGGCTACACGAAGGCAGACCTCTTCGCCAGCTACGAATATCCTTTGACGGAGCGTACGCGGCTGGTGCTCTTCATCGGGGCGGATAATATTTTCGATGAAGAATATTTTGAGAACGGATTTCGCGCGCCCGGCGCGCTCGGCAGGGGAGGGGTGAAGGTTCAGTTTTAAGCTACTGAGATATTCTGCTTTTCCTTTGCGCCGTTGCGCCTTTGCGAGAAAATAATTCTCACGCAAAGGCGCAATGGCGCAAAGAAAGAGAGCAGCTTTCTTGGCTGCCGACGCTTAATCCGTCGCAGCTCTGACATCCGCTTTGGTCAGAAATCCGCCGATAAGGAAGATCAGTCCGAGCAGGACGTGTACGACGTGATCCATCGTTCCGAGTTCAAGCGTGCCCGGGAGAACTTTCCACAGGTGTGCATCCGAACCCATGCTTGCCATGCCTGCTACCGTCGGCACGGCTGCCGTGCCCAGCAGGAAGCCGCATATGGCGAGCAATAGATAGACCGCGCCAAAGACCAGACAGAACAGGCGCGCGCCGTGCAGCGAGCCGGCCAGTCCGAAATAGAGTGCGACCGCGCCTGAGATGATATGCACCAGATTGTGCGCGAGGCTCAGATGCGTGCCGAGAAAGCCCGGCATGATAAAGCCGACGATCCCGACCAGAAGGAACACGACGCCTAGAAGTTTGCAAATGGTTTTTGCCATGATCTCTTTGTTCTCTCCTTATATGAGAAAAAGGTTAACAACCAAGAGCGGCATCGTCCCACTTTCAGAACGCTTCCGCCGATTCAAGCCCTGTATGTGTTATCCGCGTGGCGCAGATTGTACACCAAAGCCGCCTTTGAGTAGCAAAAGATTTTTCACCTGATAGTTTTAACCTGTGTCTTCGTTGAGCGGCGATTTCGGCGAATGCTATACTCACAGCAGAAATAGCCACGCGGCACCACAGGAGAAAAATCATGCTTTGTCATCTCCATACCATTTTACGCTTGAGCCGGAAAAACGGATTCATGGCACGCGCCTTTCAATTCGCGGCCACACTCACGCTGGCGCTCTTGTTGCCCGTCGCGGCGTGCGCGTACACGGTCGTCATGCGCGGCGGGCAGCGCGTCGAGATACCGGATAGGTTCGAGGTGACTGAAACGACTTTGACTTACGAGACGACGCGCGGCATCTACGTCACACTGCAAATGTCCAGTATAGACATCGCGGCGACCGAGCGCGCCAACGCTGAGCGCGCGGGCAGTCTCGTCAAGCGCGCCGGACAAAAGCTTGAGCCGCAGTCTTCTCCTGCAAAAAAATCTACCGCGACGAGGACGCTGACGAATCTCGATCTGGAACAGACGCGCCGCACGCGTGTCGAGAGCGAGGCGGCGTATGAGCGTCGCAGAAAAGAACTCGGCTTGCCCTCGCGTGAAGCGTCTGAGCGGCGCAGGCGAGAGGAGTCTGCGCGTGCGCGTGAGATGCTGAGCAGGAGCGAAGGCGAGGCCGCCGAAGCCGAAAGCTACTGGCGCACGCGGGCCACAGCTTTGCGAGATGAAATCTACGCACTCGACGCCGAGATAAACTACTTTCGAGCGCGCGTTTCAGAAACGAGCGATACGATTAACACTGTCTCCTTCGCCACCCTCGGCAGCCCCGCGCCTTCTGTTTTTTCGACGGGAAGACAGCCGCAGTCGCCGCCCTTTGCCGTCAATCAAACTCCCTTCGCAGGCCAGCCTGCAAGGACGCAAGCGGCGAGCGACGCAGGCCGGATGCAAAGCGGCTTTTCCCGCAACTTCTCAAACTCGCCCGGCTTTTTCAGACAGAGGCGCGGCTTCAACCAATGCCTGTTCGCTCCGTGCGTGCCGAATTTCGTAGCGACGTATCCGTACAACTACAACTCTTATGACCGCTCAGTCCTCATCTCGCGGCTCAGAGAACTCGAAGCGACGCGCGCAGGATTGCAGGCTCGCTGGCGACTCCTCGAAGATGAAGCGCGGCGCGCAGGAGCGCAGCCCGGTTGGCTCAGACCTTAAGAGCAGTGATGAGTTATGAGTGAGAAGTGTTGAGATAACTATTAAAGAGGAATGTTTATGAAGGATGGTTGGGAGACTGTTATAGGGTTGGAGATTCACGCGCAGTTGAGCACGGAGTCGAAGATCTTTTGCGGGTGCTCGACGCGGTTTGGCGATGAGCCGAATGCTAATACGTGCCCTGTGTGTCTGGGATTGCCGGGCGCGTTGCCCGTCTTGAATCGCCGCGCGGTTGAATTGGGAGCGCGTGCGGCTCTCGCGCTCGCACTGCATGTTAACCGGCGTTCCATCTTTGCGCGCAAAAATTATTTCTACCCGGACTTGCCCAAGGGCTATCAAATCTCGCAATTCGATCAGCCTTTTTCTGAGCGCGGAGAGCTTGAGCTTATGACCGCGGAGCGTGACGAGGGCGGGCACACGCGCGAGTGGCATCCGATGAGGGTCAGGATTACGCGGCTGCATCTTGAAGAGGATGCCGGTAAGAATGTGCATGAGGGATTACCGGACGTTGACCGCTATTCTTACATCGACCTCAATCGCGCCGGAACGCCGCTCGCGGAGATAGTCACAGAGCCTGATTTTCGTTCTTCGTGGCAGGCGTATGATTACGTCAATCATGTGCGCCACGCTCTGCAATGGGTCGGCGCGTGCGAAGCAGACATGGAGAAAGGCAACCTGCGTTGTGAGGCGAACGTCTCCGTGCGCCGCATCGGTGATGAAAATTTCGGGACGAAAGTCGAGCTGAAAAATCTTAATTCCGTGCGCTTCATGCAGCGAGCCATCGAGTTCGAGATCGAGAGGCAGATTGAGTTGATTGAATCGGGCGGGCGCGTCACACAGGAGACGCGCCTGTGGGATGATCGCGTGGGCGAGACGCGCGTCATGCGCTCGAAGGAAGAGGCGCACGATTACCGTTATTTCCCTGAGCCGGATTTGCCCCCGCTGTTGGTGACGGACGAGTTTATCGAAGAGATAAAAAACTCTCTGCCGGAACTGCCTGACGCGCGGCGCAATCGCTTGATGCAGCAGTACGAGCTTTCGTTCAGCGATGCTTCGCAGCTTGTCTCTGATCGCGCGCTGGCGGATTACTACGAGCAGGCTGCTGCGGCTGCGGGAAATCCGCGCGCGGCCTCAAACTGGATCAGGTCGGAACTCCTGCGTGAGCTTGAGGCGGCGAATCAAACGATTGACGAATGCAAGGTCTCGCCCGCAGAGCTTGGCGCGCTCGTGCGGCTGATTGACGATGGGAAGATTAGCGGTAAGCAGGCGAAGGAAGTGCTGATAGAGATGTTCGCGTCGGGCAAGGGCGCGAACGCGGTCGTCGAAGAGCGCGGTCTCGTTCAGTTGAGCGACGCGGGCGAGATTGATTCCGCGATTGATGAAGTGATGGCGAACAGTCCCGCACAGCTCGAACAGTACAGGGCTGGCAAAGAGGCTCTGTTCGGTTTCTTCGTCGGGCAGGTGATGAAAGCGACCAGGGGCAAAGGTAATCCGAAGATTGTTAATGAAAGATTAAGAGAGAAGTTAAAGGGGGAATGATGAATCTGAACGGCAAGTCTGCAATCGTGACGGGCGGAACGAAGGGCATCGGGCGCGGCATCGCTGAATCACTGGTGAGCGCGGGCGTCAACGTGTGTATCAGCTCGCGGCATGAGGACGAGATAGAGCGTGCGGTTAGTGAGCTTGGCGACGCTGGAGAGGGACAGGTCGCGGGCGCGGTCTGCGATGTGCGCGATTATGATGAAGTGAAAGCCCTCATGGCTCATGCAGTCGCGGAGTTTGGCGGACTCGATATTCTTATCAACAACGCTGGCATAGGCGTCTTCGGCAAGGTCGAAGAACTCGCGCCTGAGGATTTTCGCGCGGTGCTTGAGACAAACCTGTTCGGCGTCTTTTACTGCTGCCACGAGGCGATTCCGTTGATGAAGAAACGCGGAGGCGGCTATATCATCAACATCTCTTCGCTCGCGGGAACGAACGCGCATCCGCAGATGGCTGCTTACAACGCTTCAAAATTCGGCCTCAACGGATTCAGCGAAGCCATGATGCAAGAGGTCAGGCATGACGGCATCAAGGTCAGCTACATCATGCCTGGCTCCGTCAACACGGAGTTCGGCGGCGACGAAGCGGGCGCGGATAAATCATGGCAACTGCAACCGGATGACATCGCGCGCGTTGTCTTGGACCTGCTCAACCACGACGACCGCAGCCTGCCGAGCCGCGTCGAGATCAGGCCGAGCCGCCCGCCCGCTAAAAAATAGTTGTCCCCTTTATTTTTAGTGCCAGCCTGCGTCATAACATATGTGCCGCTCACCGCTACCTGCCGCGACATTTATCGGGTAACATTATCGGCATCATTCAAGAGCAGTCGTGTTAGAGGGAGAAGGGTGTGATGTGCTTTGTGGGTTGCATGAGAGAGGCTGTGCGTTTGGCGACCGTGCTGGTGGTCTGCTTGATAGCGTCCGCGAGCGTGTGCGCTCAGACTAAAGATGAGAAGGCTGCGAGTGAGATTAATCAGGGCAAGGCGGAGGCGCAGGCTACTCCGCAGATGCCTGAGCTGGCGGAAGCCACAGAGATGAGCGCGAAGGTTGTTAAGTTGTACAGCGAACAGTTGTATGATCAAGCTCTGTTTTTAGCCAAACGTGTGCTGGAAATCAGAGATAAGTTTCTTAGCCCCGATGACATTCTGATAGATGAAGCACTTCACAACCTCGCGGAAATATACATCTCCGAGAACATGCCTAAAGAGGCGGAGCCTTTCTATCTCAGAATGCTCGCGCATTACGAAAAGCGTTACGGGCCTGAGCATCCGAAGACGGCAAAAATAGTTGAGAGGCTGGCTTATATCAGCTACAAGCTGGACAACTTTGACGAGTCCGAAAAACGTATTCTGCGCGCCCTTGCGATCTACGAAAAAGCGCCGGGCACGAGTCAGGAGCTACTGGCTTCGCTGACGCTTCAGATAGCAGAGCTGTACCATGTCAAGAAGGATTATAAAAAAGCTGAGGCGACATATCTACGCGCTATCGAGTTGAGCGAGCAGATTGAAAAGCAGCCCGAACCGGGTGACGGCTCAGAGACAGTCTCCAGATCGTCAGAGGCTTATGAGCATTTTATCTGTTTCCTGTACGAGACGAAGGGGCCGGGCGACGCCGCAAAGTTCGAGCGTCGTTTTTCTAAAGAGCGTGAGAAAGCGGCCAGAGCCGGCAAGGAATCGAATGGCGAAGTGCTCAATGGCAAAGCGATTTCGTTGCCGAGACCAGCATATCCTGCCATAGCCAAAACAAGTGAAGTGCAGGGGACTGTGAGGGTACACGTCCTGATTAATGAGCAGGGAGAGGTGGTCAGCGCCAGTGCCACTTGCGGGCCTCCCTTGCTCAGGGCGGCGGCTGTCACTGCCGCTTACGGAGCGCGCTTTACTCCGACGCGGCTTAGCGGGCGGCCTGTTAAAGTCTCAGGCGTCATCAATTATAATTTCAGACTCGAAAGATAAGATGCGGGCCGTGTTACAGAGGGTCAAGCGTGCGTCCGTCACTGTCGAGGGCGAAGTCGTAGGCTCAATCGGCGTGGGTCTGGTCGTGCTGCTGGGAATTACGCATGACGACACGGCGCGGGATATCAACTATCTGGTCGAGAAGATTACCGCGCTCCGCATCTGTGCGGACGAAGCGGGACAGATGAATCTGTCTGTGAGCGAGACACAGGGCGCGCTCCTGATAGTCTCGCAGTTTACGCTTTACGGCGATGTGCGAAAGGGCAGGCGTCCCTCTTACAGCGATGCCGCGCCGCCAGAGCTGGCAGAGACGCTCTACGAAAATTTTGTCTCGCAGGCGCGCGAGCGCGTCGCGCATGTCGCCACCGGGAGCTTTCGTCGCATGATGCAGGTAGAGTTGGTCAACGACGGGCCTGTGACTATCCTGCTCGATAGCCGTAAATTGTTTTAAGAGTAAATTGAATGAGCCTGCAAAAATCATAAACATGGAGCAAGGCCAGATATGAAACTGAGGTCAAGAGTAATCTTAAAAGCCGGATATTTGCTCGTCTTAATCTCGATTGTGTGTGGCACGATTCTGCTCGCCGGATGTAAAGATAAAATCTCTTCAAAGGATTCGGACACCGGAAACGACGCGGCTCAAACGAACGTCAAGCAGGGCGTGAAGCCTGTGCCGGATGCAGAGGTGGCTGTGATTGAAACGGAGAATCCCGCGTACGGTCCGATTGTGATCGAGCTTTATCCGAACATCGCGCCGAAAATGGTCGAGCGGTTCAAGCAGCTCGTCAGGGAAGGTTTTTATAACGGCACGGCTTTTCATCGTATCAACGCTAGCGCTGGCCTCATACAGGGAGGCGACCCGCTCTCGAAAGATAACGACCCGGAGAACGATGGCAATGGCGACTCTCCTTATCCGAATCTGCCGCAGGAGTTCAGCGATGTTCCTTACGATCTCGGCACAGTCGGCGCGGCGCGTCGGGACGCAAAACCGGGGATGCCAGAAGAGCAAGGATGGAATACTGCCAACTGCCAGTTCTTCATCACGCTCCAACGGCAGGATGCTTTCGATGGGAAGTACACGGTCTTTGGCCGCATCATCGAAGGACTCAACAATGTGTCCGTCATCGCGCACGCGCCCGTCGAGACCGGAACGGAACGTCCCGCATCCAAAATCATAATCAAAAGCATCACGCTCAAGCCGCGCTCGAACTATCCCGCAAAATAGAGCGGGTTTCACTTGGGAGTAGAGAAAAGTTCTACTCGCCGCAGAGGCGCGGAGTTTACGCAGAGCGACGCCGAGAGTGTTGAATCAGATTCAAGCCTCTGCGTGTGCTCTGCGACTTCTCCGCGCCTCTGCGGTGATCTGCTTCTCGTCATTTCATCCAATTGAAAATTGCTCTAAACGAAAGCGTATTTCTCTCTCTCTGAAACATGAAACGCAGATGGCCGGAGGCGATGCTTGATAGCATCACTTCCGGCCATTGAGCTTGATTCAGTTAAGAAGCGCCGCGAGTATTAGAAGTTAAGATTCACTTCGCCTTTATGAGCCGCAAAGCTCGGTTGCGCCGGGTCCGATGTGGTATTAGCTTGATCCGGATACGAAGTGCTCAGAAATTTACCATAAGTCTGCGGGCCGCCGACTCTCGCATAAGCGTCCGTGCCGCCTTTGATCAACATGTCCGCATCCACATATTCGGCGAGGATATTTCCCGCTCTATCTGCTTTGTACTTGAGGGTGCCGCTCGTGAATACGCCGAACAGTCTCCCGCTATATTCGCCGCCCTTGTAAACCGTCAAAGTCCATGTGCCGCTGACGATCTTGTTGCCGTTATCAAAGTCGGGTTTGGTTCCGCCACTATCAATGATTGCGGTAAAGTCGCTCGAATCGCCGTGCAGCGTGATGACTTTGCCGCGCGTCATGTCATTTGCAAAATCATCAACGCCGGGTGCGATCTCAAAGCCGCCCATCTGTGCGCTGAAGGAGAACCCTGCCCAGAAATCACCGTCGCTCTGTGCTGCGGGATTAGTCTGAACTCTTTGAGCGAATGCGCTGCCGACCAGCACGAGCATCAATGCGAATGTATAAGCTAACTTTTTCATTATTGACTCCTCTTCATCTCCACAACCCTTTATGAAAACCATCACACAAACGCCGGAGATGAAGCATGATAGAAAATGCGTTTGCGTGATGGCACAGTTCGATGCGCAAGCAACAGCCCGGATAGCCGTCAGCTAAAAATTTTCGCGGCGCGAAAAACTGTAAACCCCTTGTGATATCAAATGTCTTTTCTGCTATGCAGGCTGTCGTGCCTGTCGTAGAACCATTAGAGCAATGACCGTGCCAGACATGCTTAAGGGCGACGCATGAAGCATGAAATAAGACCCCATCGCACACACTAAAAGTCATGCCGCAGAGTTAGCAACGGGTAGATGAAATTGAGTTTGTAAAGTGAAGACTGCTTAAATATGCAGGCCGAACATTGAGATTCAAAGGCTTAGGATAAGAGTATAGAAAAGTGTTGACGAAAAATAGTTCGTGAGGGACAGAAGGGTTTTTTATCTGCGTAGCTGCTTGAGAATTTCAAGCGGTGGACATTCGTATCCATTGTGCAACATGTGAGAGTCGCCGTGATTCATCCTGAAACAATCGAGCTAAATGCCCCGGTGTGAGGAGACAGAAAAGAGCCTGTCCGGGGAATCGCCGGAGTGAAATTTAAATCGTGTCTTCATCCGTCTTTGAACGCTCATCAAGCTCGAATCGCTCGCGGTCGCGCCGAGCGATCTTGTCTGTGAACTCAAGCTCTTCATTATCTTCATAGTTGACGCCGATGGCGTGCGCGTTCTCTTCGACGTTCGATTGATCCGGCGTCGGGTTATCGCCTGAGACGGTTTCTTCGCCGCTATCGTTGACATCCTCCCACGTCGCGTCCGGGTCTCCGCCCGCATCCGAAGGCGAAGCCGAAGTGTTATTACGCAGGCGTTGAGCGAGTAGCTGCGGGTCTTTCGGCGCGCGCGCGATCTCTTCTTCCATGAACGCTTCAATCTCAGGATCGGGCACATAGTCCGCGCCGCTGATCTTCTCAAATTCGTCTTCCGCGTGTTTGTTCGGCATCTTCCACATCTCCTCGGACAGAGTCTGTCGCCCTTGAATCTCAAGCACCATAAACAGGCGCAAGACTCGCAGGCATTCTGAATTAGGTTAGCTCTTTTGCTGGCCTGCACTATAGCAAATGCTTTTCGTATCGGGCAATCGACAGCGATGATACAAGTAAGGAGAGGACGAGTTTCCCGCAAAGGCGCAAAGGCGCAAAGGCAGAACGCAAAGCCTTGATAGACGGATGCTCTTGGCGTGCTTTTCTTTGCGCCTTTGCGGGAGATTTCTTGTCTGTGAGTGAAGTACTACCAAGAAGAGGGCTTGCTTGACGTTTGAGGGGCTGAGTCTTACACTAAATTTTGACGAGAAATCCTGATTCAATCAACTTTCACGCCGCCTTTAGTTTTGAGCGAAGGCGTGCCGTGACCTTAACTCTGCTGGATTCTTATGCCACATAATCTCTTTAATTCACTACAGACTTTCAACGCCGGGGCCGGAAGCGAAGGCCGTTTCTACTCACTGCCACAGCTTGAAAAAGAGGGCGTCGGCCACATCTCCAGACTGCCCGTCAGCATTCGCATCGTGCTTGAATCCGTCCTGCGTAATTTCGACGGTAAAAAGATTACGGAAGCGAATGTGCGCGCCCTCGCCAACTGGGGCGCGAAGGATGAACGCACGGAGGAGATTCCGTTTATCGTCGCGCGCGTGCTCTTGCAGGATTTCACGGGCGTGCCCTTGCTGGTTGACTTAGCGGCGATGCGCTCGGCGGTCGCGCGCCTAGGCCGCGACACAAAGATGATTGAGCCGCTCGTGCCGGTTGATCTCGTGATTGACCATTCAGTGCAGGTGGATTTCGCGAGCACGGGCGATGCCTTCATGCGAAATATGGAGATGGAATTTAAGCGTAACAACTCGCGCTATCAATTCTTGAAATGGGGCATGCAGGCGTTTGACGGTTTCGGAGTCATTCCGCCGGGCATAGGCATCTGTCATCAGGTCAATCTCGAATACCTGGCAAAGGGCGTGTGGGAAAGAGACGGTATCTATCTCCCGGACACACTGGTCGGGACGGATTCGCACACGACGATGATTAACGGACTCGGCATTGTCGCGTGGGGCGTCGGCGGCATTGAAGCGGAAGCAGGAATGCTCGGTCAGCCTGTTTACTTTTTGACGCCTGATGTCGTTGGCGTTCACTTGAGCGGAAGCTTGAAAGAGGGCGTAACTGCAACCGACCTCGTCCTGGGCGTGACGGAGATGCTGAGGCAGGCGAAGGTCGTCGGCAAGTTCGTCGAGTTTCATGGCACGGGCGCGGCGAGCCTGCACGCGACGGATAGAGCCACGATTGCCAACATGGCTCCGGAATATGGCGCGACGATGGGCTTCTTTCCTGTGGACGAAGAGACGCTCAAATATTTTGAAGCGACCGGACGCACAGCGCAGCAGATCGAAGCCGTGCGCAACTATTTTTCAGCACAGGGTCTGTTCGGGATTCCGCGCGAAGGTGAATGTGATTACACGACCGTGCTTGAGCTTGATCTCGCGGAGATAATGCCGAGCGTCGCCGGACCGAAACGCCCGCAGGATCGTATCGAGCTGCCACAGCTCAAAGAAAAATTTATAGAGCTTTTCAAAAAGCCGACGAACGAGAACGGCTACGGCAAATCTGAGAAGGAGTTGGCACAGCGTTTCGATGTTCGTGTCGGACGCAGCGGATTTCGCAGGCTGGATGTGGTCGCGGGCGGCGGCGAGCAGGCGACCGAGACCGTCCCTCAAGTGGAGGAGAACCACGTCAGCGAAAAGAACACCAGCCAGCTCACTGAAATCGAGATGATGAACAATCGTCCCACGCCGGATCGTATCGAAGATATTCCTTCGGACGAATTCCCCGAAAGATTCGACGACTTGGGTCATGGAGACGTAGTCATCGCAGCCATCACTTCATGCACCAACACCTCGAACCCGAGCGTGATGCTGGCCGCCGGACTGGTCGCCAGGAAAGCTGTCGAGCGCGGGTTGACCGTTGACCCCTCGGTTAAAACATCGCTCGCGCCCGGCTCGCGCGTCGTCACGGATTATCTGGAAAAGACAGGGCTTCAGGAATACTTGAACCGGCTCGGCTTTAACTTAGTCGGTTACGGATGCACGACCTGCATCGGCAACTCTGGCCCGCTCGACCCGCGCATCGAAGACGTGATTACGAAGAACGACCTCATCGCGGCGAGCGTGCTTTCGGGCAACCGTAATTTCGAGGCGCGCGTGCATCAGAGCGTCAAGGCGAATTTCCTGATGAGTCCGCCGCTCGTCGTCGCCTTTGCGTTGGCGGGGCGCGTCAATATTGATCTCTCGCAGGAAGCCCTCGGCAAAGACAGGAACGGAAGAGAAGTTTTCCTGCGCGACATCTGGCCGACGCTTGAAGAAGTTCGCGAGCTTCTGAGTTCGGCTTTTGATCCTGAAACTTATCGCAGTCTCTATAAAGATTTTGCCGAACAGAATCCTTTGTGGAATGAGATTCCGTCGAGCACGGGTGAAGTCTACGGGTGGGACACGCAGTCAACTTACATACAGGAACCGCCTTACTTTGAAAAGTTCGGCATGGATGCGGATAAGTTTTGCGACATCAAGGGAGCGAGGCCGCTCGCCATCTTCGGCGACTCTGTGACGACGGATCACATCTCGCCCGCGGGCGCGATCAAGCCGAAATCGCCCGCCGGGCTTTACCTGCAACTGCGCGGCGTCGGCGTCGGCGACTTCAATTCTTACGGCTCGCGGCGCGGCAATCATCAAGTCATGGTGCGCGGCACTTTTGCCAACGTGCGTATCAAAAATCTGATGGTGCCCGGAACCGAGGGCGGCGTGACGATGCTGCAACCCGTCGGCGAACAGATGAGCATCTATGATGCCTCCGTACATTACATGGCGGCGGGCGTGCCGCTCGTCGTCCTCGCGGGGCAGGAGTACGGCACCGGCAGCTCGCGCGACTGGGCTGCGAAAGGGACGCGCCTGCTGGGAGTCAAAGCCGTCGTGGCGCAAAGCTTTGAACGCATACACCGCTCGAACCTCGTCGGCATGGGCGTGCTGCCCTGTCAATTCAAGGAAGACACGAACGCGCAGACGCTCGGCTTAGACGGCACGGAGACTTTCGATCTCGTCGGTCTTGAAAACGAAAAGGTCAGGCCGCGACAGGATGTCACGCTCTTGATTCGTCGCGCGAACGGCGAGACGGAGGAAGTCCCCGTCATCCTCCGCATTGATACGCCGATTGAGATAGAGTATTACCAGCACGGCGGCATCCTGCCCTATGTGCTGCGTCAGTTGCTCGCACAACAGGAAGGCGATCCAGGCTTTATGGATGAGGCTGCCCGCGTATAATAGTTTCACCGCCGATTGCTCGCACAACAGGCAACGCAAGACGCTCGAAGTCTTGTGCATGTTATGATTGTGCAACTAACGGAGGTTTGCTATGAGCGAAGAAGAGATGCAACGCAAGATGGAGTTTATCGTCAATCAGCAGGCGCAGTTTGCTGCTGATATTCAACAGTTGCAAGAGTCGCAGGTTCGACTGACTGATGCAGTGATAACTGTCGTCGGAGTAGTTGGCAAATTGTCAGAAGCTCAGGAACGCACGGATGCGGCAATGGCTGAAATGGCAAAAGCACATGCCGAGATGGCAAAAGCACATGCTGAAACCGACGAGCGGCTCAACATTTTCATCAACGTGGTCGAACGCTACATCAGCCGCAATGGTGGAAACGGAAGCGTGCAGGAAAATTAACTTAACGAGAAAATTTGAGGAGTAAACTTTATGTCATCACCGCAACAGACTACATCGAAGACGCCGCGTAAATACCAGCTTTTGATAGACGGGAAATGGGTTGATGCCGAATCGGGTAAGACTTTCACCACGCCGAATCCTGCGACGGGAGAGACGCTGGCCGAAGTCGCTGAAGCAGACAAGGCGGATGTTGACAAGGCCGTCGTCGCCGCACGCAAAGCTTACGAGGGCAAGTGGGGCAAGATGAGCGCGCGTGATCGCGGTCGCCTGCTCTACAAATTATCGCAGCTCATCGAAGAGCATTCGCAGGAGTTGGCCGAACTCGAAACCGCAGATAACGGCAAGCCTCTACGCGAGTCGCAGTATGTTGACCTGCCGCAGGTCGTGGAAAATTTTGAATACTTCGCGGGCTGGGCGACCAAGATCGAGGGCGAGACTATTCCCGTGCCCGGCCAGATGTTCAACTACACTCTACGCGAGCCGATTGGCGTGTGCGGGCAGATCATCCCGTGGAACTTTCCATTACTGATGGCCGCGTGGAAACTCGCGCCCGCGCTCGCTGCCGGAAACACAGTCGTGCTCAAGCCAGCCGAACAGACTCCAGTCAACGCGATGGAACTCGGCAATCTGATTCAAGAGGCAGGCTTTCCGGACGGCGTCGTCAATATTTTGCCGGGTTACGGAGAGACTGCGGGTGCGGCTCTCGCCAAGCATCCGGGCATAGATAAGATCGCTTTCACAGGCTCGACCGAAGTGGGCAAGCTCATCGCGCGCGAGGCTGCGGAGAATTTGACGAAGGTCTCGCTTGAGCTTGGCGGCAAGGCTCCGAACATCGTCTTCGCAGACGCCGACATAGAGCAGGCCGTCAGCGGCGCGATGATGGGCATCTACTTCAATCAGGGGCAGGTCTGCTGCGCAGGCTCGCGCCTCTTCATCGCCGCAGAGATCAAAGACCAGTTTCTTGAGCGGCTCACGGAGAAATCGAAGAAGGTCAAGGTCGGTAATCCGATGGACGCGGGGACACATATGGGGCCGCAGGTTTCAGAGGAACAACTGAATCGCATCAAGGGATACGTTGACATCGCGCGCGAAGAGGGCGCAACCGTGCTGACGGGCGGCGAGCCGCCACAGCTCGAAGGCGACTTTAAGAATGGCTTTTTCTTCCAGCCGACCATCTTCGGCGAAGTCAAAAATTCCATGCGTATCGCGCAGGAAGAGATTTTCGGGCCGGTTGCCAGCGCCATCACTTTCGAAAACGAGGACGACCTGCTCAAGCAGGCCAACGAAACTATCTACGGCTTGTCGGCGGGCATCTGGACGAAAGACATCACGCGCGCACATCGCTTCGCCAAAAGCATTCACGCCGGAACGGTCTGGATCAATACCTTCAATATGTTCAATGCCGCATCTCCCTTCGGCGGCTTCAAACAGTCCGGCTATGGCCGCGAGATGGGCAAGCACGCGCTTGAGCTTTACACGCACATCAAGAGCGTCTGGGTTGATCTTTCGGGCAAGCCGATTGGCTGGTTCGGAAAGTAAAATGGATGACAGGGAAGAGAGGGAAAACCTTTTCACCTCTTCCCCACATCTTTGTTATCATCGCTCTGCTCTCCTCGAAAACTGAACTTAAAAACTCGAAGGAGATGCACATGAAATTAAATCGTCGCACAGTCTGGCTCTCGCTCATCCTCGTCGGGACGATCTTTTTAACGGCGTGTCCGAACCGTGAATCTATCTCGAAGATTAACGGCGACCCCGGGCGTTATCGCAACAAGGATGTGGGAATCGCCGGAACGGTGCGTGATAGCTACGGCTTTCTCGACCGGGGAGCTTACGAGATAGACGACGGCACGGGCACGATGTGGGTCATCACGCAGCGCGGCGTGCCTTCGCGTGGCTCTCAGGTCGGAGCCAAAGGGAGAGTCCGCACAGGCTTCAGCTTCGGCGGCAGAAGCTTCGGCACTATTCTCGAAGAGTCAGACCGCCGCGCCAAGTAGAAGTTTTTCATTTGCTCATTTACTCATTTGCTCATTGACGCATTGAAGGAATGAGTAAATGAGCAAATGAGTAAATGGTTAAATTTATTTCGTTGTTTGATGAGCAGTTCGGGCGTCTACACGAACGCGCTCTGTCATTGATAGCCTTAGTTCCATCGGAAAAGCTTTACTGGCAGCCGCGCGAAGCAGCCGGTGCTTTTCCGGTTTATTCATGCGGCGAGCATGTGTTGCGTAGCGCGGGCGCGGTCGAACAGACTTTCGGCGGCATCACGACGAACTTGTGGGACGACCCGTTCGAGTGGACGCTGCCGGAAACGCTCTCGAATGCGGGGCTGATCGCAGACTACCTACGCGAAGTTGAAGCGACGCGTTTGCGCGGCTTTGAGCTTTTCAGCGGCGACGGAGATTTGCTGAAAGAGATAGCTGTTCCGTCCGGCGAGATGCAAACGATCTACGCTTTGCTGCTCGACACGCTGGCGCGGGCGGCGCATCATGAGGGACGCGCTTTCGCAACGTTCAGGCTGTTTTCCGACCGAAAATTGCCGCGCGTGTAAAGCTTCGGCCAGACATTTTTTTTGAGATCGTCAGGAGAAAACTCTTCCCATGCATTGCCCACAATGCGGCCAGCAACAGGTTCCCGGCGAAGTGCGTTTCTGTTCACGTTGCGGATTTCCGCTCGGCGGCGTGAGCGAACTCATCGTGCACGGCGGCGTGCTTCCGAACTTCGAGCCTGAAAGCGAACAGACAATCTCGCCGCGCCGCAAAGGCGTGAAGCAGGGCGTGACGCTAATCATGCTCGGCATCGTGTTAACGAGTCTCTTCGGCGCATTTAATTCATTCCTCAATACGCCGGAGTTGCTCACTGTGATGGCAGCCATCATCGGATTCCTCGGCGGCTTCCTTCGTATACTCTACGCGCTAATGTTTGAAGAGGGCGCGAAGAAAATTTATCAAATCGCTCCTTATTATCTGCCGCCCAATATGCCTCAAACATTTGCCGCGCCTCCGCGTCAGGCGGCTTTGCCTCCGCAGCAAAATATTCCAACATTCCGCCAGCGACAGCACACATCCGAGATGGCTCAGCCGCCCAGCGTCGTTGAAAACACGACGCGCCTGCTTGAAAAAGAGCCGGACAAGTCTTAGCTCCGATTCGTTTCATCCTCAAGTCTCCGAACGATTTTATCAGCACATGAAAGTGTCCGAAGCAGAGCAGAGAAGCGGCGTAGCGTTGACAACGAGCGGCGCATCTTTGGACGCGCGCCTGCGCGAGCGTATCAGGCGCGAAGGCTGTCTCACCTTTCACGATTGGATGCAGGCCGCGCTCTATGATGAGAGCGAGGGTTACTATTGCCGTCGCGATCATGCGCCGTGGGGACGCGCGGGAGATTACCGGACGAGTCCTGAGAGCAGCCCGCTGTTTGCCGCCACCTTCGCAGGATATTTCGCCACTCTCTATGAGCAATTGGATTCGCCCTCCGAATTAACGCTGCTCGAAGCCGGAGCGGGGGCGGGGCATTTCGCACACGGGGTTTTGGAAACTCTTGCGCGCTCTTATCCGCAGGTCTTCCGCGCCACGCGCTACTTGATTGATGAGGTCAGTATAGAATCACGCGAGCGGCTGCTGAAGAACCTTCACGCATTCAAAGATAAAGTTGATTTTATCCGGCTCGATGAACTCTTAGAGCCGTTTGCCGCAGGCATTATCTTTTCAAATGAGCTGCTCGACGCCATGCCCGTGCATCGCGTCATCATGCGTGATGGAAAGCTTTTAGAGCTGTGCGTCTGCCTCGACCAGGCGAACGATTTTGTCTGGACTGAGTGTGAGCCGACGACTGCGCGACTTGCAGCCTACTTCGAAGGGCAGGATGTGCGCCTCGATGATGGGCAAGTCGCGGAAGTGAACCTGTCTGCTTCTGACTGGCTCTGCCGTGCCGCACGCGCGCTCAATCGTGGTTACATCATCACTGTGGATTACGGGGCAGAGGCGAGCGCGCTCTACAGCCCGCAGCAACGCCCGGTGGGAAGCTTGCGCGCCTACGCGCAGCATCGCTTCGCAGACAACGTGCTGTCACACCCCGGCGCGCAGGACATCACGACCACGGTTAACTGGTCACAGCTCAAACGCGCGGGCGAAAAATGCGGTCTTGAGACTGTGAGCTTCGAGCGTCAAGACCAATTTCTGCTGCGCGCAGGATTGTTGACGCAATTAGAACGCATGAACGCGACAGCGGAGTGCGAGGCCGACGCCCTGCGGCAACGCACAAGCGCCCGCGAGATGATTCTCCCCGGCGGCATGAGCGAGAGCTTTCAAGTTCTCATTCAGAAGCGCAGTGATAAATGAGCCGCGCATGTATCATCATCTTTACTTTTGAATGACCTGCACTTCGTGTTTGATGCGAAAAGTAGTGTAGACAGTTTCGGTGTCATCCAAAGTTCTTCTCTGAAGAAATATTTCATCTGAGACGGAGAATTTAAGTGTGCAATAAAATTCTTCCTTAGCTAACTTCGCACGCAAAGGTCTCCGGTCTTTCTCGCTCTGTTAACAAAAGTACACATGGTGTCCACAGTAATTGATATCGCTGCTTCGCTGCGTTTACGCGGGCGTCTGTTTTATTCCGGAAGTAGAGCCTCTGAAGCTTCCAGCTACGGGCACAACAGTTGCAGAACAGATTGATGAACTGATTCTCTTATTTTATAGAGTCAGGATGTCATCTCTTGAAAAAGAGCGCACGCAGGCTGAACTGTGATTCGATTTCCCACGCGCCGCTACATGATCATTCATTTGTCTTCAGGGTCGGCCAACTCAATGTTGCTTTATCTTACCCGCGGCAATATGCTCTAAGCCCGTTACAAACAGGTTATAAACAACATGAGCTTATGAGTCTATTGCGCCGGACTTCAAGCTGTTTCGGACGGCGAGGGGTGCGCTTCCAATCAAGTTAAAGCATCGGAAGGAGTTCAAAAACAGGTGATAAATTTAGCAGGCAAGTGGAAAAAGATTTCGTCAGGGCAGTGTGATCAGAAATATCCTGCGGAGATAGAATTTTTCGAGGGACGACGCTTTCTAGCGAAGAAAGGGCCGGAGCAGGGATTCATCTGGTGGGATGCAGGGACATACGAGGTTGTCGAAGGACAACAGGTGAAGATAAGCGCTGCCAATGACGCTCAAATTTTATATAAATCCTCAATCTCCAAAGACGTTCTCACCTTTACCGATGAGGAAGGATGTGAGTTTCAGTATCAACGTATGAAGTAGAGGCGCAGGCGCTTCATGCTAACCACGAATCATCTCGAATGGTAAAGCTGAATCCTGTTATACATCCGTTAGAAAGTGCATTTGATTGTGAGTTGGCATTCACCGTTCAACTCGCTTTGAAAATTGATGAATAAGGAGTCAAATCATGTCTGAAAACTCGTACTACCTTTCGGCTACGGGTGAAACCCCTTCAGGCAACGTCGCCCCGGAATCTTCCCCCGGCGCTGCCAAAAATTTTATCGGATTTGTTCCGGTTGCAGAACCGATAGCCACCTCCGATTCGACGGACACTTCGGCCTCCACAGTCCCGTCCACCACCATCGCTTCAACACAGCCCGGAGTATTAACCGACCCGACCTTCTCCCTCTGTAAAATAGACCTTAGAGAAGGCTGCTATCGCATCACATACCAGCCCAAAACAGGCACCAGCACTTTTAACGGCACGATGCGCGTGGATAAGAGCGGTGGGAAGACCGTCATCAGCGGCGACCTCTACCGGTTTTTAAATGGGAGTATCTCTTTGCCCACTTCCGTTGCCGGAGCTGCGAGCGTCACGGTCAGGCCGCCTCAGACCTCTATCTTCGCTCTACAGGTCGGCATCCCAATCTATGCGCGTGATAAATACTTCTCCTATCTCAGAGTGACTGATATCAAGATGCCTCCGGCTGTAGGCTCCGACTGCAAGTTCACGCTGACCGCGCAGGAGTATGTCTACACACAACCACCTCCGGGACAGTTTAACGGGACGTTTCCTGCTGCGCCGGGAACCAGAACCGTCAGGATTGTGCTCGGCAATGCGACGCCCCCGCCCGGATATACGAGCGTCTACTTTGAGGGCAAATTGTTTCAAGGCGCGACCGAGCTTGGCACATTCAAAATGGGCTGGGTCTCTACCTACTTCCGCAAGGCGACCGTAGAAGTGGACACGCTGACGGGAGCCGTCACGCCGCCGAAAACTGTGCCTGCCCTCTCCGGCGGAGGCACTGAAGATTTCAGGAGCGTTTTCAAGACTGCCGGGTGGGATTTGAATGTCGTCTTTGACCAGACGAATATTCCAGTGCCGCCGGGTATCAATTCGCATGCCTGCTGGTCGAATGCCAATCTTCACGCACTGATGGCGAGCGTGCGCAATCCGGCTACGAATCTTGATCAAGAGTGGCATTTCCATCTGATCGTCGTTCCGGCTGCGATGGGATGTTCGAGAGGAATAATGTACGACCAGATCGGTGTGCCGCGCGAAGGCTCCGCCAGTTTCAGCGATGATGGCTATCCGACCGGTGACTCCTCCTTCTTCGGCACAGCCGCGAATCAGATGCAGCGCAACGTGCCGCGCGCTTACCTGCGCAGCGCTTCCCACGAACTCGGGCACGGCTTCAACCAGATTCACCAGGAGCAGGAGGGCGGCGCTGATAACTCCATTATGACGACGACGCCGAGCGTAGCCGATGTTCTTGGCACTGCCGGCAGTGGCGCGCCCGGAGTTTTCCCTAATAACATCAAGCTGGGATTTAACGATCATGTGCGACATCACTTGATACATTTCCCAGACCCTGCGGTCAGACCCGGCGGCATGACCTTCGGCTCAGGCCACAGCTCGACCGTCCCGCAGGCGGATAATGATCGTCACTATTTCTCCCCGGACGATCTGGAACTGACCGTCACACCGGAACACACTGGCATCGAGCTGGGCGAGCCGCTGCTGCTCACCTGGGAACTCGTCAATAAAACTGACAACCCGATACCGACTCCCAACGACATACGCATCGAGACTCACTACTCATTCATCACCGTCGTCAATCCCAATGGCGAGGTCAGACAGATGCCGACGTTTGTCATCGAGTGCGAATCCTCGAAGATCGAAAACCTTGAGCCGAAGCAGCGTCTGAGCGCACAGACGCGTCTCTATTGGAGTTCGCGCGGATTCGCTTTCGAGCGCGCGGGAAGACATATCATCGAGGTTAACGTCCTGTGGTCTATCTCCGGCGTGCCCTTCGGAGTCAAAGCGCGCACAGATGTCTGGGTGAACTTTCCGCAGTCGAATACGGACAACGACGCGGCCTCGACGTTACTGCACCCGGAGGTCGGGATGTACGTCGCTCTGGGCGGCGGCGCAAATCACTTGACCGAGGCGGTCTCGCGCTTGAATAAAGTTTTTTCGTCATCTAACAGCAGAACCGCGGACGGGGCGGGAGCATCTGCGCCTGCCGCTATCAGAGGATATGACGGTTTGCTGCCCGGAGCTGACGGTCGCGATTCGGCAGGGTCGGTCGCCGATAATGCGCCCCGAAAAAGGGGGGCGATCAAGTCTGCGAAGAAGGGGCGCACAAGCGCAAGCAAGTCAAGCAAGTCAAGGAAAGCAGGTAAGAAAAGGAGCTGAGCGCAGCCCTCAGTCTTAATTGCTCAACCGAGGCGAAGCGAAATGATTTCGTTCAAGCACGCGAAATATATTTTCGCTTGGCCTCGAAAGAGAACCGAAGATAAATGTTGAGCTTGCAAAGGCTTTCAGAGGCCGGCTGTCGCTTCACCGGAAAAGACAGCCGGTCATAACCTCATATGTTAGGAGACAAAGATGCCTGTACGAATCACATTAGACATTTTCAGCGGGAGACCTAATCCCACAGTCGAGCTGGATGGCAAAGAGGCTCAGGACGCGTTGCAACGCTTACAGCCGGTGGCTACGCTCGTCGCAGATGAAGCGGAAAAAGCAGCGACCCCGATTCTGGGCTATCGCGGATTAATCGTCGAGCAAACCGGCGCGACGCCGGGCGACAAGCAGCTACCCGCACGATTCAGAGTGACAGGGGGAAAGCTTGTCGGAGGCGGACTCAGCCACCGCGCTGCTGACGAAGAGTTTGAGAAATATTTCTTCGGCACAAAAGGAGCTTTCAGAAAGATTAAGGAGGCGAAGAGTCTTCGCGCGCTTGTCCGCGAAGAGCTGGATAAGTCGCTGGAAGTTCGCGACCAGATAACGATTCCGGTGATACCTTTCCCCCTTGCACTCATCTGCTCTTGCGGGCCGCTCTACGAGCCTGCATGGTGGAACGACGCGGGACAAAAGCAGTTTCATAACAACTGCTATAATTACGCGACCAACTACCGAACCGACACTTTCGCTCAGCCGGGGCTTGCAGCCGGAGCGATGTACGCAGCTCTCACCTGCGCCGCAGTCAAGCCTGCGGCGGTGAAAGACGCGCTTGAAGATCAGCCCGGCGCGAACAACAAATGCCCGCAGGAGGGACATCTGGTAGCCTTAGTCATCGCGCCGAATGCAGATTTTCACTGGTATCGGAAGGGCAGAAACGGGTTCTGGTCGCACAAGCCGGGAGGCACTGCCGTCACCAACGTAGACAACAGCGGGAACTTCATCACTGACCCGCGCACCGCGAACAGAGGGATGTACACGAACTTTTGCACTTTCATGGTGGTCAAGCATGGACACATCAAAATCAAATGAACAGCACGAGACATATCTCTGCGGCGCCTCGATTTTTTCGGGGCGCCGCGACCCCACATGGGACATCAATCAAGCTCAAGCAGCTCAATTGAGAGCACTCTGGGACTCACTGCCACCGCATAGCGGAACAACGCCCTCCGCCCCGCCTCTTGGCTACAGGGGAGCTTTCCTTAAAGATTCATCACAACGCGAATGGCGCGCCTACAAAGGAGTCGTAAGTCTAAGCGCGCCGGAAGGCTCCGAAGCTCGTCTGGATAAAAATAGAGAGTTTGAAAAAATGATTCTATTTCACGCACCAGCAGACGCCGTTCCGTCTCAACTCCTCGATGAAGATTTAACGCGCTGAGCCGAATTTATTTGGCGTAAACAAAAAGATGTTCGCGAACAATAAAGTTCTTCCCTGAAAAGGGCATAAGTCCTTTATTTTCGTCGTTCCGAATACGTTAGTTTAGAAATAAAGTTCTTCCCTGAAGGACCAGGCTGACGTAAGCCCGGAGAAGGAGTAAACAATAAAGTTCTTCCCTACTAGTACAGTATCACGATGAACGTGACGGGTAGAGTCGTTTCAGTTTGTCTCGCGCATCCGTGATCGAGAACCGCCAGTCAATTGTAGCTTGCATGTTATTACGTCGCTCTTCCCACGCCTTGATTTCCTGCTTGAGCGTGGTTTCATCTGGAATCCGCCGATCAAGGCATTGGCGTTGCAAAACGCTTAACTCGATCTCAGCCATGTTCAACCAACTGCCGTGCTTCGGCGTGTAATGGAACTCCAGCTTTTTGACAATGCGCCGCGCCTCTTCCGGCGCGAAAGCCTCATACAACGAAGCCGCCGTATGAGTGTTGAGATTATCAAGCACGAGGCGAATGATTTCGGCTTCAGGGTAACGCTCATCCACCAACCATTTCATCTGGTGAGCGAAGTCCGGTTTGGTACGCTGATTGGTGACTTCCACATGCCGCCAACCAGTTTGCGGCTCGACAAACATAAAGAGATTGCGTACCCCTTGGCGGCTGTATTCGTAGTCGTAACGCTCAGGCTGTCCAACTTCAACCTTGAGAGGTTGACGTTTCTCTTTAATGAGTTGTTTGCTCGTCTCGTCAAAGTTGACTTTCGGGCGCATGGGGTCGTATGGCTCGGCATAGAGTTCCAGCACGTCCTCCATCGCGGCAACAAACGGCGCGCCCACTTCCGCGATACACCATTGCTTTTTCAACCACGGCTTGAGTTCGTTTTTTTGAGCACCCGGCGCACGGCCTCATAAGAATATGACTCGGCCAACTTGAGTTGGATGACTCGGTCGGCGAGCAACTGTAAGGTCCAACGCTTCTGTCCGTCGGGGGCTGCGCTGCAGGCCTCGGCGATCAAGCGGGCTTCGGCCCGTGAATCCAGTTTCGGTCTTTTGCCAGGTCTTGGCCTCTCGTTGAGCGCCCCCAGACCGGACTCGACGAATCGTTGGCGCGTGCGTTCGACGGTCGCGACGCCGACCGAGAGCGCCTGCACAATCTCCTGATCGGTGCAGCCCGAAGCTGCTTTGAGGAGGATGCGCGCCCTCGTCACGCGCCGTGATGAGTGTTTCCCGGAGCGAATCAAGTGCTTGAGTTCGTCATGTTCAGGATCGCTCAAGTCAACGATATATTTTTTCTTTGCCATCTCCGATGCGTCTCCTACTTGAATATGAGACCGGAGTATAAGCGTTCAGAGATCAACCATCAAATTCAACGTGATGGTGTACTAGATTGTGTTGAAGTAAAGAAGCTAAACTACTCTATGTTATGACAGTTAAGCTAACTGATGCTCAATGGCAGAAGATGCTGCCCGTCTTGAAAACTTGTCCTCAAGTAAGGCTCGGAGCCGGACGCTCCGTGCGCCGCTTCCTTGAAGCCGTCCTCTGGGTCACCCGCTCCGGCGCGCAATGGCGACTCCTGCCGCGAAGGTACGGCAACTGGAATGCGTTCTATAAACGCTTCTCGCGCTGGAGTGAACTCAAAGTCTTTGAAAAGTTGTTCGAGCATTTTTCGCAAGACCGTGACATGGAATATCTCATGCTTGATTCGACCATCGTGCGTGTTCATGCGTGCGCTGCCGGCGCACAAAAAAAGAGGGCGAGCAAAGCTTAGGCCGTAGTCGCGGTGGCTTCTCCACCAAGATTCATTTAGCTACGGACGCTTTAGGCAATGCAGTGCGCTTCATCTTAACGGGCGGCGAGCGTAACGACATCACATAAGCCGAACGGTTAATTGAAGACTTCTATGCCGCGTATGTGATCGCTGACAAGAGTTATGACGCCGAGCCTTTTGTCTTGAAACTGAAAGAGCGAAACTGTGAAGCCGTTATTCCTTCGCGCCGTACTCACAAAGTGCAACGAAAGATTGATGAGCATCTGTATAAAGAACGGCATCTGATTGAAAACCAAATCGGCAAGCTCAAACAGTTTCGTCGGGTATTTTCACGATTCGACAAGTTGGCAAAGAACTACTTGAGTTTCATCCACTTCGCCAGCACAGTTGTGTGGCTCAGGTAGTTATGTCAACAGAATCTAGCACTTTCTTGTTTGTCTGTACCGATTTATACTCTAGATATGCATCATTGTTGATCTTCTACGGCAAGTTCTGCTTAAGCTCTTTTGTTAAAGCTCTTTGTATAATATATGCTCATTAGCACATAAGACGTTCTGGAAATCAAATTTCTCACATGAGAAAAATATCAGGTAGTGGCTCAATCTAAAGAGAGAGCCAGTGAACGATTATAGTCATAGAGAAAG
>CAXTPS010000040.1:0-36927 GCA_964246305.1 uncultured Pyrinomonadaceae bacterium
TTCTACTAAGGAAACGGTTCAATGGACGCTCAAAAAGAGTCACACATTAGGTATTTCTTTATATCGAGAAAGGTTCTCGTCAGTGGGCTTATACGAGAACGCGATTTATGCAGGTGTGGAAGAGATGCTCGCGCAGCTTAAAACGAAGAGCTATCACCTGTTCGTCGCCACCTCTAAACCTCATGTCTTCGCCGAGAAAGTCATAAAGCATCTCTCGCTGGCTGACTACTTCGTCGCGCTGCACGGAAGCGATCTCGAAGGCCGCTTGGATGATAAGGCGATTCTGATTGCCGAGTTGATTAAGAGGCACTGTTTAGACCCGGAGATGACCGTCATGGTCGGGGATCGTCAGCATGATGTAGCGGCGGCGAAGAAGAATGCTGTCCGGTCAATAGGCGTGACCTATGGCTACGGCACGAGGGATGAGCTAGTGCAGGCCGGCGCCGATTATATTTGCGACACCACATCGGGCGTGGTTGCTTGCATCGGGGATACTGCTTTATATAAATGGCAGGCTGTCTCATAATCGCTTGCCGCACAGAGCCGGGTGCATGCCTCACCAGCTACTTTTCGGTCAATAGGCTAATGTCAACATCGTGGCGGAATAGTCAACCAGTAAAACTCAGAAATTAGAGGCGCGTCTAACGGTCGCCCTATGTGTTCTCCACTTACCTTAAACTACCTGCAAAGGACTCACTATGCATATCAGTATGGAACGCAAATGGATGGAGTGGTTGTTAAATCATAGAGATGAATCAGCCGCCGCGCTCAGGATTTTCGCCGCCAATTATCACTACTTCTCACTCCATCAGGCGATCTCTTTCGCAACTATGTTTTCCGTCATCTTGCCGACCGACCGTGACGCTTTATCAATGCTGGCCTCCGTGCTCTATGACGAGCTGGGGCGTGGGGAAGCAGGGCAGGCGCATTCAATCCTTTTTGAACGCTTCGCTGTCGCGGTCGGGGTTGATGCCTGCGCGTTACCGTTGAAAGAAGGTGAGGTGCTTGACGGAGTGCGCGGTTATGTCGAGGCTCTGAGAGAGGGCTTTGGCAGAGGCTCTTTGCCGCGTGCTCTGGCAACATATGTCTTTCTAGAAGCAACCGCTGTCGAGACATACGCCCCGCTCCTCCAAGTACTGCGGGAATTGGGTTTCAGCGAAGAGGCGTTGCAATTCTTTTCGCTGCATACCGTAGTCGAACCTCAACATGCGGCAGCCTCCAAAGCACTCGTCGCCCGCCAGCGGCTTTCCCCTGCCCAGCACGAGAAGTACGAGAACCAAGGGCTGATTTTAAAGCAGTGCTGGGAAAAGTTTTGGGAAGACATTTATCAAGCCTCAGCCGGAGCCCGCCATGCCTGACACGCCTCAAGAGCTATGGAGGTCTCAAGCGGCCTTCGATATCCTGTGCGATATTATCGCTTCGGACAGTCTGGTCTGCATCACGGGCGCGGGCGTCTCTTTTGGCTTACGCCGCCGGGACGGGAGCGGAAGTCTTCCGGGTTGGAAAGCCCTGCTCGCAGATTTATTCGCAAAATTCGCAAGCCGGATAACCGGGCAGGAACGACAAGATTGTCAAGCTATCCTCGCTGAGCCATCTCCTCCGGGGACGCGGCTCATCGAACTCGCCTCCATCATCAGAAAAAATAATGAGCCGGAATTTGACGTGGCATTTAAAGATTTAGTGACTCCGGAAACTGGCAAATGTACTGACAAGCATTCCGCCTTACTTGAGATACAGCCGCGCGGCATCGTCACCTTTAATTACGACAACGGCCATGAAAATGCTGCCGCCGCGCTCGGTCAAAAGCTGGATGTGCTGCTTCCGACGGACGAGGGAAAAATCGCCCACACTCTGAACCGGAGAATCTCAGAAATTTTTCTGCTCAAAGCGCACGGCTCTATTGATGACCCGCAGATGCCGCTCGTGCTGACCTATGAATCCTACCGCGACCTGCTGGTTAAAAGTCCCGCCTACCGCGCCTTCGTCCAGAATATTTTGACCAACTTTCATCTGCTGATCGTCGGCTTCGGACTGTCCGATCCGGATTTCGACGTGTTCATCCATAACCTTGTCGGCCAGTATGGCTCAATCCTGCGCCAGCATGTAGTGCTGCGCGGGGTCGGCGAACAATCTAATCAGGAGATAGAATTGCGCCGCCGGTATGGCATTCATACGCTTTACTTGGAGAGCTATGATGATATTCCGCGCATCTTGAGGGATGCCGCTAGTTCGGCCAGCCGAAGCCTCCGGGAATTGCTGCGCCTGAGCGTATATAGCGAGTCCGGTCACGAGCGCGGCGAAGCTCATCAAAAATTACGCCACCTTGGCCCGGCAGGGCGCAAGTCGGCGGTGGAAGAATTGAAAAAAGCGAAGGATAAACTCACGGCCACACCATCTCTTACTGAGCCGGAAAGGTTGAAGAGGGCGCACTACTTGAGTGAGATTGCCTACACGCTTGGCACTATTGACGCGAAGCAAATCAAGCCGATCTTGATGGCTATTGTAGATGAGGATGATGGCAGCATCGCTCCAGCGGCTCGCGCCTTAACTGTGCTGAGAGGAGTGTTGGAGCTAGTAGATTTGCCGACGCTGCATAAATGGCTGGCACGCTTCAAGACGAAATATCTGGACAATACGGATGGGCACCGGCTGGTAGTTTATACTGAATATCTCATTGTTTATGTGAGCGCGAAGTATAATTCGGACCTGAAAAAAGATTGATGCTGCGGCTTGACCGACGCGCCTTGCATCGAGTGCGAGCTTAAGGAAGGCGCGCCACAGAGCGCAGAAGGGCATAGAGAAGAAGGAATGTCTCAGCTCTATGCCCCATGTGCGTCCTCGGTTGAATCTGGCTTCTTTTCTTCTTTGTCCTTCCGTCGAATAAGTCTCGATAAATTTATTCGACGATCATGCGGTCGCTCGCGCCGCGCCCGAAAGTTTCGGGGTGGTACATCTCTTCGGCTTTGGCGGGCGGCACGACGAATGAACCGGGCGTGGTCGCGCGTGCGATGTAGGAATAATTATAGACTCCTTCCCAGAGCAGAGAGGTGAAAGCCTCTACACGTTCGTCGCGCATGTTCTGATGCTCGAACCACTGCCAAGACCACCACCAGCCGCGCTTCGCGTTCGTGTCCTTCTCGTCACGCGGGATGCTGCCCGTCACCGCGAGCGCGGGATTCAACGCCTCCAATCCGGCAGGCAGCGGGTCAACCAGCGCGACGTGATAACGGCGCGTCGGCGCGACCATCGTCAGGCGCACGCGCACCTTCGCGCCCGCTTTGATGTGCCATGTGCCGTCCGTGTCTCGCCGCACGTCCGTTGGATTGTCTATGGCCTCGTACACGCGCTCGACTGTAAAGCCATAATCGGCTGCGGCCAGTTTGAGATTCGTCGGCGCGTACTGCATGCCGAGACGATAATAGAGCCGCCCCGCCCCGTCTTTACTTAAGACCAGATTCTGCGCGCCCTGCTTTTCGGACAGGTAACGCATCGGCACGTTGATATTAAACCTCTCGGTCGTGCGTCCCTTAAACTGATGCTCGCCCGCATAACTCTGGCCGAGCCACGCGCGTGCGATGAAGTCCGGCGTCGTCTTCTCGTAAGTCGCAAAGTAGCGGTCGAGCGCGAGCAGGATAAAGACATTCTCCTGCGTGTTCTCCCACCTCCCGCGCGTGCGATGAGCCAGCAGACCGCGCACTATCTTCGGAATCAAATCACTCTGCGGCTGGTCGCCGATGAGCGCTTCGAGAATTATTCCGTCCACACGTCGCGCAGAATGAAGCAGTAGCTGCTCGCCGTCGCTGTACGAAGTGACGAAGTGAGCCGTGCCCGCTTCTTCGGTCGCGCGATTGTTTAGAAGACGATGAATAGCCTCAACTTCCGTCTTAGAATTTGCCTCGCCGGAAAGCACAGGCAGGAGCCACCCGACCGCTTCGAGCGAGAGCTTGTCAAGACCCGCCTCCGCGATCAGACGGCGGGCACGCGCGGCGTCTCTGTCTTTCATTCGATAACGCACGTTGAGCGCGTAAGCGATAATCGCTCGTCTCGATTCAGGGCTGTAGTAAGACGGGATATGCTTTTCAATCTCGACCAGATAAGCCTTTGATTTTTTCAGCATCTCGTCCGGCACATCAAAGCCCTTCTCTTTCGCTCTGATAAGCGCATGAGCGACATGTATGCTGACGTAAGGCCAGGACTCATCGCCGCGCTTCCAGAAGCCGAAGCCGCCGTCTTCATTCTGCATCCCTTGCAAGCGTTTGAGGTCACGCGCCACAGCCGCCTTCATCTCATCCGGCGTCGGCAAATTTTTCGCCTTGAAAGCCGTCAGCACATCACGCAGGGCGGCTATGGCAAGAATGCGCGAAGATAGTTGTTCCGAACATTCATACGGATAAGAGGTCAGGTACAGCACTGCGTCCGTCAACTCCTGCAACTGCGTTGACGAAGTCGTAATCTCAAGCCCGCCGAATTGCGTGAAGACATCGGGCGGAGCTTTGACTGCTTGCGCGATTGCTCCCTTATCAATCTCGCCGTAAGTCGCAAAGGCTTCGGTCGTCGCGGGCGTCCAGACGGGCAGCGAAATCTCCGCCGCGTCAGCCCAACGCCCCGCGACCGCGCCGATTTGAAATCGCGTTGTGCCCGCTTTATTCGCGCTCGTCGGAAAGCGAACCTCGACGCGATCATTGGCGGGCACAATCACGCGCCTGCCCGCGCCCGCCGTCAACTCCGCATTAGTCGCGCGCACAGCCACGTCAACCGTCATCGCTTCGTCCGTCTGATTTTGCAGGACGACGGGAAGCTCAAACTTATCTCCGAAGTTTAAGAAGCGCGGCGCGGACGGTCTCGCCATCAGAGGCATACGCGCGGTGATGGCGGACTCGCCTGAGCCGAACTGTTTTCCGTCCGCGACTGAAACAGCCATCACACGATAGCGCGTCAGGTTGTCAGGCAGTTGGACTTTGACCTGCGCGCGTCCGTTTGAATCAGTCGGGACTGAGGCGGCGAAGACCGCGAGCGCGTTAAAGTTCTCACGAACGCGGATTGCTTCCGGCTCTTCTTCGGTGGTGCCCGATTTTGTGATGGTATTTATTTCTTTGCGCATTCGAGGGGACGCCATGGGCCTCGCCCCACTTACTGATATTTGACTTTGCATGCTGCTAAACAATCCCCTGCCATTCACAGCATTACGCCCGAACTCCGCGCTGAAGGTGTTCGTTATCACCTGAAACTCTCCGATTGTTTCACCGTTTTTTATCTCTAACCCTAAAACTTTCGGGTCTCTCAGCAAGATATTTGAGCGCAGATGAAAATCCGTCGTGTCAGTCCCGCGCTCTGCGTAGAAGATCGAGAGCGGATCGTCGAGCTTGTAGTTAGTTAAAGCCAGCACCGATTCGTCCACGACGACGACAGCAATCTCGCTGTTTCCGACCGGACGGTTCGCAGCATCTTTGACTTCGACGTTAACCACAGTCTCGCCGCCCGGCTCAAGAGCTTTGTCACGCGGCGCGGCAGTCACTTGAAGCTTGCGCGACATCGGCGGAATCGAAAGATTCAGGCTTCCGCTCGCAAACGCCGGACGCTTCGGCAGCTTTTCGTTCACCTGTCCATTATCATCCGCGCGCGGAGCCGCCCCGTTGAGGTCAACCTGCACGTAGATGTTCGGCAGGTAACTTTCGATAATCGGAATTTTCAAAGTCTGCGAAGGGCTGTCCATCCTGAACCGCTCTGTCTTGACGATTCCGCTGCGGCGCAAAGTCAGCACGCCCTCAGCCGGATAGAACGGAGCCTGAACTAAAATCTCCGCCACATCTCCCGGCTGATATTCCTTACGATCTGGAATCAGCTCTACCTTCTCCTGCTCGACATCGCGCTTCGGCGGCTGCTTGCCGCCCGCGACCCACAGCGTCAGCTCGCTCTCGTTGCGCCGCTCGCGGTCGTCCATGATCGTCGCCGTCACGCGATACGTCCCGCCTTCGCTTGAAGTGAAAGTACACTTCACGGCATCTGACGCAGATTTGACGACGCACTCCTGCGGGTTCAATTCTTCCTGCTTCCACTCGCCGTTCTTGTAAACCCAATCGAGCAAGACCGCGCGCATTTTGATGTCACGATTGACAATCGCTTTACCATCAAGGTCTGTGACGATTGATTCGAGGACGAGCGGCTCGCCCTGCTGCACGAATGTGCGCGGGCTGCGAAGGCCGACGTACAAATCTGCCGGATGCACGAGCATACTCGTCGAAGCAGTCCACGTCTGGCGATTGACATCCATGACGCTCGCCTCTGCCGTCACATTCGACGGGCGCGGCGGGTTGACGGAATCGAAATCAATCTTGAGATTATGCTTGCCGCTCGCGTCCGTGTGCGCCGCGAGAGTTTCCGTATGGCTCTCGACGCTATTGTCTTTGTAAGCAATCCACCACGGAATCCATTTTCCGAAAGTGAAGTCGGAACGATTGGGCGGCGTGAATTGTCCGGGCGTGGAGGTCACGCGCCATTCGACTTCGGCGCTGGGCAGCGCGCCGCCCGCATAGTAGCTCGCGCTCACGGTCGCGGTCGCGCTGCCTCCGACAAAATGCGGCCCTTCGCTCGCCTCGGCCTTGACTTCAAACTCCGGGCGGCGAAATTCCTGAACCTGAAAATTATGCTGGTATTCATCTCCATCAGTGATGCTTCCATCAGCTTTGAACTCAAGATGCGCGTAGCCCAGATTCATCGTGCCCGGCAATTTGAAAGAAGTATCAAAGCCACCGAGCGCATTAACATTCGCCGTGCCTTTCGTAATCTCATTTCCCTGCGAGTCTTTCAGCACATAGCTCACGTTCTGGACCCCGCCGCCGAGCATCCCAACGTCGCCCGTCGTGCCGCCGCCGATGCGGCGCAGCCATCCCTTGATGTGAACCTCTTCGCCGGGGCGATACATCTTGCGATCATCAAAAACGTACCAGCGAAGCGAATCATTTATTCCGCGCTTAACCCAACCGCCGTCCTCAGACCACCAGCTCGTATGCTCGGGCAGAATCGCTATGTCGCGTCCGGAGCGAGCGACCAGCACGTTCCGTCCTTTGCTTATGACAGGCAGAGCGAGGCGCGCGAGTCCGTCGCTTCCGGTCTGTCCTTTCACGCCCGTCGGCTGAATCGTCAGCTCGACACCGCCGAGCGGCTGGCCGTCTTTGAGCGAAGTTGCCCAGCCGAACAGATCGCTCTGATCAACAAAAGCATCGAGGCCGATGTTCGTTGACTGCACCCACGCTTCAACGCGATTAGAACGATAGGCGTAAACACGCACCGCATCATCCTTTGCTTCCACCGGCTCAACCTGCACGATCACCTGTCCCAATCCATCTTGCAGCGCGGAGCTGAGGTCAATCAACGTCTCGCTCATCTCATCCGGCGCAGTTTTGACCTCAACTGTTTTATTAAAGACCAGACGACCCGGCAGCTTGAGCTGCTTACGCAAAGTCCCGTTTTCGTAGCCGGAAGCAATCTGCATGTAGCCGGTGAACGCCGCCCAATCGTCCGGCGTCACGGAATAGAGCCTGACTTTGAGGCTGTTGTAGTTGATGCTGTAGACAGAAAAGCGCGCCTTCGATGCCGGGTCTATCACGACAAAGCCATCGCCAGCCGCGCTCAGAACCGGCGGCGCAGAGCCGACATTGAAAGTAATCGTCTGAGCTACGCCGAGCGTCTGCCCGAACTCATCGCGCAGTGAAGCATCAAGAATTACCTTGTAAGTCCTGCGCCCCTGCTTGCCGCCCTCAAGCTGTATCGTATTGCCGTAAACGTTCGCCTTCAATCCGGGCACGTCCGGCTCGACGCGGATTTGCGACCGCTCGAATGCGTTCATGTCGAGCGGATTGTTAAAGGTAATCGTCCACGTATCGAAGGGCGAGCATTTGCCCGCTTCGTATCCGCAACGATGTTCCGCCACGCGCAACGGCCCGAACGTGCTAAAGGAAAAGCTTTGAGCCTTCTGCGTCGTGCGCGTGCCTTCGAGCGAAGGCGTGCCCGGCCCGATGTTGATAGAGATATGCGCGTCCGACGGCAGAGCGTTTTCGATTAAGCCGTCCGAGTTGAGCGCGCGAAACGCGAGCCATCGTCCCTGCTCTGCGCTCTTGCTCATCTCGCTCACGGTCTTATCCGCTGCAATCTCTTCCGGCGTGGCAAGCCTCGTTTTGATTGTCGCGCTGCCTGACACGACCTTGATCGTGCGCAGCACGCTCGCCGGATCAACTCTCTGGTCGAACTCGACGAACATCAAAGAGTCGCGTCGCTGCGGCACATCCTGCGGGTACATGTTCTTAGCCGTAGGCGGAGGCGTGGCGAATCTCCATGTGCGTGCGCTCGAAAGCGTGCCGCCCCCTGTGAACTGTGTCCCGGCGGGCACGGTGACTGTGTATTCCGTCGCCATCGGCAGGCGATTATTCGCAGGCTCAAAGAGCAGGGTTTTCGTCCCGACCCAACGCCAGCGTCCGGGCGTTTCCGGCGAGAGACGCACGGGCACGTTCTGGGTCGCAAGCTCTTCGAGCGAAGTCAGAGCGACCATCGGCTGCGAAAACGTGACGCTCAAACTCGGAGCCAGAGGCACTTCGCCTTCGGGCGAAAAGCGCAGGACTTCGAGCGTGCCCGATGCGGGCTGATCCGGCAAAGACGCAGTGACGGGCGGCGGAAAAGAAGCCTTGATCGTCTCACCCGTGCGGGGCGGCGGCAGCGATTTTTCGCGCAGAGCAAAATCCTGCTCGTCCGTCGCTTCGGCTTTGACCGGCGGCAGACGCTTCAAGACGTTCTGCACGTCACCTTCGCCCAGCGGCGCGGCCTGCGCGACGTTGCTTGTGGGAGCAGGCGCGGACTGCTCCGCGCCCTCGCTCAAGCGAAACTGCAATCCCTTTTTTTCATTGTTCATAGAATCATCACCCGTCGCAGGCGCGCCTGCGATTCTAACTTTTTGCGGATAGGCGACTGTTCCGAGATAGATTGAGAACGCGAGCAGCAGGCAGGTGATAGTTTTGAGACGCGTCATAACTTTGTGTTTCCCGTTAAAAAGTTGAACGGCAGGGAGAGCAAATGTTTCACGCAAAGGCGCGAAGGGAAAACTAAAGGCGCAAAGGAGTTGAATCTCTCTTGGCGTGCTTCTCGTTTTTGCTTTGCGTCTTTGCGCGAAACCGTTTCTTTCATCTAATTCCAACTCCGATTTAGAACGCAAACCCATTCTCAGGCTTGCGATGAAAGGCATGCTATAAAGCCCAAAGACCTGAGTTCAAAGGCCACGCCTCGTCCCGATTCCCGTGTGCCTTGCCCCGCATTCGCGCCGCCTAATCACATAATCATTGCCACGCTTGAGAGACTATAACTATATTCGGCTACTTCATGTAAGGTGGCGCGCCGCGTTCGGGCGACTGCCTTCAACGAAACTTTCATAGGCCATTCGATTTAAAAGCGAGCGCAGTTTCCAACCCTTTAGACGCGGAACGGCTGCGGCCTGTTCCCGGAAAGCGAGAGAAGCAAGATGAGAAGACGCGAATTTATGCTGAAAGGCTCGTTTGCGATGGCTGCGATTGCGACCAGCGACCTCTGGCTCAGCAAGATTATCGCAGGAGAAACTCCTTCAAACAAACTTCCGATCCTCGATACATATTTTCAGGTCAGCAAGGCCGAGATGGACAAACTTCTCACAGCTTGTCTCTCAAGAGGCGCGGATTTCGCAGACCTCTTCTATGAATACACTGTCTCTTCTATCCTCTCGTTTGAAGAGGACACAGTCAAATCCGCGCGGCGCGGCATCGTGCAGGGCGTCGGCATACGCGCCATCAAAGGCGATCAGGTCGGCTTTGCCTTCTCGGAAGATTTGACGATGGCGAGCATGCTCGAAGCGGCACATGCCGCAGCCGCCATCGCCAACGACAAGACCGCGCGCATCAAAGCCACAGCCATCGGCGAGATTACCACCAGAAATCTCTATCCCATCGGAGAGCTTTCGACCAATACAGACCTCAACAAAAAACTCTCGCACATACAGCAGGCCAACACCGCAGCTAAAGCTTATAGCCAGAAAATCATCAGGGTTAATTGCAACTTTTCGGATGAAGTCAAATACCTTGCTTATGCGAACTCGGACGGCGTGAGCTGGCAGGACATGCAGCCGCTCTTCCTGTTCGGCACAACTTGCATCGCCGAAGAGGGAACGCAGCGGCAGACTGGCTACGACGCGGGCGGCGGTCGCATCGGCCTCGAATATTTCGCGAAGAAACGCGACGCAGCGGCAGTTGCGAAAGAGGCTGCGAGGCTCGCTGTCTTGAACCTCAGCGCGCAGGAAGCCGTAGCGGGGCCGCAGACGGTCGTCCTCGGCAACGCGGACAGCGGCATCCTCCTGCATGAAGCTGTCGGCCACGGCCTCGAAGCGGACTTCAATTATAAGAAGCTGGCTAACTATTCCGGGCGCGTCGGGCAGAAGGTAGCCTCGGAGCTTTGCACTATCGTTGATGAAGGCCTGTTTGAAAACATGCGCGGCACAATCAATGTTGACGACGAAGGCAATTCGCCTTCGCAAACAGTCTTGATTGAGAACGGCACGCTGCGCGGCTACATGAATGACCGCATCAGCGCAAAGCAGCTCGGCGTCAAGAACACAGGCAACGGTCGGCGCGAATCTTACAACTACGCTCCGATGCCACGCATGACCAACACATATATGCTCGCGGGCAAGTCCGACCCCGAAGAGATTATTAGTTCAGTCGAGCGCGGCATCTATGCCAAGCGTTTCAGCGGCGGCTCGGTTGACATCACGAAAGGCGATTTCAACTTTGCCGTGACCGAAAGTTATCTGATTGAAAACGGCAAGATCACCGCTCCCTTGAAGGGCGTGACCTTGATCGGCAACGGGCCGGACGTGATGACCAAAGTGACGATGGTCGGAAACGATCTGAAGTTCACGGACGGCGGCTGGACGTGCGGCAAGAACGGCCAGAGCGTCCCCGTCGGCATGGGTATCCCGACCGTCAAGGTGTCTGAGATTACAGTCGGCGGCACCAAGACCAAGCAAGCTTAAATAAAAAGGAGAGCCGCGATGCAGGACTACAAAAACTTGGCCGCCGAAATCGTCGCCGAATTCAAGAAGCAGGGAGCCGACGCGTGTGATGTTTATATTGTGAGCAGCTCGCAGTTCAACACGACGGTCAGGCTCGGACAGGTCGAGAGGCTGCAACAATCAATCAGCAAAGGGCTGGGCATGCGCCTCTTCAAAAATAACGCGACGGCTCTGACCTACACGACGGATTTCACGGACAAGTCCGTCAAGAGCCTCGTCAAAGAGACGCTTGAGATAGTCAAAGTCTCCGGCGCGGATAAATACAACGGCCTCGCGCCGAAAGAGTATCTGGGAATTTACGAAGGCAAGCTGCTGCTCTTTGATGACTCGCTCTCAAAGCTCTCGCCTGAGAAAAAAATCGAGATGTCGAGGGAAGCGGAGGCCGCAGGCAGAAATTATGACAAGCGTATTACCAACGCACGCGGCACGAGCTGGTTCGACAGCACGAGTCAATTGACGCTGGCAAATTCCGACGGCTTCGTCGGGCAGTATCCCTCGACTTCCGCCAGTCTCTCCGTGCAACTCGTGGCGGAAGAGAACGACGTGAAACAGACGGACGGCTGGTTCACCTTTAATCACTACGTCAACAAGCTTGACTCCGCGAAGTCCGTTGGAGAGGAAGCGGCGCGACGCGCCTTGCGTAAGCTCGGCGGCAAAAAGGTCAAATCTCAAACCGTGCCGGTCGTGATTGATCGTCTCGTTGCGGGACAACTCGTCGGCTGGGTCTTCGGCGCGGCTTCGGGTCGCAGCATCTATCGCAAGTCGTCTTTTCTGGTGGATCAGATGGGCAAGGACATCGCTTCGCCGCTCGTCACGATTGTTGACGACGCGACGATGGCGGACGGCCCCGGCTCAAGGCCGTTCGATGCCGAAGGCGTCAAGAGTTCGCAGGTCACTGTCGTTGAGAACGGCGTCTTGAAGAATTACGTCTGTGATTCTTATGCCGCGCGCAGGCTCAATCTGAAGCCGACGGGCAATGCCGCGCGCAGTTATCAATCGCTGCCGGGCGTAGGCTCGACCAACCTCTACATCAA
This sequence comes from uncultured Pyrinomonadaceae bacterium, assembly GCA_964246305.1. Lineage (GTDB taxonomy): Bacteria > Acidobacteriota > Blastocatellia > Pyrinomonadales > Pyrinomonadaceae > JACMLC01. The sequence goes on from CAXTPS010000040.1 coordinate 12,118, forward strand.
GTCGGGAGCAAGCAACCCGAAGCAGATGATTAAGAGCGTCAAAAGCGGTCTCTATGTGACCTCGCTGTTCGGCTTCGGCTTTAACGGCGTGACGGGCGACATCTCGCAGGGCGCGAACGGCTTCTGGATAGAGAACGGCGAGCTGACCTATCCCGTGCAGGAGATAACTCTCGCCGGAAATCTCTTAAAAGTTATGAAGAACATCACGGCGGTCGGCAATGACCTGAGCTTCAAGTTCGGCGGCTCAGCCGCGCCCACGCTGCTCGTCTCTGAAGCGACTGTCGGCGGAGCGTAAAGCAAGTGGAAGGTTAAACCAAACAAATGATGACACGAAGAAAAGTGATTTGTCTTTCGGGTTCTGTTGCGGTCGGAGCGTGGTTTGCGGCGACGCTGATTGGTCTCAATTTTTCGATTGCGCCAAATACCTACGCGGCGACGCACATGATGCTCTTTGAGTCGCCCTCGCGTTTGCAGGCACCGCAGACGCCGCAGACGCTCTCCGTTCCCGCAGACTCCGCGCGCTGGGAACTGCAAGGAGAAGCCAAGGCGGCTGAATATCAAGGCCGTAAGTGCCTCTTCCTTGATGGTGGAGCGGCGGTTTTGAAAGACTTTGAAATGCGCGACGGCGTTGTCGATATGGATATCGCAACGCCCGCGAGCCGTGGGTTCTTCGGTGTTCAGTTTCGTATCTCGGGTGACGGCGCGAACGCCGAATGGGTTTATCTACGCCAGCACAAGTCCGGCCTTCCAGACGCCATGCAGTACACGCCGGTTCTCAACACCGGCCTTAACTGGCAAATCTATAATGGAACAGGCTTCACCGGAGCGGTCGATATTCCGAAAGATGTCTGGTTCCACCTGCGCCTGGAGGTGTCTGGGGCGCAGGCAAAGCTCTTTGTCAAGGACATGGATAAACCCGCGCTCGTGATGAACGATCTGAAAAGCGGCGTTCAGAAAGGTCAGGTGGCGATGGCCGTCCTGACGGGCGCAACCTATTTCTCGAATTTCGAAATACGGACAACGCCCGATGCGGCTTGGGAGCGACACTTGCCGCCGATGTCGCCGGGCACTCTGACCAAGTGGAGCATGTCGCCTTCATACGATGCGCTCGCACGTAATCTGGAGCGTCCGCTTCCGTCCTCCGAGAGCGATGCTATACGTTGGCAGGAGGTGGAAGCGGAGCCGCCGGGCTTTGTAGTCATCTATCGTTATCGCGAAGCCCCGCATCCGAGAGTCACGTTTGCGAACGACTTTTCGAAACGCCTTGAACCACAGCCGGGGATGAAGGTCGTGTATGCGCGCACCAGCATTGATTCCGACCGCGATCAGGTGAAAAAGCTTTACCTCGGATATAGCGACGATGTCAGCGTGTTCCTCAATGGCAAGATTCTCTTCCGTGGCCGCAGCGCGCAGAATTTCCGCGACCCAGCGTTCCTCGGCATCGTCAACCCGGAAAATGATGTCGTCTACCTTCCGTTAAAGAAGGGACGCAATGAGCTGATGCTGGCGGTCAGCGAACTCGGCGGCGGATGGGGATTCATTTGCCGCTTGGCAGACATGGAAAACTGATATATCGAACTCACATTAGTTAAGTTCTTTCAAATCAGGCTCGACCCAATTCGCGCGCGCTTCACATGAAAGAATCAGCTCGCGCGTGTAATACGCGAACGGCAAACTCTTATCGCTGTAACGCTCGACGAGGCCGTTGGCGAGAGCCGTGAGCGTGAAATCTAAGGGCGAGACTTCGGACAGATGCTTGCGCACGATGCGTAGCCAGAAGAGCGTCATCGTCTCGTGATAACCGCTCGTGCGAGTCTGAGTGATGCCGTGCGAAGCGTTGTACTTCTTAATGCCGTCGCGCACGAGCCGCGTCGCTTCCTCAAAAGAATGGCGCAGACAATGCCAGAGCGCGACCGTCAGGTGTGCGCGATGCGTCCACTCTTCACGCGGCAGCGTGCAGAACTCGAATCTATGTACTAGATTCAAGACTTCCGCGGCGGAACAAAAGCTCACGGTCTCAACTTCACAAACAGGCATGATGACTGACTCCGCTAAAATAATTTAAGCGACGACAAGGATTGATGAGACAACTTTACGCGCTCTGCCAATTGAGCTACGGCCCAAAAAATCTAAGCCGCCGGGACTCGAACCCGGAACCTCGTCCGTGGAAGGGATGTAGTCACATCTGCATTCGCCGCAAAAACAGTCTGAAGTCAGGAGTCAGGAGTCTGGAGTCAAAAGCTTTAAGACTTTAGACTCCAGACTCTTGACTCCTGACTTCTTATCTGGCGACAAGATCGGTGAGAGTTCTCGTTCGACTTGTTCAATCGAGCGAGGCGGGGATCGAACCCGCTATACCAATGTACTCCGCGCCAGCATTCGCCAATTTTCCAGAGCTTAAAAGAGCGAAACGAAGTGTAGGCCGACAAGTAATTTGTCGAGACATGTATCAGTTGTAGTGATGTAGTCACGACAGCATTCGGCCAAGAGCAAGGCGGAAGGATGAAGGCGGAAGGATGAAAGGCATGCTATTCAAAGCTGTGTCGTTCAGCTTATGCTTGAGCTAGTCAGGCTTGATAGCTTTTCTTTCATCCTTCATCCTTCCGCCTTCATCCCTGCTCTTCCAGCTTCACCGCTTCGATAACCCCGACCCAGTGATCGCCGCTGAGACGGCCAGACGCAAACTGTGCGATGAGTTCAAACACCTGATCGGAAAATCCGCCGATGTTGAGAACGTCTTCGCGCTCTGTTGCCTGCGTCGTGCCGTAAGGCTGTATGTCCAGACAGACCAGACGAGCCTGCGGGTTACGCGCGCGAAAACGAGTCCACTGCGTCATCGTTTCCGTGCGGCTGCCGCCGAAGCGACCGTGCTGCGGCGCGTCCACCCACGACTCGTTATCCGAGACGTAGACAACGAGGTCGCCGCGTGCCCCGCGCTGGTTCAAGAGCGCGAGCGGTGCGCTGCAATTCGTTCCGCCTGCCGGAAGCTGCGCGAGCTTCTGCGCGTTGGTCATCACGCTGTCGCGCGGATTGAGACGAAGCTCAACCGCCTTGTCCTCGAACGGGATGACTTCGGCCTGCGGATTCTTGCGCAGGATCGCAGCCGCCACGAGCGCGGCTATATCAATGCAGCGCACGCTTGTCGTCGCGCCCACGCGATAACCCGTCGCGGGCGAGTGCATCGAGCCGGAGATGTCAGGGAAGACGTAAACCTTTCCTTCGATCAACGGCACGTTGACCAGCGCGACATCCATCGCATCCTGCAACGCTTCGCACACGACTTGCGGCACAGACGCATCCGCCACAGCCATCGTGTATGTCATCATCAACTGATAAGGCATCACACGCGCCTTGCGAACCAGCTCAGGATTGCGCAGGCGTTCAGCGATCAGCTCGGACAATCCCGGCTCATTGAAAACGCCGTGACGCGCGAACGTCTTGAGGTTCATGCGCGTCATCTGCCATGGCGCGCGACGCGCAATCGCCGTCCACTCCTTCGTGCTCAGAGGCAGAGCCGTCAACATCTGGAACGGCACATCCGGCACGTCAAGAGAATCGCCCGCCTTGAACGCCTCGAACTTGCGAACCGTTTCGGGCAGCGCAAATGCGTCATGCTGGCGGCCTATGAGATAGCCGTAGAGCGCTTCACGGTTTACGCCAACTGGCTTCGGGTGAACCATCTTGACGATATCCGCCAGCGAAGGACTCTGCCCGACGCTGTCTCTGAACAGAGCTTCGTCACCGCGAGCTTCGAGCCACTCGCGCACGAGTCTCTTCGGCAGCGTGCCCAGAGATTTACGCCCGACCGCGCCCGAACGCATGATCTGCACAAAGTTGCGCAGCATCCTGCCGTTATCAATCACGCGCGGAAAGATTCTCGCGAGCAGTTCGCGATCCTTAACCGAGAGCACTGCGCAGAGCAGAGCGGGCATGTCCTTCATCAATCCGCGCTCGCGGCAGAAGAGGGCAGTGCGCGCGATGAAGCCAGCTTCAACACTCGCGCACAGCTCAAGCACCTTCGTCAGTTGCTCATCCGCGCTCGCGTAAAACGTCTTGCTCAGGCAGCCGGTCGCAGCATACTGCGCCAGCATCTGCTTCGGCGTTAGAGCGTATGCGTGCGCGCCCGCTTCGTTGAGTGCGTCAGTCGCAGGAACGAACTTTCCCTTGAGCGACTTGAATAAATTCTTGTTAGCCATTTTTCGGCTACCTCCTTTTCGGACAAACGATTCGGCATTCCGAAATCGGTAGAGAAGTTGAGTCTCTGATCATTTCAAAATCGAAGCATCTTGATGTTTGAGAGAGGAGCTATTGAAAAAGGATTGGCTGCGGGAGAAGGAGTCGAACCTTCAATTTCCACATTCAGAGTGTGGCGCGTTGCCGTTTACGCTATCCCGCAAGAGATGATGGAAAAATATTTGGTGGACTTGGAGAGACTCGAACTCTCAACAGTCGCTAATCGGGCGACGGCTTTGCCAGTTTATAAGACTGGGTCTTTACCAATTAAGCTACACGTCCATCTGAGAAATTTAATCGCGGCGGAAAGAGTCGAACTTTCGTCGCTCGCTTATCAAGCGAATGCTCTGCCGTTGAGCTACACCGCGAAAACTTTTTTGGTAGGCCGGGTCGGATTCGAACCGACGATCCTCCGCTTAAAGGGCGGATGCCTTGAGCCGCTTGGCTACCGGCCTGCGTGTGGGAACTGGCTGTGGCGGAAGGATTCGAACCTTCGATAGTCGCATTAACAGTGCGATGCCTTACCGCTTGGCTACGCCACAAAAACTTATAGCCACTGAAGGGCGGGAAGACACGAGAGCAAGGATAAAGGCGAAAGGATGAAGGATGAAATGGCAATTACTCTTCTTGAATAATCATACTTTCATCCTTCATCCTTCAGCCTTCCGCCTTGCTCTTCGTGTCTCGGCTTCGTGGCGAGTCGTGGGATGAGGCTTTTGAAAATTGGTTGCGGGAGCAGGAATCGAACCTGCCTCAATGAACGGCTTATGAGACCGCTGAGCTACCCAGAACTCTTTCCCGCAATGGAAAAACTGGCTGCGGCGACGAGACTCGAACTCGTATCATCTCGTTTACAAGACGAGCGCTCTCTGTTGTCCATTTGAGCTACGCCGCAAGAGGAAAATGATTGGTGGACCGGGAGAGATTCGAACTCTCATCTAACAGTTTGCAGGACTGCCGCTTTGCCATCTAAGCTACCGGCCCGTAAAATTTTTGTAGCGCCACTTTCATCAAGATATGTTGGAAGCCCGCGAGGGAGTTGAACCCATGTTGCCTGTCCGCCCGGCGCTTTTCACAGGAACGGTTTAGAAGACCGTTGCCGGGAACGCGAGCCGCGAGTGAATTTAAAAGTGACATGAGAATTTTTTGGAGGCGATGGAGAGATTCAAACTCTCAACCGCTCGATTACGGGTCGAGCGCTCTTATCAGTTGAGCTTCATCGCCTGAATGGAAATATGGTCGGGGCGTGAGGCAGCCGCGCCTCTGTACTCCACGAGCCGGGCGCAGTCACGCTCTGCGCCGGATGAGCCACGCCCCGAAAAAAAGTCTGGTGGCCGACGTAGGACTCGAACCTACAACTTCCTGAATGTAAGTCAGGCACTCTAGCCAGTTGAGTTAGTCAGCCACAGTTATTTTGTGAAAGCGGAAATGATGGCGGTCGGAGTTGGAATCGAACCAACCTCTTCTGTGCTTCAGACAGACGCGTAATCCATCTCAGCTATCCGACCTGAGAGACGATTTCGAGATTTGGATTCTGAAATCTGAGATTTGAGATTTGAGATGGGTTGGGCTAACGCTCGTGAAGCGGGAACAACTCCCGCTTCACGAGTGTCTGCTTGTGCATGAGAGTCAAGCTATCTGTGCTTTGTCCACAGCGACATCATCGTCGGGGTGGGATAGGAAAATATATTTCTTCCACTCCGGCCTTGCTTCGGCATAGTGGCACAGCACAACTCTTTCGAGCTTCATGCGCAGGGCTGTCTGAGTTGTGAGCAGGGGCATGCGCGCTTCGTCAGGCGTGCGGCTGCCCTTGCGGTTGTTGCAGGCGACGCAGGCCGTGACGATATTGACAGGCGAGTTGTCTCCGCCACGCGAGCGCGGCAGGATATGATCGAGCGTCAGTTCCGAAGAGTTTTTCTTCTCGCTGCAATACTGGCAGCGGAACTTATCGCGCATGTAAATTCTGAGCCGCTTCATGCCGGAGGCCTCGCGTCGTCGTCGCACGTTGATAAAAGAGCGCAGGCGAATCACGCTCGGCACGCGAAACGTCGCGGACGGAGAATGCAGCACGCGCTCGCCGTCATACTCTTCGACAAACACAGTGCCTTTGATGTTGAGGCACATCGCACGCGCCACTCCGACGGTGCCCAGCGGCTCGTATGAGAAATTTAATAATAGCACTCGACCGTTTAATGCCATCCCGGCACCTCCTTTCAGTTAGATGAAAAAATAACACAACTTGCGAGAGAGTCACAGAGTTTTGGAGTTAAGAGAGTTTGGAGCAGGCAGCCGGACTCGAACCGGCGAATGCTGGATTTGCAATCCAGTGCCTTAGCCGACTTGGCGATGCCTGCTTGAGAAACATTTGGAACGGGAGAAGGGAATCGAACCCTCAAGCCGAGATTGGAAGTCTCGCATGTTACCGGTTACATCACTCCCGCGTGTCTGTTGGATAAAACCCCCGGCAGGATTTGAACCCGCACCGGATTCGTTCGAAGCGAATCGCTCTTCCGTTAAGCTACGGGGGCGCATTGATGTTTGGAGCATCGTATCGGATTTGAACCGATGTCCCGGCACTGGCAATGCCGTGTCTTAAAACCGGGCTGGACCAACGATGCGTTTATTGAATTGGTCAGGGCAGTCAGAATCGAACTGACGCCACGAGCTTCCAAAACTCGGATGCGAGAAGCCACTACACTATGCCCTGTGAAAAAACATTGGTGCGTCAGGTGAGATTCGAACTCACAAATCCCCTGTTTAAGAGACAGGCGCTTTAGCCGGTTTAGCTGCTGACGCGGAAATGGTTGGCGGAACTGAGCGGACTCGAACCGCCGTGGTCTTCGTTGACGACGAAGTGCCTAAGCCTCTCGGCCACAGTTCCGTGTATGAAAAGAACTACTCTTTTTTCTTGCGGCGCGTGCGTGGGCGCGCATTACGTGAAATAACTTCTTTCTCGATTGCTTCACGCACAACGTTGATGGCTTCTGCCATGCGGTTGATCTTATAGAGACTGTTCGCCCGGTCGCGGCGAGTGTCCATCCGAAAGTCAAAGCAGACGCGACGAAAACAGTCGCCGAATTCCAGCTCGACATCTCCCCAGTTCCAGCGTTGCTCTTCATCATTATCCGGAATGCCGGAGGTGTCTTCGACAATGCCGATGATGAAGGCCGGATACTGCGGGTCGCGGTTGAGAAATTTGCGTGTGCGTACATGATAGGGCGTACGCTTGCTCCTGGCCATAACTCTTCCTTCCTAAGCTGCTCACGGCAGCGTCTAATTTTTCATAACGATTACCCCCGTCGCTTCTTTGAATTCGGGCATCATGTATCCTCCTCTGAATCGAATTTGTTGGGTGGGCTGACGAGATTTGAACTCGCAGCATCTGCGATCACAGCGCAGCGCTCTGCCGTTTGAGCTACAGCCCACATGGAAAATTTTTAGTAGGGACGACGAGACTCGAACTCGCAAATCAACTGATTGAAGGTCAGCCCGCTTTCCATTTCGCGTTCATCCCCATGAAAAATCTGGTGCGCGTGGAGAGATTCGAACTCAACACTTTGCAGATTTTAAGTCTGCTACCTCTGCCGGTTGGGTTACACGCGCGGTTTGAAGAAGTTGGTCCCGATGGAAGGACTATTTTCAAGTAAGGGAATTATCGGAGATTCTTTGAGCGTCTTTGATGGGTCCGGTCTCTGTGACAATTAGCGCATACAACATCACATTTATCTACTTCTCGCAATATGTTCTGAACGGAATATTATTTCATACGGCTCACGCAATTTAATTTGGATTTGCCGGGCGTGTGATCAAAATCCATAATCCAAGAACATATGATTACAGAGAATAAAAAACGATTTCCCGAACCATATGGAACTATGAATAACTATGCGCTTCAAACCTTCCTCAAGGGAGCAATTGACAATGCGCAAGAGAGGGTAAGAAGAAATTACAAAACAGCAATTCCACAATACTACCGCGGACACATACAGCTATTGCTACCGTTGTGCATTAGTGACCCTCATACGGCTGATCTAGCGATGGTCGTAGAGGATCACGGCTCGTGCTACCGTGCGTCAACATGTTTGACTCTAGATATGGCTTACAATAACGCTCGCCAGTTGGCGCGGCCTGATCGCGATTGGCTCAAACCTTGATCAACTGAGCAACACGCTATTACCCTACTACCTGAATTTCTAAGATAGTCGCCTCTCCATTTGGGCTACATCGGGAGATTGGAAATTTATCGTTGGCTCCGGGAGAAGGAGTCGGACCCTCATCGCCTGATCCAAAATCAGGAGTCCTGCCAGTTGGACGATCCCGGAAAAAATGTTGGTGAACCCGGCAAGATTTGAACTTGCGGCCTCGACCTTCGCAGAGTCGCGCTCTCATTCCGCTGAGCTACGGGTTCAAGAGCAAGGGTGAAGGCGGAAGGATGAAGGATGAAAGTGTGGCTCTCAAAGATGAATGGTGCAACTCAAACTTAACCGCTTATGTAAAGCTGAGCTGCTCAAGTTTGAATAGCATGCTTTTCATCCCTCATCCTTCCGCCTTCATCCCTGCTTTTCTGGCGGAGGGTGCGGGACTCGAACTCGCACGCGCCGGAGCGCTCGCCGGTTTTCGGGACCGGAGCCTTGCCAGTTGAGGCTAACCCTCCATTCTGAACTAAAAATGAAAAATAAAATGATTGGCAGGGACGCAGAGATTCGAACTCTGATAACCGATTTTGGAGACCGGCAGTTTTGCCTTTTAACTTACATCCCTACTGAAAAAAAGCTGGTGTAACGGGTGGGAGTCGAACCCACATGCTCTTCCGAGCCACAGTTTTACGGACTGCTGCCAAGCCATTTTGGCGTCCGCTACACGATGAGACGCATTTACAAAATTTCGCTGCGGCTTGATATGCATGCACATGAATGCATAAATAAAATTCTTGTGTTAAAAAATAGATGAAGGCAGTGAGGTAAGCACACGAAGACACACTTCTGGGCACACTTCGACTGAGGATGGCGACCTGTTGGACTCTCGCAAAGCACTCAGGCCGTCCATCCGCGAGAAGGCTCGCTGCCTTCATCTCTCAAACAAAAAGATACTTCGATTTTCAAACAACAAATGAAGAGAGCGGGTTTGAGGTTTCTCAGGGAAACCGAACCCGCTCCACTTACAATCCCTTAATTTTTATATGAGATTTGGGAGCGGGAAACCGCTCCCGCTGCGTTAAAACCGGACTTGGCGACGATCCGAAAACCTGAGGCTTTCGACGAGTTGTCTATGCGTGGACTGTCCGCCAATAATAGGATTATATCGGGGCGAACTCAGACCATAGACAGACAAGCCCGTACCGGGCATGGCGGCGCACGGCTGCCATATCGCTGTCTGTTTGGTATTGGTCAGGTTCGTTAACATTGAAATTTTTCCTTCACTGCTCTCGCATCCGGCGAAAGCGAACGCGCATGTATAAAGCATGTCGCGCTCGCCTGTCAAGAACTTTTTTTATCAACGAGAAAATTTACGCGTTAGTTCAATCAAAAAATTCTCGATGCCCGGTCGGAGCAAATATCAGAAGAGTTGATGAGGACTATGCAAGGGCGGGTTGCTTTCAACCCGCGCATTTTTTCGAGGCGAGGCAATATCTCACTTGAAGATTCAGGCTACATCGAATAGCTGTCGCTTAATAACTCAACGTCTTTTGGTGGCGATAATTCCCCTGTCAGATTCGCCGTCGCACGTCTTTGATATTCATCATTGACCAGTTTTTCGGCGGCCACGGACTCGACCGGCCTTGAGAAAAGATAGCCTTGCCCGTAACCGCACTGCAATGCTTTGAGCTTGTCATACTGCTCAACGGTTTCGATTCCTTCGGCCACGACATCCATCTTGAGTTTAGACGCCAGCGTGATGATGGTCTCGACGATGCCCATGCTTTCCTCTTCGACAGCCATTCTATTGACGAACGATTTGTCTATCTTCAGGATATTGATCGGGAAGCGATGCAGATAGCTGAGGCTTGAATAGCCCGTGCCGAAATCGTCTATGCTTAACTGCACGTCGAGCGACCTCAACTGTCTGAGCATGGCCGTCGCTGCTTCCGCGTCCTCCATGACCATGCTCTCCGTAATCTCTAAACGGAGGCAGCGCGGGTCGAGGCCGGTTTGATAGAGAACCTGTTTGACCTGTCCGACAAGGTCTGGTTGTTTGAACTGTTTGCCGGAAAGGTTGACGCTGATCGTGAGAGGCTCTGCGAGCGGGAAGGCCATCTGCCATTCACGCACCTGCCGGCAGGCTTCGTGCAAGACCCAGTGGCCGATAGGAATGATCAGTTCCGTATCCTCCGCGACGGGGATGAAATCCATCGGTGAGACGAGACCGCGCTCAGGATGTCGCCAGCGTATAAGCGCCTCGAAGCCTGAGATGGTGGCGGCTTCCATCTTCATGATCGGCTGGTAATAGACCTCGAACTCATTTCGCTCAAGGGCGTGACGCAGATCGCTCTCTAACTGTAAGCGTGAGATGGCGCGTGCGTGCATCACCTTGTCGAACACCTCGTAACGCCCCTTGCCCTGCGCCTTGGCGCGGTACATGGCTGTGTCCGCATCACGCAATATCTCTTCGGGATTGTTGTATCCGATAGTCGAGAGCGCAATGCCGATACTGGTACTCGTGAATACTTCATAGCCGCTAAGCTTAAACGGCGATTCGATTTCGCGTAAGATGCGCTCCGCTATCGCGAGCGCATCAGCGGAATAGTTCATACCGTTGAGGAGGATGGCAAACTCATCGCCGCCGAAGCGTGACACGGTGTCCTCCGGCCTGATGCAACGCTCAAGCCGTCCGGCGACTGCCTTGAGCAGTTGATCCCCGACGGCGTGTCCCAGACTATCGTTAACATTTTTGAAGCGGTCTATGTCCAGAAAGAGAACTCCGAAGAGATGGTCCGGATGCTGCTTTGCGCGGCTGACGGCCAGTTGCAGGTGGTCTGTAAATAGCGCGCGGTTGGGCAGCCCGGTCAACGAATCATAGAAGGCTGCGTGATGAAGCTGTTCTTCTGCCTGCTTGCGCTCTGTGATGTCCTGCGCCTGCAAGATGAAGTGCAACGGCTTGCTCTGTTCATCGAAGACGCTCGACGCACTCACGGTAGCCCAGACCACATGGCCGTCTTTGTGTATGTAGCGTTTCTCTCTGGTGCTCGTGACCAGCGTGCCTTCCAGCATCTGGTACATATCGGCAAGGTTCGCGCCGAGGTCGTCCGGGTGCGTGATTGACTGAAAGTTCGTCTGGAGAAGCTCAGGCTCGGAATATCCGACCAGCTTACAGAGAGAGCGATTGACGCTCAGCCAGCGTCCGTCCGTGCCGACCAGAGCCATGCCGACGGCTGCATAATCGAAGGCGCTGCGAAAATGTTCTTCGCTCTGTCTGAGCGCCTGACTGATGGCTCTCTGCTCTTCTGTGTGACGCTCTGCCTGCTCGACCTGAATCATCGTGGCGTGCAGTTGCTTGCGATACGATTGATAAGTGAAGTTGAGGATGAAGACAATCGGAATCATCGCCATAAAAGCGTAAAAACCGTTTCCGTTAATCAGCTTGACGGTAATGCCCGCCGCCGAAGCCCCCGCAAAGTAGCTGACAGACATCCAGAGGAAATGCGCTTTCCATATTTGCAGGAAAGGCAGGTCGCGCTTGAATGCTTCGCGGCACGCGGCGAGACCTGTGTTAACCAGAAATTGCAGACATCCTATGAGACAGATGGCTGCGATGAAGTTACCGGAGAATTCTCCGCGCCCCAACTCGGTCAGAGGCCCGAAATAATAGCTCGCGATGCTGGCCGCGATGAAGGTTGAGACGGCGAGCAGTCCGGCATTAAAGAATCTGGTGAACCAGAGTTTGCAGAAGCGTAGGGATGAACAGAACGCCTCTGCGGCTGCCAGCAGTACCGCAGCCTCTGTGCCATAAAGCAGTAGCGCGAGGAAGATAAAGCAATCGGAAACCGTGATCTGGATTCTATGTTGAGAGAATTGAATGCCGATGCGTGAACCGAGGCAGAGCGTGGCAGCAACCAGTATGAGAAAACGAAAATCAACCTGCGCAATAGAGAATCGGAAGATGCAGTATGTGCAAACGACCGCGCCGAACACGCCTATGATTCGCATGAATGGCCTTGTATAATCTTGTCTATTCACAGAATTGCCATGCGCCTTTTGTTGAAACTTCACTGACTGCTTGATGCTGGATTAAGTGAGAAGGGCAGGCTTGAATAGTTCTCAGCCTATCACTGGTTTAGCGAGTAGCGTGCCACTCACCTACGGAACGAAAACTGAAGAATTTGCCAGTAAACCGGGGATGTGAGGGAAATTCCCGCCAGCGCGAAGTGGTCAGCCTGATAGAAAAACGTTCAAGTGACCGCCTCTCAAATCAGATTGACAGCAAAAGGGACTGACATGTGTTGACGGCTAAAAGAGAATAAAACATTCCTCTTCAAGCGAGATATTTCAGGCGAAACGCGCTCAAGGCACATTGAGCTGTGGAATGGACTGCGAGCGGTATGCCACAAGCGCGTGACTTATGCTCTTGCAGGCGGCACAGTATTTTCATAAAGTATGGCTCACATGACACAAAAAGAGTTGCTGCTCGAACAAATGGCTGCCTGCCGCAATCAGAAGGCGTGGTTCGTTTCACTCAGCAATGCGCTGGACGGCCTCTCGCCTCAGCAGGCAGCATGGCGAGACGGAAGCGAAAACCATTCGATATGGCAACTCGTCAACCATCTGACTTTCTGGAATGAACGCTGGCTGATGAGGCTCAAAGGGATCGAGCCGCCGAAAATGGAGGGCGAAATCAGCGCTACATTCGACCCGGAAACAGGAGACGGTCAAGCGTGGGAGTCCGCAGTCAAGCGGCTTGATGAAGCGCTCGGCGAGTTGGAAAATGAGCTGAGAAATGCAAGCGAAGAGAAACTCGCACAGGAAGCTTTCAAGGATGCGGGGGATTCATGGTACGCGTTCTTAGCTCAGCTCACGATTCACAATGCTTATCATATCGGGCAGGTAGTCTACACGCGAAAACTTCAAGGTTCATGGGATGCGGCTCAAGGCCTGAAATAGCGAAGCTCAATAGCGCGTATGAGCTATGCTTTCCGGCTCATAAGCCTTTATCCAGCAGTTTATGAGCTTCCGCGACGGCCTCTTTATATTCCGGCAGATAGTTTGGATCGGGCGTCATGCTGATGATGGCATCAAGCTGCCTGCGCGCGTCATCATTCTGTTTGACCGCGATGTAAGCTTCGGCCAGATGCAGGCGCAGGAATGCATTCGTTGCTCCGAATCGCAAGCCCTTTTCCATTTCGCTCACAGCCTTTTCGGGATCGCCGCCAAGCAGCTTCGGAGCTTTAAGGTCGACCAGTCCGAGCACCATGTAAGGGCTGCCGTTCTGGAAAGCCTCATCCAGCCGGATGACCGTTTCCATTTCATGACGGATGTCCTCTACAGTTGCCATGCCTGCCAGCGTGCCTGTCTCTGCGCTGCCGCCGTAGTTAGCGCCCAGCCAGAAATGGCCCTCCGGTTTGCCGGCCTGTAGCTTGACTGCGTTTTTACCTTGGTCGATGCCTTCACGAAATGCCTTGTCGCGCTCTGCGTCATTGGTCGTATGCGTCGCCACATAATAATCAAACTTCGCCACACGCCATGCCGCATCGTAATTATTGAAGTCGAGCGTGTGCGCCTCTCTCGCTTGAACCACCGCTTCCCGCGCGCGTGCTAAATCTTCACGTTGCGCGTAGAGCTGGTCGGCCTGCGCGATGAGATTTACGGCTGACTGCTTATCAGCAGCTTCGTTCCGTTCCTCCGTTGGCTGAGATTTACATGAGATCAGCATACAAGCGAGGCAGACCGTCACGACGCTGAAGCTCAACCGAAGAAACTTAAGCTCAAAAAACCGCATTGCTTGTCCTCTTCCGGTTCTCAAATTTTTGACACTGCTTTTTCGTCCGACCTATTTGCTTTTGACCTTTGCGCGCTCTTTCAACAAGCCTTTGAGCGCGCTCTCCAGTTTAAGTGAAAGAGCCGGGGGATTTGTCCTGCCAGACCATGCAAAATTCCGCCACACTATCTCCATGCCCGCCTCCTTGCGCAATATGATATAGCTGTATATCGGGTCTGGATTGGAGCTTAGAATTTGGCCGGATTGGATGCCCTGATTGAATGCCTCATCGGGGAGGGGGAATTTATACTGCACCAGAATCAAATCGGCCTGCGAGTCCCAGAGCACAACCTTCAGCGCTCCGTAGTCGGAGGCGTCCTTCTTATCCCATTTCTGCACCCATTTGGAAAACTCTTTGCGAACGTCATCGGAGTGAATCGTGCGTATATATATTTTCAGTGGATCGCCGGGAGGAGCGGCTTTAGACTTAACCAGAGTAATCGGATAGGACTGTGGCAATCTCAGCTCGTTGTGTAGGATGGTGATCTCAATTTCCGAGAAATCCTGCAAGTCCTCCAGCCTCAAAATCTTTTTCTGAGCCAGCCCCGGGACAGCGAAACAAAATATAGAGATCATCAGTAAAGCTAAAGCCCAATAGCGCATGTTACTTCCTCATCATTTCGAAAAATTGCCTCGATACTTGAAAGCCGCTGTTTTTAACAAGTCCGGTCTGTTTCGCATTCGCGTCCAGTATTCCTCTCTCACATCATCATCAATTTCAACTGTCGTAGAATAGAGAGCATCCGTGCCATCTTTCTTGCAGCCCGAAATCCAATAATGTTCTTTCGGCTCAACGTCGTAATAATTTGCTTTGAACCCATACCCGGATAATGATGCGAACGTGCGACCACCGTAGTGCAGGGATTTGCCGGTCTTCGAGAATGTGAGCATCCCTATTTTAGCCGGGCCTACAATCCCGTCTCCCTTGTACTCTATGTACATTATTCGCGTCTGATGTCCCATAATCTTAAACGCTCGACACAGGGGTTGACCCGCGCCGAGTATGAACTATTCATGCCGCGTGGGACAAGAGGACAATAAAAGCCGCGAAGGGGGAGACGCTTACAGCGCCGAAAAAACGTCAGGCAGGATTGCGAGTAATTATGAGTTGTTTGTAAAGTCCAGGCAGATGTATGAGATGGGATATTATAGATAAAGCCCCATGTGCTTTTGACGCACTCTTTCAGATGGCGAGCACCGTGATTTAACCGGCAGGCTCGCACGCGAGAAGCGGGCGCGACGACGATCCGGCTCGCTTCTTTCGATTAAATGTCGATGGCGGAAAAGAAGAAGACAAACTCTCAGGTCAAACGAGCCAAACGCGTGAAGCGTGTGAGTGCGAGCGGCGACTCTGAATGTGCGGACGCTCGCTATCTGATTCTCATTATTGATGACGAGCCGTCCATGAGAGACTTCAAGAGATTCTATCTGGAACACATGGGCTACAGAGTTGTCGAGGCCATGGACGGGGCTGAGGGAGTTGAGGCAGCTATCCGCGAACGTCCACGTTTAATCCTCATGAACTATCTGATGCCCGTGATGAACGGGCTGACGGCGACAAAGCTGATTCGTCGTCGCAGAAGCCTACGGCATATACCCATCATCATGAATTCGGCGTGTGCTAAGGAAGAGATGCGGGACAAAGCTCTTCTGGCGGGATGCGTGGATTATCTGGAAGAGCCTTGCTTTTGCGATGAGCTGCTTGAGAAAATAGCGGCATATATCCTCATCGGATGATCACGCTACATGAAGCGGCGCTACAGGCTATTACATTGCGCCCCTACCGGGCTTGAAGTTTGAAAAAAATAAATTTGAAAGCAATAATCGGATAGAACGCTTCCCACTGTTTGCGTAAAATGATTCTTATGATGACAAGAGTAAATTCAACGCAGATACAGCTCAACGAATGGCGTTGGCGTATCGTCCAGACCAAAAATTCGGAGTTTGACGGAGCGTTTTTCTTTGGCGTCAGCTCGACGGGGATATATTGCAAGCCCTCGTGCGCGGCACGCCGTCCGAAACGTGAGCACACGACGTTCTTTGCCTCTTGCGCGGATGCCGAACGCGCTGGTTTTCGTGCTTGTTTGCGATGTCGTCCGCAGGCGGAAAGCACACGCAGCGCAAATGCCGAACTCGTCATTCAAACGTGCAAGCTCATCGAAGGCAGTCTGGACGAAGAAATCTCTTTGGAGATTCTGGCGGCGGAATTAAACGTCAGCACGTCGCATTTACAGCGCGTCTTCAAGCAGACGTTCGGTGTCTCGCCGAAAGAGTTTGCTGATGCGCAACGATTAAATAATTTCAAAAAACAGGTTCGGCAATCGGACGTGACGACGGCGATGTATGAAAGCGGCTTTGGTTCGAGCCGCGCGCTTTACGAAAAGGCAAAGCAGAATTTGGGCATGACTCCGGCGACATATCGCAAAGGCGGCGCGAATCTCAAAATCAGCTTTGTGACGGCGGACACGAGTCTCGGCAAACTGCTCGTCGCGGCCACCGACAAAGGCGTTTGCGCCGTCGCCTTCGGCGAAACAACCGGGCAATTGACGGCAAACTTAGCTGAAGAATTTCCAGCCGCAGAGATTCAGCCGGACGATGATAATTTGCAGAATTATGTGAGAGCGATTGTCGAACATCTGGACGGGCAGCAGCGAACGCTGGAATTGCCGCTCGATTTGCAGGCGACGGCCTTTCAACTGCAAGTCTGGACGGAGCTGCGGCGGATTCCTTACGGCGAAACTCGTTCCTACAAAGAAATCGCCGAACGAATCGGCAACGCCAAAGCGGTTCGCGCCGTCGCCCGCGCCTGTGCGGCCAATCCGGTTGCGCTGGGCAATCCGTGTCATCGCGTCGTCGGCGCGAACGGCAGTCTGAGCGGTTATCGCTGGGGCGTTGACCGCAAAAAGATGTTGCTCGACAAAGAGCAATCAACCGCAAACGGCGGCTGACGCCGGAACCTTCAAGCTGAAATCGCACCGGATCATTTAACAAGCCATATGGAAACCACAACCAGAGCGGACGTAATTATTATCGGGGCGGGGCCGACAGGTCTTTCGCTGGCTTGCCAGTTAGCCAGACATGGCATTGATTTTGTCGTCATCGAGAAGAACGAAAGCGTGACGCCGTATTCCAAAGCCATCGGCGTGCAGGCGCGAACGCTTGAGATTTACGAGCAGCTTGGCCTTGCGCAAAAAGCAGTCGAGCGGGGCGCGATTACCGGAAAAGTTCGTCTCGTCGCGGAAGGCGAAGTGCGCAGCGAATTTAATTTGTCGAACATCGGAGAGGGCTTGAGCGCCTTTCCATATGTGCTCATGTTGGAGCAAAGCAAGAACGAGAAACTTCTTTACGAATATCTGCAAAGCCACGGCAAAGATGTTCTCTGGAAAACCGTGCTCGAAAATTTCTCGCAAACCGAAGCGGGCGTGACGGCGCGTGTGAAAACCGCAGACGGCGCGACTCGTATCATTGAAGCTAAATATCTGGTCGGCTGTGACGGCGCGAAAAGTCCTGTCAGGCACGCGCTCGGCCTCGAATTTGAAGGAAGCACGTTTGAGCGCATGTTTTATGTCGCCGACGCGCATGTTGATTGGACTCTGAGCCACGATGCCTTGCACGTCTGTTTGTCGAAGGATTCATTTCTTCTTTTCTTTCCGCTCAAAGGCGAAAAGCGTTACCGCATCGTCGGCATTTTCCCCGAAGAGTTTGCCAAAGACGAAGGCGATATTTTGTATGAAGAAATCGAAGAGCGAATCAAGGAACAGGCAAAGCTCGAACTGGATATTCACGATGTCGAATGGTTCTCAACGTACAAAGTCCACACGCGCCATGTCAGTCAATTCCACGAAGGCAGATGTTTCTTAGCTGGAGACGCGGCGCACATACACTCGCCCGCCGGAGCGCAGGGAATGAACACAGGGATTCAAGACGGCTATAATCTCGCGTGGAAAATGGCTCTGGCTTTGAAGGGCGAAGCCGACGAAAAACTGCTTGAGACTTATAACGAAGAACGGCTCGAAAACGCCAGGCATCTTTTGCAAACGACCGACCGGATTTTTCAGTTCGCCGCAGGCTCGGAGTGGTTTCTGTCATTTCTTCGCACGAATGTCTTGCCGTCCGTGGCAAAATATATACTCAATTTCGATGCGGTCAAACATTTCGTCTTCCCGCTGATTTCGCAGATCGGAATCAATTACCGGCATAGCTCATTGAGCGGCCATGCGGGCGATGAAAATTTCAAAGTCAAAGCCGGAGATCGAATGCCGTATTTCCAAGTTGACGGCAAAAGCATATATGACAGACTGCATCAACCGAAATTTCATTTACTTGTTTTCTCAAATGCACAGGAAGATTTTGAAGCGTTGAAAACGGAACTCGAAAGCCGGTACGCCGAATTAGTTGATTTCCACGCCATCTCGCTTGACCCGCAAGTGACGGAAACTTTCGGCACAGACAAATCTTTTAACGTGCTGTTAAGACCGGACAATTATATTGGATTTATCTCTCAAGAAACTTCGTCGAATGCGCTGAGAGCCTATCTGAGCAGGTTTGATTCTGCCTGAGCTTTCTGTAGATGAGGGGAGGCGAATGCACACAAACGAAGAGCTGATCGAAAACTTCTACACATCCTTTCAAAAACTGGACGCAGAGGCGATGGTGCGTTGCTACCATCCAGACATCCGTTTTTCCGATCCGGTCTTCCCCGTTTTAAACGGCTCCGGGGCGGGTGACATGTGGAGGATGTTATGTGCACAAGCCAAAAACTTTGAACTCACATTTGCCGGTGTGCAGGCGAACGATCAGACGGGGAGAGCCAGTTGGGAAGCTTCGTATGATTTTTCTGCTACCGGGCGGCGGGTTCATAACAAGATTAAGGCTGAGTTCGAGTTTCAGGACGGGAAGATCATCAAACACACAGACGCTTTCGATTTTTGGAAGTGGAGTTCGATGGCGTTGGGGCCGGTCGGAGTTCTCTTAGGCTGGACGCCGATGCTTCGCCGTAAAGTTCAAAAACAGGCGGGTGAGCGTTTAGCAAAATTTGCGAACTCGTAAATGTTTCGTGCTTTATCACACGCACAACCACTCGAAGGAAGCAGCCATGCGAAAGAAGGAGTATCCGAAAGTAGGGACTTATGCACTTGACAAACCCAAACTGCCCGTGCTATCTTTGTTCCGCAGTCGAGACATTGTATTATAAACGGGATGAAGAGAGCGAACATGAGCAACACACTCAACTTAGCGACTTTAGGAAAGCATCTTAGCGATGACGATGCGGCACGCGCGTTCTTAGAAGCTATGCGTTGGCCCGATGGCCCTGTGTGCCCTCGCTGCAAATCTACTGTAGCCTATCGCCTCACTCCTAGAGTAGAATCTACGCGCCCCGTTCGTAAGGGCGTCTTAAAGTGCAAGTCTTGTCGTAAGCAGTTCACCGTTACTGTTGGCACTATCTTTGAAGACAGCCATATCCCTCTTAGTAAATGGCTGCTTGCAATTCATCTTCTCTGTTCTTCTAAAAAAGGAATGAGCGCGCATCAGTTGATGCGGATGCTCGACCTAAAGTCTTACAAGTCTGCGTGGTTCATGGCGCATCGCATCCGTTACGCGATGGAACAAGGCTCTTTTGCTAACAAGCTATCCGGCATCGTTGAAGTTGACGAAACCTATGTCGGAGGGAAAGCCAAGAACATGCACGCGAGCGTTCGCAAAGAGAAAATCAAAGGGCGCGGCATGGTCGGCAAAGCTCCGGTTGTTACCTTAGTTGAGCGTAGTGGTCGTGTGAAGATGATGTATATGCAAGATGTAACGGGTGAGAACTTAAAAACGGCAATGAAGGATTGCATTGTCCCGACAGCGCAGATTATGACCGACGAAAGCCCTTCTTACTCTTTCGCGCAAGTTGAGTTTGCGGGACACGAGAGTGTCAATTACAAGCGCGGCGAATACGTGCGCGGCGATGCGCACGTAAACACCTCTGAGAGCGTTCATGCATTACTAAAGCGCGGCATCATTGGCACATATCATCACGTCAGCAAGTTGCACTTGCATCGTTATCTTTCCGAATTCGATTTCAGATTCAATAATCGCAAGATTGCAGACGGTGAGCGCACCGTGCAGGCGATTAGGGGCTTTGAAGGAAAGAGACTGATGTATCGGGACTCATCGGACAGGGAGTAAGGAAGGGAGCAGCAATGCCAGAGAACTTTTTAGGGACTGCCGCCCCGAAACGCCGTCGCCGCACAGTTGTGCGGCAGGGCGAACGCATCACCATGGAACTTATAGGTGCGCCCGAAGACGACGGGCATCTGCGTCTTTCTGAACTCATAAAACAACTGCAAGCGGTCAAGAGCGCACTGAAGCAAACAGAGAGAACAATTACAGGCAGGGATGAGCCTGAACTTTACTATAGGGTAGTAAATGTGACTCATTCCAGCCCTCTATCTGTCACTCTTGAGCCTACTCCATTAAAGCCGGAAGAAGGGAGAGAGGTAGCCAAGACCACGGTAAAGAAGTTCTTCAGCACGCTCTACATGATTAACAAGAAGAACGATGCGCCCGAAGACTTCGACCTTACGGCACTTGAGGCTTATCGTGACTTGGGCACTATGCTCGACAAGCATGTAACAGGCATTACGCTGTCCAGCACTAAGCGCAACAAAGTAGCTATTGATAAAAAATTCGAGAATAAAGTAAGTGAGATTATTGGCCCTGATGAGTTAGTAGAAGGCTCTATGGCTGGTATGCTGGAATGGTTGAATCTGCACAATACAAATATCTTTCATATCTATCCTATAATCGGAGCAAAAAAGATTGTCTGTAACTTTCCCAAGAGATTGAAGGAAAAAGTGAAGACCGCCATTGACTCCCACGTTGAGGTGTACGGAGAACTTAGATACAAGAAGTGGAGCAACTTTCCTTACGCTATGAATGTGTCCGACCTCGACATTCTTCCACCAGATGATGAACTCCCGACTCTGTTTGACTTGCGTGGCGTTGCACCTAACGCCACGGGCGAATTGAGTTCTGTGGAGTTTGTTCGAGCGATACGTGATGAGGGTTGGTAAAAAGGTAATTTATTGGGACACCTCTGTCTTCTTCGCATGGCTCAAAGATGAGCCATGGGGTGCTGATATTGTTGATGGCATTGAAGCGACTGTACGGCAAGTCCACAACAACCAAGTTATTTTGATTACCTCTGTCGTTACTGATACTGAAGTCTTACAAAGCCGCATGTCTGCCGAGGCTTTAGCAAAATGGGAAGCTGTATTTAAGCGACGAAACGTAAAGATGGTGGTTCATGACCAGCGAGTAGGCCGAAAGAGTAGTCAGATTAGGGATTGCTTCTTTAAGGAAGGAATTAAAATCGCCACGCCGGACTCTATTCATTTGGCAACAGCAATTATCTATGAGGCAGATGAGGTTCATGCACTAGACGGTGCTGGCCCGACTAAAAAAGCGAGCGATATGATTCGCTTGAACGGCCACGCTTGCATTGACGGCCTGAGAATTGTGACACCCGCAGCGTCAAATAAGCAGATGAGCCTCTTGCGCGCGGTGACGATGGCAAAGAAGGACGATGAAAGCAAAAAAACAAAGCCAGAAACAGAAAGCTCCGGCGACAGCGAAACGGGCGGGTAAGCTAAGCCTTCACCCCTTGCAGTTTGAAGATGCTTTGGCTGCCTTGCTCGACACGCCTCCGCCACCTAAGCCCGCCAAGACCAAACCAAAGACGACGAAGAAGCGGGCTGGCTAATGCATCCTCTACAAACTTATCAAATAGAATGGGTAAAACATGCGCTTGATTATCTGAAGCACCTAACTACTTTATCTACGGGCGCGATAGTCTTACTAACCGCTTTCCTTGAGAAGGTATTCTCACAACCAAAGTGGCGGGCTTTTGTTGTTATTGCTCTTGTCGCTTTTATGGTTACTATCATAGGCGCAACGCTGCTACAGACTATAGCTCTCAAGACATTCATGCCGAGCGCAGCCTCTAAAAGGGACTCTGTTTTTGAAGGTTGCATTACCGTCAGCGCGCTATTATTGGTTTGGATTTCTTTTATTGCTGGCATGTCCTCTCTGACAATCTTCGCCATTAAGAATCTATTTCCTTAAAGCTTCAAACTGGGTTTGTTAAGTGCATAATTCCCCAAAAGTAAGATCAATCTCTTCAGTTGATCCGGGCGCTCAACAACTTGCCCACGTCTGCACCGGACGCTAAATCCGAAGCCCATCCGAAACTTCCCTGATCCAGAATTTCCCTGCCTGCGCGTATCAGAGCGGTGATAGCGGCGCGAGCCATCGCTCCTCCGACGCTGATGCGCTTGACGCCTGCGTCAGCCAACTGCGCTACCGTGACTCCCTTCAGCAGCGGTGCCAGCACATTCACCGGTTTACTCAACGCGCCCGTCACTAATCGAACTTCATCAAGCGTGGTGAGTCCCGGCGCGTAAAGGACATCTGCGCCCGCTGCTTCAAATGCCTGTAGGCGGCGGATAGTATCGTCAAGATCATGCCTGTCGTGAAGCAGGTTTTCGGCTCGCGCAGTCAGCGTGAAAGGAACTTCAAGCGACCGTGCCGCCTCAACGGCAGCATGCACGCGCTCGACCGCCAGTTCAAAATCATAAATTGTATTTGAGGCGTTGCCGGTGTAATCCTCGATTGAGCCGCCGACCAGTCCGGCCTGAGCCGCGAGCAGAATTGTCCCGGCGGCTTTTTCGGGATCATCCGCAAAGCAGTTCTCTAAATCCGCGCTGACCGGCAGCTCGCTCGCTGCGCAGAGAGCGCGGCAATGTTCGAGCAACTCACTCAGCATGACTTGTCCGTCCAAACGCCCCAGCGAGTTAGCAAACCCCGCGCTCGTCGTCGCCAGAGCCTCGAACCCTAACCCGGCCAGCAGCCGCGCCGAGCCGATGTCCCACGGATTGGGGATGACAAAGACGCCCTCACGCTCATGCAACGCCCTGAATCTCTCTGCCTTTTCCAGTTGAGTCATCACACCGACCTCCCTCCGGTACAGAGGGTATAAAAATATTCCGGTTGACAAACTCGATGAAGTCTCAATGAATATGCGAGTGACCGGATAGCTTTGGAAGTGGATAACATAAGAGACAAATCTCCTCAACTCTTATCGCCTTATGAGTCGCGCCTGACTGAAGAATCCTTAACGAGAATTGCACATGCTTAGAACCGGACATAGAAAGGGCAGCATGGATAGCGTTCGGGTACAAACATCTGCTGTCTACGCCCGTGCTCTCCTGATTATGGCGACAGCCAGAAGCAGGGCACCCGTTGCAGTCTTGACCTCAAGTAAATTGTTGTCTGACTCACGCTTTAATGATAACGTACGGGTACATTCCGTCGGTCGAGGTATCCAGATGAAATATAAGAATCTTTTAACCTTCATCCTCTTCTTGGGGGTCATGTCAATCTCAATCTCAAGCCAGGCACAGGATTATCTGGTTGATCCTTCATTCAATCCAACATTCGGCGGTCGAACCAATCAATTTGTTGATTTCACTAACGCTCTGGCAATTCAACCCGACCAGAAGATATTGGTGGGTGGAAACTTTACCACGGTGTACGGAGCAAGCAGTCCGTTGATCGTCCGGCTTAATCCAAACGGCACGCGGGACACTACGTTTAACTCTACCCTTGGCGCGACGACCAACGATGCGGTTGAAACCATCAAGCTCTTGCCGGACGGGAAGATGTTGGTGACGGGCGTTTTTCGTGTGGCGGGACAAGCGGCCTATCTGGTCAGGCTGAATTCGGACGGCAGCGTGGACAGCAGTTTCTCCTCTCCGATCACATTGGGATTAGTGAGAACGATAGAGACCTATTCCGATGGCAGATTTATGGCTTGTGGAGCTTTCAGAGCGGCTGACTAGGTCTCACGGTTGGCGCGCTTTAATCAGGATGGGTCAAAGGATACGTCTTTTCAGGTAGATCTAACCAGCGGTGAATGCTATGACGTAAAGCTTTTGCCGGATGGCCGTATGTACGCGGGCGGCACTATCACCGGCATCAATGAGGGCGGCGGGTTCATCGGGGTACGCGGATTGGTCAGGTTAAATTCGGTCGGCGTCTGGGATTCGACGTTCAATCCGCTGCCTGAGAACGTCAACTTTGTTTCAAGGGAGTACTACCGGCTGGCGCTGCAACCGGATGGATTGCTCCTCGCTGCTTACAAGATCTCGGCTACTAATTCGCAGGGAGAATTGGTTTCTGGGCCGGCGATGAGTCGCTATAACCCTGACGGAACTTACCAGTACTTTTACAACAATTGCGGACACTATGAAACTTCGACCGATCTCTTTTTACAAGCTGATGGAAAGATCATCACTAACGGATGTACTCCCTATAACTTTGCGAGATTGCATCCCGACGGCAGTGTAGACACCGCTCTTAACCAGCTCACTTTCAACGGCACGATGCGACGCATCGCCCGGCAGTCGGATGGAAACTATATCCTGATCGGCCCCTTTATCAGCGTGAACGGTATCCCGCGCCAGCGAATCGTCCGGTTAGTGACCAACCTCGCACCTCCCCGGAGCGCTTTCGATTTTGACGGCGACGGAAAAGATGATCTGGCGGTCTTTCGCCCGGGCGACC
>CAXTPS010000041.1:0-34851 GCA_964246305.1 uncultured Pyrinomonadaceae bacterium
CAATGATCTACACGCATGTGCTCAATAAGGGAGGCAAGGGTGTCAAGAGTCCGCTAGACCAGCCATGAGATAGCCCGTTACCGTGAACTATACGGGTTGGTATCCTGCTGTAAGGAGACACTCGATTCCAAAGTTCAATATAGGGTATAGAAATAAGGGGCTGGAGATGCTCTCCACATCTTAGCCCTTTTTCTTTAGCCGCTTTCTCGTTGCACTCAAGAACTGCGGTGAATATGGTGAAACAATTAGTGGCACACCCACTTTTAGCGCCTTCTCACAGTGATGCTAAGCAGTTGAAAATAATGGCGGAGCCGATGGCCCTCAAGCCTCTGACCTCCGACGTGGCGTCACAAGCTTTTCTCGCCCGATTCAATTATCGGATGACCCGCCTTATTTTCCTCTAACGCTTTGGAGTCAGGCGAGATAAGGAGCGAGCGTAAAATTGTTCATCAATCTTCCAAGTGGAACCATCAGCAAACACAACCTCCACGGCAGCTAATTTTGCGCCTTTGTTCGTACATTTCTTGACATCCTCTTGTGTCAGATCAAGAAGCGTGGCGGAGTATTGATCATTAACCGAATCAAAGGGCGCAATGGAATCTATCTCCTCACTGAATTTGCTTACTACTTTGATCCTTTCATCAGTTGTTACTACACAGCCAAGTCGGTATTTGCTCGATTCCTTGAATGAATAGTTGCCCAGCGTGATGAAGCGCCCATTGGGACTGCGTTCAATCTTCAGGGGCGAGTCTGGCAGATTAAACCAGAACTGCTCTTGCGCTTTGGTGCCGACCTCAAAAACGGCTAGCGCCATAAGTGCTAACGCAATGACGCGCAGAATGCGATTAGCTGTCATCTTATTTTTCCTTCTTCTTCTCTTCTTTGGGTGGTAAGCCGAGTATCTCTCGCACCTCCCCTTGCGGAAGTCTATGACTTGAGGATTCATGACCTCAGACGCTTTGCCACCACTCTCCTGTTCATGGAAGGTGTACCGGATGCCATTATCCGCAAGATGACGGGTCACACCTCACAGGCTATGGAGCGGTATAAGCACCTTGATCCGAGCTTCGCTAACCAAAGTGTTGGAAGGATAGGACAGAGAATTACGGAAAAATTAGCTACCTTTTCAGGTACTAAGGCCAAAAGTAAGAAAGCCGCCCCGAAGGACGGCTTCCAGACACCTGCTTTTACAGGATTTAGTGGCGGAGCCGACGGGACTCGAACCCGCGACCTCCGACGTGACAGGCCGGCGTTCTAACCAACTGAACTACGACTCCGGGTAAACTCTGAGTTGTCAAAATGCTTTTGGTAGGCACGGAGGGACTCGAACCCCCAACCTCCTCCTTGTAAGGGAGGCCGTCTACCATTGACATACGTGCCTGCAATCTCAATCGCTGGCACGTCCGTTTCAAAGACCGCACTTTCAGACAATCTTTTATATCTCGTGCGGGCAGCGAAGCGTCATCCTAAGAGAAGAGAGCTTTGACTGTCAAGCGAGGCGCGCATGTGCGTTCCAGTGAAGCTCTCAAGAGTCGCCCTGCGCTTTACGTTTCCTGGAGATGAGAAGCGAGGCAAGCTGTTTTCTCATGATTTTAATCTCCAGCATGATTGCAGAGCGAGGAGACGAAATACTTTTCCCTTTAGCGTGCTTTGCCACTTCATAAAAGCCAGACGGGCAGCTCATCTTTTTCGTTCTGACGGCGAATGTTTTGATGCGTGACGGAGACACTCTCTGTCGGCTCATACGCTTGAGCGTTCTCGTCCGTTTGTGCGTCGCGCTTTGCTGGCTCCCGCTGCCTGTTACGGTCGAGCGGCGAGATCAACACCTCTTCAACCTGTTTGTCGAGCCTTCCGATGACGGACATACGCACTTGCTCCTTTCGTCCCGCAGCCATTTGCGGCTATTATTACTCACAGCCCCTTCAAATATTTTATGCCCGGCGACAAGTCGTGGCAAATCGAAGACAGATGCAAAGAGATTACAGCAAAAGATTCTTGACGGCGATGCTCGTCGCGCTCTGTGGCGGACTGCTCATCGTGAGCGCGCAGCAGCCGCAGGGAAGTTCGCAGCAGAGGCCGCGCAGAGTCGCAGAGCCGCAGGCTACGCCTGCATCAAAGACTGCAACCATGCCGAATGAGCCGAATGCGCCGAGTGCGCCGAAGGGCGCGCAGCAGTCCGGCGATGCTGTTGAAGATGTTGACGAAGGCGATGTCGTGCGCGTTGACACACAACTCGTCAGCGTTCCGGCCATCGTCACCAACCGCGCCGGTCGCCCCATCGCAAACCTGCGCGCGGAAAACTTTGTTCTCTACGAGAACGGCAACAAGCAACAGATCGTCAACTTCGCAACGACCGACGCGCCGTTTGAGATCGCGCTGCTGCTCGACACCTCAGGCTCTACGCGCGCCGAAGTCGCACTGATACGCCGCGCCGCGAACGCTTTCATAAACGCCCTGCGCGAAGGCGACCGCGTCGCCATCATCGCTTTTAATACTTCGCATGAGGAAGGGACGAGCCTTGCGACGGTTGATGTGACGAGCGGGTTGACAGGCGACCGCGCAGCCCTGCGTCAGGCCGTCGAGAATGTCGGCACAAGCAACGGCACGCCTTTTTATGACGCGCTTGAGAAAATCGCCGATGAAGTTTTTAAAGAGCCGCCGTCTGAGCAGACGCGCGGGCGACGCGCCATCGTCGCCTTAACCGACGGAGTTGATTCCGCCAGCCTGTCGGAATACGAAGAGCCGCGCGACAAGCTGCTCAAGGCCGGACTCGCCTGCTATTTCATACAGGTCAACACAGAGGATTTCGTCGAAGAACGCTTGATGGGCGATTGCCAATATGGCGGCTCGCTGAGGCTCTCTCACACGCAACTCCAACGTTATCGCAGAATCTTCGACCCGAAGGGAGACGCGGCGGACTACGCCAGCTTCTGCCAGCTCGGCCCGTTCGAGCGCATGGAGATTAGCCGTAATCTTTATAGTCTGGCGCGTCAGGAGATGAACGAGCTGGCGCGTGCTTCGGGCGGCAAGACTTTCACCGCGCTCGATCTGACGGACGCGCGTAACGCTTTCGCACAGGTCGCGCAGGAGATCGGCACGCAGTATTCTTTGGGATACTATCCGACCAACAAAGCGCGCGACGGAAGCTTCAGACAGATTCGCGTCGAAGCGCGCGGCGTCGAAGCAGGCACGCAGGTCAGAGCGCGCGAAGGTTACGTCGCTCCGAAAGGATAAGAATTTGAATTGGTCTTAGGTCTTGGGTCTTAGGTCTTTGTTTATTCAGCGGGTGTTGAGCTTAAAAATCGCAACTCCCGCTACACATGCAAAGTCCAAAGTCCAAAGGCCAAAGACCAATCTTTAAAAGGAAAGTTATTGATGACGGATAAAAATTTCAATCGCATTACTCTCATCGTTCTCGACAGTCTGGGGATGGGCGAGATGCCGGACGCGGCTTTGTGGGGCGACGCGGGTTCGGATACCTTGGGTCATATTCTCGAATCGCGGCAGGTGAATCTGCCGAACTTGCAGCGGCTCGGTTTGGGCAACATACGCAAGCTCGCGGGAGCGCCGCCGGTCGAGTCTCCGCGCGGCTCCTTCGGGCGATGCGCTTTGCGCTCGAACGGCAAAGATACGACGACCGGGCACTGGGAGATGGCAGGGATTATTCTGGAGCAAGCGTTCCCGACTTACCCGAACGGCTTTCCATCTAAAATTATTGATCGCTTTGTGTCGGAGACGGGAGTGCCGGGCGTGCTCGGCAACATTCCGGCTTCGGGCACAGAGATTATCAAGGAGCTTGGCGAGGAACATGTCCTGACGGGCAAGCCGATTGTCTACACTTCCGCTGATTCCGTTTTTCAGATAGCGGCGCACGAAGAGATTATCCCTGTGCCGAAGCTGTATGAGATGTGCGAGACGGCGCGCAGGATTCTGCATGGCGAAGACGAGGTCGGACGCGTCATCGCGCGCCCCTTCATAGGCTCTACGGGAGCGTTCAAGCGCACGGAGAATCGTCACGATTACGCAGTCCCTCCGCCGCGCGAAAATCTTCTCGTCGCATTGAACGAAGCGTCGCTCGACGTGGTCTGCATCGGTAAGGTCGCCTCGATTTATGACGCGGTCGGCGTGACCGTAGACCTGCCCGCGAAGAATAACGACCAATCGATAGATCAGACCATCAACGCTTTAAGAGCAGAGTCGCGCGGCCTCATCTTCTCGAATCTGGTGGACTTTGACATGCTCTACGGCCATCGCCGTGACACGGAAGGTTACGCGCGCGCGCTTGAGCACTTCGACACGCGCCTGCCTGAGATTGAAGCGGCGATGAAGGACGACGACATCTATATCATCACAGCCGATCACGGCAACGACCCGACGCACCCCGGCTCAGACCACACGCGCGAATACGCGCCGCTCGTCATCTACGGCAAGCAAGGACGCGCGGGCGTTGACCTCAAAATTCGTCAATCGCTTTCGGACATCGGGCAGACCGTCGCAGATAATTTCGGCTTGCGCCTGACGGCGGGCGAGAGCTTTCTGCGCGACATCACCTAAACTGAAAAGCTGTATCACCAAAACTGAAGAGCTGCACGCTCAGCTTCATTAAACGAACGTATCCCCAGACGACATCGCATGTTAATAAAAAACCGGAAGCCCCTTTATCTACTGCTGCTCGTGCTCTTCATCATCGCCGCCACATTGCAGGTGGGGTACACGATTGGCGTCGCCACGTATCTCGTCACGCAACCTGTGCAGACGAGTCCCCCCTTCATTCGCGAGAGCGACTCGCAGACCATCAAAACCCTCAAGCCGGAATCCGAGCGAGCCGGTTTGCAGAAGGGCGACCGCATCGTCGCAATCAACGGCGTACCCTTCACCGGCGATGCAGTCTGGATAGATGCTTTCAGAAACACCGTGCCGGGACAGACGCTGAACTTCACGGTCGAGCGCAAACAGGCGGCACAGGCTGCGCCAGAGCGGAAGAGCTTTGATGTCTCTTTGATGAAGGCGGAAAAGAGCGTCAATCGTCTGACTGAATTGGCGGTCCTAATCTTCTTCGGCGTGTTGATGCCGGACTTCTGTTTGCTGCTTGGCTTCTGGGTAGCTTTCATGCGCCCGCGTGATCCTCTGGCGTGGCTGGTGCTCGCCTTGATGCTCAGTTTCGGGACGCTGGGCCTGGAGGGTTGGGGCAATGCGAGCGGTTGGTGGTTGCCGGTGTTTGCAGTCTACCGCACGGGCTTAATCAGCACATGGCCGATCTGGATGTTGCTCTTCGGAATCTACTTTCCGGAGCGATTCATGGTTGACCGTAAGTTGCCGTGGCTCAAATGGCTCTTCATCGTGCCGCTCGGCTTGAGCAGCCTGATGGACATGTTGTCCGCCGTCGTCAGCCTCTATGACTTTGAGCTGAAAGCCGCCATCGGTCGCGCCACAAACTCTTTTGAGGGGCCGCTCTTCATTCTCGCGCTCATCGCCATCAGCAGCTTTTTCGCTTCACTGGCAACCAAGAGCGGACTCGTCAAAGACAGAGACTCGAAGCGTCGCTTGCGTCTGCTCTACGCCGGAGCATCCCTCGGCCTCGCGCCCTCCTTCATCCTCGTCATCATCGGCATCTTTCGCGGCCAGCAGGGATTCTTCAACAACGCTCCGCTTCCCATAGCCCTGTTCGCACTCTTCGCGATGTTCCTGTTTCCGCTGACCATCGCCTACGTCATCGTCGTGCAGCGCGCGATGGACGTGCGGATGGTGATTCGTCAGGGCGTGCAGTATGCATTTGCCAGAAGCGGCGTGCGCGTGTTGCAGATCGTGCTGGCTACGGCCACGATCATCACCTCGATTCTGCTGGTTGATAATCCGCGCACGAACCGACCGCAGAAGCTCATCGTCATCGGCCTCAGCGTTCTGTTCGTCTTCCTCATCAGGATTGTGGCGGAACGCCTGCGCGCGTGGACTGACCGGAGATTTTTTCGTGAAGCTTATAACGCGGAACAGATTTTGAGCGACCTCGGCGAAAAAGTGCGAACGATGGTCGAGACGGGACCGCTGCTTGAGACGGTCGCGCGGCGTATCTCCGAATCGCTTCACATCCCGCGCGTCGCGCTGCTCTTGAAAGAGAACGGAGCCTATCGCCCCGCGCACGCGCTCGGCTATGAAGGAGGCTTGACGCCCTCCGTCACGTTCCCCGAACAGGCTTTGACCGTCGAACGCCTACGCAAAGATAGCGTGCCTCTCATGGTCTACGCGGATGACCCGGATTCGTGGGTACACGAGATGCCGGAAGTTGACGGCGAGCGTCTGATGCTGGAAGAGCTGGACACGCAGCTCCTCTTGCCGCTCAATGTGAAGGAGAAGCTGCCCGGCTTTATCAGCCTGGGGCCGAAACAGTCCGAAGAGCCTTACTCGAACAACGACCTGCGACTACTGCAATCGGTCGCGACGCAGACCGGACTCGCTCTGGAAAACAGCCTGCTCACCGCCGCCATCGCCTCCGAAGTCGCACAGCGCGAGCGTCTCAACCGGGAAGTCGAGATCGCGCGCGAAGTGCAGGAACGACTTTTCCCGCAAGACCATCCGTCTATCATCGGGCTTGATTATTGCGGCGCGTGCCGTCCCGCGCTCGGCGTCGGCGGCGACTATTATGATTTTCTGCTGTTGCCGGAAGATAATTTCGGCATCGCCGTCGGGGACGTGTCCGGCAAAGGCATTTCCGCCGCGCTTTTGATGGCGAGCCTCCAGGCCTCTCTGCGCGGGCAGGCCGTGCAGGGTACAAACGATCTTGCGCGCTTGATGGGTTACGTCAACCGCCTCGTCTACGATGCCTCGTCGTCGAATCGTTACGCGACCTTTTTCTACGCGCAGTACGCACCACAAGCCCGCACGCTCTCTTACGTCAACGCGGGGCATAACCCGCCGATGATCTTTCGCCAGAAAGACGGGGAGTGGGAAGTCCTGCGACTCGAAGAAGGCGGCTGCGTGGTCGGCCTGCTGCCCGACTTTCCTTACACGCAGGCCAGCGTCACGCTCCAACCCGGAGACCTCTTCATAGCCTTCACAGACGGCATCAGCGAAGCCATGAATCCGGCGGAAGAAGAGTGGGGCGAAGATCAGATGATGGAAAAAGCCAAAGCCTGCTACGGCATGACCGCCGCAGACATGCTCACGAGCCTCGTCAAAGCCGCAGACGATTTCGCCAGCGGAGCCAAGCAGCACGACGACATGACCTTGGTTGTCATCCGCGTGATTTGAAAAGAAGAAGCTTACAGCCAGAGATTTTCGGAGAACGGCCTGCCGGAAAATGCGCTCTTATTTCCCCGCCGTCAGTGTAAATGACGAGAGGAACTTATCCACATTTACCTGTTCGTCCTTATCATTCGTCACCGTAGCTAATTGATAGGGACGACTGCCGACAATGTAGACCCTCGATTTGATGAACTGAATATCACTTGATTGAGCAGTGAACTCTATACCGGGATTGCCGTCCAGTGTGAGCTTTTTTTCAGCGAGCACCGTGGCCCCTATTCCCTTGATGAAATTGTCACGGTTAGCATTTATCTCGGCCTGAACATCAAACTTAAAAGTGGGGGCATAATCCACCCACCCGAACCAGTATATCGCGTTGCCCGCACGACAGATGAATGAATGGATAGTATAAGGGCCAACCGGACTGTCCTGATTTTTGACTTCCGTTGTCGGCGTGCATGGCGTCAAGACCGAAAAGCGACCCTCATCGGATGAAAATCTGGGCCAACCTGCGTCCGTTTGAAATCCGTGTGCGAAGCTCGTAATCGCCAGTGTCAGAAGTAGAGCGCAGAGACTTTTCCGCATATGGCCTCCATCGTGAAAATCAAAGTGTGTTGAGAAAAACTTATCGTTGATTCCTGCTCTCGATTCTGTTCAATCGCCGCGCGCATCATGCGTTCGGGTCTTTCAGGATAGCGATGTACGGCAGGTTGCGGTAACGCTCCGCGAAGTCCAGACCATAGCCGACGACGAACTCGTCCGGGATCGTGAAGCCTAAGTAATCAATCCCGACTTCGCGCTGGCGGCGTTCGTGTTTATTCAGGAGCGCAACGAGTTTGACGCTTGAAGCGCCGCGCGCGTGCAGGTTCGCCATCAGGTACGAGAGCGTCAGCCCTGTATCCACTATATCTTCGACGACTAAAATGTCGCGTCCCTCAATCGGCACATCCAAATCCTTGACGATACGCACTTCGCCGGAAGTGCGTGTGCTTGACCCGTAACTGGAAATCGCCATGAACTCGATGCCGAGCTTGATATCAATCGCGCGCAAGAGGTCGCTGGCGAAGATGCACGCACCCTTCAGGACGACGATCAGCAGCGGGTTCTTTAAGGCGTAATCGCTCGCTATCTCTGCTCCCATCTCACTGATGCGCGCCTGTATCTGTTCGGCGGAAAAAAGCGGTTCAAGATTCGGGTTGGTAAACTCGGACGTTTTGATGTGTGCGGATGAAGTGGACAAGCCCGTGGCCTCCGTTTAAGTAGATGTCAGATGAAACTAGCGTCAAGCTGGATGGCGTGCCCGATTTGCGCCGCGCCTCCGGTGCGACATACTATAGAGCTTCCTTTCCGCAGGTCAATCTTTCGAGCGAGTTTTAGATGGATGAAGTGAGAAAGTTTCGCCACAGCGGGGACATCGGAATTTTACATCTGCGATTTCAGATTTGAGATTTCAAATTTGATTTCTTCTTAAGCCTCTGTGTCCTCTTGTGTTGAATTGAGCCTATCTTTATAAATTATGAGCGACGAACAAACACGCGACCGCGTCCGCGCGCTGGTACGCGAAGTCTTAGATAACGCGCTGCCGGAAGAAGAAGCAGCGGTAACATCTCCTTCATCAAGCAGCACGCCGGAGCTGCCCCCTGCGCGCACTGCTTCATCCGTGCCGACGCGATTTATCAACACTGCGCCCGAGAAAGAAGCGAGCAGCGAGCCTCCCATCACGCGCGACGAATCTTCCAAAGTAATCATCACGGAGGATGATGTGCGCGGGCTTGCGTCGGGAGCGCGCCTGCGTATTGCGTCGGGAGCGCGCCTGACGCCGCTCGCCGCCGACATCGTGCGCGAGAAAAGGATAGAGCTGGTGCGCCGCACATCTCGTCGCGGCTCACGCGAGAGCCAGCTCGTCGCCGTCGGCGCGGATCACGGCGGCTATAGGATGAAAGAGGAGCTGAAAAACTTTCTCGCGGAGCTTGGGCATCACGCGCACGATTTCGGGACTAACTCCGAGGACGCGGTTGATTATCCTGACATCGCGCACGCGGTCGCACGCGCAGTCGCGGATGGCGAGGCGGATGTCGGAATCATCATTGACGGCGCAGGCGTCGGCTCTGCCATGACCGCCAACAAAGTTCCCGGCGTGCGCGCCGCAGCCTGCTACTCCGTCGCCGTCGCGCAAAACTCACGCGAGCATAACGACGCCAACGTCCTCACGCTCGGCAGCAAAACCATCGGCGGCGCGTTGATGCGCGAGATCGTTAAAGCATGGCTCTCGACTGAAATCAGCGAAGACCGGCACCGCAAGCGCGTCGCCAAGATCGTCGCCGTCGAGCGTCAGTATAGTTGCTGATAGTGAGACCCAACCGCATAGGTCGTCGACTTGGATAGTCTCAATCTCAGAGTAATTGCTGTCGCAGTGCCGAATGGCTCCGGTAAGTCCACGTTAGCTCCATTTCTCTTAAGAGACACGTTTGGCTTATTGGAGTATGTCAACGCCGATACAATTGCCCTCGGTCTTTCGGCCTTTCGTCCTGAACGCGCCGCCTTCACGGCAGGCCGCGTCATGCTTCAACGGATGCATGCTCTTGCCAGGCGTCGTGAGAGCTTCGCCTTTGAAAGCACCCTGGCTAGCCGTTCTTATGCTCAGTGGCTTAGTGAGTTGCGGCGACAGGACTATGACTTTCATTTCCTGTTTTTATGGTTAGGCAGTGCAGACTTGGCTGTTGCGCGTGTCAAAGAGCGTGTGCGGCTCGGCGGGCATGATGTGCCGAAAGATGTGATACGCAGACGTTACGATAACGGCGTGCGCAATTTCTTTGAGTTGTACCAGAAGTTGGCTACTTCTTGGGTAATATACGATAATCCCATTTCTGGAAAGCCGGTGCTTGTGGCTAAGGGAAATGAAGAACATATTCAAGTTGTATTTCAAGAAAAGCAGTGGAATAAATTCATAAAGGGGTGGCATGAGTAAAGAAATTCAGATGTCGAAGCAGCTTTTTTGGGTGGAAGCAGAATCAATCGAAGAAATTCTCCGGCACGCGGTTCAGCATGCCCTCTTAATTCATAAGCGCGCCGGAAATACCATTGCTTCCTGGAAAGACAACCAAGTGGTTTTGATCGCTGCCGAAGAAATCCAAGTTGAAGATGATGATGAAGCCAATGAATAAAAGTTATAGAGGTTAAGTTAATGTCATATTCAAACAACGGCGATCTGGAACACCTCGTCGAGCAGATAACGGATGTCATCGTGGCGCGGTTGAACGGCGACGCGGATGAGCAGGCGAAGCTGTGCGGGTGTACGAACGAGTGCTTTAATCGCTGTCCTGAGCGGATGCACAGGATCGTGGATGCCGGGGCGGCGCGTATCGGGCTGGTGCTTGGCGAGACTGCTTCGGCGCGTGATTGGGCGAGCCTGATTGACCACACGCTCTTGAAGCCCGAAGCGAACGAAGGTGATATACGTCGCTTGTGCGAAGAGGCCGCGCGGTTTCATTTCGCGTCCGTGTGCGTCAATCCGACGTGGGTGCGCGCGGCTGCTTGCCACCTGCACGGCTCCGGCGTGCCTGTGTGTACGGTCATCGGATTTCCTCTGGGCGCGACGCTCGCGGACGTGAAGGCGTATGAAGCGCGGCGCGCGATCTTTGACGGGGCGCGCGAGGTTGATATGGTTATCAACATCGGCGCGCTCAAGAGCGGTGACGATTGCGCCGTCGAAGAGGACATACGCTCTGTCGCTTCCGTCGCGCACGAGTCGAACGTGATCTGTAAAGTGATTATCGAAACCGCTCTCTTGACGGATGAAGAGAAGGTGCGCGCGTGCCTCGCTGCGAAACGCGCTGGAGCGGATTTCGTCAAGACCTCGACCGGATTTTCAAAAGGCGGCGCGACTATCGCAGACATAGCCTTGATGCGACAGGCCGTCGGCGCGGAGCTTGGCGTCAAAGCATCTGGCGGCGTCAAAGGCCTGGATGATGCGCGCAAGCTGGTCGAAGCAGGCGCGACACGCATCGGCGCGAGCGTCGGCGTCAAGATCGCACAGGAAGCATCGGGCGCGCGTCCGACCTCCACTGCCGCAGCTTATTAAATACGACAAATTTAATTTCAAAACTCAACTAAGCTCTTCTTTGAGCCTTTGCGCCTTTGCGTGAGAATAAATGTTTCACGCAAAGGCGCAAAGCAGACAACAGTTCTGGCATTAATCTCTCGTGGGCTTGCTTTTGAGTCTTGAAACTATAAGCGCTTTGCGTCTATCCTGCATACGTTCAAACTAAAACTTTCAAGACGGTTGAGCGAAAACTTATGGCAGAGAGGCGTAAGGTGTTGGCCGTGATACTGGGCGGAGGCGCGGGGTCCAGACTTTTTCCGTTGACCGAGCAACGCTCGAAGCCTGCTGTTCCGCTGGCGGGCAAGTATCGTCTGATAGATGTGCCGATCTCGAACTGCATCAACTCTGATGTGATTCGAATCTTCGTCCTGACGCAGTACAACTCCGCTTCACTGAATCGCCACATCGCGCGCACGTATCGTTTCTCGCAGTTCTCAGACGGCTTCGTCGAGATACTCGCGGCGGAGCAGACGCCCGAAAGCCCGCAGTGGTTTCAAGGCACCGCCGACGCAGTCCGGCAGGTCTTGCCGCACATCGGAGACTGGGGGATTGACACGCTCCTGATTCTTTCGGGCGACCATCTGTACCGGATGGACTACGGAGATTTTCTGAGACGCCACTTCGAGACCAATGCGGACGTGACCATCTCTGTTATCCCTTGCGGCAGGAAAGACGCGGAAGGCTTCGGCCTGCTCAAGACGGACAGCACGGGGCGCATCATAGAGTTTAGCGAGAAGCCGAAGGGCGATGCCCTGGAAGCGATGAGAGTGGATACGACCGAACTCGGCCTGAGCCGTGAGGAAGCAGAGAAGCGACCGTTTCTTGCTTCGATGGGCATCTACGTTTTCAAGTACGACCGCCTTGTCGAATTGTTGGCGCAGGATGCGACGTGGCTGGACTTCGGGCGCGAGATAATCCCTGCGGCGATCAAGAAGTCGAACGTGCAGGGTTTTATGTTCGACGGCTACTGGGAAGACATCGGAACGATCAAGGCTTTTTATCTGGCGAACCTAGACCTGACCTCGCCGATTCCGAAGTTCAACTTCTTCGACGCGGACGCTCCGATTTATACCAGAGGCAGATATCTGCCGCCGTCCAAAGTTCACGATTGCAACATCAGCGAGACTCTGGTCGGCGACGGCTGCATCATTCACGGCTCGACTATCAAAAGCTCTATCATCGGAGTCCGTAGCCGCATCGGCCACGGCTCGCGCATAGAGGCTTCGATTCTGATGGGCGCGGATTACTATCAGGGCTTGGAGCAGATGCGCGAGGATATTGCATCGGGCACGCCGCGCATAGGCGTCGGCGAAGGCAGTATCATTCGCCGCGCCATCATAGACAAAAACGCGCGCATAGGCTCGAACGTGCGGTTGACGAATGAAGACGGCATCGAGCACGCGGACGGCGAAGGCGGCAGCTACTACATACGCGAACGCATTATCATCGTCCCGAAAAACGCGGTCGTCAAAGACGGCACGGTGGTATAGAACAGGAGTCAGGAGTCAGGAGTCAGAAGAAAAGCATGCTTGTTAAGAAGCTTGCTCTTTGGCTTTCGACTTCGAAGGAAAGAAAAAATGGCGCGGGGTTGGGAAAGCAAATCGGTCGCGGATCAGATTGAAGAGGACGAGCGCGCAAGGGAAGAGATAGAAAAGCGCGAGCAGCTATCGCCGGAGGTGCGCGCACGCCACGCGCAACTTGAAACACTGAAGCTCTCACGCTCACGCACGCTCGAACAGCTTGAGCGCGCCACGAATCAAGCCTACCGCGAGATGCTGCTGCGCTCCCTGCGCGCTCTCGAATCGGAGATTGAAGAGTTGAAGCTGGATTGAAGCACAAAAGCGCGGCTTTCCGGTGGCACAACAAATCAAAGAGTAACGCGGTGAAATTATAATCATTGATGATTAGGAATAAAGAGCGGGGGCAAGCCGCCCTTCCTGACCTGTGAGCTTAAAATAGTTGAGAGACAAGCTCGCAAGATAAAATGTCTCAAGGATCGGGAAGGGCGGCTTGCCCCCGCCGCTTTAAGCTAATTCACTCGTCGTTCGCGTCGTCCTGCACGCCCGTCAAAGGGTCTGCGCTGAGGATGGTGCTCATCCCTTCATTCTCCTCCGCTGCGGTCGGAGCGTCCGGCTCATCCGCTTCGCCCTCTTCCGCAACATGCGCGTCGTCGTTGATAGCTTGCTCTTCATCCGTGTCCGGCTTCGTGGCTTCGTCAGTCATCTGAGATTCTCCGCGTGAAATCATTTTGGAAGAGGAAAAGGATTTTCGAGACGCGTCGCCTGCAACTGTCCCCTGCGTACGTTCGGCGTCTGCCTTTGATTGTTGACGGCGTTCTCGCTCGCGTCGGTTGAGATATAGCTGTCGCGCGCCTTCACAACCAGATTCGGACGATTGACGCTGACTTTGATCTGCCGGCGTTGTCCGGCCTGCGCGACCGCCTGCGGGTAATAGCCGAGGCTGTACTGCCGCCGCAACTCTTCCGCGATGTTTGCGAATGATTCTTCCAGATTGCGCGTGCTGTCCGCGCGATAACGTCGCGCGCCGGTCATCTGCGCCAGATCGCCGAGGTATCTGTCGGCGCGGTCGTAATCGGCTCGACTGCCGTTCCCGCCACCTCCGCCGTTGCCACCGCCGCCACCGCCGCCGCCGTTATTTTTGCCGCCTCCAATAATGATTTTCAAAATAGAGGCTACCGTCTCGACTCCAGACTCTTGACGCCGCCTGCCCGGCTGTTGTCTCACGGAAGTATTCGTCGGCTCGGAGGTGTCGTACTGCACCGGATAGATGAGCGCGTCCAGCTCTTCTGCGTCATGCACGTTGCTTTCATAAGTCGCGTGCTTGCTCGTCGTGTCCACGCCGTCAGTGAAGAGGACTATGGCCTTGCGTCCGTCTATACGATTGAAGCGTTGATTGATGACGTAATCAACCGCGTCATAAAGGCTCGTGCCGCCTCCGGTGTTCGTGCGGCGAATCGCATCACGCAGAGCGTAACGGTCATTCGTCGCCTCTGCGAGCACATGCACCTTCTCATCGAATGAGACGACCATCACGCGGTCGTCAGGTCGGAGCTGGTTCACAAAAGCTATGGCCGCGTCCTGTATCTCGTCGAGGCGAAAGCGGGTCGAGTTGCTGACATCTAAAACCAGAGCCACTGTGAAAGGCTTTTCGGCAGCCGCGAAGTAGGCCACGCGCTGTTCGACTCCCTCCTCGAAGATACGAAAATCTTCTTTCCGCATGTCTGGAATGTATCTGCCGTCACGATCCGTAACGCTGACGGGAATGGTGACAAGCGCGGTCTCGACGCGCACTGTGTCGCCTTCGCCAATCTCTACCGGGCCGTCGTCGGTCTCGACGGGTTGCGCACCTGGCTGTTCGCCTGTGCGTGCGCCTATCAGGACGGGCGGGCGACGCGGCGCAGGCTGCGCGGTCGGAGTCGTTGCCTCATCATCAACTTGCGGCGCGCTGGCTGGCTGCTGAACGCGGCGCGGGCGCGTCTGCGCGTTTGCGTATGAAGCTGCGAAGAGACAAAGGGAGAGGAGCAGGACGATTGGGACGAACTTTCTCATAACTATATGCTCCGGCAAAAAGAGAACAAGCTGGCGGACGTATCGGCACATCCGATTGATGCGCGGGCTTCAGATGCGTCTTCTATCACGTGGCGTTGGCAACAAGGGAGAGTATCTACGACGATTAAGATAATACTATCGTCCGTCAGGCGCAAGACAAGGTAAAAGGCAGAAGGTAAAAGTGAGGACGAAAAGCATTTACTAAAAATGGTTTCCGCCTGCCTTTTACCTTGTGTCGAGCGCGGCGGCGGCGAGCGTGTGAAACTTGCGGCGCGTGCTGTTGAGGTTGACGAAGGGCGGCGTGCGTGCGTGTGTGCGATTGGTCAGAAGAATAAAAACGCGTTCGTGCGCCGGGTCAATCCAGCAGCTCGTGCCGGTAAAGCCGAGGTGTCCGAAGCTGTCCGGCGGAAGCGATGTGCCAGCGGTCGAATCCTTCGTCGCCGCCAGTTGCCACGCCAAGGAGCGCGCCTCTTCCATGCCTTCGGTCATGTTCGTGCGAAAGAGTCCACAAGTTTGCGGCTCAAGCAGCTCAGTGTGCGCGGCCAGAAATTGAGAGGCGAGCCGCAGGGTTTCGCGTGCGTTCGAGAAAAGCCCCGCGTGTCCCGCCGCGCCTCCTAAAAAATTCGCGTTGCCGTCATGCACTTCGCCCCACAGCAGATGTTCACGCCAGCCGCTAAACCCGCGCGCTTCGTCGCCGTACATCTCACGCTCGTAAGCATTACCCGTTTCGGATGCGGCCACTTCGGCCTGTATCGCTGCCGCCGGATTGAAAAACGTGCGGCGAAGTTTTAGCGGCTCGAAGATTTCCGCGCGGGCCAGTTCCGCGAGCGTCGCTCCCGCCAATCTTTCGAGCAGGAGTCCGAGCGTGATAAAGCCCATGTCGCTGTAGAGCACATGACTGCCCGGCGCGGATTCGAGAGGCTGCGCGGCTATCGCCTCAAGCACACGCGCACGCTCTCCGCCCGTCGTGAGGTAAAGCGGTTTCCAAGCGGGAAGACCCGAAGTGTGCGTCAGCAACTCTCGAATCGTAATCGCACGCTTGTCATCCCCTTCAAATTCTTGCAGGAAGCGCGCGACCTTCTCATCCAATGCTATCTCGCCGCGCTCGACCAGCCGCGCCGTCAGGAGTCCCGTCACGAGCGGCTTGGTCAGCGAAGCCAGATCATAGATCGTCTCAAGCGTCGCGCGCGTCAACGGCTCGCGCACAGCGAACCCCAGAGCATCCGCATAGACGGGCTCGCCCCGGACGCCGACCGTATAAACCGCCGACGGAAAGTCTCCCGCCGCAATGCGCTCTGCGAGTAGAGAAGAAATTTGATCGTTGCGTTCAGAGTTCAAGGATAATGAAGTTTAAGAGAATACTCAGTGCGCTTTAATTGATGAGAGACATGCTATCGAAAGGTCTCTGGCCTTCCGCACATCTGTTAGCATAGCCGCGAAGACGGCTTGAGCTTTTCGCCGCTTGGAATTTGAAACCTGAGATTTGAAATCTCAAATTTCAAATTTGAAATCAAAATTACATGAAATGTTTTTCAACTCCAGATTTTAGACTCTAGACTTCAGACTCCTGACTCCTGACTTTCAAGGATGAGAGACCGGCGCGCTCTGCGTGTTCGTGTATGCGTTCGAGCGCGAGCAGAGCCAGCACCAGTGCGCGGCGGCCATCTTCGCCCGTGACCGGAGAGGGCGAGCCGTCGCGCACGGCTTGCAGGAAGGCTTCTATCTCGGCACGCAGAGGCTCTATGTCTGCGATCTCAAGCTGCTGCGTGTTGACGCCGGGCCACATGCTCTCGCCCTGCGGCGGCGCGAGGTTGCTCATCGTGACATGCTTCGTCGTGTAATCCACCGCGACGAAATCATGCGGCTGGAAGAAACGCATCTTCCTGATCTTCTCCGAGCCGATGCGCGAGGCGGTGATGTTGGCGACCGCGCCCGTGGCAAACTCGACGCGAACGTTCGCGGCATCCACGCGCTCCGTCAGCACCGGAATCCCGACGGCGCGCAAGTCCGTCACTTCAACCTCTTCGCCGACGAGCCATTGCACTATGTCCAGATCGTGAATCATCAGGTCGAGCACGACATCTATGTCGAGCGAGCGAGCGGTAAAGCTGCCGATGCGATGAATCTCGAAATAGAGCGGCGAGCGGACGTGCGGGCGCAGGGCTACGAGCGCGGGATTGAAGCGTTCGAGATGCCCGACCTGTAGCAGTGCGCCGCCCATCTTTGCCGCTTCGATCATCAAGTCCGCTTCTTCAAGCGTGCGCGTGATGGGTTTTTCGACGAGCACATGCACGCCCGCTTTTAAAAGCTCGCAGCCGATCAACGCATGAGCCTCGGTCGGCACGGCGAGGCTCACGGCGTCCACGCGACCGATGAGCGTGCGCCAGTCCGCAGTCCATTCCGTCTCGCGCTCTGCGGCGACGGAACGCGCCGCCGCTTCATCCACGTCGCAGATGGCGACGAGCTGCGCTTGCCCCTCGCTTGCGAGCGCGCCGTGTATGCGCGCATGTTGCCGACCTAAGTGGCCGACCCCGATCACGGCTGTGCGTAACGTCACGGTTTACAGTTTCCTGTTTTCAGTTTAGGGTAGCGAAGAGCAGGAGACAGAATACAGAATACAGGAGACAGAAGAAAAGCGTCTGACGTTTTGTTCTTCTGTCTCCTGTATTCTGTCTCCTGTATTCTCTCTTTTCGGAGTGACTATACTTGCAACGTTCGACGCTTGCCAAGCGTGTCTGGCTGCTCTTCTTTCTCGCCGCGACGGCTTGCTATTTTTACGGTTTGGGACGCCCGCCGCTGTTGGGGCCGGACGAGCCGCGCTATGCACAGGTCGCGCGCGAGATGTTTATGCGCGGCGACTTCATCACGCCCACGCTCGGCGGCCACACGTGGTTTGAAAAGCCCTCGCTGCTCTACTGGATGATGATGGCAGCTTACGGCGCGTTCGGCGTGACGGAATTCGCCGCGCGTTTGGGGCCTGCGTGCGCGGGACTGCTGACTGCGCTGATGATTTTCTGGATGGGGCGAAGGGTCGAGCGCGCGTGTGAAGAGAGAGAGAAGCCGCGCGGCTTAGGTCAGTGGAGCAGTCTCGCGCTGTTGACGAGCGTGGGACTCATAGTCTTCTCGCGCGGGGCAAGCTTTGACATTATAGTCACGATGACTCTCACGCTCGCGCTCTCCTGCTTTTACATTT
The DNA here is from genome assembly GCA_964246305.1 of uncultured Pyrinomonadaceae bacterium. Classification (GTDB taxonomy): domain Bacteria; phylum Acidobacteriota; class Blastocatellia; order Pyrinomonadales; family Pyrinomonadaceae; genus JACMLC01. Next base: position 18,104 of record CAXTPS010000041.1, read on the forward strand.
CCGAAATCGAGCGTGATGCGCGTCGTCGCCTCTGGCTGCTCGCGGGATTCTACGTGGCGGTCGGGCTGTCGCTACTGGCTAAAGGTTTGGTCGGCATAGTCGTTCCGTTCGGCGTCGTCGGCTCATACTTTTTGATGCGCCGCACGTGGCCTGACAGGAGAGTTTTGACAAGCATGCTATGGGGCATGCCGCTCGCGCTCGCAGTCGCCGCCATCTGGTACGCGCCGGTGATTCGACTGCACGGCTGGCTCTTCATTGACGAATTTTTCGTGCAGCATCACTTCGCGCGCTTCGTCTCGAACAAATTTCATCACCCGCAGCCGTTCTGGTTTTACCTGCCGGTGATGGCTGCGCTGGCTTTTCCGTGGACGCCATTGCTCATAGGCTCTTTGGGCAAGGCGCGCCGCTGGAGCTGGCGCAAGCATGACGCTTTGAGCAAATTTCATGTCTTCGCGCTCGCGTGGCTCATCGTGCCCGTCGCGTTCTTCTCTGTTTCGGGATCAAAGCTGCCGGGCTATGTGCTGCCTGCTCTGCCGGGCGCGGCTCTGCTGGCGGGCGAGTATCTGCTTCAATTCTTAAACATGGAGAGAAGCAGGATTGCGATGCGCGTGACGGGCGCGCTCCTGCTCTGTCTGATCATCGCGGGCGCGCTTTATGATGCGCGGACGCATTTCGTCTCGAACGCGTGCCTGATACTGATCGCCGCTCCGCTCGCGATTGCCGGAATTTTTCTCTTGCTACGAACGCAGCAGCGTAGAGCCTGCGCCATCTTACTTGTGTGCGCGATACTCGCTTCGACAGTATTTGCCGTCGCGTGCCTCAGCGACCGCGTGGGCGAGAGGGAATCCGTCAAACATTTAATGCAACTCGCAGCCGCACGCGGATACGCAGCCGCACCCGTTTACGGTTTGCACACGATAGATTACACGGCGGAATTTTATGCTTCAGGCCGCTTCGCACATGAGACAGACGGCAAGCCCGTCCGCTTCGAGGGGCCGCAACAAGTCCTCGCGGCAGCGCAACGGTACGGCAGCACGATCCTCGTCATCGTTCCCGTCGAACACGCACAACAACTGACCACCTATCCTCCGCTTCAAACAGAAACCATCGGAGACAACGGCGCTGTCTCTCTCATCGCCGTGCGCACGGTAAATGCAAAATGATTGGTCTTAGGACTGTGGCCCTTGTGCTTTGATGTTTAAGGCGTCTCGAATAGTTTCGTTTAAGTCGAGGCACAGCATCAATCTCAAGTTGCTAATCACAAACAAAAGCCAAAGGCCAAAGTCCTAATTATTCATGAGGTTTAATAAATACCCGGCAGCATGCGAGCGGTGCGTTGTGCGTAGGCTTCGTAATCTTTGCCGAAGAGTTTTTTGAGATGCGGCTCTTCTAAAATTATGCGGCGGTGGATGATGAAAATCCAGCCGGGGACGAGCAGCCATCCGATGATGCTCGCAAAGGAGAGCGCGAAAGCGATTCTCGAAATTATCAGCCCGGCGTAACGCGGATGGCGTAGATAACGAAACGGCCCGCCCATCATCAACTCGCGCTGCTCTCCGGCCAGTCTGAAGTGGCGCGCGAGCCACGCATCAGCCCATCTGAGCAATGCCAGGGCGACAACATACAGGCCAAGCCCGATGCACTGCAAATCGCGTCGCTCAAGAGTTGAGGCGAGATGCAGGTGTCCGTAATCGAGGAAGACGGACAGCTCGCAGATAGCTAACACAATCACCCACGTAGCCATGCCCGGATCGAACGTGATGCCGAACGCTTCGCGTTTCACGTCGGCAGATTTGGGAAGGTTAAAGGTAAAGACAATTTGCTCCATGCCGAGCAAAAGGCTCAAGGCGATGGCCGCGCCTGACATGAGATTAAGCCGCGACCACGGAGCGTCTGTGCCCCACTGGCGCAGGCAGGCGAGCATCAGCGCGAGATAGATGAGCATGAACAGCATCATGCTCAACAGCATTAACTTCGCCTGACCTTTGGGCTGGCTCGTTCGCGGCATCTCGAAAGGCAGTCGGTCTATTTCGTCCGCAGGGTTTTGTCGAAGATAGAAGAAACGACGGCGCGGTCGCTTGCTCGTCGCCGTCCGCACGCGGTGAAGACAGAGCAACTCAAGCTCAATATCCTCTAAATGGAACTTCCGATGCGTCTACCATCACGTTGACATAGCCTGCTTGAGCCAGCAGCATTTTCGAGCTTTCCACATTGAGGCGCTTGTTCGCACTCGGCCCGACGCGAATGCCCGTCACCGGCAGCGGGGAAGAGTTTGATGCGCCTCTTAGTTCGCGCAAACTGTAATAAGGCACGAGCATGCCTCTGGCAACTCTGAATTGGGGTTTCACCTTACAGTCCGGGGGCGGGGTGAAAATCAAACGGCATTCATGCTCTTGTACAAACCCATTATTCTTGAAGGTCGGAATGAAAAATTGGATCGCGTCCGCCGCCTGACGCTCGCGCTCCACTTCCGGCGACGGTGGTTGAGCGAAAGCGAAATTGATCGCTTTCCTGATCAGCTCCTTCTGCTTCGCCGTTTCATAGAACACTTTCCACAATCTCATCAGACCGCCGTGCGGAGAGTCCTGCCCCGTGATGTTTGCAAATTCCTGTGGGTTAACCTGCACGCTGACGCCGGTTCCGTTCGCGCCATAGCCGCGCCACTGGCTTAAGACATCATCTTCCAGACAGAAGCAGCAGATATACACGCCTTCGGGAGTAGGCTCTTTTACCATCTCCGCGAGCTTGTTCAGATAATCCATCCGGTCGGGTGTCCCGCCGGAGGCGCGTTCCTCATCTATCACTTCTTTAACAATGCGATAGCCATGTGTGATTTCCTCATCATCATTGGAGTAACGCGAATGTGTCAGCCAGAGGTCGTGATGCTGTAGAATACCGCTGAGGCCAGCTAGATCAGTGTAATGGTAGAGAGGCTGGCCTTGAAGGGGGCCGAAAATCAAATCTTCTGTGTCAGATTGAACTGATTCCAGAAACTGCCTCAGCAAATCGAAATCCAGAAGTGAACGTTTATTCATGATTCGTCGGCTCCTTCCATCTGCTAGGAGATAATCTCGCTGTGAGGCGAGACGGTTTGAGCTGCCTGCTTTTATTTCATACCTGACTGCGTGAATTAAGGTTTGGCGCGCAGGGCTTTGTCGAAAAATTCTATCACGCGGCGGTCATAAGCTTCGCTCTGCTGGCTGGTCGCGGACGGCAGGTTGAAGCCGGTCACCAGCAGGTCACTGCTGACTTCGACAGCGGACGAATCCGGGAAGCAGCGCGCGAGAGTGTTCGTCGAATCGCGCAGGATGCCCGTCCCGCCTCCGGTCAGCAGGAGCACGCGGCGATCATTGAGAGCATTGGCTGCCGCGCACACGCCGGCATTTTTGAAGCGGCGGAAAAAGTAGAGCCGCACGCCGCCACGCGCCAGCATATACACAAAGCCGTTATCGAATCCCGTGCGGTCTTTAACCACCGTGCGCAACAGCTCGTCGGGCGTCGCCGGTACGGAATCGAGCGCGAGTGCGCGCACGCCTGTGTCGCGCGTGGCTGCCATCAGCCCTGCGTACCCCCCAAGCTCCATCCCGTAGATTCCGACCTGCTCGCCGATGAGCTTGCGTCCCTGCGCGCTCTTGAGCGTGCCCAGATAATCGAGCGCAGCCTGTACATCTTCGGTCTCACTTGTGCCAAAGGTCGTCCATCGAACCGTAGGATTTTCGCCGTGCCCGCGCAGGTCAGGCCAGAGGATTGTGTAGTTCGTCGCCTCGTTGAGCTTGACGCCGAGGTTTAGGAGCCACGAACGATCCGCTCCGTAGCGATGCAGTAGAATGACAGCGGGCGCGCCCTCTGCTCCGCGCAAAAGCCACCCGCGCGCCTGCGTCCCGTCACTGTTCGTCCACTTCTCATCGGTCACTTTCACGCCGCGGTCGCTCAAGTGCGAAAATTTTTCGGGCGTCACGACGTAAGGGTGACGCGGCGGCTGCGCCATCGTGTAAGCCAGCCAGATGGAGATGCCAACCGCCGCCGCCGCCAGCACCAGTATGATTGGCAGCAGCATCTTCAAAAGCTTCAGCAGCCTGATTCCGCTTCGTTTTCGAGGCATCTTTTTTTAAGTGATAGGTGATAAGAAAAACAGAATACAGGAGTCAGAATACAGGAGCCAGAATAAAGAGGAAGATTAAAAGCTGGTTGCCGCCTCTGCTTCTGTCTCCTGTATTCTGTCTGCTGTCTTCCTCTCTTCTCTTATCACTCATTACTCATCACCCGCTTTGCCCTCTCGTAATCTTCGGGCGTGTTGACGTTCATGAAAAAGAGTTGCGCGTCGTGTAAGTCTGCGAGTTCGTCTGTCGTGACGCGTCGCGTTCTGATGTGCTCAAGCAGTGCGCGCGGGCGACGCTCGCCGCTCTCGATGAGAGCTTGCGCGACGCGCAGGCACACGGCGCGGCGATAGAGAGCGCAGAGCGGCTCGACGCGTCCGTCCGTTTGTACGGGAATCACCGCATCGAAGCTCTCGCCGGAGAGTGAAGCGAGCCGCACGAAAAGTTCTCCGGTGACAAATGGAAGATCGCAGGCGGACACCGCCGCCCATTCCGCACGGCACGCGTCGAGCGCGGCATGAAGTCCGCCGAGCGCGCCCCACTGCGTATAAACATCCGGCGCGTTCTGAAGTCGCCCGATTTCACGTCGCGCGCCGATTGTCCTCACGCTCTTTACGGCTTGCGAGAGTTCGTCTGCGATTCTCTCGATAAACCGCTTGCCGTCCAGATCGAGCAACGCTTTTTCCGTTCCCATGCGGCTCGAAGCCCCGCCCATCAGGATGAACCCTTCAGCATCAAGCATCAAAAGCGTTCCGTTCAGGGATTCATCAAAGACGCTGGCGAGAAGCGGAGAAAACGGCTCATTAAGCCTCTTATCCATTGACAGCTTTTCCAGCGCCTTCGATGCATCTCAAGCTCTACCTGTCTTCATCAAAGTCGCAACTTATCATGTGGGACTGCGAGCGGCAAGAGAAACGTTGCGCGCCGGACGAATGATGAAGGATAAGTGATGATGAAAAGCAGGCTCTTTTTTGTTCTCGCGGAATAAAAAGCATAGCTGCTTGTCACCCGTCGCAACGCACTGTAAGATTCATTGGTGACGAGCGACGAATCCGTGGCTCCCCTTCTGGCCGCCCTTCAGCTTTGCACAAGCGGGCGCGCACACCATTTTTGTTATGAGCCGTACTGGCTCACGCAACTTTCAAGAGGTTAAGCTTGATGAAGAGATTTTTTGTAACGGCGTTGGTGCTGGCTTTCGCTATCGCGCTGGCCTGCAACGCCGCGCTTGCCCAACAGAAATCAAACGTGCAGGCGAGCGCGCCCGACGCACGCCTGTTCCCCCTCGAAGACCTCAAGCCCGGCATGAAGGGCATCGCGCGCACTGTCTTCTCCGGCACCGAGCCGGAAGAATTCGGCGTCGAAATCTTAGGCGTCCTGCCCGGTTATCCCGGCCCCAGACAGACCGCCATTATAGCGCGCCTCTCAGGCGCGAACGCGGAGCGCACGGGCGTCTTCGGCGGCATGTCAGGCTCGCCCGTTTACATTGACGGAAAATTGGTCGGAGCCATCGCGTTCAGCTTTCCTTTCTCGAAAGAGCCCATTGCGGGCATCACGCCGATCAAGCAGATGATAGATATTTTCGAGGGCGCGAAGGGACAGGGAACAGGCCGCCCGCCGGAGCCGCGCCCTGTCTCTTTCACACAGCTTGCCTCGACCGATTTCAAATTAAATCTGCCGCGCCCCGCCGTGACCGCCATGCCGCTCATCGCGCCGGTCGCGTCCGGCTCATCGCTCGCTTCTCTGATGGGACAGCAGCTCGCGCCGATTGCGACGCCAGTCGTCTTCGGCGGCATCAGCCGCGAATCGCTCTCCCTCTTTTCGCAGCAGCTCGAAGCCAACGGCCTCCTGCCCGTCTCAGGCGTCGGCGGCGCGGCGGCGATTACTCCGCTCGCTCCTTCGACCGCGAAAACTTTGACGCCCGGCTCTTCGGTCAGCGTGCAGCTCGTGCGCGGCGATTATACGATTGCTGCTTCCGGCACGGTCACGTTCCGCGACGGCGAAAGAATTTACGCTTTCGGCCATCCGTTCCTGAGCCTCGGCGGGGCCGAGATGCCGATGACCGAATCCTCCGTCGTGACGGTCATTCCGAACGCGAACAACTCTTTCAAGCTCGCCGTGCCCGGCAAGATGGTCGGCAGCATCACGCAGGATAGAGCCTCTGGAATTTACGGCAAACTCGGCCAGTCTCCGAAGATGATTCCGGTAAAAATCAACCTGCACACGAGCCGCGACCGGACTGACGTTTACAATTATGAAGTAGTGAACGATCAATTCCTGACCCCGCTCCTGTTGAACATGACGATCTTTAACACGATCACCGGCAGCGAGCGCGGGCTTGGTGAATCAACCATCAGCGTGCGCGGTCAGATCAATGTCGCTGGACAACCGAACGTCACCATAGATCAGAGATTTTCGGCAGGCAACGCGCCCTCGCTCGCCGCAGGCTCCGTGGCCGTGCCCGTCAACGCGCTGCTGACCAGCGGCTTTGATAATGTGCAAATCGGCGGCATCACGCTCGACATCACCTCGTCCGATATGAAGTACGCGGGCGCGCTTGAGCGCATCGCGCTTGACCGGACAGAGGCCGGACGCGGCGAGACGATAGAGATTCAAGCCTACGTCCGCAACGTCTCAGGCAAACAGTTCGTGCAGAGAATTCCGGTCAAGATTCCGCTCGATGTGCCGCTCGGACAACTGCTGGTTTTCGTCGGCGATGGCGGAGTGTTGCAGGAAAACTCGGTCGCCAAAGCCTTCGTGCCGACAGAGCTGGGACAACTCGTTGACGCCATCAACAAGATAAAGAAGAGCGACAGGCTTTACGTCAAGCTCTTTCGCATCACGTCCGGCGCGGTCATCGGGACGAGCGAGATGCCAAACCTTCCGCCCTCCTTCGTCGCCACCTTGAGCAGCGACCGCACTTCCGGCGGCTACACCCCAACCGTGCTCTCTCCGATTTACGAACAGGAACTGCCGCCCGCAGAGTTCGTCATCTCCGGCCAGCAGCTCATCGGGATTGACGTGGTTCGTTAAGCAAAGTTCCGAGTTCCGGGTTCCAAGTCAAAGACGAGGTCTTTACTTGGAACCCGGAACTCGGAATTTGGAACTTATTTTTTCATTGAAAAAATAAATCGCTGCGCGGATTCGGGGATGTGAAGGGTTGTGTAGGCGAGCCGCGTTTTTTCGATTTCGGTTTGAAGCGAGGAACCGCCGAAGAGAATCAGCGTCGAGCCGTGCGGCGACCATGCGATGATTTTTGAGAGTGATGCTGTAAAGCGTTCAAGCGCGCGGCAGGTGACGAAGCCCACGTCCGGCGCGTGTGTCTGCTCGAATCTTTCGGCGACGATTTCCGCTCTCTCCCTCAAGCCTGTGACGCGCAGTGCTTCGCGCAGGAAAACGGCCTTCTTCTGTGAGGCTTCAATCAGCGTGGCGCGTATATCGGTTCGCGCGACGAGGCACGGAATAATCGGCAAGCCCGCGCCGGAGCCTATGTCCGCGACACTCGCGCCCACGTCAAGATATGAACTCGCCAGCATTGATTCGAGCACGTGGCGCGTCGCAAACTCTTCAGGTGAACACGGCGCGACCAGATGCAGCCGCGTGTTCCATGCCTGCACAATCTCAAAATAATCACGCAAAGCCGCGATGATGCGCTCGTCGAGTTGCACTTTATAAAGCGGCGCGTTTTTTTCTAATGCTTGCACGAATTGTTCTGCTGCTGGCATAGAGAGAGATTAAAGTATAAAGAGGAAAGGGTGAAGGGGATAGGGTGTAGGGTGTAGAAAATACAAGTTGCTTTTTACTACACCCTACACCCTATCCCCTTCACCCTCGTTCTTTGCGCCTTTGCGTGAAATTTGTCTTTATCATGTATCATTGCGGTATGAGCGATTCCATCAGCGCGGAACATGAAAGGTTAGGCCGCGCGGTCACAGAGATCATCGTCAACTACGTTCGTGAGTTGGATCATACGCGCGTCACTTCCAGAGCCACGCCTGCCGAACTTGAAAAACTTTTCGCGGAGCCGCTGCCGAATGTGGGCATAGACGCGGGCGAAATTTTGACGCGATTTACGGAGGATGTTCTCCCGCACGCGATGCAGATTCCCAGCCCGCGTTATTACGGCCTCTTCAATCCGACGCCCTTGCCTTTGGCCGTGTGGTCGGACGCGCTCGCTTCGGCACTCAATCAGAACGGGGCGGCGTGGCGCAATTCTCCTTCGGCCAGCATTATCGAAGCGCGCGTCCTCGGCTGGCTCTGCGAGCTTGTCGGATACGGCGCAGAAAGTTTCGGGACGCTCACGAGCGGCGGCTCTGAAGCCAACCTCGTCGCATTGAAATGCGCACGCGACAAAGCGCAGGCGCAGGTGCGCGACAAAGGCGTGCGCGCGGCGTCGGGCGACATGGTGGTTTACGCTTCCGAACAATCGCATTACTCTTTTGAAAAGAGCGTGGACATACTCGGCCTCGGACGCGAGAATTTACGCAAGATTACGACGGATGATTCCTTTCACATCAGCACGGATGCGCTGCGCGAAGAGATCGAGCGCGACTTGCGCGAAGGCCGCGTGCCGTGCTGCGTGGCCGGAGCGGCTGGCGCGACCTCGACGGGCATCGTTGACCCGCTCGACCGTCTAGCGGACATCGCGCTCGAATACAACTGCTGGTTTCACGTTGACGCAGCATACGGCGGCGCGCTCGCGTTCTCTGAAAAACACAAGCCTCTCTTGCGCGGCATAGAGCGCGCGGATTCCGTCACGATTGACCCGCATAAGTGGATGTTCGTCCCGTTCGCGTGCGGCGCGGCTCTGGTCAAAGAAGGCGGGGGCGTCCTGCGGGATGCATTCGACATCACGCCCGAATATTTGAGCGAGGAGCGCGGCGGAGCGGATGTCGAATATGATTTCTTTCGTTACGGACAGTTGGGCACGCGCCGTTTCAATGCGCTCAAGGTCTGGATGGCTTTGAAATTTCTGGGCGTCAGTGGTTACGCTGAGATTATTGAACGGCAGATAGAGTTGACGCATTATCTGGCATCAAAGCTTGACGGGCTGAAAGATTTCGAGCGGCACGGGCGTGTGGAAACTGCCGTCTGCTGCTTTCGCTTTCTGCCCGGAGCGGCGCGTGTGTTGGATGACGACGCGAGAGATAATTTACAGCGCGCACTTCAACAACGAGTCGAGCAAAGCGGCGAGGCATGGATTTCGACGACCGTCCTCAAAGGCCGCCGCGCACTGCGCGTCAACGTCAACAGCTTTCTGACAGAGCGGCGTCACATAGATGATCTGGTAGAATTGTTGAAACGCGAGAGCGCGCAGTTATTAAAGGAAGAGAATCAGTGAAAGAGAAGACGCAAAGCTTATCTCATCTTATTGAGCGCAATCGTGCGTGGGCTGAGCAGATAAAAGCTCAAGACCCGCACTTTTTCCAAAAACTCTCCGAGCAGCAGTCGCCGGAATATTTGTGGATAGGTTGCTCGGACAGCCGCGTCCCCGCGAATCAGATCGTCGGACTCTCGCCGGGCGAGCTGTTCGTTCATCGCAATGTCGCTAATATAGTGGCGCATACTGATTTGAATTGCCTCTCGGTCATGCAGTTCGCGGTGGATGTCTTAAAGGTCAGGCACATTATCGTGTGCGGGCATTACGGCTGCGGCGGTGTTGACGCCGCGCTCAATGATGCACGGCTGGGGTTGATTGATAACTGGCTCCGGCACGTGCAGGATGTGTCGAAGAGACATGAGGCTCTGCTCGCGTCTATCCCTGACAGGCAGGCGCGGCTTAACCGGCTTTGCGAGTTGAACGTCATTGAGCAGGTGGTGCACGTTTGCCGGACGACGATTGTGCAGGGCGCATGGGAGCGCGGGCAGGAACTGGTAGTGCATGGGTGGATTTACGGGCTGAGCGACGGGCTATTGCGCGATCTGAATATTCAGACCTCGAATCAGAATGAGTTCTCAACAGTCTATCACCACGCGATTGCGGCTTCACGGATCGCGGAATGACGCGATTGTTTTTGCGGGAGAGAGTTGTTATGAAAGAAACAGGGCGATGTCCGAAATGCGAATCTCAAAAGCTTATGATTGATGTCAGAGTGCTTGATAAAAGAGGCGTGACCGAAATGGACTATGATTTAGAACTGTTGGTCGTGGAAGATTCCTCCGCCATCTTCTTCAGAGGAGAGAAACGCTTCACGATTCGCGCGTGTGTTTGCGGCGGTTGTGGCTATACAGAGCTTTATACGGATGACGCGGCGAAGGCTTACAGCATCTATAACAGTAAAGATTAGCTTCGAGAGGCGATTTTGCCTTCTGCTTGATTTTAAGGAACAATAAGTTATGAGAATTAAACGAGCTTCACATCTCATCGCATTAACGGCGGCGCTTCTCCTCGCTGCCACGATCTTACCCGTAAAGTTTGCACAGGCATCCGGCGAGCGTTCGCTGCCTGCGATCAAGTCGCGCGCGGATTTTGACCAGTTGGCGCGCGTCTATCATCAGGGCACGCCCTACGCTTTGCCGCACCTGATGTTCGTCATTGACCGGAAAGATAAGAACAGAATTTATTACGTAGACTCAAAGCGTTATACCTTTCATGTGGATTTCGTCAACGGCACGTATCTTTCCTTAGAGCGCGGCGACGAGTTTTTCAAGAACAACTATATCAACGCCAATCGCCGCTTTATCCTGGGGACGCTCGCGTACCAGACGCCGGTCAAGCGTTGGACGTTCGAGTTCTGGGAGGGCGATCTGATTCCGGCTGAGCAGATGAAGCTGGCTTACGACATCATCAACAAAACCTTCTTCGAACCGGTCGCTTACAAACCGAACTCACTGCGTCAGGAAGAAGCTTCTACCGGCATCGAAGGGATGCAGCGCGTCATGCAGAGCGATATCGCGCGCGAGCAGGAGTATCAGGCACTCAATCTGGCGCGAGGCATCGGGCGCATACACATCATCGAAAAGCTGGACGACCATGTCGAGATCGGCTTTAACGAGATTTTGATTCTCAACGAGGTGCCCGTCTCGCTGCCGAAAGTGGCGGGCATCATCACGACCAAGCCTTCGACGCCGCTCTCGCACATCAACCTGTTGGCGAGAAGCTGGGGCGTGCCGAACGCTTACGTCAAGAATGCGCAGGAGCTTTTCAAAGCTTATGACGGGCATTTTATTATTTTGGAGACCTTACAGGACAAGTACACCGTCAAGCCTGCTGATAACAAGGCGTTGGATGAGTATCAGAAGCGTTTGTTGGAGCGTAAAGCTTTGATGACGCCGCGCTTTGATCTCACGGTCAACCGTCTGGCCTCTCTTAGCGAGCAGCGCAAAAGCGACATCATCGCTTACGGTGGCAAGTCCGCTAACCTCGGCGAAGTGATGAAAGCGCATCTACGCGGCGTCACTGTGCCCAACGGTTTCGGGATTCCTTTCTATTACTACGACCAGTTCATCAAAGAGAACAAGCTGGAAGATGCTATCTACGAGATGATGGCTGACCAGAAGTTCGTACATGACCCGGCCTACAGACGCGAGCGTCTGGCGGAGATGCGCGCACGGTTTCAGGCGGGCAAGGTTAACTATGGATTGCGCGCCGAAGTGATTCGTCGTCTCAAGACGGAGTACGCGGGCAAAGGGGTCTTCGTGCGTAGCTCTTCAAACTCCGAGGACCTGCCGAACTTTAGCGGCGCGGGACTCTACAACACCGTGCCGAACGTGAAAGAGCCTGAACAGGTCATCGAAGCTATCAAGACCGTCTGGGCTTCTTTGTGGAATTTCGAGGCTTATGAGGTCAGAGAGCGCGCCGGCGTGGATCATTCAAAAGTTTACATGGGCGTGCTGGTTCAGGAAGGCATCAACTCGGAAAGCTCCGGCGTGATGATTACGACAGACCCGTACAATCGTGAGAACAACGACGCGATTTACATCAGCGCGAAACGCGGGCTGGGCATCAAGGTCGTCGAAGGCAAAAAGATCGCTGAGCAGATTCTCTTCGCGCCGCGCAGCAACTCCGTGCAGGTCTTGACGCGCTCGGCTGAAGACAGCCTGCTGATTTTTGACGAGAGCGGCGGCGTCAAAGAGATTCCGATTACGGGCGACCGCGCAGTCCTCACAGACGAAGTCGTGCGGCGTCTGTCCCGCGCAGCCGCTCTGATTAAAAAAGTCTTCGGCGGCAAGCAGCAGGACATCGAGTGGGCATACATGCGCGGCGAAATTTATATCATTCAATCCCGCCCGTTTATCACTGGAAGCTGAAAAGCAGGGATGAGTGATAAGTGATGAGGAATGAGAAAAGGTTGTGAGGTGAAGAGCGTGAGATTATTTTACTTTGTTGCGGCAAGTTTATTTTGTTCCCTTCTGCTTGCTAACAGTGGTTGCTCGAATGCGCCGACCGGCGACGGCTCGCAGACGGCGAACGCGAACGCGCAGAGCGGGGCTGTAAAGCCTTCGCCCTCTGCTCCTGCAAATCCTACTGCTCCCGCGAGTCCGTCGGCTTCGTCTCCGATGGCTGGCGGCGGCGACCCGATAGATACCTCGAAAGTCGATCAGGAGATCGCGCAGGCCGAAAAGAAACTGGAAAAAAAACCGGATGATGCCGGAGCGCGCACGGCTCTGGCTCACGCATACTTGAAGCGTGCGGGCGCGCTCACAAAGGCACGACAGTATCGCTCCGCGCTCGGCGATTATCGCCGCACGCTCAAGTACGAACCCGAAAACGAAGAGGCTCTCAACATGTCCGGCACGATCATCGGCATTATGAAACAGATGGGACGCGAAATCCCCGCCGAAGGCACAGAGCCTCCGCCGCTGCCCATGAAAAAGGAGGGCGACAAGTCCGGATTGGCTCTTCCGAAGAAAAGTTTCTAGAGCCAGACTATTTCAAGTTATTTAACGTGAGTTCGATATTGGAGAAGGCAGCGTATCGTTGCATCGTTAGCCCCGGAGGGGCGATATATCAGTAGCCCACGACTGATATATCGCCCCTCCGGGGCTTTTGTTTTGTTTGCGCTTTATCTCTGAATGGAAGCCGCTGGAATTTCGCCCGCCTCGCCAAGCATTCCGAGGGGCAAACCAAGCAGACTGGTTGCATACCAAAGGCGTGTGCTCGGACGATAAACGCCGATGTCCATAATACCGTTGCCGTCCCAGTCTCCGGTTTGCGCAATGTCTTCAGAGATACCGTATTGTATTGCGCCCAACTGGTTGTTGAAGCTGCGAAGGATATACCAAATGTTGCTTGACGTGCGGCGGACGCAGATGTCTGCTTTGCCGTCGCCGTCATAATCTGCCGGATGCGGCTCGTCTGTGCCGAGTCCCCACTGAACGCCGTAAAAGCTGTTGTCGGAGCTGCGCAAAATGTACCAGGTGCCTTGCGACGGACGGAAAACGGCGATGTCGGCTCGTTCGTCGCCGTCGTAATCTTCAGGAACCGGAATGTCTTCGGTGACGCCGAACTGCTGTGCGGAAAACTGATTCGTACCGCTCGTCAGAAAATACCAGACGCCGTTTGACGGTCGATAAACGGCTATGTCTGTGCGACCGTCACCGTTGTAATCGGCGGGAATAGGCTTGTCCGTGCCCGTGCCAAACTGAACGGCTGTCAGCGAATTGTCTGAACTGTTGCGAACGTACCAAGAGCCGTCTGAAGGGCGAAAAACAGCGTAATCGGTCGCGCCGTCGCCGTCGTAATCTCCCGGCACCGGTTGGTCATTCGATGCGCCCCAATAAAACGTGCCGGAGAGAGTGCCGGGTTGGGGAGATTTGTACTGCCAGCGCCCGTCCGACGCACGCCAGCTCGTCAAGTCTGTTTTCCGGTCGCGGGTGAAATCAACGATTTTCGGCTGGCCGAAATTGTTGCACACGTTTGTCTTCGCCGTGAATTGAGTTTCGTTGAAAATGGTGTTAGGGATTTGCCCGTTGGTTTTCGCTGCGTTATTAATGCGGATGAAGTCTGTTTTCCCGTCGCCGTTAAAGTCGCCGACCAGTCGATCAGCATAATATTCTAATCCGAACGGGTAAGAGCGCGGAGTAAACGCGCCCGCACCGTTATTGAGCCAGATGACATAACCGGTGCCGAGACTGCCCGGTTGCGTCGAGATAAAACTGATAAAATCCGTGAAACCGTCGCCGTTAAAATCGCCAAGCTTCGATGAAGACGCACTCGCTGACGGCGGCATGTCGTAAGTCGTTTTGGTGAAATTGTTGTTTCCCTGATTAAGCACAATCGTTATCTTTGAAGTGGCCTGATCGCCTGCAAAAAGCAGGTCGGGTTTGCCGTCGTTGTTGAAGTCCCTGACCGCTTTAAGTAAAAAGGTGCCGCTATCGAGAAAGATCAACGGATTGCTGACGGTGAATGTGCCGTTGCCCTGATTGACAATAAGGATTAAGGCGTTGGTCGCACCGCTATAATTCACCGAGGCAAAATCTATGTCGCCGTCACCGTCAAAATCGCCTTCGAATCTGCCGAGGTAATTCGGCGACGGGAGTTGAGCATCCGTGCCGAAGGTGCCGTCGGCGTTTGCGAGGCGGTAATAGGTGGAGCCGGCAGAGGTAATTAAGTCCAACCGATTATCATTGTTGATGTCCACCAAATTTTCCACTTGCTCGCCAGATAATGGAGATGGCGTCAGCGGCGTGAACACTCCTGCGCCGTTGTTCAAATAAACCAGCACGCTCGAATCATATTGCACGATCAAATCCGTCTTGTTGTCCCGGTTGAAATCTTTCAGATAATAGCTCCCCTCCCTGTACAGCACTCCCGGCAGGTTGATTACCGTTCGCGCTCCAAAACCGCCCGCGCCATCGCCGGGATAAATAAAAAGTTTATTGTTATTAACCGGCGAATTGATATTCGTGCCGACCAAATCAAGTTTTCCGTCTCCGGTTAAATCGGCGGCGATCTGCTCATTAAGTTCATAAAAGTAGACCTGCGGATCGGTAATCGTTTTGGCGGTCGGCTTAAAGTAAGTGCCTTCGCATTGCGCGGAAATGGCCGTAGCCGAGATTAAAGAAACTACGGCGACCATGAAGATTGAAACCAGATTTTTAATGAAAAATTTTGAGCGTGTCATCGGACATTCCCCCAGAGATAGATTTACAGCAGAAGTATATTCATAAATTTGCAGCAAGCCAAGTTACTGTGAATCACAACTTCCATTTTCCAACCGTCTTGGTCAACTAAAACTTGAAGGCGTCTCATAAATACCAGTTGATGCTCTCAGGCAGCGTATCAAATTAAGAATATTTCAACCCGATGCAACGTTTGGGATATTGATGGGATGGCTGTTGATAATTCGCAGTCGTCAGTTTTACTTTGCTTCGCGGAATACCGCCCTGCTCTCAAGTCAGTTTTCTTCCGCTATCGAAGCTCTCTCTTACATGTTGCCAATAATGGAGTCAAAGAAGGATGCCTCTAAGGTGAAGCATCCTTCCTCCGGCTTTTATACAGCATCCGTCATCCTTACTTCGCATCGGTTGGCGCGCTCTTTTTGGATGGGCGTTTGCGCTCGCTGGTGCGCGTGCCGCCTGCCTGTTCGTATTGCGAAGAGTCGGGGCCGTAGACGGCGCGAAAGCCGCTGCGGGCGCGTGTGTTGATGTTCGCCAGCTCTGATGCCTTCTCGTTCAGTTCGTTGACGAGAGCCGTGAGCTGCGTGCGTAGGGTCTCGATCTCGTTACGTTTCTGCTGTAAGTCCGTGACCTTGCCTTGCAGAATCGCAAGCGTGATTTCTCCCAACGTAAAGGTCGGATTCTCTTTCCAGACGCGGGCAATCTGTGCGCTTTCCTCGATCACCACGTCAGGTCTGTATTTACTTGGCATTAGTTTTACTCCTATTGAGGTTGGAGAGTGGTTGAGAAGCGCGCAAACTCATGGCAGAGGCGAGGCATGAGATTTGAGCAGGTTAGAACACAAGTTTGATTGAACAATGAGTATTTTTAGCCTTCAGTTAAAGAAATTGCGATGCTCCACTAAATGTTTTAGCAACGCTGCTAAAGTGTTTAGCAAGGCTCCTACTTTCTTTAGGAGACTATCTAAAATATTTAACAAGGCTCCTAAAATTTTTAGACAAGCTTCCAGACATTTTAGCAACACTGCTAAAACATTTAGCATTACTGCTAAAGACTTTAGCAGTAGTGCTAAAGTCTTCAGACGGCTTTCCCCTAACTTTAGAACATCTGCCCGTCATCTCAACTGGCGCGCTAAAACATCTGATTTGTCCGGTAAAACGGGCGCATTATGCCACTAATCAAAAGGCGTTGCATCCAAAAAATAGCGTAAACATATTTGGCTCAACTATAATATGGGCAAGAGGCTGATCGTCGCAGTCTAATAGTAGTTAGGTTTGCTGTTGAATGATGTGGCTCAAAATATTGAATCAGCCACCTTGAGCTTTAATGCAACGGATTTCTTGAAGGCTGATGTTGCTTGAAGCCTGTGAGCCTCGCGCAGCCATCGAAAGTTAGTTCTTTGGTCAAATGAATCGCCGGACGGCGGTGGGAACGCTGAATGATAGAATCACAGTTGAGAGGTCAGAAGCGGCAGAATGGTTCAGGCGCACGAAACCTAACAACTCATTGAACGCGAGCGGAGATAGTGCGGCTTTCATCTGCCAGATTGAATGCTTGGTGAGATATTTCCCGCCGCGTTAATTCGAGCGTTAG
>CAXTPS010000042.1:0-33803 GCA_964246305.1 uncultured Pyrinomonadaceae bacterium
AAATATGTTTCGAGAGGTCTTTCCCTTTGTCAATTCAATTCCACATCAGCCGTACTCGATAAAGTCGTTGATTTCCGTCGCCAGATCGAGCTTTCCATCGCCGTTGAAATCGCCCTTTTGTAATTTGTACAGGCCAGCCGCGCCGGAGAGAACCGGATAGTCCGCCCGCGTAAAACCGCCCGTGCCATTGTTCAAGAGGACTGTGACTGCTTTGGGGTCAGCAGGTGGAGCCGGCGCATTGCTCCCTGCCAGATCGAGCTTGCCGTCGCCGTTGAAATCACCGCTGACGGTCAAGGCCACGTAACCCCCGGCGAGGTCAGTTGTGGGATTAGCGACAAACCCGCCCGACCCGTCGCCGCTGTAGATGATGAGTTTTGACTGACTGGTGCCGGGGCTCTGCGGCGGCCCGCCGCCGCCACCGACATAACTGACGGCAAGATCAATCGTCTGGTCGTTATTAAAGTCGCCCGCCATGATGCCTTGTATACCCACACTCCCGTTCGGAGCGAAAAAGAGCGGGTTGCCCTGACTGAATCCACCTGTCCCGTCGCCGAGCCGCACTTGAAACGACTGCGTGCCGTCAATCAGATCGCCTTTGCCGTCGCCATTGACATCGGCAATTATGGCCGGGTGACCCAGTGTGGTGACGATATTGATGGGCGATGCAAAGACGCCAGCTCCGTTGTTCAGCCAGACCTTAGAGCTTGGGTCGTAATAGTTAGTAATCATGTCCGGCCTGCCATCGTTGTTGACATCGCCGAAGATAATGCCGCTCACGTTTGCTCCCAATGAGTATTCCGTCGGAGCAGAGAGGCCGCCCGTTCCATCTCCGAAAAGGATATTCAGTTTGTTTTCGGAACTGCCAAACGCAATGCCTGTTCTCAAGGCTACGTCGGCCTTTCCATCTCCGTTGAAATCCAGAGCAGCGGCAGGAAAAACATAAGACAGACCGGGGAAAATGCGTTTGCCGGTATTGAAGCCCGGCTTGGTACACTGCGCTGCGGCGATGGCTGCCAGCAGGCAGACTATCGAGCCGAGACAGAATAATCTAAGCAAAATATTTCGATAACGCGGTATTCGCGAAGTCATAAAAAGGATACCTCCGGGTAAATAATAACTTAAAAGGAAGAGGCCCAGCGGTCAGGCGACAAAGGCTAGGTATGTGCAGGGGAAAAGATAAAGCCGACCGGTTTGAGACCGCATTATAAGTTGCTTGCGGGCGTTAGGTCAACGGCTATTCGGATAGCAAAAAATTATGCTAGATGGCGACGACTTCGATCTCAGGATCAATCTCCTGCTTGAGCATGCCTTCGATTGCCATCAGCGTACCGGACAGCGAGCTGGGGCAACTGCCGCACGCTCCCTGATAACGAATCGTCAGCGTATGCTCCTTGAGTCCCATGACCTCCAGCCATCCGCCGTCGCCAGCGAGCGCGGGACGCACCTTCTCGTCTAATATCTCGTTAATGCGAACGATGCGCGGGTCGTCGCTCGCCAACGCAGCGGCGATTGAGCCTCCGACGGCTGCTGCTGCGGCGGCTCCAGCGGCTGCGGTTGAAGCGGCTGCGCGAATCGGCACGGCGAGCGTGGGCAGCAAATCGTCCCAATCTGCAAACTCCTCTTTCTCGACCGTGATCATCTTGTCCATGTAAAAAATCGAGACCACCTGCCCGACCTCGAACAAAGATTTGGCGAGCGCATCGTCCTGCGCCGCTTCGATTGAAGCGAACTGATGCGCTGTGCCGTTGCTGACAGGCTCTTTGAGAATAAACTTGACGGCGTTTGGATTCGGCGTCTCTTCAATATCACTAATCTTAGGCATCCTTGATTCTCCATTAATGCGCCGCCCGTTAAGATAAAGTTCAGGCGGATAATAAAATTTTCCAACGTCTTAACCGACTCGCTAATTATACTCTCTTTCGCGCGCGTGCGCAGCCGACGGCGCATCAGTCTTTAAGCCACTTTGATTAAAGCTTTCGGGCATCCATTTATTCGGAAAATAGCGGCGTTTTTGTGAATTACCAGACGCTTTTACGGTTAAGTGTGTCAAACATTTTTCTTAAACCTAGACAGCATATTTTCTTGCGGCCAAATCGTTGCTAAAGGGTTGGCGCGGGTATATACTTCCAAACCTCGCTTGACCCCCTGTTCACAGGTGAGACAAGTTGAGACGAGAAGCAGGCAATTGCGAGGGTTGCCTGCTTTCTCGTTATTCAGCGCTCCATCTTTCCCGAAAATAATCATGAGCTAATGAAATAGATGCCGGATGTTAGATGTCAGATGTTAGTTTCTGCTTTATACTGGCATCCAGCATCTAACATCTGCTCTTATGAACATCGGCATCACTGTCTATCCGACTTACGGCGGCAGCGGCATCGTCGGCTCAGAGCTTGGCAAAGAGCTGGCGGCGCGCGGCCATACGGTTCACTTCATCGCGTCCGCATTGCCCACGCGGCTGACCAAATTGGGCGACCGCGTGCGCTTTCACGAAGTCGAGATGATGTCGTATCCGCTCTTCGAGCATCAGCCGTACACGCTCGCCTTAGCGACCAAGATGTCCGAAGTGGCCGAGAGCGAAAACCTCGATCTGCTCCACGTGCATTACGCGATTCCGCATTCCATCAGTGCGATTCTCGCGCGCGAATCCTTAAAGCCGAACAGAAGATTGCCGGTCATCACGACCCTGCACGGAACCGACATCACGCTCGTCGGGGCAGACCGCTCGTACCTCCCGATAACGCGTTACGGGATCATCCAGTCAGATGGGGTAACCGCCATCTCGCATTACTTGAAGCAGGCGACCATAGAGACTTTTCAGTTTGAGAAGATCGAGGTTATCCCGAACTTTATCTGCGGCACGGATTATCGCAGGCATGACGTGCCAGAGCTGCGACGCCAGCTCTCGCCGGATGGCTTGCCTCTCATCGCGCACGTCTCAAACTTTCGCCCGGTCAAACGCCCGGTTGATTGCATCGAGATTATGGCGCATGTGCTCAAGCAGACGCGTGCGCGGCTCGTGATGGTCGGCGACGGGAGCGAGCGTCAGAACGCAGAGCATCGCGCACGCTGTCTGGGCATCTATGAAGACTGCATCTTCGTCGGCAAGCAACCGAACATCGTTGACTATCTCTCCGCCTCCGATGTCCTGCTGCTGCCTTCCGAGCAGGAATCGTTCGGCCTTGCGGCTTTGGAAGCGATGGCGTGCGAAGTCCCCGTCATCGCCTCTCGCGTGGGCGGCGTTTCGGAAGTCGTGACGGACGGCGAGACAGGATTTTTGAGCGCGGTCGGTGATGTCCAGAAGATGAGCGCGGACACACTGCGTCTCGTCGAAGACGAAACCCTCAGGCGCGAGATGGGAGCACGCGCACGGGAGTCCGCGCTCTCACGCTACAGCACAGACCTCGTCATCCCGCAGTATCTTAACTTTTACGAGCGTGTCCTCGCCGCGTAAATCTATTATCATGTCGTTCGCTTAGAGGAGGAACGTAAAGATGTCAGCCGATAATATAGAAGAGTTGTACGAGCGACATATTAAGCTCCTGCTTCCAGAGGAGCGTTTGCGCCTGCTGGCGAAAGTGGCTCAAGGATTAGCAGAAGACGTAGCACAACCGCCCAAACGCAGCCTACTTGAACTGGAAGGGCTTGGCGCGGAAATCTGGGACGGCGTTGAGGGACAGGAATATGTTCATCAGCTTCGTGAAGAATGGGACGACCGTCCATGATTAAACTAGACGATGCTTTACTTGGCGTCTCTTCGCTCGGATTCGACACCTCACCGTTTATTTATTTTGTCGAACGACATCCTGTTTATCTTGATCTGATGAGAGAACTCATAGGGCGTGTGGATGTCGGAGCTTTGAAGGGCTATAGCTCGGTTATTACTCTGACCGAAGTTCTGACCCTGCCAAAACGCTTACAGAATACAAAATTGGTGGATGATTATCAGGATTTGTTAGTCAACAGTCGTAACTTTGAGTTGATTCAAATTAACACGACGATTGCCGAGAGAGCGGCAGACTTACGCGCTCGCTACAATCTACGCACGCCTGATGCGATGCAAATCGCAGCAACATTAGAGGCCGGTTGCACAGCATTTTTAACTAATGATTCGGCCTTAACGCGCGTCAGTGAGTTGCGAGTGCTCGCGCTGAGCGAGTTAGAGTTGTGAGGGGAAAGAGTTGAGCGCATCCTCGCCGCGTAGAGCGGAAACATCTGAAGCGGATTTTTCGTCGGGCGAAAAACCGATTCGCTACATCATACAGAATCTGGAACGCACATACGGCGTGCCGGAAAACAGTCGCGCGTCCGATCCGCTCGACATGCTCATCAAGATTATTCTCTCGCAGGCCACGAGCGATACTAACAGCGACCGCACATTCGCCGCGCTGAAAAAACGTTTTCCCACTTGGGATGCTGCGCTGCGTGCGAGAGAGTCAACCATTGCGGACACGATTCGCGCGGGCGGCCTCGCTAATCAAAAGGCCGTTGTCATCAAGAGCCTGCTCAAGCAGATTAAAGATATGCACGGCGCGATTGATCTGAATTTCCTGCACGGGATGGAGGCTGCGGAGGCCGCGAGTTATCTCAAGCAGTTTCGCGGAATCGGGCCGAAGACCATCGCCTGCACACTGCTCTTTGCCTGCCGCAAAGAGGTCTTCCCGCTCGACACGCATATCTTTCGCATACTCCGCCGCGTCGGCCTGATTCCGCAGAAATGCACGGACGAGCGCGCACATCAAATTATGAACGCCGTCGTGCCGCCGGGAAAGTTCTACTCATTTCATGTCAACCTGATACGTCATGGACGCGCCCTCTGCCGCCCGCGCGAACCCCTGTGCGAGCGTTGCCCGATTGTCGAATATTGCGAGTACGGGCATTGGCGAATTTAGATTTACGATTTAATATCTACTAGCTCGCGTTCATTGAATCGGCTTTCAATCGTAAATCTAAAATCCCTTAACTTCTCTGGAGACTTAAAAATGAGCTGCCCGAATTGCGGTAACGATGTCCCTCCGTCCATGAAGTTCTGTCCGAAATGCGGGACGCCGGTGAGCGTGCCGCAGATGAATGCGACGCCTTATACGCCGCCCGCGAGGCAGATGCAACAGCCCTCCTGGTCGCCGATGCCACAGGTCGCGGGCGCGCCGCCGAAACGCAAGTCGCGCGCAGGCAAGATACTTCTCATCGTCGGCATAGTCTTCATACTGCTCATGGCGGGCATCGGCACGGCCATCTATTTCGGCATCCGTTCGTACATGAGTTCGGTGAAAACTTCCGCGCCTTACGCGCTGGCGGAATCCACGCTGAGAGAGAGTCCGGTCATCAAAGAGAAGCTTGGCGAGATAAAGAACATAGGCGTTCCGCTCGGCACATACAAAGAGGAAGCGGACGGGACAGGCTTTGCCGCCTACACGATGTCGGTCGAGGGAGAGAAGGCGAGCGGGCAATACGTCGCCGCGATGGACAGGAGGAAGAGCGTCTGGCACATTCAGCGCGCAATGGTCAAGATGCCGAACGGCGAAGAAATCAATATCGCCAATGACACGAATTATAGAAGCGACACGCCGCCCGTGCCCGTTGACGACGCGAATGAAAATCTGACTCCGGAACAGTCGAGTCCCGGCAACTCGAACGGGAAAACAAAGACCATCTCCGGCGGCGTGCTCAACGGCAAAGCTATCAGCCTGCCTGAGCCTGTCTATCCGCCTGCCGCGAAGGCCGCGCACGCCTCCGGCACTGTGGTCATAAAGGTGGCTGTAGATGAGACGGGCAAAGTCATTTCCGCAACGGCTGTGAGCGGTCATCCGCTGCTACAGGAGGCGGCTAAGGCTGCTGCGTATAAAGCGCGTTTCAAGCCGACGCTCCTTTCCGGCAAGCCTGTGCTTGTCACAGGCGTCATCACGTATAACTTCGTGCTCTGATAAATAATCTGCGCCATGCCTTATCTCATTGACGGCAACAACGTGATGGGTCAGCTCGTCGGCTGGCATAAAGATAAGCCGGGAGCGCGCAGACAGTTGCTGGACGAGCTGGCGCAGTTCGCCGTCGCAAAGCGTGCGAGCGTGACTGTGGTTTTCGACGGCGCGCCGGAGCGTCACTTCGCGGATGGAGCGAGCTACAGGGGCGTCCGTCTCTTTTACGCTGAACGAGGCTCGAACGCGGATGAACGCATCAAGCTGCTGGTCGAAGCCGCGCGCGAGCGGCGCACGCTGCTCGTCGTCACCTCAGACCGCGAGCTTGCCTCTTATGTCCGCAGTTGCGGCGCGCAGGTGATTCGCTCAGGCGACTTTCGTCGGCGCATGGCAGAGGCTACGGCGGCGACAGGCCGCGCTGCGCAGGAACAGACTCCGGATATGTCACAACAGGAAGTCCCGGAATGGATGCGTTACTTCGGCGTCAGCCCCGAAGACGATGAAGAGCAAGGATGAAGGCGGAAGGCGGAAGGATGAAAGTGTGGCTCTCAAAGACGAACGTTCATATCAAGCGGAACCGCACAAGTTTGAAGAGCCTGCCTTTCATCCTTCCGCCTTCATCCCTCCGCCTTGCTCTTCATTGATGCTGACGAGTTCGATGTCGAAGATGAGCTTTTGGCCTGCGAGCGGGTGATTGGCGTCGAGGGTGATTGAGTCTTCGGTGACTTCCGTGATGGCGACTGGAATCTCGTTGCCGTCCGGGAGTTGAAGCACGAGGTTCGTGCCCGGCTCCGGTTCCGTCTCAAGGTTGATGCTGTCGCGCGGGACGGCTCTGGCGAGGTCTTCATTGCGCTGGCCGTAAGCGTTTTCGGCCTCGATCTCGACGCTCTTTTTGTCGCCGACGCTCATCCCCTGCACGCCTTCGTCAAAGCCCGTGATGACCTGCCCCGACCCGACTTCAAACTCAAGCGGCTCGCCGCCCTTCGAAGAATCGAAGACCTCTCCGTCCGTCAGGCGTCCCTCGTAATGCACGCGCACCGTGTCGCCTTTTTTCGCTTGCTCTGGCATGATAACCCCTCTGTTTGAAAATTTTCGGATGCGAGCGCAGCATCTCATATCGGCTTCTGAAAATCCAGCGCGCCTATTTGGTGTCGCGCAGACGGAAAGCAGACCCTGTGGACGGTCGCGGCGCGCGTGGAGATTTAAGTTATTTGAATCCGAGATAATGTCTAAAAATACGAGATTTTGAATTTAAGATTCCCGCGTCTCCCCCTGTCGTAAAATTCTTCTCGTCGGCTCGCATTCGATGCAGACTTTTTCAAACCTTCTCATCACATGATGCGTCTTTCTCTATAAGTAACGCATCATAAGGGAAAAATTCACACGGAGGCTTTTATGAAGAAACACTCCTCTCTGGCGATCATGCTGATGCTCTCGCTGCTCGCGCCGGTCTTCGGCCAAAATCCTGCGCCGCCGCAACAGGAGCCGCAGCTCGACGACGAGGATGTCGTGCGTATCACGACCAATCTGATACAGTTGGACGCCGTCGTCACGGATAAGAACGGCAAGCCCGTCACAGACCTCCGCGCGGATGAGTTTGAGGTTCTGGAGAACGGCGAGCCGCAGACGATCACGAATTTTTCTTACGTGGCTCTGGCGGGCGCGGCTGAAAAGCCCGCGACGCCAAAGGCTCCCGCCGATAAGAACGCTCCGCCGTTACCTCCGGCCTTCCTGCGCCCCGAACAGGTGCGCCGCACGCTCGCCCTCGTCATAGATGACCTCGGACTCTCAGCCGAGAGCTTTCCTTTCGTGCGCCGCGCGCTGAAAAAGTTTGTTGACGAACAGATGCAGCCGGGCGATCTGGTCGCCATCATACGCACGAGCGGCAGCATGGGAGCTTTGCAGCAGTTCACCTCAGACAAGCGTGTACTTTATGCGGCCATCGAACACCTGCACTGGAACCAGTTGGGACGCGGCGGCATCAGCCCGTTCGGCGCTCTAAAAGGCCAGACTCTCGCGGACGACATGAGCGCGGATGTTCCCGGCGCATCCGGCGAAGACGGCAGTAGTATTGACGAGTTTCGCAGCGAGCTTTTTACTATCGGCACGCTCGGCACGCTCAGTTACATCGTGAATGGACTAAGGGAGTTGCCGGGGCGCAAGTCCGTCATGCTGTTTTCCGACGGACTGAAAATTCTCAACCGTGATGGTCAGGCTCTGCGCGCCGCAGACATCGTCGGAACTTCCAGCGTGAACACTCGAAGTAACCGCATTATAGATTCGCTGCGCCACCTGACGGAGCTTGCCAACCGCGCTTCCGTCGTCATTTACACGATGGATGTGCGCGGCTTGCAGGTGCTTGGAGTGACGGCTGCGGATAACACGCGCGGTTTGGACAGGCCGCAGGAGAAAGACGGCCTCGTCTCTAATCAACTCGAAGAAGCAATGCTCACGCGGCGCACCGATCTCTTTGACTCGCAGCAGGGCTTGAATTATCTGGCACAGGAGACGGGCGGCGTCGCCATACGCAATAACAACGACTTCAGCGGCGGCATCCAAAAGATGCTCAACGACCAGCAGGGCTATTACCTGCTCGCCTATCACCCGGACGAAAAGACGTTCGATCCGAAGCGCACCCGTTTTAATAAGCTTCAGATAAAAGTCACGCGACCGGGACTCAAGGTTCGCTACCGCAGCGGCTTTTACGGCGTGACGGACGAAGCGACGCGCCCGGCGGTGGCGAAGACGCGCGTCGAGCAATTGTCACACGCCATCGTCGCTCCGTTCGCATCGAACGAGCTGGATGTGCGTCTCACTTCGCTCTTCGCCAATGATGCGAAGTCAGGCTCTTTCATGCGCTCGCTGCTGCATGTGGACGCGGGCAAGCTGACGTTCACGGAAGAAGCGGACGGTTGGCGCAAGCTCGTGTTCGACATCATGGCTATCACGTTCGGAGAGGACGGGGCAATCGTTGATCAGGTCAGCCGCACAGAGAGCGTGCGCGTGCGCGGCGACAGCTATCGCCTGATTATGCAGAACGGCTTCAGCTACATCATCACCGTTCCGATTAAGAAGGCGGGCGCGTATCAACTGCGCACGGCCTTGCGCGATAGCGCGACCGCTCGCGTCGGTTCGGCAAGCCAGTTCATACAAGTCCCGGACATCGGCAAAAACCGCTTCGCGCTTTCAGGCATCATCGTCAACGGCTTCGATCCTGAGAAGCTAAAAAGCGGCGCGCCGCTCGCAGGCTCGGAGTCATTTCAGAATGCTGCGGAAACGAAATCCGCCGCCGACCCGCAGGCGGGGCCGGGCGTGCGCCGCCTGCGTCGCGGAATGATTCTGGAGTTCGGCTACATGATTTACAACGCGCAGCTCGATAAGGCCACGCAGCGTCCGCAACTACAGACGCAAGTTCGCCTGTTCCGCGACGGACAGCAGGTTTTTGCCGGAGACGCACTGCCTTTCGACCCGAAGGGGCAGACCGATTTGAAACGCCTCAGCGCGGGCGGACGCCTCCAACTCGGAACAGACATGCCTCCCGGCGATTACGTCCTACAGGTCATTGTCACAGACCTGCTCGCCAAAGAGAAAGCGCGCACGACGACGCAGTGGATAGATTTTCAAATCAGTGACAAGTGACAGGTGACGAGTGACAAGCTAAAATCAGTTTTGCTTGTCACCTGTCACTCGTCACTTGTCACTCTCTTATGCTTTCTATCATCGTCGGCACAGCCGGGCACATAGATCACGGGAAGACTGCGCTGGTGCGTGCGTTGACGGGCGTGGATGCGGATCGCCTGCCGGAAGAGAAAAAGCGCGGCATCACGATTGACCTCGGTTTCGCAGAGCTTGAGTTTAAAGACGTGCGTCTGGGTTTTGTAGACGTGCCCGGCCACGAGCGTTTTGTGAAGAACATGCTGGCGGGCGCGCACGGTATAGACCTCGTCGCGCTCGTCATCGCGGCGGACGAAGGCGTCATGCCGCAGACGCGAGAGCACTTCGACATCTGCCGCCTGCTCGAAATCAATTCCGGCCTCATCATCATCACTAAAACAGATGCGGTGGACGAAGAGCTGCTCGAACTCGTGCGCGCCGAAGCCGCGGAGCTGGCCGCAGGCTCGTTTCTGGAAGGCGCGCCCATCGTGTCTGTCAGCGCGCGAACAGGCGCGGGTGTCGAAGAGCTGAAAGAGACTCTGCGTGAGATTGCTTTGCTTGTGCCGCCCCGCTCAAACGACACCATCGCCCGTCTTCCGGTTGACAGAGCGTTCACGATGCGCGGTTTCGGAGCGGTCGTGACTGGCACGCTCGTCGCCGGAAACATCTCGGAAGGTGACGAGATGGAATTGATGCCCGAAGGACTGCGCGTTCGCGTGCGCGGGCTACAGGTTCACGGGCAGGCTGTGAAGATTGCGTGGGCCGGACAGCGCACGGCAGTCAATCTCGGCGGAGTCGAAGCATCAACCATCGAGCGCGGGATGACGCTCGCGCCTGCCTCGCGTCTTCGTCCGTCACAGCTCATAGACGCGCATGTCGAGGTGCTCAAAAGCGCGCCGCGCCCCTTGCGCTCGCGCTCGCGCGTGCGTGTTCATCTCGGCGCAGCCGGAGTTCTGGCGCGTGTGCGCGTGCTCGAAGAGAATGGAGAGATCGCGCCGGGCGAGCGCGGCTTTGCACAGTTACGTCTGGAGTCTGCGGTCGCGGCTGTGCCGGGCGAACGTTTTATCATCCGCACATATTCTCCTTCGCGCACGATGGCGGGCGGGCGCGTCTTGGATGCTTTCGCCTCTAAGCATCGCGGGCGTGACTGGGCGGCTGCACGCGCGCGGCTCGCGGCTCTGATTGAAGCGGACAACGCGGGACAGCTCGCGCTCTTTGCGGAAACTTCCGGGAGCATGGGTTTGCGGCGTGCTGACATCGCCGCTCGCACCGGCTGGCGCGATGAAGTTTTAGCTGAAGCGGCGCGTGCGGCGGTCTTGCGCTGCGCGCTGGTTGATGCGGAAGGTGTTTATCTGAGCCATGCGGCTTTCGATGCGCTGGCAGAGAGCGCGATGGATGAAGTGGCGGCCTATCACAGGCGCGAGCCGCTCTCGCGCGGACTGATGCGTGAGACCCTGCGCGAGCGGCATTTCGCGCACGCCGCGCCGGAGGTCTTTCGCGCCGTCCTCGCACAGCTTGAAAAATCCGGCGCGCTAGTGGCGGACAAAGAGATCGTCTGCGCCGCTTCGCACAGCCTCAAACTCTCTCCTGCCGATGCCGCGCTCAAAGAGCTGCTTGAGAAAGTTTACAAAGATGCCGCGCTCGAAGCCCCGACCTTTGACGAAGCTCTGGAGCGCGCGTGCGGCCAGCGCATCTCGCGTGAGCACGCGCGCAAGATTCTGCAACTGCTGATTGACGAGGGCGTGCTGGTGCGTGTCGCGTCCGATCTCTTTTTTCATCGAGACGCGCTCGCACATCTGCTCAAAAGTTTGCGCGAATACGCCGCCGCGCACGAGCCTCAACGCCTGATTGACGTGCCAGCCTTCAAAGACCTCGCGGGCATCTCGCGCAAGTACGCCATCCCGCTCCTCGAATACCTAGACCGCGAACGCCACACACGCCGCGCCGGAGACAAACGAATCATACTTTAGGGTTAAGGGGATAGGGCGTAGGGTGTAGAAAAACAGATTGCTTTTCACTACACCCTACACCCTTCTCCCTATCCCCTGTCTTAAAAGGGCTTGCGCTGCGGTGTGCCGTAGCGTTAACATGCGTGTGCATCAACACTGAAATTGCTTTTGCCTGATTGGCGAGCGGCTAACCCGACGGTTCTCATCCGGACTTAAAGAATGGGCGTTGTCTGACTTTCATCTGGCCTGAAGAGTTTTTAACTATAACGGACGCTGGAGGTGCAACATGAAGAGCATGCTGGATATTCTGTTGTGGGTGGTAGGATTGGCGGCGGGAGTTTTCGCTATTTATGAGTATTACCTTTTCGCCACTTACAAGAATGCGACGGGCACTTTCGATATGCAGGGTGGCAAAGGCTACCTGTGGATGGCAATCGCGGCGACCGTCATCGCCCTTGTCTGCGGGATAGTCTACTTTGTGCGCCACGTCAACAAAGAAGAAGAGATACATATTACGCAGTAAGCCCGATTTACCGGGCGTGACTGCCGGTGTGCGCTACCGCTACAGATTCGGGCGGGCGCATGTATCGCTCCCGGTTTGACGCCGCATGAAGTTTGCGCTGCTGCCGCGCAGAATTGGAGCTTGACGCCGTTTGCGTCCGGGGTCAATCGCCCGGCGTAAACGGCGCTTTGATTTATTTCGCCCGCAAGCTTTTTAAAATCCGTGTTTCGAGGAGAGATGTTTAATGATAGCTGCTTCGCTCTGCCTGCTGCTGGCGCAGACTGAAACGCACGCCACCGAGCCGGGATATTTCGCCCCGGTGGCTTTGATACTGTTAATCGCAGGCGGTCTGGCATGGCTGGTCGCGGCTGTGCTCGGCTTCGGACGCGCGCGTGCGTTCGGCTCGCATGTGCGATGGTTTGCGCTCGCCGCCGTGTGCCTGATTATTTATCACCTGCAATTCCTACTGCTCGGCGTCATCGCCATCACTGAATTTCGTCGCGGCAACAACGACTACGGGATGATGCTCAACGTCGGCGCGTTCTTCAATCTCTTTATCCTGCTCGGAGCCATCTGCGCCATTATGGGTTTCGTTAAGATGAGAACGACCGGCACGGAAACGATGAGCAAGGACGCGACCGATTCGGATTCCGATTAAGCAGCAGCCTGAAGGCCGACGGATTTTTGAACGCTTTGATTTCATGAAGAGGAAATATATTTTCTTTGCCGCGTTCGCAACTTTAGCGGGCGCGGCGATTTTCTTTGCCACACAGAGCGGACGCCATGATGCTGCGAGCAGAGCTTCGCGTCCCGGCTTCGTCTCTACGCGCGGCTCGCGGTTTGTCATTGACTCGAAACCATTTCGCTTCATCGGCGCAAACGTCGCAGTCATGTACCGCGACGAAGACCGCGCGCGGATGCCTGAGACTCTGCACGTCGCGGCTCAAGACGGCATACGCGTCGTGCGCGTCTGGGCTTTCGGCGAAGGCGGCGAAGATTCGACAATCAAATCCGTCGGCGGCGACCGCGAAGACTGGCCGCGCAAGCATCCCTTTCGTTTTCGCCCCGACGAATGGAACGAAGAGGCTTTTGTACATCTCGATAAAGTCATCGCGGAGGCCGCGCGAAATAAGCTCTACGTGCAGCTTTGCCTGACGAACTGGTGGCGCGACACGGGCGGCGTCACGCAGTACCTTCAATGGGCGGGCATCAACGATGCGGCGGATGACAAGCAGCCCTTCGGCATCAACGTCGAGCGCGCGATGCTCTTTTACACTAACGAAGAGACACGGCGCATGTATCGCCAGCACATCGAGCGCATCGTCACGCGCCGCAACACAGTGACGGGCGTTCTGTACAAAGATGATCCGGCCATCATGGGCTACGAGCTGATGAACGAAGCGCAGGCTCCGACCGGGCGACGCGCAGAGCGGCGCGCATGGGTCGCAGAGATGAGCGCGTACATACGCTCGCTCGACGCAGATCATCTGGTGACGCCCGGCACGTGGGGTTATCGCTCAGCGTGGGAGCGGCGCGAATGGCTCGAAGAGCATCGCCTGCCGAATGTTGATTTCGTGGATGTGCATAACTACCCGCGCGATGATTCGGACAGCTATGTGGACTCTCCGGCTGCGCTCGGCGAGTTCATAGAGAATCGTGTGGCGGCGGCTTACGACGTAGGCAAGCCGCTCGTCTTCGGCGAGTTCGGCATGTCGCCCGAAGGTTACAAAGGCACGACGGCTGCCGTGTGGTACAGAGCCTATTTCGAGCATGCTGCGCGGGCGGGCGCGGGCGGGGCTATGTTCTGGATACTGACGCCCGATCCGAAACGCGGCTACGGCATCAACTACACTATGCAGCGAGACGAAGCCGTGCGCGCGGAGATTCGTCGCGGCGCAGACCTCATGGCCTCGCTTCAAAACGACCAGCCGCCGCAGAGCTTAAGAGACGACGGTCGGCATTTAGTCCCCAGACAATTCGCCTTCACGCGACCCGCGAACGATCCCGCTGTCCAGCCTGAAATCATCTCGAAGGACGACAAAACTCTCCTCTATCGCTTCAAGCCCGAACAGGCCGTGAGCCAGCGTTTTGAGAAAGTCGGTGGCGGCGAAGGCTATATCTGGGGCGCGGGCGTTGGCTATCTCGAATATCTTGTGCCTGCGCGTCAGGATTACAGGCGGGTCGGAAGCATCTCTGTGCGCGCGCACCTGCAACCCGTCCTGCCCGGCGAAGCGCAGGGACGCATCACTGCGTCGCGCGTCACCCTCTTCGTCAACGGCATCAACTGCGGCTCGCGCCTGATACCGCTCGAAAAAGCTCCGCAGGCGCACGTCGAACAGTGGCTGGTGGATTCATGGCGAGCGCGCCTCAGTGCGACGCGCGGCCAGCCGCTCTCGATCCGCTTTGCCGTCGAAGCGGACGCAGACCAGACCTTCGGCATCAACATCTCGAACTGGCCTGAAGGTTACGATGCGAAGGAAGCGAAGCCGGTGGAAGTAGAGTTGAGAAGATGAAGAAAAGCCATGATGAGTGATGAGAGAAAAGCTATCTGTTCTTTCTTATCACTTATCACTCATCACGGCTTTAACCGCTTCGCGCGCATAGTACGTGATGATGATGTCTGCTCCGGCGCGTTTGATGCTCGTCAAAGTTTCGAGCATCACGCGCCGTTCGTCTATCCAGCCTTTTTCCGCAGCCGCCTTGATCATCGCGTACTCGCCTGAGACATGATAAGCGGCGAGCGGGAGGTCGAAACGGTCGCGCAGTGTGCGCAGGATGTCGAGATAGACGCTCGCGGGCTTAACCATCAGTATGTCCGCGCCTTCGGTGAAATCCAGTTCGGCTTCGCGCAGAGCTTCGCGCGAGTTGGCGGCGTCCATCTGGTATGCGCGGCGGTCGCCGAAGGCAGGCGCGCTATCAGCCGCTTCACGGAACGGGCCGTAGAAAGCCGAAGCGTACTTGACGGCGTAAGACATCACAGCGATATTCTCAAAGCCGTTTTGATCGAGAGCTTCGCGTATCGCCCCGACCTGTCCATCCATCATCGCGGAAGGCGCGATGATGTCTGCTCCCGCTTCCGCCTGACTGACTGCCGTGCGCGCGAGCAACTCCAACGTCTCGTCATTGAGCACTTCCGTCTCGCGCACGACGCCGCAGTGCCCGTGCGAAGTGTATTCGCACAGGCATGTATCCGCGACGATAATCATGTCCGGGACTTCGCGCCGGATAGCGCGCACGGCCTGTTGCACGATGCCGTCACTGGCATAAGCGCCGGTCGCCGTCTCGTCTTTGGATTCGGGCAGGCCGAAGAGAATCACACCGCGAACGCCTGTCTCGTAAGCATCGGCAGCCTCGCGCGCGACTTCGTCAACCGACAGGTTATGCACGCCGGGCATGGACGAGATTTCGCGCCGCACGTTACGGCCTGCGCAAGCAAAGAGCGGCAGGATAAAATCCTCTCGCGCCAGCCTCGTTTCACGCACCAGAGCGCGCAACGGTTCGCGTCGTCTGAGTCGTCTCGGACGATGAATCAGATCGGACATTCGTTGAAAATCCTCAGAGCTGAAATTCTGTAGACCCGGCGGCATCATACGCGCCCGCCGCATCGCCGCGCAAACACTACACAACGGAAATTACCCGGCTCGAAAAATCAGAAAAAAATAAGAATCGCCAGTGGCTTGACCTTTCCCCCTTCGCCCTTATAATTACTTCTCCACCTGTGGCGGGGTAGCTCAGCCGGTTAGAGCGTGGGATTCATAACCCCAAGGTCGCGTGTTCGAGCCACGCCCCCGCTATGAATTCGCTAAGTGAAGAAGAAAGCGGTGACCGCTCTCATGAGTGATCACCGCTTTTAGTTTGCATTTAACTTAATCGCTGCCGCCAGTGCTCTTTGCGATGACAGTTCGAACACAGTACGCGGCACTTAGCGATTTCTTCTTGGAGCGATCTTAAAGTGACGCGCCTTTCCTGTCTGCCGATGGTAAACTTTTTCTCTTGAGGGTTGATATGATGAAAATCCAAACAAGCCGGATGATTTTCGCCGCATAACTCACATTTCAATGTAAGCTTGTATTGCTTGAGCCATGCTTCAATCTTGCGGCCTCTATTTCTCACGTAAGCGATATGTTTGGCTTTATTATTCTGATACCAAGTTCGCATATACTCACGCTGATATTCCCGGTTTTTCTCTTTATCCTTTAGTGGCATGAGCTAATTATAAATGAAGTGGGATGCATGAAGAAGAGGTAAGTGATGAGTCTCATTTATAACTTCTGAAGTTCAAGTCTCTGTCTCTCATGAGCGGGCGTAGTCGTTTTAGCAGTCGCCGTAAATGGTGACTACCGCATCGCGCGCGTCCTGTGTGGCGTGTGGCTGCTTCGCAGGCAAGAGAAAAATGTGCTGGCAATGGAAAAACACCGCCGGAATTTTCTTGACTCGGATATTTAATCCGAGTAGATTGCCTCTCGACCCTTGGTACATTTGATTTGAAATGACGGAATACATGTTGTAACCCCCCGACGTGGCTTTCGTCAGCTTTACGAAGAGGATTTAACCGAAGAGTTACGGCGCACCGTTTTCTGTTAACAAGAGTCTTGCTCCTTACTTAGAGCCTCTCTCCTGTTAATCTCACGAAAACCTTAACTATCAGAACGCGGCTCTCCCCCGGCTTGAGCGTTCATCATTCTTTCACAACTCACTCGCTCCTGCTGCTAACGAAAGTTATCCGGCAGCCGAGTCTTCCCGGCATTTCACCAACACCGCACATCAAGTGATCGGGTTGAAAGCCGGTCTGTTTCCAAGCGCAACTGACAAACGTCAGACACAGAAGCACAGAGGCATAGGGCAGGAAAGCAGATGAAGGGCATGCTATATAAATGTCTAATCTTATCTTCGTGTCTCCGTGTGTCTATGGCTAAGCTGTGGTTTTGTCAGGCGCGTTAACTCTCGAACGACATCACTCGCATTAACAACTCGTCTGAACTACTACCCCGCTCCACTTTTCTCAGAAGTGGATTCGAGTCTGGAGGATACATGAGAATTCTCAAACTTTTTGTGATCGCGTTCTTCGCGCCCGCGTTAGCCCTCTCGCTATGGCTGACGCCGACCGCTAAAAGCCAGTCAGGCCCGACAGAAGCCCCCGCGGCTTTCGACAATATGACCAACGGTTTTGAGTCGCAAGGTACTGACCCCAATGTTCCCGGCACCTTCGTCGGTGATAAGAAGGTGTTTGAAAAGCAGGACACGCCCGAGACCGGACTCGGCCCCGTCTACAATGCACAGTCGTGTGCGGAGTGTCATCAGAATCCGGTTACCGGTGGCATCAGTCAAATCTTCGAATTGAGAGCAGGACACGCCGCGCCCGATGGCACGCTCTCCGGCACGTTCGTAGACGCGCCCGGCGGCTCGATCATTCAAGCGCGTGCGGTCAACGCGGAGATTCAGGAGCGCGTGCCCGACGGCTCAAGAATCATCTGCTCTAAGAACGCAGACCAGATGTTCGTGATGGGTTTCGACGGCGGCCAGTACGGCGAAGTCAACAACGACCCGCAGAGCGTGAACTTCGCTTCGTTCTCGCCGGACGCCCGGCAGATCGTGTTCGCTAAAACAGTGAGCGGTATCAGGCAGGTCTTCACGATGGACGTGGACGGCACGAACCAGACACAGATAACCAGTGACCCGACCGCCTCCTCGATACATCCCGTCTGGTCGCCGGACGGACAGACCATCGCATTCGCCAACAACAGCTCAGGTGGCTTTCAAATCTGGACGATGAACCCGGACGGCACCAATCAGGTGAACGTGACTAACGACGGCGTCGGCGGCAACGATTTTCCGGCATGGTCGCCCGACAGCTCGCAGATCGCGTTTCAGAGACTGAACGGCGCGAAAACAGATGTCTGGGTGATGCCCGCAGACGGCAGCCACCAGACGAACCTGACCAACACCACGGGCTTCTTCTTCAACGGCAATCCCACCTGGTCGCCCAGCGGTAAGTTGCTGGCCTTCGCCAGCACGCGTGACGGCAATTCCGAGATATATACGATGAGAAACAACGGAACTTTCCAGACGCGGATAACGAACAACTCTGCGAACGACGGCGCTCCGGCGTGGGCGCCAGATGACCAATCCATCGCATTTCAGAGCACGCGGTCTGGCGGCACGTTCAAAATCTTCATCATGGCTACGAATGGCAACAACCAGACGCAACTCCTCCAACAGGGTTTCGCCTCTTATACCAATCCGCAGTGGTCGCCGGACTTTGGCGAGGACATACGCACCTTCCGCGCCTCGCTCAACCTGCTCGGCGACGGCTTCGTCGAAGCCACTGACGATTCGACACTCCTCGCTATCCGTGACGCTCAGCCGATAGGAATGCGCGGCACGGCTATCTCAGTTCCGCTTTTAGAAGCGACGGGGCAAACGCGCATCGGTCGTTTCGGCTGGAAAGATTCTATCGCCAGCCTGATGTCTTTCTCGGCTGCGGCGTATAAAGGTGAGGTAGGTGTGACCAGCCCGTTACAGCCGACCGAATCAAGCTCGCTGGGACGCTCTGTGATGGCTTTCGACCTTGTGATGCCAGACCCGGAGGATGACGGAGGCGCGCAGGGATTCGGTGAAGACGTGGAATCCTTCACGCGCTTCATGCGCTCGCTCAAAGCTCCGCCGCGTGACCGCAACCTAGTCCCCGTTGATGCGACAGACCCCGGCTCGATACTCTTTGACAGCTTGAGCTGTTCGGTCTGTCACGTGCGCTCGATCACTACCACGCCCGTTGAAGGCACTGTGCTCAACGGCGGGACGTTCACTGTGCCAGCCGCGCTCGCCAACAAGACGTTCCATCCCTTCGGCGACTTTCTCCTGCACGACATCGGAACCGGAGACGGCATCGTCGAAACCAATGGCGAGTTGACCAGAAACATGGTTCGCACAGCTCCGCTGTGGGGAGTGAGAACTCGTGACCGGCTGATGCATGACGGAGGTTCGAGCAGCTTTCCAACGAATACCGGAGCACAGTCGTTTACCATGAATGAAGCGATCCTGCGTCATGCCGGACAGGCAACGTCCAGCAGAACTGCATTTCAGGCTCTGACACCGGTTCAAAAAGCGCAGTTGTTTAAGTTCCTCAAATCCCTGTAACGAAGCGGCGTGAATTGCGGAATGCGGATTTAAGAAGCAAGCTATCTTTTAATCCGCATTCCGCATTCTACAATCGCCACTGCCGCAGGCGATTCTGACCTCTCACCTTTTCATGCTTCATCTGTTTTGTGCGTCACTCGTCTCAGTATGATGAAAGCGGGATAGCTCGCCGCGAGCAACAGCAGCGCGTAGACGCTGTTGCGCGTGTCGCTCCAAATCGCTCCGGCGAGAAATGCTACAGAGCCAAGCAGCGCCAGCCCTGTCGTCCACGGATAGCCCCACGCCCGGAAAGGTCTCGGCGTGTCAGGCTCGCGCCGCCGCAGCACGAACAGAGAGGTGAACGAGATAGCGTAGCTGGCGACGAAGAAAAAAGCCAGCACGGCTACGACCTTCTCAAAGCTGCCGCTGAGGATGAACAGCACCGCCACCGTCGCGCTGATGAACAGCGCGACGCTCGGCGTCCCGCCTGCGTTGACGCGTGCGGCGCGATTCGTGAACAACTCGTCGCGGCTCATGGCGAACAGCACGCGCGTCGCCATCAAATGAAACGCATTGATGCTGCTCAACATAGAGATGATGGTTAAGCCGCGTATGATCGTGTCGCCGTGCGCGCCGAATATTTTTTGCGCCGCCTCGCCCGCAGCGAGTTCTTTGCCCGCCATTTGAGAGAGCGGCAGGACGTACACCAGAGCCAGATTGACGAGCAGGTAAATTGCTATGACCGACAGCACGCCGCCGAACAGAGCGCGCGGAATGTCTCGCGCAGGCTCGCGCACCTCTTCCGAGAAATAGATGACGCCAGTCCATCCGTCGTAAGTGAAGATCACCGCCTGCAACGCGATGATGAACGCGACCAGCAGGGAACGATTCATCAATGGAGTCGTCGCTTGAGCCTCTTTGAATGCGCCGCCATCTCCCAGAGCGAAGCACACGATGATGAGAGCGATGAAGGCCAGAGCCTTGAGCAGCGTCGTCAACTTCTGCGTGCCGTCGCCCCAACGCACGCCGCGCCATTGCAGCAAAGCGAACGCGACCGCCACGAAGACCGCGATGCCTTTGCTTCGCCCCGCGAGCGCAGGCACGAGCGCGCCCGTATACTCGCCTATCACCAGAGCGACCGCCGCCGTCGAGCCGCACGTCGAGACCCAATCGCTCCATCCGACGACGAAGCCCGCATAACTCCCCAGCGCGCGATGTGCGTAAACGTACTGGCCTCCGGAGCGCGGCAGCATCGTCCCAAGCTCCGCCATCTGAATCGAGCCGAGCAGCGCGTACAACCCGCCCACGACCCACACGGAGAGAAACAGCCACACGTTCGGCAACTGAGCAGCGACCTCGCCGGGCGCTCTGAGAATGCCCGCGCCGATGGTATTGCCAATCGCCACCGCCAGCCCGAAGCTCACGCCCAGAACTCTGAGCAAGTGTCCGCGCTTCCGTTCAGGCCGTGTGACGGCGTGCGACAAGTGATTCGCTCCTCAAGATAATGTCCGCTCTCTTTATCGAAGCTGGCATCGAAGATTGTGCGTGATGCGAGAGCGCAGATGATAACCTCTCGATAGCGTGCTTCTCAAGAAGTTTCCTCTGAGGTAAATTGAATGCCTGCGAGGAGTGCGTGAGTGCTTATGATTATCCTGCCGGAATCGGATGAAGACCTGTTGCGGGAATGCTTGATCGAGACTTTTCGCGCGAGCGGCCCCGGAGGCCAGCACGTCAATAAGACTGAGAGCGCGGTCAGGCTCCGGCATCAGCCCACGGGCATCGTCGTCACCTCGCGCGAGGAGCGCAGCCAGCACAGGAACAAAGCTCTCTGCCTGCAAAAGCTGCGCGCCCGCGCGGAGCGTTTGAATCATCGCCCGGCAAGGCGCGTTCCCACAAAACTCCCGCGCAGCGCGAAGAATCGTACCCTCGAAGCGAAGGCGCGTCGCTCGCACATCAAGCGTCTGCGCTCAAAGCCCTCGACCGATGAGTGAGCCGGGAAGACTCGCCCGTCGCTGCATAGTGTTATCATAGCTCAAGGGAGATTCATAAATGATAACTGTCGCCAATCGCATTTACGTCAAGCAGGAATACGCGGACGCCTTCGAGAAGAGGTTTCGAGAGCGCGCCGGACTCGTAGACAAGATGCCCGGCTTTATTTCAAATCAGGTCTTGCGCCCGGTCAACGAAGACGAGCCGTACATCGTCTTCACCATCTGGAATAGCCGTGAAGACTTTCTCAACTGGGTGCGCTCCGACGAGTTTGTGAAGGGACACGCGCAGTCCGGCACGTTGCCCAAAGATGCTTTTCCGAGAGCCAACGTGTTGGAGATGCACGAGGTCTTACAGGACTCGACACGCCCCGATTTAGAGCCTGAGCCTGCGGGCGGCCCTTTCAAGATGCATTAGTTCAATGCGAAAGAGAGGTGCCCGCAAAGGCGCAAAGGCGCAAAGAAGAAAGGGTGAAGGGGATAGGGTATAGGGTGTAGTGAAAAGAAATTCTTTTCTATACCCTACACCCTACTTCCTACACCCACGTTGTTTTCTTTGCGGCTTTGCGCCTTTGCGTGAACATGCTTTTTCTTCGCCATGTTTGAAACTAAACCAATACTCTTGGGCGTCCGGGAGTTAGGCATTAAAAGCAATACGGTCTATAGTGTATAAGATATTAGAAAGAACAAGGCTCATTAATGTCTCAATCAATTCCAACGCATCCCGAACAACTTGAGCAGGGAAAGCTAGATTACTCCGTCTGCATTCAATTCCTCTTCATGCATCTGGCTTGCCTGCTCGCCATACGCACGGGCGTCAGCGCAGTGGCGGTAGCGGTCTGCCTGTCGCTGTATGTCGTGCGAATGTTTGCTATCACCGCAGGCTTTCATCGCCTCTTCTCGCACCGCACGTATAAGACCGGCAGGATTTTCCAGTTCATGATGGCGTTTACCGGAACGGCTGCCTATCAGAAAGGGCCGCTCTGGTGGTCGTCTCATCATCGCCGCCATCACCTGCACGCGGACACAGAGAACGACCTGCACTCGCCGCTCACGCGCACGCTGTGGCGGTCGCATGTCGGCTGGTTTCTGTCGCGTGATAGCACCGCGACCGACTTTAAGCTCATTCCGAACCTGTTGAAGTACCGCGACCTGCGCTTCTTAGATAAGTATTACTCCGTGCCGCCGATAATGCTTGCGCTCGCGGCATACCTGCTGGGCGCGTTGCTTGAGAGGTATGCTCCCGGCCTCGGCACAAACGGATGGCAGATGCTGGTCTGGGGATTCTTCATCAGCACAGTGCTTCTCTATCACGGGACTTTCACGGTCAACTCGCTCGCGCATATCTTCGGGAGCCGCCGTTTCGAGACCGCAGATAATAGCCGTAATAATTTATTTGTCGCGCTGATTACGCTCGGCGAAGGATGGCACAACAATCATCATCATTACCCCTCATCGGAGCGTCAGGGCTTGTACTGGTGGGAGATTGATGTCTCTCATTACACGCTCCGCCTGCTCTCGTTTGCAGGAGTCGTCCGGGACTTGCATACGACTCCGTCGAACGTGGCTGCGCTGCATAGAAATCTGACCACGCACAAGTCGCCCGAACCGATACCCTGACAGCAAACCCTTCTCAGCTTGCGTCATCAAAGTGTAAATTGTCGCCGTTCGCACAGCGCGCGTCGCTTCGCGCCCGGACTATTTCGCCGGGGTGAAAATGTCAGACAAGAGGAGGAAACGGTCATGACTTCACGTAAATTCTTATTCGTATTTCTCGGCCTGAGCTTCGCTCTCTTATGTTCACCGATGAGAAGCTTAGCCCGGCAACAGAAGGACAAGCCCACATACGAAAGCCTGTTGGAGAAGGTCATGAAAAGCGATCCGGCGGCGGATTTCACCGCGCTCCGGTTAGCCTATTTCGACAATCCTCCTAAAAATAGCGAGAAGGCTGATCCTGACGCAGATAAAGCCATGCGCGTGGCCTTTCGCGAGAAGAAATATGATAAGGCAATCGAAATTGCTCAGGAGATAATAAAGGGTAACTTCGTTGATATAGATGCCCATCTCATCCTCGTCGCGGCTTATAAAGAGAAGAAGGATACGGAGAAGGCGAAGTTTCATGCCTACGTTGCCGAAGGGCTGATTAAATCAATCCTCAACTCCGGCGACGGGCAGAGCGAAGAGACCGCTTATGTAGTTATTTCGACAGAGGAAGAATACGTTATCTTAAGAGTCTTCGGATTGATGCCGGGGAAGCAGTCATTGCTAAATGAAAAAGAGCATGATTACGATATGCTTGAGACGACTGACCTGAAGACCAAGCAACAAGTCAAACTATATTTCAATATTGATAGACCTTACGGCGCGCTGAAAAAGATTTTCTCGAAGTAGCCGCGCACACGCCTCTCGCGTGAGCGTTTGCATCCGGCATGAACGCACAACTAAATCTGCAAGAGTGGTTCGGCCAGATAGACATCTACCTGTTCGACCAGCTCCTGAAAGGCCGCTTCACTCCGGCGATGCGTGTGCTCGATGCTGGCTGCGGAGGAGGCCGCAATCTCATCTATTTTCTGAGGAGCGGGTACGATGCCTGCGGCGTTGACCGGTCGGGTGAAGCCATCGCTCATGTACGCGCTCTGGCCTTCACACTCGCTCCGCAACTGCCCGCAACTAACTTTCGCGTAGAGCCTGTCGAGAAGCTGTCGTTTGCCGATGCCAGCTTTGATGTTGTAATCAGCAGCGCAGTCCTGCACTTTGCTGTAGATGAAGAGCAGTGGCAGAGCATGGTGCGGGAGATGTGGCGAGTGCTCAGGCCGGGCGGGATTTTCTTCGCGCGCTTAGCCTCAAGTATCGGAATCGAGGAGAAGATAGAACATCTCGAAGGAAGGCTTTATCACCTGCCTGATGGGAGCGACCGTTTTCTCGTTGATGAGCCGATGTTGCTGGCAACCACGGAATCTCTCGGCGGAGAGATGCTTGAGCCGCTCAAGACGGTAGTCGTACAAAATATGCGCTCGATGTCAACGTGGTGCCTGCGGAAATTATGAGCAAGCTCGATCAATGACGGAGGACAACAACAATGAGTATGTCTATCAACATGCACGCCGCGCGGACGGCTCTTAATCAGGATGCGGAACTGCGGCAGTGGGCTGAGCAGTGGTTGAAGGATAAAGAGCGTGCTGCCCAATCGCCGATGACGGATGAGGAGTTTGAGAAGCACTGGCGTTACGTCCGCCCTGAGAGAATGCACGAGGGCGCAATCGAAGCGGTCACGGCATACAGGCAGCGTCCTGGAGAGTAAGGCGAGAATCCGGGTAGTTGTCAGTTTCCCCTCCTTAGAAAAGAATTTCCCGCAAAGGCGCAAAGGAAGCACGCAGGGGAATTGAGTGCTGCTTGCTCCTTACGTGCTTTGCGCCTTTGCGGGAAATTGTCTTTGTCTACGCTAAATCATTTAAGCTGGCAACTTTCAGGCGGATATAACAATCTCATGCTCTCGTAGATTTTGCTCGGAAATTTCCCCTGTTTTCCGGTAGCAAACTTTTCTTTCGGGTAAATATTTCAAACACGATTTTTAATCGCTTCCTCAGAGAGCGCTGAGGTTCGACGCTTCTCTAAAAAATTATCAATAAAGGCAGTTTTCATAAATGCAATCAAGTAAGACAGCAAATATTATTGTGCGTAGTTTGGTCTGGCTCTGCGCGCTCTCTTTTCTGATGGGCGCGCAGGCGCAAGCGCAGGCGGGCGGCTTTCAAGACCCTAACGTTGATTTCGCTGTATTTGATCTGGCCTTGCAGACGGACGGGCGGATACTTATCGGCGGCGATTTTTCCAACGTCGGCGGGCAGCCTCGTACCAAAGCGGCGAGGCTCAATGCGAACGGCACGCTCGACACCACTTTTCAAAACCCGAACGTGACGGGCGTCGCGGGGAACGATGAAGTTTACGCGATTGCGCGGCAGGGTGACGGCAAAGTTCTCATCGGCGGAATTTTTAACAGCGTGGGCGGACAAACCCGTATCGGGCTGGCGCGGCTAAACGCGGACGGCACGCTCGACACGGGGTTTGTGCCGAACTTGAATGCGGGCGTGATTGACCTCGTATTGCAACCGGATGGAAAGATCCTCATCGGCGGCTATTTCACTTCGGTTGACGGGCAGGCGCGCAATCGTGTCGCACGCCTTAACACGGACGGCTCTCTGGATACCTCTTTTCAGGACGCGAACGTAAACGATGTGGTCAGGACTCTGTTTTTTCAGCCGGACGGCAAGATAGCTATCGGCGGAGCCTTTACGACGGTCGGCGGCGATTCACATCAGAGAGTCGCGCGGCTCAATGCCAACGGTTCCGTTGACTCCGGTTTTAACGCCAGCGTGGATAACTTCGTCAACGACCTTGCGATACAACGGGACGGCAAGCTCGTCATCGGCGGCGAGTTCACGATGGTCAGCGGGCAGGCGCATTATCGCATGGCGAGACGAGAGTCGTCTGCGGCCATGAGTGCCGAGAAGAGCACTGACGGTAACCAAGACGGCTGATACGAATGATGGAATGTGCGACGCAGACTGCTCACTGCGCGAAGCCATCGCTGTTGCCAATGCGAACGCAGATGCAAGCTTAGTTAACTTTGACCCGTCGCTGTTCAGCACGACGCAAACAATTTCGTTGACAGGCGGCGAGCTGCTCATAGCTAACACGCGCAAAGTTACTATCATCGGAACAGGCGCGGCGACGGTCAAAATCTCAGGCGGCAATCTGAGCCGCGTGCTTCGTGTCGGCAGAGAAGCGATAGTCACGGTTGACGGGGTGACGATCTCCGACGGCAACGGCGTGGGCGGAATGATCAACGGCTACGGTGGAGGCATCTTCGTTGACACAGACGCCGTGCTTACTTTGTCGAACATGACTGTCAGCAATAACACGTCGAATCATGGCGGAGGCATCGGCCACCTCGGACACGTGACTCTCAACATCAACAATTCAACGATCACCGGAAACACTTCAAGCACCAACAACGCCTCGGCGGGCGGCATCTATCTGGACAACGGTTCATTGACCATCACGAACTCGACCATCAGTAACAACGCGGCCAACAACAGCGCGGGCGGCGGCCTCAACCTCAACTCCTCTTTCGCGAGCCTCACGATGTCGAATTGCATCGTGACGGGCAACAGCTCGAAGTACGCGGGCGGCATTCACGTCAGCGGCACGGCGACGATAACGGATTCCACCATCAGCAATAATCAGGCTTCGGATGTGAGCGGGGGAATCTTTAACGATCAGGGAACGCTGACGCTCACGAACTCAACTGTGAGCGATAACATGGTGACTGGCAGCACCGGTGACGGCGGCGGCCTTTATAACTTCGGCAGAGCGACCGTCACAGGCTCTATCATCAGAAACAACAAGGCCAGCCACGGCGGCGGCATCAGCACTTCGGGCGGGCTGAACATGAGTGGCTCAAGCGTGACAGGCAACATCGCTACTAATGACGGCGGCGGAATTTATAATAACGGCGGCGGCCCCGTCGGGCTTCAACCGACGACCGTGGCGAATTCGATTATCAGCGGGAACAGTAATGTAAACGGGTTCGGCGGCGGAATATACAACCGCGACATCTTCAACATCTCGGACACGACCATCAGCGGCAACTCGACAAAGACGGGCGGCGGCGGGATTTTTAATGCCTCCTTTTCCGGCACGACGATTATCTCTCTGACCCGCTCAATCATTAATAACAACATCAGCCCGGCCATCGGCGGCGGCATTCAAAATCAGAGCGGGACGGTCAATTTAACCAACTCCACGATCAGCGGTAACTCTGCGCGCGGTAACGGCGGCGCGGTGCTCGTGACGAGCAACGGCATTCTTAATTTGACCAATGCCACAGTCGCTTGTAATAAAGCAGTGGCGACTGCCGGCGGCATTCGTAACACCGCGAGCACGGTTAATTCTCTCAATAGCATTATCGCTCGCAATACGTCCGGCACGCCGCCGCAGATTTCAGACTTTAACGGCGTGCTCAATTCGCAGGGCTTCAATCTGATTGGCAATACGACCGGCGCGACGATTAACGGGACGACGAACGGGAATCTGCTGGACGTTGACGCGCAACTGGCCCCGCTCGCAGATAACGGCGGCGCGACCAGAACACATGCCTTGCGTAGGTTCAGTCCTGCGCTTGACGCGGGCAGCGCAGCGGCGGGCATTGCTACGGATCAACGCGGAAGCGTGCGCCCCTTCGACTTTCCGGCGATTCAGAATGCAGCCGGAGGAAACGGCTCTGACATCGGCGCATTTGAAAGGCAGAGCAATGATCCGATGTCCGCCGGAACTGCGGTCGATTTTGACGGAGACGCTCAGGCTGATATCTCTGTCTTTCGCCCGGAAAACGGCACGTGGTATCTGTCCGCCTCGCAGACGGGTTTTACCGCCGTCAATTTCGGGCTTGCCAATGACAGGCTGACTCCAGCCGATTTTGATGGAGACGGCAGAACAGATATTGCGGTCTTCCGTGAAGGCGTCTGGTATCTGCTTGAATTCAAGCTTAGGCTTTTCGACGGTACAATTCGGACAGTCAGGAGACATTCCAGCCGTGGGAGATTTCGACGGAGACGGCAAAGCGGACATCTCCGTCTATCGTTCATCGTCAAACATTTTCTATCTCCTCTATAGCTCTGATAATTCATTCCACTTCCAGCAGTGGGGAACGAGTGGAGATGTGCCCGTCGTCGGAGATTATGATGGAGACTCGAAAGCTGACTTCTCAATCTTCCGTCCATCTGTCGGCGCGTTCTATATCCTGCAAAGCTCTAACGGCGCGGTCAGAGGCCAGCAGTTCGGACAGAATGGAGACAAGCCGTTGGCAGGAGATTTTGATGGAGACGGGAAGACGGATATTGCTGTTTCCAGACCAATGACCAGCAGTTGGTATTATCTGCAAAGCTCCGACAATGCCTTTAAAGGTATTGCATGGGGCACGAATGGAGATATTGCGGC
Source organism: uncultured Pyrinomonadaceae bacterium (assembly GCA_964246305.1). Classification (GTDB taxonomy): domain Bacteria; phylum Acidobacteriota; class Blastocatellia; order Pyrinomonadales; family Pyrinomonadaceae; genus JACMLC01. The sequence goes on from CAXTPS010000042.1 coordinate 28,118, forward strand.
GGCGGCTGATTATGATGGAGACGGCAAGTGGGATGAAGCAGTCTTCAGGCCATCGACGGGAGCGTTCTACATCTTACAGAGCACGACGAATGCTTTGAGAGCAGAGCAGTTCGGGACAAACGGCGATGTGCCTGTTCCCTCAGCCTATATTCAATGATGAGCTGAGCGGACGAGCGCATCTCATCTGACATTTGAACAGGCGACAAGACAAAGCCCGGCGATGCTTTTTGATGCAGAGCCGGGCTATCTCTTTGCAAACTTATCGAAGCGTCAAAACTTAGTGGCGACGATGACGACGCTTACGAAGCTTATATGTATAGAGCGCAGAGCCACCGGCTCCTGCGGCAGTGCCGATGAGTGCGCCTTTCTTGCCACCCGCCACGCCTCCGATCAATGCGCCCGCGCCAGTGCCCGCCGCGACCGTGATCTTATCTCGGTGCTTTTTCCAGAAACTGCGGTGACGGCGGCGTTGAGCCTCAATCGGCATCGCCGAAGCGGCTAACAGCATGAGACACATTAAAGCGACTATAATTTTTTTCATTCTCACAAGTACAAGTCCTCCTCTTTCAACTCAAAATCTATCAACCCCTATGCCATTGCTCTCGCGGTCAGCGATAAGTAGATGATAAACCTCATAACGGGCTTAAATAAAGGGTTCCGGCGATTGGGCGTGTTTTGGCAGACGGCTCGATTCACATTTTCATGCTTAATGTTTTGTATCGCTATCGTGCAATGCGGTGTCATAATCAATGCAGGTGTTTCGCTTTCAACGGTCTCTACGGCAATCGGATTGGAGGATTGATGCGGGCGTGTGCCAGCCTTTCGCATCGTCAGGATTTTTCATCAAACGGCTGCTCGTGTTAACGTATCGGTCCGGTTAAAATTTGCAATGGATGAGGTCGCAAGTGAAAAATAAGTCAATGCGGATAATAGCGCGGATGATGGTTTTGTCAGTCGCGCTAAATGTTATTGCGGGCAGCATGTGTGTCGTGTCAGCCCAACAAGAGCCAATCGCCGGAGGGTACAGCGAAGCCCCTCAAACGGACAGGGACGTTATCTCGGCTGCCCAGTTCGCTGCCGCTGAAGAGAGCCGAAGGAAGCGCGTGCGAGTGACGCTCGTTTCGATTGAGCACGCAGAGAGGCAAGTGGTCGCAGGACTCAATTATAAGCTTTGCCTGAGAATAAAAACCAGGGGTGAAATTCATAACGTGACCGCCATCGTTTATCAAAACCTGAAACAGAAATACTCGCTTACGAGTTGGGCAGCGGACGGTTGTAAAGAGAGGAGTTAATCAGATGACAGACATCACAATCAGCAAGCCGGATGAAACGGAGTATCTGCCATATTACGGAAAATATATCTCGCTCGTCCCAGACGGTGACATCGTCGCAGCCCTGACATCGCAGTTGGATGAGACGCTCGCACTCCTGCGCTCGATCACTGAGACAGAGGCAGGGTTTCGTTACGCGCCCGATAAGTGGAGCATCAAAGAGCTGCTCGGCCACGTCATTGATGGGGAGAGAATCTTTGCCTATCGCGCGCTGCGCTTCGCGCGCAACGACAAGACGGCTCTGCCCGGCTTTGAGCAGGATGATTACGTGAGCAATGGTTCGTTCGATGATTGCGCGCTCGCCGATCTCGCTTCGGAATTCGAGCACGTCAGGCGTTCGAATATCTTTCTCTTCAAGCATCTGAATTATGAAGCATGGACGCGCAGGGGGCTGGCTAATGAGAACGAGGTGAGCGTTCGCGCTCTGGCCTACATTATCGCGGGACATGAGCTGCACCACCGTGAAATTCTTCGCAGCAAGTACCTGCCGGCGGCTCGCGCAAGCTGAGTGGGTTATTCGAGACGACAAACTGAAATTGAGGGTGAAAGGGATTGGCGATGAGTAGTGTGAAGCATTTGACGACGGAAGAGCTTGAGGCCGGGTTGGGCTTGATACGCGACGCGCCGAAAGATGCGGGCGTGCTTGAGCTGATAGTGCGAAGACCGAAGGTCAATGAGCGTGAGATTTTGGAAGAAGCAGAGCTTCATCTTGCGGAGGGTCTGGTGGGGGATAGCTGGAAGCTGCGCCGCAGCTCCCGCACGCCGGACGGGACGCCGCATCCGGACACGCAGCTCAACATCATGAACTCACGCGCGGTCGCCCTCGTGGCGCAGGACAAAAAGCGTTGGCAACTGGCCGGAGACCAGCTCTACCTCGATCTGGATTTGAGCGAGGATAATGTGCCAGCCGGGACACGGCTCGCGCTCGGCTCAGCCGTCATCGAAGTCACGGCTCAGCCACACACGGGCTGCAAAAAATTTGTCGCGCGTTTCGGGCTGGACGCGATGAAGTTCGTCAATTCGACCGTCGGGAAACAGCTTCACCTGCGCGGCATCAATGCGAAGGTCGTGCAACCCGGTGTGATACGGACGGGCGACGTGGTCAGAAAAATCTGAGGACACAGAGGAGTTAAATGATTTGAGATTTGAAATTTCAGATTTGAGATTTGAAATTTCAGGTTTGAGATTTGAGATTTTCAGGATTGAGTTTTCAGATTTCAAATCTGAGATTTGAGATGTCGAATTTGAAATTTCTCTGCGTTCCTCTGTGATTAAATAAATCTTTCCTTCGCTTCAACTGAAAACCGCTCTAAGCATCATGCGGCTTGAGTAGGCTTAATGGATCGCAAGGTTTCGCGTCCGCCCCGTTCCAGCTTCGGGTCAACAGTTTATATTCAGGTGAAGCTCATTGCGATTCAGATATCACGCTTCTGTCATCCTCTGGCTATGCGTCGCGGCTGTGCCCGCCGCAGTTCAGGCTCAGCGCATACCGCCACCACCGCAGGGCACGCTCGTCATCAGTTGCAGCTTTAATAACTCCGCATATCAAAACGGGAAGATTTATGTTGACGGTCGTGAGTCCGGGCGTTGTCCCGGCGTCACCTTGCGCGTGGGCACAGGCTCGCACACAGTCCGCGTCGGTGAGTCTCAGGGAAACAATCATTACCTTGCTTATGAGAATGAGCGTGTGGAGGTCTTGAAGGACAGCACGCAAAATCTGACGGCGATGCTCGCGCCAGTGACGGGTGAACAATCTCCCTCGCTGGCTTTTGCTCTGGGCGCGAAACGTTTATCCGGCATTCCTCCGGTTGATGACACAAAGGTAGCTCGCTTCAGCCCGGACGCGACCGTCGTAGCCATCGGGGCGGAGACGAATTCGGTCAGGCTCTACAACGTTGCCGACGGCGTGGCTCTTCACCGTCTGGGTGATTCGGGTGAATACTGGGTCAGCTTCGTGACCGCTCTCTCGTTCAGCGCGGACGGGGGGCTGCTTGCCAGCAACGGCTGGTTGATTGACAAGTATGTTGGTGAAATAAATATCTGGAACGTGAAAAGCGGAAAGCTCTTTCGCACTATAAGCGATGTGAAAAAAGTTTCCGCTCTCGCGTTGAGCGCGGACGGCAAATCACTGGGCGCGTGCGTCGAATCGGGCGTCATCAAGTTATGGAACGTCAGCGACGGAAAGCTGTTGTGGAGCATCAGCCCGTCAGATAAAAGCGTTGGCGAGATTGACCGGCTCATCTTTAGCGCGGACGGCCATCTGCTCATCGCAGGCAGCACGTTTGGAGAGCATACATACATTTATGACGCGCTGGCGCGCAAACGCAAACGCGCTTTGCAGGGCGCGCTGGCGACGGTCGGCAGCGACGGGCGTGTGATAACTTCCGTTACTAAAGACGAGATCACGACACAGCGCGCGTGGCGTCCGGCGACCGGGGAGTTGATAGAGTCGAAGCAGTTCCGCTATATCTCAACCGCGTGGGCCATGAGCGAGCACATAGCAGTTGTGGATAGCAACGGCGTGGCTCTGAGGAACATGCGAGACGGGCAGGTGATGTTGTCGCTTGTCGGCAACTTTAACCCCATCGCCCTCAGCGCGGACGGCAGGCGATTGCTCTTCTACAGCGACGGCGGATACGTTATCTGGTCGCTGGCTGCGCTCACTTCGCTCTCTTCAGAAGCGCCGAACAGCAGCTCATTCAATCCTCCTCTTCGATAGCAAGTCTTTCATCATCGTCTGCTACAATCCGCTCATGCACTTAACTGCGGGCGACTCAATCATGGTGGGGAAAGGGAAGCTCCGGCTTTATCTTGCTACGACTGTTTTAGCTTTAGTCGTAATTTTGTCTGCGGCGGCGACAGCCCAATCGCTTCCGGCGTCTTCCGCGACCGGCCAGGCACAGACTCAGCCTGATGCACTGCCTTCGCCCGCGCAAGCTCAGGCTTCGCCGCAACTGACGCCGCAAAGAATCACTGACTACACGCTCTCGCCGGAACGCTACCGGAAAGCGCACGACATCGGGCGGCTCTACTTTCGTTACCGTCTCATCAGTTTCTTTTACGGCATCGTTATCCTCTGGCTTATCCTGCGCTGGAAGCTCGGAGCGAAATATCGCACCGCTGCCGAACGTGTTTCATCAAAGCGTTTCTTGCAGGCGCTCGTCTTTGCGCCGCTGCTGATTCTCACGATTGACGTTCTACAGTTGCCCGCAGATATTTATAGACACTGGTTGAGCAGTAGCTACGGACTCTCTATACAGGGTTGGCCTTCCTGGTTCTGGGATTGGACGAAGAGCGAACTCGTCAACCTCGTCATGGCGACGATCTTCATCTGGCTTCTGTATGCGGTGGTACGCAAGAGTCCGCGCCGGTGGTGGCTCTATTTCTGGCTCGTTTCGCTGCCCATCCTGCTGTCGCTCGTCTTCTTGCAGCCGCTCGTGATAGACCCGCTGTTCCACAAGTTCGAGCCGCTCTCACAAAAGAATCCCGCGCTCACGGTCGCGCTTCAAAACCTTGTGCGGCACGCGGGGCAGGATATCCCGCCGGAGCGTATGTTCTGGATGGGAGCGGGCGAGAAAACGACTACGCTTAATGCTTATGTGACAGGCTTCGGAGCCTCTAAGCGAATCGTCGTGTGGGATACGACGATGGCGAAGATGGACACGCCGCAGATTGTTTTCGTGACGGGACACGAGATGGGTCACTACGTTTTGCAGCACATTCCGAAGGGGCTTGCGCTCGGCGCAGTCGGGCTGCTCATAACTTTCTATCTGGCTTTCCGCTTCCTCGGCTGGATAATCGCGCGTAGGGGCGAGAGGTGGGGGATTCGCGGCTTGGACGATTTCGCTTCGCTGCCCGTGCTGATACTTTTCTTTTCGCTTCTCGCCTTTGCGGCCAGTCCGCTCGACAGCGCGGGGAGTCGCTACTTCGAGCATCAGGCAGACCAGTATGCGCTTGAGGTTACGCACGACCTGACGCCCGACTCCGGTCAGGTCGGAGCACAATCGTTTCAAGTCCTCGGCGATGTGGGACTGGACGATCCAGACCCCAATCCTCTGGACGTGTTTATGTTTTATGACCATCCTACTATCCGTGATCGAATTCGATTTAGCCTCACTTACGACCCGTGGTCGAAAGGCGAGCAGCCGGAGTTCGTGAAGTGAGGTTGTTCGTTAAAGCAAAGACAGGTATCGCGCAAAGGCGCGGGTGGCGCAAAGAAAGCGTTCAAGATAAAGCATTTTTCAACTCCTTTGCGCCACCCGCGCCTTTGCGTGAGGTTCGTTTGTGATGATGGATATACATACCTAATGTGTGACTCTTTTAGGAAGTGACCAGACCATCAAGGTCTAACGGAT
>CAXTPS010000043.1:0-31257 GCA_964246305.1 uncultured Pyrinomonadaceae bacterium
GCTCGGCTGCGGCTATCCGATGGGGCCGTTCACGCTCGGCGATTTCGTCGGCCTGGACACGACCTATTACATCGCTGAGATTATGTTCGACGAGTTTCGTGAAAAGCGTTTCGCCCCTCCGTCGCTCCTCAAGCGTATGGTGCTCGCGGGTCTCTACGGTCGCAAATCCGGGCGCGGCTTTTACGACTACACACAGGATGCAAAGAATCCGACGCCGATGAATCTACTTTAAAGCTAAGTAAGAAAGTTCCGCGCAAAGGCGCAAAGGCGCAAAGAAGAAGCACGTAAGATAAAGCGGCCCCCAAGCTTTTAGCATTCTTCCTTCGCGCCTTTGCGCGAAACTATAATGGTAAAGTTTTGGTATGAGCATCGTGATTGAAAAGCGCGCGGCGGTGACGGTGATTTGGCTAGACCGAGCGGACAAGCTGAACGCGCTCTCGCGTGAGATGCTCGACGAGCTGCGCGAATTTTTCAAACAGCTCGAACTTCAGCTGGATGTGCGCGCGGTGATTCTCACGAGCGTGTCTGAAAAAGCTTTTAGCGCGGGCACGGACATCAGCTCGCTCGCGATGCTTGACGAAGCGGGCGCGCTCGAAGCTTCGCGGCGCGGGCAGGAAGCGTGTGATGCTATCGAGCGCGCACGTGTGCCTGTGATCGCAGCCATCGGGGGCATCGTAGCGGGCGGCGGATGCGAGCTTGCTCTCGCATGTCACCTGCGCGTGGCGTCGAGTGATGCAGAATTCATGCTGCCGGAAACAAAGCTTGGGATGATTCCAGCTTACGGCGGGACGCAAAGGCTCGCGCGCATCATCGGTGAAGGGCGCGCTCTGGAGATGATGTTGACGGGGCGTCGCGTTACTGCCGATGAAGCATTGCGCATCGGTCTGGTCAACCGCGTGACGGAAGACGCGCGGCTGCTTGATGAAGCGGAAGCTCTGGCGCGCACGATTGCGACGCACGCCCCGCTCGCCATACGCGCCTGCCTCGAAGCGGTCACGCGCGGCCTCTCTTTGCCGCTCGCGGAAGGGCTGACGCTCGAAGCGGAACTGTTCAGCAGCCTCTTTGCGACAGAGGACGTGCGCGAAGGCACGAGCGCTTTTCTGGAAAAACGTGCGCCCGTGTTTCAAGGGAGATAGCTCGCCGGTCGGCTATCTCAGTCCCGCAGCTTCCAGATAACCTATGCTGACGAACGCACGCCTCAAGCCTTCTCTCAAATCCATCATCATTCTTTTCGCTCTCTCATTTTTCGTCACGGCGATTTTCTCCGCTTCGCTAAAAGTCTTTTTCACCCATGAATCGTGGCGCGCGGTTTTAGTCAAAGGAGTAATCATTCCCTGTTTCACGTGGACGGCGCAACTGATTCTGTCTGCGATTTATTTGAACAGGGAACGAAGAATTATTTACTGGATGCAACTCGGATACGTCTGCTTGATAGGCTCCGGCGCGCTCATGCCGGCGGCTTTCTATAATCTCACAGCGGCACAGGCCACGCCTGCCGTCTCCATCATAAATGTGCTCGTGAGCGTCTGTCTGATGGGAACGCTTTTATACATGCGGCTCAGGTCGCGTGGATTCAAAGCGCGTTGGGCGATGAGCTGGCTCGCGCTGATTATCATCAACATGTCTTTATATCTGTATTCAATTCGCCATTGAAGTGCCGCCGGAATTTTTCGTCACACCTCACTTGTCACACGTCACAGCCTTCTCTATACTGAAAGCGCATTCAATCTTAAATTATTTTCGACGTGAGGAAGTCAGTGCAAGTTATCGCGCGGGCATCAACATCATTAACAAGCGGGCGCAGCCGCTTCGGTCGGCTGTCGGGTCAGTCAATCTTTATAAAGCAGTGACGGGCATGTGTGATAGGTAATAAGTAAAAAGCTTTTCCTATCACCCATCACCTATCACCTATCACTTAAGTAATATGGGCTCCAGACGTAAGGCGCGTGAATGCGCCTTGCAAATGCTCTTTGCGGCTGACACATCCGAAATTCGGGTTGACGAATTAGTGCGTCTATTCTGGTCTGAGCTGGCCGACCCGGAGACAGAAGAATCCGCGCGTGAGTTTGCGACGCGGCTGGCGACGGGCACGCTCGCGCAACGCGACGCGCTCGACGAGCGCATACGTTCGCGTGCAGAGCACTGGCGCATCTCGCGCATGGCGATTGTGGATCGCAATATCCTGCGCCTCGCCGTCTACGAATTCCTACACGAGCCGACGCCGCGCACCGTCGCCATCAACGAAGCGCTCGAAATCGCCCGCCGCTTCTCGACCTACGAAGCCACACAGTTCATCAACGGCATCCTCGACGCCATCAAGCGCGACCTAGATCAAGAGCAGCCGCAAAATCTCCCCGACACTCCCGACGCCGAAGACGAAGAAGACGACAACGGGGAAGATGACAGCGACGAGCAACAGACCGCTTCTTCCGCCTGACCTCCCAAGTTCTTCGCCGCCGAACGACCGCAACATCTCAACGGAAAATATCTGATGGCTGACGACTAGATAAAATCAAGGTAGACAGCCTTTGCTCCTATCATGTAAAAAGCCTCTTGTGAGGTGAACGATATTACTCCAATGACGAACAGGCGTGTCTTTGTATCCTCAACCTTCGTGGATTTGAAAGAGTTCCGCGTTGTGACGAGTATTGGAAAACAATTAGCGTGGGGGCGCGAGAGCAGGCTACCGCTATTCAGCTGCGTGGCATGGGGCATGAATTGAAAAAGAATTATCCCGCGGCGATTGCAGCCTATAAAGAAGCTTTGGCTCTTCATCGTAGCATCGCGTTGGAGAGTATGGACGTAGCTAGCACATTGAATAGTCTTGCAGGCGTCGAAAGTGCTTCGGGCGACCACTCCGCCGGAGAGCGTGGCTACCGCGAGGGACTAAAGATTGCTCGGAAACTGAATGACCGTAGTGGTATAGCGATTTACACGGGAAACTTAGCTGAGCTTAACCTTAACCGCCAAGACTGGCCTACTGCTGAAACGCTTTCGCGAGAGTCATTAGCACTTGCGGAAAATATAGGACAGTTAAACTTAATAGGTTCAAACTGTCGGTATCTAGCAAAGGCTCTTTCCCGTCAGGGACGACCGCAAGAAGGATTACCTTACGCTCACCGGGCTGTGGAAATCTTTACCAAGCTGCGCTCGCCGGACTTGGAAGATGCGCAGGCTGTGTTGAAAGAGTGCGAGGGCGAAGTTTGATAGGTTGAGCTGAGAGGCACTTCACATATCACGTATTCTATGGATCAACTGCTGCGAGAATTTCTGGGTGAGGCCGAAGAGCTGATCGAGGTCTTGAATGGCGATCTTGAGGCTCTGAGGGCGCGGCGCGGGGATGGGCGTGCGCGGCGTGAGTTGGTGGCGCGTATCTTTCGGCATGTGCATACGCTGAAGGGTTCTTCGGCGTCGGTAGAGCTTGAGGCTGTGGCGGAGGTCGCGCACGAGTTCGAGACGTTGCTGGATGGAGTGCGTTTGGGGCGCGTGTCGGTGGATGATGCCGTGCTAGATACATTTGAAGATGGGGCGTCGGCTCTCTCGCAGATGTTGCGTGCAGCCGCTGTGGATGAGCAGCCGTCTGTGCCTCGCGTGCTCGTCGAACGCCTGCGCCGTCTCGCTTACAGGGCGGAGAGTGCGGAGTCTTTAACGGCGCAGGCGTTTTCGCACGTTCTCGCAGCTTTGCCGGAAGAGCTTGCGCGGTCGCTGAGCGAGTATGAAGAGCATCGCCTGCATGAAGCTTTGAGCGAGGGCGCAAATCCTTTTATTGTCGAAGTCAATTTTGACCTGAACACCTTTGACGAGCGGTTCAGGGATTTGAGCGACGCGCTGGGCGTCGGCGGCGAAATCATCTCGACGCTGCCGGGGATGGAATCAGCCGCGCCGGATCAGATCAACTTTCGTATCGTTTACGCGACGGAAAATAGCGCGGACGAGTTGACTGCGCGGCTCGCTCCGTTCGGCGCGATAAAGCTGACCTCGCTCGCGGCATCGAAGGCTGTTGAAGAGCAAGCTGATGTGGATGAGAGCTGGGCGGAAGAAGAAGAGCAGAGCTTTGCTCCGACTTCCATCAAGCCTCTGACGACGCTCGTGCGGGTCGAGGTGGCGTTGCTTGATGAGTTGATCGCTCTCGCTCAAGAGCTTTTCACGGACACTGCGGGCGCGCTTGAGCTGGCTCTGTCCGCAGAGCTTCCGGCGGACGGCCTGCGCGCAGAGCTTGAGCTTCGCGGCACGAGCCTGCGCCAACGCTTTGCAGAACTTGAGGAGAAGTTGATAGGGATGCGTATGTCGCCGCTGGCGCAGACGCTGGCGCGAGCTGTGCGCGCCGGAGCGATTGCTGCGCGCACCGTCGGCAAAGAGATTGATTTCGAGACCGTCGGCGGCGATGTGCGGCTTGATAAATCTCTTTCGGATGCGATCTCGAATCCGCTCCTGCATCTACTGCGCAACGCTGTGGATCACGGCATCGAGTCGCCGTCTGAACGCGCTGCCGCAGGCAAGAGCGTGCGTGGATTAATCAGGCTCGAAGCCTTGGCAGAGGGCAGCCGCGTGCGGCTTCGTATCACGGATGACGGGCGCGGCATAGACACGCGGCTTGTCGCGCAGGCAGCACGCGAGCGCGGCATGATTGATGAAAAGGCGTCTGTGACGGATGAGCAGGCTTTGCGCCTGATCTTCGCGCCGGGATTTACGACCGCTGCGAACGTGTCGAATGTTTCGGGCAGAGGCGTCGGGCTTGACGTGGTCGAGCGCGCCATCGAACAGGTCGGCGGCGAGATTTTGATCAAAAGCAAAGCGGGCGCGGGCACTACCTTTGAGCTTCTGTTTCCGATGACGCCGGAGCCGCCGCGCCTGCTCAAAAACAGTTCTTGATTGAGCAAAAAGTCTGACACGCGGCTGTCCACTGTTGCGCCTGACGGCATCAAAGGTTTTGATGTGCGAATGGAATTCCGGCGCAAAGATAAATCCGATTGATAAAGAAGGATAACTATTGCCGACCATGAAAAGACAGAAAACTCTCGTTCATCGCGGCGCGGCTTTGCTCATCGCATTGTCTATCTTGAGCTGCATTCCTACGGCATTGGCGCAGCAATCAAATACAAAGCCCGATGCCTCGAACGCTTCGGCGCGCAGTTATCCGAAGGAGATACGCGGCTACAAGGTAGAGCGCGCGAAGGTGGAGATTAAGAAGCCTAAGGACGAGAAGAATGAGAAAGCTTCTAATGACAAAGCTAGTGACAAGGCTTCAAATGATGAAGCTGCGGATGCTGCGTCAACCGACGCGGACGCGCTGATTCAATTCGGCGAGCCGAGCGTCGCGCGCGTGACGCCGCTCGGCATCACGCTCGAAGTCCCCGTCACGGTCGCCGCCGTCAAACAGAAAGGGCACGTAGACTTTCTGACCTTTGAAGACATGGTCGTCAACGACATCAGCGTCACCATCGAAGACTATCATCACCCGTTCGACCTGCCGACAAACAAGCCGGTACAACTGCCGCAGCCAGTCCGTCTCTTTATCAGCACGACGAGCGCGGTGATGGGCGCGCTCGGAGAATGGAACGACTCGAAGCCGACTTGGCCCGTCACAGGTCGCGTCTACGTCTTCGGCCAGTTCAAGAAATTTATCTTCAAGTTCAAACGCGTCGTGCCCGTCGAGCTTTCGCTCTCGCTGCCCAATCCGCTCCTGAAAATTAAGAGTGAAAAAACAAAGTAGGGGCGGATTCAAACAGAGATAGACAGGATAAGAATTTCAAATAAGCAAATTTAAGATTCGAGATTTGAAATCTTCTATCTGAGATTTAAAAACTTCTATCTGAAATTTGCCATCTGAAAATTTGCTGTCTTATATCATGTTCATCCTGTCTATCCCTGTTTGAATCTGCCTTGAATTTCATCAATCGCTCTTCGGCTGCTTCACCTCTTTCAGATTGTTGACGAGCGATTTGAATTCGTCTTCCGCACGAAGCGAGGCGAAGTCCTGTTGATTCTCTATCGCGGAAGAATCAGGGAAGCCCTTCTCGACCGCTCGCTTTAATGACTCGATGGCTTTCTTCTTGTCGCCGCGCAGAGCACATGAGCGAGCTATCTCATATGGAATCTGCCAGCTCTTGGGGAAAATCTCTTCCGCGACTTCGAGATTGGCGATGGCTATGTCGTATTGGCCGCGCGGGTAATAATTGTACATCGCCGCCTCAAAGGTTTGCGCCAAAACCTGACTCAAAGCGCGGCGTGCGATGCGTCGTTCGCCAGTGTCTTCGGTCGCTTTGGACTTCTCTCTGAGACCAGCGATCACGGTTCGCATCTCCTTCATCACACCGCCGCGCTCCGAAGGGTCTGTCAGCAATTTACCGCCCAGATTGATAATCCGCACGGCCAGCTCAAGCTGTTTTTCAAGCTGCTCCTGCTCCGACTTGAGAGCCTGCTTGACCTCCTTCATCTCTTTCAGCGCGGCAGCTTTCTTTGCGTACTCGGAAACCTCCTTCAGGTCTTTGAAGTCGGCGGCGAGCGAAGCATAGCCAGTGTAGGTCTCATAAAATTTCTTCGCGGCTTCGTCCGCGCGCACCTGTTCAAGACGCTTCGCCCGGACAGCTTCGATAAGTTTGTCGTCGCGCTCGCGCCTGCCCGCGCGCATGGCCTGAATCTCCATCCACTCGACCGCTTCCACGAGCAGTGGCGATGAAGCCCACTGATGTCTGCCCTCGAAAGTCGCCGTGTGATGCGTTAGGTTGAGCTTGGAGAGCAAGCCGTCCAGCCGACGCAGCTCAGGATAATTGAAGTCGTCAATCCCGACCGTGGCGAAGAAAGCGAAGGGCACAGCAGCAGTTGGCTTGATGTCCGGCGGAAAGCCCGCGCCGCACGCTATGACTCCCGCGATGCAGCCGCCGCACGAAGAGGCGACGCGTGTCGCGACTCTTGCGCCGCCCGAAAATCCGGTCGTGTAGATACGACGCTCATCAATCGAAAGCCGCTTGCGCGTGTCCGTGAGCAGCGACACGATGGCCGTCTGCAACGGCACAGGCTGCATCCCGTTCTCCGAGTTGTAAGAGCCTGCCACGATGTAGCCATATTTTTCCGCCGCCTCTTTATAGAGCGCGACCGGCTGATTGCCTTGACCATCCGGATCGAAGGCATAGATGACAGGCCACTTTTTCTGCGGCGTGTAGCCGGACGGAAGATAGAGCGCATAGCTCTGGCTTGCGTCAGTCTGGCAGGCGACCTTTTCTATCAGCACTCCTCTGGGAAAATCTTCGCTTCGTGCCAAAGCTGCTGATGAAAGAAAAAACAGTGAAAGTAAACCGGCGAGCGGCAGAAACGCTCTACTGCGCTTCGGGGAGTTCATGATGTTGGCCTTTCGTTCGAGCGGCGAATTTTGGGATCGTTCAATTTCAGATAACAAGACATCTCGCGCAAAGGCGCAAAGAAGAGAAAGCAAAGAGCACCCGTCTATTAATGCTTAGCGTGCTTCTTTTGCGACTTTGCGACTTTGCGGGAAACTCCTTCTTTCTTCTTGATATAAGTCACGAATTACTACTCACCTCGCACAAGTTCAAACTGCGCCAGCGCGCGAATTTTGCTTCCGATGTTTGATAGATGAGAAGAGCGCCTTCAGGGTTTTCTCTTCCGATAAATCGGATTTCTATTCGTAACAATCGGAGCGGAGGTCTGTGCCGCACTGGAAAAGCTATGGCGCGAAGTTGTGGGTTTGTTTCGCCGGCATTAAAAGCTATGCGAGTCCAGCCTGCATTAGATGCATTGAAAATCGGAAGATGATAGTCTATAGCATCCAAAACAGAGATCAAGAGCGCGCTGTTATTTTCTTTCCGAAAAACGCGGCGGCTTTTCAATATGAGGTGATAAGGCATTGAGCGAACAGCAAAATAACAGAGACCTGACGGCAGTCATCGCAGAAAATTTCGGAGCCAACGCGACCTACGTCGAAAAGCTCTTGAGCCGTTTTCGCAGCGATCCCGAACTGGTTGACGAATCGTGGCGCGCATATTTTTCCGAGTTGTTGGGCGAACATAACGCTGCGCCGACGCAGACCGCGCCGCCTGCTTCCGAAGACTCCGAGAACGGGCGCACAGCTTCATCTGCCATTATAGATGACGGCGCATCTCAGGCTGCGACACGTGCGACTGTTCCGGCGACTGCGACTGCGACGGCCACGCCCGGAATGCAGAAGCAGGCTGTTACGGCTCCCGCCGCTCCCGCTAAAGCTGCCGCGCCCGCAGTCGCTTCGGCGGAAGAGGCGCAGCCGATTCGCGGCGCGTCGCTCAAGATAGTCGAGAACATGGAGACGAGCCTCACGGTTCCGACCGCGACCTCCAACCGCCAGATTCCCGTCAAGCTGTTAGACGAGAATCGTCGTATCATCAACAGGTACTTAAAAGAGAGCGGCGGCAAAGCTTCTTACACGCACCTCATCGCGTGGGCGATTATCCGCGCGCTCGAAAAATACCCGCAGCTCAACGAGGGATTCACAATGGTTGGCGAAACGCCTTCGCGCGTCAAGCGTGAGAGCGTCAACCTCGGCGTTGCGATTGATATGGAGAAGAAGGACGGAACGCGCAGCCTCCTCGTGCCGAATATCAAGGGCGCGCACAAGATGAGCTTCAGGCAGTTTCTCGCTGCATACGATGACGTGGTCAGGCGTGCGCGTGACGGGAAGTTACAACTGCCGGACTTTCAAGGAACGACCATCTCGCTCACCAATCCGGGGACTATCGGCACTGTCTCTTCGACTCCGCGCTTGATGTCGGGGCAGAGCGTCATCATCGCGACGGGCGCGATTGAGTATCCGGCTGAATATCAGGCGATGGCTCCCGAAGCCCTCTCGCAGCTCGGCATCAGCAAGACCATCAACATCAGCTCGACCTACGATCATCGCGTCATACAGGGCGCGGAGTCCGGCGCGTTTCTGGCGCGCGTGCATCAACTGCTGCTCGGCGAAGACAGGTTTTACGATGACATCTTCGCCAATTTAGAAATCGCGTATCCGCCGATGCGCTGGGCGATTGACCGCAACCCGGCGCTGCTCGGACAAGACCACATGCGCGACCAGATCGTGAAGCAGGCGCGCGTGCTCGAACTCATCAACGCATACCGCGTGCGCGGACATCTCATCGCGGACATAGACCCCTTGCACGCGATGCCGCTGCACAGTCATCCGGAACTCGATCTCGAAACTTACGGCCTGACCATCTGGGACTTGGATCGCGTCTTCATCACGGGCGGCCTCGGCGGGCTTGAGAGCGCGACCTTGCGCGAGATTTTAGACATCCTGCGCCGCGCATACTGCGGCAAGGTCGGCATCGAATACCGGCACATACAGAGCAAAGAGCAGAAGGTCTGGATACGCGAGCGCATACGGCAGGAGCTTGTCAGCCCTGAGCCGATTCCCGTCGAGATCAAAAAACAGATTCTATGGAAGCTCATCTCAGCCGAACAGTTCGAGAAATTTTTGCATACGAAATATCTGGGAGCGAAGCGATTTTCGCTTGAAGGCTGCGAGACGATTATCCCTACGCTCGATCAACTGATAGAGCGCGCGGGCGGGCAGGGCGTTGATGACATCACGCTCGGCATGGCCCATCGCGGGCGTCTGAATGTGCTCGCCAACGTCGTCGGACATTTCTGCGAACGCATCTTCACTTCGTTTGAGGGAAGCGTGCATCCGAACTTTCCCGCTGACGAAGGCGACGTGAAATATCATCAGGGCGCGGTCGGCGAGCGCGAGACATTGAGCGGTCGCAAAGTCAAAATCACGCTCTCGCCGAATCCGAGCCATCTCGAATTCGTCGATCCGGTCGTCGAAGGCATGACGCGCTCCAAGCAGGACGCGGTTGATAAAGAGCGCGAGGAAGTGATTGATATGTTTCTGCCCGTGCTTCTTCACGGCGATGCAGCGTTCGCCGGGCAGGGCATCGTGATGGAGACTCTGAATCTGGCAGACCTCAAGGGCTACTCGACGGGCGGCACGATTCATATCATCATCAACAATCAGATCGGCTTTACCACTTCGCCGGAGAAGGGACGCTCGACCATCTACTCGACCGATGTCGCGAAGATGACGCAGCTTCCGATTTTTCACATCAACGGCGACGACCCCGAAGCAGCGTACAGAATGGTTCGCACCGCGCTCGATTTCCGGCAGGAGTTTAATAAAGACGTGGTGCTCGACATCGTCGGCTTCCGTCGCCTCGGACACAACGAGGGGGACGAGCCGAGCTACACGCAGCCGTTGATGTACGCGCGCGTCAAAGCGCATCCGGGCGTGCGCGCTATCTATGCGGAGCGGCTGGTGCGTGCCGGCTCGATGACCGAAGAAGAAGTGCAGGCGATGGTTGACGAGCGCGTGAAGCGTTTCGAGGACGCGTGGCTGCGCGCCAAAAAGGTCGTCGCGGATAAGCCGCAGATGAAAGAGCTGAAGCCGCCCGTGGTTGAAGAGGACGGCTCAAGCGTCCTCGATACGAGCATTGATGCTGAGCTTGTCAAAAAGATAGGCCATCATATAGCGGTCGTGCCTGATGGCTTTCATATTCACCCGAAGATGGTCGGGCAGCTCGCCAAACGCGCGAAGATGAGCGAGGGAGAAGTCCCTATGGATTGGGCTTTCGCGGAGGCCGTCGCGTTCGGCTCGCTCGTGCTTGAAGGCGTGCGCGTGCGCCTCAGCGGGCAGGACTCAGGGCGCGGCACGTTCAGCCAGCGTCACGCGGTGATGTACGACACGCAGACCGGAGGGACTTGGTCGCCGCTCTCGGAACTCAGAAGCGAGCGGGACAAAATGGCTGTCTTTGAAGTCTTCGATAGCTCGCTTTCAGAGCAGGGCGTGCTCGGTTTCGAGTACGGTTACTCGGTCGAGGCGCAGGACGCGCTCGTTCTGTGGGAAGCGCAGTTCGGAGACTTCGGCAACGGCGCGCAGGTCATCATAGACCAGTACATCGGCGCGTCGGAGGATAAGTGGAAACAGCGTTCGCGCCTCACGCTGCTCTTGCCGCACGGTTATGAAGGGCAGGGGCCTGAGCATTCCAGCGCGCGGCTTGAACGATACTTGCAGCTCTGCGCTGAAAATAATTTGCAGGTCTGTTATCCGACCACGCCCGCGCAGTATTTTCACCTCCTGCGGCGTCAGGTCAGGCAGGAGATAAGACGACCGCTCGTCGTGATGACGCCGAAGAGCCTGCTGCGTCTTCCGGCTGCGGCCTCGACCGTAGAGCAGTTGACGGGCGGAGGCTTTCTGCCGGTCATAGATGATTTTGAAGTGGCGGATAAAAATAAGGTGCGGCGCATCGTGCTGTGCAGCGGCAAGGTCTTTTACGACTTGAGCGCGGCGCGCAAGAAGTCCGGCGACGAGCATGTCGCCATCGTGCGGCTCGAACAATTTTATCCGTTCCCGGAAAGAGCTTTGCGTGAAATCTTCGCAGGCTATCCGAACGCGGCGCAGCTCGTCTGGACTCAGGAAGAGGCGAAGAACATGGGCGGCTGGCATTTCGTGCAGCCGCGACTCTTCAATCTACTGCCCGGCTGCGAGCGTCCGTACTTCGTCGGTCGCGACGCTTCCGCCAGCCCCGCTACCGGCTCCTACACGATTCACGAGCTTGAGCAGAGAACGCTCGTCGAACAGTCGCTCACCACAGACGACGCGGCGTTCATCTCCGATGCGAGCACCGCCAAGTACGCGGGCAAGGCCGATTCTTAAAAGCGACTAAGCAAGTTTCACGCAAAGGCGCAAAGAACGAGGGAGTAGGGTGAAGGGTGTAGGGTGTAGTGAAAGACAAATTTCTTCACTACACCCTGTCTTCTTTGCGCCTTTGCGTGAAATGCTTTTTTTAGTTGCCCGTAAATGTCTTTGTGTCACAAAGTACTTGACACGTCCAAGAACTATTGTATGATGCGCGCATGGCTTCGATTCATCCAATAAGACCAGAGCTAGTCAAAGAGCCGCCCGCGTTGCACACGCGCGCGATGGATAACTTGCGCTTCATACGCGAGACGATGGAGCGCGCTTCGTCTTTCACAGCCGTGCCCGGATGGGGCGGGGCCGTGATGGGCGTGTCGGCTCTGTGTGCCGCATACGTTGCCTCTCAGCAGGCTTCGGTCAAGGCATGGCTGCTGACGTGGATGGTCGAAGGCTTGTGGGCTTCTATAATCGGCGGATGGGCGATGGACCGCAAGGCACGCGCAGCACAGTTGCCCCTGCTGTCGGGGCCGGGACGCAAATTTGCGCTCGGCCTCGCCCCGCCGATATTCGTCGGCGCGCTGTTAACCATCATTCTCTATCGAGCTAAGGCGCAGAGCGTGATTCCGGGCATGTGGCTCTTGCTCTACGGCACGGGCGTCGTGACGGGCGGCATGTTCTCAGTCGGCATCGTGCCTATCCTCGGCCTCTGCTTTATGACGCTCGGCGCGCTCGCGCTATTTTGCCCTGCGGCGTGGGGCAACATCTTTATGGCGTTCGGATTCGGCGGACTGCACATCATCTTCGGCATCATCATAGCGAGGAAGCACGGTGGCTAAGCAGAGCGCAGCGCTGAAGTATGGAAAGAAGAGCCGTGCGAGTGCGCGGAGCCTTAAAGCCGTGCGCGCGAGCGACGCCGCAGAACGCACGCCTGAGCTTGATCGCCTGATACACGAGCGTATGCGGCTCGGCATCATCAGCTCGCTCGCGGCTAACGATGCGCTGACTTTCAATGATCTCAAGAATCTGATGCAGACGACTGACGGCAACCTGAGCGTACATGCACGTAAGCTGGAGGACGCTGGCTACGTCGTCTGCACCAAATCATTCGACGGGCGCGTGCCTAAGACCGAGTACAAAATAACTGCCGCCGGACGCCGCGCGCTCGAACGCTATCTGGATCATATGGAGGCTCTGATTCGCGTCATGCGTGACCGCTAAAGTTCGGTTACGCTTTTTTTTGAGCGTTCGCTTTGCGACGCAAAGGGCTTTGCAATACTGTAACGCACTCATTGGTTGTGCTGAGGCACGGCGTCTTGCTGTGGCAGGCCACATTGTTGGCTGGGTGATGACGGTTGAGAATCAGGCTATTCGATTTTGCGACTGGAGAGCGGGAACTAAATCCACACGCGAGCGTGGCAACAAGGGGTGCTCGGGATATTCAACAATTCTTGAAGGAGACGTGAGTTATGGTCAAGCGCATTACCGCTATCGCTTTCATTTTCGTCTGCGCGTCGGTCGCGTGGGCTATTCTCGGCACGACGATTTTTCAGCGCACTTATGATTCGGGGGCAGCTTCCGGGGAGCGCGTAGTTTCGACATGGGGCGCGCCGCATAATCAATCGCCGCCGATGGCCTCTTACATACAGCCGGGAGTGGCGACCGTCGCAAGCGTACCAAACGGCGTCGCAGGCGGGTCGAAGGCAGTCGCAGGTACGGAGAACGGGAAGACTGTTGTGACCACGCCGCCGGAGCCTGTGACTAAGATCTTGCCGCTTGAGAGCAGTCGGATTGAGGTCGCGCTCGATCTTGAGCACAGGCAGAAGGGCTTGCTCTGGTACAGCACATACAGGGTTGCGTTTAAGGGCATCTACGCTTTTCGCAATCCGAGCGCGAAGGAAGAGGAGATCAAGTTCACGCTCTCATATCCGACCGCGCAGGCCATCTATGACGATCTGGTTTTTACCGTTGACGATGCACAGGTGACTTTGCAGAACGAGCAGAACACCGTGAGCGGCACGGCGCGACTTGCTGCGGGAAAGACGGCGACGCTCAAGGTCGGCTATCGCTCGCAGGGGCTTGATAGCTGGCGCTACAACTTCGGACAGAACGTGACGCAGGTGCGCGATTTCACTCTGCATATGAAGACCAATTTCAAGGAGGTTGATTTCCCGGAAAACACGCTCTCGCCTTCGGAGAAGCATGAGACGGGAGACGGTTGGGATTTGACGTGGTCATACAAGAGCTTGATGTCGGGTTATCAGGTGGGAATGGTGATGCCCGAAAAGTTGCAGCCCGGCCCGCTCGCCGGTCGCATCAGTCTCTTCGCGCCGGTCTCGCTCTTCTTCTTTTTCTTCCTGATGCTGATCATCACCACCCTGCGCGGCATCGAGCTGCATCCGATGAACTACATCTTTCTGGCGGCAGCCTTCTTCTCGTTTCATCTGCTGCTGGCCTATCTGGTTGACCACGTCTCGATTCATGTAGCGTTCGTCGCGTGCTCTGCGGTCTCGATTTTTCTGGTCGTGAGCTACCTGCGGCTGGTGATCGGGATGCGCTTTGCGAGCGGCGAGGCAGCCGTGGCGCAGTTCATCTATCTGGTCTTGTTCTCGTATGCGTTCTTCCTCAAAGGTTTCACAGGTCTCGCCATTACCATCGGTTCGATTATCACGCTGTTCGTCGTGATGCAGGTGACGGGGCGCATCAAGTGGAAAGAGAAGTTCGCGTTGAAGCCGCTTGAGACTGAAGGGAAGGCTGCTTAAGAGCGAGGGTGAAGGGGATAGGGTGTAGGGTGTAGGAAAGCAATTCTGTTTTCCTACACCCTACACCCTTTTCCCTATCCCCTGAATTGAGGTGTTAATAAGATGAAGCGGTGCGACGTTATCGTGATAGGCGGGGGACTCGCGGGGCTTCAGGGAATATAAGAAGAACAGATAAAAGCTATTATTCGCTTCACCTTCAATTCTTAAGAACATTCTCCTTTCCCTCGACGTACAAGCGAAGTGTCCGGCACACGTGCGCGCAAACTTTTTCCAATAACTCGGAAATGAAATACTTCTACTCATTTTATATAGACGCCGCACGCATCGCGCTGCAATCCATCTCAGCGCATAAGCTGCGCGCTTTTTTGACTCTCATCGGCATCATCATCGGCGTGGCTTCGGTCGTAGTCGTCGGAGCTTCGATCAGCGGTCTCAATACTTACGTCGTTGACAAGGTGACGAAGGTTTTGGGAGCGAATCACTTTATGATCGCGCGGATAGCTTTTTCGGGACAGATGTCGGATGAGATGTTCGAGAAGATGAACCGGCGCAACAAGCGGCTTAAGTGGGACGATTACGAGTGGGTCAAAGATAATTGCCGTTCGTGCGCGGAGGTCGGAGCGCAGGTCAACGCACAGACCGACCTCAGTCAGGACGGCATAGAGTTTCCCGCCGCACAGGTCTTCGGCGTCACGGCCAACATGGTGGATATAGAAGATAAAATTATCTCCGAAGGCAGATATATCACGAATGATGAAGTGCAACGCTCGGCGATGGTCTGCGTGCTCGGAGCCGATATTCAAGAGAAATTTTTTCCGGGCAGAAATGCCGTCGGGCAGATGCTGAAGGTGCGCGGCCTGCCGATGCGAGTCGTCGGCGTAGAAGAGAAGCGCGGCTCTTTCTTCGGCGACTCTTTCGACCGTCACATCTATATTCCGCTGACCACGCATCAACAGATTTTCAGTCGCGCGTCGGGCTTGCAGATTCACGGCAAGGCGAAGAACCGCGTGGACTTTCAGCCGACGATTGAGGACGCGCGGCTCTCCCTGCGCAACAAACACAAGCTGACCGGAAATGAAGAGGACGATTTCGGCCTCGTCAACGTCGAAGATTTGAATAAGCAGATAGACCAGTTCACGGGCGGCATCGCGGCAGTCGTCGTTCCGATAACTCTGATTACGCTCATCGTCGGCGGCATCGTCGTGATGAATATCATGCTCGTCTCCGTCACCGAGAGGACTTTTGAAGTCGGCCTGCGCAAGGCCGTCGGCGCGACCAGGAAGCAGATTCTGATGCAGTTTTTAATAGAATCCGCATTGCTCTGCGCGCTCGGCGGACTGGTCGGACTAATGGCGGCGGCGGGCATTTGCTGGCTGATTACGACGCTGGCGGAAATCACCATGACGATTACCATCGGCTACGTTTTTCTGTCGGTCATCGTTTCGAGCGGCATCGGCATCATCGCCGGAATCTACCCGGCCTTCAAAGCGGCGCGGCTCGACCCGATTGTCGCTCTGACGCAAAATACCTAAAGATTGGTCTTTGGGCTTAGGGCTTTGGCCTTTGCATGTGTCAGGTCAGTTGAGATGTAAATTTCAGCTAGCTGATTGAACAGCACACATCAAAGACCCAAGTCCAAAGCACAAAGCATTCTTAAAAGGCAATGTGTTATGAAGTTTCCCAGATTCATTCCGAGCGAGACTTTGAAGATGGCGCTCGACAGCGTGCGCTCGCATAAGTTCAGAAGCTTTCTGACTGTGCTCGGCATCGTCATCGGAGTGATGACTGCGATCACGATTGCTTCCATCCTGACGGGACTCAGGCAGAGCATCGTCGCTATCATCGAAGAGTACGGAACGAATAATATCTATGCCTTTCATCTCTCGACAGGGTTCGGTCCCGAAGACCGCTCCGAACGCTCGCGCAAGCCTTTGACGGTCGGCGACGCGGACGCCATCAAGTCTTCGTGCCCGGCGGTCGAAGATGTCGCGCACGTCGCGCCGAACGTGGGCTACACGGGCGGCCCCTTTGACGACAATATTATTTATAACGGGCTGAACTATCGCTGGGGCAACACGCAGGGCGTCTCTGCAAACTATTCGGACATCGTGAACATCACGCTCAAGGAAGGACGCTTTATTTCGGAGGCCGACGACATGCAGCGGCGCAATGTGCTGGTCATCGGCGTCAATGCAGCGGAGGCTTTGTTTCCGAGTCAGGAGACCGGAATCGTCGGCACTCTGGTCAAGATGGGCGGGCATACTTTTGAGATTGTCGGCGTGCTTGAGAAAAGAAAGGCCGGATTTTTTGGCGAGAATGATGAAGACAATGCAGTTTTCCTGCCGTTCCGCACGGCGCAGAAATTGGCTCCGGCGCGCGGCTACCTGCTGCTGGTGATTCAGGGGCGTTCGGGTCAGCTCAATGAAGCGCTTGAGGAGTCGAGGGAAATTCTGCGCCTGCGCCGCAATGTGAACTTCAACGATGCGGACAACTTCGATATTAAGACCGCCGATAAATTTATAGAACAGTTCGACAGCATCACCGCGATGGTCGGTCTTATCGCCATCGCTATCTCAAGCCTCGGCCTGCTGGTCGGAGGCATCGGCGTGATGAATATCATGCTCGTCTCTGTCACCGAAAGGACGAAAGAGATTGGCATACGCAAAGCCATCGGCGCGCGTCGCAGAGACATCGTTAACCAGTTTCTCTTTGAAGCCATGACGCTGACCTTCATGGGCGGCATACTGGGCGTCCTCCTCGCCGTCGGCCTCAGCAAACTCATAGTGCTCCTGTTCCCGTCGCTTCCGGCTCAGATTCCGCTGTGGGCGGTCATCTCAGGTCTGGTCGTCTCCGTCGGCGTCGGCCTCGTCTTCGGCGTCTGGCCTGCGCGCAAAGCCTCGCGGCTCGATCCGATTGAGTGTTTGAGATACGAGTAAAAGAAAACGTCTCACGCAAACGCGCAAAGACGCAAAGATTAAAGACTCAATTATTTTCTTTGGGTCTTTGCGCATTTGCGTGTGATTTCTTATTCTTGTTTGCACCTCTCTGATAAGATGCGAAGTGAATAAGTGTGGCGAAGCTCAAAGATAAAATCCGGGGGCGTTGGTTTTTCATCTAAGACATGCACAAACGCGATCTGGTTCGTGAATATCTGGCTTACCTGCGTGTGGAGAAGGGGCTGTCTGCGAACTCGCTTGAGAGTTACGCGCGCGACCTGCGGCGGCTGCAAGCCTGTGCCGATGGAAAAAGCGTCGGCGTCGCCGAGCTGACCAGAAAAGATTTGCGCGAATGGATCGCGCAGCTCTCGCGCGAAGGACTTTCGCCCGCGACCGTCTCGCGTGCAGTGAGCGCGGCGCGCGGACTCTTTCGTTTCCTGATGCTCGACGGGCACATGAAAAAGCATCCGGCTGAAGACCTAGACACGCCGCAGCGCATGGCTTACCTGCCGCAGTTTTTGACGGAGGACGAGATAGACCTGCTCTTCGCCGCGCCCGATACGGAGACGAGCGAGGGCTTGCGCGACCGCGCCATGCTTGAGCTGATGTACGCGGCTGGCCTGCGCGTCTCGGAGCTGGTGATGCTCAAGGTGGCGGAGCTAGAGCTGGACGCGGGATTGCTTGCCTGTCATGGCAAAGGCAACAAGGAGCGGCGCGTGCCCATCGGCAGGAGCGCGACGCACTGGCTTCAACTCTATCTAGGCGCGCGCGCGCGGCGCGAAAGCGATAGCCCGTATCTTTTCATCAACGGCGCGGGGCGACATCTGACGCGGCAGGTGGCGTGGGCTGCCATCAAGCGTTACGCTTCGCGCGCCGGACTCAAGAAAGGCGTCTCGCCGCACACGCTGCGCCACAGCTTTGCCACGCACCTCTTGCAGCGCGGCGCAGACTCGCGCTCCGTGCAGGCTCTCCTGGGCCACAGCGACATCTCGACCACACAAATTTACACGCACATCACTGACAGCCACCTCCGCGCAACTTACGACAAACATCACCCGCGCGCTGTGAGCACGCAAGATAGCGCGCTTGTGGCTAATGAAGAATAGGCCTTCTTCCCTTTGCGTCTTTGCGCCACCAGCGTGAAACTCTTTCTCACGCTGGTGGCGCAAAGACGCAAAGGAAGGCAAGATGTCTTTTCGCTAATTGCTCTTCCCCTTCGAACATATTAAAATCGCTGCATGAAGAAAGTTTTCATCGTGTTCGTCGCAGTGCTGGTCGTCGCGGTTTCTGTCGTGGTCTTCTCATCGAGCCGCAAGACGCAGAATCACGCCATGGAGATGAATAACGCTCCGGTTGAGCAGCAGGCGGCGCGTGTGCCTGCTCATTATGAGGACGCGCAGAGCGCAAAGCCCTTTAAGGCCACGCTCGACCCGCAACAGTTCTTCGGCAAAGCGCGGCAGGCTTATGAGGTCGCGCGCGAGATTCCGGAAACGCTCGCGCAGCTTCCGTGCTATTGCTACTGCGATCAGGGCATGGGGCACAAGAGCCTGCATTCCTGTTACGAGAGCGATCATTCCGCGCACTGCGCGACCTGTGTGGACGAGGCTCTGATGGCCTATCAATTGGAGAAGGAGCAGAGGCTTTCTCCAGCGCAGATACGCCAGAAGATTGTGGAGAGATTTGCACGCCGTTAACTTTGATTTGCCGCTCGTGCGGTCAGCCGGGGCAGGGCTTGCAAGGCCGCGCGAGTGTAATTTCTTACCAAGCTTGAAGCGTTTTCCAGTTTCTCGGATTGACTCCACCGGGCAACTATGTTAAAAACTCCTCCCGAAGGTTGAGGGTGAGTCTATCAGTCCGATGCCATCCTTTGGATATTTATCGCACATCACAAGCATTGTAAATTCAGCCTCTGTTTTATGCGTCGCGTGGAGTCATCAAACGATTCCGGACGATGAGATTTGTAATAGACGCTTAGGCAACTCCGGTTAAGACGGCAAATCCAGCGATTTGATGTCCGCTCTGAAGTTCCTGAAATAACCGCAACATTAGCGCATTGAATCCTTCGCAACCAGACTTAAAACTTTAACGAGCCATTGCTCACGGTTTGCTCTTCTGAAAATCGTGGGCTGAGCTTCTGTCTGTTTAAGTAACGCTTTTAAATTTTTTGACGCACTGCGAGAATCATTATAATTTTATGTACATCTCTTCGCTCGAAGTGCATCCTCCTCTAAAACATAATCATCCAAGGCGGCACTAATTTTCGTACCGCTCGGCGGCAGCGGCCTGAGAACAGAAACTCGCGTTTGCTGTGGCTGAGAATGGTTTTTCAGAAATCGGCAAGAACGTCTTTCGATAGAAGGCTAACATCAGTTCCCCCGAAGAAGGCCATAGCTTTGCTATGTTCCCCAATCCAAAGGCTTTTAGGAGGGCCTAGTTTAATGAGACAAAGCTTTAAGATGAGGCGGCGCGGATACTATCGTGCGGCCATCGCGGTCTTCGGACTGCTGGCACTGGTTACGTCCGTCGCACAACAGTTCCGCACGCGGGCATCCATCGGCGGCGACAACTCCAGAGGTGACAACGTCACCCGGAGCCATAACCCCCAGATTCCGAATTATGATATCCGTCTGGATAAAGCGCCCGAAGCGGTTGAAGCTCGTGACGGTTTCCGGCAGAAGGCCGGACGCGACTTGCGCGCGGTGAGCACAGACCGCCAGCGCACCTTGAAGGGCATTGACGACTTGCAGCGCAGCGTCCCGGACCTGAAGGTTGACTTCAGCCCGGACCTTGACGCGCCTGAAATGGTCGGAACCGACGTGCTCAAAAACACTTTCCTGACCACGCCGTCGAACATGAAGCATGACGCGCTGGTCAGAAATTTCGTCTCTCAGAATCAGGCCGTCTACGGCCTCACCTCTCCACAGGTGAGCGAGCTGAAAACCATTGCCGATTACACCAACCCGGCAGGCAATCTCTCTTATGTTGACTTGGAGCAGCGAATCAACGGCATCCCCGTCTTTCGCGGCGAACTGCGCGCCGTCATTACCAATCAGGGCGAAATCGCGCGCACCATCAGCAACGTTGCGCCCGGTCTCAACTACGAATCGCTGTCTAGAAACGTGGGCAGCCCGGCGGACGCCGTCGCGGCAGCCGCGAAAACAATCGGCCATGATGTCACGGGCGGCGACGTAGTCGTCACGGACAGAAGCGCAGACGGCAACAAGGTGACGTTCGAGAGAGGCCAGTTCGCCGACCCGACGACCGCCGAGCTGATGTACTTCCCGTTAGAGTCAGGCGTTGCGACGCTCGCGTGGCGCGTCCTGATGTGGGAGCCGGTGGCAGCTTACTACGTGGTGGTTGACGCCGAGACGGGCAAGATGCTCTGGCGCAAAAATATCACCGACGACCAATCGCAGAGCGCGACCTACGGTGTCTACACAGACGACAGCCCGAGCCCGCTTTCGCCGACCAACGCGACGCCGGGTTCGGCCATACAGGGCGCTGGCATCGCGCGCTCGACCGTTACCCTTATCGGTAACGAAGCTCCCAACTCCGGCCAGAATAATCTTGGCTGGATTCCCGATGGCAGCAATCTCACCGACGGCAACAACGTCGAAGCCGGATTGGACATCGTCTCGCCTGACGGCGTGGACGCTCCCGTCGCAGGCAGTCCCAACCGTGTCTTCAATTTCACTTACAATCCTCCGCCCCTCGGAACTGATGTTCCGTCCGGCGCGGCCTATCGCAACGGCATCGTGACGAACCTCTTCTACTGGACGAATCGCTATCACGACTTCGTCTACGGCGCGGGATTCACGGAAGCGGCGAAGAACTTCCAGAACGATAACTTCGGTCGTGGCGGCGTGGCTGCCGACCGCATCAGAGGCGAAGCGCAGGACTCTTCGGGAACGAATAACGCTAACTTCTCGACGCCCGCCGACGGCGGACGCGGACGTATGCAGATGTATCTCTTCACAGGCCCGTCGCCGCAGCGTGACGGCAGCTTGGATGCCGATGTGTTCATTCACGAAATGACGCACGGCACCTCGAATCGCTTGATCGGCAACGGAAGCGGCCTCGGCAACAATCGCGGCGGCAGCATGGGCGAGGGCTGGTCTGATTTCTACGCGCGAATGATCCTTTCCACTTCCGGCGAGGATGTTAACGGCATCTACGCGTCTGGTGGATACGTGACCTTGAACTTCTTAACACTCGGAACTGATAACTACTACTACGGCATTCGTCGTTTCCCGTATGCCGTCAAGACGACGCTCGGCTCGAATGGCAAGCCGCACAACCCGTTGACGCTGGCCGATATTGACCCGGCGCAGATCAACACGAGCGACGGCGCTTATCCGATCACTCCGTGGATCACCAATACCGCGAATGAAGTCCACAACGCGGGCGAAGTCTGGTGCATGATGCTCCTTGAAGTTCGTGCGCGCATCATCGCTCGCATGGGATTTGCAGCGGGCAATCAGCGCATGCTTCAGATCACCACCGACGGGATGAAGGGAACTCCGACCAGCCCGAACTTCATACAGGCGCGCGATGCCATCATCGCTGCCGATGTGGCGGGATTTGGCGGTGCGGACACGGGCGACATCTGGGCTGGTTTTGCGACGCGCGGCGCGGGCTACGGCGCGGCTGATGCAGGCACTGCCGTCACACAGTCGTTCGCTCTGCCCAACATCATTCTGGGCACGGTGACTTTCTCCGACGCAGTCACGGGCAATAACAACGGCGTCCCCGATCCGGGCGAAACGATTGTCCTGACCGTGCCGCTTCAGAACCCGCTCGCAGACGCGATCACAGGCGTGATGGCGACGATTGCCGGTAACACGCAGGACTACGGAACGATCAACGGTTCGACGACCGTTAATCGCACTTTCAACTACACGGTTCCGGCGGCGACTCCGTGCGGCAGCAACTTGACCGTGCCGGTTGACATCAACGGCAGCGCGGGCGCAGTTGCCACAACCTTCACGCTCACGGTTGGCATGCCGGTCATCGGCGTTAACCAGAACTTCGACGCGTTGACCGCACCTGCCCTGCCTGCTGGCTGGACGACTGCGACCACGGGCAGCGGCGTGGCGTGGGTGACTTCGGCCACGACGCCTGACACGGCCCCGAACGCCATTTTCGCAACCGACCCGTCCACGACGAGCGGCAGTGATGTGACGACGGCTGACATTCCTGTGGCATCGTCGGCTGCGAGCTTGCAGTTCAGGCTCAACTACAACACGGAGGTTGGTTGGGATGGCATGGTGCTGGAGATCAGCATCGGCGGCGGAGCCTTCCAGGACATCCTGACGGCGGGCGGAACATTCACTCAGAATGGTTATCCGCGTGCGCTCAATTCCAGCGCGAATCCGCTCACCGGACGCAATGCGTGGACGGGTAATTCCAACGGCTACGTGACGGTCAAGGCGAACTTGCCTGCGTCAGCAGCCGGACAGAATATCAAGCTGAAGTTCCGCATGGGTTCTGACGCCAGCGTGGGCGGCACGGGCGTTCGCGTTGACGGCATACAGGTCATCAACGGCTTTGCCTGTACCGCGCCTCCTGCACGCAAGCCTGCCGCTGACTTTGACGGCGACGGCAAGTCCGACATCGCGGTCTTCCGTCCGAGCAACGGCACCTGGTACATCACCAGGAGTTCGGATAACAGTCAGCTTACAGTGCCGTTCGGCACGAATGGAGACAAGGTTGTCGCGGGCTACTATGACGCGGACAACAAGGCGGACATCGCAGTCTTCCGTTCGTCGAACAGCACATGGTATCTGACGCGCAGCACGGATAACGTCATCGTCGCCCAGACATGGGGCACGGCTGGCGATATTCCGATGGTGGGCGATTATGACGGCGACGGCAAGGCCGACTTCACCGTCTATCGTCCGAGCAACAATACCTTCTACGTCCGTCGCAGCACTGACAACGGGTCAACGGCGCAGACGTGGGGCGCATCCGGCGACACGCCTGTGGTCGGAGATTTCGATGGAGACGGCAGGACAGACTTCGCTGTGTTCCGACCGAGCACAGCCTTCTGGTACGTTCTGCGTAGCTCCGATGCCACGCTCCAATCGCAGCAGTACGGCGCAAGCGGCGACAAACTGGTTCCGGCTAACTACACCGGCACCGGCACGACCGACTTTGCAGTCTTCCGTCCGAGCAACAACACCTGGTACACAACCCTCAGCGCGGGAACCAATTATGGCGCGACGGTTTGGGGAGCTTCGGGCGACACGGTCGTGCCCGGAGACTATGACGGCGATGGCAAGACCGATCTGGCCGTCTTCCGTTCGAGCAACAACACGTGGTACATCCTTCGCAGCGGCAGCACGTCAATCGCTCAGACCTACGGCGCGAGCGGCGACATCCCTGTGGAATCCGCCTACGTACAGTAAGCGGCCTGTGCCTAACTAAAACAAAAGGGCTGAGAGTTTTTAACTAAACTCTCAGCCCTTTTCTTATTTAGAGCTTTGACAATCAGATTTGAGATTTGAGATTTCAAATTTGAGATTTTGAGATTTCAAGCTTGAAATTTCAGATTTCAAATTTCAGCTTTGAAAATCTCAACCCGCTCGAATTCTTATCCTGTCTCTCCTGTCCATCCTGTTTGAATCTTCTTAATGCACCGTGCGCTCAAGCATCGGTTGTGTGGCGAAGAAGTCCCGATAAAATCGCTCCGTGTATTCGTGCAGCAGGTATTCGACTCTCATCGGATCGGGCGACATGACGATCAGCCCTGCGTGTGCGCGCTTGTTCATACGCCAGACGATTTCGGAATCGTTGTAAGCGGAAGTGTCCGGGCATTCCTGTCTGGCTAATGAAACTATCAGCCCCGCGTAATCTTTGCGGCAGCGGGGAAGCTCATATGTGGGTTCGCCCCATGCGACCTCTATTCGCGCCCACTCCGCCCACAGGTTGATGCCGGACGCAGCCTCGACCAGCTCTGCGATATTGGCTCCGCCGACGCGCGCCGCAGTTTCGAGAAAATAAAAAGAGCCGTCCTCATGCGCCTTGATAAATTCTGTGTGCGAGACGCCGCGCACGATTCCCATCGCGCCGAGCACAGCGCGGTTCAGCTCAAGCAAAGCCGCTTCATCCTCCGAGCCGCGCCTGACCGTTGCGGTCGTAAAAACTCCTCCCTGATGAGCCACATCGAGCGGCGGCTGGCCGTAACGGCTGGCGACGGCGAAGACTACCTCGCGCTCGGAGACGATGGAGTCAACATGAAAAATATCTCCCGGCACATAACGTTCAAGCACATAAAACGATTGCCGGTCGCCCAGGGATTCAGCGACAGCCCAAAACTCATCGGGCGCGCTAATCTTCTTGATGCCCGTTGCAGAAGCTTCAAATCGCGGCTTGATCAACCACGGCGGTGGCGTATGCGACATATACTCGCGCAGGCTCTCATGGTTGAGCACGTGTACGAAGTCGGGCACTGGAATCCCCGCCTCGCGTGCGCGCATACGCATCGCCAGCTTATCTCGAAAATAGCGCGTGGTCGTGTCGCCCATGCCGGGCACGCGCAGGTGTTCGCGCAATGCCGCGGCCTTTTCCAGATCGAAATCGTCGAGCGGCACGATGCGGTCTATCGTCTCAGTCCGCGCCAGATAACTAGCCCCCTTGATGACATCATCGAGCTTCCAACGCTTCTCCACATCCGGGACGAGGAAAATCCCGTCAAGGCTCTCGTGCGGCCAATCCGCGTCAGCGATGCTCTGCGAAGTCACAAGCAGCACGCGACAACCCTGCCGCTTGCACTCGCGCATAAACTCTTCGCCCTTGTGATAGCTCGCGATACAGAGGATGGTCAAAGGTTTCGATTCGCTCGTCATTTCGGAAACTCCTTGAAGAAGATGCGGGGCTTTATTCTATGACAGGAAAAGTCTCACGCAAAGGCGCAAAGGCGCAAAGCAAAGACGCGTAGAAACAAGAGCATGAGATTTGAAACAGCTTGCCTGTTACTCTTGCGCCTTCTTTGCGCCTTTGCGCCTTTGCGCGAGAATTGTATTCTAAAGACCGGAGGCGCAGCTTGGACATCACAACAGAGAAACAGAGAACAAAGAAAATCATCGGCCTGCTCAAACGAGAGTACCCGGACGCACAGTGCTCGCTCGTACACTCAAGCCCGCTCGAATTGCTCATCGCAACTATTCTCTCGGCGCAATGCACGGACGAGCGCGTCAATCTGGTGACTTCCGACCTGTTCAGAAAATATCGCGCGCCGGAAGACTATCTGAAAGTCGTGCAGACGGAGCTTGAGACGGATATTCGCTCGACCGGATTTTATCGCAATAAAGCGAAGGCGATTCAGGGGGCGTGCAGGATCATCAGCGCGGAGCACAAAGGGCGCGTGCCAGACACGATTGAGGAATTGCTTCTGCTGCCGGGCGTCGCGCGCAAGACCGCCAACGTCGTCCTCGGCAACGCCTACGGCATCACTTCCGGCGTCGTCGTGGACACGCACGTCGCGCGTCTTTCAGAACGACTTAAACTGAGCGTAGAGAAGCAGCCGGAGAAGATCGAGCGCGATTTGATGCAGCTTGTTCCACGCAAAGACTGGATACACTTCTCGCACCTGCTCATCGCGCACGGTCGCAAAACCTGCAAAGCACGCACTCCATTGTGTGCCGAATGCGTCATCGAAAAACTTTGCCCCTCATCTTTGCTCAAGAGGGAAGTGGCGCAAGCTTAAAGTTTTATCGGTTTGGAGACTGTGGCCGTCACGGAGTATCATCAAACAAATAAATCTGAAGGAGCAAGAGATGAAAGCAATATGGCGCGGCGCGACTTTAGCTGAGAGCGATGACACGGTGGTCGTCGAAGGCAATCACTATTTCCCGGCGGACGCAATCAACAAAGAATATTTCCAGACAAGCGATAAGCAGACCGTCTGCCCGTGGAAGGGCGTGGCGAGTTATTACGATGTGGCGGTTGACGGCGAGGTCAACAGGGATGCGGCGTGGTATTACCCCGAACCGAAAGAGGCCGCGCAGAACATCTCAGGCCGCGTCGCTTTCTGGAAAGGCGTGGAAGTCGCCTGAAGCCTCAAACTGATTTTAAGTTTCCACATCTCAGTCATTAAACTCTCAAGCAGGATGCGCTCTATCAATTCTTCTCTTAATAAGGATGAAGTCGCTGATGAAAAAGCTCTGCTCGATACTCTTGACGCTCCTGATTGGCAGCACCTTTTGTGTCCACACTTCTCGCGCGCAAACCGGCAACAACAGTCTCTCGCACCTGACTATTTACAATGCAGGCATCGGAGAGTTTTTGGAGGAGCGCACGGTCGAATTACAGACGGGTCTCAACACAATCGAATGGCGCAGCCTGATGCCCAAAGCATACATACGCACAGTGCGCGTGGTGGCCGCTGACGCAGAGGTCGTGCGGCAGGATGTAAGTTACGACGGCGCGCAGGTCAATAGCGAGAAGTCGCCCGTCCTGCATCTGTCGATTCAGAATCGCGGCGCAGCCGGAAGGAAGTTAGTGCAGGTTGATTATCTCGCGCCCGGCATCTCCTGGAAGAGCGATTACGCACTCGTGCTTGAGCCGACCGCGAGCGGCGCAGCCCCGACCTCAGCGACGCTGGATTCATGGGTCTCGCTTTACAACAGCACCGGAGTTGACCTGTTTGCAGGCAAGATTGATCTGGTCGCGGGCGAGATCTCGCTGTTGACTGGCGAGAGCGGAACGTCAGGCGATTATTCTATGAACATTTCGCAGCAGTCCTCGCAGGCCTACCGAACCGATGGCAACGATATCGAAGCATCTAGCGCGGAGTCTTACGCGGATGTCACAAATCTGAGCGCGTTCAATCGCTTTGCGCTCGGCGACAATCTAAGCCTCAACGCCAACGCGCCGGTCAATCGCTTCCCGATCTTTCAACACGCGCGGCTCGCAATCGTCCAGCGCAATGTCTTCGAGAACTCGCACGATACGCAGACGCTCGGTCGCGGCGGCTTTATCCTCCTGCCACGCGGGTTGGAAGTCAGGCTGGTTGCGAAAAATACTGCGAGCGCGCCGCTGGCTGCGGGACTCGTCACCATCTACCAGCGCACGACGGTCGGCCTCGCGCAGATAGTCGGGCAGGATCGCATCCAGTTCACGCCGCAGAACTCGGAGTTCAGCGTCTCGCAAGGCCGCTCCGCCACGCTCTTCGGCACGCGCCGCGTTCTAGAACGCCGCGTCGTCAACTACCGCGACAAAGACAATAACAGCCACGACAAGCTCATCACCAAAATCGAAGTCGTCATCAGCAATCGCGGCGCACTGCCCGCAGAAGCCTTCGTGCGTGAAAGCATAGAGCGATACGATGACAATCAATGGAACATCACGGACAGCAACGTGACCGGCGAACGCCTCGGAGCCAACACGATGCAGTTCAAGGTCATGGTCGCGGCGGGCGGCAAGACTACACTCACTTATACGGTCGAGAACGAATAAGGCTTCAACTTCACATTTGAAACTTCGAGCATCACTTCTGAAGGAGCGTGAGTTGATTCTGTGTGCTCTCTGCTTTCCGGCGAACAGGCTAATGGCACACGAGTCGAAGCAAGCAGTCGAGCGCAGGTGCGCGAGCTAGTTATTTCTGTTCTCACGAACGAAGGTGATGAAGTCCGTATCAACGGGCGTTGAGCCTTCGGCGCGGAGGGCGGTGGCGATCTGGCCTCTGTGATATGTGCCGTGCATGGCGACGTGGAGCAGTATGTCTCTCAAGGGCGTGTGGAATTCCGTGCCCTTGAAGTTTTTGTAGGTCACGGGCGCGTCCAGATCGGCTTCAGTGAGTGAGCTTAGAAAATCTGTGTAGGCACGTTGCATCTCATTGCTCAAGCTCTCGCAGTCGTCGAAGGAAAATTCGGGCGACTTGTTGATGTCGGAGGTGTCTTGGCCTCGCAGTCGAAGCAGCCAAATCTGTTGGGAGACGAGGAGGTGCGCGAGCAGGTTGAGAGCTTTACGGCTTGGAGCAGTCTTGAGGGAAGATAGAATGCGTGCGACAGCCCACGCGTCGTAGGCGTACAGTCTGCGAATTTGTTCAATCATATTCTTCTCCAACGAAAGAGGCCGCAGATTTGCGCGGATGAACACGGATAAAGAGATAAAATAATTTATCAATCCGGGTCTATCTGTGTAAATCCGCGGCCCCTTTGCTCTTGCCTTTTGACATTCGGAACCAGCGCGGCTCTTTACTCTTCGAGGCTGGCCTCCATTGTGATCTCCGCGTTGAGCGCTTTCGAGACGGGGCATCCGGCTTTGGCGTTGTTGGCAGCCGTCTCGAACGCCTGCTTATCCGCTCCGGGCACTTTAGCTTTCACTTCGAGATGAACGGAGGTGATGGCGAAGCCGTTATCGGTCTTCTCAAGCCTGACGGTCGCGGTCGTGTTGATGCTCTCCGCTGTGAGGCCGGCCTGTCCCAACTGCCCTGAGAGAGCCATCGAGAAACAGCCTGCGTGCGCGGCTGCGATCAGCTCTTCGGGATTCGTCCCCTTGCCGTCTTCAAAGCGTGTGCTGAAAGAATATTGCGTGTCCGAAAGAACGCCGCTGTCCGTGGAAATCGTCCCTTTGCCGTCTTTGAGGCCGCCATTCCAGACGGCTGAAGCTTTACGTCGCATTGATACTCCTTCGGTCCTAACCGGGAATTGTTTATATCTTGTGAAGATAATTTACCTCATAAACTGTGCCGCCGCCTAACGCCTGTATGTCGCACGGCAGCACATGAGCTGTTGGCAAAAAGATTGATGAAGGGCGTGCTATCGAGGCGTTGTGTTTGGATGCGGCATTGGGGTGGGCGTTGCTTTAAATAAACTTCTCGTACAGGAGGATTGGGAAGGACGATGCAAGGGAGTTGGACTGATGAAGCTCTATGCTCCCTTGCGTCGTCGCATCACATTTGAAGGGCAGTTACTTCTTGACGACCAGCCGGTCTTTGTCTGCATGCATGAC
Organism: uncultured Pyrinomonadaceae bacterium; assembly: GCA_964246305.1. Taxonomy (GTDB): domain Bacteria; phylum Acidobacteriota; class Blastocatellia; order Pyrinomonadales; family Pyrinomonadaceae; genus JACMLC01. The sequence goes on from CAXTPS010000043.1 coordinate 29,331, forward strand.
CTGCATTACCCTGGTGGGTTCTGTTTCAGAGGCTTGATAAAAAACAAGCTTGCTGCCGTCTTCAAGCTTCCATTTGCCTGCGGTCGTTTGTTGCGCATCGGTCGGAGCAATGCCTATCTCTGCAAGCGCGCCATCGGGCTTTAAGTCGAAGCCCGTGCGCCCGCGCGAGCGTGGGAAGTTATAGTCTTCCGGTCGGAAGACCATCTCCGTGTCCGTATCCTCTTCGCGCGAATGCATCCACGTCTGATGCAGCGCATCCCTGTCGAGCTTAGCCATTCGTCTTACTCCGATCTACGGTTACTTGCCGAGCGAGCTGCGCGGGCCGTCTAAAGTCGCGCTCATTCGCGCCACCTGTCCAGAAGTGAACATGACCATTGCATCGTCATCAGTGTAGTCCATGAAGTTCATGAACATATCGCCGTTCGGCCCGTTATGGCAAGTGACATGCGGGAAGGTCGGCTTGCCGAAGTTCGGCTGCTGTGCATTCGGTGTGTCGGCCACGAAGTCCGTTCCCTCGCAGTGTTCCGTGTCGCCCCAGATGTGGCGCAGGTTGAGCCAGTGTCCGATCTCATGCGTGGCCGAGCGTCCGCGATTGAATGGAGCGGAGGCCGTGCCGTTCGTCCCGAACGCGGTGTTGAGAATGACGACTCCGTCGGTTGACGGCGGCCCGCCCGGAAACTGTGCGTAACCCAGCAGACCTCCGCCGAGCGTGCAGACCCAGATATTCAAGTACCTGTTAGTGGGCCATGCATTTGAGCCGCCGGTGGCAGCCGATTTCACAGAGTCGTTCGAGCCAAACGACGTGCGGCTCGTGTGAACGCGGAGAATGCCTGTGGTGGCTTTGCCCTTCGGGTCTTTCTTGGCGAGCGCGAACTGAATGTTAGCATCGGTCACAAGCCCTTTCCACACGGCGGGCGTCTTGGTCTTGTCTGTATTCTTGGCTCGAAAGTCTCTGTTCAGGACGGCGATCTGGCTGTTGATCTGTGCAGTGGAAATGTTCTCGGATGCTTTGTTGGAGAGGACATGAACGACGACGGGAATGGTTGTGATGCCATCGCGTGCGGCTACTCCGCTGACCATTCTTCGCGCAATAACATTCTCAATGTCCATCTGTCGCATACGGAACGCGGGGTCTGTTTCCAGTAGCCTGTAGTGTGCTGACATCGTGGCGCACTGTCGTCTTTGCGGCGGCTTCTGCGGAGCGGGAGGCTGGTCGGCTACATAACTGATGCCGCCGCCTGTGCCCTTTGGTGAGCTTCCTTTCTTAGTCCCGCTTACTCTCTTTTTCGATGACTTCTTTGTGGTCATGGCCTGCTATCTCCTTTTGAGGGGTGTGAATGTAAAGTAATCGTTGTGTGGCCGTCCGGTGAAGTGTTGCGCGTCCGTTTCATGTTCTTCAACGAAGCGGCTGAATTCCGTCGTCTAAAACTGCCCGCTGGTGGAATAATAAAGAGTGGACGGGAGACTCACGAAGAGTAATTCTCATGAGCTGAAAAGTGGCATTGACATCACGCGCACAATATTCTCATCCGTTCGGCATGTCAATGATTTGCTCTGGACAATCCGATTCCGGCGTCTCACGCTCTCCGGTTGATAAATCCAAAGACAATTATTCCGTCTGACTCCTCCTCCAAATATTATGCGCTTGTGAGTCGAAGTGTTTCAGACTGGAATACGTGATTCGATGAGGTGATGCGGCGGGCTGTTTCTAGAGCGATGCTCACTTGAATGCACGGAACACTTTTCTTCAACGCAGAGATGCAGAGAGCGCGCAGAGATAGCGCAGAGAATTGAAAATGTCTTTCCTCTGCGTTTCCTCTGCGTCATCTCTGCGCCTCTGCGTTGAGTTTCTGTCATGGCACATAAGCGGATGGAACAGGCACATCGCCGTTTGTCCCGAACTGCTCTGCTCTCAAAGCATTCGTCG
>CAXTPS010000044.1:0-30728 GCA_964246305.1 uncultured Pyrinomonadaceae bacterium
AATTCTACTAAGGAAACGGTTCAATGGACGCTCAAAAAGAGTCACACATTAGGTAGTCCACTCATTGATCCCGTCCTTTCTGTTGGCGCAGAAAAAGAAAGGATCAGTATTGGACTCTCGTTTTGTCAAAAATCAACACTTCCACGCTTTATTGTGGAGCTACCATGCTGACAATGTGCAGTATCAAAAAACTTAGTTTCCAGTGTACTTAGAATGGAGGCATGATGAAAGACAGAAAACAATATACGAAAGAGTTCAAGGAAGGGGCGGCCCGACTCGTCACCGAACAAGGAAGGACGATTGCCGACGCCGCCAAGAGTCTGGGCGTCTCGCCGTGGACGATGTCGCGCTGGGTCAGAGTCGCGAAGAACGAAGGGGCTGATGCCTTTCGCGACCACGGGCAACGCACGCCGCTCGAACAGGAGAACTTTGCCCTGCGGCAACAGGTCAAGCAACTTGAGGAGGAGCGCGCCATCCTAAAAAAGGCGGCGGCGTACTTTGCCAAAAGCGTGGTCTAAAGTACGCCTTCATCCGCGACCATCAGGCGCAGTTCAGCATCGCTGCGATGTCGAGGGCTCTGGAGGTTAATCCCTCAGGTTATTATGCTTGGCGTGGTCGAACGCCTTCTGCGAGAGCAAAAGAGAATGAGCGATTACTGGCGAAGATTAAAGCCGCTCACGAGCAGAGTCGCAGAACTTACGGCAGTCCGAAGGTGCATCGCACGTTGCAACGCGAAGGCGAGACGGTCAACCACAAGCGAGTCGCGCGATTGATGAGAGACAATGCTCTGAAAGCCAAACGGGTGAAGAAGTTTGTGCGGACGACTGATTCGCGCCATTCGTTGCCAGTCGCAGAGAACGTGCTTGAGAGGCGATTCTGCGTGGCGCGTCCCGATGAGGTCTGGACAACGGACATCACCTACCTGTGGACTCAGGAAGGCTGGCTCTATCTCGTGGTGTTTCTTGATTTGTACTCACGTCTCGTGGTCGGATGGGCGGTCTCGGAGAGATTAACGACCGAGTTCGTCGAGCAGGCCTTTCTGCAAGGGCAAGCGAGACGCGGACGAGCCGTTGCGCCGCTGGTGCATTCAGATCGGGGCAGCCAATACGCGAGCGCAGCTTTTAGAGAAAGACTGGCGATATGGGGCTGTGCACAAAGCATGAGTCGGAAGGGCAACTGTTGGGACAATGCCGTCTCGGAAAGCTTCTTCGGCGTCTTGAAGAGTGAACTGATCCATCACGAACGCTTTGTCACACGGCAAGAGGCGAAAGATAAAATCTTCGATTACATCGAAGTCTTTTACAACCGCAGCCGGATCCACTCGGCAGCAGGCTACTTCACACCGGCGGAGTACGAAGCGCGCTACGAAGCGCAGTTGAAACAAGCAGCGTGAGGCTCGAAGAAAGTCTTATCGCGGTGTCTACTAAACGGGGGTAGATTCAGTGCATGTGGCGAGTACCTCACGCCTGACGCACTACGGGGCGGATGCGCGGCGGGGCAAGGCGGCGATGGACGAGATCGGGATCCTTCCAAAGTATCGCGCGACGATGGTGCATGATGGATGGCTCTCATACACCTTTTATCCGAAGTGTCGGCACGCGCTCTGCGGGGCGCACCTCTTGCGTGAGTTGACTTACTTTGAGGAACTCTCGGCAGAGACCAAGGCGTGGGCGGCTCCTCTGAAAGAGTTGTTGCTGGAGATGAAGGGGGAAGTAGAGAGAGTCTGCGAGCAGGGTGGGAAGCGGCTCCCTGATGATAGGTTGGCGTTGTTGACCCAGAGCTATGACCAGTTGGTGGCCGAGGGGCTTGAGGCACAGCCGCCGTCGGAGTTGCCGGAGCAGATCAGCAAGCAGGCGCGCAATCTACTATTGAGGCTGGAGCGGCGCAAAGCAGAGGTGCTATTGTTTGTGATGGACTTCTGTGTCCCCTTTGACCACAATCAAGCCGAGCGAGACTTGCGGATGGTCAAGTTACGGCAGAAGACCAGTGGCTGCTTTCGCACGCAAGAAGGAGCGCAGAGGTTCTGCCGCCTTCGCTCCTACTTATCGACGATGAGAAAGCAGGGCAAGAGAGCGTTGCCAGCACTTGAAGGGGTGTGTCGGGGAAAGCCGCTGAGTCTGAACCGGCGCTTAACCTCCTGAACAGTTACTATTGACTATATCCCTCGCTTAACCCATGATTTCCATGTCGTGAGTCTCCCAACTGACTTTAGGAAGAGGACCTTTCCAGATGCCTGAGTATGTAGCAGCTCTGAAGATGGATGATGGTAGCCCCGCCAGGAGGTTTGATCTGCGCGCTGCCGCTCCATTTATCAATAAGTCTGTCTCGGATCAGACGCGGCGTGCTTACAGAAGAGCTGTCGCAGACTTCTTCCAGTTTATCGGAGGTAAGCATCCGACTGAGGTCGTGCCTGCCGACGTACTCGGATGGCGAGACCACCTGCGTGCCGGAAGGAAGCGTGCGGCTACGGTCGCTTTCAAGCTCTCTGTGATTCGTTCCTTCTTCGAGTATCTCAAAGCAGGCGGAGTTATTCCGCTTAATCCGGCTTCGACGAAACTTGTTTCGCCGCCTGAATTGCCGACAGAGCCTGCGGGGCGTGCGCTAACAGCGAAAGAGGTCAGATACCTCTTGTCCGGGCCGAACAGGCAGAAGGCAGAGGGAGCCAGAGATTATGCTTTGATGCTCGTGATGTTAAGGCTTTCGTTGCGCGTAGCTGAAGGGTGTTCGTTGCGCGCTTCATCTGTCAAATGGAGCCACGGTCGCTGGACTTTGAGATGCAAGATCAAGGGGGGAAGGGAAGAGGTCTGGCCTTTGCCGAAGGATGTCAAGCAGGCGATTGACGAGTATCTGAAACTGGATGCTAAAAGAAGAGCTACGCTGCACAGTGACGGTGAAGACGCGTATCTCTTTCAGCCGCATTTAAACTACAGGACGCTGCAATTCGATAAAAGCTTGTCGCCGCGCATGGTGCAGAAGATAGTGAAGCGTTGGGCTAGCTTCGGAGGTATCGGAGATGTCTCGCCGCACGATCTGAGGAGGACAGCTATCACACATGCTTTGGATGGCGGAATGACATATCGGCAGGTGCAGATGATGAGCAAGCACAAAGACCCGAAGACTGTGATGAGGTACGATCATGGCAGGGAAAATCTTGATCAAAACGCGGTCAACTTCCTCAATTACGAGTCAGAGTAAGCCTGTGCATCGTAGCTCATTGAGCACAAATTTCGTGGGCACATGGTTAGCTCAGACCGAGCATGTCTCCGCCCGAGTTAACCTTTAAATCATTTGAGAGATATCCTAAGCGCAATCGTGAGCATTACAGGTGAGCGTCCAGAAATTTACTGATCTCGGCCTGTGCAATCTGAGAATGCAAGCCGTTGAAATTGTAGTCGAAGCCATGATTGCCCCACGGAAGATAGACGTAAGTATAGGGCACACCCGCCGCTGCCAGCTTCGGAATGATACGCTCGACATTCTCAGCTAGAACCAACTGGTCATGCCCGCCGTGCAGGAACAAAGTCGGGGGTGATTGCGCATTGACGTGTTCGATGGGAGAGGCGGACGCATATGCTTGTGGCGCGTTGGCGGGCGATCCGCCGAGATAGTTCTCAAGCGTATGCGGTGTGTCAATCACATCAGGGCGTCCCGGATGCGTGTAGTCCCATACAAGATCGGTCGGCCCGTAAAAAGAGATGACAGCGCGCACGCTTGTGTCCGAAGCATCGCAGGAAGTTAGATAAGAAGTCGGCTCGTTCGCTGTGTACGCGGCAAGCAGAGCCAGTTGTCCGCCGGCGGAGCGTCCCATCAAAGCCAGACGCTGCGGGTCAACATGATATTGCGCTGCGTGGCTCTTGACCCAGGCAATCGCACATTTGATATCCATAATCTGCGCCGGAAAATGTTGTGCGCTGTTCGCCAGCCTGTATTCCACATCGAAGACCACACGTCCGCCTTCCGCCAGCCAGCGGTCGTAGCGCGCAAAATCGCTTTTATCGCCCCCGCTCCATGAGCCTCCATGAATCACTATGACGGCTGGCAGTAACGACCGGGACGCGGCGTCTGCTTGCGGCGCACGCTGAGTCGAATCATGCGGCTGATAAACGTCAAGCCGTAACGCGTGCCCTTCAGGGCTGGCAAATTCCACATCGCTCTGCACGTCAATCAGGACGCGCTCCCCCGCCTGCTTCGCTCCGAACAAATTACGGCTAAAGGAGAGGCTTAAGCCTCTTCGCGCAGCGATCCTGTAAGCCTCTATGACAGGCACACTGGCACAAGCCATCATCACCAGACTGAGCGCGATACCGACCCGTGCCGTCTTGCTCCGACGAGCTATCAATAGAGCGCACACGCCGCAGAGTAAACTGATGAGACCGGCAAAGAGCAGCCACACGCTCCACTCGCTGATACCGACCGCCACCATCCACAGGTAATAAGACGGAGCCGGTAAGACAATCAGCAGCGCGAGCAGCACTCCCGGCGCGGCGATCAGCCAGCAAAGTATCAGCAGCGATTTCCTCATGACGGCGAATAGTCTATAGTCAGTGAAACTTAATGCGTATACTCAAAATCATACTTCAATATCTCTTATGCGTGTTCTTCGTGCTGGCAGGGCTGTATCATTTCGTCAACCCTGCTTTCTATCTGAAGATCATGCCGCCTTACCTCCCATGGCATCTCTTCCTTGTTTACCTGAGCGGATTCTTCGAGATCGCTCTGGGCATCATGCTCATCATCAACAGATACACACGCATCGCTGCATGGGGACTGATAGCATTGCTCATAGCAGTCTTCCCTGCCAATCTACACATGGCAACCCATCCGGAGCTTTACCCCGACATCAACCCGATATTGTTATGGCTCAGATTACCATTGCAGGCAGTATTCATAGCATGGGCTTACTGGTACACGCGACCGGCCAGCAGATAAGCTTCTAGCAGAGCATCCGATTCTCGCGGATGAAAGGCAAGCTGAGTGCCGTTTGGGTCGAGGGAGTTGTTGTACTGCGGCTGAGGTTAAGACGCTACGAGTATCATGGTTAATTCAGGTATCGCCTGATTTTCCTTCTGAATTTACCCACGACGCTTTTCTTTTAGCACTTCGATAAATTCTTCAACGCACCTGGTTATTCCTTCGCCGTATTTTTGTTCTCTGAAAAAAGGGCGCATCAAAGCGCCAAGTTCTCCTACTTCGTTATCAGATAAAACCTTTTCCAAAACGCGAGTGATTTGTATGTGCCACCTTCTATCTTCGACGGCGATTAGCAAAAGGATTCCTGCTTTGTCTGGATTCGTTGCTCCAACTTTCCAGTCGTTGGCTACCGCAAGCGAATAATCGAAAGTAGATTTATCGCCGGTCGTTTTAACCGTTGCGATAACAAAGTCAACTTTAGCTTGTGCCTTAAAATTTATCAGAGTTTGCTCAAGTTCTTCTTCTGCCTTTTGGTCGAGAATCTCCGCAAAGTCATTGACGAAACCTTTTGGCGCTGGAAGCAAGCGCTGCTCGTCGTTGAGAGAATGGTTCTCTATTTCCGACGTAACTTTTTCTTTTTTAGTTTGAGCGAAACTCGCAGAACTACGAACCGCAATTGTCGAAACGGTCAGGACAAAAAGAATTGTTGTTAAAAAGATTCGTTTCATAAACGGCTTAGCTCTCTCTGACAATCTCTTTGACTCTGCCCACCTCGCCTGTCTCAAGCCGGACTTTGATGCCATGCGGGTGATGTGAGGATTTCGTTAGGACATCTTTCACAATGCCGCGAGTCAGAGTCCCTGCGCGCTGGTCTTGCTTCAAGACGATGTCAACCTTGATGCCGGGTTTGATCTCTTTCTTCTCCGTGCCGTTCATGTGTAGCAGCTCTCCGTCTGACAGAGGCATCACGCTTCCGCGTCGAGTGTATAGAGGTGTTTAGGGCTACGGCTCAATTAAGTTTGGGCGTGCCGGTATCCCAGTTCGCTTGATTCCGTTCCAGATAGACGGACTTCCAGGAGAACATCGAGCCGGGGTTCGGATACATGCCCTTGACGTAAGGCTTCTTCATCCAGTTGACGGCTCCTGTGTTGAGCGGAATGATTGGTTGCGCGTCAATCAGATATTTCTCGGCTTTTGCCAGCAGGTCGAAACGCTTTTGTGGATCGGTCTCGCGGTTGGCTGCGTCCAGCATGATGACGTATTTCTGATCTTGCCAGCCAGTCCCGTTCTCGCCTCCTCCAATGTAAAAGAGACTGAGAAAAGTGTACGGGTCCATGTAATCAGCCGAATAAGCTCCAAAGGTCATCCCTTTGTATTCGAGTGATGCGCGATAGGTTTGATAGGTTTTCCACTCCATGTTTTTGAGCGGAACGGTGACGCCCAAGTTCTGTTTCCACTGCGCCTGCATGAACTCGGCCATTACCCTGTTAGCGTCCTGCGTCGGGTAAGAGTATTCGATTTTGTCTACGGGGAACGTTGAGCATTCGTAGCTTCCATCGGCTTTCTTAACGACAGGGAAGCCAGCTTCCGCCAGTAGTTGTCTGGCTCTTTCGGCGTCGAACGGGTCTGATTGTATCTTCGGATAACCGGGGAAAATTCCTTCCGGCACGAATCCGCCTAAAGGCTTGACGATCTTTCGATATTGAATCCAGGCAGCCTTGTCTATCGCCATGTTGAAAGCTTTCCGAATCCGCACGTCGTCCATAGGCGGCTTGGTCGTGTTGATGTTGATGTAGATGATCGCGGCTTCGGGCGCGTTCATGTAGTCGCGCATGGGCATGATCGTGTCCAGCCATGCCGCCGGAACAGAATGGTTGAGCACGGCGTCCACTTCGCCGACCTTGTAGAGATTCATGATCTGTGGGTTTTCGTTCATCGGGTAGAAAAATATTTTGTCCAGACGAACATTGGCCGCGTCCCAGTACATCGGGTCGCGTTCGACTACGAGTTGATCGTAAGGCGACCACGACGACAGCTTGAAAGGGCCGCAGGTGAGGATGTGTCCCGGCTGCGCCCACTGTGCGCCGTACTGCTCAATCGCTTTGCGCGGGACGGGGCTGAAGAACTGGTTGGAGGTCAGACCAACAAAAAATGCTGCGGGTTGCACCAGCGTGAAACGCAGTGTGTAATCGTCCACGGCTTCGATGCCGACATCTTCCGCTGTAACTTCTACGAACTCTTTGCCGGCGAGCGCAGACTGAAGCCTACTATCTTTAGCGACTACTTTGGCGCGCTCCTTTTCATCTGCGGGCAGCGTCAGACGGTCAGGAGAATGCATGTATTGATGAAACGGAGTCTCTGCGATTTGTGCCTGAGCCTCATTAGTTTGTGCTTGAGCTTTATCAGCCACTTTCTGCTCTGTGGCTTTTGTCACAGCGGGACTCTGGCTCTCAAGCGCAGCCGCCTTAGTCTCATCCTTCTGCGCCGCCTCAGCCTCGAAATCTTCCTTGAGCAGGAACTGTCCTGTCTGCGTGTCGCGCACGAAGACCGCGCCCTCGTTGTAGGGCTGCGCGTACTTAACGTAATAGGCTAGAAAAGCGAAACGCGAGGCGGTGGCAGGTGACAGGCCGCGACGCATGCTGTAAACAAAATCGCGTGCCGTGAGAGCGTCGCCGTTCGACCAGCGTGCATTTTGTCTCAGGTGAAAAGTAAATTCGGTGGAGTCCTGATTTACTTCCCAACGCTCGGCGACGCCCGGAATCGGCTGCATATCTTTCGGGCCGTACACTGTCAACCCTTCGTAGAGCGCCATATAGATGCGCCCTTCGGGCTGCCCTGTGCTGACCTGCGGGTCGAGCGACTCAGGCTCATCGCCCGTCACATACCGCATCACTTCGCCTGCGGGCGGAGTCGTTCTGCCGAAGTAGGTCGTCAGCTTGCCGTTTGTGCTGCAAGCCGCCGCAAAGAGCGAGAGCGCAAAGAGCGCGATGCCAAGACGAATGTGTAGGGGTTTGAGTTTCAGCATAGCTTTATCCATCTTGAAGAGTTCTATCGCAAATGTGAAAGACCGTCTCGATTCAAGCGAGGCACACGAAATAGGTGTGGATTATAAACCACAATGCCGGTTTTTGATGAGCTTATTGTAAGCCGAACTCACGAGTCCGATAACGGCAATATATGTAAAAATATCATTGGTTAAATCATCGGTTTTGTCCACCATCTTCAGTTTAAGAAGGTCAATGTCTCCTCTAACCATACGCAATCAGTAGAAGAACTGCTTGAGTTTCGCGCCGAATGCTTTTCACGGCCAACCGGGACGCTATCTTCCTATTTAATCCGAGTGGTAAAGCTGATCGTGCCGGTGTTATTGGGCGTGACGCGACTGAGCAAGCCCGTAAAGATAAAGCGGAGGTGCGTGACGTTTAAATCATAGCCACTCGGCCCGCTCCCGCCTCCGCTCGTAGGCGTGTAGCCGAAAGTCGCGCCGCTGTCGTTCGAGTACTGAATAACGACGCCGAGTCCGGTAGTGCCTAGATTCACCGTCGCGGAGCCGACTTTGAAAAGGGTGTTAGCGGGTATCTGTTCGGTGACGGCGAAGTTCTGTGCCTGTGCGCCGCCGGTGTTGATGAAGACGCTGGTATATACCAAATCCGCGCCGGGGGGCTGTGCGCCGCCGGGCGAGACGCTGTGAATTAACTGGATGCTGGGCGGCGCGGTATTGACGAAAACGACGTTGGATTGGCTGCCGGGTGCGTTCGCGTCGCTGTCGCTGAGCGAGGTGTGAGTATCGACGACGACCGTGCCGCCGTAACTGGCGTTCGCTTGATTGGAAATGGATGTTCCGCTCGCCGCAAAGGAGTTGACGCGCACGCGGAACTTGACGGTAGTGGAAGCGCCCGGCAGCAGCGTGCCGCCTGCGAGACTCGTAGCGAGCGTGCCGAGGCGAAAGGTGACGCGACCACTGAGACTAGAATATTCAGCCTGATCGTCCAGCGCGCCATCGCTCTTGGCTACTGAATCAATCTTCATACTGCCTGAAACGTAGCTCGTACTCGATGGGATTGAGTCCGTGAGGACGATGAGCGTCGCGTTGTCATCGCCAGTGTTGACGATTTGCAGGGTATATTCAAGAACGTCGTTCGCTACCAGTGTGCCGCCGTTGATGTCTGCGACGCTGCCGGTGATGCTCAAGTTGGGTTGTGGCAGCGCGGTTGCGTAAGCAGGCGCAAGCCGCACGCCGGGTAGAGTGAGGGCGCAGAGCAGCAACAAGATTAGTCTTCGATAGCTGTAACTTCTCATGTTCATTTCGGCTCAGTGCCAACAGGCTGCGATTGCTCGCCCTTACTCTGTGTGTTATCGGACTCGCCTTTGGAAGTTGCCCCGAAGAGGTCGAACATGCGTGAGAGTTTGGTAGTGATATTAAAGTAGAAGCCGCGCCGGTCTGTGCCGATATTTGTAGCGGTGTCAGGCTCATAAGCGCGAGTCAGGTTATAGCCGAGGCCGAAGCGTATATCGGAAAATGCCCAGAAGCCTAACTCAGTGCCGACGGAGATGCGGCGCGTGGCGCTCGCGGGTTGCGCGAGCAAACGGCCTTCGAGTGCCGCATCAAAATAGTTTCCAAAACGATATTGAGTGCGTCCCTGCGTCAGGTAAGTCAGCGTCGAGACGTTCGGGAAACCGGGTCTGCCGTTCTCACCGAACTTGAGCGCGAAGCGGCTATAAAATTCCAGCTTCGGCGAGGCTTGCCACAGCCCATCTGCCGAGAGCGTGTCAACACGGTCATTCGTCTGCTCGAAGCGCGCGTCGTTCGCCTGCGAAAGTGAACGCGTGTTGTAGCTGAAGAGGAGCGCGAAGCGGTCTGTATGAAGCGGTCGCAGGGCGAGTGATGCAGTGCCTTGCAGCGAGGTGTTCTCTTGCTCAAGCGTGTTGCCGCGCGCGTACTGCAAGCGTCCGAGCACCGTTATGTCATCACCGAGTTTGCCCGCTGCGCCAACGGTGAAGATGTTGGAGAAGCCTGCGCGGTCGCGCAGTTCATAGCGCGCGGACGAGCGGAAGCTTTCATTATGCCACGAGTAGCCGAGCAGCAGCGTGTTGAAGCTCTCGCCCTCACCCGCGAGGTGGAAGCCGCGCTCGAAGCCGAGTTCGAGCGTGCTGCGTTGATTCAGAGGCAGACGATGCTGAAGCCCTATGACGGCGAAGCTATCCGTGCCGTTGATGCCGTTTTCGATCTGGTAACGCCCGCTCAGGGCCGTGTGGCGCAGCAGTTTCGTCTCGACGCCGATGGCGGTTTCATAGCGAGAGCCGGTAAAGGCAAAGCCCGTCGCCTGCACATCGCTGATCGGACGAATAGCGTCGGAAGCGAGTCGTTGCGTGAAGAAGAGCCGCGTCAGATTATTGATCTGATAGTTGGCGGCGAGCGTGGTCTGGTTCGGATAAGTGGGATCGGCTTCGCCCAGATTCTGCTCGCGCGTGGCCGAGAGCTGCAGCTTATCGGTTGCGCGCCACTCGACGCCGACAGTTATAAGATTAGAGTCAACGTCGTTGTCGTTTCGCTCGTCATTGAAACTGCGCCGATCAAAGCCGAGGCGGGCGCGCAGGTTTTCGCCGAGTTGCTCAGCCCATTCGGCGGAGATGGTGCTGCGCTCGTTGTCAACGTTCTCGGTGCGGTTTCGCTCATCGCTGAAGCCTATGCGGAGCTGCGATGTGCTGCGCGGCCTCATCTCCAGCGAGACTGTGGCGCGTTGCGCTCCGGGCGCGATGGTCGCGCCGAAGGGATTCAGGAAGCCCGCCTCCGAGCGCGCGAAACTGGCGCGCAAGACGGATTGTTTGAAACTGAGCGGTTGTTCGAGTTCGACGCGAAAAGCATTGCCGTCGCGTCGAACGTTTTCATCGAGCGCGCCGGATGAATCTAACAGGTTGCCTTCCGCTGCGACGCGCCCGCGACTCATCGCGTACTCGAAACGCAGCTTGCCGCCCCTGAAAGTGTCCTTCTCGCCGTCGAAGCCTCCGAGCATGAAAGAACCGAAATCATCCTGTTGCTGGTTGACGAACGAGAGTCCGACTCGCAGCCCGTAGCGTGCGAAACGCTTCGATGCGCGACCAGTGTAAACGTTTGAAGCGTTGCCGTCGGCGTAATGCTCGTAAGTGATGACGACCTGCCTGAGATTGAGCGCAAAATCGAAAGCGGTCAACGGGCGCAGGAAGAAAATCTGGCCGCTCAAAGGGTCTAAGTTGTAATCAATCGAGCGGAAGAGACGTTCGCGCGAGAGAATGATTTCCGGGTTGCGCCGGTCCCGCACTTCGAGCACGACCGTCTCAGAGCCTTGCAACACGTCAGGATGTGAGAGCGTAGCGAGGCCGAGTTCATATCCGGCAAACACGTCGCGCGCAAACGCCGTATCGGGACGCGCGCCGGTCACGGAGACGAAGTCGCCCTGCGAGTTTTCGAGATGGACTTTGACCCCCGTCAGTTGGCGCGAGTAGCCGGAGAGCGAAAGGTCGCTCAAGTCCGTCTCGAAGTCGCCAAACATAAAATATGAGCGCCCCCGGTCGAGCCGCACGTAAAGCTTCGTGTTCGACGACGCTTCTTCAAAGCGCGTCGAAGAATCGCCAAAGACGGGATAGGCGCGATCCAGCGGGTCAAGTTCAAAGAGACGGTCGCGCCCGGTCGTGCGGTTCAGAGCGCGCTGGCTATCGTAAGCGAGCGTCAGCAAATTTTTACCGAACACGCTGCCGCGAAAGAAGAATTCGAGATGACCACGAAATTTGGAGTCGTCGCTATGCAGAGACATCTCCGGTGCGGCGCGACCGAAAGAGGCTTCGGCCAAACCGATGAGCAACGCCGGACGCAGTTCCGGTACGATGCGGATTGAAGCCTGCGTTTCAATTTGCCCCGATGTAACGGACAATCGCGCTTCGCCGGTTGCGCTATCGGAGACAAGCGGCACGGTGGCGACGCCGTTCCTCAGACTCAAGACCTGCTGGCGCGCCGCCGCATCCGCCTGTATCGCGTCAACTTCGATGTTGCCGGAATTGCTGCCTCCGGATTGTACTTTCACGTCTTGCGTCGTACTGGCATCAACGGGAAGCAGGCGTCCGAGCGAAGTGCTGACTGCTATTTGCGTATCCGTCGCAGGGTTTCCCCACTCGTCGAAAGCGCGCACGATGAGTTGCGTGGTATCGCGCCCGTCCGCCTGCATCTCTTTTCTTTCGGTGATGAGTTCAAGCCGTTTGACGGGGCCGCGTCCCATGACAGACAACTCTGATGCGTTGCCTTCTCTCCCGTCAGGATTAACGGCCTTTGCTACGATGCGATTTGCGCCGGGGCGCAGGTTGATGCCGACGAAGGTAAACGAATCCACTTTGCTCGCGTGAAACTCTTTGCGCGTACCGATGTTCTCCGCGCCGACCAGTGCGCCGTTGACTTCGAGCGTGACCGTCCAACCGTGTGCGACGCGCGCCTCAATTTCGAGTGCGGGCGACATGATAACTTCGTTCTGCCTGGGCGTGACGATCACGATTGCGCCGGGCGGAACAGCCTCGATTTTTTCATTCGATTCCATCTCATACGTGCCCGGTGTGGCGGGCTTCTTAACCGCATCGCGATGCGTTTCACCGGAAGCAAGCAACGCTGATTGGCAATTGTCCGGCGTGGAAGGCAGTTGTGATGGCTGGCCTTTGGATGTCGCCGCTTGAGTCGTCGCCTGTGTTACGTTGGCTCTTCCCGGCAACTCATCCGTTCTGGTGAATTTTGATAGCGAGACAAGGGTGTCCTGTGTAGGATTTCTGTTTCCGCCGCTTTGCGCTTTGACGGCGAAGTCCTGGCGGAGCAGGCCGCCGCCAAGCAAAGGGGTTCGCAGCAGCCGACCGAAGCCGCGATTTTCGCGTCTTCCATCGTCAACGAGCGCAGCGCCTGCCGGTAGCGTCGTGCGGTCGAGCACGATGGCGAGCGCGCCGCCGTCGAGCACCGGAATGTTATACATCCCCGCCGAGTCCGTCAGGATAAACTGCCCTTTGTCGGTGTAGATGCGTGCTTTGGCGATGGGGCGGTCGCCCGCGTCGAACATACCGTCGCCGTTCACATCCTCGAAGACCCGACCGATGAGAACCTGTCGCATCGAAAACGCGCCTGCGCCGACGCGCACGGGGGCTTGTGCGGGCGGCGTTGAGACACCATCTCCATCCGAGAAGATGCCTTCAGCCGTCGCTGTGTTGAGGTGTATTCCCTCGCGCGCTGACGCGCCGATGCGGACGCGATAAGAGATCGTGAGACGCGCACCCGCACCGAGCGAAGACAGGCGGAAGACGAGCGCACCGCCCGATGCTTCAGGCTCGACTGCGCGCCAAGCGCCTGCGGCTTCCCGAATCTGTGCGCTGCCCTGCGCGTAGACGAAGGATTCCGGCAGTTGGTCGCGAACAACGAGATTGCTGATCTGCGATTGTGCCGAATTATGAAGGTTGACGCGATAGGTGACGACATCGCCGATTTCTGCGCTTGGACGGTCGGCGCTTTTCTCAATCGCCAGCGTCGAGGTCTCAAAGAGCGGGACGTTGAAGGCGAGCGCGGCAAGGTTGCTGATAGTAACCGGCTCGTTCGTGAGCGCGAAGCTTCCCGCCTGCGCAAGCGGCTGGCCGTCAAGCGCACGCAGGGTTGCTGTATAAAGGCCGTCTAAAGCGTTGGCGACGGGACGTATCATTACTTCGATGGCACGCGAACGGTAGCCGGTAGCCGTCACGTTCAGCGTATATGTCACCGGATTATCAGGCGTGCCGATTTGCTCCGGGCTGAGCGCGAAGGAGAAGCGCCCGCCGTCTATCGTCACATAAGGATTCCGGTTGCTCTCATTAGGCGGGAAGCCCGCATTCGGAGTGAGCGTGAGCGGCGCTCCGCCAGAGTCTGTAGAGAGCGTCACGATGGCATTGGGAATGGCGATGCTGCCGCCGCTGCGCCCGGCGTAAACCGTGCCGAAAGGGTCGACGATGACGACGGCAGGCGACGAAGTGGTGGGAGAGAAGTTTTCGCCAGTCATCAAAGCCATGTTAACGATGCCGCCGCTCTGCCGGGCTTCAATGCCGACGCGCGCCCGAAATGCGATAGTGACGACCTCACCGGGGGCGACCTGCGGAATGAGTACCTGGAGTTGCTGTCCGCTGACATGACCCTGATCCCTATCATCCGCATCCGTTAACGCCTGATTGCTCAAACGCAGTGTGCCCGCGACATATTCAAGTTGGGCGGGTAACTCATCGGTCACTAAAACCTGACGCGCGGCTACTTCGCTACGATTACGGAAGGTAATGATGTAATTGAGCGTCTGCCCGACACTTGCCGTCACTCTGGTCTGCCCTTCCACGAGTTTGAGGGGCGGCGCGTTCGGATCGTCCGGCGCGGTGAGGATGATGTCGCGGACGACATCATTGATGATCGTGCCATCATCCTCGTTCGCAGGGTTCGTGGTAGAGCGGGCGGTGAGATTGATTGTTAAGTCCTGCTCGTCATCAATGCTTCTCGTATGAACCACGGCGAGGACGCCGAAGGTTGCACCCGGTTGCAACGTTGGACTGACGCTCAAGCCGTGATCGGCACTTGATGACCTAAAGCTATGGTTTGCGGCTGAGATGGGACTGGTGTTTTTGCCTGCGGTCTTGGAGCCGCCGCCGGGTTGTGTGCCGTAAGTTATGCGCTCGTCTGCGGGCGTTAGTGTGCCGCTGCCGTCGTGGTCGAAGTAGAGGTCTATGAGTTCGGCGGGAGAAGTGACAGCGGCATCGGTGACGATGTAAGAGTCAGGAATGTTACCGGCATTAACGATGGTGAAGAGCCGCGTGATCTGCTCATTCTGCGGTGCGGTTTCGGTCGGAACGGTGTGATCCGGTATCACTTGGTGGACGGGCACAGGCATGACCATGACGCTGACTACTTGAGACAGGGCGTTGTAGTTATTTCCGTCTTCATCAGTGTAGCTAGATTGCGCCTGATTTGAGATGGTGACATTTGCTGTCGTTTGCGCGACGAGAGCCTGCTGCGGAAACGTCGTCAAGGCTCCGAGAATCAATATCACGGAGAGCAGTCGGACAAGATTGGCACAAGAAAATTTCCGCATGACGTTAAGGTCTGTTCGTGAGAGCGCTGAAGTGACTCGTAATATCAATGAAAGAAGAGTGGCGGGCGCAAGGGGCTTCCGTTTTGCCTGAGACAAATTGGAGACTCCTCGCGCCCGCCGCTTCACGTGCTAGTTGATGGTGCGCTGGAAGGTGAATGTTCCAGACAGACCCGGCGCGAGCGCCATGTTTGCCACCGTATCCACGACGAGTGATGAGGTGAGTATGGTCCCGCCTGTAATCACGGCGGGTAATCCACCGGGATGAGAGTCGGACGCACTATTCACGACCATCTGTGTTGTCGTGCCCCAGTTGTTTGGCGCGGCGTTGCCGTCCTCGGTGATGACGATACTTGTAGCCGAAATCGTGCTGTTGCCGGAGCCGCCGGACGAGGTGATATTCGTGTAACTGATTGTGTAGGTGATGACCGCGCCGGGCACAGGGTCGCTTGCGCCGCCGACGCCGGTGCCGTTCGTGATCGTGACGGATTTGTCGAGCCGCACGAAGCCGGTATAGAGGCGATCAATCGTATCGTTGGACGCGCCCGGCGTGGCCGTCGAGGTCGCGCGAATTACCGTGTCGAAGCCCGTCAGAACAGGTGTTCCCGCTGGCGCGGTGACACGCACGAGGTAGTTGCCGGTGAGATTGAACAGCACCAGCAACGAGGCGCTGCCGCCGCTTGTCACATTCGTGTAGGTGACGCCCGCGTTCGTGCTGATCTCGACGGTGAAACCTGCGGGCACGGTCGGCGCGGTCAGGATGAAGGTATCGTTGAGCGTGCCCGCGTTGCGCACGGTGTTGGAGAAGACGACGTTATCCTGCTGGGTGGTCGTACCGCCGGGCGCGACGAAGATGCCGGCGTCGGTGCTGCGGTTCGTGTAATCATCGTTGTTATTGGTCGGGCCAGTCGCTCCGTGGTTGAGAAACGGGCCGTTGAGCACCGCGCCCGTACCTGAGAGCGTCGTCTGCTGCTGTATCCCGTCGCCGTCAACATTGCCGGGCTGGCTGCCTTCATTAAAGTTGGCGTTGCCGTCGCCCGCATTCGCCACAGCATCGCCGGACTGGTCTGTAATCGTCGCGCCTAATGAATTGTTAGCGAAGGCGTCGGCGATTTCGGAAATCGGCGTGGAGGCATTGGCATTGTTACTGACCGTGACCTGAAACGAATAGCTTGAGGTCGAAGCACCGGAAGCAAGCGTGCTACCTGTGTTGAAAGCAATGCGCGTGACGGTCGAGAGATCGGCTGGCGGAGTCACCGTGTAAACGGCTTGCAGCGGATCTGTGCCGAGCGGCGAGACGCTGTAGAGCGTCCCGAGCGGGAAGGTCTGACCGAGCGCCAGCGTGGTGCTAACGGGAATCGGAGCAATGATAAAGATGCCGGAATTGAAGCCGAGAGGGCCATTGCCGAGCGTCAGAGCCGTCGCAGTATTAGCGCCGGGATTGGTCGCCTGTAAGCTGTAGTTGATGTTCGAGCCGAGGGCTACGGGGCCGGCGGGCGCGGTGAGCGTGAGCCGTAGCTGCGCATCCGTAGTTACGGCAGCGCTAATATCGCCACGCGCTTCGCGCAGACCGTTGACGGAAGAGGTGCTGATAGTTCTGACTTCATTCGCAGAGCTGTCGGCAGCCTGATTGTCGAAAGTCGGAGAGCCGCTCGCCGCATCGCCGAGCAGCACCTGGACGGTCTGACCGGTAGTCGCGCCCGCGTTGACGTTCACGCGCACGATGACCCTGATCGAGCCGCCCTGAGCGATGCTGGCCGAGAGCACGTCTGCGCCATTGGTAAAGATATTAGTGTCGCCAGCGTTGATGGTGTTGCTGCCATCCACGTCAATGACGGCGTTCGTCATCGTCGCCGGGCCGGACAATGAGACGCTCGCGCCGTTCGCCAGAAACCGAACCTGATCGGCAAAGTTGCCGGTGTTCGCCACAGTGAAGATGAAATCAACGTTGGGTTGACCGGGAACGATTGACGGATTCGACCCGGCATCCGGCGTGATCGCCAGACCGGAAACCTGCGAGACAGTGACTGTCACAGTGTTTGATAGAGCGTTATAGACTTGCAGCCCGTCGGAGTAAGTGGCGGCAGCCTGATTGGAGATGACCGTGCCGCCTGCCGTGTTCGTCTGCGCGAACGCAGCCCCGGCGAAGGCCGAACAGATTGTGATAATGACGAGCGCGAGCTTACCAGCGAGGTGCGCGCGCCCTCTACGATTCTCTTTCATACTTTAACCTCAGTCTTGGATGTGGGAGTAGTGAGTGATTAGTTGACGCGCACTTTATAGGAGGCCGTGCGCTCGCGCGAAACGGCGAGCGGGCTATCCCAGTGATAACGGATTCGGGTGTACATCGAAATAGGTGCGGGCACTTGTTTGACCGAGCCGTCCGCCTGTCTTTCCGCAACCATGGGTTGTGCCGAGAATGTTTTGCCGCCGTCAATGCTGTAGCTGACAACAGCATCGGCTTCGGAAGCGGCGCTCCCGGCGACCAGAGTTGTGCCGGCGGGAATTTGCGCGACCGCATCGTGCGAGAGCGCGGGCGCTCCGCCCTCGTTAGCTGAAGTTATCTTCCAGAGCAGAACTTCTCCGGAATTGACGCGACCAGCTTCTGCGACCGGTACGTTTTGCCCGTTGCGTTCGACTGCCCCTAAAAGCATGATCTTGATCTGCGGGCGGGCAGCCGCCCACGCAGCCTGATACTTTTGCGCGTACACGGCTGCGCTCCCGAAAACGAAGAGGAACAGGATCGTTACCGCATACAAGCGATGATTGTTTGTGATTTTCACTTTACGAAATCTCCTTCTAGGTGCGATGTGATTTGCAAGCAGGGATTGGCCGCAAGGCGCAGGCGTGTCCCGCCATACACAGAGTAGGTTGTCCTAAGTGAAAGCAGTATCGCCTTGTCTATGATTTTTTTGTCGCGCTGATGGCGGCGTTGAGTGTCACGGTTTGTACGACAATCGTGTCAATCTACAGCTGAGCGATTCCTTGTTATGAAGGAATCATGAAGCCCGGGGTAGGGAACGTTAAGCGACGAAGGTGAGCGGGTGAAAGCGAATGAAGACGGTCAGCATTCGCTATCGTGCTGGATCAGAGGTTAATCGGCCAGCCCGCGTTCGATGGCGTAGCGCGTCAGCTCGGCGTTGTTTTTCATCTTCATCTTTTCGAGGACGCGCGCGCGGTAGGTGCTGATGGTGTTGATGCTCAATGAGAGTTGCTCTGCGATCTCGCTGACGGTCTTGCCGGAAGCGATCAGGCGCAAAACCTGATACTCGCGGTCGGAGAGAAGTTCCGCCAGCGGTTTCTCTTCCAACGGGCCAAAGCTGTCGGCCAGCAATTCCGCGAGTGAAGAGCTAATGTACTTGCCGCCGCGCAAGATTTTTCTGATAGCCTCGCACAGCTCGTCCGGCGCGCTTTCCTTCGTCAGATAGCCGCTCGCGCCTGACTTCAACGCGCGCACGGCGAAACGTTCTTCCGGGTGCATACTCAAAATCAGCACGGGCATTTTCGGAAAGTCGCGCCTCAGTTCTTTGAGCACGTCGAGGCCGTCTCTGCCCGGCATTGTAATGTCGAGCACCACGATGTCGAACGACTTCGCGCGCACAAGACGAAGCAATTCATTGCTGTCACCCGCCTCAGACACCACAGCGTCGCCGTACTCTTCAAGCACGATGTGTCTTAACCCGTATCTGACGATAGCGTGATCGTCAGCAATGATGATCTTCAGCATAATCGCACATTCAGTTCAATTGCGTTTTGAGATAACTTTTGACGCGCTCGAATTCTTCATCTATAGATGTGCATAGTTCAACAGCCGGGTGCAGGTCGCCTTTGCGCCCCAACCTCTCCAACTCACGCAGGGGCGCGACGAGCGCGGTGAGGCCGCAAACAACGCAGGCCCCGGCGCAACTGTGTGCGCGACGCTCCACATCAATGGCAGATTGCGCTCGCACAGCAGCCTTCAGGCACGATAATTCTTCCGACATCTGTTGCAGGTAGTTATCAAACATCTCGCGCAAGCCTTCGCGCGTCCCGCCTGAGATGCGCAACAAGCGTTTGAGGTCAACCGGCGCAACGTCGCCTGCCTGCCGGTCTTCCGCATGCTCTGCACTTCCGGCTGGAATTGCCCACCGCTTGATAACTGCCTGCAATTCATCGAGACCAAACGGCTTGGCGAGATAATCATCCATTCCGGCGGCAAGACACTTTTCGCGGTCGTCATCGAGCGCATAGCCGGTCACTGCGATGATCGGGACACGTTTTGCCGCGCCTTCACGTTCACGGATGCGCCTCGTCGTCTCGTAGCCATCCATGCCGGACATCTGGCAATCCATCAGTACAGCATCAAAATTCTTTTTCGCCAGCGCGTTGAGCGCCTCGTGGCCATCGCTAACCAAGTCGGCCTCAAAGCCGAGGAGCGCAAGCTGCTGCGCTATCACATCCTGATTAATCTTATTATCTTCGACGACGAGCAGCGAGATGCAATCGCGTTTGGGCGTCTCTGCCAGCGTGTGGCGCGTCAGGAGCGGGCGAGCGGATTCGCCGTCCGACGCGCTTCGGGGTGCCTCGTTCGCCAGCAGACTCAGGCAGTCGTAGAGTTGTGATGGGCGGATAGGTTTCGGGAGGTATGCGGCAAAGCCTGCCTGCCGCGCTAGTAGCCCTTGCCCGCGTTCGGCCAGCGATGGCATTAAGACCAGATGCGCGGCGGCAAGTCGCGCATCCCGTTTGATCTCCTGCGCGAGAGCAAAGCCGCTCATATCCGGAAGGGTGGCGTCGAGCATCACGAAATGGAAGGGCGTATGCTCGTTTGCAAAACGGCGCATGGCGTCCAGCGCCTCACGCCCCGAATCCGTTTCGGTTGCCGCCATTTTCCACGATTTGGTCTGTTGCGCGAGCGTTCGGCGATTAGTTGAGTTCGAGTCAACTACCAACACACGCAAGCCTTGCAGCCCGATGCGGGGAACGCTGGTTATCACCTGCTTTGATGCTTGTTGCTTTTCCAGAGGGACGGTAAACCAGAAGATGGCTCCTTTACTTTCTTTCGGGAAGTCAGCGCCAATCTCGCCGTCCATGAGTTCGATGAGATATTTCGAGATGGATAGTCCCACGCCTATACCGCCATAGCGGCGCGTTGTCGAGCCGTCAGCCTGCACGAACGGCTTAAACAGTAGCTCTCGCATATGAGCCGGAATGCCGATACCCGTATCCTGCACAGTGAAACGTAGAACGACTGCCTGCTCCGTCTCGCGCTCGACGGTCACGCGCACGGTGATGCCACCCTGCTCGGTAAACTTCACGGCGTTGCCGATGATGCTTTTGAGCACTTGTCGCAATCTGCCGGGATCACCGATTAGGGACGGGGGCGCTTCAGCGGCGATAAACAGGGCGAGCTCAAGGTGTTTAGCGTGCGCGTCTTCGACTTGGCTCTCTACGACTTCTTCGAGGAGGTGGTTCAGGTCGAAGTTCAGGCACTCTGTGCGGAGTTGCCCTGCTTCAGTCTTTGACAAATCTATAATGTCGTCAATCGTATTGAGCAGCGTTAGAGAGCTTGAACGGATTGTCTCGGCAAAGCGGAGCTGCTCACCCGTGAGTTCCGTATAGAGCAACAGGTTAGCCATGCCGATGATGCTGTTCATCGGTGTCCTGATCTCGTGACTTAGGTTGGAGAGAAACTCCGACTTCAATCGCTGCGATTCCAGCGCCTCACTACGTGCTTGTTCCAGTTCGACGCCGAGACGCGCACGCTCCGAGATTTCGTTTTGTAACGCATAATTGATTTCAGCAACCCTGCGGGCGCTCGCACGCGCCTTGTAAGCCAACCAGGCGCAAAAGGCTAGTAGCAGACCCGCCATTGAACACGCTGCGAAGTAGTTCATAAGCGCCACCGTTTTTCAACCGGCTTCAGGTTTTATGTCGAGCACTTCTCGCACCTTACTAATCAGCGCATCCGGCATAAAAGGTTTCTCAACCCGCGACAAACCCGGCGCCAACACTCCGTGACGGGCGATGAGGATTGCTGTAATAATGACAACCCAGACGGCGCGTCTGACTGAAGCACGGTGTGCGCGCGCGATTATTTGCCCGGAATGCTCTACGCTACTGGACGCTGACATTAGGAACTGAATTTGAAGAAGCAGGATTCTCGCCAGTGCGGTTATCAAAATCAGCGGCAGGATGATAGTGAGTTTCAACGCTCTCTTGAACGTTTTGGGAGATAGGTGAGGCGTCATTACGTATTACCCCTTTGGCAGAACCAGAGATAAATCAATGGAGGAAGATGAGCTACTTTGAGGAACTATCCGCAGGCTTAAAAGCGCCCATCCGTATCATAGTAAACAAAGACAGATAAATTTTATCATTCCGCCGCTAGATCGGGTGTAGGATTTCCTACATCTCTCAATCATCGCTCAGATATGATGAGGCGGAAGCAACCGTGCGTAAGAGTTCCTAATGATTGAGAAACACTCGCAGGAATTCTGCTCCAAACCTTGCTCATCCAGAATCGTCAACTGCCCGCGCTTGTAAACAACTAAACCCGCACGCTGAAGCGCGCCGATTGCTTTCGTGATGTCGGGCCGGTGTGTCCCAAGCTTGAAGGCGAGCATGCCCTGTGTGATTGGTAAGTCGTTTGTTCCCAATTGCGCGCATAACATAAGCAGCAGGCGAACAAGTCTCTTATCCAAACGGTGATGGCGGTTGCAGGCGCTTACCTGGGCGGTTTGCATCAACAGTGCTTGACTGTAACGCAAAATCAGGGCTTGCAAAATGCCCCCGCGTCTGAACTCATCCCTTACCACACCGGCTTCTATCCTTTGGGCCGGGCCGGCAATATCCACCAAGACAAGATTCGTTTCGATGCCGTCTCCCAATATTGCCGCCAATCCCGCCAGCCCTTCCTGGCCGATGGTTGACAGTTCAATACTCGCGCCGTCATTCATGATTGCGATGTTGCCGAGGACAGCCCTTTCGGGGAAGTGAAGATATTGCACAGGTTCGTCCGGCCTGATGATGACTTGATCAAGCAAGAGCGAAACTGGTTTCAGGTAAGTGAAGAATTCTTTATACTCATCTCGCGGGAGAGCGTTCAGAAATCTATTCTTACCTTCATCTCGTGTGGGAGTACGTGATGAAGTCATATCCTCAATCCGATATAGCAACGATCAATGCCGAAGAGTAGAGGGTGAATAGCATACGACCTTCACTAAAATATGTTCAGGCTTACCGTTAGATAGAAATTTATCGCCCATAGTATTCGCACCTACGCTCTCCTTCGTCGCTCGGCTGAAAAGACTTGGCGCACGAGATCAAACTCATGCTCCAATCGAGTCACGAGCGGCTCGGCTTCTTCAAGCCAATGGTCGCCGTCACTTCTCTCAATCTCTTCGCAAAGCGATGCCATCCGGCATGCTCCGAGGCTAGCGCTGCTACCCATCAGGCTGTGCGCCGCTTGCTTCAACGACTGCTCATCCGTCTTCGTCACAGCCTGCCGCATGGCCGTCAGCTTGTTGGGCGCATCTGCGAGATAAAGATCAATCAGTTCGATAATCAAATCAGGTTCGCCCTCTATCTGCGCATCCTCAAAGCCTCTAAGCACTGCCAGCTCAATAGTGTCAGACATCGCATTCAGGAGTATTCTCCGGTATTAAGAAGAATGACTTCTCTTCCGCAGCGTTGTTAATCTCATCATTGCCTATTGGCATAATCTCTCACTCACCTCCACGTTATATCCGCGCATCGCGGTCAGGTCTGGTCATCACTTTGTCAACGGCTTATTCATCACGGGGGTTTTACCGAGCAGCATCTGCAACATAGTTTGGAGTTGCACGGTCGTGAAGGGTTTCCGGAGGAAAACGGTGGCTCCGGCTGCGAAGCTGTCCGTCATGAGATTGATAGACTGCTCGGCTGTAATCATTATCACGGGAATCCGCATCAGACGTTTTTCCGTTCTCATGTGGCGAATGATCTCGATCCCTTCGATGTGCGGCATCGACATGTCGAAAATGGCCGCGCCGAACCCGGCGTCCGTTTGAAGGATACGTATTGCCTCGCGACCATCATTTGCCACAACTACCCTATGCCCTTCCTTTCTGACGACGCAGGTCACAAGATGCCTGATGACGGGATCATCGTCGGCCACTAAGATACGCGGCGTGGCGTGCGCCTTTGGTGTGAGCATTCTCTTAAAACCTTTCCGTTCAAACTGTAGCATGCTCCAAGTTCTCTTCACGCGTACTCTTGCTGTCATCTGCCAACAGCCTTTTGAGCGCCGCGCCGAGTTCTCCCGGCTTGACGGGTTTGGAGATGTAATCGTCCATCCCTGCCGCGATACATTTCTCACGCTCGCCTTCGAGCGCGTGCGCCGTCATCGCCACGACCGGCATACGTTTGCCCGTCCCCTCTTCGCGGCGGCGGATTTCGGCGGTTGCCTCATAGCCATCCATCTCAGGCATCTGACAATCCATTAGCACGAGGTCGTAAGGAATCCTGCCTAGAACTTCGAGTGCCTCGCGCCCGTTGGCGACCGAATCGGCGCGGTAGCCCAACTTCTGCAACTGGAGCATGGCTACTTTTTGATTCACGACGTTATCCTCGGCAAGCAAAATGAGTTTGCTCGACATGAGCTGCTTCTCTTTCAAAGTATGCTTTGTCACCAGCTTCTTGGACGACGTTTGCGCGGCAGAGGTATCAAACCTTTGTGTGGCCGTCGCGTGGCCAACAACCTCGGTCAGACAGTCGAACAATTGAGACTGACGCACGGGTTTAGTCAGATAAGCCGCCACGCCAGCTTCACGCGCCAAGGCGGCGTCACCGCGCTGCCCGAACGAAGTCAAGAGGATTAAGGGCACTCCGGCGATGCGGAGATCGGACTTAATAGCGCGTGCCAACTCAATCCCGTCCATCCCCGGCATCATCAAGTCAAGAATCGCCAGATCGTAAGCTGCGTCTTGCGCCAGAGCGGCCCGCGTCATCTCAAGAGCCTGCGCTCCTGAAGCGGCCTCGTCATAAACCATTCCCCATGAGCTAAGCTGCTGCGAGAGAATCTTCCGGTTGGTCGCGTTGTCGTCAACAATCAGAACGCGCAGCTTAGCAAGACTCTGTGCGTTTGACCGGGCGACGGTGTGTTCATTCAAGGGCTGTTTGTTGAAGATAGCGGTGAACCAGAAAGTAGCACCTTTTTCCGGCTCACTGGTGACACCGATCTTCCCATTCATCAACGCGACCAACTGTTTCGAGATGGCTAAACCTAAACCCGTGCCGCCATACTTGCGCGTCGTTGAGCCATCGGCTTGTGTAAAGGCTTGGAAAAGATTGCGCTGTGTGACCTCACTGATGCCGATGCCTGTATCGCTCACCGTGAAGCGGACGACGACACCCGTGCCGGTGTCACACTCTTTCTCAGCCCGCACGACGACCTCGCCGTGCTCCGTAAACTTGATGGCGTTACCGATCAGATTGGTGAGCACTTGGCGCAGGCGGCCTGGGTCGCCGCGCAGTTCCGTCGGTACGTCGTCATGGATGAGAAAGGCTAACTCGATCTTCTTTTCATACGCCCGCTCAGCCAGTAGTTCGACCGTGTCCTCAATCACGTTCCTCAAATCGAAGTCAAGCGTCTCGAACTGAAGCTTGCCCGCCTCGATTTTCGAGAAGTCGAGGATGTCATTGATGATGGTCAGCAGCGCATCGCCGCTTGAATGGATCGTCTCGGCAAACTCGCGCTGCTCGACGCTGAGTTCCGTGTCGAGCAGGAGTCCCGTCATGCCTATGACGCCGTTCATCGGCGTTCTGATCTCATGGCTCATGTTGGCGAGAAACTCTGCTTTGAGTCGCGCCGATTCCACCGCCACGTCGCGCGCCTGCCTCAACGTGGTCTCCATTCGGGCACGCTCGGTGAAGTCCTGCACCATCGAAGCGACCCCGATGACCCGCCCCTCGCTGTCCAGCGGCGTGTTGTACCAATCACAGATAATGGTGCTTCCAGCTTTGGTCAAATTTTCGCTGAAGCTGTGCCGCCCGGTTTTTCGAGAGATGAGAGCCTGCCATTCCTGCGCGGCAACTTTCCTATCCGATTTCGGCACCAGCAATTCGGCCATAGGGCGGCCAATCGCTTCCTCCCTGCTATACCCGAAAACATTTTCGGCGGCAGGATTCCATTCGACAACCTCCGCCTTGAGATTCCACTCGATGACGGCTAACGGAGTTTGCCGGATGTGGAGTGAGAGTTTCTGTTCCGATTCACGGAGCGACTGCTCGGCGCGTTTGCGCTCGGTAATGTCCTTCGCCACGCAGACAGTACCCTGCGCACGATTGGAGTCGAGCTGCAAGGCGGTGCGCGAAAAAGAGATAGGGATACGGCTGCCATCCTTCGCCAGATAAACGCTCTCAACGTCGTTGACTGTCCTGTTATCAATCGCATCGGCACTGACAGGCACGCCGGACTCCTGCGCAAACAGCATCGTTAATGGCTGGCCGATTAGCTCTGACTCCGCATAGCCTGACATGCGACAGGTCGCCGCGTTCACGGTCAGGATACGGCTTTCAGGCGACGCCACGACAAGGGATTCGCCTATTGATTTAATGATGCCGTCCACGTAGTCTTTGGAAACGGTCGTGGCCTGAAGAGTCTCGGTCATGCGGTTGAATGAGCGTGCCAGATGTCCGACCTCGTCGCCGTTCTTGACGACCAGCCTCACGTTGAAATTTCCGGAGGCGATCTCCCGTGTGGTATCGGCCAGTTGCCGGATCGGACGGGTAATCCTGACCGCACTAATCGTTCCGACGATCAAGCCGATGATTAAAGTGAGGCAGACATAAAGGGCGAGATTGCTGGTGAGGGATAGCGCGGTCGCGTTTACGACGAGGACGTTATCCAGTGCCTTCTTCATGTTCTGTTGTTTGAGGGCCAGAAACTGTTCGAGCGCCTGCGCTAATTCATCCTCGGCACGATCAACCCTATCTTCTTCAACATGCAGGGCACGAGATATGTCATCACTATTGTAGAGCTTCACTGCCTCGTCGAAGGCATCGGAGAAGGCTTGGTGTTTGGCCTCTATGAGGTCTAAGAGCTCTCTTTCATTATCGCTTTTGGCTAAAGGCTTCGCATCCCGCAACACTTCTTTGAATCGCTCCCTGTGTTCATAAAACTTATTGATGTTTACGCTCTCTTTGGAGAGAAACAGTTTTACGAGCGCGGCGACTCGTTTCAGGAAATTCGATTCCGCTTCCAGCGATTGCTGGAGCGCCTGACTCTCCGTGTAGATGATCTCCGTGTTCTCAATCGTAGCCGCGAGGGAGGGGAAAATTCTGACGTATTTTTTGTCGGCGCTGATTTGCCCGACAGCTTCGTCGATCTCGACTTTTTTCAGTTTTATGAGTTTATCCAGCCCCTGCTCGACAGCTTGCTCCGCCAGAGCGGCCTCGTCTAACTCCATCTGCATGGCCGCTTCCTTCCGGTCAGCCCCGAGGAGAGATGCAATCCGGTCGAATTTAGCGAGAAGTAAACCGTACTGGCTTTTCAATTCCCGTAGCGTTTCCCTTTCAGACGCTCCTTCCAGCGATGATTCAAGCCTTTCCATCTTCTTCACAAAGGTATTCTGGTAATTACGGAATTCCTTGCTTTGTTCTTCTTCACCGGTGAGAGAGTAGTTGTTCAGTGCTATGACCTGCCGCTGGAAGATATTTTCCGTCTCCATCTCTACCCGAACATCTTCGCTCGCCTTGTGCATCCTTTTGGCGTCGTCGGCAGTTGAAGTTACAAGGTGATAGTTCATTCCCAAAAAGGCCATAATCAGCGCGACGAATAAGACATACCCGCCGATGATTTTCGTTCTGATGTTCATCAAAGTAATTCTTTCCGGTTTCATCTTTTCTTTACCGTAGGTAGGTTGGCTCGTCGCCCTTCTCGTCTCAGGCGATTAGCTGACTGATCAGAAGCAATTTGAAACTTACAGTGAACGGTCTTCCGCGGCGGCTCGTCGTCTATACGTATGGTTGAGGCTGTCATGTTCTCGGCTTGAGTTAATCAGGGGTCGCGCCGGTATAGCGCTTGACTTCGTGCTTTGGTAAGGAGTTCAAGCGTGCGTGAAAACTAACTCTGCTATTCCTTCGATATTATTATCTTCACAAAACATCTGACTGAATGCTTGAACGGGAAGGGGGTGTCTGAAAAGATAGCCCTGCACCTTGATCGTACCTTAGCAGCCGAAGGAATCCGGGCTGCTCTTCAGTTTCTACACCCTTGGCAGTCACTTTCACTCGAAGATTATGCGCGAGCTAGATGATAGCCATGACGAGTGCGGCGTCGTTCGGCTCGGTCGTGGCATCACGAACGAATGATTGATCTATCTTTGACCTGTCGAGCGGCAAACGTTTCAAATAGTTTAGAGAGAAGTTACCACTTTATTTCAAACAGCTACCTCTCTCTTAAAGTTTCGGTGAGTTGTTTGGCTGCCGCCAGTCATAACGGATTGCCTTGGTTTTTTTACCCTTGACCAGCCATCCCAAGAATAAGTTTCTTGCGTTTGCAAAACAATCAACGGAAATATGATTCTCGCGTAGCGCTTTTCCCTCTCTTTTTGTCACAGTATGTCCTACAAGCGCTAAAACTCTTAACCCCGTCCACCGCATATAGCAAGGGGAGCAGTTGATCCGGTAGTGTTGTAGATTTTGCTGAGAATGCTACATGCTGAGGTGAAGGTGCGAAAGCAGATTGTATAAGTGATAGTAGGAAAACAAGGAAAGAAGGGGTTTATTAGTCGGACTCTTGCCGGGAAAAGACCACAACACTTTTTTCCCTTTAGCTCCCTCAACTTGAGAGATTAAAGAACACTACTTACCGCATACGCGGAATTTGTCTTGAACCCCTTCTTAGATCGCAGCTTAATCCTGTTAGCAAAGGCAGGTAAGGGATTCGGTAGCAGTGGTCAACTGGCTTTCTTCCCTCTTTCCTTCGTTCGAGGTCGGCCCCCTTCTTGCCGTCTTCACGCACTGCCGTTCGTTTAACTTCAGAGGTAACTCTTCCACCCTGCCGCCCCAGCTCTGCCATCCATCTTCGTGTACCAAAGATGCCAGCAATGAGTCCCGGCACGCTCATTTGCACATCCAGCTTGTCCCTCAGTATGACGAAAGTTAAGAAGCCGATTTCGATTTGTTAAATCCAATAGCCGTAGTCGAATCCGCTCAAGTCCGGCTCTTGTCTCCCTGAAAGAAATCAGTGCTCAGCATAGGGGACTGCGAGTCGGAACTATTGCTGTTTATTTGCAGTTCGAAATCAGACATGAATATGATGTGTAACTCAAAGGTGAGAAGTCATGTGCTTGAGTTATGAGTGGAGACAAGACAACGGCTCAGCGTGAGCTTTAGTCTTCATAGCCGAAAGTGTTAATCGGGTTTTTATCTAAGTTCTCCCTTGCATGGTCGTATCTCATCACTGTCTTCGGATCCTTGTGCTTGGTCACCATCTGCACTTCTCGATAACTGTGGCCGCGATTCAAAAGTTCAGTTACTACAGTCCGCCTCAGGTCATGCGGAGTAACCTTCCCTACTCCTGAGTACTGCCCCCACTTCGCCACTATCCTCTGCACGTGGCGGGGGCTCAGAGCCTTATTGAAAACCAGCGTCCGGTAGTTCGAATGCGGCTGGAAAAGCGGCGCATCAGGCCCATCGCTATGCAGGCTCCGTCGGCGTTTGAAATCCAGTCTGAGATAGTCGTCTATCGCCTCCTTGACATCTTTCGGCAGCGGCCAGACCTCTTCTCTACCCCCTTTGACCTTGCATTTCAGAATCCAACGTCCCTGACTCGCAGTGATAGACGACCGGCGCAATCTGCAAACTTCAGAGAGGCGCAGCGAGAGGCGTAACATGACAAGCAACAGAGCGTAGTCACGTGCCCCCTCTGGCCTCCTCTTATCCGGAGCAGCCAGCAGATTTCGCACCTCCTTCACCGTGAGCGCCCGCCCGGCATGGTCGGTAGGCAGCGCAGGCGGTGGGACGAGTTTCGTCGAAGCTGGATTAAGCGTGATGACTCCCGCGGCTTGGAGATACGCGAAGAAGGATCTTATGACTGAGAGCTTTGCCGTTATGGTTGCTGGACTACGTTTATCTCTCACAAGACGGTCACGGTATCCGAGCACGTGGGCGGGTGTGACCTCCGACGGATGCAGACCTCCGATATGAGAGAAGAATTGGCTGATGGCACGACGATACGCCTCCCGAGTCTCCTCGGAAAGCGACTTTTGGATAAAGGGCACTGCGCTCCGCTCATCAAAGCGTCGTGGAGTGGATTGTCCAAGCTCCAGTCCCGGCGCGCGCCCTGCACTCAAGGCCTCGGCAATGATGCTTGCATCACCCATTCTAATCCTCGTTGCTGACTGTCACTATGTAGTTCATGTAGTCGACTACCAAGCGACTACCATCGAGCATCTGTGTACCAATGAGTGAATCATCCCCATCGCTTATGATGACCTCGACGGTATGTGTCTCTCCCAGCCACTCTACTTCCAGTTCCGCGATGTCTGCGATAGACCTGAGCCGGCTGACTCCGATGATAGGTACGCGCCCGAGGACGGTCAGGTTGAGACGATTTGCTTCAGAGCGCGGGAGCACTAATGACCCGTCGAAGCCGGTGTCGATCAGGCAGTCAATCATCTCGCCGATGGAAGAGCGAACACGCAGCCATGCTTCGAGCTGTGCGTTGACGCTACCTTCTTCGCGCGCCATAGCCCCCCAGATGGTAGGCCGCGTCGTGACCGACGCGCAGGAGGTAGAAGAGCTTGTCAGGAAGTTCCTGTCGCCCGGCACGCAAAGCTGCCAGACCGGTCTGGCCGAGGAAATAGCGCTCCGTTTCCGGCTCGATAGCAACGAACTCGCCTTCGTGCTCTGGCTCCAAGAGGGTGCGCAGGCGCTCGTCGTAGAGGCGTTGGCCGTTCTCTACTAACTCATCTGTGGTCTCTGTGCCTTCTTTTCGAAGTGTACTCATGCTTTTCCTATCTCTGAGCGGGTAATTCGTAGATTTTTAGTCTAGCACAAATTTGCTGGTCTAGTCGCAAAATTTACATTACGCGACATGGCATTAGAGAAGAAAATTCCTGTCTGTGAGAGCCATGATTTTATTGAGATTTTCGATATTTCGCGCATTTCGAGGTTTCACAAGGTTTCAGGGCTGAGGTACTTCACTGCTCTGTGATCCCTCCCGGAGCTTCTCATGACGGCAGCGCTTGATGCCTTTTTCCGGCCCGTTCGGATAATACCAAGTTGAGCCTCCGCAATCGGGACAGGATTTGATCTCCTCCTCTGTCAGAGATGGTGTCACGGATATCTGCTGGGTTTCAGTTCGGCCTTCGCTTTCGAGCTGGCTCTTATCCTTCTTCCAAAGCCGGCGTCGCAGGTGCTCGGCAAGGAATGCCGGGAAGCTTGAAACAGTGGTGCGTGCGCCTGCTATCTTTGCCTCTGTGATGAGTACCTCTGCTAATTCCCTCCAGCGAGTGCTCTCAGTTGGAGAAATCTCTTTGCCCGTTAATTCCTTTGCTGCCTGTTTCAGTGCTGCGTTCAGTCCGGCCAGCGCAGCGTCATCATCATCGCTTCGCTCAGTACTTGTTTTAAAAGAAGTCTTAGGGATCGCAGAAGTATCTTTGTTTTCAATAGGATTACTCATCCCATCCCAACCCAATTTCTGGGTTGGGTCTAGTCCCAATTTCTGGGTTGGGATGGGATGGGATGGGGCTACTT
>CAXTPS010000045.1:0-28662 GCA_964246305.1 uncultured Pyrinomonadaceae bacterium
TCTTATTAATCTTCAAGCTTTCATCATAGAGTCGCCGCGCTTCTGCTAATTCTCCACGACGATGATGAATTTTTGCGACATTATGAGTAAACTGCGCAACCCTGCGGTCTATCGAAGCAGACCGCGCTGCCTGCAATGCCTGCTCACCGCGCCGGATCGCTTCATCCCAGTAACCACGAAGATCTAAAAATTCTTCCAGCGCAGAGCGGATACTCATTACGCTCTGCCAGTCTTTCAGCTCATAAGCCACCTCCAGCGCGCCCAACACATTATCCTTCTCTACTTCCAGCATATCGAAATCTTCACCTGTCTTTTGAGAGTGCGCTTCGGCATGATCGAGAAAGCACGCCACGAATCGCTCGCGGAACTCAGAGGCATGTATGTCTTTATCTAAACGCGCTCTCGCCATACTGCGAGTCAAACCCACGACTGCGAGGCGACGCCCGTATTCGCCATCTTTCGTTGCAATCAGGCGCAGCGCGCTGAGTCGCTTGATAGCTTCACGCACGCGGTCAATGTCGTCGCCGAATCCCGCAACTTGCGCCAGCGCATCGCGTGACGCGTCCGGCACAAAGAGGGCGAGGGCAAGCAGCACGGCGCGGCCATCGTCGCCCAACTGCGGCAAGTTGAAGGAACGATCAAAAACGCGCTCGGCGGCCTTACCTTTCCCGTGTGACAGGTCTGCGAATACGTCCTGCGGGTCGTCCGCCAGATCAATCTGCGCGAACACCCATTCCATGACGTAGGGATTAGCCTCCGCCGTCTCGATAATTTGTTTGCGAACCGATGCTGTGAATGCGTTCCTGTCCTGCGCCTGCTCTATCAAGCAGCTCAAAAACTCGTCCGCTTCTTCATCCGACATCGCACCGACCTGTATGTTGTGTGCTTCGCCGATCTTCTCTCGCGTGGTAATGAGCGTGGGACACGTCGCCTCATGTTTGAGCCAGTGAACACATCGCGCCTGCTCATCGGTCGAGATGGTTTCAAAGTTATCGAGCACAATCAGCGTCAGATGGGCGCACGCCAGAGCGCACACCGCCTGCGCCTTTTCATCCGGCGCGAGCGTGCGTAAGCCTTCCTGTCCAAGCTGCGTGGCAATCTCGTCCAGCAGAGCGGCAAAGGTGTAGTCTGCGCGATCATACGCGCTCGTCCAGACAACGCGCCCCGCAAAGTCCGCTTCCATCTCGCGCGCCGTCTCAGCCGCCAGCGTCGTCTTGCCGACGCCGCCCGTACCCCACAACGCGACCACCTGTTGTTTCTCCGGCGCGAGTTCTTCTTTCAACCGCTCAACCAGGTCGCGCACCCGTTCTACGTCCTGACGCGCGACAAAGCCAATACCCGGAGGGCGCGGTATAGAGCGAATCGGTCTGACGCCAGCTTTAGTGGTGTTTAATTTTTCTACCGCTTCCTGAATCCCTCCGGCAACATCCGCGAATGCGTCGTCTTCATCGTCCCAATGTGAAATGAATTTTGCTCCGGTGGGCAGAGCATTGAGCTTACCCAGCTTCAGCTTTCCGAATGACACGTTCTCCCAGCTATTAATGTTACGGACTAAGACGGGGATCACCATAACCTCTCCGGCTTGATGGCGTTCGCTGGCGCGTTTCATCTCGACGTTATGAATATATTTGGAGTTTAAGAAGTCCGGGCTGATAAGCAGTAGAATGACACGCGCAGCATTTACCTGTTCGACAATCGTATCATCCCACTGCTCTCCGGCGATTAATAACCCATCATGCCAGCTTGAAATCACGCCCTGTTCTTCCAACACGTTGAGTTGCTTTACCAACGCATCCTTATACGGCTCGTCTTCGCGTGCGTATGAGACGAATAACTTGGGGGGTGGAGGCTGAACAGGCATTATCAAGTCCCTTTCGGCAACACGATGCGATAAGGCTCTGCTGACAAGCAGGCTTGTGAGAATTGCTACGCGCGCAAAGATAACAGTAAAGCAGGCGGGTTCAAAATATTCAACTGCTTCCCTCTTCGACGGGTGCGCCTGCGTCCTTCCAGGCTTTCCAGCCTCCGGCCATTGAGTAGACGTTGGTGTAGCCCATGCGTTGGAGGTTGTCTGCGGCGAGGGCGGAGCGGTAGCCGCCGCCGCAGTAGAGGATCAGCTCTGTGTCTTTGTCCGGGGCTTCGGCTTCGATGTCGCGTTCGATTATCCCGCGCCCGAAGTGTTGTGCGGCGGCGGCGTGTGCGGCGTGCCATTCGTTGTCTTCGCGGACATCTATCAGGCGTGCGCCAGCGTTTGCCGCGAGCCGTTTCTGAGTCTCTTCGACTGTGACTTCGCGGATACGGCTTTTGGCGTCTTCGACCAGTTTGAGAAATCCTTCGGAGTGTTTCATGTTGAATGCGCGCCTCGCTTTCTGTGTGACTAAGAATTTAACAGGGACGGCCACGAATTGCGTAATGCGGATTTCGGATTGCGGAATGATTAGAAAGGTGAGTGTCTTTCATTCCGCAATCCGAAATCCGCATTATGCATTCTTTGTGCATTACCTTGACTTTCATTTTCTCACTCTGTTAGATGATACCGCTCTAAAAACACTTTGTGGAGGCTTCCCTTGATGTATAGAAGGCTCGTAACACCCTTTTTGTTCGCCGCTGCCTGTGCGCTCCTGCTCGCCGGATGCAGTAAGGACTCCCAGATCAACTCGACGATGGCGGACATACACACGACTACGGATGAGATAGTCAAGAAGGTTGACGCTTCGCCGACTGTGGCGGGCGTTGATGAAGCCCAGAAGCTCTTCGACGCGCGCAAGGCCGATCTGAAATCCAAGTGGGACGGCATCAAAGGCGCACGCGGCTTTCAGGTCAGCGAAGACACTAAGAAGAAGATGGTTGACAGCTACACAGCGGACTACACGGCGATCAAAACTCTTGAGATAAAGCACATGGGCGTCAGCATGAAGGACGACGCTTTCAAGTCAAAGCTCGAAAAGCTGGTCAAGGATTGGGAAGATACTTTCAAGGTGGAATAAGCCCAATCAGAAATTTCACACAAATACATCGGAGTTTGGTCTTTGGTCTTTGATTGTTTGATTTATCCTGGACTCTGGCATTCAAGCTCCGAGTCGCGTGCAAAGACCAAAGACCAAAGTCCAAAGACTAAAACCTAAGTCCAAAGTCCTTCCTTTTACTTTTGCCTTCTTCTCCGCATTAGCTGAAAAACGTCGGACAGATTATAATCGGTTTTTCATGAACAACGGCGAAACGTAACCGAAGGTTGTGGCGGATTCTTGCGCGCAGTAGTGGCAAGGCATCTCTCTCGAAGGAGGATTTACGACGCAATGTTGAAGACTGAGATACAGGAGCGCGTCCGCTCGGCGCGCGAGAAGTTAATCGAGGCTCTGGAGGGACTCGGCGAAGAGCAGGCATCGCGCGTCGGACTCACCTCCGAGTGGTCTGTCAAAGACGCGCTCGCGCACATCAACGCTTGGGAGATAGAGGGCGCGCGGGTCGTCTCCGAGATTCAGAACGGCACATGGCAGCCGCGCCGTCTGGACAAACAACAGATTGACGACTTTAACGCGCGCGTAGTCGAAGAGCGGCGCGCACGCTCATTGAGCGAACTGCGCGAAGAGTTTGACGCCGCGCACACGCGCATCGAAGCGGTCGTCGCTTCGATGCCGGATGAAGTGGACGAGAAATCGCCCGCCTACAAATACATCGAAGGCGTCACCTTACATCACCTCCCGCATCACGCGGAATTGATAAGAAAATACCGTGATGGGTGAGAGGTGATAGGTAATAAGAGAAAGACAAAAAGCTTTTTCCTATTACCCATTACTTATCACCTATCACTTCTTTTAGGAGAATGAAACTTGGCTACGGAACAATTTGATGTCGTGGTTATCGGGAGCGGGCCGGGCGGTTATGTGGCGGCGATTCGCGGATCGCAGTTGGGCTTGAAGGTCGCGCTGGTCGAAAAGGACAAGCGGCTCGGCGGGACGTGTACGCTGCGCGGCTGCATCCCGACCAAGCAGCTTCTGATGTCGGCGCACTATTATGAGAAGGCGCAGCATCTGGCGGAGTTCGGCGTACAACTCTCCGAAGTCAAGCTCGCTTTCGCGGACGTGCAGAAGCGCAAAGAGAAGGTCGTCATAAAAAACTCTAAGGGCATAGAGTTTCTGATGAAGAAGAACACGATCACCGTCTTCAAGGGCACGGGCAAGCTCGCGCTCCCCGGCAAGGTAGAAGTCACGGGCGAGGATGGCAAGACCGAGACCATCAACACTAAAAATATCATTATCGCCACAGGCTCCGTCGTGCGCCCGATTCCCGGCTTCGAGACGGACGGCGAGAGGGTCGTCAACTCGGATCACATACTCGAACTCAAGGAAGTTCCGAAGTCTCTGATCGTGATGGGTGCGGGCGCGGTCGGCGTCGAGTTCGCTTCCGTCTACTCGCGCTTCGGCACGGAGACGACGATTGTCGAATTGATGCCGCGCCTACTGCCGCTCGAAGACGAAGAGGTTTCCAAAGAGCTGGAAAAGTCTTTCCGCAAACGCGGCATCAAGTCGCAGCTCGATACGAAGCTCGAAAAGATGGAGAAGACGGACGCGGGAGTGAAGCTCACAGGCAAGACTTCCAAAGGCGAAGACGTGACGCTCGAAGCCTCAATGCTGCTCGTCGCCGTCGGGCGCATGCCTTATCTGGAAGGGTTGGGGCTTGAAGGCTCGAAGATTGTGGTCGAGCGCGGCGCGATACAGGTGGATGGGTTCTGCCGCACGGGCGAGCCGAACGTCTACGCCATCGGCGACGTGATTCCGACGCCGTGGCTCGCGCACCTCGCTTCAAAAGAAGGCATCCTCGCGGTCGAACAGATCGCTGGAGAGAAGGCGCAGCCCATCAATATGCGTCTCGTGCCGAGCTGCACCTACTGCGACCCGGAAGTCGCCTCGGTCGGACTCACCGAGAAGAAGGCGCGTGATGAGGGCTACGATGTGAAGGTCGCCAGGTTTCCCTTCTCCGCTTCGGGCAAGGCGCGCATCCTTGGCGAGGAAGAGGGCTTCGTCAAAATCGTCAGTGAGACGAAGTATGACGAGCTTTTGGGCGTACACATCATCGGCCCGCACGCGACCGAACTCATCGCCGAAGCCTGCGTCGCCATGCAGCTCGAATCAACAGCGGAAGAACTGGGTCGCACGATGCACGCGCACCCGACCATCTCCGAGGCCGTCATGGAAGCCGCCGAAGGCATTCATGGACTGACAATTCATTTTTAGTAAGGAGAAGGCAGAAGACAGAAGACAGAAGACAGAATAAGGAAGCGCGCGTGCTCTTCTCCTGTCTCCTGTCTCCTGTCTCCTGTCTCCTGTGTTGATGAAAAAAGAGACTAAACGAAAGAGTTCAAACGAGAATGAGAAGAGTGCTGAGAAAGCTCCTCTTTCATGCACGACTGAAACGACGCTGACGCCTGACCAGATGTTGGAGCTTTATCGTTATCTGAAGCTGACGCGGATGGTCGAAGAGAGGCTCGTCAACCTGTATCGTCAGACAAAGGTTGTGGGCGGTGTCTTTCGCTCGCTCGGACAGGAAGCGACGGCTGTGGGCACTGCTTACGCGCTTGAAGAGGGAGATTTTCTCTCGCCTCTGATACGCGATTTGGGGGCGGTTCTGGTCAAAGGGATTCGCCCGCGCGATATTTTCGCGCAGTACATGGCGAAGGCGTGGGGGCCGTCCGAAGGGCGCGACCTGAACATACATTTCGGCGATATGCAGAAGGGCTTTATCGGCCCCATCTCGCACCTCGGCGATATGATTCCGGTGATGACCGGCGTCGCTCTGGGAGCGCGTATGCAGGGCAAAAATCTGGTCGCGATGGCTTACATCGGAGACGGCGGGATGAGCACCGGCGCGTTCCACGAAGGCTTAAACTTCGCAGCCGTCCAGCGTCTCCCCCTGCTCGTCATCGCGGAGCACAATCATTATGCTTATTCGACGCCGACCTCGAAACAGACCGCCGTCAAAGACCTCGCGGAAAAGGCCGCGGGCTACGGCATCCCCGGACACATCGTTGACGGCAACGACATCATCGCCTGTTACGAAGTGACCAAGAAGGCCGCGGAGTTCGCACGCAATGGCGGCGGCGCGGCGCTCATCGAAGCCAAAACCTATCGCCGCAAAGGACACGCGGAGCATGACGATCAACGCTATGTTCCGCAGGGCGAGATTGATGACTGGGAGAAGACGAACGACCCGGTTGATCGCTACGAGAGATTTCTGACTGAGCGAAACGTCGCCACGCGCGAGAAACTCGAAGAGATAACGGCGGACGTGCAACGCACGATTGACGCGGATGTCGAGTGGGCTGAAAGCTCTCCGATGCCAGAAGGCGAGAGGGCGGCTCATAATGTTTTCGACAACTCAATCGTGCCGCCCGCGTTCAGGCCGAAAGTTTTAGAGAGATAAACCATCAATTAGAAATTATCTGGGTTTGTGAGATGGTCAAGACGCTCAAAGTTGAATTAACAGTCCAAGAGGACGATGGGCGAATTACTGTCAAGACGCTTGAAGGCGAAGACGCAGATAAGTGGCAAAAGCTCGTTAGTGATCTCTGTTTATTCGCGGAGACTCATAACAATAATCCTGATTGGGCTAGTCTTCGGTGGCGAAAAACGGAAGCATCACAGGTGCATGAGAACGACGGATAAGGCCGAGCATAAATTTATACTTGAAGCTTGCCATAGTGATTAATCAAACTGCTTAAGTGTTTATGAATAGTTATGTCAACAGCAACTCAAAAAGAGCATAAATCAAATAAGCCGGAGCGAGGCGGCAAGGCGACGCTGGTCGAAGCGATTCGTCAGGGTATCTGGGAAGAGATGGAGCGCGACCCCAAAGTCTTCGTCATCGGCGAAGATGTCGGAGCATACGGCGGCGCGTTCAAGGTCACGGACGGATTGATCGAC
Source organism: uncultured Pyrinomonadaceae bacterium (assembly GCA_964246305.1). Taxonomy (GTDB): domain Bacteria; phylum Acidobacteriota; class Blastocatellia; order Pyrinomonadales; family Pyrinomonadaceae; genus JACMLC01. The sequence goes on from CAXTPS010000045.1 coordinate 6,921, forward strand.
GAGTTCGGCGAAGAGCGCGTGATTGACACTCCGATTTCCGAGGCGGCGATTGTCGGCGCGGCGTGCGGCGCGGCCTTGATGGGCATGAAGCCCGTCGCGGAGTTTCAGTTCATAGATTTCATCAGCGCGGGCTTTGACATGCTGACCAACTATGCCGCGAAGTGTCGCTATCGCTGGGGCGCAGGGCTTCAGACAGTCTTTCGCGGGCCGTGCGGCAGCGGCGTGCATGGAGGGCCGTTCCATTCCATCAATGCCGAAGCCTTCTTTCTCAACACAGCGGGCTTGAAGATCGTAGAGCCTTCGACCGCATACGATGCTAAAGGTTTAATCAAAGCTGCGATACGCGACCCCGACCCGGTGATTTTTTTCGAGCACAAAAAGCTCTATCGCCTGCCGCGCCTGCGCGAAGAGTTGCCGTCTGACGATTACATAGTGGAAATCGGTAAAGCCCGCACAATGCGCGAGGGGCGCGATCTTTCGATTATCACTTTTGGCGCGCAGGTCTTGAACGCGCTCGACGCGGCGGAGGAGCTTGAGAAAGAGGGACTGGACGTTGAAGTGATAGACCTGCGGACGCTCGCGCCGATGGACAAGCAGGCGATTCTCGCCAGCGTGAAGAAGACGAGCCGTGCGCTCGTGCTGCACGAAGCTTCGCGCACGGGCGGCATCGGCGGCGAGATTGCCTCGACGATTGCCGAAGAGGCTTTTGAATGGCTCGATGCTCCGGTGGTGCGCGTCGCTTCGATTGATACGCCCGTACCGTATTCCCCGCCGCTCGAAGAATACTATCTGCCGCAAGTCAAGGATGTGATGGAAGCCGCGCGGCGGCTGGCGGCTTATTGATTATCCGTTTAAGCATGAACGCGCTCGGCAAACAGCAGGCGGAATTCAGCGAGAACACGAAGGCGACCGGAACGAATCTGATCGTCGGAGTAATTTGTCTCGGACTCGGCGCGGCTCTGCTCTTTGCAGGCATTAACATGAAGGCCGAAGAGGGACTCTTTAATAAAATCCTCTTCATCTTCGGCGGAGCGTGTTCGCTGCTCGGCGGTGTGAGCGTCCTTTATACGAACTGGACTCATAGAGGCGAGCGAGCCGCGCTGCATGAGCACGGCCTGTTGATAGAGCGCGGCGGCAAGGGGCACGCTGCGACGTGGGATGAGATCGCGACCGTGACCGAGAAGATAGAGAAGATTCACGTCAACGGCCAGCACATTTACGACCGCTACCTGTACACGATTGAGAAACGCGGCGGCGAGACTTTTACTTTGAGCAACATGGTGTCGGGCGTTGACGTAATCGGGCACGAGATTAAAGAGCAGACTTTCGCGCGAATGTACCCGCGAGCCGCTGAGGCTTTGCAGAGCGGTAAGAAAATTTCGTTCGGCACGATGCTGCTTGACACGAACGGGATGGAAGAGAGCGGAGCGCGCTTTCTCTGGACGCAGCTTGCGGGCGTTGAAGTCAAAGACGGAGTTATCGAAGTCAAAGACCGCGCGGGCAAAGCCGTGATGCGCGGGCAGTACGGCGCGACGCCGAACGCACACGTCCTGCTCGCGCTCTTGAAAAAGCATCTGTCGCTTGAATGATGAGCGCGATTGATTCTCACAAGCCTTAAATTGGTAAGAGCATTGTTTGAAACTATAACTGAAGTGGAGTTGATATGAGCACAGAAATTGTCATGCCGCAGATGGGCGAATCCATCGCGGAAGGGACGATCACCAGATGGTTGAAGAAGGTCGGCGATAAGGTTGCCCGCGACGAGCCGCTGTTTGAAATTTCCACCGATAAGGTAGACGCGGAGATTCCGTCGCCTGCCGCCGGAACCCTGACCGAAATCAAATTCAACGAAGGCGACACGGTCGAGATCAACACAGTGGTCGCTGTACTCGACGGCAACGGCGCGGGCGCGACCGCCCCCGCAGCAACAGCGCAAACACCGGCAGCCGCAGAGACCACAGGCGCGCCTAAAGAGGGCTATCTGCTCGACTATTCGGATGCGTCTCAGGCACAACAAAAACCTGAAGCTCCGGCCAGTCAAGCCGCCGTCACCTCGGAGCCTCCGCCTCCTCCGCCCGCCGCAGAGACAGCAACGCCACCGGCTCAACCCGAAAAAGCGGAAGTGGCCGGACGCAGCTATGACGCGGAGCGTCCGGGCGCAAAGCAGGAGGGCGCGCAAGCTTCCGCCTCTGCCGCGAGCGTGCCGATGGGCGAGCAGTCGGTTGAAGATTTGCGCCGCACTCGTTCAAGTCCGCTGGTGCGCAACATAGCCAAAGAGCACGGCATAGACATCACGCGACTCGAAGGCACAGGCATGAGCGGTCGCGTCACGAAGAACGACATCCTGAGCTATATCGAATCCGGCGCGGCCATGACGCCGCAACAGGCTATGCAGACTGGGCAGAGCGGACAGGCAGGAGCGGGAGTTTCTTCCGCTCAATCTGCAATGCAGTCGGCAGCAACTCCTTCCGCTCCTTCTACTAAACCTGCCGCGGAAGACCGCGTCGAGCAGATGTCCGTCATGCGCAAGAAGATTGCCGAGCACATGACCATGTCGCGCCGCACTTCGGCACACGTGACGACCGTCTACGAGATAGACATGACGCGTATCGCGCGAATCAGAGAGAAGCACAAGCGCGAGTTTCAGGAGCGCGCGGGAACCAAGCTCAGTTACATGCCTTTTATCTTTCAGGCCATCACGAGCGCGATTCGCAAGTTCCCGATTTTTAACGCGCAGGTCAGCGGCGAACAGATTATTTACAAGCGCGACATCAATCTGGGCATGGCCGTCGCGCTCGACTGGGGCTTGATCGTCCCGGTCATCAAACGCGCGGACGACCTCTCAATCTCCGGCCTCGCACGCGCCGCAAACGATCTGGCAGAACGCGCACGCGCCAAGCAACTGAAGCCGGACGAGGTCGCGGGCGGGACATTCACGATCACCAATCCGGGAGTCTTCGGCGGCCTGTTCGGGACTCCGATTATCAACCAGCCGCAGGTCGCGATCCTCGGCGTCGGCGCGATTGAGAAACGCCCGAAGGTCGTCACCTCGCCCGAAGGCGACGATTATATAGCCATTCGCTCGATGGCCTACTTCGCGCTGACCTTCGACCATCGCATCATAGACGGCTCGGACGCGGAGAGATTTCTGGGCTACGTCAAAGAGCTTTTGGAAGCAGGACAGTTCACAGTCTAAGCTCGACTTTATCCATTTTGGAAACAGGGGACGTAAATAAAAGACTTAGCGTCCCGACTATTCGCCAGACTTTTTGAATGTTGGTCAAAAAGAAGACATTCAAAAAGTCTGACGTTGAAAACAAAAGACTTATGCCATCGGCATTTTGGCACTCTAAAAAATGGATAAAGTCGAGCTAAGAAGCTGTTTAAAAATTGACTGCCAGCCAGTTCAGTTAGGTATGTTTAAGTTATGCCTAACACAAACTACCCCAGTGACCTGACTGACAGCCAATGGGAGCATATCAAAGAGTTGCTGCCCAAAGCCAAACGACAACGCCGACCGCGCCAACTTGAGATGCGTGCCGTCGTCAATGCCATTTTGTACGTCGTCGTAGGCGGCATTCAATGGCGCATGTTGCTCAAAGACTTTCCCAAGTGGCAGAGCGTCTATTACTACTTTCGCCTTTGGCGCAAAAGCAATCAATGGCAGCACTTGCATGAGCGTTTACGCTCTGAAGTCCGCCGCGCTGCCAAGCGCCATAAGCATCCGACGGCTGGCTGTCTGGACAGCCAGAGCGTGAAAACGACGCAAGTGCCGGGTGTGCGCGGCTTTGATGCAGCGAAAAACATCAAGGGACGCAAACGGCATTTGTTGGCGGATACGCTTGGCTTATTGCTCAGCGTTGTTGTCACTGCCGCCTCAGTCCAAGAGCGCGAGGGCGCACGGCGACTCTTGGCGCAAACTGGCGGCTGTTGATGGCGGCTATGGCGGGCCATCGCTCACCGACTGGGTGGCGCGACGTTTTCGCTTCGTACTACAAGTGGTCTTGCGTAGCGAAGAGCAGAGGGGCTTCGTCGTGCTGCCGCGCCGCTGGGTGGTCGAGCGCACCTTCGCATGGTTGAACTTCAATCGCCGCTTGAGCAAAGACTATGAAGTGTTGACAACCAACAGCGAGGCGATGATCTATATCGCCATGACACGCTTGATGCTGCGTCGGCTCAAGCCATCATGAATTTTCAAACAGCTTCTTAAGAGCAATGGCGACTTGGTCGTCAAAGGCCACTTCATCGAAGACCCTAATCTCTGATTTCCTCTACCTGGATATTAACATCTGGCGGCGAGACTTGCAGATGAGGCTCGCCGCTTTGCGTTTAAGTAAGCCAGCAAATTTTCTGAAGGAGTTTATTGCAATCCGGTGGCGATTGTCTGATGAATAGCTTGAGAGTCATCGAACCGCGCTCTTTCGTATATCTGATGCTTGACTTCGATGGACGGTTCGTGAAGAATTCGCGTTTTAGTTGCCAAAGCAACACAGTTTTTGATGATCGAAGCGCAAATACCCTCGCGCAAGTTTTACGTTCGCGACCGTCAGTTTCGGAAGAAGTGACGAACGCTCTCTTTAACTGCGACGCCCGACGGCTTTGAAACGTCGCTCGTGTTGGTCGCCATAACATGCGTTGATGTTGCACGTCACACAAAGCGTGCGGGACATGTAACAAGCTTCGCAGAAAATGGAGTTTAATAACGATGAGTGTCAAAAATTCTAAACTTTCACACGTCTTCACGCTGGCCTTCTGCCTGATTCTGTCGGGTGCGTCCCTCGCGCTCGCTCAGGATAACGGCAGCATGGGCGGCGCGCAGACGCGCAGCGTGTCCAACGGCCAGAAGATGAAGATCAAAGGCGTCGTGACGCGCCGCGATATGGACACGTTCACCGTGCGCGACAATAACGGCGTGGATACGGTCGTGCGCCTGACAGACCGCACCACGGTCAAATCGAACGGCGGCTTTCTGCGCAGCGGAAACAATTACGCGACGACCAATATTCTGCGCGGGCTGAATCTCGAAGTCGAAGGACGCGGCGATGCTGCCGGGCAGCTTGTCGCAGACAAGGTTCGCTTCAACGAATCAGACCTGCGTGTCGCGCGCACGGTCGAGTCGCGCGTTGACCCGGTCGAATCGCGCGTCGGCTCAGCCGAGAATCGCATCGGTCAGGTCGAGCAGAACTCGCAGCGTCTCTCAGGCCAGATAGACGAGCTGGCGGCTGTGGCTAATGCCGCGGGCGGCGGCGCGAAGGCTGCGCAGGAGACTGCGGATCAGGCCGTCGCGGGCGTCAATTCCACCAACGAGCGCATCTCCGCGCTTGATGATTACGTCGTGCAGGATGTGACGGCCATCAACTTCAAGGTCAACAGCGCAGTGCTCTCGCCAACGGCCAAGCAGCAGTTGGACGACTTGGCTAACAAGGCCGCGAACGCCAAAGGCTATGTGATTGAAATCTCCGGCTACACGGATACGACCGGCAGCGTGAGTAAGAACCGTGCTCTGAGCCAGCATCGCGCCGACGCGGTCGTGCGCTATCTGGCGGAGAATCACAGGATTCCACTGCGCCGCATCGTGACGCCGTATGGCTACGGCGAATCGCAGGCCGTCGCGGACAACACTACGCGCGAAGGGCGCGCACAGAATCGCCGCGTCGAAGTCAAAATCCTCGTCAGTCGCGGACTGGTTCAGCCAGCCCCTAATATGTCGAAGCCAAGCACGACAGAGAATCCTGAATAGGAAGGTGATAGGTAATGGGTGATAGGTGATAAGAGAAGAAAGGAATACAGGAGTCAGGAGACAGAGGCGGAAAATCCGCTTTCATCTAATCATCCTCCTTATTCTGACTCCTGTATTCTGACTTCTGTCTCCTGCTTTTTCTTATCACCTATCACCCATCACCTATCACTACTTTTTTGCCAACCATCATGCCGTCGGGCGGCATCAATTAGTGCTGTGTGCTGCGGCCAGTCAACTTTGCAGCGCAACGGGCGGCATGAGGAGTTGGTCAGATGAAAAACTTTTCTCTTAAGATACGCAACGGATTGATGCTGGCGCTGCTGGTCGGAGCGTCGGCTCTTCTTTTTTCTGCGATGAGTGCGGGCGGGCAAACGACTACACCCGCGCCGCAAGCTCAGGCCAGCCCGACGCCCGCGCCGCCCACTGCGGCCACGACTCCAAAGCCGGAAAAAACTCCATCCGACATCATTGATGACATCGAGACCGTCAGCGTCGAATCGAATCTGGTGGTCGTGCCCGTCTCTGTGACGGATGCCGCGGGGCAGCCCGTTACGGGTTTGACGACCAAAGATTTTCGCCTGCTTGAAGAAGGCCGCGAGCAGGAGATTAAGCAGATCGGAGACCCTGAGCAGGTGCCGCTTGAGATAGCCATCCTGCTTGACGTGTCTGGTAGCATTGACGCGCGCTTTGCTTTTGAGCAGCAGGCGGCCTCGCGCTTTCTCAAACAGGTTTTGAAAAGCGGCGACCGCGCGACCGTTTACGCGATAGACAAAACCGCGCGACAGGAATTAAAACTCGACACGGCTGAGAACGCGTCCGCTAAAATCATGTCGCTCACGCCCGCCAGAAGCGCGACCGCTTTTTATGATTCAGTGATTGCGGCGTCGAAGTATCTGGCCGACAACACGCCCGAAAGACATCGCCGCGTGATCGTCGTCATCTCCGACGGCGAAGACAATTTCAGCGACAAGGTCAAGAAAGCGATTGGCGTGACCAAAGAATCGCAGGACGCCATCTCGCTTCAGGCAAGACAGACTGTTTTCAACAAAGTTCTGTCGGAGGTTCAGCGCGAAGTGCAGAAGGCCGAGATAGCTTTCTATTCTATCAATCCGAGCGGCGAGGCTCTGCGCCTGAATGTCATCAGCAAGCGCGCCGAAGAAGGCATGGAACGACTCGCGGAAGCGACGGGCGGCACATCTTTCGTCCCCGAAAAAGAGGAAAATTTTGAAGCGGTCTTTCGCCAGATTACCGCCGAGCTGCGCTCGCAATACCTGCTTCAATATTACTCAAGCGACGATGCCCCGAACGGCAAGTACCTGCGCCTCAAGGTCTCCGCCCCCACACGTCCGCAACTAAAGGTGCGCTCCCGACAGGGCTACTACGCAAAAAGAAAAGGATGAAGGATGAGGGATGAAAGCAAAGCTATCAATAGGTTGCTTTTCATCCCTCATTCCTCCGCCCTCATCCCTTGATTAGCGTATTTCCGACAGCACATCCGCGAGGCGATTGACGACTGTGAGGAGCGTTCGTCCGGCCTTATCGAATTGATTGTTTGCGGCCTGTTCTTCAGCCTGCGCCGCGCCAGCCGCAGAGCCTGCCAGACTCGTGTAGTAGCGTTGCAGTTCCGGCTTCAAGCGAAAATCCAGCTCCAATTGATCGAGGCTCTCGCGCAGGCTTTGAATGCTGGCGCGGACAGTGGTTTTGCTCTTCCGCGTCTGGTCAATAATCGCCTGCGTGGCCTCGCCTCTCTGCTCTGCGGCGTCTGCGGCCTCGATTCCCTTCGTGACTCCGCCGAGTAGGTACAGGAATTTCGAGAGCGTCTTGATCTGTTCCGCCACGCGCTGTGCGCCCGCTAGAACTTCGAGCGACGTGTCGGATTTGGTCTCGACGCTTTTGCTTTTCTTGCTCGGAGTGCGCCGCTTCTGCGCCTCTGCTGAGACGGGCAGTAAAATCAGGCAAGTCAGGATTAAGAGAAAGGGGCGTTTCAAAGTTGGATTCTCCTTTTCATGCGGTCATCGACATTCGCACAAAGCTATGCTCGCAAGGGTCGCTGCGTCAAGTGCGCGGGTTGCCTCTCAGGTGGAAACAACATTCGTCGCCGCGCTTCCGCTGCCGTTACAATGCGAGCTATAATTTCATCCGCCGATGCAAACCGAAATCAAACAGAGAGCGTTGAGAGTTTCGCGTCTGGGACGCATGGAATACGGCGAGGCTCTCGCGCTGCAAAAAGAGACGGAGCAAGGCGTGTTGACAGGCGCGCTACCGGATACCTTGCTCTTTGTCGAACACCCGCACGTCCTGACCATCGGCAGACGCGCCACGCATTCGGGCATCCTCGCCTCTCAAGCTCTGTTGGAAGCGCGCGGCGTCTCTGTCTTCGAGTCGAATCGCGGCGGCAAGGTCACGTATCACGGCATCGGGCAACTCGTCTGCTATCCGATTATCAATCTCAGTCCTGATCGCGAAGACGTGCAGGCATATGTGCGCGACTTAGAAGAAGTCCTGATACGCGCGCTCGCGGATTTCGGCATTGAGAGCTTTCGCATCAAAGGGCTGACCGGCGTTCACACGACCGTTGGAAAAGTCGCGGCCATCGGCGTACACATCGCGCGCTGGATAACTACGCACGGCTTCGCCTTGAACGTCAACACAGACCTCAGCTTCTTCGATCTCATCATCGCCTGCGAGGGCGAACCCGTCACCTCGATGCAGAAACTTTTGGGTCGCGAGCTTGATTTATCAGAAGTCGAAGACCGCATCATCGCGCGCTTCGCAGAAGTTTTCGGGATGAGGGCTGAGAGTAAATCTTAGAGACTCGCATTCGGGTTACACGATTCGGAGAGTTGTTAGACCGCGTACTCTTTAGCGACGACCGCTCTTTTTCTTCCAGCCTTCATGCCTCGCAGGTACAGTTCGACGGCCAGCAGATTGGGAATCCATGAGAGCCACGAAATAGTTATATAAGCCACGATGAACGGAGCGCCCAAGATCATTAAGAGCGGCAGCCAGAGGCGAAGCGTGGCCGCCGCAAAGGTCAAAGCATAGTTGCGAATCATCCACTCACGATGCGCTTTGAAATCGCCCTCACGCACGCGCACGTAAGCCATCGCGCCCGTCGTCAGCCACAGCGTCGCGAGGCTTCCGAAACCGATTTTCGTCGGCAGACCGCCAAACGCCCTGACTGCCACATACAGCCCGCTTGCGCCGCCGACGAGAATCGCCAACAGATACACGCGACCTATCCAACGATGAAGCCATAGAGACTTGTTTCTTAACCTTGTCCAGAATTGCCACGGCCCAAGAAACAGCGCCAGAGTTCCGCCCGCCACATGGCAGAGAAAAATCGGAAGGTATCTGGCGAACCTCTCACCCAACGCCGGCTCGGCAGCTACCTCCGGCCTCAGGATGAAGTATCTGAGTGAAACCAGCGTAATCAGAGTGGCAAGCAATAGCATCAGTAGCCAGCCGGTAATTTTAATGGCGCGTGTCATGTCTCTGTTTACGTGCATTAAAGAAAGTAGGTTCGATGAAAGCCGAAGGCAGATTAGGGGCACATGCAATACCTGTCGAAAGGATGATAGAATAACTGCACATCAAAGGTCATCGGAGTAAAGATAAAAGTGGGACGCGAGCTAAGAGTTATCAGTAACAGTAAGCCTACGGCGCGTGTGCGCCAGCCGAAGCCGGAGTGGCTCAAGATTCGTCTGGGCGACCCGTCAAATCAGAATCATGTGCTCAAGCTGATCGAGGGCTTGAACCTGCACACTGTCTGTCAGGAGGCGCGCTGCCCGAATATCTTCGAGTGCTGGTCAGACCGCACCGCGACCTTCATGCTGGCGGGCGACATCTGCACGCGCCATTGCGGATTCTGCGCGGTCGGCAAGGGACAACCCGGCGCGCTCGACGCGGAAGAACCGCGCCACGTCGCGGAGGCCGTGAAGCATCTCAATCTGGCGCACGCCGTCATCACTTCGGTCAACCGCGACGACCTGGCAGATGGGGGCGCGGCTCACTGGGCTGCGACGATTCGAGAAGTGCGTGCGCTGAATCCGAACTGCAAAGTCGAAGTCCTGATTCCGGATTTCAACGGCGACGAGACCGCGCTCGATACAGTGCTCGACGCGCAGCCGGACGTGCTCAATCACAACACGGAAACCATCGCGCGGCTCTATCGGCGTGTGAGGCCGGACGCAGTTTATCAACAGACGCTCCAGTTGCTTGAGCGCGCCGCGCGTCGTCGTGATGTTGAGAAGCGCGGGATGCTTACCAAGAGCGGCATCATGGTCGGGCTGGGCGAGAATTTTGATGAGGTCGTCGAGCTGATGAAAGACTTGCGTTCGGTCTCGTGCGACATTATGACCATCGGCCAGTACCTGCAACCATACGAGCGCAGGCTGCCGGTCGAACGCTACGTCACGCCGGAAGAGTTCGCACGCTGGCGCGAGGTAGGAATGGAGATGGGCTTTCATCACGTCGAATCAAGCCCGCTGACGCGCTCCTCCTATCATGCGCGCCAGCAAACCATAGGCGCTGGAATTGAATCTGACGAAACAGAACTGGCTTCTGTGCGATAAGACTTAAACTTATCGCCTTCAACCAGGCGCGAACGCAGAATCACCTTTTGAGGGAATGCCATGACAAAAAAAGGCGTACAGCTTTTTTCGTCAGCCGCAATGCTGCTGCTCATCCTGTGCGTCGTCGGTCTCGCACGCTTCACATCTGCTTCGGAGGAGACAGCAAAGCCTAACATCTTTACCGCAGACGCAGCGCTCAAAGACCTGCCGAATTACAGGCAATGGACGCGCGTCAATCAAAAGCCGAAAATTGTTTTTGACCTCTCCTCGGATGGAGGTTGAGACTTCACCATTGCTGACACCAGTTCGGATGTCACACAAATCACCAGCACTTCATTAAACACCAGAATCATTCTCGATGTGCCGCAAGGCGACAAACCGTCTGGAGTCAAGCCCGGCAAGTCCAGCTCGCATAAAGAGGAGTTTGATTCCTTCGGCATCGTGTACGTCAACGAGACTGCTCGTCACCCTCTATTTGATGAAAAGAAACCGCAGTATCCGATTGGCTCGGTCATCGTGAGGGAAAAGCTCAAGCAGGAAAATGCCGCGCCGGAACTGTTGGCTGTGATGGTGAAACGCGAGAAGGGATTTAATCCGAAGGCAAACGATTGGGAGTTCCTGTTGCTCGACGGCGACGCGGGCAGGATTCGTGAACGCCAAAAGACCGGCAGTTGCCGTGATTGTCACACGCATGAGAAGAAAATTGACTACGTCTTTCGCACCTATCTGCCGCGAGACATTCGCCTGAAGCAAAAATAGCTCTTGAGCATCGAACCGCGCGGGCATTCATTCACCGATCAACTTCTTCGCAATCGAAACAGCTTCATCGGCCTGCGACGCGATGAAGACTCGCTCTTTTCCGAGCGACTTAAAGAAAGCGATTGCCTCCTGATCGCAACAGAGCAGGATAACTTTCTTTCCGGCTTTGAGCGAAAGAGCGACTTCCGAAGCCGTGCCCGCGCCCATCCCGCAGGCGATGACGACGCGGCTCGAAAGCGCGTTGATATTGTTTCGCGCCTGTCCCATGCCGGTGACGATTGCTATATCAACCGCCTCTGACGCGCCCCTCGCGTCCGCCGACGGCAGAATCCCGACCGTCAATCCCCCGACCTCTTTCGCTCCCCTGCACGCGGCGTCCATCACGCCCGCATCCCTGCCGCCGGTTAATAAGACCCATCCCTCCTGCGCTATCAATCGCCCAAGCTCGAACGCAGCGTCCATCGCTTCCCTCCCGGCATCTTTTCCCGGCCCCATCACTCCGATAACAATCTTGCTCATCTCTCTTGTATCCTGCACACCCTGTCCATCTCTGTTCAAATCTGCTCAGGCATTATCGTAATTCGTGCCGTATGACTCTTGCACGATCTCCATCACGCGCCGCTCATAGTGGCGCGAGCCGAAATACCAGACGAGATAGATGAGATGCAGCAACGCCCAGAGGCCGAGCGCGATGAAGTAATAACAGACGGGCGGAAATTCGCGCATCAGTTCTTCATAAAGCTGCCACGCGCGGTAGAGCGAAAGAGCGATGGCGGCTGCTCCGGTAATCCAGAAATGTATCGTGATAAAGCCGATGAAAGTTTGCCGCAGGCTCAGGCACACGCCCGCGAACTGCTTGCCTTGAAGCGGGAACAGGTAGACCGCCTCTTGCCTGTGCGCGATGAGCAGGTTTTGTTTCAACTGCCCGTTTATCTTTTGCTCAAGACCCGTCGCATAGATGCGCGCCCAGATTACGTAAGAGAGATAATAAGCAGAATGCACGCCGACGTAGATAACGTAAAAAGGAATCAGGAGCACGACGCCGCGCAACGTGTCGGTCATGCTCGCCGCCGCCATCAGGATGATGACGATGATGCTGACGATGACGAGTTCGTAAAAGAGATTCGAATACCTGCCGTGCATCTCGCGCATACGCCCCAGTTGGTGATGCAGCGTTTGCAAAGCGAGCGCGGCCTGCGTTGATTCAGATTGTGAGTTAGAGTCCATGCAGAGGCTCCCGTTTCGATAAGAAGTTTCCCGCAAAGGCGCAGATAAATGCAAAATGCAAAATGCAAAACCCATCCAGCTTATTAATTTTGCATTTTACATTTTTAATTTTACATTCTCCGCGCCTTTGCGGGAGCTTAATCATTTCCAAATCTCATCAGATTAGGGATAAAATCAGACTCATCTTATCACGAGTTCGATTCTCAATTTTTGCTGCGAGCTTAAATCAAATTTATGAAAGCTGTTATCTTCGAGAAGCACGGCGGGCCGGAAGTGCTTCAGTATGCGGAAGTCGCTGACCCCGTCATCAAGGCTAACGAGGTGATGGTCGAGGTGCGCGCGTGCGCGCTCAACCATCTGGACGTGTGGGCGCGGCGCGGGCTGCCCGGCATAGAGATTCCGCTGCCGCACATTCTCGGCAACGACATCGCGGGCGTCGTGCGCGAAGCGGGCGAGCTGGTGACGTGGGTTCACGCGGGCGACGAAGTGATGCTGCATCCCGGCACGTCCTGCGGGCATTGCATAGATTGTTTGCGCGGGCAGGACAATCTCTGCCCGGAATATGACATGCTTGGCTACAGGCAGGACGGCGGCTACGCGCAGCTCGTCGCCGCGCCGGGCGTCAACGTGATTCCGAAGCCGCAAAATTTAAGCTGGGAAGAGGCCGCGAGCCTCCCGCTCGTGACCGTCACGGCGTGGCACATGCTCGTCACGCGCGCACAGGTTCAGCCGGGCGAAGATGTCTTGATTCATGCAGCCGGGAGCGGCGTCGGCTCCATCGGGATTCAGGTGGCAAAGCTGCGTGGCGCGCGTGTGATTGCGACCGCAGGCTCCGATGAGAAGCTACAGAAGGCTCGCTCGCTCGGAGCTGATGAGACGGTCAACTACACGAACGCGGATTGGCCTAAAGAGGTGAAGAAGCTGACGGGCAGGCGCGGCGTGGACGTGGTCTTCGAGCACACGGGCGCGGAGACATGGGCTGGCTCGGTTGCCGTGCTCAAGAAGAACGGGCGGCTCGTCACCTGCGGCGCGACCAGCGGCTACGACGCGAGCACAGACCTGCGCCAACTGTTTTATCGCCACCTCTCGCTGCTCGGCTCGTTCATGGGATCGAAGGCGGAGATGCTCGACGCCATGAAGTTTATCAAGCGCGGGCAGATTCTCGCTGTGGTAGACAGAACCCTGCCGCTTTATGAAGCAGACCGCGCGCACGAGCTGATGGAAGACCGCGCGCAGTTCGGCAAGCTTGTGCTCGTGCCATAAAGATAGTTCCGAGTTCCAGGTTCCAAGTGGAGAACCTGTCTTAAACTTGGAACTTGGAACATGGAACTCGGAACTATAAAGAGGAGTTAGCGTGTTGAGTAAAGATACGGCATTGCTCGTCGTTGATGTTCAATCGGGAGTCGTGGATTGGTCGCAGCCAAGTTCGGAAGGCAGCGAGGAAGTCTTAGCGCGCATCAATGATTTATTGGCGAAGGCGCGAGCGGCATCTGTGCCGGTGATTTATGTTCAGCATGACGGCGAGGCGGGCGGTCGTCTTGCTCCCGGCTCAGAGGGTTGGCGGATTCATCCGTCCATCGCTCCGATTGATGCGGAGACTGTTATACGCAAGCGCGCGTCCGACTCTTTTTACGAGACCTCGCTCGAAGAAGAGTTGAAGGCGCGCGACATCAAGCATCTGGTCGTTGTCGGCTGCCGCACGCAATACTGCGTTGACGCGACGTGTCGCAGCGCAGTCTCTCGCGGCTATGATGTGACGCTCGCGCGTGACGCGCACATGACCGTTGACACAGAGACGCTCAAAGCATCGCAGATCATCGCTCATCACAATGAGACGCTTGACGATTTCGGAAATGATAAACACGTCGTGACGGTCAAAGAGAGCCGCGCGATTGATTTCTAAGACTCGATTTCAAAACTCAATCCTTTGCGTTCTCCTTTGCGCCTTTGCGGGAGACGTAAATTTCTCGCAAAGGCGCAAAGACGCAAAGAAGACAAATATTCTTTCTCAAGTTAACCGATTCAAACTCTCTGGAGGAAAATTCCATGACTTCTCGTCGCACACGCAAACCATGCCTCATACTCGTTCTCACGCTCCTGATATTCAATCAGTCGGGCGCGGCGAACCTGCTCGCACAAGCGCAGCAAGCAGGCTCTATGAACGCGCTTCCGGCGGGAGTCGAGCGCGTGACCTCTGTCGAGGGCATCAACGAATACAGGCTTCAGAACGGCCTGCGCGTCCTGCTCTTCCCTGACCAGACGAAGCCGACCGTGACGGTCAACATCACGTACCTCGTCGGCTCGCGCAATGAAAATTACGGCGAGACGGGGATGGCGCACCTGCTCGAACACATGATGTTCAAAGGCACTACGAAACACACAGACATCAACACGGAGATGACTAAGCACGGCGCGTTCTCAAACGCCTCGACGTGGTATGACCGCACCAACTATTTTGAGACCGTCCGGGCGACCGAAGAAAATCTGAGGTGGGCTTTGGAGCTTGAATCAGACCGGATGGTCAACTCTTTCATCGCCAAAAAGGATTTGGACAGCGAGATGACGGTCGTGCGCAACGAGTTTGAGTCGGGCGAGAACGATCCGGTCGGGATTATGATGGAGCGCATAATGTCAACTGCGTATCTCTGGCACAACTACGGCAAGGATACTATCGGCGCACGCTCGGACATCGAGAACGTTCCGATTGACAGGTTGCAGGGCTTCTATCATCTGCATTACCAGCCGGACAACGCGATTTTGCTCGTCGCCGGAAAGTTTGATGAAGGCAAAACTCTTGCTTTGATTCAACAGCTCTTCGCGCCGATTCCGCGCCCGACGCGTGTCCTGCAAAAAACCTACACGGCGGAGCCGACGCAGGACGGCGAGCGGCTTGTGACGCTCAGGCGCGTCGGCGACGTGCAGGCTGTGAGCGCGGCCTATCATGTGCCGCCCGGCTCGCACCCGGACTTCGCCGCGCTCAGCCTGCTGGCCCATCTCCTCGGCAACACTCCATCGGGGCGTCTCTACAAAGCTCTGGTGGAGACGAAAAAGGCGACCTCCGTCTTCGGCTTCAGCTACCAACTGCGCGAGCCGGGACTCGCCCTCTTCGTCGCGCAAGTTCCGAAGGAGGCATCGCTCGATGCCGCGCGCGATGCCTTGATTGAGACGCTTGAAAAAGCTGGCGCGACGCCTCCGACCGCAGAAGAGGTCGAGCGTGCGCGCACCTCGCTTTTGAAAAACATAGAACTCACGCTCAACTCTGCGGATCGCGTCGGCCTCACCTTGAGCGAATATATGGCGATGGGCGACTGGCGTCTCTTCTTTCTACAGCGTGACCGCCTGCGCAAAGTGACGGTCGCAGACGTGCAGCGCGTCGCCGCGAATTACTTCAAAGCCTCCAACCGCACGGTCGGACTGTTTATCCCGACCGCGAAGCCGGAACGCGCGGAGATTCCCACGACCAGCGAGGCCGAGCTGGCGGCGATGCTCAAAGATTACAAGGGCGACCCGGCGGTGGCGGCGGGTGAAGCGTTCGATCCATCGCCCGCCAATATCGAGTCGCGCACGACCCGTAATACCGCGAGCAGTTTGAAAATGGCGCTCCTGCCCAAGAAGACACGCGGCGGGACTGTGGTCGCCAATCTGACTCTGCGCTTCGGAGATGAAAAGAGCCTGATGAATCGCTTCACCGCAGGCTACATGGCCGGACAAATGCTGATGCGTGGAACTACGAAGCACACGCGCCAGCAGATTAAAGATGAGTTTGATCGCCTCAAAGCGCGCGTCTCCGTCTCCGGCAGAGTAACGCAGGCCGGGGCCTCTATCGAGACCGTGCGCGAGAATCTTCCGGCGGTGCTGCGGCTCGTGGCTGAAATTCTGCGCGAGCCGTCTTTCCCGCAGAGCGAGTTTGAGCCGCTCAAGCAAGAGTACCTGACTTCCATCGAGGAGGAGCGCAGCGAGCCGTCATCCATCGCTACGACCGCTTACAATCAATATCTCTTCCCTTACCCGAAAGGGGACGTGCGCTATATCCCGACGCCGGATGAAGACATAGCTGACGTGAAAGCCACGACGCTTGACGATGTGAAGAAGTTTTATGCAGATTTTTATGGCGCGTCGAACGCTTACCTTTCCATCGTCGGAGATTTCGATGCCAACGAGACATCAAAGCTGGTGATGGATTTGCTGGGCGACTGGAAGAGCAGGGCCGCGTTTGCGCGCATTCCGAATATTTACAGGTCGCCCGCGCCAACCAACAAATCGCTGCCCGCGCCTGACAAGGCCAATGCCTACTTTATCGCCGGATTCCAGTTTGAGATGCGTGATGACGACCCGGATTATCCAGCGCTCGTGCTCGGCAACTATATCCTTGGCAGTTCGGGAAACTCGCGGCTCTGGACTCGCATACGCGAGAAGGAGGGCTTGAGTTATGGCGTCGGCGCAGGCGTGTTCGCACATCCGGTTGATAAGTTCGCCACGTTCAGCGCGACCGCCATCTATGCCCCGCAGAACGCGCAGAAGCTCGAAGCCGCGTTCAAAGAAGAGATCGCACGCACGCTCAAAGACGGATTTACGGCGGAAGAGCTTGAGACGGCCAAAGCTGGCTATTTTCAACAGCGGCAACTCGGACGCGCGCAGGATGGTTCACTGGCGGGCACGCTGGGGCTATATCTCTACTATAACCGCACGCTCTCATGGGACGCGGACTTCGAGAAACGCATCGCCGCCCTCACACCCGCGCAGGTCACAGAAGCCATGCGAAAGTACATAGACCCCGCGAAGATCAATATCGTCAAGGCCGGAGACTTCAAGTAACGGGTGATAGGTAATGGGTGATGGGTGATAAGAGAAGAGGGGAAGACAGGAGTCAGGAGACAGAAGAAGAGGCGGCAACCTGCTTTTAATCTTTTTCTTTCTTCTGACTTCTGTCTCCTGTCTTTCCTATCACCTATCACCCATCACCTATCACCGCCCTGAGTAGTCCTCGACATTGAATCTCTGTTTCAGGGCGTCGAAGTGTTCGGGCTTGAACTCGAAGTTTGTTCCGGCGATGACGCGGCGGCCTTCGTCCGTGGAAATCCACTGGTTGGTTTCGGCGGGCGAGTTCGCTTTGAGATAAGCGATGTCGTCTCTGGTGAATGCGCCGCCCTCCTTGCGCGTGAAGATGAAGACGTAAGTGAACTGGCCTTTACGCACGTAATCCAGATCGCGCTCGAACGGAGTCTGCGGCTGTTTGGATGAGGCGGATGAAGTATTGGAAGGCTGGCTCTTCGACTCGTTTTTCTTTCCGCACGCTGATGAAAAGCTCGTGACGAGCGCAACGAGGGCGAGGCCGGCGGCAAACGGCTGCAAGATTTTCCCACTCATGTTTCGCCCTCTCATCCGTGCAGTATTCTGCGAACAAAAAACTCGCGGCGCGCTGTTATCTAAAACTCACGGCTTAGCATTATCTTCGGGCAAGTCCGCCTCATTATCATTGTCGTCTGCGCCCTGATTGTCGTCGGGCTGATCGTCTTCGGCAGCCTCCGGCGGCGGCTCGCCCTTCTGGTCGCGTATATGAAGGATTATGCAATCTCCGTCTTCATATACCTTTTCAAACCAGCCGCTATCCATCGCTTTGAAATAAAGATCGTCATGCACTTTTTCCTGATCCGAGAAGACGTAGCGCGAGCCGAAGCGGTCGCGTATGACCTCAGCCGGATCGTCGCGCTTGCCGAGCGTTACATCATCGTAGAGTTTCGATAGCTCCGGGTTTTTGTCGAGCAGGTAGGTCGGGTCGAGTCCCGAAACATAAGCATGAGTCGGGTCGAAAAAAAACATTCTGGGGAAATCGTCCCAGTCCGTGTTAAAGACACGCTCGCCCGCGGGAACATTCTCGCTAATCCATTTCATGCCCGCGCGGTATTTATCCGGCCCGTCGCTTGACGCGATCTCCTTCGTCACGCCGATGATGTTAGCCATCATAATGGCAAAGAGCGCGGCGGCGACGAAGCACGCGGCAATCGTCTTCCATAACTCGCGGCTCTCTGTGGCCTTCAACGTCCCGGCCTGCTCCTGCTTATCGAGAAACGGTTGCAACTCTTCCAGCACGTCTGCGGGCAGAGAGCCGACGAGGCCGCGCGTGCCTTCAAAGACATGCTGCAAACTGAAGGCTGCGAAGAGGACTGCGAAGGGCGGCCAGTATTCTACGAAGCGGCGCGACTTGAAGGTTGCGAACATCAGAGCCGTCGAGAAGATGAGAAAGAACAGAGAGCGTGCGGAGCGTTTGCGGTCGCTGCCGTTAAAGGCTATGTAGCCGACCACCATCGCCACGCACGCAATCGCACAGTTACCCAGAAAGACCCAGCTATCGTATGGATACCATTCCTGCCCGACGGCGGTCGTAAACTCGCCGGTCGTCAGCTTCATGCGCGCGTGCTCTATGAAGAGCCAGATGTTTTTCGGAAAGTACGGATTGATGACGAGTCCTGCGATCATGCCCGCGAGCGTCCACACGACCGGACGCCACTCGAAACGCCGCTCGCTCCAACCAATTATCGCAGACCAGATGACCGCCGCGAACATCAGCGTCGGAAACAGGCTGTAAGTCCACGCGAAGAGAAACATCAGAGGCGCGAGTATCCAGTACTTCTTTTCAAAGAGCAGGTAGATGCCCGCCACCATGAAGATGATCGCAATCGGCGGAGCCTTCGCCATGTTGAGGCGATACAAAAACGCGCCCGAACAGGACAGGAGCGCGAGCAGCCAGACGAGCGTGTAGCTGATGCGATAGCGCACGATCAGCCAGTAGCAGGAGAAGACCGCGAGGCTGCCGAAGATCGTCGCGGCCACCTTCGCGCCCAGAGTCAGGTTGCCGAACCATGTGAAGGGAATCTGTAAGATGTGAAAGAGCAGGTGATGATCCACGTAGCCGCTCTGGTCGAGCGTGGTCAGCGGCAGCCACGTGAACACGGGCGGGAAATGTCCATGCTTCATTCCCTCCCACAGGAGGCGGCTCCACTCCATGTGATAATAGCCGTCATAATCGCCGCAGCAGATACTGCCCGTCGCAAATTGTAGATGTTTGAAGACCAGCGTGATGACTATCGCGCCGATGGAGAGATAAATAATGCGCGTCGCAGTTTCGTTCGACAGCAGATTTTCCAGACGGCGTGCGCCGCTCTTCTCTTTAACTTTGATTGCTTCACCGACCGCATCCTGCATAGTTTAAGAACTCTTAAAAGCAAGGATGAAGGCGGAAGGATGAAAGGCATGCTATTCAAACTTGTGCGGTTCAGCTAAAGCTGAGCCATTCATCTTTATGATAGCTTTACTTTCATCCTTCCGCCTTCCGCCTTCATCCTTGCTTTTTATCCTTGTTCTCGGAGACCCGCGAGCAGGTCTAAAAGCGAGATCGGATTGATGGGCTTGGTCAGATGTGCGTCGAAGCCGGATTTGAGCGCGCGGTCACGGTCATCATAAAGCGCAAACCCGGTCACGGCGACCATCGGCACGCCGCGATAACCGGGCAGAGCGCGCAGGGCTATTGCCAATTGATAGCCATCCATCTCCGGCATCCCGATGTCTGAGACGACGACATCGAATAGCTCCGACTGTGCGGCTTCGAGGGCTTCTGCGGCTGAAGTCGCCGTCGTCACCTCGTAGTCATCATGCCTGAGCAGTATCGCCAGCATCTCAAGCACGTCAGGCGCATCGTCCACGACCAGCGCGTGCGGCTTGCGCTCTTCGCTCGCAAGTCCGGCGGGCAAACCGCTCTTCAAAAGCTCATCTTCATTCGGAGCCGAGATATAAACTGAAGCTAAAACTATCGAGTTTAATATCGCATCAACGTGCCGTGGCGAGTTTCCGTAATGTTCTTCCATGTTGGTCTGGGCTTCCTACTAAATCAAACATCCGGGGGATTGTTGCGAAGTTTTCAAATCAAACCACAAAGCGGGATGGATGTGCAACCGATTTGAGGTTAAATCGCCGCCCGACATGATATTTAAAACATTTTCTAGTCATTTGGTCTAATTGCGTGACATACTGCGCGCGATCTGATTTTAATCTTAAAGTGCTGTGAGCACATGCTGAGGGAGGGAAATTTTTATGGCGACTAAAAAAGCCGGAAAGAAATCCGCAGGCGGCGGCAAGGCCGGAAAGAAATCGAGTGCGGGCAAGAAAGCCGCTGGCAAGAAGGCTGCCGGTAAGAAAAGCGCGGCAAAGAAGTCTACGTCCGGTAAGGGCGCGGCTGCGAGTAAGAAGAGCGGCGCAGGCAAGAAGGCCGTGAGCAAGAAGGGTGCGACTAAGAAAGCTGCGACTAAGAAGGCTGCTAAAAAGAAATCCGGCGGAAAGCGTTCATCGCCCGGCATCCTCGGAAAAGTCAAACAGGTAATTAGCAACGCTCTCGGCGGAGCGGTGACGGGCGCAGCCAAAGGCGCGGTCAAGGGCGCGGTCACGGCAGTCGCCCCGGACTCCGTAGCCGAAGAGACCGGAGCGAAGGAAGAGGGCGGCGCGGCTTCTAAAAAAGGAAGCAAGTAAACGCGGAAATTCAAAACAGGGATAGACAGGATAGACGGGATAAGAATTTAAGATAGCAAATTTGAGATTTCAAATATTTGATTTGTCTGAGATTTCAAATCTGCTGTTTCAGATTTGAGATTTCCAACATTTGATTTGTCTGAGATCTCAAATCTGCTATTTCAAATCTTTTCATCCTGTTCATTCTGTCTATCCCTTTGAATTTCTGTTTCATGTTATGTATCCGGCAGGCAATCTTTTCATCAACGCCTCGCACGGTCGTCTCGAAGCGATCTTGAAGGAGCCGCGAAGTGAGCCGTCGCGCGGCGTCGCGCTCCTCCTGCACCCGCATCCGCTCGGCGGCGGTACGATGCATAACAAAGTCGTCTTTCGCGCGGGCGCGGCTCTGGGCGACGCGGGGTTGATTGTCTTACGCATCAACTTTCGCGGCGTCGGACAGAGCACGGGCGCGCATGACGAAGGGCGCGGCGAGTTGGAAGACGTGCGCGCGGGGCTGGATTATTTGTCAGAGCATTATTCGCAGCAGGAAATTACGCTCGCCGGCTTCTCTTTCGGCGCACGCGTCGGGCTTGAGGTCGGGGTCGCAGACGAACGCGTCGTGCGGCTCATCAGCCTCGGCACACCCGTCGATAAATACGATTTCACTTTTCTCGAAGACTGCCGCAAGCCTGTGCTATTTATTCACGGCGACCGCGATGAATTCGGTGACGCGGGCAGGCTGCGCAAACTCGTGAACCGGCTTCCGACCGAAGCACGCGCGCGACTCGAAATCATCGAAGGCGCAAGCCACTTCTTCGAGGGACATCTGGACAGGATGAAGCAGCTCATCACAGAATGGATGGAGAACGAAATGAATCATTGACTCATTTAATCACTGATGTTACGCAGTGAAGAGGTAGGGTGCTAGACTTGACAACATGCA
>CAXTPS010000046.1:0-27424 GCA_964246305.1 uncultured Pyrinomonadaceae bacterium
TAGCGTTTTCCAAAGCTGATAATGTTTGTATACTCATGGCCTTGTTCATTGGCGGTCAAAGTTGCTAGACCCATCTTTGATAAACAGAGTGGCGGATATGCCAAAAGACGCTGAGGTACATCTTCATAGATGATGCTCGGCGATGCTTGGAAATTTCCACATTTTCGGGCATCGCTCAAAAGCAAAAATAAGATACTGCCAATTAGCAGTCTCGGCAAGCTGATACCACAACATCTAACGAAGGCAGAGCGGTCTATCCCATTCGGAGGTCTACTCTGAGATGGGATCAGCACGTCGCCCACTGCCGAAGTATTTGCCAGCCAAGTTGCTTAAAATTCGTCAATTACTTGGCCTGACTCAAGAACAAATGGCTGCGCGTTTGGATCACGTAAAAGCACCACCTCAACCAGGGCAGATTTCAAGATTTGAACAAGGTAAGCGTGAACCTTCTTTGTCATTACTTCTGGAATATGCACGTATGGCAGGAGTAGCAATGGAAGTATTAGTTGATGATGAACTTGATCTTCCAAAAACATTGCCTTTAACCAGTTATACAAAGAGAAATGCGCAATCCAAAAGATGTTTGTAGGGCACTATTGATTCGCAAGTAATCTTCTATGAATCGGTCTTACAATTACTGGCACTATTCCAGACTTCCCGAGGACAGTAAGTCTTATTAGAGATTACTGATTTATGAGACAGCTAAAAGAAGAATGTTTTTAAGGTCTAGCTCCAGCGTATGTTCCCGCTAAGGTGGTGATAATTGGATAGAATGCGCCGACAACACAGAAGAGCACTCAACGTTGCCATCACTCATTTCAGTTAGAAGATACGGAGCAGATGATATGAGTTCTAAAATTAACTGGGAGTTACCTAACGATCCTATTTGGATCAATGTTGCTGGTGCGCGTGGTACTGAAAAGAGAAAAATTGCTCTTGAGCTTTATCAGTATTGCGTAGAAAAGGCGAAGACCGAATGGGGAATAAAATCTGTAGTCGTATTCATTCCAGGTAATGTAGGACGTTTTATCGCCCAGATGGTTGATTTAGAGCAAGAGCAAGAAGCTCAACTTGATCAGGCTATAAGTCTATTTGAGGAATACCGTCAGCGGATCGAGCATGATAACAAGGAAGCATTGGCGGAAATTTTAGAGGCCAGCGTGAAATGGAATCTGGATGACCAATCACAGAGCGGTACTGCTATTGCACAGTATAAAAATGCTGAAGTTGAAAGATTAGTGAACCTATTTGAATATGAACAGGGGATCAGACAAAACCTCAGACAGATATTAAGAAAAATAAGGCATTACTTAAGCTATACATTCAATGCAGAAATAATCATCTCAGGAAATCCAGGTCATTTCCCAAATGCAATCTTGAACTTCTTTTTACTTCGCCCACGGGAGGTTAGGATGGAAGTTTTAAATAAGATTAATCGAGCTGAAGATGTTGTCACCCGCCATGATTCGAATGAAGAGAGGCGTGTGAAAAGAGATTATGAAATATTTCAAGGCAAGGAGGAAAGAGAAACCGATCCGTCAGCGCGATTAGTCAGATACCCTGGGCACTTTGTTCCGGTAAGTATAGTTGAGACGAAACTTGAAGATGCTATCACTCGAATGCAGAGACATCTTGAAGCCACTGTCTCCGCCCAATTAGATAGGAAGAAACAGCGCCGGGAATTAATAAGTTTATTTGAGCAGGATAGGCGTCAAACGCCACAGGGTAGATTTTCCATCCTGCTGCTGAAGGGCGGGGGATTTGATAAGTTCTATGGCTCAGTAAATGCTGCCATCCTTCGCAGGCTCACTGAAAAGGGACACTTTGATATTTTTCTAGGATGTACACGCCAAGTATCTCTCGATCACGCACTAATTCGTTGGAATTTTTTAGAGGAAAGAATGAGCGACGTAAGGCACAAGCTACAGTTTGAGGGTAAGCTGCCGAGGGAGAACACATCAGAATTCTTAGGCATATTGGATGAAGTAATTTACTTGATGCAAATACACGATCATTGGAGATTGAATAAGAGATTGGAGGAGGTTAATAACGACAGATCGAGGTTCCCCCTTGAGGTTAGGGAATTAATCTCTCGGGCATTGACATTCCTGAAATATGTAACTACCGCTTCACAATACATATTACTTAAGCGGTGCTCACCAAGAGAAGACATAATAATAGATTGGGGCCTCAGTAAGGATGAAATCATGGAGGGGATAAGTAGGGCAGCTAAGAACAATTACTTTGGCATCGAAATACTCCCTTCAATAGCTGATATAGATGATAGGGAGCTATCGAAAAACAAGGAAGTATTAAGAGAGTTGCTTTCACATTTTGATGAGCAGGAATTTGTAAAGCTAATTCTAATCGGAAGTGCAGGCGAAGACTTGGATCAGGGTAGAAATTTGAGAAGCATGGTGTGGAATGTTCTCAAATCTAAACCACACGGATGGTTTGATGACTTGATAGAAGCCGATCTGTCAATAGATGATTTCGCTTCTATTGTAAATGGCGTTCATGGCCCCAATGGGCCACGTGGCACAGATAGAGAATTTCAAAAAGAAATATTGCTTTTACCGAGCGAAGACGTAACTTCTTTTAGCAGTGTATTAAGATCAGAAATTAGAAATAGTTAAACAAGAAATCACTGTTACTCCTGCTTTAATTCCAACAGGTTAAAGATGATCCAGAAGATAAAGCCTGAAAAGATTGTTCTGCCTATTCATTTTGAAGACAGATCTGGCTCGGAGTTTGAGCGACTTTGTTTTGCCTATATATGCAACATAAAGAACTGGACTTCAATTGATTGGTATGGACAGCTAGGGAAGGACCGAGGCCGGGACATCTGGGCTATTACAAATGATGATTACGGCCAAGCCGAAACATATTGCTACCAATGTGCAAATCATCGCTCCTTAAAATTCAATAAAGCCAAAGAAGATATTGATAAAGTAGTCTCTGGGCCAAATAAAACTCCCAACAACTTTATTCTTATTACAGGTGGAAAAATATCGGCTAGTATGAAGGAGCGAGTAGCCACATACGTGAAATCGAAAGGAATAGAATCTGCCGAAGTTTGGGCAGGCATCGAGCTTGAAGAGAAACTAAGAAAAGATACTCCATCTTTGATTCGTCGGTATTGCGAAGGCGAGGTTTTTCCTGAAACACCTTCAGACCTGAAGACTTTCTCTATCGAGCTAACAGCTACTACAGATCAGGAGATACTATCTTTGTTAGCACAGTGCTTTGATCGTCCAGCGTTTAGAACTCCATTCATTGGGGAAAGCTCAGTTCCTGCATTCAAGCAGGCAGTTACTGATACAATTGAAGTTCTAAATACGGGGATTCACAGATTGAGAGATGGAACAGTTATCAGGAGGATTCCATCGAGACACAACATTCAAGACAAAGAAACTAAGCGGGTACTTTCAAGGATTACTGATAAATTGATAAAACTAAGGTCAAGGTTCGATCAATTAATATCAACAAAAGAAATTAGACCCTGTATGTGCGATGTTCCTGATTGCCCTGTTTATGAGTCTAGCCCATCAGCATCGAGGGCTATGGACCAAATGAGAAAGGAGATATTAGATTCATTTCGCACTGTATATCCAGACCTTGACGTAACCATTGGTGAACAGTTTATTTGACCCTGACATCGCCCGTTTAAGTGGGAAGCAGAAACATAGCTTTGTATATCTGAGTCACCTTTTAGCTTGAATGTTAGGCAACATAAGGAAGTGTTTATGTGGCATAATCAGGTGTTATGTTAGGTAAACGTCTACTTTACGCAAGATGGACAGTCTATCGCGGTATGTCGGTTAAACGAGCTGAAGATTCGCTAATCTGATGTCTAACCAACTGGTCGAATAGATAATTGTCTTCCTCAACTGACCGCTTATCAGTTTTGAGGAGCCATCAGCCACTTGAAGATTCTCAGGCGCGGCGGCGGCAAGTGCTCTCTCACAAAACGAGCGGTGAGTTTCAACTGCTTGGTCATCTGCTGCCAGTAATATGAGCCAATGCGTGCTAATGACAGCCGCGCTCCTTTGCTCTTGCTCCGCAGTCTGACTTTCGGGTGCGCCTCTGCGACCGCACGCCCAATACTCGTCCACAACAATAAAGCCACTCCGACCAACAGATACATCCTCTCGACAAACTCCGCTTTGGTAAACTGCGTCCACTTCAACTTCAAGCCGAACCGCACGCCTTTGGCATCACGAAACTGCTCTTCGATGCCCATTCGTCTGTCATAATAGCTGACGACTTTGGAGACTCGATTGGTTAAGTCAGTCGCCAGCCACCACGCTTCTTTCGCTCCCTTGGCCCACACGCCAATGAGTCTCACCCGAACAAATTCATCCGCGCGCAAAGAGACGAAACCAAAGTCGCGTCTCTCGCCCTCACACAACTCCAAGCTTTTCAGCAGACAGGCGCCATCTTTGAGATGCACGGTGACATCTCTTTGGAGCCGCACGACAAAATGCTGCTTCATCTCTACTAGGCGCTTGAGCCATGCCACCCGATGAAACCCGCGCTCACATAACCAGATGGCTGAGACCTGTGCCGCACGCAACCGCTCCACCACGAGGCGGAGAAAAGTCTCTTCCCACAAGTTCTGTGAGCGCGCCAGATTGCGTTTGACACAGGCCGAGGCTGCAATTGGAATCGAGCGCGTGTCCACACAAACTGAAGCCGTCAAGACACTGAAGCGGTCTTGCCATGCCGTCCAATCTAAAGCTAACAAAAGGCTTTTATCTGGTTGCGCCAGTAACTTCAGTAGCCTTTCGGTTAACAACCAGTTGTCGAATCGCTCGTTACGCAGGAAACGATAGAGGCGTGTCAAAGCTGAGCCGAACTGTATTTGAGTCACACAGGAGAGTTGTCCGGCAATGGCAAAACTGCTGGCCTGCGCACACTGGCACAGTGCAGCGACCAACGCGGCGCAAGTCTTCTGTTGTGAAAGGCGAAAGGGTCTTAACAAAGAAGCGAGGATGGGGTAACGTCTCAGTGGGTTCATGGCTCTGTCTCCGGTAGCAAAGTTATGACTAGACACCACAACTTCTACCACAGGGCGGTGAACCCTTCATTATTCTTCTTTCAAAACTGATAAGCGGTCAGCTTCCTCAAACATTGACAATCACCCCGCAGCGGCATAGACTGCGCCAGCCTGTAAACTCTCGTTACTTGCAAACCAAAT
This sequence comes from uncultured Pyrinomonadaceae bacterium, assembly GCA_964246305.1. Taxonomy (GTDB): domain Bacteria; phylum Acidobacteriota; class Blastocatellia; order Pyrinomonadales; family Pyrinomonadaceae; genus JACMLC01. Next base: position 5,201 of record CAXTPS010000046.1, read on the forward strand.
TGCTGGGTTATTCTCAGCCGCCATGTCATACATCTTTCTGGCACCTTCTCTCATCAGGGGGTGATGCTTCTTGAAATCTTGAAAACGCCGAAGGGTGTAATCTCACTAATCAACCTTAAAACACAAGGAGGCTTATGCGGAACCTCAAGGCCAAATTCTTTCGATTTCTAACGAAAATTGGCACACAACGACGATACCAAGTGGCGTTCGGGTTGTGGGTCGGTGGTCCAGCCATGATTTTCGGCTCCCTCATCATGGAGAATTATGAGATCGGGTCAAAGCTCATACAGATCTTTATCCTAGAGTGCGGTATCGCATGCCTTATAGCCGCAATCGCGGAGTTCATTCTCTTGGAGCACGCAGTTGATATATTTCGGCAGGAGGTACGGCAAGACATGAGAATCGTTTCTCACTGCCTAGAACATCAGCTAGTTGATGTAATGCCCTCGCCCAACCTAGAACAGGAGAGTCTCGCTGTTCAGGAAATTAACTCCGCCATAGAAAAGGCCAGTGGGAAGATTCGCATCAGTGTGTTTACTCTGCGGGACATCTTAAACCCCCGCAATTCGCTGGAGGCACCACTGCGACATCTTCTGGAGCGTGACGCGGACGTAGAAGTGAAGTTGCTACTCGTTGACCCAACAAGCGATGCGGCGCGCATACGCGTCATGGCGGAGGAGGGAAAAGATAAGCAGTTTGAAGGTAGCAATCTAGATATTGCGCTCCACGCAAACTTTTATGCGATTCGAGAGATGGTCAACATTGCTAGGAAAAAGAACAGGTTTAAGATGGAGGCGCTTTTCTATAACATCCTTCCTACCTTCTACATGGTCAGCACGGAAAGCGAGGTCTTTATCGAGCCATATCACCTCGGCTATGAAAAGGAAGATAGCGAGGATTCTACCATCGGCGGAATTGTCCCACTCCTTCGCTTTAGCTGGAAGTCGCCGATGTACAAGTTTGCAAAGTCGCACTTCTCATACATCTGGGGCAACCACAAGAACGATGCTCCGACCGACAATGGCGCGCAACACCACAACGGATACATTCGCATTAAGACTATGGAGGAAGTAAATGAAGAAATTAATAGGAGAAAGTTAGGCAAAACGGATAGGAGGAGAAAAAATGTACCCGTAGGTGTTGAAAGAAGGTTATCAAATAGAAGAGGTATGGCCACGGCAGCCATTTGAGCAAAACCTTTCTGTGGTGATTACTGGTGCAGTTTGCTGGGCATCAACTTGGCAATTCTCCAGCTAGTTTAGTCGGCTTGCAGAGATAGGCTACCCATCCTTCACCAAGCAGATGATCACCAAAAGAATAAAGCCGGGAAAGGCGAGAGTCTGACTCTCGCCTTTCTCACTTTGCTTTGGATGCTAGATGTGCGCGTCCAAGTCGGCCAGCAGGCACTATACCTTCTGGACTCCCCGCCCAGTGTTATTCTCTCTCGTATGCCCGCGTTATAGCACATAAAGCTCGTTATGTTGCTTAACAAATAGCGAAGAGGACTAACACGAAATCGCCTTTGCTGCTTTATCTGTTTGGACTTGTTTCCACTTCCCCATACCATAATTAAAGACTGCATTCCCGAGCTGACGCCATCCCCAATGACTTTATTCCGCAGCTCGACGCTGGCACAGTCCGGCGGCCTGTGATATATGCAATCATGCTGTTTGTAGAAACTCCGTGAGGTGACACCCAGTGGCAGCGAAATTCGTGATCGAGAGAGGCAGCAGCGGCAAGTACCGCTTCAACCTCAAGGCCGGTAACGGCGAGAAGATTCTGACGAGCGAGTCCTATCGAGAGCAAGGCGGGCGCTCAGGGCGGCATCGAGTCGGTGAAGCGCAACGCTCCCGACGATGCTCGCGACGAGCGCAAGACGGCCTCGAACGGCGAGCCTTATTTCGTCCTCAAGGCTACCAATGGAGAGACCATCGGACGCAGCGAAACATACTCTTCAAAGCGGGCGATGGAGAATGGGATCGAGTCGGTGAAGAAGAACGCGCCGGATGCTGCGGTCGAGGATGCCACAGGCTCTTGAAGCCGTGCGAAGTGTTAAAGCGGCGTCAGCGAGCGTGTGAGAACTCACTGCGCTCGTCGCATTTAACACACCGTACATTATCTCGGCCCAAAAGCTCTCGACACAGGGCGAGATCAGTGTCACATTTTCTCTGATTAGACATTACAGTTAAAAATTCGCCGTCCAAGTCCTTCCATATTCTAAGAAAACGACACGAGTTAGATTGCTGGATTAGTCAAAACAATCATTTTGTCCAGTAGAAGAATTCAATTTTTTGGATTGTTTTTACAGTAACAAAAAGACGGCAAAATACAATACACGCTCTTCCTATGGTGCGCCTGCCTTATCTTGCGTAAGTAGGAGGCGGAGACTCGGCCTGATGAGTTCGTGAAATATCTCATCCATCCGTTCCGGTGAATATTGGAGATTATGATCAAGCCACCATCTCAGCAGGGCTAAGATCTCACTGGCTATGTAATTTGACAGGAGCGGGAGCGGTACTGCCCCTTGAATCTGATAGTCCGCTGGCAAAGATGTGAGGGCATTTTCTATGCGGTTCGTCAGAAAGCTGAGTCCGGTCTTGAAGAGCCAGTTCGTTTTCCGCGATCTGACCAATGCCACATAAAAATGATGAAACTCCTTCACATGACCAAATAGCTCTCGCACCGGGACCATCTGCCCTTCGTTGATGTTCTCCCATTTGATGTGCCGCACGAACCAGTCGAGCAGCCCTTCCCAATCACTTAGAAAAAGGTCTTCCTTGTCGCGGTAGTGTGCATAAAAGGTGGAACGCCCGACATTCGCGCGATCAAGCACATTCTGCACGGTGATCGCGTCATAGCGCTTCTCTAGAATCAGTTCGATCAGCGCTTCTCTCAAGGCGCGGCGGGTACGATTCGAGCGTCTGTCATCCTTCTTATCGTGCCTATGCATATCCTTCATTTTCGAGCAAGGCGTACTAACTTGTCTATGAACAATAAGCGGTGATTTATTCAATACGGAACATATCGGATAAAGCTGTCTGGTGACAGTCCATACCAGTTCCATTAGACTGCGCAGCACTAGCGGTATTCAGATCAATTCAAGTCAACGAGTATGCTCGATGAAAAACAGATCAATCTATAGTATTGCATTGATCATTGGCGCTGTGGGAGGCGTTGTTACCATGCTCTTCCATCCAACCGGCCATGATCTGCTGGCGCAGTCCGGTGAGATGGCGCGACGAAGTCAGATGATTGGAGTCGCCGCCCATTCGCTCGCGCTATTCAGCACGCCAATCTTGTTCTTCGGGTTTCTTGGTCTGTCCCGCCAATTAGACTTGAATCGCCCGTTGGTCGTCGCCGCTCTCGTCTCCTACAGCTTTGGGGTGGTGGCGGTGATGTGCGCCGCCGTTTTTAGTGGACTGGTAGCAACTCCGCTGGCAGGACAGATGTCAGAAGCGGATGAGGCTACGCGGCAGGTTCTGAACGGTTTTTTCAGTTATACGGGGCTGCTGAATCAAGGCTTCGCTAAGGTCTTTGTCGTTGCTTCATCCATCGCAGTGATACTCTGGTCTATATCGCTCTGGAGACTGCGCGGTTGGATGCAGGCGCTTGCAGTGATGGGCTGCGTCATCGGGGCGGTAAGTCTCGCGGCGTTCTTCGCCGGACATTTGCGTTTAAATGTTCACGGCTTTGGTCTTTTTCTCTTCGGTCAATCAGTCTGGACTATCCTGCTAGGAGTGTTCCTGCTCCGCTCAGGCCATTCATTCCTCTCCCGTTCCTAATAGAGAATTTATAATCATGAATAACAAATACGGTCTTTTCGTAGCGATACGCTCCATCATTGCCAGTAGCTTGATGTTGTATGCAGCCATTGTTTTGCCTGCCTGCGCGTCAGACGCACGCTTTGCTTCCGGCACAAGCGCTTTGAGAATTCCATTCAGATTACGTAATAATCGCATATTCCTTCAGCTCACGATCAATAACTCGCGCCCCTTCTGGTTTATTTTAGATACAGGAGCATCAAGCACGATCATAAACAGCCGGAACGCGCAAGCACTCGGACTGCAACTACACGGGAACGGACGCGCCATAGGGGCAGGTGAAACTAATACTGACGTTTCGATTGCCGAAGGCGTCACTGTCGCTCTCCCCGGCGCGACGCTTTCCGAACCGATAGTGGCTGTTCTTTCATTAGAGAGTTTGGAAGCTTGTTTGGATAAGATAATCGTTGATTCGCAAGGGCGCTCTACGCTCAATCAACGGCCTACGTCTCCAGCCGAACATTCGTCGATTGACGGCATCTTGGGCTATCAGATTTTCAATAATTTTGTCGTTGAGATCGATTACGCGAATGGATATATTAATCTCTATGAGCCTAAAAGTTATCAATATAGCGGCACAGGAGAGAGCATTCCGCTTGAAGTAAGTCAAGGGCTTTCATTTGTGAGCGCGCAGATTACTCCGCAAGGTCGCGCTACACTAACCGGGCGGTTTCTGATTGATACCGGGTTATCATCCGCGATAGTGCTGAACAGCCCGTTCATCAAAATCAATGATCTGCTGCCGACCGCGCAACCAGCTGCGCCGTTCACCGGCTGCGGTGTGGGCGGGGAAGTTAACATGCTCATTGGCACGACGAAGAATTTGCAGCTCGGAAGAATTAATATCGAAAACCCTGTCACGTCATTCTCACAGATGACGAACGGAAATTTCGCACGGAGCGATTACGTAGGTGTGATAGGAGGCGCGATCTTGCGCCGCTACAAGGTGGTATTTGATTACTCGCGGAGACGAATGATCCTGGGATAAGCCTATCAATCCATGCATAACAAAGCGGCGAATGTATAAGTCATTTGAGACATCTCATTCAGGCTATAAATGCTACAAAAGGTTCAGGTGTAGAATTCACACATCATACTCCATATTGGACAAAAGATCAGTTATGTAGACAATCCAGTTCGACGACCTCTAACCTGTCATTACGACATTGAGGAGGAGTCCATCATGGATCAGCTACGTTCCGCCCGCTTTCTACCTCACCTTTCCGGTTTAGAGCATACCAGCCGTGAGCAGGTCATCGCCTATCTTCAGGCCCTCCATGCCCGCGCCTACTCGCCCGACACCCTCTACGCTGTCGCTGGTGCCATTAAAAAGTTTGTGCTGCTCTTACCTTCTGCGCGCGAAGCGCTCCTGAGCGCCGACCTCGCGCGAACCGAATCGCGCGACCTCGACTCATTTATCGCGGCGGCACGCGCCGCGGGGCTGGCCCCTTCGACCATCAACAACAAGCTCTCACTGCTGCGCGAGTTCTTTGCCTTCCTCGTCGAGCAAGGAGCGATGACGCGCCAGCCCGTGCTGCGCCATCGTCATCATCTCGCCGCACCCACTACCTTGCCCAAGCCGATGCCGGAAGCTGATCTCGTCCGCTTCTTCAAGGTCGTTGACTCGACGAGGGATCGGCTCCTGTTTCTCCTCATGCTCCGTTGCGGGCTGCGAGTCTCGGAAGCCTGCGCCCTGAGATGGGAAGATGTGGACTTGCCCGCGCTCACTCTGCGCGTTGAAGACGGCAAAGGTGCGGTGGACCGTGTGGCGTATCTCGCGCCCGATGTCGAGCAGGCGCTTCGCCTCTGGCAGGCTCATCATACCGGCTCGCCTTACCTGTTTCCCAGCCGGAAGGTCGCCGGCGCACATCTCGGGAGGCGCAACGTCTTTCTGCTGATGAAGAACTATCTGCGACAGGCGGGCGTCGCCAAAGGCTACTCGCCGCACTGCCTGCGGCACACTTTCGCCACGCAACTGCTCAACGCCGGAGTATCGATGGAAGTGCTCAAGGAGTTGATGGGCCATCGCTCCGTGCAGATGACGCTGCGTTACGCCGAACTGTACGAGACAACCAAGCGCCGACAGTATACGCAGGCCATGGAGCGCATTACGCGGCAGGTCGCCGCACGGAGGTAAGCGGGATGCAGCCAACCGAGGTCGCGCAGTTCTGTCAATATCTGCGTGTGCGCAACTACTCACCGCACACGGTGGAGAGCTACGCCATTGACCTGCGACTCTTCTTCGCCCGGGTGGAGAAGCGTCCCGGAAAAGTCACATGGCGTGACGTAGATGGCTTCATCGCTGCGCAGCATGAAGAGGGACTGGCGGCGACGACCATTAACCGGCGGCTCAATGCGCTCAAGCACTTCTTCGACTTCTTAGCCGGAGAGTCCCTGTGTGCGCCGAGCAATCCGGTCAAGCCGAGCCATTACCTGCGAATGGGCCGGGCGCTGCCGAAGAGACTGACGGGAGTGCAAGTGCGACAACTCTTCGCCGGGATCGGCCATGAGATGGATCGGGCGCTGTTTTTGTTGATGCTGCGTTGCGGGATGCGAGTCTCCGAAGTGGCACGCCTGAAAGCCTCGGACATAGATTGGGAGCAGGAGGCACTCATCGTCAGGCAGGGTAAAGGGCGTAAGGATCGGCGCGTGTACATCTCGGCTGACGCCCTGCTCGGCCTGCGAGAGTGTCTGCGCCAGCGCCCGATGACAGTCGCGGGAGACTATCTGTTCTGGAATCGGAAACGGCCGGGGCAGCCGCTCTCAATCAAGGCGATCCAGAAGAAGATGGAGCGCTATGCGAAGGCTGCCGGCATCAACGCCAGTTGTCATAGCTTGCGCCACACGTTCGCCTCGAATCTGTTGGAGGAAGGAGCGGAGGTGGTCTCGATCAAAGAGTTCCTCGGGCACAGTTCAGTGACTTCGAGCGAGCGGTACGCACGACTCTCGAATCGCAAGATCAAACAGAGCTACTTACAGACGATCAGGCGAGTGATCAGCAAGACGAAAGTGTGAGAAGATTGTCGCACATAACAAGGCGTCGTCAGGCAAGCGTCTGCGACATTGAAAAGCGAGAGCCGCAAGATATGACGGCGCAAAGAGTTCAGTCAGGTTGTCGGACTTCGGTTATTGTCTACATAAGATATGAAGTGACCAATATGTTAGTCTTACCACATGCCAGTCGCCACCGCTAAGAAGAAGACCACGAAGGCAGCTAAAAAGAGCGCGTCAGTAATCGCATCCCCGGAGCGCATAGCTACTCGTGCTCGCCGCACCGAAACAATTAAGTTTCTCACCCTAGACGAGACACGGCGACTCTTCAGGCACATTACCGACAAACGGGATAAAGCCATGTTCCTACTTGCCTACAGGCATGGTCTCAGAGCCAGTGAGATCGGTTTACTCCGGGTGGAAGACTTAGACCTAAACCGTCTCCGGGTCATGCTCCACCGGCTGAAAGGTTCGCTTTCCGGCGAGCATCCATTACAGGCAGACGAGGCGAGAGCATTAAAGGCATGGCTTAAAAAGCGTGGCACGGACTCCCCTATTCTCTTCCCCTCCCGGCGCGGCCTTCCCATCAGCCGGCAGATGCTGGATGTCTTAATGAAGCAGTATGGAGAGGAAGCGGCAGTACCGAAAGAGAAACGCCATTTCCACGTACTTAAGCATTCAAACGCGACTCACTTGCTGGATGCTGGCGCGGACCTGCGCTTTGTGCAGGACTGGCTGGGACACTCGAACATTCAAAACACGGTGATTTACACAACACTTGTTTCAACGAGCCGGGAACAGAAAGCGCGGCAGTATTTTTTGAAGCTGCCACGCCTCTGAAAAGCGGGCACTAGATCGTTATTTAGCCCCACGCATTTAATGATTGTCACGCTGCGGCTTTTTGTTGATATAGATACTTCTGAAAGCCTGTGAAAACACTCCCGATCTCATCCGGCCTGCCCAAATCTGCCACCGCGTCGGCGATGGAATTGTGGTATTGAAGCTTGAGCAGTGGCGTCAGCTTCTCCTGATCGAGTTCCTCAACACCGACGCTCACATAATGCGAGAGCACGAAGTCGAGGAAGACCTGTTGCTTGCTGTTGAATCGTGTGCTGATTTCCACCTTCGCCTTTGCCGCGCGCTCTTCGCGGCTCAGCGGGGGCAGAGCGTAAGCCACATGAGCCAGCACGTCGAAGAGGTCGCTTTTCTCGGCGTCGATGATTCTTTGCATCTCGGCCATCTGCTCCTTACCGAAGCCTTTTTCGGCTAGTCCTTGCAGGAGCTTGGCGCGAGTGTCGGGGGTGCTCCAGAGGGCGCGCAGTTCCGCCTCGTCCTTAAAGAAATCCGGCAGCTTACCAAAGAGCGTCTCGATGAACTCCTGAGCGGACATAGGCGTCCCGTCCGGGTGCCAGAAGCTCGTGACCATAGTGTGCTGGATGGTGCGCGCCTTTCCGTCTGCGAGCTTCACCTTGATCTTCTGCCGTGGTGACGTTGGTTCCGGCCTTGGTGGGCTAACGAGCGGCGGAGGCGGCGATGGCAGCGGCTCCGGCTCAAGCGGCTCGCCGTCCCACTCAGAATCGTTGAAGTGATGGTGCGCCTTCACGAAGTCGTAGATAGTGAAATAGTCCTTTCCGTCGTAGAGCCGCGTGCCGCGCCCGATGATTTGCTTGAACTCAATCATCGAGTTGATGGGGCGCATCAAGACAATGTTGCGGATATTGCGCGCGTCCACGCCGGTCGAAAGTTTTTGCGATGTCGTGAGGATGGTCGGAATGTTCTTCTCATTATCCTGAAAATCGCGTAGGTACTGCTCGCCGAGCTTGCCGTCGTCAGAGGTGACTCGCGCGCAGTAGTTCGGGTCGCGGCTCGTCTTCATCTGATTGATGAGGTCGCGTACCATTAGCGCGTGAGGCTGCGTGGCGCAGAAGACGAGTGTTTTCTCATGCTGATTGATCTGCTCCATGAAGAGCTTGACGCGATGCGCCTCGCGCTCTGGAATGATGATAGTCCGGTTGAAATCCTCTTCCGTGTAACGCTTTCCGGGAACGACCTCGCCTTCGATAACGGCATCGTCCGGGGTGTAGGTGTAGTCATCCAAACTGGTGGAAAACTGTTTCAACTTGAAGGGCGTGAGGAAGCCGTCGTTGATGCCCTCCTTGAGCGAATAGACGTAGACCGGCTCGCCGAAGTAAGCGTAAGTGTCCACGTTGTCCTTACGTTTGGGCGTGGCAGTAAGGCCGAGCTGCACGGCGGGCTTGAAGTAGTCGAGGATGCCGCGCCAATTGCTCTCGTCGTTTGCGCCGCCACGATGGCATTCGTCAATGACGATGAAATCGAAGAAGTCCGGCGGGTATTCGCCGAAGTAGGGCGAGGGCTGGCCGTCCTTCAGCGGGCCACTCATGAAGCTCTGGAAGATGGTGAAGAAGAGGCTGCCGTTCTTCGGAACTTTGCCCTTCTTGCTAATCTCGTCCGGCTCGATTCGCACCAGCGCATCTTCGTGAAAGGCGCTGAAGGCGTTATAGGCTTGATTGGCGAGTATATTGCGGTCGGCGAGAAACAAGATGCGCGGTCGGCGCGTCGGCTCGTGGCTCAGGTTCCATCGGCTGTGAAAGAGTTTCCACGCGATCTGAAAGGCGATGAATGTCTTGCCTGTGCCAGTGGCGAGCGTGAGCAAGATGCGATCCTTCCCGTCGGCGACGGCTTCGAGCACGCGCTCGATGGCGATGTCCTGATAGTAACGCGTTTGGAAGAAGCCGCCCCTGTCCTCGAAGGGGACGGCGGCGAAGCGGTCGCGCCAACTGTTCGGCTCGGCGAAGGTCAGTTCCCAGAGTTTTTCGGGCGTTGGGAAGTCATCAGCTTCGCCTTCCCTTCCGGTCAGCATGTCAATACCGTAGACGCCCTGCCCGTTGGTCGAATAGGCGAAACGGACTTTCAGCTTCCCCGCGTAATTCTTCGCCTGCCCGACACCTTCTGTGAGAGGCTTGTCCCAAGCCTTGGCCTCGATGACGGCGAGCTGGCGGTTGTGATAGATGAGCAGGTAGTCGGCGGTCAGTGCCCTGCCGCGTCGCCCGTTGCCTTCAAGACGGCCCAGCGTGATTGGATACTCGCGGCGTATGCGACTCTCTTCGACCACGCCCCAGCCCGCAGCCCGGAGAGCGGGGTCAATGTGCTCGGCTCTGGTTTCAGCTTCGTTCATGGTTTTCAGGATTCGCCCGTACCACCCCAGATTACCTCACAGATGCTCTGAATCAATGCCCGCCGTTCGTCGATGTCAGCTTTGGCGAACGACTGATGTGCTTTGAATTTGAGTCCCAGGCTTTGAGCCATCCTAAGAAAGTTGGGATTCTTCTCATAGGCGTCAGGGTGCAGGGACTTCACCAACAGATTTTCCTTCAGGTAGTGCCTGATTTTATCGGCGTAAGGCATGGCCCCAAAGGATTGGTTCGTGCCTTGTGGCAGCAGTACTAAATCGCCGATCCGGTTGCGATAGTTGTCGAACTCATGCTGCTGCTCAAACTCGTCCCGGTGCTCGTCAAACTTATCCGCCCAGATGTGTTCGACCTCGTAAGGCTTTGTCCCAGGACTGACGAAGTAGGTCGAAAAGCTCGTCGAAGTGCCCGACCGCTGTTCGATGAATCCGGTAATTCGGGATAGAAGGAACTTCACAAACCGACGGTTCTGCCCATGAAGTCTGAACTGGGCAAGGCCACCCCACGTCTCCTCCATCTCATCAAGCTTGCCGTGCAAGAAAGTCCGCAAGGAGTCAAGGTCTTTGCCCCGAAGTTCCTTCACCAGCGTATACATCGTATAGCGGATGGAACTTGCGCCAAAATTTCTGAAGTTGATCGAACGCCGAACGGCGAAGGCCTCGATGTAGCGGGCAACTTCGTTGATCTTCTGGCGCGTCGTGTCCGAGGAGTCCGATGATTTCAAAGGGGCTAGCATCAACGGGAACGCGAGGGAGGGGGCAATCCCCCAATGATGGATGTAGAAGACGTGTTCCCAGCCCGGCTTCTCCTTCTTCTGCGCGTCGAGTATGTCTAGGTAAGACCGCAGGTAGTAACTCATCTCTTCGTGCAACAGCGTGCGGAACTCTTCGGGCGAATCCGGCTTGAGTCTCATCTTCGGTAAGTTATCGCGGAACCAACTGTGGAAGCGCGTCCCGATCTTCTCGAAATCTTCGTTTGAGGATCCCGCCTTGCCTTGACGGATTGTGTCGGCATACTGGCTACGTAGCCACACTTGGAAGAATTGCTGATCTTCTTCCTTGCTGTGGCGGTGTAGGTTCTGGATAGATTCCCGCCAGAAGCGGTTTGCCTTCTCCCGATCCTTATGATCTCTAAACCGAGACAGGATGTAGCCCTTGAGCATCTCGGTGGAGGTCAGGTTCAATCCCCGGTCATTCATTGATTCGAAGATTGTGTATGCGTTATCGTCCGAGTAAGCCGTTATCTCCACAAGGATGACGTTGTATTTCAGCCAGTCGAGAAAGTATGGGAACGCCTCACCTTTGATCTCATCAGGGAAGGCTTCCTCAATATCGGCGTAACGCTCTGCCATGTTGACGGTTGATTCGTCGTCGCCGGGCTGAACCTCATAGTGGCCTTCCAGAAAGAGTCTCTCCAGACAGGCGATCCGTTCCTCGACCTGAATGTTGAACGTCTTCTGGCCGAATTTCTCGGAGAATACGAGCGGCTCGATAGACTCCCTCCCGCCGAGTTCTTTTTGCAAGTTGTTGAGGAAAATGAGAAACAGCGTCAGAGAGGTCAATCTTTGCTGACCGTCAATGATGCTCTTCATGCCGTCTTTGCTGCTAACGACAAAGGGTCCGAGGTAATAGTTGTTGTAATGCTCGACGGCTGCTCTGGGATCACCTTGAGCGTAAGCATCAAGAAAGGTAGAGGTCAGGTCGGTGATGAGCTGGTCAATGTGCTTCTGCTCCCAACTGTATTCCCGTTGGAAATAATCAACCGAGTATTTCCGTTCGTTCAGAACATCGAAAACATTACGGTCGTCAGCATCGATTTTGTGGTTGTCTTTGCTCATGGGATTATTTTCAGAGTTCGCCGTTAAAGGCTTGGTGAAGCAACGACTTTTTCAACTCGTCCAGCGCGGCGAGCTTTCGCCGATAGATAGATTCGAGACGTTGTGTTTCTTCTTGAAGCGACTCCAAATACATGACGACTTCCAATTGCTTATTCAGTTTCGGCGCGCTTACCGGCAGCAAACGCAAATCTTCAATATTAATCCCGACGTAGGCAGCGCCCTTCTTTACACCACCTAGCCATTGCTGACTCACGCCTGAACCGATCAAGTAGCTGAGAAATACCGGATTGACCTGTGATGAATCAACCGGAACCACCGCCACTTCCCGTGACACGTTCCAGCCCGCCATCTCTGGTTCGACTACTGCGACGCCACCGAGTGTTCCACGAACATTCACCAACACCTCTCCTCCTTTGAGGATGGTTCGTGAGTACTCGGAAGATAAGGAGGACGCAATCAGCTTAATGCCTTCAGTTTCAATTCGTAGCCAACGAACATTGCTGGTACGAAGACACGGGACGCCACCTGACACTTCATCACCAAGTTTTATGACACCGTATGTGATGACGCGATTGGCGTCACAAAGTTCAGCAAGCGGTTTCTCTGTCCATTCCTCGCCGCGTTGTGTGAAGATGGCTTGCAGGTGACTTTCAAACAAAGCGCGGGTGTTTTGGAGATTCTTTTCGGCGTTGGCTTTAGTGGTAGCGATGCCGTCAAACGCTTCGTCGAGGATGCCGACGATGCACTGCTGTTCTGAGAGAGAGGGGAAATGAACGTGAAGTCCCTTCAGCTTCGCCTTGTTCAGTGTCATTCCCTTGAGCTTCACATCGTTTTCAGCGGCTTTCCGCCAATCGAAAAAGTGCAGGAAGTAGAATAGAAACTCCCTTGACAGCTCACGTTCGTTGAAAAGGCGCAGCGCAGCAATCGCCTCATTTGTGTAGAGGTCTCGGCCAGCAAACGCCAACCGTCCAAGCGTGAGTTTGAAACTTACGAGCAGCGTCCCTTTGCGAACGATCTTGGAAATCGCTGCGCCTTTATCGGATAAGTATTCCTTGCTATCAACAGCGAGATTATCTTTCGCATTTAGAAGGTCAGCGATGGAGAGCCAGACATTGGTTGTCTCTCTATTCTCGTCCCAGAACACCTTGTTTGCACGCGCCGGAGTCTTGCCTAGCTCGATCTCGCAAAGCTCGCCCAAGGCTTTTGTCTGCCATCCCGTTTTCATAGCAGCCCCCTGATAACTTGCAGCACCTCCGCGCTCTCAGCGTCCAGCGCGGCAATTTCGTTCATGATGTCTTCGGGGCTGCGATGCGCCGCTTCCTCGCCGCCGTTCGGATTCTTCACGGAGAGGTCAAAGGTCTTCGGGTCAATGCTCTTGGCGTCCACGCTCCAAGACTTCGGCGAGTCCGCGAAACTCTTCTGCAACTCGACGAACTCCGCAAGGTCTGCGTCGTTGAGCGGGTTCGTCTTGCCTAGATTGCGACCGGGGTCGAGTTGGTAGTACCAGATTTGGCGCGTCTGCGTTCCCTTCTCGAAAAACAGCACGACGGTCTTCACGCCCGCGCCCTGAAACGTGCCGCCGGGACAGTCGAGCACCGTGTGCAGGCTGCAACTCTCCAGCAGCAGCTTACGCAAGCTCACAGAAGCGTTATCCATGTTCGACAGAAAAGTGTTCTTGATGACCACGCCACCGCGCCCGCCCGCCTTCAGTATCTTGATGAAGTGTTGCAGGAACAGGAACGCCGTCTCGCCCGTGCGTATGGGAAAGTTCTGCTGCACCTCCTTGCGCTCCTTGCCGCCGAACGGAGGATTCGCCAGCGTCACGTCGAAGCGGTCTTTCTCCTGTATATCCGCAAGGTTCTCCGTCAGCGTGTTTGTATGTACGATGTTCGGAGCCTCTATGCCGTGCAGAATCATGTTCATGATCGCGATGACGTAGGCAAGTGACTTCTTCTCCTTCCCGTAGAAGGTGCGCTTCTGAAGAGCCTCGAATTCCCTGACAGTAAGTCCGGGCTTGCTCTTCATGTAGTCGAATGACTCGCACAGAAAGCCCGCCGAGCCACAAGCGCCGTCATAGATGCGCTCGCCGATCTGGGGCTGCACGACACGCACGATGGCGCGGATGAGCGGACGCGGAGTGTAATACTCGCCACCGTTGCGGCCAGCGTTGCCCATGTTCCTGATCTTCGCTTCATATAAATGCGACAGTTCATGCTTCTCCCTCTGCGAGCGGAAGCGCAGCTCATCTATGTGATCTATGATCTCCCGCAGGTTATATCCGCTGGAAATCTTGTTCTTTATCTCCCCGAAGATTTCCCCGATCTTGTATTCAATAGTGTTCGGCCCCGTCGCCTTCAGCTTGAATCCGTGCAGGTACGGGAAGAGCTTATCGTTGACGAAATCGCGCAGATCGTCGCCGGTCTGCGCTTTGTTGTGGTCGAGCTTGTCGTCCTTGCCTTTGGGCGCGGCCCAGCTTTCCCAACGATAAGGCTCATCGAGGATGAAAGCGTATCTCTTCCCTTCCATCTCGGCCTCCAATGCCCTGTCCTGCTCTAACCCATCGAGGTATTTCAGGAAAAGGAGCCAAGAGGTCTGCTCGGTATAATCAAGCTCGGTCGTGCAACCGGCTTCTTTCCGAAGAACATCATCAATGTTTTTGAAGGCTTGTTCGAACACGTATGCGATCCTGTATGAAATATTTTTACCGTAGTTAGCTGGGTAAACTGTGTGCCTGAAAAGATGTTAGCTTTAACAGCTTGATATTATAAAGATATTCTTCTGGTATCAATCTGATAACAAGCTGATTTTATCTCTTTACTTCTCAGTGACGATTTGTGAAGCAACCAGAGTAACTTCGGTGAATTGTTAAAATCTTTGACCTTGAAGGCCAGAAAGTGCGAGAAACCGTGCATCATCTACGACCGGACGAACGATGTTATCAGTTCAGATGAAATTGAGCAGATCGTGATATAGCCTCCTAGTAGCATCTACCCATCTTCACTTCATTCCAACAATTCTAGAAACTCGGCTGGCTCAACCACCCTGAGCGATCTGAAGCGCTGGCGAAACTCTTTACATTCATCAGCATAGCCTGTCATTAAATCTAACAGGTCTTTATCACGACTAATGATAAAAGTCGCGCCTGCTGCAACTGCCAAGTTTATGTAAGGCTCATCGTCTTCATCACGGGGATAGCTGAATGTCTTTGGGACGAGCCGAACAAGCGTAGAGAGATTCTGTAAGCGTTTAATAAACGCGGCTACGATCTCATCACTGAGGTCGGGAAAGTGCGCCCGTATCTCTAGACGGTTTAATACGTCTTCAACCTCGGCAAGGACTTCTCTGCTCACGAAAAGCTGGATGAGACGACTTTCTACCAAATTCAAACATTTAGCCGCGACGCTCTTTTCTCGCGCAGCGGCTTGGAGGAGAACATTGCAGTCAAAAACGACACGGGGCTTCTCAGTCACCCTCGCGCCCTCTCTTTCCTCGCGCGAGAAGCCTCTTTCCGAGTGTTAGTAAAGAGATCGTCCAGTTCTTCATCACTCATCCCACTGTCTTCAACATTGCGACGGAACGGGGCAAGGATTTCATCAAAAGATTTCTCCGCCAGAAGGTCTATCCGGTCCCGTCTCTGAGTTCCCTCTTGGACGAGTGACGTAACATAGTCTTCGAGCGGCAAGCCCTCTTTGGCTGCTTGTGTTTTAACGGACTCTTCAACATCCGGTGGTAAGTCAATCGTGATGGTCATAACTGTTATCCTTCACCTTAAATAAAAGCAAGTTTACCATAACGCGCCACTGCCTCGAATAAAAGACTTGCGCGTCTGATTCTAAAATGATATTTATCTGATTTCAAATTTATTTCGTGAGGGCGTCTCTATGATAATCGTTGTAGGCGGTATTAAAGGCGGCTCCGGCAAGACGACATTGGCGACCAATCTGGCTGTGATAAGGAGTGCGGAAGGACACGACGTGCTGCTTATTGACGCGGACGATCAGGAGACCTCGACCGATTTCACGATCATACGAAACGAGCGTCGCCCCGATGGTGCGGGATATACGAGCATCAAGCTCACCGGCGCAGCCGTTCGGACGGAGACTCAGCGCTTGGCAAACAAGTACGAGGATATCATCATTGACACAGGCGGGCGCGACACCACGAGCCAGCGCGCTGCACTCACCGTCGCCGACTTCCTGCTAGTTCCCTTCGTGCCCCGATCATTCGACGTGTGGACGCTTGAAAAGGTCTCAAGCTTGGTGAACGAGATGCAGGCTGCTAACCCGGACCTTCAGGCGTACACATTCATTAATCGTGCCGATCCGCGAGGGCAGGACAACGACGACGCGGCGGAAGTTCTGAGGGAAACCGAATCACTCTCATTCATCGAGACTCCTTTGGGCGCGCGGAAGGCGTTCAGTAACGCCGCAGCAGCAGGGCTGGCCGTCACTGAAATAAAATCCCAGGATGCGAAAGCCACGGAAGAGATGATGATGCTATATAGATATATTTTTGATACCAAAGACGTATCAGCGCCGAAAGGAGTAGGAGCGTAATGGCGATTTCACGAAAGCCCAAGCAATCATCAGGTACCGTCGCGAAGCGCGTTGACGTGGACGCTCTCATTAACAAAGGGGGAAGCGTCGGTGGGAAGAACGGCGGGCAGGAGACAGGTACTGTGCCGGTTATTCTCAGAGTGCCAGAGGACATTCTGGGAAAAGTTGACGCCAGTGTGCAGGCGCGGCGCATCAAGACGCCGCGTCATACATGGCTGCTTGAGGCCGTTTTAGAGAAGCTTGAAAGGGAATCAGGGTAATATCAAAGATATATCATGTTAATATCCACACTGATAAGTTACAGTAACAGCATTAAAAATCCCTCCTCAAAAATAGGTGTTGTCCCTAGTATCAGGAATTGATACTATAGCCCAATGAATAAGAAGCATCGAAAGACTTTGCAGGCAGTCTTTGAAGACCCTGTTAAGTCCAATATTGCATGGAGCGATATTGAAAAGATGCTCATAGCTCTGGGAGCTGAAATCAGTGAAGGGAGCGGTTCAAGGGTGCGGCTCGCCTTGAATAGTGTAAGGGCAGTTTTTCATCGTCCGCACCCTCAGAAAGAGACAGACAAGGGCGCGGTGGTCTCTATGCGCCGCTTTCTCACAGAAGCGGGCATTACGATTAACGGAGAAGCTTTATGAAGTACAAAGGTTATGAGGGAGCGGTTAAGTTTGACGAGGAAGCCGGCATCTTTCACGGTGAGGTTGTGAACACTCGTGATGTGATTACTTTTCAGGGAACATCTGTCAAAGAACTCCAAAAAGCCTTTCGGGATTCGATTGATGATTACCTGGCTTTTTGTGCGGAAAGAGGCGAAGAACCGGACAAGCCGTTTTCCGGTAATTTTGTCGTCAGAATTTCGCCTGATCTGCATAGGAATCTTTACACAAAAGCTAAGCGGGAAGGCAAAAGCTTGAACTCTTTAATTGAGGAAAAACTTGCCAGCTAAGGCACGTATAGGATAGATAACCAGACCTTATTTGGGGAGACAAACCACCTTATTTGAGGAGACGAATCACCTTATTTGGGGAGACAGTCCCCCTTACTTGGGGAGACGAATCACCTTATTTGGGGAGACGATTTCGAGGTTAAGTGGTGCTAATAAAGCCGGATCGAGCACACTACTTATTTACTTTGTTCTACTGTATTAACAACAGCAACAAGAAGCCTGCTGTTGCTGTGGCCGTTGCCGGTTAAAACGAGACCCAAAACGCGATGAGCCAAGCGATAGAAAAGTTCACTCCCAAAGAGATCATCCGAACCGAAACCGCTCTCTCCAGGTTCCCCGTACATCGTCTGTCCAAGAAGGGCAGCATCAGTATTTCTATCAAAGTCGCCAAGCCGAACGGGGAGCTTAAGACGCAGTGGAGGGTTTCTTACAATAGTGAGTACGGCCAGCCCAGCCCGCTCGCTTACAAGCTTGACACGCTTATCATTAATCGGAAGATCGAGGAGGAGGGGAAGCCGCTCCCGAAACTGATCAGACTCGGCAGCCTCACGGAGATAGCCCAGCAAACCGGATCGGGCGAGAAAAATACGAACGCAGTCAAAAGGGCGCTGCTTCAAAACGCCTTTGCTGCTATCAGGGCGAAATTTAGTTACAAGACGAAGGGCGGTAATGAAGCTTTCGCGGAGATAGCTGATACCCGCTACGGGGTCATTTTCACAGGAGAGAAGCTACCGAGTGGGGAGAAGGCAGACGCCGTTTATATAGTGCTCCACGACATCTACCGCGAAATCCTCAACAACGCGATAGACCGTCCACTAGACTTTGATTACATGCAAGAATTGACGCCCGGCGCGCAACGGTTCTACGAGCTGCTGAGCTATCAGATGTACGCCGCCCTGAAGAACAGAACCAGCGCCAAGATGCTCTATTCCGAGTTTTGCATGTATGCCCCGCAGACCCGCTATACCGATTGGGATCACGTCAAAAAGCAGATGTACAAGCTCCACCGCCCGCACCTTGCGGCTCAGTACATCGAAAAAATCCAGTTCGAGAAGATTATGGGAGAGGGAGGAGAACCGGACTGGTTGATGATCTATGTTCCCGGCGCGCGGGCTAAGGGGCAACACGTCGCTTTTGAGCGAAAGCCGGTTCCGAGGATCAAGCATAGCGAGCGGAGCGCGGTCCAACAGAGCTTCCTGCCGGAAGAGAAGCTGGAGCTGTTCCCCGAACCCGTTTTGACCTTCGCGCCGGAGGAAGAGCAGCTCGTTTCTAAACTCATTCAGGTTGGAGTGGCAGAGGAGAAGGCCAGAAGCCTCGTGAAAACGCACAGAGAGGCCGCAGAAGCGCAGATTTCGGCTTTCCCATACCGGAGGGAGGGGCAACCTAGAAAAAACGCCGCAGGGTGGCTTATCGCCGCAATAGAAGGGAATTACACCCTGCCCGTTGCCTACCTTGAGGAGCGGGAGAGGAAAAAGGAGGCGGCCAAGTCAAAGGAAGTGAAGACGGCGACCGGGGCCTGCCAGCTCTGCGACGCGAATGGCTGGCGCAGAATCAGCACCCCCGAACATCCCAATGGCGCGATGAAACGATGCAGCCATGATTCTCAAATCGAGAGTCGATATCAGAACGCATAAAGGGTAAGAATCAATCACCAGCACCCATCATCCATCTCCCAATAGCTATAGGCTCAAAAGAGAGCCAGTTGTAGCCCGACCGGCAGCGGACGGATGTATACCGCATTGGCGCTTTCCTCGGCGGCCTGCGGCTTCGGTCCCTTGGCCCGTGGGGTGCCCTGCCGCTTGGCGTGACCCAGATCCAGCTCCCTCGCAGCCTTCAATTCCTGACGCAGCAGCGTGCCGAAGATGGCCTTGTAGCGGACGGTCTCAAAACTGCCGCCGCGCCCCTCCCGCTGAATGTCCTTAATCCTGCGGTTGGAAGCCTCAGTGAAGGCGTTGGTGTGCTTATGGTCGAAGTAGTTGAAGATGTACTCGCCCCAGTTATCCATCGCCGTGGTCAAAGGCTTGAAGTCAGAGACGACTTTCAATGGGCAGGCCGCTAGCCATTCTTGATACAGGACTTTGGCCGCAATGCTGCCAGTCGCGCGCCAAAGGGCAAAGAAGGCTTCTTTGGTCTCGTAAGCCATTTTCAAATCCGGGAATAGCTCAAAATATCGTTCCATCTGCATCTGCTCATCCGGGGTAAGCTGACCTTGGTGCTTACGCAGCAGCTTCCGATGGCACATCTGCACGCCTCCGCGAGTACGCTTGATCTCCCTTCGCAGGCGGTGACGTATCCTGTCTACGGACTCGTTAGCCATGCGCTGGATGTGATAGCGGTCAATGACGATGGCCGCTCGCGGGAACGCCTGGCTCACCGCGTTGCGCAGCCCGTGTGACATGTCGATAGTCACGACTTCAACTCGTTCGCCTCCGGTCATGCTGTGTAGCGCGAGTCCCAGCAACTCGGCTTTGACGGTAGGCACGAGGTTGATGACTAGCCCGCGCTCGGGATCGGTGAGGACGGCGCGCTCTTTACTTTTGATGTAGACACCATCAAGTCCGAGGACACGCGGCATAGGGAATTTCTTCTCCCTTTCGCCCTCTAACGTTTTGGCATGTTCGCGGAATATCTCGCGCACCGTCTTGGGCGACACCCCGCTCTCATGCGCGACTTCACGGAAAGGCCGCAGGAGTGATTTACGCTGGATGTAAAGTTCGAGCCTGCGGGTCATGCGCCGACTTTCGGCGAGGCAATCGAGAGGTACAAGCTTAGAAGTGCCGCACGCTTTGCAACTATAGCTGCGGCGACGCAGATCAATTCGTACACTAAGCGTACCGCGTGGTTCATCGAGCAGGAACTGGCGGCGGGTGCCGTTACTTTTGAACAGATCGGTGTCGCAGCCGCACTCCGGACAGGCCGGAGGTAGAATCTGCTCGACGCGCACCCGAATACGGGTCTTTTCAATAACGGGATCAGAGAGAGTGTGCAGCCCCTGAAGATCGAGATAATCGACTTGCCGTTCGACCGCTATTTTCTCTTCCGGCTCAGGCGGTGGAGCTGTAGTGATGTTGTCCGAGTCAGAGATTGAAGGGTCAATGGAAGGGTCAAGGTGCTCGTCTGGCTCCTCGTACACGTCGAATGCTTCAGGCACGTCGTGAAGGTCTGGATCATTGCTGTCCATAAAGATCTCCTATGAGAATGACGCTTAGAGTACTGAGGTGCTGTCTTCGCAAGTGAAGAGCAGCCGGATACGTATGACGGAGTAAGCCGGAATTACCGTTCCTAACGGCTGCACAAGAATAGTAAGCGAAAGCCCATCAAATGTTAAGCATTAATGAAAAGTGCTTCCTTCGGGTAGAAAGATTTGGATGCTGTTTATGATGAGAAGTGTGTTAAGTAAATTGGACGAAATTGTGTTGCTGGCTGGTTCGTGAGACGAGATATAAAATGAACCTTAGGGTGTTGCTGGTGGTAGTAGGTCTCTGAAGGGAGAGACAAGTACGCCGTGTAAGTGCTTGATTTGTGGGGGGATATAGTTGAGGTTAATTATCAGACGTTAACTTACAACACGATAAGGCTCTATTCACTTTTTGAGATTAGAGGGCTTAACAACACTTGTTGACCTCTACCCGAAGGCCGCATTTATCAGGCTCATTTAGAGTCTGATAAAGCGGGTGCATGGAACTTCTGTCAAACAGAAGTTCCATGCTTTAGGACTGCTCTTGAGTATTGACCGAGATAGAAAATATTTCTTCCCACAAGCAGATGGCTTACTTTTTATGATGCCGATCCGAGTTCAATATCACTCGCTAAGTATGATTGGATGACGACCTGCCGAGTTCAGGTTTATCGCTTAGCATTTCTCGTGCGAGCCTTCTCTAGCAGGTACAGGAAGACCTCTCTTCTGGCTCTCTCATCAGGCCGCTGCTCGTAAATCTCATCAATAGTTTCTGTCAGAGGACGCCCGGCTTGAGCATCCTTTTCTAGCCAGAGGTAAATTCGGGATATAACATCGACTGTCTTTCTAATATCTCCACGATCATCAAAGAGTCCAAAATACACATCACGCTCAGCATCAAAATAAGAAACTAAGGCCATCAGAAGTGTGCCAATGTCAGTAGGGGAGAAAGTGAAAAAGGGTCCTTCAATGGTCTCTGATTTATCCTCTTCCTGCTCGTCACGTCCTTTGGTGGAAAAGAGGGAATCAAGCCTCTTCCTCTCTTCCTCCCGATAGCGTGTCAGATAAGCAACCGCATCTCTAACGTCCTCTGCCAGCACCCACTGGATAGTCTGACCACGATAATCTCGGCGTAATCGTAGAGCTTTAGCATCTAGGAGCATAGCCATATCTTTGTAGCCCAGCCCTAGTTGTTGTCGGGCTTCATCAACCGAGATGTATTCCCAATCGCCTATCTTTTCGACTGTCATATCTTCCGTTCGGTAGCTGTGATGAGCTGCTTTAGCGAATTCTGGAGCGTAGGATCAGAAAGCTAATCAATGCAGAGAGCAATATGACAAATATGACGAAAACGAAATCAAATACTTTCTGCCAGCGTCTCTCCTTGCGAAAAAGTCTGAGGGTGAAACCAATGATTTCGATGTTGCCCTGCGAGGTTATCCGAGCGCAGATTGTTCTGTCTCTGCGCTGATTGAACCAGATCAAATAAATGAGAGCGACCGGCCAGGCGATCAAGAGACTAAGCAGGAATAATATCCAAGCGAATCTGCGAGCTGGCGCGCGGAGCGTAATTGAGAGGTCAGCCTGCGAAGTAATGACATAGCCGACACTGAGATAAGGCTCAATAGCGTTTTCCAAAGCTGATAATGTTTGTATACTCATGGCCTTGTTCATTGGCGG
>CAXTPS010000047.1:0-25385 GCA_964246305.1 uncultured Pyrinomonadaceae bacterium
GTCGCGCATCGAAGTGAAGACTATCTTTCGTCCATCGGTCGAGATGGTCGCCTCCGCATCGTAGCCGATGGTTTTCGTCAACTGCTTCAAGTCCGAGCCGTCAGGACGCGCCGTGAAAATATCGTAAGACGGATAAATCGCCCACGCGTAGCCCTTCGAGTAATCAACCGGCGGCGGGCACTCCTTCGCGCCGAGATGCGTTGACGAATAGAGTATGCGTTTCCGGTTCGGATAGAAATACGAGCACGTCGTTTTTCCGAACCCGGTCGAGACCATACGCACATTCGAGCCGTCCGCGTTCATCTCGTAAATCTGATCGCACTCGCGCCCGTCGCGCTTCGATTGAAAGATAAGCTCGCGCCCGTCTCCCGAAAAATATGCCTCCGCATTCTCGCCGCCGAAGGTGAGCTGCCTCACGTTTCGCAGATGCTTCTCCTGCGGCAACTCGATTGAGCCTGATTTCTCCGCGCCCGTCTGCGCCTGAAGCGCAAAGGTCAAAGACAACAGAACGAGGGTGAAAAGCGTGTGTGTTATTTTCATAAGCCAATCCCAGATTTGAGATATTGAGATTTGAGATTGGATAAAAACTACAGCTCTTAAATTTCCTTTCAATCTCAAATCTCAATATCTCAAATTCCCTTATCCATTCTTCTTTTCAAACTCTTGCATGAATGACACCAGAGCTTCGACGCCTTCGCGTGGGAACGCGTTGTAGATAGAGGCGCGTATGCCGCCGACCGAGCGATGCCCTTTGAGGCCGTCCAGTTTTGCTGCGGTGGCTTCGCTCGCAAACTTCTTCTCTAATTCCTCCGAAGGCAAACGGAACGTGACGTTCATCATCGAGCGCGCATCTCCGTCAGCATGGCCGCGATAAAACCCGGTCGCGTCAATCGCATCATAAAGCAGCCTTGCCTTCGCTTCATTCTCGCGCTGCATCGCTTCAAGCCCGCCCTTCTCTTTGAGCCACTCGCAGACGAGCGCGATGATATAAATCCCGAAAGTGTTGGGCGTGTTGTAGAGCGAATGGTTCTCGACGTGCGTGCGATAGTCGAGCATCGTGTGCAGGCCGTCCGGGATTCGACCCAAGAGATCGTCGCGGATGATGACGAGCGTGACGCCGCTCGGCCCCATGTTCTTCTGCGCCCCTGCATAGATGAGTCCGTATTTTTCCACCGCGACGCGGCGCGACATAATATCGCTCGAAGCATCGCAGACGAGCGGCACATCTCCCGCTTCCGGCTCCTGCTTAAACTCGACGCCTTCAATCGTCTCGTTCGAGGTGAAATGCACGTAGGCCGCATTCGCATCGAGCTTCAATTCGTCTGCCGCAGGAACGCGCGTGAAGCCGCCGTCGGCGGTCGTGGCCGCGATGTTGACTGCGCCCTCGCGTTTCGCTTCCTTGACGGCCTTCTTGCCCCAACTGCCCGTCACGATATAGTCCGCGCTCGCTTCCTTTGAAAGCAGGTTCATCGGAATCATAGAGAACTGCAAGCTCGCGCCGCCCTGCAAGAAAAGGATGTGATAATTTTCCGGCACACCCATCAACTCGCGTATGCCGTTCTCGGCGCGCATGTGTATTTCGTCGAAAGTCTTCGAGCGATGGCTGATCTCCATGATGCTCATCCCGACGCCCGGCAAACTCACCAGCTCGCTCTGCGCTTTCTCCAGAACCGCCTGCGGCAACACGGCAGGCCCCGCACTGAAATTAAAGATTCTCTCCGTCATTATTATCTCCTCAAAGAAATGATAAGTGATAAGAAAAGCAGGAGACAGGAGTCAGAATACAGGAGCCAGAATAAAGCAGGAGATAACAGAGGGTTTCCGCCTCTTCCTTCTGGCTCCTGACTTCTGACCCCTGTATTCCTCTCTTATCACTCATCACTATTTTTACCCGGTCGCAAGGCTTTGCCCGCGATGCGCACGACGAGCGAGCGCGGGACGAGTCGCTCGGACTCTGTCAAAAAATAGTTGGCCCAGCCTGAGATGACGTGCCCCCGCCCGCGCTTCAAGCCTTTGAGCGCGGTGTCCACGACCTGTTCCGGCGTCTGCGAGATACGCATCGGCGGACGGTTCATCTCCGAGGCAGAGAAAAAATTCGTGTCCGTCACGCCCGGACACAACGCCATGACGTGGATGCCGTGCGCGCGATTCTCTTCCCACAGGGCATCAGAGAAAGAGAGCACGAAGGCTTTGGTCGCGGCATAAGTCGTCATGTACGGCACGGGCTGAAAGCCTGCGGTCGAGGCGACGTTGATGATCGAGCCGCGACCGCGCTCGCGCATCGGTTTGAGAAAGAGATGCGTCAAAGCAATCAGAGCCTTGATGTTCAAATCAATCATCTCAAGCTCGCGCTCAAGGTCTAGCTGCAAGAAATCGCCCATCGAGCCGAAGCCCGCGTTGTTAATCAGCATCTCCACATCGAGCTTGCGCGCCTTCGTCTCTTCAAACAATTTTGAGGGCGCATCCTTTTCGGTTAAATCGAGCGCGACGTATTGCGCGTTGATATTATGTGCGCGCCCCAACTCGCTGCACAGCGTCGCGAGCTTGCTTTCCGTCCGCGCGACGAGCAGCACATTCCCGCCTTCGGCGGCGAGCCTGCGCGCAAAGGCTTCGCCGATACCGCTCGATGCGCCTGTGATAAGAGTGGTTTTCATAAAACAGAAGTCAGAAGTCAGGAGCCGGAAGAAAAGCATGCTTTTCATCAAGGTTTCGCTTTGATTCCTGAGTTCTATAGATTTATCAAATTTAGCTCGATGATGTCCGCGTTCTCTGCTTTCAATTTATCCAAAGTATCTGCGGGTGGCGCGGCTTCGAGGTTGATGCGCGCGACTGCCGCTTCGGAGCCTTCAAAGATGATGTTCTCCATCTCCTGCACGTTGATGTTCGCAGCCCTGATGGCTTCGAGCACCTGCGCTAGGATGCCGGGGCGGTCTCTGTGGCGGACGACGAGCATGTGCGTGGCGGGCGTGCGCTCGGCGAGATTGACGACGTTCGGAACGCGGCCAGTCTCTTTGAAAGTCTGAATGATTCTGACAGTCTCGGCGGCAATCGCTTCCTGCGCCTGCTCGGTCGAAGCCCCTATGTGATGCGTGCCGTAGAGATTAGATTCCCGCGCTATCTCATCCGTAAACTCGCCCGTGGCGGATGTCGGCTCTGCTGCGTAAACATCCAATCCGGCGCGAATGCCACGCGACTTCATCGCTTCGACGAGCGCGGCCTGATCCACGACTTCGCCGCGCGAGGTATTGATGAAGTACGCGCCTTCCTTCATCGAGCTGAAAAGCTCCGCGCCGATGAGCGAGCGGGTTTCGGGTTTTAAGGCCAGATGCACACTCACCATATCAGCTTCGCGCGCGACCTTGTGCGGACTCTCTCTGTATTCGATGCCGAGCGCATTTGCGCGTTCGTGCGTCAGGCTGCGGCTCCATGCGATGACGTGCATCCCGAACGCACGCGCACGCGGAATCATCTCCTGCCCGATCCTGCCGACGCCGATCAAGCCGAGCGTTCGCCCGTAGAGACCGCGCGCTTTGGAAAACTCTTTCTTGTTCCACTGTCCCGCACGCAGTTGAATCACATTGTCTGCAATCCTTCGATCAAGCGCGAGAATCAGAGCGAAGGCGAGTTCCGCGACTGCGATTGAGTTTTTGCCCGGACAGTTTGAGACGTAGATGCCGCGCTTCGAGGCCGCCGCGACATCAATCGTGTTGTAGCCCGCGCCCGCGCGCACTATCAACTTGAGCGCGCCCGCATCCATCATCTCTTCCGTGACTTTCGTAGAGCGCACGACGAGCGCGTCCGGCTTCGTCTCAACGATAGCCGCGACCAACGCTTCGTCTTTCAAGTCCGCTTGATACGACACCTCGCAGCCGATTGCCAGCAAGCCATCCTGCCCCGACTGCTCGAATTTATCAGCGATCAGTACACGCATAAACTGCCTTCTCCGCATCTCAGATTGAAAACCTCAAATTTGAAATCTCAAATCTCAAATTTGAAATCTATAAAAAAGAATCGTCAGGCCGGAACTCGTCTCGCGCAATCGCGTAGTAGGCGCAGTCGAAGCCGTAATGAAGAACGTTCTTCTCGTACTTCATCCCAAGCTTTTCCATAATGCGCCGCGAGGCTGTGTTCTCCGGCAGGGCAACGGCGACAATGCGTTCAAGGCCGATCTCGTTAAAGCCGAAACGCAGCGAAGCTGACGCTGCTTCGCTCATCAATCCCTGTCCCCAGTAAGCTCTGGCAATGCCGTAACCGACTTCCACCTCCGGCGTCTCTTCCAGAAACATCAGCCCACACCAGCCAATAAGTTTAGCATCAGCTTTATGCACTACTCCCCACATCCCGAACCCGTGCGGCTCATAGAGCGAGATGTAATAACGCAGCCGCTCCTTAACTTTTTCTCTCGACTGCTCGCCGATATACTTCATCACCGACGGGTCGGAGCGCAACGCCGCCAACTCGTCCAGGTCATCCATCGTGAATTCGCGCAACCGCAGTCGTTGAGTCTCAAGCATAAAAAGCAGGAGTCAGGAGTCAGGACACAGGAGTCAGAATAAAAGCGGTTCCAGCCTTTACATTCTGACTTCTGACTTCTGAGTCCTGAGTTCTCAAATGTTGTGTATCAACAGCGCGTCGCGCAGCTTGGGTTCGAACCATGTGGACTTGGGCGGCATGATGCTGCCCGCGTCCGAGACGCTGAGGAGGTCTTCAATCGTCGTCGGCGAAAGCGAGAAGGCGACTGCCGCCGCGCCTTCGTTGACGAGCCGTTCGAGTTCCGCAGTGCCGCGTATGCCGCCGACGAAATCTATGCGCTTGTCCGTTCTCACATCCTTGATGCCTAAGACCGGATCGAGCAGGTTCTCCTGCAAGATGCTCACATCGAGCGAGGCGACCGGGTCATCTGTTTGAGCCGCACTCTCATCCTTGAGCTTGAGGCCGTGCCATCGGCCTCCCAGATACATGCTCCAATGCCCGCGCGATTCGGGCGCAGGCGACGCTCCATCGCTGACCTCGAATCTCTTTCCAACCTCTGCCAGAAAATCTTCCGGTGACATGCCGTTCAGGTCGCGCACGATTCGATTGTAAGGAAGGATACGCAGTTGTTCCGCCGGAAAGAGGACTGCGAGAAAGAAGTTATATTCTTCTTCGCCCGTGTGCTTGTCGCCGTGTAGCTGCTTCATCTCGGAGCGCGCACGCGAGGCGGAGGCGGCGCGATGATGCCCGTCCGCGATGTAGAGCTTGGGCACGTCTCGAAACGCCTGCACAAAACGCACTGCGTCGGGCACATGCCAGACGGTGTGCTGCACGCCGTCTGGCGCAGTGAAATCGTAGATGGCTTCGATGACGGTCACTTCCATGACCATCGTATCGATGTTCTGATTGCCGCGATAAGTTAAGAAGACAGGGCCGGTCTGCGCTCTGAGAGCCATCATGTGACGCGTGCGGTCGTCCTCTTTGTCGCGCCGCGTCTTCTCGTGCTTGAGAATCGTATTGTCATCGTATTCGTCAACCGCACAGCAAGTGACAAGGCCGATCTGCTCCTGCTCGCCCATGATGAGACGATAGAGATAGAGGCTCGGCTCCGGCTCCTGCTTGAGCGGGCAACGCTCTGTCAGCTCACGAAAATTGTCTAAAGCTTTTTTGTAAACCTCTTCGCTGTGTATGTCCGTGCCCTGCGGCAGGTCTATCTCAGGACGCGAGACGTGCAGGAAACTCCACGGATTGCCGGCGGCGAGCGCCCGCGCCTCTTCCGTGTTGACGACATCGTAGGGGACGCTCGCCACCTGCGCGGCCAGCTCGGCGGGCGGACGCAACGCGCGGAAAGGATGAATGACAGCCATCGGCTAATCTCCTTTGACCGAAGTGAAAAGACTTGATAGCTCTGTTGAGGCTTTAAGACTATCCGTTCCGGCACTCGTTTGCCAAGTGCCGGAGAGCGTTATTAACCACACGGGGCACAAGGGAGCACTGAAAAATCTCAAATTCGGAATCTGAAATCTCAAATTCCCGGTCAAATTTCAAATCTGAAATCTCAAAATCTGAAATCTGAAATCTGAAATCACTTTAAACCTCTCTTATGCTTGTTTCACCCATAAAACATTGTTCCATCCACGCTGCGCGTGTGCTATAATGCTTTTCCGTGAAGTTGCACAGCGAAGGAACGGTTTTATGAGTATGAAAAAGATTGAGACAGCTAAAGTTCATGAGTTTACGCCCGCGGAGCAGCGAGCCGCGCGGAGCGAACGCGTCAAAGTTTTCGAGGCGGAGCCGTACGGCTGGATCGCATTTTCCGGGAGCGGTCAAGAGCGCGAATACCACCTCTTCTGCGAGCCACAGACGCGACACCTCGCATGTACCTGCGCGGACTTCGTCTATCGCGGCAACGCCGAGCCGGGTTACGAATGCAAACACGTCAGGGCCGTGCTCAAGTTTATCGCGCGCAGCTATCTGGCCTTTGAATATGACCCGCACAGGCAGAGAGCGCGTGCGGCTTAAAGATTTATCGAAAAGGATTTGAGAGAGATGAGCAAAGATTTCAAATGCGAAGCCTGCCGCCGCGCATCGTTGTCGCTGCACATGCGCAACTCCGACGGCAAGTGGGTCTGCGCGCCCTGCATCCCGGAAGCAGAGCTTAACGCCTGTCCCGGCTTGCGCGAGCGGCTCGGACTCCAACCCAAACGCGCCGCCATGCCGCGACGCAAGGCTGCTTAATGAAAAGTTCCAACTTCCGAGTTCCAGATTCCAAGTTAAGAACTTGTCTTTGACTTGGAATCTTGAACTTGGAACTTTTTTTAACTCTGATGCGCTACGTCGAGAACCCTCCGAACCCATGGCTAAGCACGAGCGTCGAGTGGATCGGCGAGCCGCCCGAAGCGAAGCTCGAAGTGTTTGAAGAGACGGCGACGCGCTCGATCATCACGCATAACAAAAGTCCGGATGTGGGCTTTGAATATTCCGTCAACTGCTATCGCGGCTGCACGCATGCTTGCAGCTACTGCTTTTCGAGGCCGACTCACGAATATCTTGGCTTCGGCGCGGGAACGGATTTCGAGCGCAAGATAGTCGCCAAAGTCCGCGCGCCTGAACTCCTGAGACATGAATTGATGAAGCCTTCATGGAAGGGCGACGCGCTGACC
Organism: uncultured Pyrinomonadaceae bacterium; assembly: GCA_964246305.1. GTDB lineage: Bacteria > Acidobacteriota > Blastocatellia > Pyrinomonadales > Pyrinomonadaceae > JACMLC01. Next base: position 7,137 of record CAXTPS010000047.1, read on the forward strand.
TTCTCGTTTACCTCCGACCCGTACCTGCCGCTCGAAACGCATTACCGTCTGACCGTGCAATGTCTCGAAGTCTGTCTTGAGTTTCGACAGCCGGTCGTGCTGGTCACAAAGTCTGCGCTCGTGCGCCGTGATAAAGAGCTGCTGCGCGAGTTAACAAATCAGGCCGGTTGTTCGGTGAATTTCTCGATTCCTTTCAGAGACGCGGAAACGGCGCGCGGCCTTGAGCCGTTCGCGCCGTCGCCGGATGCGCGCTTTCGTGCGATGGAAGAGTTGGCCGAGATGGGCATTCCGGTCGGCATAGGCATCGCGCCCGTGATACCGGGACTCAATGATTCGCACATCCCTGACTTGCTCAAACGCGCTCACAAGACCGGAGCGCGCACGGCTTGGATGACCATGCTGCGATTGCCGGGAAGCGTCGCTGAATACTTTGAGCAACGCCTGCGCGAGCGTCTGCCGACCAAAGCCGACCGCGTGATGTTGCATATCAGAGAAGAGCGCGGAGGCAAGCTTAACTCAAGCGAGTTCGGCGCGCGTATGCGCGGCACGAGCGAGCAGTGGAGGCTGGTCGAACAGGTTTTCAAAGTTCATTGCCGCAAGCTCGGGTTCAATCAGAAGAGGTACACGACGGAAACGAAAGAGCGCACGTTTCGTCGCCCGACAAAACAAAGCTCTCTGTTCGATAGATAAATGAAGGGAAGGCTTCATTTCTGTTTTGGTAATCCTCTAAACTTTCCGGGGATAAGTTTATACGCCGGGATGATAGTATCCTCAGTAGGCAACTTCTCATTTTCCGCTCCCGGCACGCGAGCTAGAACAGGCACGGGGGGAAGCTCTTTCCCTTTTTCATCTTCAGCCCTAACGTAAAGCATCTCTCGCAACGGATCGTCATAATCAGTATCTCGCTTGAGTTCAAATGACCATTGCTTTACTCCGTCAAATATCTCATCAGGTAGCGGGGGAATATCATATCCATATACGTAGTTGATACGGATGTATTTCGATTTTTCTTTCCCTTTCAGTACTTTGTCTACGCGTACCAGCAAGATTTCATACTTCATACCTTCAGCAACGCCGAGCGAGCGCGAGACGCTCCCGTCATAGCCGATGACCGTGCCGATAATCTTCAGCTTCGGCGTACCCGAATTTTCAAGGCGCGCTGGTGCCTGGAAAGCGAAGAATAACGGCAAGATGAGTAAGATTAAGAACTGCCGAAAACTCATTTCTTTTATCCGCGCTTATTTGTTTCCGTCTTCGGGCAGGAGCTGTCCGATCAACTCGTTGAGCCAGTCGAAGTCTATCGGCTTGGTCGTGTAGGCGTTGCATCCGGCGGCCAGCGCGTTGGCGCGAAACTGTCCTTCGTGATGCGCGGTGACGGCGACAATCGGCACATCCTTCATCTGCGGGTCCTGACGTATGCGCTTGGTGGCAGAGAGGCCGTCGAGCACGGGCAGGCTCAAGTCCATGAGAATGATATGCGGGCAGACGCGCCACGCGACTTCGACGGCTTCTTCGCCAGTCCCGGCTTCGACCACGCGATAACCGAAATCCTCTAACGACAGTCTCATCACCAGCCGAATATCTTCATCATCCTCAACCACTAACACTGTCAGACCTGAAACCTTGCGCTCGTCCATAGCACATCACCGCCAGAGATAATGAAAGAATGTCGCTTTAAAAACAGACGCACAGATGATTCGAGCATCAGGTCGCCTGCCCTTCTGTGCGCGAGTGTATGAGCCTGCGCAGGCGGTCTGCGAAGAGCACGTCAATCTTCTGCGGCTCGATAAGAGCGGTGACTTCGCCGATGCCGTAGACGGGATGCAGGATGGTTTGTCCGGGGCGATAAGTGCGCGTGCGATCATAAGGCGCACCGGCCTGAGCCGCTGCTCGCGCGCCGCCGCTCACGCGCGTCTTACTCTTAAATGTGCTGCGCGTGCCGCACTTCGGGCAGTCAACGCGTGAAATCTGGCCGCGTTTGGTGACGGTCGCCACAACGTGGCCGCGCTCCTCTTCGCAGACGGTGCAGAATTTTTCCACGCGCTCCCCGACCTTGTACAGATGTTGTTCTTCCGTCGCCATTGTTCTCTCCTCAACTCCGTGCCGCGCCGTGTGATTGAAAAATCGAACGCCCCCGGCAAAACTTTGTCTTGCGAGGGGCGCTTTTGAAATAAGCTCGCTGGTCTCGACTGAAAGCTTACCGCTTCAGCTTACCAGCGAGGCGTGCCATGTCCGCCGCCGCTGCCGCCGCCGAAATCGCTGCCGCCACGACCGCCGCCACCGCCGCGTCCACCACCGCCGCCACGATTGCCACCGCCGCCGCCGAAGCCGCCACGACCGCCGCCACCGCCGCCTCGTCCGCCGCGATCTTCGCGCGGGCGTGCTTCGTTGACGTTCAGATTACGGCCATTGACTTCTTTGCCGTTGAACTGCTGGATGGCAGCTTCGCCCTCTTCCTTGCTCGCCATCTCGACGAAGCCGAAGCCGCGCGAGCGTCCCGTCTCACGGTCTTCGACGACCGAAGCGGACTCGACCGTTCCGGCCTGTGAAAATAGCTGCTGCAAATCATCACTCGAAGTCTGGAACGAGAGATTACCTACATAAAGTTTGATGGACATTGAGATATACCTTCCTTCAGTCAGGGTGCTTTGAGAAGCTGCGAATCAAAGTGGCTTCGATGTAACGGTGGCAGCGAAGGTTTTAGGTTCGGATGCTCTAAGCGAGCGGCTTCTGTCGGTTAAATGTAGCCTGCTCTCGTACTATCCGAACGCCGCCGCCATACTCTTGAAGGCGCGGGGCGCATCACCGTTGATGCGCGAGAGAAGGAATGAACAAGCCCTATGATGCACTACTCTTCGGCCTACTTGCAAGCAACCATGCACCCTGACCGGAGCCTGAACTCGAAAAAACTTACTCGTGAAGCATCAGAAAAAAGTCAGCGGATAGTTGCGGCTCTGCCGCCGGGTGTGCGGAAGGTCTGAAACCTTCAGATAGCATCACTCTCATCTACTAAGGGGCTGCATAACGCTTGCAGGTTTTCTACTTATCAACAATCTGCAACTGCCCGCCCTCATTCGCCACTTCATTTGCGGTCGCGCGGTTTTTCTTACGTGCGGCACGGTACGCGGTCACAGATTCTCTCGTCAGCTTAAAGATCGAGCGCCGGTTTTGTGCCAGCAGTTTTATCCATGCGCGCTTGCCCATTTGCGGAAAGTAGATGCCGTGAAAGAAGAGGCGCGAGACCAGATGAATGATGCGAAACTTGAGCGGAGCATGTTTGATCGCTTCGAGCGCCTGAGCATTACGCTCGGGGCTGTAAGAAGCCGACCACGCGCGGTCAACCTCTACGCGCGCCTCCTTGATCGACATCTTGAGCGGCGTGTGAGCCATCTCGAAGGGAGCAAAATCCATCCAGTGCTTCGGGCGCGCGAGCCGTCCGGCTTTCTGCAAACGGTCATAGAGCGGCGTTGCCGGAAACGGCGTGAGTTGCCCGAAGACCGGTAGTCCCGGCGGCCATGTGTGAATCTCGTTCAGGGTGCGGTCTGCGACGCCCTGCGAGTCGTTGTCCATGCCGAAGATGAAAGAGGTGATGGCATACACGTTGCGCTGTGCGAGGCGTTCGAGCACCGCGCCGTATTCGCCGGGCTTACTAAAATTCTTGTTGACATCGGCCATGTTCGCCGGGTCAATTGACTCCATTCCGATAAAGACCCACTTGCCGCCCGATTCGGCGATGAGGTCTATCAGTTCTTCATCGCGCAACAGGTTGGCGCTGATCTGCGCGACCCACGGCAACTGTGCATCGGCAGCGATGATGTCTCGCAAGAGTGACTTCGTGCGCTTGATGTTGATGGCTAGATTATCGTCTATGAAGAAGACTGCGATCTGCCCGCGCTCTTTGCGCTCGCGCGCCTTGAGGCGCAGCATCTCGTCCACTACCGATTCGTTTGTGCGAAACCGAATCGAGTCGCCGAAGAATCCGGTCACCGTGCAGAACTCGCAACCGTAAGGACAGCCGCGCCCCGTCTCAATCGGCACGACATGAAACGTGCCCCAACCGGCTCCCATCTTGGACATCATCGAGCGCAGAAATTTCGGGATAAGGCTGAACTGGTTGAGGTCTAGCTTCTCCCACGGGATGGTGGGATACGGTTGGAGGCTCGGCTTGCGGTCTAAGCCTTTGGCGTCGCGCTCAGGCTGGTAAATATCTTTGAGCTGGCCGCGCACGGCGTCTTCCACAATCAGCGGCCACGTCTCATCTGCTTCGCCGAGAGCCACAGCGTCTGCGTGACGAGACCCGCCATCACGCCCCAGAGCTTCGTCCGGCACTTCAGTCACATGCGGCCCGCCCATGACGACCAGCACGCCCGCTTTGCGGAGTGCATCTGCGACGCGATAAGCCTTCGCCACCATTCTCGTCATCGCGCCGATGCCGACGAGTCCTATCCCCTGCTCACGCGCAAACTGCACGATCTCATCATCGTTCATCGCGCGTGCATTGCCGTCAATGAGGATCACCTCATGGCCGGGAGGCGTAATCGCTTGAAGCAGAAACATCCAGAGATGCGGCATGAAGTTACGCGTCACGCCGTTGTCCGGGTTATAAAGTAAGATTTTCATAGAGACTCTCCCGCGCTAGTGCTGACCATCATGAAAGATTGAGAACAGTTTGATTACGCGTCAGTTAATGGAACAAACAACAAATAGCACAAGGAGGGAGTTGGGTACTCGATCCAGATGTCGAGAGTGAATTGTTCGGAAATGGAGTATACACCTATGTACACTATCGTACATAGCGGTCAGGCGGAATATTCGGACGCTCCCGGCGAAACGGTCGTGCTTGAGATTAGGGTTTGTGAACGGGGACAAGCCGCGAATGGCTTGAGGGCTTGGAAGATTATTCAAACAGAGTGTCCTGACTCGATAGCTGATGAATCTAAGAGCTTTTTAAAACAGTTGCTGAACTATAAAAGCGCGTTGAGTGCAAGAGATCAAAAGCCATCACCGCCCGACCCACTTGATGAATGATTATTTTCTATCTTGATTGCCTGATAGCACTCGCAGGCAAATTTTTCCAGCCTTGCCTTGTTCAGGATGCGTACAAGGCCGCGCGAATAGCTGATCAATCCTTGAGCTTGCAGGCCGTTGGCCGCGTTGCTGACGCCCGCGCGCCGAGTCCCCAGCATGTTGGAGATAAACTCCTGCGTCAACCGTAGCTCGTCCGACTCCATCCGGTCATGGCACATCAACATCCAGCGTGCGAGCCGCTTTTCGACAGTATGCAGGCGATTGCAGGCGGCGGTCTGCGCGACCTGTTTCATGAGCGAGCGCGTGTACAGCAGCAATTGGATGAGCATCGGGCTGTGGCCTCTCTTCAGCACTTTTTTGAGCATGGTCGATCTCATACGCATCGCGTCACCCGCTATCTGCACGATGGCTTCTTCAAACGCGATGTCGTCGCCGAGCAGGACGGGGATGCCGACCATTCCGTCTTTGCCTATCACGCCTACTTCGATAGTCACGCCTTTTTTCATGTGCGTGACCAGAGAGACGAGGCCGCTGCCGGGAAAATAGACATACTCGATGACATCGCCGGATTTATAAAGCTGCTCGCCGAGCGGCAGTGAGACGAACTCCAGATCAGGAAGCACGCGCTCATAATCTTTTAGCGGAAGAGCCGCGAGAATCTGATTCTTGACGGCGATATTTTTTTTCGGCAACTATCTCCTTAAAAGCATTTGACTGCATGCGCTCGATGAACTGCTTCAACCTATTCCAGATAATGCTCGCTGAGCCTCACGCGCAAGGCGGTCGGGACGGCAGTCCAGCTCGTAATCGAGAGGGCTTTGGGCGGCAGGTCGAATGAATTCACACGCGAGAAAAGCCATTGCCCAAGCCCTTCCTCATAACGCCAGCGATAATATGGCCCGTCCTCGCGGCGGCTGTAAAAGACGCTGCGCCGGTTCGGCGTATCGGCGTTGTCGGGGGTGATATAGACTCGGAGTCCGTTCATCTGATTCGCCTTTGAACCTTCAAAAGCCTGCTCATTCGACCACTACTGGATAACTTACGACATCATCGTCAGTGGTGATGGTGAAAGGGATAAGCCCCTGCTTGACCTCTTCAAGCGCGATGCTGGTATTTCTACGCTTGAGCGGGTCGGCATCAATTCGCGGAAGCGAGCCGCGCTGTAATTGCTTGCTTCTCAAAGCCGCGACGACGATCAGCCGGTATCTGGAATCTATCCCCGGCCACTGCTCGATGTCCGTCAGTTCGCCCGTGCCGTTGCTCGTTATATTCTCGTTTTTCTTAGACATAAAAGTTTGACTCTCAAAGTTCTGTTTGTATCGAATAGATATGAAGGGCAAACATGTGAGGCCGCGTCTTGCCTGTTTGCTAAAAGACCCTGAACACGTAACAGATAAATGGCAATGCGAAGACAGAGATGATGAGAAATTGCGGCCAACGCATCGCAGAGCGGTGGCAAGAGGGGCATCTGATGTCTCGCAGTAGTAAAATTCTTCCGCAATTAAAGCAATGGGATTCCATCTAAAAAAACCTCGAAATAGTGTCGGCGGCTACTCCCGGAAATGTTCGCTGCGACTCTTCATTTATCCTTAACCGCCGCACGCGCCCAGCCCGTTCCCGCGCAGAGCAGGCATGGATTAGCCGCGTTGCGTCTGCCTGAGCCTTTGCATTCCGGGCACTGTCCGGCAGGATGAGCCGTCAGGAGATGTCCTTTGCCGCCGCACACCAGACACGATCTGCTGTAGCCGAGAGTGATGGCCTGCTCTCCGGTTCCGCTGCACCACGCGCAGGTTTGCGGCGCATAGTTTTTCTGCGTCTGATTCATCTTCCGTACCCTCTCAAAAGGTAGGATGAAGCAGACGGGCTGCGAGCCACGCCACATGCCGGGAGACAGACGTATGCCTGCGTACGAATGATGAATAAGAGTTGTTCGCTTGAAATTTGTGTAACTGCTGCGAGTGCAGACATCTGGAATCTCCTTTGTGGTCGCGTTTAAAGAAACAACAGACGGCACAAGGAGAAAGGCGGTTCGCACGAAATCCAAATGTCGAGAGTAAATTTTCTAAAGAACAGGTCATCAATTGACGCGAGAGCAGTATAACACAGATGCGAGCGAACTTCCGCATGAGCCGTGCCGCCGGTCGCGGTTCGGTCTGAACTCTTCAGCTTTGAAAAAAGAAGGTTTGGAGATTGAGAAAATTGTTAATCTGTTATACTGTGTGCGCTAGCGTACATAGATAGGGATGACTGCAAACTTCACTTTGCGGTTTCGTTACTCCACTCAGAGCATTACATGTCCATCCACAAACGCATTCTTTGTGTAGATGATAGCGCAGACATCTGCGATTTGCTGACAACTATGCTGGGGCTATCAAATCTCGATGTGATAGCCGTTGCCGATACAGCCAAAGCGCTGAGTCTGATGGAGCATGAGCGATTCAGCCTGTATATCCTTGACGGGCAGTTGCCCGGTGTCTCAGGCTTTTCGCTCTGCGAGGATATTCGCAAGATTGACCCGGAGACGCCGATCATCATCTATTCAGGTATGGCGCATCAGTCTGATATAAACGCAGGGCTGTCGGCGGGAGCAAATGCTTATCTCGTCAAGCCTGAAACTCGTGAGCTCATTCCAACCGTCAAGCGACTTCTGGAACTGGCCTGATCGGTCAGCATCGGATTGCCTCTGCTGAAATTCTCACACGCTTAATCTTCAAACTGAAACACTGCCGCCGCAGAGTTTGAACTCCGCCTTTGTCGCATCCACGGATGTGTCCGGATAAATCTTTCGGTACAATGACACTCACAGAGGAGGCTTCGTCTTATGAAAGTTATAACCGGAAATGTGTGCTTGATTCTGTTGCTCCTCACTCTCGCGTCATGCCCCGCTGACGCTCAAAAGCGGAAAGATTATTTCTCACACCTTCAGCCGCAACATCGTGTCGCGTTGAAAAAATGGCTGGTTAATCGAGCGTGGCTACGCCCTGCCACGGAAGCTGATTGCAAGGACAAAGGAAATCTAGCGTTGATGCGACAGGATTTAGGAAAGAGGGTTCACCCTTATTATTCAGTCGCGGATTTCAATCATGACGGGAGAAAGGATTTCGCAGTCCTGCTGGTGGTGAAGGGGAAGGGTGAAGTTGCCTTGGCCGTCTTTAATGCGCCCTTCACAAACTATCAGCCAGCTTATTTTGAACGCGGGTTTGAAAAGATGGGAAATATGTACATCGCCTATGATTATCCGATCAAGAACCATTTATACCTCGGAGTGTTTGAAAGCGATTACTACTGTATGACGCTGATTCCCAAAGGCAGGAAATACACTTATCAGGATTGCGTGAATTGAGGATTTCAAATGACTGAGCTGATGCCTGCTATTTTTTTCGGACACGGCAATCCGATGAACGCGGTGTTGAAGAATAGTTACACAGATGCATGGGAGGCCATCGGAAAACAGATGCCACGCCCGTCGGCAGTGCTGTGTGTTTCGGCGCATTGGTATTTGCCTGCGACGGCTGTGACGGCGAATCTCGCTCCGCGCACGATACATGATTTCGGAGGCTTCCCGCGCGCTCTCTACGAGGTCGAATACCCCGCGCCCGGCAGCCCCGTGCTGGCAGAGCGCGTCAGGGATTTGCTCGCGCCGGTGGCGGTCGGGCTGGACGAAAGCTGGGGGCTTGATCACGGCACGTGGTCTGTGCTCTGTCACGTTTTTCCAGCGGCGGATATTCCGGTCGTGCAACTCAGCATAGACGAGACGCAGCCGCCCGAATTTCATTACGAGCTGGCGAAGCGGCTTGCGCCCCTGCGTGATGAAGGCGTGCTCGTGATGGGGAGCGGCAACCTCATACACAATCTGCACACCTACGCGTGGGGCAGCCATCGTGTGGAGCCTTTCGAGTGGGCTGTGCGATTTGAAAAACAGGCGCGCGAGTTTTTGTCGAGCGGCAACGATGCTCCGCTCGTGGCTTATGAAAAATTAGGACGCGCCGCGCAGCTTTCGGCTCCGACGCCCGACCACTATCTGCCGCTGCTCTACGTGATCGCTGTGCGCAGAGAAGGCGATGAGGTCAGCTTTCCGGTAGAAGGAGTTGACGGCGGCTCCGTCTCAATGCTGACGATTAAAATCGGTTAGGCGAAAAGAGAAAACCGGCCACGGATTTACGCAGATGGACGCGGGTTGATAAATCATTTTTATCTCTTTAATCCGCGACTCTCTCTCTTCATCTGCGGCTAATTTTCTCTTCCTTCCTATTTGCCCTTGATCGAGGTCTTCTCCGAGAGTATCCATTTCAGCGGGTCAAGCTTGATCTCTTTGGGTCTCGCCGGGAGCTTGATCTGAAAAGGCGTCTTCGGCCCCAGCGCGTAGACAGTCCCGGCAGCCCATTTGTCCGTGCTGAAGAAAAAGACAATCGGTAGCGGCATGAACCAATCGTCGGGCACGTTCTCCTGCAAGACGCTGCCGCTCACGATGACCGAGCCGTCCGGCTGATCCTGCATCTGGTATTCGACCTGATAGGCGGGCAGTTGCGATTGATAGACCCATTGATTGAAGAACCAGTTGAGGTCTTTCAGCTTGTACTTCTGCCCGATGGGCGAGCGTGCAAAGTGCTCGCTGGCGACGGCGCGAAAATCCTCCGTCGAGGCGAAGTTGTTGCGATGCCGCTCGACAAAGTCCGTCATCATCTCGAAGAAGGCTTTATCATCTCCGTTCGCCGGATTCATCAGCAGGAAATGGAGCATCCTCAGCACCAGCGCGCCCTTGTTGTAAATCAGGGCTTGATAAGCGCCGAAGGTTTTGTTGGTGCTCAGCCGGTGGCCGAGGATGATCGGCCCGACATCGTTGAGCCTTCCTTTGCCGAGTCCGGTTACCGTCTCCGGCGGCTCTTTTAATGAACGCCGCATCTGGTCGATCAGCTCGTTACTCCCGCCGGTTCCTTTTTCTCTGAGCGCCGTGTAGAGAATGCCGGAGTATTCTGCGAAGCCCTCGCTCAACCACTGGTCGCGGTACGAGCGCCACGCGACGATGTTGCCCCACCATTGATGCGAAGTCTCGTGCGAGATAAAGGAATAGGTGTACTTGTTGGCGCGGTCGGTCGGCGGAATCATCAAGAGGCTGGGGAACCCCTGACCGAAATTGAAGGGACGAAAGGTGGCGCTAAAAACCGGATACGGATATTTGCCAAAGAGCACGCTGAAATATCTGATGGAGTTGTTCATCTCCGCCAGAATGAAGTCTTCCTTGATTTCCGCATAAGAGCCGGGTAGCGAGTTGAATTCGATGGGCAGCTCGCCGCCCTTCTCCATCTTGATCGTCTCCGCGTGACGCTCAAAGGGGCCGAGCGCGAAGGTCGCGAGCGGGATAGGCTCCGGCATGTGGTATTTCGTGACGACGAAATCTTTGCTCTCAGGTTCCGGCTCTTCGCTGATGCGCTGGCCGACACTGGCAACTTTGTAACGCTTGCGATGATGGAAGGTGAGGTCGAAGGTCGCGCGATCCAGATAACCCTGCCGTAGATACCAGCTCTCGCTCGACACGGGATAGTAGCAGTCGCGGATGACGTCCGGGTCCATGATAAAATCGCCCTCTTGCTGGAATTCAAACACCAGCTTTTCACCCGCCTGCGCCGCGCGCGGCAGAAAGACTGTCAACCCGCCTTCCCAATCCTCCTGCACCGCTGCCAGCTCATCTGCGCCCATGCGAACCGACTTGAGGCGCATCTGCTTTTTCAACCGCACGTTGTCGTATTCGCCGAGCGATTCTCCGATGACGAAAGAGACGGCGCGCAGGTTCTGTTGCAGCACCTGCGCAGAGAGTTTGGTTGCGATCTTCAGCTTGTCGGTCGGGTTCTGTAAGTCCAAATCCATCTCGTAGTGCGTGATGTCAATCAGGTCGTTGACATCGGAATACTGCGCAACGTTGTGCCCGTAATCGTCGAGCGCATGGAAAGCCAGCCAGACATCGTTGCCGAAGAGTTCGCCCTTATAAGTGAAGAGCAGTCCCTTCTCGCCGCCGTTGATCCCGAAGTTGGCGACCGGGATACGGTTCTGGTGATCGAGCACGTAACTGAAGCGACCGCGCCTGCCGCCGTCGAAATTGGCGAAGAAGAAGCCGGGCTGCTCTTTGTTGAGGATGGAGAGCGTGAGGCGCGCGGAAAGATTCGCGCCCGTCTCCTTGAGGACTCGCGGGTCAAGCTCTGCGGCGAGCTTTTGCGCCTTCTCTATGTCAGAGCCGCCCGCGTGGCTGTTCTTGCCTATCAACTCGAAAGTGTCATCCGTGAACCTGAGCACGGCGGTCTTAAAATCGGTGTGCACATTCTCCTCGCCGGTCAGACGTTTGAGATTATCCTTCTCAAACTTACCCGGCGGAGCCTCTGCGCGAAACTCGCCCTGCCCGATGAAGACGGCGGTCGTGACGCGGCCTTCGACCGGCGCGGTGAAATAGAAAGTGCCGTCGAAATTCATCTCGCCCCGGTCACGCTTGAGCAAGAGGCCATGCACCTCGGCAGAGCCGCCCGTCAACGAAGCCGCTTTGATCTGCTCATATATCTCCTTGCCTTTAGCGGAGAGATTTTCCTGCGCGGCGGCGGCGGGCACAATCAAAAGAGCCGTCCACAGTAACAGAAAATTGATGGCACGTTTGCCGGTAAATTTGAGAATAAAAGTTTTCATTAAAGGTACGCCTTTATTGTCTGGAATGTAAGGGAATTAGGTGAAAAACAGAAGCCGGATTCACGCATGGCGCGATGCGTATATATAGCACATAACGCAACTCGTGCGCATCCCTCCGTCCATCTCTTTGTTGCAAGATGTTCGCGCTTCAATGTATAAGAATTTAGAACTTAAACCCCTACTTGGAGGAGATGAAGATGAAGAACAAATTAGTGATGAAAAGTCTGGCGTTGGCTGCCATCGTATTGCTGACAGCTTCGAGCCTGACGGCGCAGACGCGCGTGCGCTTCAGGCGCGGGACAAACTCCGCGACCGTATCGGGCAGATTGGGCAGAAGCGGCGTGCGGAGCTACGTCCTTCGTGCCAGCGCGGGTCAGAGCCTGAGCGCGACGCTCAGCTCGGGCAACGGCAAGGTGGACTTTACACAGGGCAGCGTACACGATACGCAATATAACCGGACTCTCGATTACAACGGCGACGTGGAAATCGTGATTGACAATCACGGCGGCCCGACCAACTACACGCTGACCATCTCGATTCAATAAACGAACAGGGTCTCTCCCCTGCAAACTCTCAGATGCACGCGCGCTAAGCCACGTCCGCGAATCTTTCCACACGCCTTGCTCCAATCCGTAGCGCCCCTGCTGCAAATTGGAGCAAGGCTTCAATAAAAAAATCACTCTCTGCCAACGCGTATGCCAAACACATCTCACATGGAGCGAGTCACGTCTACAGTGCCTTAAACCAAAGGCTTCGGTACATTAGTAATCAGGTGGTTTTATATTGCTAGAGGCTAAATTCTATGATAGAAATAGCCTGCTTTCCTTAATCATCTAGATGGAGTATTCCTCATGCCCAAAGTAAAGTAACAGGTCGGAAGGCGGCTAAAGCAGCCTCTAAAACCTTACGCAGCAAATCAGCAGGTAAGAAATCTAAAACCTCTGCTGGAAGTGCATTTTCTCAAACTAAAGCACGAAACAAGACCACTTCAAAATCTGCTGCAAAAGCGGCGTCAAAGGTATTACGCAGTAAAGCTACTGGTAAGGCATCAAAGACTGCGGCGGTTTCCTCTTTGTCTCACAAATTGCTTGAGCGCATATTCTTGGTATGGATGCAGAGTTTGAGTGAGACACCGAGAAAGCGGAAGCCAATCTTCAGAAGCATGGTGTTTCTTTTGAAGAAGCCGCAACTGTTTTCTTCGATCACCTCTCACTGACTATCACTGACTCATTGCATTCTGAGGATGAGAATCGGTTTGTTACCACCGGATTATCCAGTCAACAGCGTCAGTTGGTGGTTGTGCATTCTGAGCGTGATGATAGAATCAGGATTATTAGCGCGCGTTTATCGACAGCGATTGAAAGGAAGAAATATGAATCAGGAATTGAATGATGAGCACGAGCCAGAGATGCTGGCAGAGTATGATTTTAGCGACGGAGTGCGTGGCAAGTATGCCGCCCGCTTTACGCGTGGCAGCCACGTCGTGGTGCTTGACCCGGATGTGGCGCAAGTCTTTTCGGATTCAGAGTCAGTCAATCGAGCGTTACGTGCCTTAGCTAACATTATTCAAGGTCAATCGGAGAAGATTCATCCTTAGTGGCTTGCCCCATCCAGCGGCACGCCCAACAACTCAGTCCACCCGACGCCTCGATAGCATTCTTTTCCAGATGACTCCTCTGATGTAAATTGAATGCTTGCGCCCGGCGCAGGTTTAATCCGGTCGTTAGCCAGCTTGACTTGATTTTTCAACCCCGAAGAAAGGATCAAGATGCAAAAATTTCCTCGCCAGTTCTCCGAACTGCTGACGCCCTACGGCCTCAGAATAATGAAGGGCGAAGTTGAACATGCTCACTCTCTTTTCAACCAGACGGACAAATACTTCGTCATGCTGGATAAGGTGATAGATAAGAGGAAGGCGTTTGATTGTATGGAGGCGCTGGACAAACATCTCTATCAACATCTGTCTGTCGAACAAAGAAAAATAGCGCCGGACTCAATCTCAGGGATGAAAGAGAATTACACTGAGATGCTAAATAAAACATCGCATGTCAAGACGGCATTCCTTCAACGGCGGGTTGCGCGATCTTATAAAGCGGCAGAGAAGGTCGGGCTATTACAAATGATGAGGTCGGATACTTTCACTGATTTTGCAGAGGTCGTGACCGGACTCAAGCTCGATAGAGACCTGAGTTTTCAGGCGATCTGTTATGAGCAGGGAGATTATGCCGGGCCTCACAATGACCATCACCCGGAAGAAGAATCAATCAGGGACGGTTATATAGATTTTCATGTCATGCTGACAAATAAATCTGTGGCTCATCAATATCTGGTCTATGCAGAGAAGGGACATTTTTCAGAGATCAGAAATGTTAACATTCAAGGAGGCATCTCAATTTATAAGCTTCCCTTCTGGCACTACACCACACCTCTGGCGGGCAAGCCCGGCCATGAGAGGGAAGCCCGCAGGTGGCTCTTGTTAGGAACATACAGGATTCTCAAATGAACGAGCGGCATCTTTAACTAGGGTCATATGAACTATTAAATGCGTGAGGCAGAGGAGACATCTTAAACTTAATAATCGGAAATCTTCACGTCACCTTATAGACTAATTACATATTGTCTTTACGTCCTCGAATTCTGGCTGGCCGCGCAAAAGCTCACATGCTTTAGCCTTTAATTGTTCAGGAGAGTAATTCTCGACGTTTAGCATCTGACTTCCTCGCCGCCGGATGAAAATGTGGGTCTCGCCGCTTGATGCAAGCACCAGGCCATTTGCCGACACGTCGGCAAGCTCTATCACACCGTATTTAGGTATGTAACTAAACAGCGTCGAGGTCTCACCCGTATCGTAATCCTCGAACACCAATTGCTTTTTATCGGTGTCATATTGAAACATTCCGACCTCGTTATGCCAATATCTCCACTTACCCTTAATTGTCGAGTCTCTGTTAGTGAATTTCTCTTTGCCGGTCGCCACGTCCCAACTCGAAACTCTCAGATGATCATTACTGTCGTCAGTCAAAACAAAAAGTCTCTTTCCGTCGGCTGAAATGTATGAATAAGGGGAATAATCATCTAACATGAAAGTGGCTGGTTTGCCGAGCTGAGAGGCGTCCGGAGCCCACGTATATATCATGTACCCGCGCCCGCTCAATTCCCAGTCCCGGGCTATAAAAACCAGGCGATTTTCCGGGAGAGAAAAGCGTAAGGCGGCGAAGCCAACGTAGCCATGCCCTTCCGGGAGAAGGGTTTTGATAAGTTCCCCAGTCTGCAAATCCCACACCTTTAAACCACCCTCGTCCCCCGCGACGATAAGCCGCAACTCCTTGGGTAAGACTACCGCAGACTCAATATTCTCGGCCTCTTGAGCGGTCAGGTTAATCTCGTACTTGCCGGGCGGTGTCGGGCCGTTAACGGTTTCCGCGTTAAGAACGAACGGCTTGCCCGCCGGGTCAATGACAAGCATGTGCCTGTGGTCGTTTAGGATAATGCTCTTATTTGTTGCAGGGTGTGACCAAAGCGCCCCGTCCTTTACGTTTGACACGTCCCATATCTCAATCATGTACTCGCGCGACTTAGTATCATTAATTGTTTGATCATTCGGGGCTTGCGGAAGTTTCAGACTGACTATAGTAACCAGTCGCTTTCCATCCGGCGTGAGTTCGGCAGAGACGTATTTGTCCTCAAGTGCCTTCTTCGTAGTTTTAAGGAGTAGTGCTCCAGTATCAGTTTTCCATACGCAAACCTCCTTATCGCTGTAGGCCACTGCGTAGGCACCGTCTGACGAGAGTTTCGCGCCGGTAATACGAGTGGGCATCTCCATCCCTCTGAGCCAGATGGAATTGCCGAACGCCGTGATCGCCTTGCGCAGTCCTTTAATCGCTTCCTCCGGCGGGCTGTTGACATCAAACGCACTCAGCGCCAACTTAAGGGAATAAAATTCGTTCGGAGGTATGTCGGATAAATATCCTGCATAGAATCCTTTCTCTTCCGCCCTCTTTGTAATTTCGTTGCTGTCGCGCAGTGTAAATATCACTATGCTCAAGATAATTACCGCAACAGTTGACGCTATAGCTATTGTTGTTATGACGACTGAAATATTTCGTTGACGGCGTAACCTCTCTTCGATGTGGCTTTGACTTGCCTGAATAAATTGGAGTAGCGAGTCGCTCACGACGTAACCTTCGGCGTTAGCCCTGTCTACCCATCGCTTTGCTTCCCCCAACTCTCCCTCATCCAGCAGGTGCTTCGTCTGCTTTATAATGGAGCCGTAGTCCCAAGTTTGTGCCAGCTCCTCAAGCTTTTGGCCGATAGATGTCCCTCCCTGCACGCTAGCCAACCAGGCTTCGTTGGATTGAAGGATCGGTACGATGAAGCGGTCGTGTGATAACTCGTACCAAGGTGCGCCACCACGCATCTCAGTCCGGATCAAGTGTAAGTCCTCAAGGATCGCTATCGCCGCGCTGTTTAGGCCGCTCTCCACGTAAGTGTCTTTGTACACAGTTCCGCGCGTCCTATTCGGGGTAATGAGCTTCTGCCCGAACCAACGCCGGAGTACACCCTCTTTGATATTACTTTTCTTCGCAGCTCTCTCGACACCGGCGTTGTAGTACGACGCCAGTGCATCATTCGCGTTTCCGTAATTCTCGATGAAGCTTTCATCAATCTCCTTAACGCTGGGGGGCAGCGATTGCCACATCCGTTGACAGACGATTTGTAATTGCACCGGCTCTGCGATTTCCCCTAAGACTTCCACGGTTCCGGCGGCGGATTCAATGGGAACCCTGACGAGGTCTCTGACCAATTTTTCCGCCGCCCCCGGCGCGAAAGAATAGCCCGTACCTTTCAAAGGCATGGTCACGGCCTGCAAAGCCGCTTCTTCACGTAAACGTTCGAGCCGGAATCGCGTCCGCAACCTTTCAGGCAGGAGCGGTGCGAAGGAGTCTATGTGGGCTATATATTCTTCACGGATGACGAAGACCACGCGCAGGCTTGAGTCCTGCTCAAGGGCGTCGCTGACGCTATTAAAGAAAACCACCCTATCTTTCCAACGCTCTGGATGAGTAGAAAATATTTCCTCGAACTGATCAAACATAACCACGCGACGGGAGTAGTGTCTCTCTTGAGTGGCAGCCTCTTGTGTCTTCATAAAGTCCGCAAAAGACATACTCCAAACGCTCTGCGAATTTAATAACTCCCCACGCATGCTCAGAATCGCATTGAAAGCGTAAATATTCTTTATGTCTGTGTGCTTGATCCACTGCGGCAGTGCTCCGCCCGCGCGTGCCGGGCCGAGCACCTGTGAATTTCGGCCCTCCAACATCGGCACTACCATGGTGTTGAGTAAAGAAGTTTTCCCCGCGCCTGATTCTGAATAGAGAAGAACCACGGGATGAGCAATGATAAGGGATAGGAGTTCACCAGCCTCATCCTCTCGCCCGAAGAATTTTGCTTCCTCCATGCGGCTGAAGGGGCGCGGGCCAACATAAGGTTCGGGTTTATTTGCCACTCTTGAATTTCTCCCACCGCTCCCGCAACTCGGCGGTGAACTCCTCGCATGTGCCCCAATAAACTTTCACCTTCTGTCGGTCAAGATGCCTTCCGAGATACTCGCGCTGTTTTAGGGCACGATTAATCTGCTCCTCGGTTGACTCGTTCTCTTTAGGCGCCAACTGTACAGATACGTGGCGTGCTCCTTCGTTCCTCTGCATGTAGCTCGCCAGCTTCCTGAAGAGAACTTTAAAGTTCATGTCTTCAAGGCTGTACCCCATGAAGAGCAGCGAAGAACTGGCAAATGCTTCCTCAATTCGCGGCGGTATTAGTCCCTGATCTTCGGAGACGTACATCAAGAAGTCGAGATAATCATCCTCCGTTAGCACCATGGATTCGACGTCTTCCAAAGTACCGTGGAGGTGAAACACGAGGGGTTCATCTGGTGTGGGGTTGAATATCGGCTTAGGCGCGAGTTTCCGATTGCGACGACGCGCCATGTGCCACTGACAGACCTCTCGTCTCGGACTCCTTTTGGGAAAGTCTCGCTCAAGCGCCTTCATCATGAAGTCGTCATAATTTGTCGTGATGTAGACCGGGAGATTCAAATCAGCGACGACTCTATGAGGCTCATTCGGGTTGCTAAAATCCGGCAGCATGTCGCTGAATTTATCTCTAATCTTGCGCTTCGGCGTATTCGCCAATCCTTTGAAGGATACATACTGCGCTACACGCACAAGGTTGTGGGTGTCTTGAAAAGGATAATCGTACTCAGCCGCCCATTCTGCTGCTATCTCACTCCCCAAAGGCAGCACGCCCGCACAGGCTCCCGCTCCGAGAAACGGTGTACATTCCTTCTGGCGGATAGATAGGAGAAGCCCTTCCCAGTCATCTTCATTCCATCCGTCAGGATGTGAAGCGTTAAGCGTTCGCGGGTCAGTCATTGTTTACCCGATGGGGATACTATGAGTGTTAGTGTGGCTCGGAATATCCAATCACTTTATTAATGACTGATGTTACGCAGTGAAGAGGTAGGGTGCTAGACTTGACAACATGCAAGAG
>CAXTPS010000048.1:0-23868 GCA_964246305.1 uncultured Pyrinomonadaceae bacterium
GCTCTGGCTGCATCTGTTCCACCAGCTGCTCGAACGGCATGTCCTGATGCGCGTATGCCTCCAATGTCACAGCTCGCACACGCCGCACCACTTCTCGAAAACTCGGATCGCCCGCAAGCTCGGTCCGCATCACCAGCGTGTTGACGAAAAATCCGATGAGGTTCTCTATCTCCAGCCGGTTGCGATTCGCAATCGGAGAGCCAACTACTATATCCGTCTGTCCTGTGTAGCGTGTCAGCAGTACCTTGAACGACGCCAGCAACACCATGAACAACGTCGCTCCCTCCCGCTTGCACAACTGATTCAAGCTATCGAGCAGACCCAGCGGCAGGCGCAATGCTGCGCTCGCCCCGTTGAAGCTCTGCACCCGCGGCCTCACCTTGTCCGTGATCAGCTTGAGCACGGGAAGCTCGCCTCCCAACTGCTCCTTCCAGTATGAGAGATGATGCTCAAAGACTTCCCCGCTCAGCCACTCTCTCTGCCACACCGCGAAGTCCGCATACTGAATAGGTAACTCAGGCAGCGGTGACGGCTGGTCTTCGATGAACGCTCGATATAGTTCGCCCACCTCTCGCACGAAGACACTCATAGACCAGCCGTCAGAGATGATGTGATGCATCGTGAAGAGCAGGATGTGTTCATCGTCTTGCAGGCGCAGCAGCGAGGCGCGAAAGAGCGGCCCATGTGCGAGGTCGAAGGGATGCCGGGCTTCCAGGGTCGCCATCCGCATCGCTTCTGCTTCGCGCTCATGCTCCGGTAGTTGGCTCAGCTCATGTACTTCAAGCTCCAATTCCAACGCGGGGGCAATCTCCTGTCTGGGCTGGCCGCCGATGGCAGGAAAGCTTGTTCGCAGGCTCTCATGCCGTCGGACGATTTCGCTCAACGTGCGCCTCAGCGCGTCCCTGTCAAGTGAACCGGTGAGGCGCACGGCCAGCGGCACATTGTAGAAAGAGCTGGTCGGCTCAAGCTCGGACAGAAACCACAGCCTCTGCTGTGCGAACGAGAGCGGCAGAGTTTGCTGGCGAGAGACTTTGACCAGTGGCTTCGACTCGACGCCCGCCCGCTCACGCATCGCTGCTTCAACTTGAGAGGCCAGCTGTGCGACGGTTGGAGCCTCGAAGAGGACACGCAAAGGCAGTTCTACTTTGAAGCCTTCGCGGATGCGGGAGAGCAGTTGGGTGGCGAGCAGCGAGTGGCCGCCGAGTTCAAAGAAATCATCATACACGCTGAGGCTCTGGAGATGGAGCAGGTCACAGAAGAGATGTGCGAGCAGTTCTTCGACGGCAGTTCGCGACAGCACCTGATCGTCCGCTCTTCCGGCTTGCGCCTCGTCGGGAGCGGGCAGAGCTTTGCGGTCAACTTTGCCGCTCGCGTTGAGCGGCAAAGCGTCAAGCACGACGAAAGACGCGGGCATCATGTATGAGGGCAATCTCTCTTCGAGAAAATCTCTGAGGCGTTGAACGAGACGTTGTGAAAGTCCGCCGCGCAGGGGACTGTTGGCATACGAGCTTAGAGGTTTGTTCCCGCTCTGTTCACTTGTGAAGCTGAAAGAGTGTGCATGAGAGTCATTCGACGCGCTCTCGATCCGTTGCGTGAGCAATATGTCAAAACACCCTGCGTCGGTCTCCGACCAGCGAAGCTGAATCGCAAACGGCACAGACTCGCTCAAGCCCCAAATATCTTCGGGGTCAACTGCATCAAGGCTTGAACGGCTCGCGGCTTCAAGCAGTTCTCCGGCAGTTTGCGAATCGTCTCGCTGTTCAAACAACTCTACGAGCCGCACGTCCGCCAGCACGCGCGCGTTAGGAACGCGACGGATTTCAAGCGCGGCTGGCTGCTCTTCGATTAAAAGTTTCTGGAGACGCGTGAGCGTCATTCCCTCTTGCTGCCAGTCGAGTACGCGCGTCGCCGTTTGATGGATTGGAGCGTCCGCTGTGTGCAGCACGGCGTGGTAACGAAAGCGCGCGAGTTCGTTATGCGCCGCGCCGCGTTCGAGTTGTATTTCGACATGAGCGAGCTGCGGGAAACGCTCTCTTAGCGCTTGGAATAATGCCGGGTCAACGAGCAGCTCTTCCTCCATCGCAACGCTTCGCCTGACGCGCTTGCGTAAGGCTTCGACGGTTAACGAAGCTGAGGCTTGATGTAGTTGCACGGAGGCGTGAAAGGCTTCGAGCAGGCGATGATTTCTCAAATCTCCGAGAAAAATCCTGCCGCCCGGCTTGAGCGCTCTGAATGCGCCCGCGAGCACGCGCAAGAGATAATCAAGGTCAGGGAAATACTGAATCACCGAGTTGACAATTACCGTATCGAACGCGCCCACATCAATCTCGCTGAAGTCGTCCGCCATTTTTCGCAGCAGTACGACTTGAGATAAATCACGCTCGCCGCTCAAGAGTTGTCGCTGCACATAATCGAGCGCGCTCTCGGAGAAATCAGTGCCGCAGTAAGTCTCGCAGTGCGGTGCGAGCTGCAGGAGCAACAGGCCCGTGCCGCAGCCTATCTCTAAAACATTACGCGGGTCGAGCAGGCGTATGCGTTCGATGATGTCTTGCTGCCACGCGCGCATCTCTTCAGCCGGAAGGGGCAAGCCCGTATAGCTGCTGTTCCACCCGATCACATTAAAGCCCGCGTCCGTCTCATCCGAAGGCTGCCTGTAAACATCTTCATAAAGCGATTGCCAGTGCGAGAGATGCTGCCGCTCGAACTCCGCCGCCTCGTCCTGCAACGTCTCGACTCTGTTGGACGGGACGACATAAGCGACCAGACGATTCTCGCCGGATGTTTCAGAGCGCGCGATGACAGTGGCTTCGCCTATCTCTGCGTGTTGATGAAGAGCGGCTTCGATCTCGCCCAACTCGATGCGATAACCGCGCACCTTGACCTGTGAATCCAGTCGGCCTATGAATTCCAATTGCCCGTCCGGCAGATACCGCACCAAATCACCTGTCTTGTAGAGACGCGCGCCCGCTTCGACGCTGAAAGGATGCGGGATAAATCTTTCAGCCGTTAAAGCGGGTTGATTTAAATATCCTCTCGCCAGTCCGGCTCCGCCGATGTGCAGTTCTCCGGCCACGCCGATTGGAGCAGGCTCAAGATTTTTATCCAGCACATAGATACACGTGTTATCAATCGGGCGACCGATGGGCGGCGCAGGAGAGCGGCTCTCTGCTTCGTTCACAATCGCACCTGCTTCAAACACAATCGCGTGGGTCGTGACCACCGTGTACTCAGTCGGGCCATAATTGTTCGCCAGACGAAAAGCGAGTGGTTGTCCCGGATATTGATGCAGGCGGTCGCCGCCCGTTAAGAGAAATCTGAGAGACAGGCTTTGCGGCAAAGGCTCTGCCAGCGCTGCCAGCGCGAGCGGAGTCGGAAGAAAACAGATCGTGATCGCCTGCTCTGCCAGCCAGTCGAGCAGTTTTGCGGGCGACAAACGAACTTCTTCATCGACGAGGTAGACGCTCGCTCCCGTCGTGAGATACGGCCACAACTCCCACACGGCTGCATCAAAAGCTAATCCGGCCAGATGCGTCGCGCGATCCGCCCGCGTCACTTCGTACACGCGGCGATGCCAGAGAGAGAGATTGACGAGGCCGCCGTGCTCGACAGTGACGCCTTTGGGCGTGCCCGTCGAGCCGGAGGTGTAAATCACATAAGCCAGATTGTCCTTCATCACCGAAGCTTCGAGATTCAACGCGCTCTCTGCGGCAATCTCACCAATCAACGCATCCAGATACAGCGTTCGCTCATGATGAGACGCGAGGCGATTGCTTAAACGCTTTTGAGTGATGAGCAGCAAAGCCTCTGCGTCATCGAGAATGAAAGTTAGACGCGCCGCGGGATAGCTCGCATCGAGCGCGATGAACGCCCCGCCCGCTTTGAGAATCGCCAA
Organism: uncultured Pyrinomonadaceae bacterium; assembly: GCA_964246305.1. Taxonomy (GTDB): domain Bacteria; phylum Acidobacteriota; class Blastocatellia; order Pyrinomonadales; family Pyrinomonadaceae; genus JACMLC01. The sequence continues at coordinate 3,893 of CAXTPS010000048.1, forward strand.
CTGCGCGACGATCATCTCTATCGAACGTTCCAACATGACGCCGACGCAAACTTCCGGGCCGACGCCACGTGCGCGCAGGTAATGCGCCAGCCGGTTTGCGCGCTCGTTCAACTCGGCATAAGTCACGCTCTCACCCGCCTCAGAGACGATGGCTGTCGCATCCGGCGTCTCCTGCGCCTGCGCCTCGAACAAATGATGCACGCAAAGCTCAAGCGAATGTTCGCGCCGCGTCTCGTTCCATTCGCGGAGCAGCATGTGCCGCTCGTCCACGTCCAGAAGATTAATTCTTGAAACCCGCTCGTCCGGATTTACGACGATCTCTTCGAGCAGTTTTTTAAAATGCTTGAGCAGGCGCGTGATGGTTGATTCGTCGAAGAGGTCTGTGCTGTAGAAGAGATAGCCCCCGATGCCTTCGTCTAAATCCCAGAGATGAAATTCAAGATCGAATCTCGTCGTGAGGCTCTCGAATTCCTGCGTGCGGAGCGTGAGGCCGGGCAGCTCAAGCGCGGGCATCGGAGCGTTCTGAAGCGCGAGCATCACTTGAAAGATAGGATTGCGGCTCAGGTTTCTTTCGGGCTGTAACTCTTCAACCAGCTTTTCGAACGGCAAGTCCTGATGTGCATACGCGCCGAGCGTTACCTCTCGCACCCTCAAGAGCAGTTCTCGGAAAGTCGGGTCGCCGGAAAAATCCGCGCGCATCGCCAGCGTGTTGACGAAGAAGCCTATCAGTCCTTCAAGCTCTGCGCGATTGCGATTCGCAATGCCCGTCCCGACAATTATCTCGGACTGATTTGTGTAGCGATGCAACAGCGTCTGGAACGATGCCAGCAAAAGCATAAAGAGCGTCGCGCCCTCCTGCTGGCTCAATCGCTTGAGCCGCGCAGACAGTTCGAGCGGAAGAGCAAACGAGCTTGCCACGCCGTTAAAGCTTTGCCGCGCTGGACGCGTCCGGTCGGTCGGCAGTTCGAGCCGCGGCAGCGCGCCTCCCAACTGTCGCTTCCAGTATTGAAGCTGCTGCTCGAAAATTTCGCCCGTCAGCCAACCGCGCTGCCACTCCGAAAAGTCCGCGTATTGAATCGCAAGCTCTGTGAGCGGCGAAGCGCCATTCTCAAGAAATGCTTTGTAGAGCGCCGCCACTTCAGACACCAGCACGCCCATAGACCACCCGTCCGAGACGATGTGATGAATGACAAAAAGCAGCACGTGTTCCTGCTCGCTCAAGCGCAGGAGACTCACGCGCAAGAGCGGCACCTGTTCCAACTCAAACGGCCTGCGCGCCTCTTCGGTGCTGAGGCGCACGGCCTCTGCCTCTCGCTTTTCCGCCGACAGGTGTTGCAGGTCTTGAACGGTTAGCGAAAGTTTTATCTCCGGCACGACCGTTTGCATGGGTTGTCCGTCGAGTTCACGAAAGCGAGTCCGCAGGCTCTCGTGGCGGCGTATGGTTTCGTTGATGCTCTGTTCGAGAGCATTGATGTCGAGTCGGCCTGTCAGTCGAAGCGCGGTCGGGATGTTATAGGCAAAGCTCAACGGCTCCAGCCGGTACAAAAACCATAGACGCTGTTGCGCGAAAGAGAGTGGAACGGGCTGCTGCCCGGTCGCGCGCCGCTCGATAGTTTGACTCTCAGACAGTTCGATGCTGTGGCCCCGCAAACGTTTTTCGAGCAGGGCGCGCTTCGCTTCCGTCAACTGAGAACGTCTGGTCGTGAGCTTAGTGTCGGACATATTTTATCTTCTGCTTTTAATTCGGACTTTATCTCTTCGCACGCTCAATCCGTATTGTCTGAAAGGCTCGCGGCGGAAATGAATCCCTGTTTCGCTAAATATGTGAGTATCAGTTCCGCGTTATCTTCTTCCGAGGTTGTGACCGTGTCGAGCACAAGCTCTGCGCTCAGCGGCGGCTCATACGGATCGTCAATTCCCGTGAAGTTTTTTATCTCGCCCGCACGCGCCATCCGGTAAATCCCTTTCGCATCGCGCGCCTCGCAGACTTCGAGCGGCGTATCAACGAAGATTTCGATGAAGCTATCGAAGCCGACCATCGCGCGGCATTCGTTGCGCGTGTGCCTGTAAGGGCTGACCGCCGCGCAGATCACAAGGCCGCCGTGCCGCACAATCTCGGACGCGACATATCCTATCCGGCGTATGTTTAAGTCGCGGTCTGTTTTGCTGAAGCCGAGTCCCTGCGAAAGATGTGTACGCACTACGTCGCCGTCGAGCACTGTGACCTGTCTTCCGTTTTCGAGGAGCCTGACCGTGAGGACGTTTGCCGTGGTGGATTTGCCGGAGCCGCTCAACCCCGTAAACCACAGACAGACGCCCTGCCTGTGACGCGGCGGATGTGCCTGCTCAAGAATCGCTGCGACCTCCGGCCTCGTGAACCAGCGCGGCAGACGTTTGCCCCGTTGCAGATAATTTTCCCTGACTTCCGTTCCCGAAATAGTAGCGGCCTTCGCACTCGCAGCGACCCGCGAACTCTCCTCGTAGCGATCCTCTTCCGGCAGATAAACGAATTCGGAAAACGGCAGCGGCTTGACGCCTATTTCTTCAGTATGTTCCGCCAGAAGCTCCTGCGCCGCGTAAGGCTCATAGAAGGCACGCCCCTCGGAGTCTTTGCCGGGGCTGGCATGGTCTCTGCCGACGATTAAATAATTGGCTCCGTAGTTGCGCCTGATGATGGCGTGCCAGAGAGCTTCGCGCGGGCCTGCCATACGCATCGCGAGCGGCAGCAGCGCAAGCAGCGTGCGGCTTTGATCGTAATACGATTCGTTCAGAACCCTGTAAGAGCGCACGCGCGTGTAATGGTCTATGTCGCCCGGCTTCGTCATGCCAACGACCGGATGCAAGAGGAGCGTCCCCGCGACAGTTTGAGCAGCCCTCTTCGTCATCTCTTCATGTGCGCGATGGAGCGGATTGCGAGTTTGAAAAGCCACCACATTTCCGTGGCCGATACGCGCCAGCCGACCGCGCACTTCGGCTGGCGTCATGCGTAAATTTCTGAAATCATATCGCGGCGGAAGGTCAAGCACATTCAGCTTGCCTGTCAAACACAACTCGCCCCACGAGTTCATCTCTGCCACGAGCGGGTGGCGCGGGTCTGTCGTTCCGCAGACAGCGCGAGCCTCGCGCACGCGATCCCACGGGAAAATTTCATCCACTCGCATCAGCGCGAGCAGGTTGTTGTAAGAGTCTCTGAGCGCGACTTCGGAATCGAGCTTGGCTGGAAAATCTTTGCCAATCGTGAGCGTTAGCGGAATCGGAAAAAGCGTGCCGTCGCCGAGGCGCATCTCTTCAATCACACGTTCGTAATCGGCGCGTCCCAAAAAGGTTTCGAGCGGAGAAAAGCCGCCCGTCGCCAGCAACTCCAAATCACAAACCGCACGCTCGGAGAGTTGTATCTGTGGCAGGCCGGCGGAATGACGTTTCAGCTCTTCTCTTCCCTCGTTCGGCGTCATCAAATTAACGAGCCGCCCACGGTACGGCTCGATCAACTCTTGATTTTCCTGACTCATAATTATGCCGGCACTGTTCTATGTTTGAATGAGAAATTTTTAGAGCTTCTGTTAGCGCGCAAGCTCTGATTGCCGCCGTCAGCGTTGCTTAAAAGTAGCGTCTCATCTACATCTACGCAACCGTTGCTGCCGGTGAAAATCACAAAACTTCTTTTATGAGGAATTAAATGTCAAGCGGTTTTCTTACCCTGCGCGTGGTCTGTGGGAGGAAGTCTATAAATGCGTATCAACTGCCCGTTGATATTGTCCGCATCGCCTAATGCTTCTGCGATGCGCTGCGCCTGCCCTGTGCGGTCAGGATCGTTTGTGCAGATGATGATGCCCGTATGTTCAGGATGCTGGCGATGCAAACGCTTGAAGTCTACACGGTTGAGCGTCAGAACGGCGCGCTGTAACTCGACGGCTCTCGTTAAGACCTCTTCATCCGGGATTGATTGATTCGCCCTGCCATCTTCCAGAGCCGTCAACACGTCGTGCCCCAGACGGCGCAGCTCTTTGACTACACGTTGAGGCACATTCTCATCTGCGTAAAGCTGCATCAGGCAGCGTCCTCTACATCATCACTTTCGTTTGCGTGGCTGGCCTGCTCAATCTCCTCGCGGTGTGAGCGGACATACGCCCATGCGTTCGCCAAGTCCGAGGCGGTCAGCGTCGGGTAGTCTTGCAGCAGCTCAGCCTCGCTCGTTCCCATCCGGCGCGATTGTTCGAGCAGCCAGACGGGAATGCGAGTTCGTGTGATTCGCGCCGCGCCGCCCACGACTCCGGGCGTGCTTTCGATTCCCGGAAAGGAGTCTCCCAGATCGCGTGCGATCCACTGTAGGAGTTCAGCCTTCTCAGCCCTCGTCATTTCTGCAAGCAGCTTTTCTCGCTCGTGTGCGCCATTCATCTGGAGTCATATCTCCCGAATATTAATCTTCAAGTTATCTCGCCTTGCGATAAGATTCTACACCCTTGCCGCAACTCTTTATATGCTTTTTCTTCATTGTCACAACCCGGCATCTCGTCTATAATCATCGCGGTTAACAAAAATATTGCCTCGTCAGCTTCTCCATCCGCTTGGCGCTCCCATTCCGAGCCTCACTGACAGGCAGCCCTAATCACTAACTTTAGAAAACAGGCGCTTTCTTCATCTTCTCATCAACTGGAGGCGCAGTCTCTTTTCGAGTGGGAGGTCTTAAAAATGAAAGGGTCTTATCCTTTCTCTTGCTCATCTCTCTTCTCAATCTTTTTGAAGAGATTTTCGGCTTCCCAATCATTATATCTACGGGCATACATAGAAGCTCCTTAACCTCGAAGGGTTCGATATAGCTCATGGATCAGCGCTTGCAAATCGTGATCGCCTTGATGAAGGAAGAGCTTCACCGTGACATCTCACTGCACGAACTCGCTTCGTCGGTTAACTTATCGCTCTCACGTCTTCATCATTTATTCAAGGCTGAAACCGGCACTACGCCTGCTCATTACCTTCGCTTTCTGCGAATGGAACGCGCCAAAGAACTCCTGGAGTTTACCTTCATGAGCGTCAAGCAGATTATGGTGAGTGTCGGAGTTCAGGATCGAAGCCATTTTGAGCGGGAGTTTAAAAGAATGTATGGTCTGACGCCCACACAGCACAGGGCGAACGCCAAGCCTGTGCTGTCCGCAAGATAAAAGCAATGTTTAGCAGAAATCGCCATCAAATAGCAGAAATCGCCATTCAAAACAGCTTGTCCTGCAAAGAATCTTGCGATAAGGTTCTGTCCTTGTAACAATTCACCCATAAAGAATCTCAACCCAACTTACCTTCAGAGGCGACGTTTTGTTATTCGATCTATGAGGAAGAAGTAAACCCCGCTTTCACCGGCAAGTGTTAGCGGGGCTTGTGACACTGACATAATCTACTCGCCTGATACCGCGAGAGAATACATCGTCTAGTCAACCTGTATTTTAACGCAACATCGGGCGACGACTCAACCAGGCGTAGGAGTCTTAGCGATGGCGCGTTCGACATTTCATACTTTCCGCGAATCCCTAAGCTCACCAACACCTCTGCTGGCTGCTGCACTTCAATCCCTGAGAAATAACACGGCGCAGTTATTTCTGGAACGACTTGAGGAAACAGATACACCAAACTCTGCGCTGAATAACTTGCATTTGGAACTCAGTGAGATGCGGACAGCGACCGTGCAAACTACTGAGCCTTAAAAGAGCAAGCGAGTTACACACTACCTCGGGTCTTGATAATGATGCTCCGGCAAAGTTGATAAGGCCACATTGATTGAAATGTTAACGTTTGAGCCAGAGATTTCAGCGCAGGCTGATGCCCTCTGCTCAAGGGAGGAAGAAAAGATGAAACATCTGAAATGTGCTGTGCTGTTGCTGGTACTGGCCGTGTTTGCACTGCCGCTCATCCTAAACCGCATCGTTCACAGCCAAACCGAAGGGCCAAGCCCGACAGCGGCGGGTATTGAGACCACCGACCAAGCCAATAAGGTTTCAAGTAGCGATGCTACCTCTGCTCCATCAGCAGACATTGACAATGAAGGAGTTGATCCCAACTCCAGTGACACCTTTACCTTCAGCACCACCGAGGACCCTATTCCTAGTCCAACCATCGGGCCAGCCCCTCCGGCCAATTGTAAGGTTCCGCTAATGGATGCACCGGCTAATTTCGATAATGAAACCAACGGCTTTTTGAAGCCGATTCCATTCGCTGACGCCAAAGTCACCTTTGAGGAGATTGATGAGATTGATGACGGCCTCGGTCCTGTTTATAACGCACAGCGTTGCAGCGAGTGCCATCAGAATCCCGTCACCGGCGGCATCAGCCAGATCACAGAGCTGAGAGCAGGCCATAACTCCTGCTACCCATACGCCTCATGTACCCCGGCAAACACGATTTTTGTGGATGCGCCGGGCGGCTCGCTGATTAATGACCGCTCGATTCCGACGAACCTCAACAGTCCGAATCCGCAAAAGAACGCGAAGCTCCAGGAGCGAGTTCCGCCGTTGTTCACGGCGGCGGTCGTCAGCGGCCCCGCGCTTACACAGGAAGAGCCTGTACGCACATTTCGCACTTCGCTGAATTTGCTGGGCGACGGTTTTGTCGAAGCGACGGCAAACGGCACGCTGCTCGCCATCTCGAACAAGCAGTTCGCGGTCAGCGGCGGCACGATTCAGGGCATGGCGATCAAGGTTCCGGTGCTGGAAACGGCTCCGAACAGCGACCCCAATTTGCCTTTTCCGGGAAAGTTTCGGCTGGGACGCTTTGGTTGGAAAGACCAGCACGCGAGCCTGCTCTCGTTTTCCGGCGACGCTTATCTGAATGAGATCGGCGTCACGAATTTCCTGATTCTGACTGAGAACACTTCTCTGGGCAGGTCAGTCGCTCCTTTTGATCCAGAGCCTGATCCTGCGCCCAATGGAGAGGACGCCGCGCAAGACGTTAAAGTCTTCGCAGATTTCATGAGATCGCTCAAAGCGCCTCCATTGGATCAGGACATCAAGAATCAATTCTTGACCGATTGGAAGGCTGGCCGCGATCTCTTCAAAGAACTGCCTCCGACTCCATACGAACCGCGCAATGCTCCGGTGATGGGATGCAGCATTTGTCACATTCCGGCAATCGTGACGGTCAAGCCCTGCACGACGATCAATGGCGGGGAGTTAACAGTGCCGCAGGCACTTGGCAACAAGATATTTCGTCCCTTCGGCGATTTCCTGCTACATGATATAGGCACAGGCGACGGGATCGTGCAGAACGGCGGGCAGAAGACGCGGCTCAGAGTACGCACTGCGCCGCTCTGGGGAGTCCGCACACGTGATCGCCTGATGCACGATGGCGAAACATTTACTTTCAAGGATGCGATTAAGCTTCACAGAGGTGAGGCCACGGTCATCACCAACAGATTCCTGAATCTGAACGCTACACAGCAGAAGCAACTCACTATCTACCTTGAGTCGCTATAGAAGGAAGCGGTACACTCCACGTTCAGGGCGAGAGGCCAATCAACTCTCTGTTGGTTGGCCTCTCAAGCTGAGTCTCTTCCATTACAACTTAGACTCGACCATCACATATAAATCCGCAAAGGGGAGGCGCATATGTCTGGAAGAATAGCGGTTGTGTTGTTAGGTGCGTGTATCGTAATAGGCGCTTTGATTCTGTATAGAGGCTCCTCATCCAGGTCTCAAAAAAGTGCGCCTTCGACCGCACAATCGGAACAGGCGACACCGCCTCCCGTCAAACCGGTTGATGCTCAGCCCGAATCGCCGCCCGCCCCATCGCCACCTGCTCCCGACGAACTCCCCGCGCTCATTCAAAGGATATACAAAGACACCGCGACGGTAGATGAGAGTCGCGCAAATGCTTTTCTAGTCGGTGATTTTAACGGCGACGAATCGCAGGACATTGCGCTCTTCATCAGACCCGCCAAAGGCAAGCTCCAGCAGCTTGGTGATGAATACGCAAACTGGACTCTTGAAGACCCGCGAGACTGGGCGCAGCAGCTAGACAAAAACGGAATGTCGCAGCCGCTCTCGAAGCCTCCCGCGCCGGTCAAGGTTCAGCAGAGCGACGTGCTTTTGACAATCATCCACGGTTATCAAAAAGACGGCTGGCGCAACCCGCAGGCAACACAGACTTATTTACTCAGAAACGCTGCGGGCGATGAGATCAAAATGGTACCCGCGATAGACATGATGAGGAGCAATCAGCGCAGAGAAAGTCTACCCGCTCTGCGCGGCGACTTGATCGTTGAGACGTTGGCAGGAGAATCAGGATTTCTTTACTGGACGGGCGCGCACTATGCATGGCAGAAAACGCACTGAGGCCTGCGGATTGAGAACGCCGCGCCACGTTGAATCAGGAGGACTCTCGTGCCGAACAACTCGCATAGTTTATTTAGAAACCGCCTTCTCGCAACTCTCCCACGGCATGAATACGAGCGACTGCTGCCCAGACTGAAGATAGTCCCTCTGCCAAAGGGCAAAACCATTTACGAACTCGGCGATCATGTACGCAATGCCTACTTCCCCTTGAACGGGATGCTGTCCATGCTCTCCATTACCGAAGACGGCTCGACCGTGGAAGTCGCTATGGTTGGCAACGAAGGCTTGACGGGGCTGCCGCTGATCCTGAAGACGCAAAGAATGCCCTTCCGTGTGATGGTTCAACTGCCGGGCAATGCGATGATGATGCCGGGCAATGTGCTCACAGAGGAATTCAACCTCGGCGGCAATTTTCAGTTGCGTCTGTTGCAATACGCGCACACGCTGGTCACACAGATCGCGCAGTCCGCCGCCTGCAATCGCTTTCACTCGGTCGAGAAGCGATTCTGCCGCTGGCTGCTCATCGCGCGTGACAGAGTCAAGTCAAATACCTTTCATCTCACGCAGGAAATCATCTCACAGATGCTGGGCGTGCCGCGCACCTCCGTCACCATGACAGCCGTGCATGTCCAAAAGATGGGACTCATCCAGTACAGTCGCGGCAAGATTACTATCCTCGACCCGCAGGGATTGGAGAGCGCGGCCTGCGAGTGCTACAGGATCGTCGCTGAAGAGATTGAACACCTGCTGGTCGCCTGATTCACGCCGACAAAAAAAATTTCATGTAATGTCATTTTTCGACATAACGAACCCGCCTGTCTGGTATATCCTCCCGCTTCTTTCGATGACCCGTGTAAAAGTGTTATCGAAATAGGTAAGTCAAAAAGCTTTTGATCCGGGAACTTCTCGAAGGAGTTCGCATAGCCCCCGAGACATTATTTACTCCGGTCTGTCATCCCGTTTGACAGATTGTAAAAGTGTGGCGACTGGATTCTCATGAATGTCTCTCATCGCCATTTCGACTCACGACTCACAATTTTTAAGGGGAAGTAAAGATGAAACATTTTATTAGTTTTCTGATTGCGCTAAGCCTGCTGCTGACGATTACCGCCGGAAGCTTTATCTCATCAGCTCAACAAACCGATAAAGAGAAAAAAACTCAAAGCACTATGGGCGAGCCGCGAGCAAGGAGCCGCGAATTTATGGACAAAATGCCGCCGAGCCTTCGACGCGGCGCGTCGCCCGAAGCTCAGGCTGCGTGGGAGAGACTGACGCCGGAACAGCGCGAAGTGGTGAAGGCCAAAGTCAATCAGGCGTTTACAGAAGCGCGCGAGTCTGCCGCCCGTGCGAAAGCTCAGACCACAACAGCGGGACGCGAGACAACAGATGCGGGACACAAAACATGGAACGACCTCATCAAACGCAAGAAGACCGGCAGAGAGGTTGACTCCACCGCGTTCTTTACGAATCAGACGGGGCAGCAGCGACAGTTTGCTGCTAAAGAGCGTGAAGGAGTTTCAATCTCCGATGCTACACCGACGCAGGCTCCTCGCTCTGACAAAAACAGCCAGACCTCGAAAGCAGCCTCGCGCACGCAGACGGCATTCGCACATGCGCGGCGCGGCGCGATGATGAGACCGCAAAGCTCTTCGAGCAAGACAGTGGATCAGTTCGTCGCCGATTTTTATCAGGCCGCGCTGGCACGCGCACCCCGCCCGGATGAAGCAGCGCAGTGGAGCAACGCGCTCGCACAGAGCCAGACGCAGGGACAAAGCCAGTTGATTGATACGGGTAAGAGTCTCGGCTACATGCTCTTCCAATCGCAGGACTACGCCAATCGCGGACGCTCGGATAGAGATTACGTCTACGACCTGTACAAAGGCTGGCTGCAACGCGAGCCGGATCAGGGCGGCTGGGATTTCTGGACTGGTGGCGTCTCGCGTGATGGACGCGCCGCCGTGCTCGAAGCCTTCGCGGTCTGCGGCGAATTTCAAGACCATCTCGCGGCTCTTTCCAATGCCGCTTACAACGATGCGGACGGCGACCAGTTGATGGATCACTTTGAAGACCGCGTGGCCGACGCCTTCACGCCCTACTATCACATCTCGGCCTATGAGACAGACCAGTTCGTGACCTTTAACAACTCTGTGCCGCAGACCGTGATGCAGCGTTACGGGCAGACTCCCATCAGCCACTATCGTGTCCAACCTTTGGGCTATGGCTACAACGACTGGGGACAGTTGGTGAGCGTGCTGCGTATTGATTATCTGACCTTGTGGGATCACGACAGCGGCCTTGTAACGGGCGGCGCTTGTAACGCATTCCCCGGCTTGAATGCGCTTGAAGAGTTGCAGGCTCATGACATAGATAACGAGCGTTCGGCGGCATTAGTGGCCGCGCCGGTCTACGGTTATTACTATAATCAAGACCCGATGGCCTATAGCGCGTACAGCTACTTCACGACGGCGCACGAGAATACGTTCACGGACAAAACCAGATACTATGATTTCCCGGACAATCCGGTGCCCGCTGGTTGGCACATCAATCTCGCAGCCTCTTTGTACAAGCACGGCACATACGCGTTCAATCCCGATTACCTGTCGCTTCTTCCCGATTACGTTATCTACAGCGTGATTGCGAGCATTGATTTTGCCTGCTACTGGGGAGCATGGGGGAATAACGTTTTCGGCTGGCAAGACCTTGCATGTCTGGCCGCGATTTATTACGCGTATGGCGCTTTTTATGGCTGCGCCGTCGAGCGTTTCATAGATCAGGGCGGGAGGTTTGCAGACAGGCGCATCAATGTGGGCGAGCCGTATAGTCCGATCAACGGCTCAAGCTTCATACAGGATGACAGCCACGGACTCTACAGCAAGCTTGTCAACCCTGTATTCTGACGAGTTGTGCTTTTGACCAAAGAGAGCCTGAGGAGTCAATGACTTCTCAGGCTCTCTTTGCATATACGAGACTTCAAGTCAGAACCGCCTGCGGTAGCGGGCAGGTGCTTAGCTCAGGAAGACCCGCCCGCTATCGCAGGCGGTTCTGACCTGTTTGATTGGCGTCGTCGTTGTCGTGGTAAGATCAGCGACAAGTAGAGCGTGAGCGCGATGCAGATGTAGCCGAAATAATCTCCGACCAGAGCATAGACAGTATGCCCGCCTTCTATGAGCGCGACTTCAGCCACAATCTTATCTGCGCCACGGGAATCCTTCGCCGGATCGACCACATAGGATTCCGTGTAGACGCGCCCGGTGGCGTCTACATAAGTCGAGACGCCTGTATTGACTGCCCTCACCATTTCGGTCCGTAGCTCGACGCTGCGAAACACGCTCAACGCGAGATGTTGCCAAGGCTCGCTGGTGTCGCCGAACCAAGAATCGTTGGTCAGGTTAACCAGCAGGTGCGGGTGCAGCGCGCCGAGTTGTCGCCCGAAGTTGGGCACAATATCTTCGAGACAAATCATCGGCCCCAGACGCCACTCGCGTCCGTCTCCCGTGTGAAACGGTAAGGTCTTGATGTCTTGGCCTGCCGCGAACTCCTGAATGCTGACCGGAGAGAATTTCTCTATCCACGGGAACATCTCCGCGCCCGGCGTATACTCTCCGAACACGAACAAATTTTGCTTATCATATCTAGCGGTAAACTTGGACTCTCTGTCCAGCATGAGCGCGCTGTTATACGGACGACTTGAATGCAACAGAGGCGGATCGTAAGTGGTCGCGTTGAAGACCAGCGGCGCTGAGAAGCCGCGCTTGATACGCAAAGAATCGGACTCGGAGTGGTCGCCCGCATCCTGCCGTGAAACCCATACCGGATAACTCGACTCCGGCCATAAAATCAGGTCAGCCCCGCCGGTTTCCAACTCCGTTGAGCGTGCCTGTAAATCTGCTATCTTCCGTTGTATCTCTATCTGACTGCCGCCTCCCGCGTTCGCGAAAGTGATGGTATTCGGCTGCACAATGCCGACTTTTATTTTAGGTGCGAGGGCGCGCCTTTGAGTGAACTGATGAAGACGTATCAAGCCGTAACCGAGGACGGTGATCAGGATCGAACATGAGGCAGCGACTATCTTGAGCCTGCTGCGAGAATTGCTCATGACATCATAAATCGCTCCGTTGACCATCATCAGCAAGGCAGAGACTCCGACCACGCCGGTCACATCGGCAAACTGTATCAAGAGTGGCTGCCGTGCTAACGACATCGCGATGTAGTAAGGGAAGATGAGCGGCACGCACATCTCTGCCGTGACCATCACCAGAGGCGCGACCAGAGCCAACGGCAGTTCGGTGTGATTCCGAATCACGCGCACAGCCCATCCGAACAGAGCTAATCGAAGAGCGTGAAACCCGCAAACTAAGAGGAAGAGGAATAAGGTGGTCAACCGCGAGAGACCGACAAAGCGTTCTATCGTCCCGATCATCCAGTAGAATCCGCATGTATTGCCGATCAGACCCACGCACCATGCGAACAGCACTGCGCGGCGCGTTGAGGACGCTCGCTCGATCACGAAGAGAGCCGGAACCATCGCTACAAAAGCCAGAGGCCAAACGGAAAAGTTGAGACACACAAATGCCCAGAGAATGGCTGAGAGCGCGGCGAGTCCGATTCCGGCAAGAAACTCATGACGGTGACTCTTCAGCCTCCGCGCAGGCATCAGATGGTTCAGGAATTTTCCCGTAGGTTCGTCCAATGACATGTTATTCGTCACCTGTAGGAGCTTCGGAAATTAAAAAGCTCACGACCTTTTCTTTTGAATGGCTTTCTTGAAAACTTTCGCTCAGGGATTAAAATAGAGATGGCTGACAGTCAATCTTCAAACAGCACTTTAGAATCACTGCCACTGCCAGCAACGCAGGACAGGGGGATTTCCCTCTACGGCCAGAGCTGCTCTGTAACCTTGCCCGGCAAGCAGCTCGACCAGCGTCCAACGCGCAGCTTGCGAAGGGTCATCATCCACGCTGAGCAAGCCGGTTGGAGATTGCGGATCGAGCGACACAGTAAATTTATGCAACGGGTAAGAGAGTCCTTCTCCGCGCGCTTTGATGTATGCCTCCTTGCGCGTCCAGCAATCGAAAAACGCTTTCGCGCGACTGGCGTGCGGAAGCGAATAGAGCATTGACACTTCTGTTGGAGAGAAGAAATGTTCGGCTATCTCAAGGCTCGCAAAATCTTCTCTGACAAGCTCGATGTCTATGCCAATCTCGCGCCCGCGCGTGACCGCGTAGAGGGCTATGTCATGCGAATGCGTGACGTTAAAACGCAGCGTCCGGTCGTCCATTTCAAGACTTAACGCAGGCTTGCCATACTCGCTAAACGAAAAAACTATCTGGTCGGGAGAAACGTTGAGGTAGCGGCTGAGAATTGTTCTGAGTATGCCGCGCGCTAACACGAAATGATTCCGGTCTCTCTGAAAGTGAAACCTTGAGGCTCGCTGCTGTTCATCCGTTGAGAGCAGTCCGTGGAAAGTTTTCACCGTCGCGCAATCCTGATTCAAATAAGCGCGCCAGATATGCGCCTCGCTATCTCTCAACGAGGGATGCTCAGGTGGAGCGAGCCATAACTCTTGCTGTGGTTCGATGACAGGCATCTGGAGTATTGATAGTTAATAATTGCGGCTAAGCCTCTCTCAGTCAAAGGCATTCAAATGAAGTATGGCAAGGTTTGTCTGACCCGTCCAACAGATGCTCAGGTTCAGTTCCGCAAACTTTTACTTGACAGCCCCGGATAACTATCGAGTAGAGTAAGCATGTTCCAAACCAAAAGCGTGGGTGAGTTCTCTTTCACCTCAATCTACTTCAATGTCGTAGCTGTTTGAATCAACACACAGCAGATAAATCGCTTTTCCATTTTCTTACATCACTCCACAGGAGAAAGCGCTATGTCAAAATCGTCTAGTGTCGTCTCTTCCTCAGCGTGCCGTATCCTTTCAGTCGCATTGGTGAGCTTGCTCTGTCTCGCATCCTGTCTGCCGATGTTAGCAGTGGCGAAAGATAGTCGTGCGGCTAAGAAACCTGCGAAAGCCGCGCAGACCGGTTACGGTCAAGTCGGAATGTGGTCTCTGGGCTTCAACACTGCCCCGACGGTTCACCTGCACGTCTTAGCGAACGGCAAAGTGCTGTCATGGTCGGAATTTCCGCCATCCCAACCGCCACCCGCGATTCAGACGTATGTGCGCATCTGGGACCCGGTCACCAACGCTCTCACAACCATCACTAATAACGACGTGGATTTGTTCTGTAGCGGCCACTCGTTATTGCCGGATGGACGTTTATTGATTACCAGCGGAACCGTTTATCAAGGCGGCGCATTCGATGGAACGGCCACCACTACTTTATTTGATCCCGCGACCAATACGTGGACGAACAACAGCGCCAATAATATGAACAATGGACGCTGGTATCCGACCAACGTCGCGCTTGGCAACGGAGAGACTCTGGTCGTCTCAGGTACTTATATTGTGGGTTCGAATAATGTCTACTTCAACAATACGCCGCAGGTCTGGCAAACCACAGGGGGATGGCGCACGCTCTCGACGGCGACGCATCCCAACCTGGACATCTATGCATGGACGCACTTGCGCTCAAACGGCGCGGTGTTTTACTCAGGCCCGCTGCAACAAACAGGCTATTTCACGACTTCGGGAACAGGGACTTGGAGCCTTGGGCCGCAGAACATCTATGGCTATAGAGATTCGGGTTCGTCGGTCATGTATGATACGGATAAAGTCATGATCGTCGGCGGAGGCAATCCGCCTACAAGCACAGCTGAAGCCATAGACCTCTCTCAATCGAACCCGCAATGGAGTCAGGCCGCCTCAATGTCCGTCGCGCGGCGACATCTCAATACGACCATTCTCCCGGACGGCAAGGTACTCGCGACGGGCGGCACCAGCGGCTCCGGGTTTAATGATGCCTGCCATCCAGTCTACTCTGCGGAGGTCTGGGACCCTGTGGCAAACACTTGGACGACCATGGCTTCGATGACATATCCGCGCATCTATCACTCTGCGGCGGTGCTGCTGCCGGATGCCAGAGTCCTCGTCGGCGGGACTACGGAAACAGCCTCGACAGATGACTGTAAAGCGCATGAGAATGTGTATCAGACGGAAATCTTCTCGCCGCCGTACCTGTTCAACTCAGATGGGAGCGCGGCCTCGCGTCCGACGATTACCTCAGCTCCGACGGAGGCGACTTACGGGCAAACCTTCTCTATCGGAGCTACTACGGGGGGAACGCGTCGTTCTATCTCGAAGGTTACACTGGTCAGACTCTCATCCACCACGCATTCCTTCAACCAGAACCAACGCTTCAATAATTTGTCCTTTTCCGTCCCTCCCCTCGGCGGTGTGACCATCACGATGCCGACCAACTCGAACGCTTGCCCGCCGGGACATTACATGCTCTTCATCATCAACAATCTGGGCGTGCCTTCGGAGGCCAAGATCGTACATGTGTCGTAGCTCTCGGCGGAGACACGAACTGATTCAGCCAGCTTCGCTCAAGAGCACTGAGCGAAGCTGTTCACAATTGCAAGTACGACTCTCAAGTCGCGGGAGAAAATAATGTGCGAAATGCTTGACGGCCACAACACGCGCTTTGCTGGCCTGACGACAAGGCGCGCTTTTCGCTCTCTGCTGGCGAACTGTTTTTGCTGTGGCCTGCTCCTGTTGTGTGCATCAACAGTCAGGCCACAGGACAACTCATCTTCAAGCATGAACATGAGCATGCATGGAAAGCATCAGGCGCAACCGCAGGAGAACAGATCGCAGAGACAAGTTCAGCGGCTGGCAATTCCTGATGTCGAAATTGTGGATGAGCAGGGACAGAAAAGAAAGTTCTACGCAGACCTCGTCAAGGGCAAGATTGTGATCGTCAATTTCGTGTACACGACTTGCAAAGATATCTGCCCGCTCTCAGGTGAAAACTTCGCAAGGCTGCAAACCTTACTGGGAGAGCGGCTGGGCAAGGAAGTTTACCTGCTCTCAATCAGCACAGACCCGGAGACAGATTCCCCTTCAAAGCTCAAGGCCTGGAGCGAGCGGTTCAAGCCGAAGGCCGGTTGGACTTTTGTCACGGGCGAAAAGATGCCGATGCAGACTTTGTTACAAGCTCTGACGGGCGAAGGCGCGCGTCGTGGCTTTCACACACCGGCCGCGCTCTTAATCAACGACGAGAGCGGCGCATGGGTGCGGACGTATGGCTTGGAATCGCCACAGAGGCTCACACAAATGTTGGACGAGCTGGCTCTGCCAGTAAATTAAAATCGGATTCTCCAACAACAACTCTTCGTGTAATTTTTAATTGGGGTCGATTTTCTCAATCTCTTTTTCAATCAACGGGAGTAACCGCTGCCGTAGTTTGGCAACCAGCGCATCAGCTTGCCTCACATCATCTTCGAGTCGAGCGCGGCTTTGAGAAGTTTGATTGAGCACGCTGTCAACTCCTTTCCGCTCATTTTCCAAAATCCGGCGTCGAGTATCTCGCAGCTCGGCAGTACGGGTCGAGCCATTCAGACTCATACTACGCTCGATATTTTCGGGGCGTATATCTTCTTCAACCTGCACCAGACGGCTTTTAAACGAAATCTCTTTTTCGATCAAATCGAGAAGCTCTTTTCGCAAGGCTTCGGCGCGTTGCTCGGCGCGGGTTAAAAGATCAAGGTTGAGCGCAATGCTATTTTGCTTTCCGTTCGACGATGAATCGGTGGCGAGGAGTTTTTCGCTTATCTCGCGCAATCTAGCGTTCAAAGATTGCAGCGATTTTCGCAGCAATCCGATCTCATTTGCCACTACGTCAATTGAATTGGCATTGGGCGGCAGGCTTGGCAATTGTTCTTGAGCTTGAGGCGGGGAATTTGATTTGCGCCGCTCGGAGGTTTGAGCAAATGATGGAGCGTTGAAAAGTATCACGACACAAACCACGACCGGAAAAAATCTTACTGGATTTGTCATTGGCGGATTCCTTTTTGTTTGAAATTTCCGGGACGACCATTATCACGCTTTACCATGAAAGATGTTCCTTTAGTATGCACAAAGTCAAAGCCCTCTACCTCAGTTTCTATACACGAATTAACCAGCTAACTATTCAGCGTGGAATTCAAGACGGCGCTTGATTATGAGCCGGGCTGATTACCTTGCGATGCATGTTTGGTCACACACATTTAATCTGTAAATGGCTTTTCTTGTCTAACTCTATCCACCATTATTGAATCAGTGTAGTTTTTCAACTCTTCATCCTGCCATCATTTCCCTCTGGGCACGATAACCGATATGAATTACAAAACAAATATAGGAAAGCGCAGCGGCATTAGAAGCTCCTTTTCCAAACTTGTGAGATAAATTCTACAGACTTGATGCAATCCAGTTCAGCATTGAGCGCATCAATTCACCGTTGCTTGCGAGATGGATCGGAGCTATGGGCTGGCACACTTCTTCCACAGTACTTGCCTTCTACCACGCTGATTACCCCACCCCCCTGCAAGAATAAGCATTGACATGTGTCCTTTGTGATGATATAAGCGGCACTTATGAGTACTCAGCCCTTTTCCATTAGTCCTAATCCTCTGCTGCTTTATTTGACTCCATCTTTAAGCGCTACTCTTGAAAAAGTGCGGTTCGTTGTGGAGTCGCGTCAGGGACTAACAGCCATCCTAGGCGACGTTGGACTTGGAAAATCTACTATTCTTCGCTATTTGTTCAACGAATTCGATACCCGCGAAGACGCTGTGGCGACGATGATAGCCTCGCCCAATTTCCCTTCCGAGTTCGCTTTTCTCAAGAAGATTTGCGCAGACTTTGGCCTTCCGCCGCGACGCTCAATGGTAGATCAGGAAAATGAGTTGCGTGGGTTCCTGCTCCAACAGTATGCGGATGACAAGGTTTGCGTGATCTTTATAGATGAGGCACAGAGACTGACCGGACGCCAGTTGGAACTAGTGCGTACTCTACTTAACTTCGAGACCGATGACACCAAGTTGATTCAGGTAGTCCTCTCTGCGCAACTTGAACTGCGTACTAAACTAATGGATGCCAGCAAGAAGGCCATCAGGAGCCGTATTTTCGCACCTTCCCTGCTGGCGGCGCTCTCTCTGGCTGAAACCAGCGAAATGGTCGCGTTCCGTTGCGAGAAGGCGAACGTCCCAAATATATTTGATAAACCGGCAATTGAGACCCTCTACACTTTAACGGGCGGAGTGCCGCGTGAGGTCTTGAAGGTTGCGGCTGTAGCGTGGCGTTTCAGTCAAGCCGATGGACAGGCTGTGACGCCGGAAATTGTTGAAGAAGCAGCCGGCGATGCTAGCCTGAGCGTGGAGACTGGCGATGGCAAATCCTGATCGCTGGCTAAAGCCAGTCCCCTCCCCTAATAATGTCAGCCAGAGCGACGTAGCCCGCATCGCGCGAGAGAAGCGCGCGCGACAGGAACAGCACCAATCAACTCTCAAAGAAGAGTCTCCCCCCTTAATTCCCCTAGCAGAAGCTAACGAAAATCAGAGTAATGAATCCAAAATACACACGCCACCCACGCCACGTACGCCACCCACATCACGCACGCCACCCACTTCTACAGCTCCTGAAAGAGATTTTGCCAGAGTAGCTAATTCGATTGTCCGAGATGCCATAGCTGGGGGGTATTTTACAGGTAAATCCAAGCAGCTATATGACTACCTTTACTTGCGTACACGCGGAGCCATTACTCCCATGCGCAGTGTCCGGGTGACCAAGCCTGTGCTCATGAAGGGTTCTGGCATCGGATCAGAGCGCACGCTGTTCAAAAATATAACTCACCTTAAGTCTGTCGGCCTTATTCAAGTTAATGTCACGGACGGTGAGCACAGTGGCAATGAATATGTGGTTTTTTTGCCGGAGGAGGGAAGCTTAATACCTACGCCACCTACGCCACCCACACCACCCACGCCACCCACTACAATTAACCTACGCCACGCACCGCAGAAAGTGGGGTACGTACCCCCCGCAGAAAGTGGGGTGCGTGGCGTGGGTTCTAGGTCTGTAGAATCAACGATTTACGAGGAGCCTAAGACTTCTTTTAAAACAAGTACTGAGAATGATGATGATGAGGCTGCCGCCGCCACCATCACGCGCGCCTTGAAAAACTTGATCCAAGAGGTCACTGGTAGGGGAGCTACTGCACTCGAACTTTCTAAGCTCCTAGAGGTTGTTGATGTCTTAACGCTCGAAGCCAAAATCGCCTCTGCTCGCACTACTGTCTCCTCAGCTGGCCCATTCTTTGCCGAGCATCTGCGCCGCAGACTCTTCAAGAAGAACAAGCAGGAATTGGCAGTGGAGGCATCTTCTACAACGAGCCAACAAATCTCCCCATCCATAGACATCCAAAAGTGCCCGGACTGTCACGGCACAAGTATGTATTATCCTGATGGCTATGAGAAAGGAGTAGCTAAGTGTAACCATAAACGGCTGTTGGAACCACAAACGACTACACCCTTAAGCGGTCAATCGGATACGCTCGATTGAAAACAGAACTTAGCTTTTATGAAAACAGGGAATTTAACAATCATAGATACTTTCTTAGCAGGAGAGGTATAACACTTATGACCCTCATATCTTCTGAGGTAGTAGTCCTTATAAGCTGGTTTCACGCTATGTTTCACGCATGATATTTCAGTAAAAAATAGCAGGTGGAAAGG
>CAXTPS010000049.1:0-23714 GCA_964246305.1 uncultured Pyrinomonadaceae bacterium
TGTTGGCTCCCCAGGTGGCGGCGACGATGGTGGTGAACTCTCCCCAGTTTTCGCACACTTGGAAGAATTATGGCAGTGTTGGAAAATAGCGGCTAAATATCAATGTCTATTTCTTCCTTTCCTGTCGTCCTCGAAATCCCCTTCCACTTCAATATCCAGCCGCCTCTTTTGATTTTTGTGATTTTATTGAGAAGGTCTCTGAACGTCAGGTTTGAAAAATCCATTCCGACCTCTAAGGTTCTGCCGTATTGAGCTTTTAGAACAAAATCTGCTCCGGTCCTCACACCGATAAAAATAAGCCTGTTTTTACCCATAAATCTTAGAAATTCATGCAATGACTGGATGTTCGTTGTAATATCCTCGATAGTCTTGCCTTTTTCAAAAGTGAATCTCTCAATCTTTAATCCCAGAAGTCTTTCAAACCTTTCATCCCGATCTCTAATCGGAAAAATATTGACCACACCATCATTTATTTCCCACTTGTAATTCTCCATCTGCTTGACGACTTGATTGAGAACAACTTCCAATCTTTCATTCTGGACGTTGACCGTAATCGGGTGTAAGTCCGCTTTGAAACTTGGTTTGGCAGTGGTGGTAAATGTGATATTACTATCTGCGCTTGCGGTTTCGTGTTTAGCTATCGCGGGATTAGCATAAAAATCATACTCAGAATGACCTCTATCTAATATAGATTCTTCAAATCCGATTGGAATGTCATAGTTTTCCATCAAATATCCGAAAACCAACCCAAGAGGCTGTTTTTCCATCTTGATGGTTATTCTCTGATCTTTCAGCTCAATTTCCTTTTCCTGTCCAAAGACAGACAATGTCCCGACCAAGTAAATTAGTACGCAGTGAAGCATAACAACTGCCGTTTTCTTATTCATTGTTTCTCCCTCTTAATGACCTGGCACGCAATCAAGCACTTGACCAAATTACAGTTACAAATTTTTATCTACAAGAGCCGCTGTAATCCTCACGGCTGCTTGGCAGGCTTACTAGGAGTAACCGGACTAGCAAACCACCAGGAGGGGCCTTTCACCGTTGAGTTATAGTCCTGGGGAACTTCAACTACGTTGTGATCAATGTGAATTGTATAGTCAACGTCCGTCACTGCACCCCCAACATTGACTTGTACACTAAACTGCTCATCACGAATATCCGTACCTTCTGAATCTATACTATAAGTCGGAGGATCAAAATAAGCGTCTTGCTTAGTCTTAGTCTCACCCTCAACATAGTAAGAAGTTTTAGTTTGAACATCTGATCTTACTGTTCCGTCTGGATTTGTAACGGTATATGTAATTTCATAACGGAATAATGTAACGGTCTTAGAGGTATCATTACCGTCTTCATCTTCCATTAATATCTTCCGGGTATCATTCTCTGGATCGTAAGGTAACTGGCGGGTTCCAATTGTTAGTTCAGCGGTACTAGTTGGGATAGGGTGAAATGTCTCTTTTATCCCATTTCCTCCTTGGTCACTGAGCCCGGTAGGATCTGTAAGCAATAATGGATTATTCAGAACATAAGCATATCTATTCCAGCTTTGTGGCATTGCGCTACGTCCGCTTGCCAAGAGTGGGTCTGTTGATGAAAACCTTCCAAGCTGGCTTGAATAATATCTTGCTTGAGCATAGTCCACTCCGGTCTCATCATCGCGCTCGTAGCTTGTAAACTGTTGCCGCAAACTATCACTAACATATCCTTGCGCGCTCGTCCTTCCACCAGTGTTAGCAAATATCTCTTCTCCGAACGGCAAATAATCATGCCGCTTGATGCCTGCCAGTGAACCGGTTCTCTCAGCAATCATCCTCGGCGTGCCAAGCTGGTCTGGAATCAACCACAACGTCTCTCTGTAAAGCGTTCCTGCCACTTCTCTGAAGGCAGTCGAATCCGCAAACGACGTGAGCACACTGGCTCTCCCCTGCGATGTCACCTTGCTCATCCAGCGACTCAACTCCGATCCGTCCGGCGACCTCTGCCAGAATGCTTCGTAGAGGTCTGTCACGTATTCACTGTCAGTGCGGTTGCGTGCAGTGTAGGCGGTAGCTTCGATCTGCGCTCTGGCGATCTCTTTGGCTTTGGAGATGACTGCTTCCTCTCCCTGCGCCGAAGCAGTATTGAGGGCATCGCTCTGCGGCTGCATCTGTGCAGCGGAGGGCATATAGCCCTGTGCTCCCAAGTAGACATTCCAGAGGAAATGCTCACTGCGCTCGTTCTCTCCCGTCGTGTTGGCTCCCCAGGTGGCGGCGACGATGGTGGTGAACTCTCCCCAGTTTTCGCATACCCCTCGCACTCCGGCGCGGTTAATATAATCAGGCGCATTTGTGGGCTGTGCTAATCTCGCTGTCCAGTAATCGAGGCTTCCAATCTCCGCCGCTCGCCCGAAGTATGCCCAGTACAAGTCCTGCACGTATTCACGGTCTGTCCGCGTGCGCTGCGCCGGCTCAAACAGCCCTTGAGCAAGTAGTCTGGCCTGTATCAACAGTTGAGCCTCACTCTGTGCGCCTGCTGCCCCCAGGCTATTGATGTTAGTCTGCAATTCAGTGGTCGTAGCGTCTCTGCCCAATGCTCCGCGATACAATTGATTAACGAATCGCGTCAATCGTTGCTCGTCGCCGTTCGCGGCTGTGACCAATAATTGCCCGGAGCGATAGCCATACTCTTTAGTCGGAATGAAGGAAGCATTGTTGGCTGCATACTCCGCCAGCAACTCCCCCTCCATCCCATAGACTTGCCAGACCTCTCCCCCGGTCGTCGTCTTGCGCCTGACGCGCCTGCCGTCGGCATCATAAGTATAGCTGCTGGTCTGGCTGCTATTATCTGCGGCGGTGGTCATGCGGTTCTCGGCATCATAGGTGCGCGAACCCATCCCGGTGTAGCTGTCAAAGGTCAGATTACCCGCCGCATCATACGACATCGTCTGAGCGATGCCGGCAGGCACTCCCATGCGGTTAGTGTTGCTGTCCACTGCGAACTGCTGGTGATTGATTGTCAGAGACGATGACGCTTGATTGATCGTGCGGTTGCCATAGCGATCATAACTGTACGCCTGCGTAAAGCCCGTCGTCTGCGCGGCTCCGTTCAGATACGGAGACTCCGAGACCTGCGTCAGGCGATTGAGGGCATCGTAAGAGTAATTGTCCTGCGCCTCGTAATATCCGCCATCCGCCTGAGGCACATAGTTCTCGGCCTTGATGAGATTGCCGTTATTATCGCTTGCGCTCCCTCCCCAGTTAGGGTTCTGCGCGCTGTAATAGAAAGCCAGACATCCCCTGTCCCAATCCGTCGCACCGTCTGCAAGTGACTTCGTGCTCAAGCGCACATCGTAAAGCTGGCCTCTGACGTTGTACTTCAGCTTGTGATAGAGCGGCGTCATGGTGCCGTACTGCTCCTGCTGCATCCTTCCGGCCTCATCATAGCTGATGCCCGTCGCATAACTGCGCTGCACGCCATCGCCGAGATTTCCCTCAAAGCTTAATAGTCTTCCCGTATCGTCAAAGCCGTAAGAGATTGTGTGTCCTGACGGGTAGGTCTGAGAAGTGGCTTGTCCGGCCAGATTATAGCTACGCTGCACCGCATAGCTTTGCCCCAACATGCCGCCTGTCTTGAACTGTTGCCGCTGCACGAGTGGACGCCCCAACGCATCGTAGCTGTCAACGGTCACACGTGTGCCCGCATCGCTTCCGGTCTCGCTCTGCCATAATTTTCCTTTGCCCAGCGTCGCCCCGTCATAACGGCGCGTGATCCCGGGAGTCCCGTCTGAATAGCTGACGGTCGTATTGCGGTTCAAAGCGTCATAGGCATAGCCCGTCGTGACGCCCCGCGCGTCCGTGCGAGATGCAAGATTGCCGCTCGGATCGTAAGTGTAAGCCAGCGACCACTGGTTATTGTTATCCGTCAAAGCATCAGTCGTGTAAGTGAGATTCGGAATCAATCCCTGCTCAGGATTGCGGGCATAAAGCAGGCGCGAGAGCGCGTCATAAACAAAGTAGCGATGCTGCGCGCCCTGCTCCACCTTGCGCAGATTTCCGAGCAGGTCATAGGTATAACTGGTGCGATAGCCTGCCAGTCCGGTGTTGCCGGGGAAAGAGACCGTTTCGGTCGCGCCGTCGGCAGAGGTAATCTCCCAGATATTCGTCAGTTGGCCTAAAGCATTCGTCTGACTCAAACGCTTTCGCCCTTTCTGATCCGTGACGAGAGTTAGCGCGCCGGAATATTCCGACTTCACTTGAGCATTATCGGGCGTGGTTACGGTTAGCACTCTGCTCTGCGAATCATATGAAGTGATCGTCCACAGAGCCGATGTGTTAATGTTACTGCCCAGGCTTGCAGGGCTATACGGGTTCGACACCTTCCAGACTCTGCCCAGATTGTCATACTGTGTATCAACCGCCGACCAGTTTGAACCTATCTTCGTCAAAGAGCGCGTAGTTCTACCCATCCCATCATAATACTGATAGCTTTCCGACACATGCGATGCATCGAGCGCCATCCGGGTTCGCACATAGCGACTATCTGGATCCGGTTCATCGCTATTCGTATCGCCATACTCATAGCTCGTCCACCCGCCGCCCGATGGCCTCGTTATTTTAGTCGGACGGTTCAAAGGATCAAGGTACTCGATAGTCGTTATCTTATTATTGGCATCGGTCGCTGAAGTCACCAGCCCGGTCGAGAAATCATAAACGCTCGAAGTCTCAAATGCGGAAGTCGAGCCGTATGCCCCGTTGTTCAAATCGGGCACGGGTGTGGTGGTCTTGATCGGGAAAGCGTAAGAATTATTGTATGACCAATATGTGATTTGAGAGATGGAATACTCAGGGGCGGGAACTTTCTTACGCATTGCCCATGTCTCTCTGACGCTGCCGCACTGATCGTATTTGACATGAGAGTCAAGATATCCGTTGCTCGCTGAAGGGTCATACCATTTCTTAATAGTTGTCGCGTTGCCGCGAGCTGTCGTCGCCGGAGCTAACCACTGTGTTACCGTTCCATAATCATTGAACAGATATGCAGACTCATCATAGATCGTCTCTGCCTGAGCGATGGGAATTGACGGCTCTGTGCCGCTCTGCGGATTCACGACATAGACTCGCTGCATCGTCGGCAGATTGCGGATATGCACATTCACGCCTGTGTAATCTATCGAATTATTCGTAGTCAGGTAATCCGTCTTCGTATGGCGCACGGGATAAGCGGCTGCGGCTGTGCCCGGATTGTAATCGTAGTCATACGAATCAGTCAGATTATTATACTTGTCGTATTTGAAAGTCTGCTTCGAGACCTGATTGGGAGTCGCGTCCAGCAGCGTCGTTACAGTTTCTGAGATGTGCGGATTATTGGGCGGCGCGTTATCTTGCGTTTCGTAAGCTTTAGGCGCCCACCAACTCATGTCCAGCTCGCATTGCTCACATTGCTGCCATACGTTCTCCACGCGGCGCGAAGGATTACCATTAGCATCGAACCATTCGGTCTTCCGCTCTTTGCCCTCTTTCCATCCTGAATAAGCGCTCGGAGGTTTGAAGAGCGAAGCTACAGGACTCCAAAAGAAGGTGTGCTTTTCACTATTCAGCAACACCTCACCTGAGGTGTATTGTTTGACCTCAATCATGGTTTCCCAGTTCGACGGATTCGTCGCGTTACCGGGGCCTGTATAAGAAGCAATGGGCGTATATGTTGGTGTGTAAGTTTGCAGATTCTCGTACTGGCTCGAAGTCTTCTCAGCGTAGACGCGCCTTTTGGTGACGCGTCTCATAAACTGCCATGAGGAGCCGCCGCTAATGACACTTGCGCCCCTCGCGGTGTAATCGTACTCAATGGCTCCGCCTGTCGGCAGCTCGACCCGCGCCAGTTCATTATAGATATTGTAGTAGAGACTGTAGCTCCGACCATCAGGCAATTGAATCTGTGAGATAACATCAGGAGGATTGAATTCAATTAAGCCGTAGCTGCCTTGTTGCACTAGCTCCGGGAATAGATATCCGAAATTCTGCGCCGTGGTTGAGTCATCAGCTTGCGTGTGCCTGAGCGCCTGACCCAGAGTCGTGCGATAAACACGAATCTCCTGTGTCGCTGTACCTCCGAAAGCGGGGAAGGTAATTCGATCATAAGGGATGGAAGTATCAGCATAATTAACTGTGATTGCCCTGCCGAGTGAATCAGTAATGGTATGTACCTTTTTCTCTTCTGCGGATGTGTTGCTACCTCCGTAATAACTAAAGGACAACTGATTACCATTACGGTCGCGAATCCACATCACCAAACCGTTCTCAATGCGATAGCGGGTCCCGTCGGCCAGCATTAAGTATCCTGAAATTTGTGTGATAACTCCGCTGCCTCGGCCATAAGTGTATGGAATTTGCGCATCCGAGGTGAAGGTCATCGTGCCGTCGGCGCTCACGTATGTCCAACCGTTATCTGCGGGCGGAGTCCAGCCATACCCTCCAAATCCCTGAGGGCGACCGTTAGTCTTTAGGTCGCGCAGTTCATATTCGGTTCCATCAGGAGAAGTGAAGGTGAGCCTGATGATCGCATTCACGACGGGGCCTGAGCCGCTGCTGTTTGAAGTATATCTTCCCTGAAGCACACCGGGGCCGTAGCCAACATGCAGCCCTTCCCAAAGAGTCACTCCGGCAAACTGTTCACCACCGAATATTTGTGCAGGAGACCCTTCGTAGGGCGGACGATAACAGGGATTGTCCTCGGTTCCACAAGAGACGTTTTCCATCCCGGAACTTGAAAACTCGGCTGTCTCAACTTTCCATTTCACGCTGTCGAGCGAGGCCGCCATCGACATCTGTGCCCCGCCGCGACCGCCTATTTTAAGTAATGGCAGATTAAAATTGAGATTGCCGTTATAAAGGTTAACGTTCTCGAATCCGCTTAGACTATATGAGCCTGCCGGAGCGCCGGGCTGAAGACCTGACGGAGTAGAGCCGCTCATAGCTGAAGTAGTCTGTGCCACCGCACTGCTGGACAGGAGAAAGAAAAAGCAGACGAGGAACGATATGCCGTATTGGCATGAGCGGCGGGAGAGTACGTTGACCTCTTTACTTAGACACACGGATTTTTGAGACATCTAGACCTCTTTGCGGAGTGGAGCGTAAATACACTTCTGACTTAGAAGGTAGGTGTATTCAGCGGCATAATTGTTAAGAAAAGAAACGTGAGAGTTATGGGGAACTCTACTAGCAAAAGTGCGAAATTCTTCGATTAAGGAGTGTGAGAAAAGGTTGCCGGAGCCATAAAATTATTTTCAAGCTCAAAGTGATAAGGCTCAGGCTATCGCGGCATATGAGTCTCCACCTACCCGCCAGGCTTTATGATTGAACATCCGACGAATTCAGCGCACTTATTTGGTTAACCCTGAACTGTAAACACTACCTAGTCGCTTTGCGAAGCTTTTCGGTTCCGATTGGCGCACGATGACATCGGGAGTCTTGTGCCAAGCGGCGCATTCATGTATCGCCGTTGCGATGTCGCTTGTCATCTCATCATCCGCACGCGCGCCCGCCTCAAGATAAATTGATTTGATTTCAAAGACGCCGTCCCTGCGATGCGCTTTCGCGTCGAGGCGACCGACGAGCGCGCCGCGATGAAGGATAGGCAAGGTGAAATAGCCGTACACTCTCTTCGGCGCGGGCGTATAACATTCGAGCTTGTAGTCGAAGCCGAACATCGCTCGCGCACGCGCGCGATCCCAGACGAGCGGGTCGAAGGGCGAAAGCAGCGTCGTCAATTCCGTTTCGATTTTGTCAGCAGCCGCTTGCTTGAGGAGCTTTTGATTGTCCGGATGAACGAAGGCAGGCTCCGTCCAACCCTCGACCTCGACCGTCAGCAGAGCATCTTGACGTGCAAGCTCAGAGACGGTCGCGAGCGTCTGTCGCTTGTCCGTGCGAAAATAATCGCTGACCCAACGGGCGGTCGTGATGCCAATAGCTCTGACTGCTTTCAGCGCAAGCTCTCGCCGCACTTCTTCAATCGCCGGAATCTGATCGTCGCGCCATGTGGGGAGCACGCGTTCTCTGAGGTCGTAGACGCGCTGAAAGTTTTGGCGGCGCGCGATCATCAGCTCGCCCGCCGTGAAGAGCGTTTCGAGAGCGCGCTTCTCAAGCTTCCACTCCCACCAGCCTCCCGCCTTGCCGTCCGTGCGCTCAAAGTCCGAGGCTCTGACGGGGCCGCGCACGCGTATCAAGTCGAGCAGCGCAGCAATCTCCAGACTGTGAGAGTTGGCGAAAGTCGTAGAATATTTCCAGCCCATTGATTCCGCGTCGAGCATACGATGACGATAGAGCCTGTAATCCTCCGTCGGCAGAAAGCAGGCTTCATGCGACCAATATTCAAACAGCTTGCCTTCCATCAAAAGCTCGTCGAGCCAGCGCAGCTCATAATCTCCGAGGCGACTCCACAACACCAGATACGGACTGCGCGCGACGACATTGATGGTATCTATCTGTAGCACGTGCATGCGACGAATCGCGCCCAGCACATCCCGTTTCGTCGCACGCTTTTTTGGCCTGCGATCAAGCCCCTGCGCCGCAAGCATCAACGCACGCGCACCTCTCTGACTCAAGCTCGTCAAATGATTTCCCTCGCTCATCCCGAATAAAATATTACCGTCAACAAAGATATTATTGCTTGAGCTTCAAAGATACCAGTTTCCCTTTGCGTCTTTGCGCCTTTGCGTGAAACAATTAAGCCATGCCCGATGAGTTTGCACACGAAGAGGAGAGGCAGGAGCATTCCGCGCCGCCTGATGCGGATGCCGCGCGTGCCGCTTCGCTGCTGGCTTCCATCGTCGAAACCTCCGACGATGCGATTATCAGCAAAGACCTCAACGGTATCATCACGAGTTGGAACAGGGCTGCGGAAACGCTTTACGGCTACTCTGCCCCGGAAGTGGTCGGCCAGCCGGTCTACATCATCATTCCCACGGAACGACGGGGCGAGATGACGGAGATTCTCTCGCGCATCAAACAGGGAGAACGCGTAGAACATTTCGAGACCGTGCGCGTGAGCAAAGACGGGCAGCACATAGAGGTCTCGTTGTCCGTCTCTCCGGTCAAAGATTTTTCGGGAAGAATTATCGGAGCCTCGAAGATCGCGCGTAATATCACGGAGCGCAAGCGAAACGAAGAGGCCATGCGAGCGAGCGAGGCGCGCTATCGCACGCTCTTTGAGACCACGCAGGACGCCATCATGATTGTCAACGACGAGGGGCGTTACGTCGAAGTCAACGAGAGCCTGTGCCGGATTCTGAAAACGCCGCGCGAGAAATTGGTCGGCGCGCACTTCAGCGAGTTTATCCCGACGCATGTGCAACGAGATGCGGAAAAAGGTTTCCACGAGCTGAAAAGCTTCAGCGCCTTTGAAGGCGAGTTTCCACTCGCAGCCTCGGACGGCGCTATCGTCGAGCTTGATTGGACTTCGCGCGCCAACTTCATACCCGGCCTGCATTTCTGTGTCGCGCGCGACATCACCAGACGCAAACGCGCCGCACAGGGGCAAAAGTTTCTCGTCGAAGCAAGCAGCTTGATGGCCTCTTCTTTAAATTATGAGACGACGCTGGCGAGCGTCGCGCAGTTGGCCGTGCCCGGACTGGCGGACTGGTGCACAGTGGATATGCTCGATGAGAACGGCGCGCTCAAAAGGCTGGCGGTGACGCACGTTGACCCGTCGAAGGTTGAATGGGCGCATGAGCTTGAAAAGCGTTTCCCGGTAGACATGGATGCGCCGCGCGGCGTGCCGAACGTCCTGCGCACAGGCAAATCCGAACTCTATTCCGAAATCTCGGATGCGATGCTGGTCGAATCGGTAAAAGACCCTGAGCAGCTCAGAATCTTACGCGAGATCGGCTTCACTTCGGCGATGATCGTTCCCCTCATCGCCAACCGCCGCATGCTCGGCACGATCAGCTTTATCACCGCCGAGTCGCATCATCATTACGACTCTGAAGACCTTGCGCTGGCAGAGGATTTGGCGCGACGCGCGGCGTTGGCGATTGACAATGCGCGCCTGTACAGCATGGCGCAGGAGGCCAACCGAATCAAGGATGAATTTCTGGCGACGCTCTCGCACGAGTTGCGCACGCCGCTCACGGCGATCCTCGGCTGGGCTGTGATGCTGCGCACCACACAGTTCAGCGAAGAGGCGGTCAGCCGCGCGCTTGAGAGCATCGAGCGCAATGCGAAGGCGCAGACGCAGATCGTAGAGGACGTGCTCGATGTCTCGCGCATCATCACGGGAAAGCTTCGTCTCGACATACGCCCGCTCGAACTCGCGCCCGTCATACAGACCTCGGTTGACACGTTGCGCCCGACCGCAGAGGCCAAGGGGGTTCGCCTTCAAGCGACGATTGACGAAGGCGCGGGCGCAGTCGCCGGAGACCCTGCGCGCATACAGCAAATTATCTGGAACATGCTCTCCAACGCCGTCAAGTTTACGCCCAAGGGAGGAGCCGTCGAGCTTCGACTCGAACGCGCAGGCTCGCACGTGCGAATCATCGTCAGTGATACGGGCGCGGGCATTCGCCGTGAGTTCCTGCCTTATGTCTTCGACCGTTTTCGTCAGGCGGACGGTTCCATTTCAAGAAGGCACGGCGGGCTGGGGCTTGGACTCGCCATCGTGCGCCATCTGGTCGAGCTGCACGGCGGAGCTGTCAGGGCAGAGAGCGCGGGCGAGGGACACGGCGCGACGTTTACGGTCGAGCTTCCGACCACCGCTGCACGCTCCATAGCTGTTCCCGTAAATGAAAACACGCCGACGGTGGCAGTCGCCGAAGCCAGTGATTATGCATCGGCTGATTGTCCTCCGACGCTCGAAAATCTGAAGGTGCTCGTCGTGGATGACGAGCCGGACGCGCGGCAAGTATTGACGGTTATTATTGAGAACTGCGGGGCGCAGGTTACGACCGCACAGTCTGCACGGGAAGCATTGGAAGCTCTGGCGCGATTCAGGCCGGACATTATCGTGAGCGACATCGGCATGCCGGATGAAGACGGCCACGCGCTGATGCGCAAGATACGCACTCTCAGTCCTGAAGAGGGCGGACGGATTCCAGCCGTCGCGCTCTCGGCTTACGCGCGCGAGGAAGACCGCATGAACGCTTTGCTCGCGGGTTATCACATACACATCGCAAAGCCAGTCAATCCGGCGGAGTTGCTCGCCGTCATCGGAAGCCTCGCCCTACTGACTAATCGCCGCTAAACTTTTCCCGTGATATTCTCTCATTTGAAAATGCCGAACAAGAGTGGAAGACATCTTCGCGAGCTTTGCTTAATCGCCTTTGATAGCTCTGCATTTAACTTGCTTCTTAAACGCAGAGCTAGCAAAGAGGGAAGGCGCAAAGGCGCGCAAAGCAAGTCTCTTCTGCTCTGCGCCCTTGCCCTCGCCTGTGCGATGAATCTTTCGGTGTCGGCGCAAGCCACACGGCAGGGCGTGCGCGTCGAAGGCATCGTGAGAGATCAAACGGGAGCGGCCATCGCGGGCGCAGAGGTCTCTTTGAGCATCGCGTCGAACGTCATCGCAGAGACGGAGACAGATGACGAAGGCAAATTTGTTTTCGAGCATGTGACAGAGCCGGAAGCTACGCTCGCAATTCGCGCGCGTGGCTTTAGCAATGTCGAGAAAAGTTGGAGAGCGTCCGAAGCCGTTGCGACACGGCTTGAAATAATGCTCGCGCCCGCGCCGCTGGCGGAAGAGGTGACGGTCACGGCCACACGCACGGAAACTCGTCTGGGCGAAACCGCACAGAGCGTCGCCGTGCTCTCCGGCGCGCAACTCGCGACAACCGCCGCGCTCACACTGGATGATGCGCTCAGGCAGATCGCGGGATTTCAACTCTTTCGTCGCAATGGCAGCCGCACCGCGAACCCGACTTCGCAGGGCGTCTCTCTGCGCGGCGTCGGCGCGAGCGGGGCGAGCCGCGCCGTCGTACTTCGAGATGGCCTGCCGCTCAACGATCCGTTCGGCGGCTGGATTTACTGGAGCCGCGTCCCGCGCGCTTCGGTGGGGCGCGTCGAAGTCCTGCGCGGCGGCGCGTCGAATCTCTACGGCAGCGGCGCGCTCGGGGGCGTCGTCAACATCATGTCGCGCACATCTGATGCTCCGGCCATTGAGCTTGAAGCATCATACGGAAACGAGCGCACGCCGGACGCGACGCTCTTCGCCGCCGCGAGCAGGAGAGGTTGGAGCGTAAATCTTGCCACCGAAATTTTCAGCACGGCGGGCTATGTGCCTGTTGACGAACGCGAGCGCGGGCGCGTTGACACGCCCGCCTCATCGCGGCGCGCGGCGCTCGATCTGACGCTTGAGCGAAAGATAAAAACGGACGGGCGCGCTTTCGTGCGCGGCTCTTACTTTGCGGAGACGCGCGGCAATGGCACGCCGCTCCAAACCAACCGCACGCACATACGCGGCTTGAGCGCGGGCGGCGATTATCAGTTCAAGCGCGCGGGCGCAGTCTCTGTCAGAATTTATGCGGACGCACAGCTCTTCGATCAAAACTTTTCCGCCGTCTCAACCGATAGAAACAGCGAGGCTCTGACGCGTGTCCAGCGTGTGCCCGCGCAGGTCTTCGGTCTGTCGGCGCAATGGTCGCGCGGCTTCGGCTCAAGACAGACTGTGGCCGCAGGAGTTGATGCGCGAGAGGTTCGCGGCGCGAGCGACGAGATCGCTTTTGTCCAGAGCCGCGCCACATCTTTCATCGGCGCGGGCGGGCGCGAGCGTGCTCTCGGAATTTTCGCGGAAGACATCGTGCGCGTCTCAACGCGTCTCTTTGTGACTGTGGGCGCGCGGTTTGATCGCTGGCGCAATTATGAAGCGCGCAACGCGACGCGCCCGGTCGCGCAGAACAGCGCAGTGACCACGAATCTTTTTTCTGCTCGAACTGAAACTGCTTTGAGTCCGCAACTCTCCGTGCTTTATAAGCCGCATGAAAAGTTGTCGCTCACGGCTTCGATTTATAGAGCTTTTCGCGCGCCGACGCTGAATGAGCTTTACAGGTCTTTTCGCGTGGGCGATGTCCTGACGCTGGCGAATGACGGGTTAAGAGCCGAGAGATTGACGGGCGGGGAAGCGGGCGCGAGCCTCGTTTCTTTCAAAGAGAGATGGACGACGCGCGCGACTTTTTTCTGGATGGAGATTACGCGCCCGGTCGCCAACGTGACGCTGAATGTGACGCCCGCACTGATTACGCGGCAGCGGCAGAACCTCGGGCGCACCCGCTCGCGCGGGATAGAGCTTGAGACTGAAGCGCGAATCAACAGTCGCTGGTCGCTCAACGCCGGATATCTTTTCACGGATTCGCGCGTCGTGGAATTTCCGGCCAATCGCGCGCTCGAAAATCTGTTCGTCCCGCAGGTCGCGCGCGGGCAGTTTACCTTTCAAGTGCGATACGCGAATCCTGCGCGCTTCACTTTTAGCCTGCAAGGCCGCGCCGCAGGCTCGCAGTTCGATGACGACCAGAACCGCTTTCGTCTTAATCCTTACTTCACCCTAGACGCCTTCGCCTCAAGAAAGATAAAACGGAATCTTGAAGCCTTCGTCGCCGCCGAGAATCTTTTCAATCAGCGTTACGAGGTCGGGCGCACGCCGGTCACGACGCTCGGCGCGCCGCTCCTGATTCGCGCAGGCTTCAGATTTCATTTCGGAGCAAGATGAAAGGGAATCAACGTCGCTCATGCGTGAAACTTCGGTTGTTGGCTGTGCCTGCTCATCCACCTGATCGCGTGGGGCGGCAGACCAGAGACGGACTTCCCCCTTCACGTCGTTAGTATACATGCTGGAGCCATCGGCTGAGAATGCTATTGACCGGATTGCGTTGGGAGAGGCTTTCAGCTCCAGCATCCATTGATAGGTAGACGCGCTCCATAGATTCACGAAGCCGCCGCTATCGCCCGACGCGATGGTCTTGCCGTCAGGCGAATAGGCGACTGAAGTGACGGGAAATTTGTGCCCTTCGAGCGGATGAGTGATGAGCGTGCCGGAACTCACGTCCCAAAGCTCTACGGTTTTGTCTGTTCCGCCAACGGCGAGTATGTGATTGTCGGTCGGTGAAAAGGCAAGCGATGTGACATCTACCTCCACCCCTTCATGCCCTCCTTCAATTTGCGTTGCCAGTTGCTGATGCGTCTGCGCGTCCCACAACGTCACCAAACCAGTGTTTGCCCTGCCATTGCCACCGCCGACGGCCAATATCTTGCCGTCAGGCGAGAAAGCCATCGCCTTGATGCTGCTGAGTTCCCTTATGGGCTGCACAGGTCGCGACTGGTCTTTATCGGTGCTCCACCATTCCACGATCTCGACGGAAGAGGCAGTAGCAACAGTCTTGCCGTCAGGCGAGAAAGCTATTTCGCCCTGTACGCCACCTTTAAGCGTGGCCTGTAACTTAGGCTCACCTGAACTGATGTCCCATAATTTCAACTCCTCGCCGCGTCGAGTAGCGAGAAGATTGCCGCCGGGGGCGAGGGCTACCGGGATATTTTTGTTGCCGGGATTGGTGACATCTCGCTTCGCAAGCGGGTTGCCAAAGGGGGTTAACGTCCAGACCCGCGTATCTGAGAATGAGTCAGTGTTGTACCGGGTCACCATGCCCCCCGGACTTAGTGCGAGCCAAAACTTCTGATCGGGCGCGAAAATCATCGCGGCGTCGTCAGTAAACGGGAGGGAAGGCTCTTTATGGCTCACATCCCAAAACTGCACGGCGTTGCTCGCGCCAACGGCGAGTGTCTTACCGTCATCTGAGAAGGCAAGCGATGTCGCATCCGCCGCGTTCGGGCTGAGGGTGTAAAGCTCTTTGGGTTGTTCGGCGGTGAGGTCCCACAACTTCACGCCGCCGCCGTTCTTCAAGTCCGTCCCGTCTCCGGTGGCGAGGAGTTTGCCGTCAGGCGAGAGGGCTACGACAAGATTTGTATATTCTTGGTAGGAGCCTAATGGCGATTTATGAGCTGGCAACCTTGCCTTGAGCTTATAAGCCGTGCCTTCCTCATTCGCGGCAGTCCACACCACAAAGCTCTTGTTGCCGTTCGTCACCATCGTCCGGCTGCTAAGCGGGAACGCCAATGATTTGATGGACAGTTCCTCTGCATCCTCCTCGAACAGCAGCTTGATTTCGGTAGGCCGTCGTGTTGCGACATCCCAGCGAGTGAGTTTCTCGCCGTCGCAGGTGATAAGAGACTTGTCATCATCTACAAAAGCCACTGACGCAAATCCATCACCGCCCTCCACAAGGGTGACATCTTTATTGGCCTCCCTATCCCACAGGATAAATGTCCCGCCGTTGCCGACGGCAAGGTATTTATTATCGGGCGAGAAATTAAGCGCGGTGTGTTCACTAACGCCTTTCAGTTTGATTGTGTGCTCCACCTCAAGAGGCATGGGATTCCCGGCTCTGCTGAAGCTAAAAGGCCGAATTTCAACCGTCGTCCGCCCGCCAACCGCGAGCATGTCGGACGCCGACGCCAGAGCAACTGATGTCACCGGCTCGTTGAAGGCCGGGAGCATGGTCGGCACCTTGTTGAATGATGATTTACTCAACAGCCGCACGACTCTGTCGCTGCCACTGCTGGCGACTATCCCCTGGGAGAAGGCTACGGGCGTGGCGGGTCTGTCATCAGCATCGAGCGATGAGGCAGACGAGGCATCAGTTTTCGCGGCGGCTGTGTCATCGGCTAACTTCAACGTGTCAAGCTTGCGGTTGGTGAGTCCCCAGAGGTAATACCACTCGAAGCCGCGTAAATCTCTGGTGGCATACTCAAACTTCCTGTCCCCCACGGGAATGAACTGTTTCGTCCCGAAGTCGGTATAACGGTTGAGCAATTCCTGCGCCCGCGCGCTGTCCTTCTCGTCGAAAGCCGTTTGCGCGAGTCCCATATCAGAAGAATAAAGGAGCCGACGATTCTCTCTTATCTTTTCAATGACTTTGTTGACAGCCTCGACCGCCTCCTGCTCTCTGACCTGAGCCTGCTCGGCATTTGACTTTGCCTCCTCCTTTGCGGAGTCTGCGGCGATCCGCGCCTGCTTTTCAGCTTCGGCATTTCTCTTCGCCTCATTCTGTGCGGAGACTGCCGACAAGCGCGCCTGCTTTTCAGCCTCGGCGCTTTTCTTCGCCTCTTCGGCGCGCTTGTCGGCAGCCTCACGCGCAAGCTTCATTTGCTCGTTTGCCTCCGCGACCGCAGCGCTCTTGAGATTCACGTCTTCCAACGCTGCGTTAGTATCCTGCTGGGCTTTTTCAGCTATGAGCGTCTGTCTCGTAGCATCCGCCAGAGCGGATACGGCTGTCCTTGTGGCAGTTTCGGCGGCTAGCTTTCTGCCGTAAGCATAGACGCCCATGCCCATCGAGAAGAGAAAGGCCAGCCCGAAAATCAGAGCGGTGAGGCGCGTGCGTGTGATCTCTTTTTTGCGTTGAGCAACTTCGCTGGCGAGTTGCGCGTCACGCGCGGCGACGCTCCGGTCCAGAAAATCCATCGAGAGCGCGAACTCCGGGTGATAACGCTGCGCCCAGACAGAGTTCGGCTTGCTCTCTTCGCGCCACGCCAGAGCGATCTGCAATTCAGGGTCGCGCAAGAGACCGGCTCCGCCTTCTTTGTGGAGCACGGCTGTCTCTGCCAGGCGGCGATAGATGCGCGCCGAGCGCGACTCTTCATCAACCCATCTCTTCAAGCGTTCCCAGTTGCGTATCAGGCTCTCGTGCGAGATGTCTATCAGCGACTCCGCGTTCAAGTGAACGGGCGCGCCCGTCAGCGCATCAACTGTCGGCGGCATGAGAAACGATCTGCCCTTGCGCCGGAAAATTTCGATGACCGCGATGACTGACGCTTCGCTTGCATCCGTGACTTTGCAAATCTCCTGCAACTCCATCGGACGCCGTATCTCGCGATTGTCCGTGCCCTTCTCGGTCAATCCCTTAAAGAGTTTTTCGGCGATTACTTCCTG
Source organism: uncultured Pyrinomonadaceae bacterium (assembly GCA_964246305.1). Classification (GTDB taxonomy): domain Bacteria; phylum Acidobacteriota; class Blastocatellia; order Pyrinomonadales; family Pyrinomonadaceae; genus JACMLC01. Next base: position 16,939 of record CAXTPS010000049.1, read on the forward strand.
CCCGTCGCTCAACTCCGCATAAGCTTCGTCTGCGTGAAGCGAGAGGGCTTCGACCATGCCGCCGATAGCGTTGTAATCCGAAAGGTCTATCGGCTCTCCGTTGCGGCGGTGTCCCAGCCAGTAGTCCCATGTACGCATCAAAGCGTGCTGAAGAATCGGAAGCTGGTCAGGGTTATCGCCCACGTCGTTGAGCAGTTGATTGACGAGCGGCTCGGTCATCGCGCCCTGCCCGACGGCGACCGGGCCGACGATGGCTTTGCGCCGCTCGTCGCGCGTCATGCGCGGAATCAGATACTGCCCGTTGTTAATCGCTTCGGGCAGCTCCCAGAACTGCGAGCAGTCGCCCAAAAAATCTGACCGCATCGTGAGCACGACATAAATTTTCTCGTCCTTCTGCCTGACTGCTTCGAGCAGCAGCTTGACGAAAGCCGCCGCGTCCTCTTTGGAATTTTCTTTTTCGATGAGCTGCTTGAAACGAAACAGCTCCTCGAACTGGTCTACGACGACGAGCAGGTTTTCGTAGTCCGGAAAGAGCGGCTGGCCGTTGGCGTCCAGCTTCGTGCGCGCACGCCGCACCAGTTCTGTCAGGCCGAGGCTGCTCCGCCTGAGCGTCGTTTCGGCAAGCGCGGTCTGCATTTCCGAACTCTTTTCGTCACCCGTGCCGAGCACGTTTGAAGCCGCGAGCGCGCTCGCCAGATTGCCTATCGGGTCGCCGCCCGGACGCAGGATAGCTATGCGCCAGTCCGAACCCGCGCTCGCCATCAAGCCCCCTTGCAGCGCGGGCAAAAGTCCCGCGCGCACGAGCGAAGATTTGCCGCTGCCGGATGTGCCGACGACAGCGAGAAAGCGCGTCCGCTTGAGTCTTCTCAGAAGCTCCTCGCTCTGCCCGTCGCGCCCGAAGAAGAGGTGCGTCTCGGTGGATTCAAACGGGCGCAGGCCGGGGAAGGGATTGGCTAAGCGATCAATGCGATCAATTGTTTGCATCTTTGTCTCCTTTCCCGGCAGAGCGTAGGGAAGCTAAGAAGCGTTCTAAAACGTCTGGGGAAAAGTCCGCGAAGTTTTTGATGACCAGAGCCTCCGGGTTGTTGAAGAGCTGCTTGTGCGCGGATTTGGGGGCGGCTACATAAACCGCTTCGGCAGAGAGCGCGCGCTGGCGATCAAGCCCCGCGACCTTCTTCAGGTCGCGCCACTTGTATTCAAACCAGGCCTGATTCGCGCTCCCGTAATAGATCAAGACCGCATCGCACTGCATCAGATTTTCTTTGTGTATGTCGAAAGCCTGCGTCTCATCTTCGCCATCGTCGTCAAGGAGCGGCAGCAACACTTCATATTTCTCGCCGCCGAGATAGTCGTTCAAAGGCATGATGCCTTCCAGATCGCGCTTATCAAAGATCAGATAAATCTTCGGCGGCGTCGCGCCCTGTGCTTCGTCTACAGCTTCCGTCTTGTGGCCGTTCGTCGTGAGGCGCGTCTGGATGACCGACTTGAGTTCTTCGAGCGGCGTCTGCAAGAGTTCCGCTCCCTTCTGCGTGCGCGCGTCAGTTTTGAGATACTCGATGAACTGCGCCTGCAAATCTTCCTGCGGCGTCAGGCCGACGGGCATCCATAACAGTCTTGAGAACTGCGCGTCGCGGCTGCGCCCGGCGGCGATCTCGTTTTGGAGGCGGACGATTGAAGAGTGTCCCGCGCCTTCTGGGATGATGCCGTAGCTGCCGCCGATGAGATGTATCGAAAGCCGTGCGCGCCCGACGCACTCGCGCACCGCCTCCTGGTAGTTGGGCGAGATGAGCGGAAGCTCTTTGTCCGGCAGAATATCGTAGCCGCGATTCTGCAATTCGCGCTTGATCTGATCGCGCTCTTCGCTCAAGTCCCGCGTCGTCTGTGCGAGATAAATATTCTCTTTCTCGCGCGTGAAGACAGGAGCGGAGGTCGCCACTCTGGCGCGCGGGTTGACGATGGAGAGAAGCTGTTTGACATCCCACGCGAGGTCGTCAAGCCTGCTCCAATACCTCTGGTCGCGGTTGCGCCCAAGCTCTTGCCCGAACGCGACGGGGCGCTGCGTCGCCTTATCCATCTCGTAAAACTCATAGCCCAGTTGCTTTTGAAACTCAGGCGGGTGACGGTCGCGCTCGATGTGCGTCTTGACGACTTTGAAGACGCGCAGCTTGCCGTCTATCGCCAACCCTCCTTTCTCATTAGCCAGCCGACAGAATTCTTTCAGCTCGCCGATGCACCAGTCCGACTGCAAGTAGCCGGGCGAGAGAATGGAGATCATCACCGCCGTGCTTTTGATTCTCTCTTCCAGCACGTCAGCGAAGTAGACGTTGCCCGGCAATCGCGGGTCGCGCCAGATTTTAGGCTCGTAACCGAGAGCTTCGCCCAACAGGCTCTCGAACCTCTCATGGAAATTATCTATCCAGCCCTTCTCATTTTCGTCCAACAACTCGTTGTCGAGATGGCGGTAGCTGATAAAAACGTCGTCTGCAAAGGTGAACGGCGAAGACATTAAAGCCTCCAATGCACAAGGAAATCGCGCGATGATAACCGGATGAAACGCGCTCGAAAATTGCTCGGTCACATGCCGAGTGTGCGGCATAAATGTGAGCGCAAAGAGCGAACTGGCCTTCATCAAAGAAGCTATTCTTGTTGAGCGTAAATGTCAATCATGTGCATAAAGAGGAGATAAAAGTATTCAGACCTTAGCTTTCAAGCTCATCAATGTGCCGGAGCTTCTCAAGAATTTCTTCTGCTCTGTCTCAGGTAGTGGTTCAGTTTAAAGTTTTTGCGCCACCAGCGCCTTTGCGAGAACATTTCTTTTTCTTCTCTACATTTGAAACTGAACCATCACTCCTTTTATCGTTTGGCTAACTATTGACATCATAAAGCTATCATCATATCTTGCAGCATCTCTTGCATCTTCCATGTTAGCGGTGACCAAAGGAATGCAGAAAAAACCATTTACGGTAGCTGATTATCTGTTAACCAGATTGAAGCAGCTCAACGTAACGGAAGTCTTTCAGATTCCCGGCGATTACGTCAAACACTTCACACAGGCTCTGGAGAATTTTGATGGGATAGAAACCATCGGCGCGATTAATGAGCTTGATGCTGCTTATGCAGCCGACGCCTACGGGCGCACACGGGGATTGGGAGCGGTATCGCTCCAATACGGGGTGAGCACCTTCAGCGCCCTCAATGCCATTGCCGGCGCATACGTTGAATTCAGTCCCGTAGTCGTCATCAGCGCTGTGCCGGGCGCGGATACACGACAGGTCACCAAAATGTATAACGTGCTCTATCACCACTCCACCGGCAACCTGAATGCCGATCAGGAAGTGTTTGAACATGTGACGGTGGCGGCTGAAACGCTCAGCACTTCAGTAGGCGCGCCCGAAAAAATAGATAACCTGCTGATAGCAGCCATCACATACCGAAGGCCGGTTTACATCGCCTGTTACAAAGAAGTTTGGGGCGAGGCTTGCCCGCGACCGGCCAACAAACCTTTGCAACCATTAAGCATAAAAAGCGAACCGGCAGCCCTTGAGAACGCAGTGGAACAGGCTTGGGCACAAATCATCGCAGCGAAAAACCCGATGATCTTTGCAGGGGTGGAAGTGCTTCGTCACGGCTTGTCAGACCTGCTGCAACAACTCATAGATGCGAGCGGATTTCTCTATACGACTACCAGTCTCGGCAAGACGGTGCTGGATGAGAAGGGTGATAAATTTATCGGAACCTATTCCGATGCCGCCTCGATCAACAGTGTGCGTGAGCTTGTCACGCAGGCCGATTGCTTTCTGACACTCGGCACTATCATTACGGATGATTACCTTTGGTTCATCGAGAACAAATACACGCAGATGGTGCTGTCCACTACGGAAGAGACACGCGTCGGATACTTTAATTATGAAGGCGTGACCATGAAAGATTTCATGGAAGCTTTGTTGCTTCGTTTCAAGAAGACCAAAGGTTATCCGCTGTCAACGGTAGCTCCGCCCCAACCGCCTTACCCGGAACCGTGGGCGTCTAATTCCGACCCTCAGTGGAATGACAAACCTCAAACCATTACTTACAACCGTTTCTTTCAGCACTCGATGAAGTTTCTGCAAGACAACAATCTGCTTGATGATATTGTCATGACCTTTGGCGTGAGTTCGTCGCTCTACGTGGCTACCAACGCCTACGGCCTGTCACAAAACAGCTTCATCGGATCGGCGGCATGGCAATGCATCGGATTCGAAACTGGCGCAGCTTCGGGCGCGCAGCTTGGAAGTGGCAAACGTGCATGGACGGTAGCCGGCGATGGCGGATTTATGATGGTTTGCCAGTCGCTCTCGACCCTCGCCCGGAACAACCTCAACGCCGTGATCTTTGTGATCAGCAACGGCGTGTATGCCATCGAGCAGGTATACGTTGATCTCACTTCGTTTCAGCCCGGCCCCGAACACAGATTCGATACTTTTGACATCCTGCCCAAATGGGATTACATGGCGCTCGCACAGGCGTTCGGCGCGAGAGGATACCGTGTGGAAACCATTAAAGAATTGAAGGCTGTGCTGAATAAATTGAAAAGAATAACAAGGCAGCCAACCCTCGTGGAAGTCGTGATCCCTGAAAAAGATCTTCCCCGGCAGATGTACCGGCTTGGAATAGAATAGAAACCCTGGAAAGCCAAATCCTCAATACTCCATAAGGATAAACTCATGAAAAATAAAACCTACTCAATCTTCGGAGCCGGGGCCGCAGGGCTTTATACCGCGTGGCGATTACTGGGCGGCAAGCCCGTCAGTAAGGATGACCAGTCAAAACAACTGTCAAAAGGCGACACCCTCGAATTGTACGATTGGGGAAAGTACGACTTCTCAAAAGAAGCTCCCGGCACGCGTGCTGCCGGCGCTCGCGTGTGTACATGGCATTATAAGGACGACAAGAAAAACTCTTATCTGGAATTGGGTGGGATGCGTTATTCGGATTGGGACGGCAAAGACGATGCTGCAAGCGGGGGACACCGGCTGGTGACAACCGTCATCGAACAGCTCGGTCTCAAAAAATATTCGGTGCCGTTCAATGAGTCTACTAATCCCTTGTTCTACCTGCGCACGAAGAATATGTATCTGAGCGACATTACCTCAAGCAATCCAGCGCCCTACAATGTTGACCACTTCGGTCAGGCTACTTCACCTGACAACGGTTTTTCAATTATTCAGGACCTTGCGATGACACCGACCGAGGCAGGGAAGATAACCCGTGCCCAGTGGTGTGAGTTTTATCAAAAGGGGACTATCAGCGTTGACATGCCCGACGCCTCCGTTTACCAGAAAGGCGACCGGATGACGGACATTGGCTATTGGGATTTGATGTTCGATCAGTTGGGGCCGGAAGGTTTTTCCTATACTGCGGATGGCAACGGCTACACCTCAAACATCATTAACTGGAACTCTGCTGATGCGATTCAGGCCAACAATGAATTTACGCCCGGCACTGAATACAAGACTTTGACGACAGGCTATTCCAGCATGTTCAATGCCTTGTTTGAGGCAATTGTGAAACTGTCAAAAAAGAAGGGCGTGAATTTTGAATATCATCCCAACACTCGCCTACACTCTATTTTGCAGATCGATGAAGTGATTCATTACTCAATCGCCACACGCGAGAATCCCAACAAGAAATCGGGCTCAAAAACCACAGATGCGGCATGGCTGGCGATGCCGCGTTATGCGCTTGACCTTGTGGCACAGGCCACGCGCTATGAAAACCATCAAGGTCTGGATGTGCTCAACCACCGGAAAGTACAGTTGTACCTTGAGTCCGCAATCATGCAGCCCTCTTACAAGGTCGGCATGTTCTTTGACTCGCCATGGTGGGCCGATTCAGCCAGCACTCCCGCTCCGTATCCGGCACAAATTACCGCTTACGAAATTACTGATGATGTGCTTAAAGAACTAGCAGCACGTGGCTTCCCTAAGAAGTACATCGCCGCGATCAAGGCCGCGATGACTCCAGACAAGACTCCCGCGATAGTTGAAGTGCCGTTCACACCGGCTGCCCTTTTTCTCAGCACAGTGGAAAACTGCTTACAGGAGCGGTTAACTTTAAAGCATGAAGAACTCTTGTTGAATCTCTCCCTGCGTAACACCATCGGGCCGAGCGTCACCGACACTCCGATCCGACAGGTTGTCTATTTCGGAAATAATGCGCTTGACCGGAAAGGCGCGCCGGTTTACGGGATTCTCGCCAGTTACGACGATGAACAGTTCACCAGCTTCTGGCAGGAGTTCGAGTTGGAACCTGACGCAGAACGCAAAGTGCCGATCTCGGAAAATTACCAGCCGCTGGAAGGCCCGCGCAAAGTGCCTGAGCGAATGGTTAAAATGCTGCGTAAGCAACTGGCAGCAGTTCATTTCGGACCGCAATCAGACTACACAGACGTGCCCGAACCCTTGGAAGCAAGCTATATGGACTGGTCACTGCCGCCTTTCAACGCGGGCTACCACGCCTATGCGGGACACTATGATATCTGCGATGTGCAGCAGAAGATTCGCAAGCCCTCGCAATTGATTGAAGGAGCAAATGCCGATATTTTCATCGTGGGCGAAACCTATTCCAACGACCAAGCATGGGTGGAAGGAGCCTATTGCACAGCCGAATCCGTGCTCAATGATTTTTTCGGCATCAAGCCCATCATCAACAATGCGAATTACCCGTTCATCTGCCCGTGCAGTTAATTATGCAGTTAGGTAAACCACTGGTTCGACCAGTGAGACTTGAAAAGCTTT
>CAXTPS010000050.1:0-23483 GCA_964246305.1 uncultured Pyrinomonadaceae bacterium
CGTGAGGGTGGACGGACGGTGGGAGCCGGAACGGTCTCTGAAATTGTTGAATAGGGATTTCGTTCTTTGTATATAGTCCTTTGTGCTTTGCATTTTGATAACGGGCTTTGCTCTTATTCAAAAACTAAGAACAAAGGACAAAGAACGTCTTAGAGTTTTGAAAGGTAAGTTATGCCACGCGATAACATAGTGCTGCAATGCACGGATTGTAAGAGTCGTAATTATACGACGACGAAAAATAAAAAGACGACGCCTGAGCGGCTTGAGTTCCAGAAATTCTGCCGACGCTGCCGTAAACACACCGGGCACAAAGAGACGAAGTAGGAAGGATGAGGGATGAAGGATGAAAGACAAGCTGTTCAAGCTCTGTTTTCATCCTTCATCCTTCCGCCTTCATCCTTGCTTTGTAGGGGCATAGTGTCAATGGTTAGCACGTCGGTCTCCAAAACCGAAAGTACGAGTTCAACTCTTGTTGCCCCTGAATTTGTTTAAGTGATTTACAAAGAGCACCGGCGTTAGGAAGATACGTAAGGAAGTCGAGTGTCGGGAAGCCGACGACGTTATGGATAATAAAGAAGACTCAGATGGTTTGCTGCCAGAGCCTGACCGCTTGATTAAGGATGATTCGGTCGGGACTCCGTCCCCGCGCGCGGCTCGTTTCGGCGAAGGGGCGGAAGGCGCTGGCGCACGGCGCGAACGCGGCTTGACGGGCGCACGCGCCGGATTTTTCACGCGCGCGTCGCAGTTTCTGCATGATGTTCGCGCAGAGATGAAGCGCGTCTCGTGGCCGACGCTCAATGACGTGAGGAACACGACCATCATCGTGCTGGTCGCGGTCATTTTCTTCGCCGTCTACCTGTTTTTAGTTGATCGCGGCGTCGCGTTCCTGATTACGCAGCTTGATAACCTGCTCGGCTGGCTGGCCGGAAAGCTGGCGTAACGGCGTCTGAGAGAGTTGAGAAGCTTATTAAGATGCAGCAGTGGTTCATTCTACATACTTATTCGGGACACGAGAAGAAAGTTCGCGACAGCCTGAAGGCGCGTATCCGCGACACGGATTTGCAGGCCGAGATTACGGAAGTGCTCGTCCCGACAGAGACCGTCGTCGAGATGCGCGGCAACAAGCGTGTCGAATCGTCGCGCATGTTCTATCCGGGCTATGTGCTGGTGCAGATCGAGTGCGACGAGCGCGGGCATATCCCTGATAATGTTTTTCACGCGATCAAATCTACGCCCAAGGTGACGGGCTTTGTCGGCGGCCACAACCCGACGCCCTTGACGCCGCAGGAAGTGGATCAGATCGTACACAACGTCACGGAAGCGGCGGAGAAGCCGAAGCCGAAATTCTCTTACGCGCAGGGCGAGACCGTACGCATCAAGAGCGGCCCGTTCGCCAGCTTTACAGGCAAAGTTGAAGAGGTCAACGACGATAAATCAACCCTCAAGGTAACGGTCACGATCTTCGGTCGCTCCACGCCCGTAGAGCTGAACTTCCTTGACGTTGAAAAAGTGACATTCGCAGAAGAGGAGTAAGACCATTTTGGATTTTAGATCTTGGATTTTGGATTAAGCGATTGATGAAAGTCGCGCTTTTCAAAATACTGCTTCAAGGTTAAGAGGCACAGCAATCCAAAATCCAAAATCCAAAATCCAAAATTGAATTATGGCAAAGAAGATTACAGGTTACATCAAGCTGCAAGTTCCGGCGGGCAAGGCTAATCCGGCTCCGCCGATTGGCCCGGCCCTGGGTCAGCACGGCGTTAATATCATGGAGTTCTGCAAAGCCTTCAATGCGAAGACCGCGCAGGCAGACCCGGAGTTGAAAATCCCGGTCGTGATTACGGTCTACGCCGACCGCTCCTTTACCTTCGAGACCAAGACGCCTCCGGCGGCTGATCTCCTGAAGAAGGCCGCGGGCGTCTCGAAAGGCTCAGGCAAGCCGAACCGCGAAAAGGTCGGCGCTATCTCGCGCTCCAAGATCGAAGAGATAGCCAAGCTGAAGATGCCCGATTTGAACACGACGAGCCTCGATTCGGCCATCAAGACCATCGAAGGCACGGCGCGCAATATGGGATTGACGATAGAATAATTTGAGATTTGAAATCTCAGATTTTATCAGAGAGGGAGAGAATTAAAGTAGCGGGAGTTCGGATTTGTTATCTCAAATCTGAAACCTCAAAATCTCAGATTCTCGCTTGCACCTCGGAGGATTATTTTTAATGAGAAAGCATGGAAAGAAATTCCGCGCGGCTCAGGAGAAGGTCGAAGTCGGGCGGAAATACACTCTGGAAGAGGCTGTGGCGAAAGTCAAAGAGATCGCCTTCGCCAAGTTTGATGAGACGGTCGAGCTGACGATGTGGCTCGGCGTTGACCCGCGCAAAGCAGACCAGCTCGTACGCGGCACAGTCGTCCTCCCGCATGGTCTCGGAAGATCGAAGACGGTGCTGGTCATCGCGCAGGGCGATAAGCTCAAAGAGGCCGAAGAGGCCGGAGCGGATCTCTTCGGCGGCGAGGAGATGGTGGACAAGATCAAGGGCGGCTGGCTCGAATTTGACGCCGTCATCGCAACGCCCGACATGATGCGCTCGGTCGGGCAGCTCGGAAAAGTTTTAGGCCCGCGCGGCCTGATGCCTAACCCGAAGACCGGCACCGTCACGTTCGATGTGAAAACAGCAGTGCAGGAGACCAAAGCCGGTAAGGTCGAATATCGCGTGGACAAAACGGGCGTCATACATGTGCCCGTCGGCAAAGTCTCTTTCGACCCCGACAAGATACAGGGCAACGCGCGCGTCCTGATTGACGCAGTCGTCAAAGCCAAGCCGACCACGGCCAAAGGCAAGTACGTCAAGAAAGTGAATCTCGCAGCGACGATGAGTCCCGGCGTCCTGTTGGACGAAACGGCCTACGTCAAGTAAGCGAAGTGAGGGAAAAGAGATGAAAACCAGAGCACAGAAACAGGAAGATTTGAACGCCCTCACGGAGCAGTTCCAACGCGCCGCCACCGCCATGCTCATCGGCTTCCATAAGATGACGGTTGCCAAAGATCAGGAGCTGCGCAACCAGTTGCGCGAAGCGGGCGTGACCTACGAGGTCGTCAAAAACACACTGGCGCGCAAGGCCGCAGAGGGCACGCCGTTCGAGCAGGCGGCGGAACATTTCAAGGGCGTGACGGCTCTCGCTTTGAGTGAGGGCGATCCGGTCAGTTTGTCAAAAGCTATCTCGAAGTTTGCCAAGGCCAACCCGGATGTCTTCTCTTTCAAGGTCGGCATCGTCGAAGGCAAAGTGGTCAAGCTCGGTGATGTCGAAGCCATCGCGAGCCTGCCGTCCAAAGAAGAGCTTATCTCAAAAATTATGTTCCTGATTAACTGTCAGGCGCAGCGTTTGGTGACGGTGATTTCAGCCGTCCCGCGCAACCTCGCCATCGTGGTCAAACTGATCGGCGAGCAGAAGAGCGGCGAAGAGGCCGCTTCTTAAAATTTTGAAATTTGAGATCTCAAATTTGAGATTTCAAGGAAGAGTCAGCCGGACGCGGAAGACGAGCGGGGCGATTTGTCAGGTCGCTCTTAGACGGCTCGGACGCTTTTTCAGAATGCGCGATGCAGCGAATCGAAAGAAGCGTCCCGTGGGTTCTCCTGCTGCGAATTATTAACCGCATACACAGCACATCAGAACCCCTTTAGAGGAGGATTGGAAAGTTATCATGGCAGCTACACGTGAAGATGTAATCGAATATTTGAAGGGCATGACCCTTCTGGATGCCTCGCAGCTCGTCAAAGAGCTTGAGGAAACCTTTGGCGTATCGGCAGCGGCGGCGTCAGTCGCGGCGGCCCCGGCATCGGGCGGCGGCGAGGCTGCGGCTCCGGCTGAAGAACAGACAGAGTTTGACGTGATCCTGCAAGCCGCAGGCGGCAACAAGATCAACGTCATCAAGGTCGTGCGCGAAGTCACCGCGCTCGGACTCAAAGAGGCCAAAGACCTCGTCGAAGCCGCTCCGAAGGCCGTCAAAGAGGGCGTCTCGAAGGAAGAGGCCGAGACCGTTCGTCAGAAGCTTGCGGATGCAGGCGCGACTGTCGAAGTCAAATAAGTTCCGAGTTCCGAGTTCCAGAGGCCAAGTTATAGAGCATATCTTTGACTTGGCATCTGGAACTCGGAGCTTGAAACTTTGTTGCCTGCTTGACAGTTTAACGATTCACCATTAAGGTGAGGGGTAGTGAGGCGCTGGCGTTACTCCCGGAAAATTTGACGAAGAAAATTTTAACCGCTTTTAAATCAAGCGGTCAGGGCAATGTGCGCTCTGGCCGCGCTTCGGCGTCTCTAAAATAAGACGATCTTGGGTCTTCGGTTTACGTGCTCTGTTTGTGTCATGCGATTGGAAAATTTTGGATTAGAACTCTCACTTAACGCAGCACAAGCAAAGACCGAAAGCCGAAGACCCAAGACCATTTTGTAAGGAATAAAATATGTCTGCAAATCCGCTTCAAATCGTAGCCAGTGGGACGGGGCGACGCATGAGCCACGCTCCAGCGCGTCATGACTTCTCAAAAATCAAGACTGCCGCGCGCATTCCGAATCTGATAGAGATTCAGCGCGAGTCATACAATCGTTTCTTGCAGATGGACCTGTTGCCCGAAGAACGCGAGAACACGGGGCTTCAGGCCGTGTTTCAATCGGTCTTCCCGATCTCGGATTTTCGCGGGACGGCGACCTTGGATTTCGTGGAATTCCAGATCGGCAACTGGCAGTGCAAGTGCGGCAGGCTCGAAGGCTTGAACTACCTGCGCGGCAACTGTAAATCCTGCGGCTCGACGATCAAGGTCGATCCGTTGACGCCGGGCGAAACGCTCTGCCACAAGTGCGGCACGTTCAACGCCGTGCGCCCGCAACTGTGCGACAACTGCGGCGAGCCTGTCGGCCTCAAGCACAAGCACGACCAGCAGGAATGTCAGGAACGCGGCATGTCATACAGCGTGCCGCTCAAGGTCAAGATTCGCCTGACCGTCTTCGACAAAGACCCTGAGACCGAAAGTCTCAATATCCGCGATATCAAAGAGGAAGAGGTCTTCTTCGGCGAAATTCCTTTGATGACGGACAACGGAACTTTCATCATCAACGGCACGGAGCGCGTCATCGTCTCGCAGCTACATCGCTCGCCCGGCGTCTTCTTCAAACGCGGCATCCTGAACGTAGCCAAGGTCATTCCGTATCGCGGCTCGTGGGTCGAGTTCGAGTACGACCAGAAGAATCTTTTGTACGTGCGCGTCGGCAAGCGCAAGTTTCTGGCGACGATCTTTCTGCGCGCTCTGGGCATCTGGCTCGACCCGCAGTTTGACGCGAGCCGCAAAGTCACTTCGGATGCGCAGCTCGAAGAATCCATCAAAAATGCTTCGTTCTCCGACGCGGACATCCTGCGCGCCTTCCATGTCGCGGACGAGCTGCGCGTCGAGAAGGGACGGCTCTTTATCAAAGTCCCCGAATCGGGGACGAGCAATCTGGTCGGCATGAAGGTTGACTTCGATGTCACCGGACGCGGCAGTGACGCGATTGTGCGCGCCGGCAAGAAGGTGACCAACACCGCAATCGAAGCCTTACGCAAAGCCAAAATCGGCGAGGTCGAGATTGACACGGCGCAGCTCGAAGGCGCGGTCGCCTTGAATGATGTGGTTGACACTGAGACTGGCGAAGTCGTGCTCGAAGCCAACAACGAGATCACGCCCGCCAAGTTGCAGGAGATAGTCGAGGCAGGCATCGAGAGCTTTCAGGTCTTTTTCCCTGAGCGCGACGACATCGGGCCGATTCTTTCTCAAACCTTGAAGAAGGATGTCATCACGAAGCCGGTTGATGCGCTGCTGGAAATTTATCGCAAGATGCGCCCCGGCGATCCGCCGACCGTGCAGACCGCTTACCGTTTGCTTGAAGGTATGTTCTTCGACCCGCGCAAGTTCGACTTCTCGCGCGTCGGTCGCCTCAAGTTCAATATCAAGATGGGCAAGCCTGAGCGCAACCGGATTGAAGACCCGCTGCTCTCGGCGCAGGATTTCGTAGAGGTCGTCGGCTATCTCTTGAAGATGCGCAAGAATCCGCAAGAGTTTCAGGCGGATGACATCGACCACCTCGGCAATCGCCGCGTCCGCGCGGTCGGCGAACTGTTGGAAAATCAGTTTCGCATCGGCCTTGAGCGGATGGAACGCGCCATCAAAGAGAAGATGTCTATACATCAAGAGATGCAGACGACGATGCCGCGCGATCTCATCAACGCCAAGCCCGTGACGGCTGCTGTGCGTGAGTTCTTCGGCTCATCGCAATTGTCTCAGTTCATGGATCAGACGAATCCTTTGTCGGAGATTACGCACAAGCGCAGGCTGTCGGCCTTAGGGCCGGGCGGACTCTCGCGCGAGCGCGCCGGGTTCGAAGTCCGTGACGTGCATCCGACGCACTACGGTCGCATCTGCCCGATTGAGACGCCTGAAGGTCCGAACATCGGACTCATCTCTTCGCTCTCGTGCTTTGCGCGAATCAACGAGTTCGGCTTTATCGAATCTCCGTATCGCAAGGTCATTGACGGGCGCGTCATCGAATACGTGCGTATCCTCAACGGCGGCGACACGAAGTTCAAGCCGGGCGACCACGTCCCGACGGAAGATGTTGAGAAGGCCAATAAGCGCGTCAGCGCGGATGGCCGCAAGGCCGAGTCCGAGCCGTGGCCGTTCTATCAGACGGCATGGGAAGAGGACAAGCACGTCGTCGGTCAGGCCAATATCGAGCTGGACGAAGACGGCAACATCATCAACGACCGCAATGCCGCGCGAAAAGCGGGCGAGTTCATTCTCGCCCTGCGCAAAGACATAGAGTACGTTGACGTGTCGCCCAAGCAGCTCGTCTCGGTCGCGGCTTCTTTGATTCCGTTCCTTGAGAACGACGACGCGAACCGCGCTCTGATGGGATCGAACATGCAGCGTCAATCCGTCCCGCTGCTGCGCGCCGAAGCTCCGTACATCGGAACCGGCATGGAGAAGGTGACGGCGCAGGATTCCGGCGCGGTCGTGGTCGCAAGACGAGACGGCGTCGTTGATTACGTTGACTCCGAGCGCATCATCATCAAAGCCGATCACAATATGGACGGCACGATCTCGCGCGAGGTGACGGCGGATATTTACACGCTGATCAAGTTCAAACGCTCGAACCAGAACACCTGTATCAACCAGCGTCCGATAGTGCAGGTCGGCGAGCGCGTGGCGAAAGGCCAGGTCATCGCCGACGGGCCGTGTACGGACAGGGGCGAGCTGGCTCTTGGCCGCAACGTGCTGGTCGCTTTTATGCCGTGGCGCGGTTACAACTTCGAGGACGCGATCTTAGTTTCCGAGCGTCTCGTCAAAGACGATTTCTATACTTCGATTCACATCGAAGAGCTGGAGATTGAAGCGCGCGATACAAAGCTCGGCCCCGAAGAGATTACGCGCGACATTCCGAACGTGGGCGAGAACATGCTCCGCGATTTGGACGATAGCGGCATCATACGCATCGGCGCGCAGGTCAAGCCCGGCTCGATTCTCGTCGGCAAAGTGACGCCGAAGGGCGAGACGCAGTTGACGGCGGAAGAGAAACTTCTGAGAGCTATCTTCGGCGAGAAGGCCGGAGACGTGAAGGATGCTTCGCTCGTCTCTCCTCCGGGCATTGACGGCACGGTCGTTGACGTGCAGGTCTTCACGCGCAAAGGTCAGGAGAAGGATCAACGCTCGATGGCGATTGAGCAGGAAGAAGAAGACCGCCTGCGCCGCGACCTTGAAGACGAGATACGCATTCTGCGCGAACAGCGCGACGCGCGCGTCTACGAGCTGTTTGAAGGACGCAAGCTCGCCAAAGACCTGTTGGTCAACAAAGAGGTCGCCATCCCGCGCGGCGAAACCATCACGCGAGAGATGCTGGTCGGCGTTGAGCCGAAGGCTCTCAGGAAAGCTGAGCTGGCGTCGGCGCGCGTGGATGTCTCGGCTGAAGTCAAAGAGTACGAAGACCGCACCGAACGGCAGATCAAAATTCTCTCGGACATTTACGAAGAGAAGATCGCCAAGCTGCGTCAGGGCGACGAACTCGCTCCCGGCGTCATCAAAATGGTGAAGGTTTTCATCGCCATGAAGCGCAAGCTTTCGGTCGGCGACAAGATGGCCGGACGCCACGGTAACAAGGGCGTCATCGCGCGCATCCTGCCCGAAGAGGACATGCCTTACCTGCCCGACGGAACGCCGGTCGAGATCGTTTTGAATCCGCTGGGCGTGCCGAGCCGCATGAACGTCGGACAGATTCTTGAGACGCACCTTGGCTGGGCTGCACGCGTGCTCGGCCTGCACTTTGCGACGCCGGTCTTTGACGGCGCGAGCGAGGTTGAGATTAAGAAGAGGCTGCGCGAATCCGCCGTGCGTCTGAAAGAGCTGGGACTGCCTGAGATCGTTAACGAGTCTGGCAAGACGGTGCTTTATGACGGGCTGACGGGCGATGCTTTCGAGCAGAAGGTGACGGTCGGCTACATCTACATGTTGAAGCTCTCGCACCTTGTGGACGATAAGATTCACGCGCGCTCGATTGGGCCGTACAGCCTGATTACGCAACAGCCTCTGGGCGGCAAGGCGCAGTTCGGCGGACAGCGTTTCGGAGAAATGGAAGTCTGGGCGCTCGAAGCCTACGGCGCGGCGCACATCCTACAGGAACTCCTGACGGCAAAGTCGGACGACGTGGCCGGACGCTCGAAGATTTACGAAGCCATCGTCAAGGGCGAGGCGGACTTTGACCCCGGCGTGCCCGAATCATTCAACGTGCTGGTGCGCGAGCTGCAATCGCTCTGCCTCGATGTCGAGCTGATTAGCAGGGACGACGGCAACGGCAACGGCGCGAACGGCGACGGAGCGGCGGTTGAGCCGCTACTGGCGTTAGGCGGCGGCACGGAATAATTATTGGTGCTTAGTTCTTTGTGGTTTGTTCTTTGCTCGTGACATTCAGCGTTGAGCGAAAAGATTTACGTTGAGCGGCGTGCAAAGAACAAAGAACTAAAAACAAAGTACGAAGTTCGTTTTTCGGAGAAAAAGATGTTTCGATTCCAACAAGAGAAAACGCAACTCGCGCCGGACTTTGAGGCGATTCGTATCAGTCTGGCGTCGCCGGAGAAGATTCGTCAGTGGTCGCACGGCGAGGTGACGAAGCCTGAGACGATCAATTACAGAACGTTCAAGCCGGAGCGTGACGGGCTATTCTGCGCTCGCATCTTCGGCCCGGTCGCGGACTGGGAATGCCTCTGCGGAAAGTACAAGCGCATGAAGCATCGCGGCGTGATCTGCGATAAGTGCGGCGTCGAAGTGACGCAGGCCAAAGTCCGCCGCGAGCGTTTGGGGCACATCGATCTCGCCAGCCCGTGCTCGCACGTCTGGTTCTTCAAGGGCTTGCCCTCGCGCATCGGACACCTGCTCGACATCCCCTTGCGCGAACTCGAAAAGGTTCTTTACTTCGAGTCTTACATCACGATTGATCCGGGCGATGCTCCGATCAAAGAGCGAGAGCTTTTGACCGACGAGCGTTACCGCGAACTCGTGCGCGATTTCCCCGGCGGATTCGTGGCGAAGATGGGCGCGGAGGCGATCAAGGAACTCCTGACGGTGGTCAACGTCGAGGAGCTTTCCAAAGAGCTGCGCATCAAGATGAAGGAAGAGACCTCGCAGCAGAAGAAGCTCAAGTATTCCAAGCGTCTGAAGGTGGCGACCTCGTTTCTCAAATCCGGCAATCGTCCCGAGTGGATGATACTCGACGTCATCCCGGTGATTCCGCCTGAGCTTCGCCCGCTCGTGCCGCTCGACGGCGGACGCTTTGCGACTTCCGACTTGAACGATCTTTACCGTCGCGTCATCAATCGCAATAATCGTTTGAAGAAGCTGATGGAGCTGCGCGCTCCCGAAGTCATCGTGCGAAACGAGAAGCGCATGTTGCAGGAAGCGGTTGACGCGCTCTTCGATAACGGTCGCAGAGGCCGCGTGCTGCGCGGCGTCAACAATCGTCCTTTGAAATCTTTGAGCGGCACGCTCAAAGGCAAGCAGGGACGTTTCCGCCAGAATCTTCTGGGCAAGCGCGTTGACTACTCAGGCCGTTCGGTGATCGTCGTCGGGCCTGAGCTGAAACTGCATCAATGCGGCCTGCCGAAGAAGATGGCTCTCGAATTATTCAAGCCGTTCATTTACAACCAGCTTGAGAAGCAGGCGCACGCCGCGACCATCAAGCAGGCGCGCGAAATGGTCGAGCGACAGGAGCCGGTCGTGTGGGACATTCTCGAAGAAGTGATTCGTGAGCATCCTGTGCTCTTGAACCGCGCGCCGACGCTCCACAGATTAGGCATACAGGCTTTCGAGCCGGTGCTGGTCGAAGGCAAAGCGATTAAGATTCACCCGCTCGTCTGCACCGCCTTCAACGCGGACTTTGACGGCGACCAGATGGCCGTACACATTCCTCTGTCGCCGGAAGCGCAGATCGAAGCGGCTGTGCTGATGCTCTCGTCAAATAATATTTTGAGTCCCGCTTCGGGACAGCCCATCGCCGTGCCTTCGCAGGACATCGTGCTCGGCTGCTACTACCTGACGCGCGACAAGCCGGGCGCGAAGGGCGAGGGGCGCGTCTTCGCGTCGCTCGAAGAAGTCCTGCTCGCGCTCGATGCGAAGGACGTGACGACGCAGACGCCTATCAAGCTGCGCATTCAGGGAGATTTGATTGACCTGACGCAGGAGCATGACACGCAGGACATCCTGCGCGCCACGGTGCAGGAAGGCGTGCGCCGCGTCATCAACACGACGGTCGGGCGCGTCATCTTCAACGATTCGATTCCCGAAGGCTTGCCTTTCTTTAACGGCACGCTGAAGAAGAAGGGTTTGCAATCGCTCGTCAACTATTCGCACATACGTCTCGGCCACGAGATGACCGTCAAGATGCTCGACGATCTGAAAACGCTCGGCTTCCTCTACGCGACGAAGGCCGGCATCTCAATCGGCATTGACGATCTGGTCACGCCCGACGCGAAGAAAACGCTCGTGGGGAAAGCCGAAGACGATGTGATTGATGTCGAGCAGCAGTATCTCGACGGCGTTATCACGAACGGCGAGCGTTACAACAAGGTCGTCGCCATCTGGTCTGAAGTGACCGACAAGGTGGCGAAAGAGATGTTCAAGGCGATGGATCAGCGAGAGAAGGATTCGGGCGAGCTGAACCCGATTCTCGTCATGTCCGATTCGGGAGCGCGCGGTTCTGCGCAGCAGATTCGCCAGCTCGCAGGCATGCGCGGCTTGATGGCTAAGCCTTCTGGCGAAATCATTGAGACGCCGATTCGCGCTAACTTCCGCGAAGGCTTGAACGTCTTGCAATACTTCATCTCGACGCACGGCGCGCGTAAAGGTTTGGCTGATACCGCGCTCAAGACCGCTGACTCTGGCTATCTGACGCGGCGTCTGGTTGACGTGGCGCAGGACGTGATTATCTCAGAGCCTGATTGCGGCACGTTGCGCGGGATTTCCGCGACGGCGATTGTCGAAGGCGGCGAGGAAATTGAAAGCTTGCGTGACCGTATCGTCGGGCGCACTTCTCTGGATGACGTGGTTGATCCGGTCGAAGGCCGCGTGATTGTCGGTATCGGAGATGAGATTAACGAAGACTTAGCGGCTGAGATTCAACGCTCAGGCGTGCAGCGAGTCCGCATCCGTTCCGTGCTCACCTGCGAATCCCGTCGCGGAGTGTGCATCAAGTGTTACGGGCGCAATCTGGCGACCGGAAGGCCGGTTGACATAGGCGAAGCGGTCGGCGTCATCGCCGCGCAATCCATCGGCGAGCCGGGCACGCAGCTCACGATGCGCACGTTCCACATCGGCGGCACGGCGCGCCTCGAAGAGTCCAGCAAACACGAAGCGCGCATGGACGGCACGATCAAGTACGTCGAGCTGCAAACCGTTAAGAATCGTCGCGGTGAAATCATCGCCATGAATCGCAACGGCGCTCTGACCATCATGGATGATCGCGGGCGCGAGGTGGCGCGTCACCAGATCGTCTACGGCGCGCACATACATGTCGAAGAGGGCGTGCGCGTCACCGAAGACCAGATGCTGGCGACGTGGGACCCGTTCACCTTCGCCATTCTGACGGAGGTCGCTGGACAGGTTAAGTATCAGGACTTGAAAGAAGGCGTGACGGTTGACGAAGAGGTTGACGAAGTCACAGGCCAGTCGCGCATGGTCGTCAAGGACTCGCCCGACGAGAAGAAGCAGCCGCGTCTTGAAATCCGCAACACCGGCGGGCACAAGGTCTTGAAGACTTACCAGATGCCGGTGCGCGCCAACCTCATGGTTGGAGACGGCGACATAGTGGAGCCGGGCGACATCATCGCCAAGATTCCGCGCGAGACCACCAAGACCAAAGACATCACGGGCGGTCTGCCGCGCGTGGTCGAACTCTTTGAAGCGCGCAAGCCGGGCGAGACCGCTGTCATGTCCGAGATTGACGGCATGGTCAAGCTCGGCCCCATCTCGAAGGGCAAGCGCAAGCTGATTATCACGGGCGACGATGGCGAAGAGCGCGAGTACGACATTCCGCGCGGCACGCACATCAACGTGCAGGAAGGCGACCGCGTCCGCGCGGGCGAGGCCCTGATGGACGGCCCCTTGAACCCGCACGACATCTTGCGCGTGATGGGTATGAACCGCTTGCAGGAATATCTCGTCAACGAGATTCAAGAGGTCTATCGCTTGCAGGGCGTCAACATCAACGACAAGCACATCGAAGTGATCGTCCGTCAGATGCTCCGCTGGGTGAAGATACGCGAGGTCGGCGACACGGAATTCCTGCTCGATGAACAGGTAGACCGCTTCCGCTTTATGGACGAGAACCAGCGCGTGGTCGGAGACGGCGGCGAAGCCTCTGCGGCAGACCCGCTCCTCCTCGGCATCACGAAAGCCTCGCTCTCGACCGACTCGTTCATCTCAGCCGCTTCTTTCCAGGAGACGACGCGCGTGCTGACAGAAGCAGCCATCTCCGGTCGCATAGATTACCTGCGCGGCCTCAAGGAGAACGTCATCATGGGACGCCTGATTCCGGCTGGAACCGGCATGGAGTATTACCGCAACGTCAAGGTCGAACGCGACGAGACGATGACACAGGGACGCCACGAACGCGACACGGATGATTTCCCTGAAATCACAGGCGGCATGGACGTGCCCGCTTCCGTCTCTACGCGCGCGGCGGCGGTGGTGCCTGCCACCGGCAACGGAGGTGCATCGGCAGCAGACGAAGGCGAAGAGTAACTTCGACCGATAATCAAAGCGAGTTGATGCCGAAAGTCAAAGCATCACCCGCATCATTCAAGACCGGCAAAGATTCAAAACCTTCGCCGGTCTTTTTTGTAACGACTGTCGTGCAAGGTATATACTCGCAACAGCATGAAGGCCGGGCTGGAACAAAAGATAATCAATCCGCTTTCAGGCAGCGCGCTTGCTGCTGCACGCGATTTCGGCGTTGATCTCTCGCTGCTCCTTGAGCGTCTGAAACTCACGCCCGAAGAACGCCTGCGTGACTTGCAGCGAGTAATGAATTCATTGGAGCAGATGCGCGCGGCAAAGCGAGGCGCTGACAGTGATAAACCTCGAAGCAATATTACATCTGTTGTCGAATAACGACGCTGAATTTGTAATCGTCGGCGGCGTTGCCGGCAGCATTCATGGTTCAGCGTATGCAACTTTTGATCTGGATATTTGTTATGCGCGCCATCAAACGAACCTCGAAATTTTGGCTCACACACTCGCGCCGCTACATCCGCGATTGCGAGGCGCACCCGCCGGTTTGCCATTCATCTGGGATGTGGAAACTCTCAGACGTGGCTTAAACTTCACCTTGCAAACTGATTTGGGCGACCTTGATTTACTTGGCGAGATAGCCGGGCTTGGTTCTTTCGATCAAGTCTCAGCCGCCGCCCTCCCAGTAATTTTATTCGGAGTCGAGTGTTATGTTCTGTCGCTTGATGGATTGATCGCCGCCAAACGCGCTGCCGGACGCCCCAAAGACTTACTCGCACTTCCCGAGCTGGAAGCATTGCTGGAGATTGAGCAAAGCAGTGATAGTTGATCGAACCGCATTCGAGCTATTAAAAGAAAAGAATTCATGAGCGTCAAAGTCCGACATCCTTTCATCAATCCCGACGAGATACGCGACTTGGGTTTCGGCTCGGTGGTGGCGGGCGAGAGTCGGCATCGGCTTTTGAATCGTGACGGAAGTTTTAATGTATCGCGTGACGGGTTGAGCTTCTGGGCGTCGCTGAGTCCGTATCACACGCTGTTGACGATGACGTGGCTCAGGTTTATTTCGTTGATGACGCTCTATTATTTGCTGGTCAATATGCTATTCGCTTTTGCGTACATGCTGTGCGGAGCGGGCGCGTTGACTACGCCTGCCGAAGAAACTTACGGCAGCCATTTCCTGCACGCCTTCTTCTTCAGCGTGCATACTTTTGCGACCATCGGTTACGGAAACATCAGTCCGGTTGGAACTGCGGCTAATCTCGTCGTGACGGTCGAAGCCTTGATAGGACTCCTGAGCGTCGCGCTTTTGACCGGCGTCATCTTCGCGCGTTTCTCAAGACCGACGGCCAAAATTCTGTTCAGCCAGCACGCGATCATCGCGCCCTACAGAGGCATCAACGCGTTCGAGTTCCGTCTGACCAACGCGCGCAAGAACCAGATTATAGAGCTGGGAGCGAAAGTCCTCTTCGCGCGATTTGAAGAGCAGAACGGCAAGAGCATACGCCGCTTTTATCCGATGACGCTTGAGCGCGAGCAGGTGACTTTCTTCCCTCTGAGCTGGACTATCGTGCATCCGATTGACGAGCAAAGCCCGCTCAACGGAATGACGCACGACGACCTGCACAAATCGAACGCGGAGTTTCTGATTCTGCTCACGGGGATTGACGAGACCTTCTCGCAGACGGTTCACACGCGCTCCTCTTACACGGCTGACGAGCTGGTCTGGAACGCCAGATTCCGCGACATCTACAATCGAGCGGTTGACAGCCAGACGCTCACGATTGATGTCCGGCGGCTCGACCTTATCGAGCGTCTTGAGAATTAAAAATTCAAAATTAAAAAATGTAAAATGGAATCTGCCTCTTTCCGTTTCTTAATGGTATATTCGCAGGCGCGCTCCTCTAAGAAAAACCGCATGGATTGGGCTTCGGCCAGCTCGATCAATCGCGCTTGGGTCCGAAAACTTTTCTAATACTGTAACGAGGAATCACTTTATGAAGAAACGTCTCTTTGCCGTCTGTCTGATAGCCTTCGCACTGCTGCTGCCGCAGAGCGCGTTGGCTTGGAATGCTACGGGGCATGAGGTGGTGGCGCGCATCGCGTGGGAGAAGATGAAGCCGCAGACGAGAGCGAAGCTGATCGCGCTGTTGATGCAAGCTCCCAAGGATGCAGACCTCGCGAGCCTGCTTCCCAATGACGGTAGGCCGCTGATGGAGCGCGAGCGCGATCTCTTTATCCTCGCGGCGACGTGGCCTGACGTGGTGCGTAGTGATGATTTTCCGGAACGTAAAAAGAAGTATCATCATTCCGTGTGGCACTACACGAATCTCTTCTGGAAGCAGCAGAACGGCGTCGCTGTGGATGTGACGGAACTGCAACCGGAAAAAATCAACATCGTCGAGCGGCTCGGTTTTCTGCAAGACGATGTGGTCAATAACGCGGACGTGAGCCAGCGGGCGATTGATGTCGCGTGGATTCTGCATCTGGTCGGAGATATACATCAGCCGCTTCACACCAGCGCGCGTGTGACGGAGACGGAATTGACTGGAGATCAGGGCGGAAATCTGTTCAAGCTCACGCCGCAGGGAACGCCGAAAGAGGACGAGAGAAGCCTGCACGGACTCTGGGACAATATCCTGAACGACAGCATCAAGCGCAAGAAGAATGAGACGAACACAGAATTTGCCAATCGCGTCGCCGCGCGAATCATGAAAAATTATCCGGCGTCGAAGCTCAAGACGCCGATGAGGCAGGGCGACTATGCCGCGTGGGCACAGGAAGGATTTGTGACGGCTAAGACCAACGTCTATCCTTCATGGCTCAAGCGTTTTCAGCCCGCGCCCGACAAGTATCGCAAGCAGGCTGACAAGCTCGCCGAACCCGCCATCGCGCTCGCAGGCTACAGGCTGGCGGCGATGCTCGACGCGCTCTTTTCAAAGTAAATTCAAACAGGGATGGACAGGGTATAAGTTAGCTGGTTTCAGATTCGAGATTGGAGATTTGAAATCTCAAATGAGATTTAAGGATTTGAAATCTCAAATCCGCTTATCTCAAATTCTTATCCTGTCCATCCCTGTTAATTCTCTCTTTAGGGGGAACAAAGAGAAGATGAAGTCTCACACGCGATACCTGACGTTTCGTGTGCCCGCGCGCATGGGCTTCGTGAATATCACGCGCGATGTTGTGAAGGAGGTCGAGTCGAGCGGCGTGCAGGACGGCTTGTGTCTGGTCAACGCGATGCACATTACGGCGAGCGTCTTTATCAACGACGACGAGCCGGGGCTGCATGAAGATTACATGCGCTGGCTTGAAAAACTGGCTCCGTTCGATCCGAGTCCTGAAGCCTACCAGCATAACCGCACGGGCGAAGACAACGGCGACGCGCATCACAAGAGACAGATCATGGGGCGCGAAGTAGTCGTCGCCATCACTCGCGGAAAATTGGACTTTGGCCCCTGGGAACAGATATTCTACGGCGAGTTTGACGGGCGCAGGGAAAAGCGCGTGCTGGTCAAAATCATCGGCGAATAAACTTCTGCTGAAAACTTTCTGCTGAACAACTTCGGAATAACTTAAGGAGTCCTCGTAATGAAACTGAACATCAGGCTAATTGTGCTCTTTTTAGTTCCAGTCTCCGCGTGCGCTTTGATTCTTTTACATCACTCATCAAAGACAAAAACTTCTTACGTCGCGCAGGCAGACGCCGGAAAAGTTTTTAGCCTGGAAGAGCGCAAGGCCATCTCCGAGAGCTTCGGCCAGATGCCTTTGTACTTTGAAATCAATCAAGGCCAAACGGACGAGAGCGTGCGCTTCATGTCTCGCGGCGGCAACCACGCGCTGCTTTTGAAACAGACTGAAGCCCAGCTTGTGCTGCCGGGTAAGAAAAAATCTCTCGACGGCTCTCCATCCGGCACAGCGCGAAACGAACAGCCTGATGTTTTGAAAATGAGGCTCGCGCATGCCAACGATAAGGCAGCCATCGAGGGACTGGATGAGTTGCCGGGGCGCACAAATTATTTCGTCGGCAACAACCCGGACGCGTGGCGAAAAGATGTGCCGACTTACAAGCGTGTGAAGTACGCGGGCGTTTACGAAGGCGTTGATCTGGTTTACTACGGCAATCAACGCGAGCTGGAGTACGACCTTCTCGTCGCGCCGAATGCAGACCCGTCCGTCATTAAGCTCAGTTTCGAGAATGCTCAAACGATAAAGCTTGACGGGCAGGGCGATCTGCTCTTGAGCGTCGGCAAACACGTCGTGCGCCAACATGCGCCGGTCGCCTATCAGGAAATCGGCGGCGTGAGAAAAGTGATTCCAGCCGCTTACGTCGTGCGAGAGAAGGAATCGAAAGTCGGAACGGAAGTGGGCTTTGCGATTGGAGACTACGACCGCAGCCAGCCGCTCGTGATTGATCCAGTGATAGTCTTCTCGACCTATCTGGGCGGAAGCGGAGGCGATGACCTCTTCACTCCCGAAGCTGCGTTCAGCATCGCGGTTGACGCTGCCGGAAATATTTATCTCGCGGGCATGACGCCTTCCAGCGACTTCCCGACGCAGACTCCGTATCAAGCGGCGAACGGCGGAACGTTCGACGCTTTTATCACCAAGTTCAACCCGACCGGCTCAGCCCTGCTCTACTCGACTTACTTCGGCGGCAACGACGAAGACCGTATCATCAGTCTCTCGCTCGGCCCGTCAAATGAGATGTTCGTTACAGGCTACACTTACTCCACGAACTTCCCGACGATGACTCCGTTTCAGGCCACGAACAGAGGTCTCAACGATGGATTCATCGCTAAATTTTCTGTATTCGGAACTCTGAGTTATTCGACCTACATCGGCGGCAGCGGCGGCGAGTCTTTGAATTTTATCAAGAATGAAGGAACGGACATCGCCACCTTTGCGGGCGCGACCGGCTCGACCGATTTTCCGGTCGCAAATGCGCTGCAACCGAATAACGCAGGGCAGGCGGATTTCGTCGTCGGTAAATTAAACTTAGTCACGAACACTCTCATCTTTTCCACGTACTTCGGCGGCTCGGTGAGTGACAGTATGGTTTTCTCGTCGGGAGCGGTTGACCCGGCGGGCAATATTTATTTTGCCGGAGTGAGCAATTCGTTCGACTATCCGGTGACGCCAAATGCTTTTCAGACTGAGGCCAACGGCTCTGATGATGTCGTCGTGACGAAGCTAACTCCCAACGGCAACAGCGTCATCTACTCGACTTTCATCGGCGGGAATTTGATTGACAGCGCGGATGCTCTCGCCGTTGATACTGGCGGCAACGCCTACGTCACAGGCTTCACGAGGTCTGCCAACTATCCTTTGAAGCACGCGTTTCAGCCTCAACTGCTAGACCCGGATGCGTTCGTCACAAAGTTGAATCCGAGCGGGACTGACATTATTTATTCGACGTTTCTCGGCGGGTCTAATCTGGAAAGAGGCTCGGCCATCGCCACCGATGCTGCTGGCAACTGTTATGTCAGCGGGCGTTCCAACTCAGGCGACTTTCCGACCAAGCGCGCTCTGCGTCCGCCTCGCGGTCTGGATGACGCTTTCGTTTGCAGATTCAACCGCGACGGCGCGCTGCTCTTTTCCACACTGCTCGGCGGAAGCGCGAACGACTACGGCTTCGCCATCACCGCCGACAACAGCAATAACGTTTACGTCACAGGCCGCGCAACCAGAAACTTTTTCATCACGCCGGGAGCGTTTCAACCCACTATCGGCGGCAACGCGGACGCTTTCCTGACGAAGATCAATACGTCCGTTCGTAAAGTCAAAAGCGATTTTGAAGGCGACGGCAAAACTGACTTCGCTGTCTTTCGTCCGAGCAACGGAGCGTGGTACGCGTTGCAGAGTTCGAACGGAGCGTTTCGCGCTCAAGTCTTCGGCATGAACGGCGACGTGCCTGTGCCGGGAGATTACGACGGCGACGGCAAGACAGACCTCGCCGTGTGGCGTCAGGCGGAAGGAATCTGGTACATCCTCAACAGCCGCACGAACACTCTGCGCTCTATCTTCTGGGGCGTCAGCACGGACAAACCCGTGCAGGGCGACTATGACGGCGACGACAAAACCGACATCGCGGTCTATCGTCCCTCAAGCGGCGCGTGGTACATCATACGAAGCTCCAACAATAGCCTGAGAACAGACTTCCTCGGACTCCCCGGCGACAAGCCTGTGCCTGCGGATTATGACGGCGACGGCGTGACGGACATCGCAGTGTACGAACCGAACAGGGGATTGTGGACTGTCTTAGGCTCTTTCGCGGGCATCATCTCGACCAAGTTCGGAGATACGACAGATAAGCCAGTCCCTGCGGATTACGACGGCGACGGCTATGATGACATAGCCGTGTTTCGTCCCTCGCAGGGCACGTGGTATATCTTGAGAAGCGGCAGCAACAACTCTCTCCTCGCGGCTCAGTGGGGCACGAGCACTGACATTCCGAGCGCGGGCGATTACGACGGGGACGGCAAAGAAGATTTAGCGGTCTTCCGTCCCTCAAACGGCAGTTGGTATGTCCTGCGCAGCTCGAACAACTCGCTCTTAGCCGCGCCCTTCGGCACGAACGGAGACGTGCCGATTCCGTCGGCTTACGTGCCACAATAACTGGCCTTTGGTCTTTGGGCTTTGGTCTTTGCAGGTCTTGCTCGACTTGAATTATTTCACTCAAGTTTGAGTCGCGTGCAAAGACCAAAGCCCAAAGACCAAAGCTCAAAGAACATCTTTTTGAATTTATGCAAAACGAACCTAACAAGATAATTTTTTCAATGGTCGGCGTCAGTAAATTTTATGACAAGAAAGCCGTTCTCAAAGATATCTATCTTTCATTCTTCTACGGAGCGAAGATCGGCGTGCTGGGCTTGAACGGCTCTGGGAAAAGCTCTCTGCTGCGCGTCATCGCGGGCGTGGACAAAGAGATTAACGGCGAAGTCGTCTTCTCGTCCGGCTACAGCGTGGGCCTGCTTGAGCAGGAGCCGAAGCTTGACGAATCGAAGATCGTGCGCGAAGTGGTCGAAGAGGCCGTCGGAGAGACCGTCCAGCTCTTAAAAGAGTTTGACGAGATTAACAACAAGTTCGCAGAGTCGATGACGGATGACGAGATGGCCGCGCTTTTGGAGCGTCAGGGCGCGGTACAGGAAAAGCTCGATGCGGTTGACGCTTGGGATTTGGATTCGCGGCTTGAGATGGCGATGGACGCCCTGCGCTGCCCGCCCGGTGAGACGCCCGTTAAGATTCTCTCCGGCGGAGAAAAACGCCGCGTCGCGCTCTGCCGCCTGCTACTGCAACAGCCCGACATACTTTTATTGGATGAGCCGACGAATCATCTCGACGCCGAATCGGTCGCGTGGCTCGAACAGCACTTGCAGAAATACGCTGGCACTGTCATCGCCGTGACGCACGACCGATACTTTCTGGATAACGTCGCCGGGTGGATTCTCGAACTCGACAGAGGACAGGGGATTCCGTGGCAGGGCAATTACTCTTCATGGCTTGAGCAGAAACAGGAGCGGCTGGCGCGCGAAGAGAAGTCCGAGAGCGAGCGGCAGAAGACTTTGCAGCGCGAGCTTGAATGGATACGCATGTCGCCCAAAGGCCGTCACGCGAAGTCAAAAGCGCGCATCAATTCTTACGAAGCTCTCTTGAGTCAGGAGAACGAAAAGCGTTCACAGGAACTTGAGATCTATATCCCGCCCGGCCCACGCCTCGGCAATGTCGTCATCGAAGCTGAACAGGTGAGCAAAGCTTACGGCGACCGCCTGCTCGTGGACAAGATGGCTTTCTCGCTCCCGCCCGGCGGCATCGTCGGCATCATCGGGCCGAACGGAGCTGGCAAGACTACGCTCTTCAGGATGATTACGGAACAGGAACAGCCCGACATCGGCGCGTTCAAAATCGGAGAGACGGTCAAGGTGGCCTATGTTGACCAGAGTCGCGACGTGCTCGACGCGAACAAGTCTATCTGGGAAGAGATTTCGGACGGACTCGACCTAGTGCAGCTCGGCGCGCGGCAGATGAACTCGCGCGCCTATGTCTCGCGCTTCAACTTCTCAGGCTCAGACCAGCAGAAAAAGGTCGGCATGCTCTCAGGCGGCGAACGCAACCGCGTGCATCTCGCACGGATGCTCAAAGAGGGCGCGAACGTCCTGCTGCTCGACGAGCCGACCAACGACCTCGATGTCAACACCATGCGCGCACTCGAAGAAGCGCTCGAAAACTTCGCCGGATGCGCCGTCGTCATCAGCCACGACCGCTGGTTCTTAGACAGAATCGCCACGCACATCCTCGCCTTTGAAGGAGACAGCAAGGTCGTCTGGTTCGAGGGCAACTACTCCGAATATGAAGCCGACCGCCGCGAACGCCTCGGAGCCGCCGCAGACCAGCCCCATCGCATTAAGTACAGGCAGTTGACCAGAAGCTAAAAGGATTCGTCATGAAAAGTTTTATCCTTCGCCTCTCCGTTGCGCTGCTCACCTTTACAGTGGGCGTGGTGGGCGTGACTTTATTAGTCGTTCATCGCTATCGAACCTCAGAAGAGTTGCAGGCAATCAACACAGCCTTTTCGCGTCCATTACAGATTAGAGAAGATGCGCCCGGCTTATCGCCGCCGCCGGAGTCGCCGATAAGCCGGGTTGATTTTAATAACTTCACTTATCCGTGGCCTGAAGGCTTTTCCGACCCGGATGGACCCAAAGCGACAACAACTTTTAGACTGAGAAACGGAGAGCTTCCGAATAGACGGTTTAGTAAATACGGCGTGCCGCTCGACGTGGGCGTCGGGTTGAGCGATGTGATGTATGACGACCTGACCGGCGACGGAAACGAAGAAGCGATTTTGATCATGGGCGTTGTGACGGGCGGCAGCAGTATTCCCAATATGATTTACATCTATACCCTGCACAAAGGTCGCCCCAAGCTCTTATGGTGTTTCACTACAGGAGACCGCGCAGATGGAGGTTTTAAAAGAATCAAATCCGAAAACGGCGAACTTGTGATTGAGCTTGAGGGTAAGAATAAATACATCGGCGGCGATTTATACGCCGAAGATGAAACCAAACAGGGCGATTGCTGCCCGACGATGTACACACGCGCTCGCTATAAGTGGAACGGCAGGCGATTCGTGATGCAGGGAAAGCCCGAATCATTCCCGTTACACCGTAAGCTTTAACAAAAGCTTGTCGCCTGAAGTTTGCTATACAGGGGTCGTCTGAAGTTGAGCAACCGCACGATTCTCAGTTTGAACAGGCACATGTTGAAGAAAAGCTAATGCTTGCAGTGTGAATCCATCTGATATTTCACCTGTACGTATCTTAGCCCAGACTTTATCCAGTGATAACACCAGTATTTCCTTGATTGCTTCCACTGTGTTTGGTTCTGCTTTCACTTGTTCGGTGATTGGCACATGATAAAAAGAAACTTTAGCATCCATTGCTCCGGTATCTGTATAAGTCTTTCCGAGCAGGAAAGCCTTCTCGCCTATAAATCCCGTTTCTTCTCTAAGCTCTTGGAGAGCGTTTTCTTCGCCTGATAGGTTCGTTTCCCCAAAACCGCGAGGCAATTCCAGATGAATCTGTCCTGTAGCGTGTCGCTCCTGGCGCAGCAACACAATTCCCCCGACGGGACCTAGCGCGGGATTAGCTATCATGCCCACCACAACAGTATTAACGGCTCCGTCCAATTGTTTCCTGTAGACCAAACGAAAGTGCGGGAATTGCATCGGCTGCCCATTTTTATCATTCATCTCCAACAGGTCGAGCAGGAAATACACGTATGATGTTTGGGCTGCGACTCCGAGCAACACATTATGTGCTGCGGCATACTCTTCCAGACGCTTGCGGTCTGTGATAATGCGACGAAAAGCTCGCGGCGCGAAAAGCTGAGGATAGGTATGCGCTAACTCTAAATAGCTGGCAATCGCTTCTTTTTGTCTTGACATTTTTCCGGCATCCTTATTCTTTTAATCAAGCTGTTTCTCAGCTAACAGTATGTAATCTGATTCGCGGCAATACAAACTAACTAAAGGGTTTTCGTTTCAGCATTATTCCAACAGGTGATTAATAGCAAAGTCAGTCTCACCATCTAAAGCATAGTATCTAACTTCTAACTTTTTCGTGGTCTCTTTTATCAATGGTTCGGACAGAATCAGGCGGCAATCGCGCCGTAGTTTCTGAGATA
>CAXTPS010000051.1:0-20732 GCA_964246305.1 uncultured Pyrinomonadaceae bacterium
CAATTCTACTAAGGAAACGGTTCAATGGACGCTCAAAAAGAGTCACACATTAGGTGGATATACATCTATATTTAACTGACTCATCACCTAAAACTAAGGGGCGTGAGTTTTTAATGAAGAGTAAATAGGGCAATGGCTAATATCGTCAGACAGCCGTGCGACGAGGGCGTTATCAGGTCTGGAAAAGCTGCTGCTCCTTGCAGCAAAATATCCGGCCCGTGGATTCTCGCCGCGACTATCCTGGGCTCAAGCATAGCTTTCATAGACGGCACGGTGGTCAACGTCGCGCTGCCCGCGCTTCAATCTAACCTCAACGCCACGGTCGTTGATGTGCAATGGGTGGTTGAAGCTTACGCGCTCTTTCTCGCCGCGCTGCTGCTGGTCGGAGGCTCGCTCGGAGACCGCTACGGTCGGCGTCGCGTGTTCGTCATCGGCGTCTCTCTCTTCGCGCTCGCCTCGCTCGCGTGCGGACTCGCGCAGGACATCAATCAGCTTATCATCGCGCGTGCGGTGCAGGGCGTGGGAGGCGCGCTGCTCGTGCCCGGAAGCCTTGCGATCATCAGCGCGTCTTTCGATGAGGAGCGGCGCGGGCAGGCCATCGGCACGTGGTCTGGCTTTACTGCCATCACGACGGCCTTCGGCCCCGTGCTCGGCGGGTGGCTGATCGAGCACGTCTCATGGCGCGCGGTCTTTTTCCTCAACCTGCCGCTCGCAGTAATCGTCATCATCATCTCTTTGTGGCACGTGCCGGAGAGCCGCGCGGGCGTTGGGAAAGACCGTTTGGACTGGACGGGCGCGGCTCTCGCGACGGCGGGGCTGGGCGGCATCGTGTATGGCTTGATAGAGTCCTCGCGTTTGGGGTTCAAGCATCCGGCTGTGCTCGCAACGCTCATCATCGGCTCTGTGTCGCTCCTGATATTTCTCGTCGTCGAGTCGCGCGTGCGAAATCCTATGCTGCCGCTCACGCTCTTTCGCTCAAGAAATTTCAGCGGCGCGAATCTCATCACTTTGCTTTTATACACCGCGCTCAGTTGTGCTCTCTTCTTTTTCCCGCTCAACCTGATACAGGTGCAGGGCTATTCGGCGACGGCGGCGGGCGCGGCGACGCTGCCGTTCGTGCTTATCATGTTCTCTCTGTCGCGCTGGTCGGGCGGATTGGTCAAACGCTACGGAGCGAAACTTCCGCTCGTCATCGGGCCGGTCATAGCCTCGCTCGGAGTCCTGCTTTTTACTCTGCCGGGAATCGGCGGCAGTTACTGGAAGAGCTTTTTTCCGGCGGTCGTCGTGCTGGGATTGGGCCTGGCCGCGAGCGTCGCGCCGCTGACGACGACCGTCATGGGCGCGGTCGCGCAGGAACGCGCGGGCGTCGCTTCCGGCATCAACAACGCGGTCTCGCGCACAGCCGGTCTGCTCGCCGTAGCCGCGCTCGGCATAGTCATGTTGCACACCTTCAATTCGAGCTTGGATCAACGCCTGAACGCGCTCAATGTCACGCCCGAAGCACGCGCGCTGCTCGATGCGCAACGCAACAAACTCGCCGGAGCCGAAGTCCCCGCCACCTTGCCCGCCGGGACTCAAGCGCAATTGAAGCAAGCCGTCAACGAATCATTCGTCGCGGGTTTCCGCACAGTGATGTTGATAGCCGCCGCCCTCGCTCTCCTCAGCGCGCTCAGCGCGTGGTTGTTGATTGAAGGCAAAGCAACCAAAGTTATTAATCAGGAGAAAACCTCTCACGCAAAGGCGCAAAGGCGCAAAGCAAAGCACGCAGCGAGCAAGTGATATTCAATCCCTTTGCGCGCTTCCTTTGCGTCACCAGCGCCTTTGCGGGAAACTTCTTTCTTCACCATACAACCCACGAATCACGACACATCTCATCAAGCTCAAACTAACCCGCCACCGAATTTGCTTTCCGCTCTTTGATTCGAGAAACTTAAAGCATGGCGACTTCAAAAGCGAAGCAAGAGACGCTTGACGGTTTCACTTATGACCCTGACGAAGCAGTTCGTCATCTCTCTGCCGCAGACCCCGTGCTGGCAAAGCTGATCGAGCGCGCCGGTCCTTTTGCCATGCAGATACGCCACATGCACAACCCGTTCGAGGCGCTCGCACGAAATATCATCTATCAACAACTGAACATCACGGCTGCCGCAGCCATACACCAACGCTTGCTGGACCTCTTCGGAGGCAGGAAGCTTCGACCGCGTGACGTGCTCGCAACTGACGAAGAAAAGCTGCGCGGCGCGGGTCTCTCAAGAGCCAAGCTCGCCGCGCTTCAAGACCTTTCACACAAGACTCTCGACGGCACAGTCCCGACTCTCGCGCGACTTCGCCGGATGAGGGATGAAGAGATAATCGAGCGGCTCACACAGGTTCGCGGCATCGGTCGCTGGACTGCCGAGATGCTCCTGATGTTCAGACTGGGGCGACCCGACGTGCTGCCCGTTGACGACTACGCCGTCCGCAAAGGCTTCCAACTAACCTACGGCCTCGCAGAGATGCCAAAGCCGAAAGCCGTTGCCACACACGGCGAACTCTGGCGACCCTTCAGGTCTGTCGCGAGCTGGTACATGTGGGAAGCCGTCAAGCTCGAACGTCAGAAATAACTCGATGTCCAAACCTCCTTCGCACAGGTCAAGCAGGGGAACGCTAAACGGTGAAAGGTAACAGCTATGGCACGAGACGAAGCTTATCGAGAAGCCGAAAAGAAGATTGAAGCCGCGCGACTGTCGGGAGCGACGAAACTCAATCTCAGTGCTAGCGGACTCACTGAGTTGCCGGAGTCGCTGACCCAACTTACTCAGTTGCAGTCGCTGAGCCTCTCCAACAATCAATTGACAACGCTGCCGGAGTCGCTGACTCAGCTTACGCAGTTGCGGTTGCTGGACATCTCCGACAATCAACTGACGACGCTGCCAGAGTGGTTGGGACAACTCACACAGTTGCAATCATTCTTAGTTGGATCCAAAAGCCTTTTGAGTTTGCCTGAGTGGTTGGGCCAGATGCCAAGCCTCACAGACTTGTTTCTGGGAAGTGCTATAGGCAGTTGCCGCTGGAAGGAACTGCCTGAGTCCATACGTGAGTTTAAGCAATTACAGAAACTATGGCTCTTTGGATGTAGATTGCATTCATTGCCGGACTGGCTTAGTGAACTTTCAGATATGAGGGAGTTGCATCTTGGGCATAACCAGCTTGCGGATGTTCCCTCTTCTTTAGGCCGATGCGAGAAGCTAGCCACATTGCTTCTTAATTACAACCAACTTACAGATTTGCCTGCGTCATTAGGACGGCTTAGAAACCTAGAGGTGCTAGTCTTAGACGGGAATCGCCTGACGAATCTACCCGCTTCTCTCGGACAACTCATGTCATTAGAAAGCATTAGCCTTTTTGATAACCCTCTGAACCCTGAACTGGCTGCGGCCTACGAGGAGGGACTCGACGCCGTCAAACGCTACCTGCGAGCGAAGGGGGAAGCGCAGATTGTGTTGAATGAGGCGAAGTTGATTGTGATTGGCGAGGGCGAGGTGGGGAAGAGTTGCTTGTTGGGCGCATTGCGCGGCGATGTTTGGGAGGAGGGGCGACCGACGACGCACGGGATTGAGATTAAGGCCGTGAAGGTGATTGATCCTGAGAGCGGCACGGAGATTACTCTGAATGGTTGGGACTTCGGCGGGCAGCGTGTCTATCGTCCGACGCACCAGTTGTTCTTCAGCGCGCCTGCGGTTTACCTCGTCGTGTGGAAGCCGCGCGAAGGTCCTGAACAGGGTTTGGTGAGGGACTGGATCAAGCTGGTGAAGCACCGCGAGCCGGACGCTAAGATTCTGGTCGTGGCGACGCACGGCGGCCCGAAGGAGCGTCAGCCGGATATTGACCGTCAGGAAATCTGGGACACCTTCGGCAGGGACATGGTGCTCAACTTCTTTTTGGTAGAGAGCAAGCCTGACGAGATAACTCAAGAGCGAGCAGGCATCGCCGGTCTCAAGCAGGCCGTGGCTCGCGTGGCTGCCAGTCTCCCCGAAATGGGGCGGACGGTTCCGCAGCGTTGGGAAGAGGCTCGACAAGCTTTGAAAAAAACCGATGCGGCCTACCTGCCGTTGGAGCAGGTATTGCAGCTTTGCCGTGATCGCAAGATGGAGGAGGATGAAGCCAAAGATTTCGTCCGCGTCTCGCACCGGCTGGGGCATCTCATACACTACGAGCACGACCCTTTGTTGCGCGACATGGTAGTCCTCAAGCCCGACTGGCTCTCCACAGCAATCAGCTTTGTGCTCGACGACAGGCAAACGCGCGAAGGCCACGGCTTAGTTCAGTTTTCCCGGCTGGCTCAGTTGTGGAATGACCCGGCGAGGCCGGAGAAAGATCGTTATGAAGCAAGACTGCATCCGCTCTTCCTGCGGCTGATGGAGCGGTTCGACCTTTCATACAAAGTCGCAATCCCAGCCGAGCCGGAGAATGCTGTCAGCTTCTGGCAGCGAGTCGGGAGTATGTTCGGGGACGCGAAGGGAACGGCGGAAGACCTTTCAAAGCTCCATTACACCAGCCTCGTCGCGCAGCTCGTCCCGGACATACGCCCCGACCTGCTCCCCGGCTGGCCTGAGAACGCGGCGACGGGGGACGAAGAGCAGGCTCAAATCTGCAAGATCGTGGAGACGAAGGGCGGGCAGTCGGCGGCGGCGGAAGGTTTGTTCTTTCAGTTGATCGTGCGCCTGCACAAATATTCGCTGGGTCGCGCGAACTATGCGGAGAGCGTTCACTGGCAGCGCGGGTTGGTATTGGAGGATGACTACGGGGCGCGTGCGTTGCTGGAGCATGTCGGCAATGACGTTCGCATCACCGTGCGGTCTCCGTATCCTGAGCGTTTCCTCGCCGCGCTGACCTACGAGGTGAAGTGGCTGGTCGAAAACTTCTGGGCGGGTCTGCGATGCGACGTGATGGTGCCGTGTCTGAATCCGATGCCGTGCATAGGCTTGTTCGAGGTGCGGAGGCTGATTGAGAACAAGAAGCGTAGACGGCCCGAGCAACCATGCCCCGTCTGCAATGATTGGCAGAATATAGAAGAGCTGCTTCACAACGCTCCGGCAGCACGGCCAAGCCCGTTGGAGGAATTGCTGGCGAACTTTACCGAGGCGATGTCGATGCTCAGAGACGTGCGCCTACAGTTGCGCGGGCAGCAGGCAGCGGTCATGGGTCGCTTCGATAGGCTGGATGCGAGCGGCAAGGAACTGGTGAGCAAGGTTGAAGCTGCGTACACGGGCTTGATGAGAACTCTGATTGATGAAGCCAAAGAAGGCCCGCGGCTGTTCAGCTTCGAGCCTGTCAATTCCGGCTTCTTCGACCGTCCCAAATGGATCAGCGAGAAGTTCCGCGTCACACTGTGGTGCGAGCACTCGCGCCTCCCGCTGCCTGCCCTGTACGGCAAGGGCGACAAACGCGGGGTCTATGAATTGACACTGCCGCGCGATTGGGTGGTGAAGGCGGCGCCGGTGCTCAAGCTGCTGACAGGCGTGCTCAGCCTCGTGGTGCCGGTGGCGGCGTCCGCGACGAAGCTGATGCTGGACGAGACTTCTTATAAGGGAATCGAGAAGCAGTTGGAGCTGGGACAGAAGAGCCTCGACACTGTGCTCAAGGGCGGGGCTGAGGCGGGCGGCTGGCTGGGACGCAGCGACGCGCCCGATCTGGAACAGGGCGATGCGATACGCGCTCAAGGCTCAGTCTTGCGACAACTACATGTGTGGCTGAAAGAGAAAGACCCGGGCTTTGGCGGTCTCGTGCGTGTGCAGAACAAGCGGCAAGAGTTTATGTGGGTGCATCCTCAGTTCGAGAAAGAATACTAGAGCCATTCTCGCTTGAGTGTATGGGAAAAACAGTTCACCGCAGAGACGCGGAGCAGGCGCAGAGTTAACGCGGAGACTTGAAGCTGCTTTCTCTGCGTCTCTGCGTCGAGTTCCTTTTTCCTTATACTCATTCGAAATGCTCTCTCAGGAAGAGAAAGTGTGTCACGCAGAGCGCGCCGCCGATGAGCGCAGCCAGATAAAGATTACGGGCAAGTGCTATGAGCGTGAAGAAAATTATGATGCTGAGGCTGACGTAGCGCACCGTGAGATTCGGCTCAAGCCTTTTTCTGCTGCGTGGTCAGGTTGGATGAGTGCATAATTGATTAAAGTCTGCGAGCCGTTCAGTCCTTCGCCTCTTCGCCTGCCGTGAGCTTCGCGGCGAACGCTTCCAACTGTTGAAAGTTGTCTGCGTGAAGCTCTGCCGGAAAGCGTCTGCGCACCTGCGCGTCCGCGAAACCCGCGCCGCCGAGAACGATTGATGCGCCCGCAGCTTTGGCGGCCTTGCGCAAGCCTTCGTACTCGCGCGCCGCGCGGTCCAGATTCGTCAGGATGGTCGAGGCGACGCAGACCAGTTGCGGCTTGAAACTTGCGACCGCTTCCGCGAGCGCGTAGAAGGGCGTGCTCGTGCCCATGTTGACGACCTCGCCTCCGACGGCTTCAAGTATCAGCGCGGCCAACTGCACTGGCAGCTCGTGAAAGTCCTCTTCAGTGCTGCAACAAACCGCGAGCAGTCCGCCGTCCGCGTTCGAGCCAATCGCTGTGCGGAGAGTTTGCAACGCCATCAACGCCGCGCGTGTGGCGACGTGTTCCTGCACAATAGACAACTCGCCGCGATGCCACAGGTCTCCGATCTTTCGCAGAGGGGCGCACAGGATCATGTCCGCAATCGAAGCCACACTCCGACCGTTGAGGTATTGAATGAGAAGCAGTGCGGATGCCTCTTCGTTGTTTCCGGCTATGAGAGTCTGATACATCTCCGCCGCGAGCGAGTCATCGCTTTCCTGTTCAGAGTTCATGCAGTCAGAAGTATGCCGCCGGGATGGTGCGGGAAAACTATTTTTGAGCGCGCGCGTGTGTGCCTCATGCGACCCCGCACGGCGAAAGAGCGCGACATCTTTCGGACTAAACCTCCTGTGTCCTCCGGCTGT
Organism: uncultured Pyrinomonadaceae bacterium; assembly: GCA_964246305.1. Lineage (GTDB taxonomy): Bacteria > Acidobacteriota > Blastocatellia > Pyrinomonadales > Pyrinomonadaceae > JACMLC01. Next base: position 6,980 of record CAXTPS010000051.1, read on the forward strand.
CTTCTCCACCGGCAGCAGCCCGCTGTCCGCCCAACGCTTGACCGAAGCTTCGCTCACGCCGAGAAACTGCGCCACCTCCTTGCTGGATAGATTTTTGCTCCGAGCTATTGCCATTTTTCGATTCGGACTCTAACAAATGCCCGCGAGCTTGTAAAGGAATAATCCGCTCAAAGCGTGCAATAAGCAAATTCTGGCCCAATAATATCGGCTGAAAAGTTGACATGCGTACGATTTTAAGGTAAATAAATCGCTCAAATCGTTCATAAGAGGAAAGGGGTAAATGAAGATGACGTATGAAAATTTTCGTATCGGGGATCGAGTCAAGTGGGAGAGTGGCAGAGCGACCGCCGAGGGGAGGGTCGTTGAGGTCGCCACGGAGAGCGGGCAAATCGGAGATTTCGTTTATGATGCGTCCAGAGAATTTCCGCGTTACATTGTGAAGACCGCGGACGGCAAGCTGGCGGCGCAACGCGCGGACGCGCTCAGCCACATGTAGCCCGAAGAGTTAAAGGGATTTTATATTTTTATGGCGGCAGAGCAATTGATTCTCGTTGACGTGAACGACCGCGAGGTTGGCATCGGCGAGAAACTCGAAGCGCATATCGAAGGAAGGCTGCACAGGGCTTTCTCCGTCTTCGTCTTTGACGGCGCGGGGCGTCTCCTGCTGCAAAAGCGTGCGCGCGGGAAATATCATTCGGGCGGCCTGTGGTCGAACACTGCTTGCGGCCACCCGCGCCCCGGCGAAGAGACGCTCGCGGCGGCGCATCGCAGACTGCGCGAAGAGATGGGTTTTGACTGCGAGTTGCGCGAAGCGTTCGGGTTTGTCTACAGGGCGGAGATGGACGGCAAGCTCGTCGAGCACGAATACGATCACGTCTTTGTAGGCGAGTTCGCGGGCACGCCGATGCCGGACGTTTCGGAGGTCGAAGCGTGGCGCTGGTTGAGTATGAAGGAACTGCGTCTGGTCCTCTCTGAGAGTCCGGCGGAATATAGCTACTGGCTGCGCGCGGCGATCAATAGAAGCGAGTGGCGACTGCTCAACGCGATGCTGCGTGTCGATTAGTTCCATGCTGCTTAACGTGTGAAAATTATGACGGCCAAAAGAGTGACGGTGACGGCGAGCCTCAGAGCCGTGCGTGGAATGGAGGACGAGGTGAAGCGCGAATGCCTCGCGCTGGTCGCGCCGTCCAGACGCGAGCAGGGCTGCATCAGTTATGACCTGCATCAATCGGCGGACGACGCGACGGCTTTTCTCTTTTACGAGAACTGGGAAAGCATGGAAGATTTAGAGAGGCATCTGGAATCGCCGCACTCGCTTCGCTTCGACGAGAGAACGAAAGGCATGCTCGCCGCGCCCGAAGAGATTACGTTCTGGGAGATGCTTGGCTGAGAGCTTTGCCACATAAACGCTCTCGCATAATACCTGCCATTGCTCTAAGTTTATCCGGGGATTAGAATCTGATTTAAGGATAAACTGAAGAATTGTCGGAGATGATATGAAGAGATTGGAAGAGAAGCGCATACTGATTACGGGGGCGTCGCAGGGATTGGGTCGTCAACTGGCGATTGATTACGCGCGTGAGGGCGCGCGTGGCATCTCCATCACGGCGCGCGGCGCAGAGGCTCTGGAAGAGGTCAGAGAGAGCGTACGCGAAGTCGCGCCCGACGCGCAGGTCGTCGTCATCGTCGCAGACCTCAGCCGTCAGGAAGAGATCGAGCGCGTGATTGCGACGACGCTCGCGGAGTTCGGAGGCCGACTTGACGTGCTGGTCAACAACGCTTCGAGCATCGGGCCGACGCCGATGCCTTACCTGCTCGACTATCCGCTTGAAGATTTCCGCAACGTGCTCGAAGTCAATCTCATCGCGCCGTACCTTCTGATTAAGAAGGCTCTGCCCGCGATGATCGAGCGCGGCGGATCTATTATCAACGTGACGAGCGACGCGGGACGTACCGGCTATCCGGGCTGGGGCGCATACGGTGTCTCCAAGTTCGCTGTTGAAGGAATGTCCCAGACGTGGGCGGCGGAACTCGAAGAGAGCGGCGTGCGTGTCAACTGGGTTGACCCCGGCAACATGAACACACTCATGCACCGCCAAGCAGAGCCTGACGAAGACCCCAACGAGTGGGCTGACCCGGCGGATGTCACGGAAGTCTTCATACATCTCGCATCAGACGAATCAAAGCACGTCAGCGGAAAAAGATTTCAAGCGCAGGAAGAGCAAGGATGAAGGCGGAAGGATGAAGGATGAAAGGCATGCTGTTCAATGTTGAGCAGTTATATCTTCAATCTTGAGCAGTTATATTAAAGCTGAACAATTCAGCCCGGTTTGAACCGCTCAAGTTTGAGAGCCACACTTTCATCCTCCCGCCTTCCGCCTTCCGCCTTGTATTGCATATGTCAGTTCCTTTCTCATTTAATCTCCCGCCGGAGTTGGCGGCCAAGGAGCCGCCGGAGCGCAGGGGCGTGGCGCGCGACCGTGTGCGCCTGATGGTGATTGACAGGAGCACGAATGAGGTTGCGCACACGCGTTTCGATTCGATAGGCGAGTTCCTGCGCGCGGGCGACCTGCTCGTCTTCAACACGAGCCGCACGCTGCCCGCCGCGCTCACTGGCTGCGACGCGTCGGGCGGGGCGTGCATAGAGGTGCGGCTGGCGGAACATTTGCCGGATGGCTCGTGGCTCGCGCTGCTTCTGTGTCAGAAGGGCGATCCATTCTCGTGCGGCCTGCGCGCGGGGATGGAGATAAACTTCGGCGACGGGCTTGTGGGCGCGGTTGGCGAGCAGGACAAACGCATCTCAAGGCTCTGGAAAATCCGCTTCTCGAAGTCGGGAGCGGAGCTGGTGGATTCGATTTACAGGCTCGGCCAGCCGATTCGTTACGAGTACGTTTCCGCGCCGTGGGATTTAGACTATTACCAGACCGTTTATGCGCAGCAACCCGGCTCCGCCGAGATGCCTTCAGCCGGAAGAGCTTTCACGTGGAGGCTCTTGTTAGCTCTCAGGCGTCAGGGCATCGAGACCGCATACATAGTGCTTCACACGGGTCTCTCTTCGTACATGGACGACGAGCTTGACGCGCAGCATCCGGCTTCCGAAGAGGAATATTTTATCAGCGAAGCTTCGGCTGAAAAGGTCAATCGCGCGCATGCTCAAAGCAGGCGCGTCATCGCGGTCGGGACGACTGTGGTGCGTGCCCTTGAATCACACGCGGACGAGGACGGAATCGTGCGGCCCGGCCACGGCTATACGCGTATGCATATCACTGCCAATCACGTGCTGACCACGGTTGACGGTCTGCTGACGGGCTTGCATGAGCCGGAAGCCAGCCACTTAGACCTGCTCACGGCCTTCCTTCCGGCGGAGCAGATTCGCACGGCCTATGTAGAAGCCGTCCGTCAAGGTTATTTGTGGCACGAGTTCGGCGACCTGAATCTTATCGTTTAAAGTTGGTCTTAATTGTCCCGTCAGGGACTTTTAAAAAAGCTTCTTAGCGTATAATAAATCACGCTCGCTCGGACTGCCCGGTGGAGAACAATGTGACAGATGTAGTTATCGGTCAAAAGAGCAACGGGCAAATCTCTTCGCCGATCAGGGAGATCGATATTCTCTGGATCAACGGCGGGCTGAGTTGTGACGGCGAGTCAATCTCGATGACTGCGGCGACGCAGCCGAGCATTGAAGACATCGTCATGGGCGCGATTCCGGGCCTGCCCAAAGTCAAACTACATAATCCGTTTCTCTCATACGAGAACGGCAACGAGTTCATGAGCTTTTTCCGTCAAGCGGGTCAGGGCAAGCTCGAACCTTTTATTCTGGTCGTCGAAGGCTCGATTCCGGACGAAAAGAATAAGGAGGAAGGCTACTGGGCTACGTTCGGCAATGATGTAGAGACGGGGCAGCCGATTCTGACTTGTGATTGGATTGACCGGCTCGCGTCGAAAGCGTGGGCGGTGATGGCTGTCGGGACGTGCGCGGCTTACGGCGGGATACACGCGATGGCTGGCAACCCGACGGGCGCGATGGGCTTGCCGGATTATCTGGGGCAGCAGTGGAAATCAAAAGCTGATATCCCGATAGTCTGTGTGCCGGGATGTCCGACCTCGCCCGATAACCTCACGGAGACTCTGCTCTACCTGCTTTATCAGGCGGCGGGTCGCGCGCCGATGATTCCTCTGGATGAAGCGATGCGTCCGACGTGGCTCTTCGGCGAGACTGTACACGAGGGCTGTGATCGCGGCGGCTATTACGAGCAGGCGCAGTTTGCGGAACAGTATGGTGAGCGCACGTGTATTGTGAAGCTTGGGTGCTGGGGGCCGGTCGTGCAATGCAACGTTGGGAAGCGCAGGTGGATGGCAGGCATCGGCGGATGTCCGAACGTTGGAGGCATCTGTATCGGTTGTACTATGCCGGGCTTCCCGGATAAGTTCATGCCCTTCATGGCGCAGCCGCCGGGTTCACTCCTCTCCTCGCATGCAGTGATGACTTACGGGCGAGCCATACATGCCCTGCGCCGCTTTACGCAGAACTCGCTCAACAAAGTTCCAGACTGGCGACAGCGCAGACATTAGTATTTGAGATTTGAGATTTGAGATTAAGTTTGAGATTTGAGATTTGAGATTGTGGAAGAGACGAACGCTTATCTGAACGGCGAAGAGAGTTTCCAACTGCCTGAGAGTTTGTTGGAGGCCGAGCGTGCGCTCACTGATCTGGCGGGAGTTTTCTTTCCAGCCGATGCCGCGTTCGAGCAGTTGACGAGCGGGTTTATTACGCGTTGGAAGAGCCAGCCGACAGTTGATGCGGAGTGGCCTGATGTCGTCTCTCGCTATCGCATTCTGGTCGAGCAGATTCCAGCCGTCGTCTTCATGGCCTTTCTCGATCAGGGCATCAGCGAAGCTTACGTCAGCCCGCAGATCGAGGCCATGCTCGGCTTCACACAGTCCGAGTGGCTGAACGATCCCGTGCGTTGGTTTCAGCAGATTCACCCGGACGACAAATCTCGTTGGAGCATCGAGGCGGCGCAGACTTTTCTTTCGGGCGAGCCTTTGCGCTCGGTCTATCGCGTGCTGGCGCGCGACGGCCATGTCGTCTGGTTTCATTGCGAAGTGCGTATGGTGCGCCACACGGACGGTCGCCCGTGGTTCATACACGGCGTCGGCTTTGACATCACCGAACTCAAAGAGGCTGAAGAAGCTCTCAAGCAGGCGCGCGACGGATTGGAGCTGCGCGTCGGGGAGAGAACCAAAGAGCTGGCGCAAACCAACGCCGCGCTGCAACAGGAGGTCTCCGAACGCCAGCGAGCCGAAGCCGCTTTGCTGAGAGCACGCGCAGAGTTGGAACAACGTGTCTCGGAGCGCACGACCGAGCTAGCCAGAGCCAACGAATATTTGCTGATGGAAGTGGGCGAGCGCAGGCGCACGGAGAATGCGCTGCACGAATCAGCCGCCCGCATGAAGGTTCTTTCGCGCCGCCTTATCGAGGTGCAGGAAGCGGAGCGGCGTAATCTCGCGCTGGAATTACACGACCAGATAGGTCAAATCCTGACCGGCCTCAAACTCACCTTGGAGATGGCTGCGCGCTTACCCCCGGACGAAGCACGCGACGGTATCATTCAAGCGCAAACACTGGTCAATGAATTGATGGCGCGTGCGCGCAAGCTGTCGCTCGACCTGCGGCCTGCGACGCTGGATCACCTGGGATTGTTGTCGGCCTTGCTGTGGCACATCAAACAGTACAGCGCGCAGACGCAGGTGCGCGTGCTCTTCAAACACAGCGGGCTTGAGGGAGAACGCTTTCCATCTGAAATCGAAACTGCGGCTTATCGTATCGTGCAGGAAGCTCTGACCAACGTCGCGCGCCACGCGGAGACGCTGGAAGCCACCGTGCGTGTCTGGGCAGACCGGCACAGCCTCACGATTCAGGTTGAGGATCAGGGCAAAGGCTTTGATACCGAAACGGCGTTCGCGGCGCACAATACGAGCGGGCTGGCCGGGATGCGCGAGCGCGCGAGCTTGCTCGGCGGCCATTTTACAATAGAATCAAATGCAGGCCGCGGAACTCGGCTGATCGCAGAGTTTGCTGTCAGCGATAATCCGACGGATGGCGATTAAGAGAATCTAACAGGGATGGACAGGATAGGCAGGATAAGAATTTGAGATAGCAGATTTGAAATCCTTAAATCCTATTTGAAATCTTAAATCTTAAATCTCAAATCTTTTTATCCTGTTCATCCTGTCCATCCCTGTTAATTTCTGCTTGAAGGATTTGGAATTGGTGATGACAACCATCGTGTTAGCGGACGATCACCGTATTGTGCGGCAGGGCTTGCGCGCCCTGTTGACGGCTGAAGACAATTTCAAAGTTGTCGGAGAGGCGGATGACGGGCGTGAAGCTCTTGAGCTGGTCAAGCGTTTGAGTCCGGACGTGCTGGTGCTTGACTTGATGATGCCCGGCCTCAATGGCCTTGAGGTGGCGCGGCAGCTTCACAAACAGTCGCCGAAAGTACGCATCGTCGTGCTCTCGATGTACGACGACGAGGGGTTTGTGCTTGAGGCTCTGGCGAACGGCGTCTCGGCATACGTGCTCAAGGACTCGAACTCTTCCGATCTGGTTCAGGCCGTGCGCGAGGTCGCGGCGGGTCGCCGTTACTTGAGTCCTCCGCTTTCAGACCGCGCGATTGAGACTTATCAGCAGATAGCTAAGACCGGCGCGATGGACAAGCACGAAACCCTCACGACGCGCGAGCGTGAAGTCTTGCAGCTCTCAGCCGAAGGCCACACCAGCAGCGTCATCGCCTCACGCCTCGGCATCAGCACGCGCACGGCAGAGACGCATCGCTCAAGGCTCATGCACAAGCTCGGCCTGCACACGCAATCAGACCTTATCCGCTACGCCCTCAAGCGAGGCATCATCCCGATGGAAAAGCAAGGATGAAGGCGGAAGGCGGAAGGATGAAGGGCATGCTGTTCAAGCTTGAGTATTTCATCTTTAATTGAACCCTTCATCTTTAATTGAACCCTTCATCTTTAAGAGCCACACTTTCATCCTTCCGCCTTCATCCTTGGTTCTCATTCTACGTACCTTTCGCCATGAAAAATACGTAGGTCTCGGTATTGTCAATACGTATATTTGCGAATAGACTTGTCCTACCCGATAGCCAGATAATGTCATCACTCCGTATTGCCGCTCATTTCATTTCCACGGGCGGCTGAAGTGTCAGATTCAGACAAGGGGTCCTTTAGTCTGTTCGTTGAAAGCGGCGTTGAGGCCGTGGTGTCGGCGGCAGACAGTTCTTTGTCATATTTGCAATCTCACTCTGATTCTAAATCGAGCCTGATTTGGAGAAACTTTTCGGCAGGCCAATCTTGACCGGCCAGAACTTCCAAGCCTGAAAGGAGGCGCGAGCGATGGCAGCAGAAGCAGTGCCATATGGGCGGGTGACACAAAAAGCACCGGCAGTTAAGGATGTTCACATCGTCTGGATCACAGCCGGGCTGGGTTGTGACGGCGACACTGTGTCAATCACAGCCGCCACACAACCGAGCGTCGAAGACGTGGTCATGGGGGCGATTCCCGGACTCCCGAAGGTGCATTTGCACAACCCCGTTCTGGCTTACGAGGTCGGCGACGACTTTATGAAATATTTTTATCAGGCCGAGCAGGGGTTGATCGATCCCTTCGTCTTAGTCGTCGAAGGCTCGATACCGAATGAGCACCTGAGCGGCGAAGGCTACTGGGCGGCGATGGGCAATGACCCGATGACCAACCAGCCGATTCCGACCACGGAATGGATTGACCGCCTCGCTCCAAAAGCTCTGGCCGTCGTCGCCATCGGGACTTGCGCCACTTACGGCGGCATACACGCGATGGCAGGCAATCCGACCGGATGCATGGGCTTGGCGGACTATCTCGGCTGGGACTGGAAAACGAAAGCGGGAATTCCCATCGTCAACGTGCCGGGCTGTCCCGTACAGCCTGATAACTTTATGGAGACGGTGCTTTACCTGCTCTATCTCGCGGCGGGTTTGGCTCCGATGATTCCTCTGGACGATGCGGGGCGTCCGACGTGGCTTTTCGGCAAGACCGTACACGAGGGATGCGACCGTGGCAGTTATTACGAGCAGGGAGACTTTGCGACTGAGTACGGCTCTCCGAAGTGCATCGTGAAGCTCGGCTGCTGGGGGCCGGTCGTCAACTGCAACGTGCCGAAACGCGGGTGGATGGCAGGCATCGGCGGATGCCCGAACGTCGGCGGCATCTGCATCGGCTGCACTATGCCGGGCTTTCCAGACAAGTTCATGCCGTTCATGGATGAGCCGCCGGGCGCGAAGCTCTCTTCGTCTGCGATTGGCATTTACGGCGCGGCGATTCGCGCTCTGCGCAACATGACCAACTCGACCGTCAACAAGGAACCGAAGTGGCGGCACAACCGTCCAGAACTGACCACCGGCTATCAACCCCAGGCTTACTTGCAGAAAAAGGAGCGACCGTCATGAGCACTTCAACCACAACTGTGACCAGGACTCCGGCGCAACCGCGCACGCTGGTGGACATGAATTGGGACCCCATCACTCGCATCGTCGGCAGCCTCGGCATCTACACCAAGATTGACTTTGCCAACAAAGAGGTAGCGGAGTGCTGGAGCACCTCTTCGATCTTTCGCGGCTACAGCATCTTCATGAAGGGCAAAGACCCGCGCGACGCGCACTTCATCACGAGCCGCATCTGCGGAATCTGCGGCGATAATCACGCGGTCTGCGCCACCTACGCGCAGAACATGGCCTTCGATGTTCGCCCGCCCGCCATCGCGGAATGGATCACCAACCTCGGCGAAGCAGCCGAATACATGTTCGATCACAATATCTTTCAAGACAATCTGGTCGGCGTGGACTTCTGCGAGCAGATGGTCAAGGAGACCAATCCGGGCGTCTGGGAGAAAGCTAAAGTGACGGAGGCTCCGCACGCGGCGGATCACGGCTACAAGACCATCGCGGATATTATGACGGCCTTGAACCCGTTCACAGGCGAGTTCTACCGCGAGACTCTGCACGTCAGCCGCTACACGCGCGAGATGTTCTGCCTGATGGAAGGTCGCCACGTGCATCCCTCTACGCTTTATCCGGGCGGCGTCGGAACAGTGCCGACGATTCAGCTTTTCACAGACTATCTCGTTCGCTTGATGCGTTACTGCGAGTTCATGAAGAAGGTCGTGCCGCTGCATGACGACCTCTTCGATTTCTTCTACGAAGCATTGCCCGGATACGAGAAGGTCGGGCAGCGGCGCATCCTGCTCGGTTGCTGGGGTTCGTTCCAAGACCCCGCTGTCTGCGACTACAAATACGAGAACATGGATGAGTGGGGCAACGCGATGTACGTTACGCCGGGCATCGTGGTGGATGGCAAGCTGGTGACGACCAATCTCGTTGACATCAATCTCAACATACGCATCCTGCTCGGCAGCTCATACTATGACGGCTGGGAAGGCGCGGAAACCTTCGTCTCTAAAGACCCGCTCGGCAACCCTGTTGACCAGAACCACCCGTGGAACCAGACGACCATCCCGCGCCCGCAGAAGCGAGACTTCGACGGCAACTATACGTGGGTCATGTCGCCGCGCTGGTATCACGAGGGCGAACAGGGCAATGGCAGCAAGTATCTCGCATTAGATACGGGCGGCGGGCCAATCGCACGCCTCTGGGCAACCGCGCTCGCAAACAAGGTGGACATCGGCTACGTCAAGTCCACAGGCCAGAGCGTCAAGATTTACCTGCCGCAGACGGCGCTGAAGCCGGAGGCCGAGTTCGAGTGGAAGATTCCGAAGTGGTCGAACGCCATCGAGCGTGACCGCGCGCGTACTTACTTTCAGGCTTACGCGGCGGCGACTGCTCTGTACTTTGTCGAGCAGGCTCTCGCGGAGCTGCACGCCGGACACACGAAGACTTGGACTGAGTTCAAGGTGCCGGAAGAAGCCATCGGCTGCGGCTTCCATGAAGCCGTGCGCGGCGTCCTCTCGCATCACGTCGTGATACGCGACGGCAAGATCGCCAACTATCACCCGTACCCGCCGACGCCGTGGAACGCCAACCCGCGCGACATCTACGGCACGCCCGGCCCCTACGAGGATGCGGTGCAGAACACGCCTATCTTTGAAGAGAACGGGCCTGACAACTTTAAGGGCATAGACATCATGCGCGCCGTCCGCAGCTTTGACCCGTGCCTGCCCTGCGGCGTACACATGTATCTCGGCGGCGGCAAGGTCTTGCAGACCAGCCACTCGCCTATGTTCGGAATGGTCAAGTAAAGGCAGTAATGAGTGATGAGTGATGAGTGATGAGTAAAAGTCAAAACAGCTTTTCTCTTATCCCTCATTACTCATCACTCATCACTTATTAAACTCATGCTTGAACAAAAAGAGTTCCAGACGCGGATGCAGCAGGTCGAGGGGCTGATTCGCAAGATCGAGAATTTGCCGGATGCTGAAGCTCGCGCCAGCGCGGTCGAGCTGGTGCAGTCGCTGATGGATTTTCACGGCGCGGGGCTTGATCGTTTGATGGAGATAATTGCTGAAGCGGGCGAGGCGGGCTATGCCATCTTCGACAAGTTCGCGGGTGACAGTCTGGTCGGGAGCTTGTTGTTGCTCTACGGCTTGCATCCGGTGACGCTCGAAACGCGTGTGATGCAGGCGCTCGACAAGGTGCGTCCATACTTGGATTCGCACGGGGGCAATGTGGAGCTGCTCGGCATCACGAACGACGTGGTGCGGCTCAGGCTTCAGGGAAGCTGCAAGAGTTGTCCCTCGTCTTCTGTGACGCTCAAGCTCGCCATCGAAGAGGCCATCTACGAAGCCGCGCCCGATGTCGTGGCGATTGAGGCCGAAGGGGTGGCGGAGCCGCAAGCTCCAACCGGCTTCGTGCAGATAGGAAAGCGCAACGGCGAGGCCGTACATTTGGCGGGCGGCAAAGGTTGGGAAGAGGTGAGCGACCTGCATCTGCTCGCCAGCAGCACTGTGCGCCAGATGGAAGTTCGCGGACGCTCGGTTCTGTTCTGCCGTCTGGGGGAATCGCTCTACGCGTATGACAACCTGTGCCCCGGATGCGGGCAGCCGCTTCACGATGCGGCTCTTGAGCTGACGAGTCTCGTCTGCCACGGCTGCGGGCAGCGTTACGACGTGATTCGCGCCGGACGCGGACTCGATCAACCGAACCTGTACCTCGAACCGTTCCCGCTGCTCGTCGAGCAGGGACGGACGAAGGTGGCTTTACCCAATTGAATCATTTACTCATTGACTCATTTATAAATGAGTCAATGAGTAAATGATTCAATCTACTCAGTAAGGAGAACGAACGATGGAAGAACATGATAGTAAATCGAGCATGCCGTCGCACGAGCCGGGCACCAGAAAGGGCGAAGATATCAAGGCCGAAGACGGCAAAGAGCCGGGGCGTCACGATACCGGAACGACACACGCAGACCGTCCCTCCGGCGGCTCAACGGCCAGAGACTCGACGGGTATCAATCCCGATGAGGTTGAGTCCGAGTCTGACAGCCCGAACATGCCACCGGCCTAATGCGACTGCGGAATTCGGATTGCGGAATGCGAGTAGACGATTGCGATTGGAAACTCTGAATCCGAAAAGGTAAGAGAATGACCACCAACTACGAAAAGGATGATTCCCGAATCCGCCATCCGCCATCCGCAATCCGCCATGAGGACAGTCCGCAATCCGCCATGAGAGCGCTGCGGCGGTTCGTGCGACCGCGAGCCGCCGTCGAGCGGTGCGAGCTATGCAGCGCCGAACTGTCACTCGAACACGAACATCTGGCCGAGCCTTCAACCAGACAACTGCTCTGCGCCTGCCAGCCCTGCGCGATTCTGTTCACCGGCGACACGGAGCGGAAGTACCGCCGCGTCCCACGCCGCATACGACACCTCTTAACCTTTAAGCTGACGGACGCGCAGTGGGACAGCCTGATGATTCCCATCGGCATGGCCTTCTTCTTCCGCAGCAGCACGGCTGGAAAGACGCTCGCCGTCTATCCGAGTCCGGCGGGCGCGACCGAGTCGCTCCTCGACCTCGAATCATGGGAAACGGTCGTGCAGGAAAACCCCTTGCTCTGCGAGATGGAAGCGGACACCGAAGCTCTGCTCGTCAACCGCGTCAAAGGGGAGCGCGAATACTTTATCGTGCCGATTGACGAGTGCTACAAACTGGTCGGCTTGATTCGTGCTTACTGGCAGGGTTTGTCGGGCGGCACAGAGGTCTGGGAAGAGATAGGACGCTTCTTCGATGGATTGAAAGAGAGAGCGGGAAAGTAGGTCTTGGGTCTTTGCGCTTTGGTCTTTGCACGCGACTCAACCTTGAGTTCCAAAATTCAAGATTAGTCAGACATCAAGGACCAAATACCAAAGCACAAAGACCAATTTATTAATCATGCCCGATTTAAACTTTCAAGTTGAGGGAGCAGAGGCCGTGCCCTTCTCCGCGTCGCCGCTGCTCGCGTTTAAGCTGCGTATCACGAACGCGAACGCGGAAGAGCGGATTCAGACGGTTGCGCTCCGCTGCCAGATTCAGATAGAGGTGACGCGGCGGCATTACGAGACGGAAGAGAAAGAACGCCTGCTCGACCTCTTCGGCGAGCCTGAGCGTTGGGCGCAAACCCTGCGCGCGATGCTCTGGACTCATGCGAGCGTCATCGTGACTCCGTTTCAAGCGAGCACGCTCGTAGAACTTCCGGTGCCCTGTACGTTCGACTTCAATCTCGCCGCCGCGAAGTATTTCGCCGCGCTCGAAGGCGGAGAAGTTCCACTGAATCTGATGTTCAGCGGAACCGTCTTTTATGAGACGAGCGACGGCAGCCTACAGGTCGAGCAGATTTCATGGGACAGGGAAGCGAAGTATCGCCTGCCCGTGCGAATTTGGAAAGAGATGATTGACCACTATTATCCGAACACCGCGTGGCTCTGTCTGCGCCGCGATGTTTTTGACCGCCTGAATCGCTACAAGATGCAGCGCGGGATTCCGACGTGGGAGCAGGCGCTTGAGAGCCTCCTGCCCGTTGTCGAAAAGCCTGAAAGCGCGGAGCCTCTGGCGGAAATAAATACTGGGGAGATAGTGCAGTAATGAACCTCGGTCTCGTGGAAAGAATCGCGGACGCAGTGCTCTACGAGGGCTACATACTCTATCCGTATCGTCCGTCGGCTGTGAAGAACCAGCAGCGTTGGAACTTCGGCGCGCTCTGCCCGCAAACTTACAGTCAGGCGCAAGGGGGGACGGAAGCCTGGATGATGCAGACGGAGTGCCTCGCGCGTGCTGATGCGCGCACGACGCTTGCGGTGAAAGTGAGATTCCTGCACCTGCTTACGCGAGAGGTGTATGCGACGAATGCGGATTGCGGATTGCGGAATGCGGATTCGAGCGAGGGCGAACTGCAAGCTTCAATCTCCGACTCTGACTTCAGCCTCGTCCCATCGCTCGAAGTTAATGGAAAGCTCTTTCAAACGTGGCAGGAGGCGACAGAGCGCGAGGTCCGCTTGCCTGCATTTAATCTGAGCGAGATGCTTACTCAAACGCAGCGGCTGACATTCAGCTTCCCGCAGAGCCGCGTGATAGAGCCTCTGCGCGACGAGAGCATCGGGCAGTTCGTCGGGCGTATCATACGCACGCAGCAAGCCGTCGAAGGCGAAATAGAAGTGGGGGGTGTGGGGATGGGGGGGGTGGGTGCGGATCGGGGGGGGGGCGCGCAGAGGAAAGA
>CAXTPS010000052.1:0-19876 GCA_964246305.1 uncultured Pyrinomonadaceae bacterium
AAGTGGTCTTGCCGTGATCGACGTGCCCAATTGTCCCGATGTTCACGTGCGGCTTACTGCGATCAAATTTCTCTTTCGACATTCCGAGATAACCTCTTTTAAGTTATATGTTCAGACTCTGTTGTCTGGAGCCGGTGCTGGGATTTGAACCCAGGACCTTTTCCTTACCAAGGAAACGCTCTACCCCTGAGCTACACCGGCTCGTGTGAATAGATGCGACCAATGTTCTTTAGCATGGCAGATGGCACAAAGAACTTCGCACTTTTGAATCTCAGCTATAAGTCGTTTTAAGCCGACTTTAAACCTGAGCATGTTTCCTATCTCAAAACTCTTCTCCGACGGTTTCCTATGATGGAAAGTAAGCGTGGCGGGATGAGATTCGCCGCATCGCGCACAGCTCAAATTGCTTTTATACTCAGCCAGCCATTGCCGTCGTTTCTCTGCGAACCGCTTATTCTTCTCAGCCTGCCTCCGAAGAAGAAGCTTGCGGTTTCGTTGATAATAAGCCCTGTTATAAACCCGTATCTCTTCCTTATCCTGACGGGGCATCTCTAAATCTTCGCGGATAAAGCCCGCGCCTAAAATTAAAGACTGGAGCGGGAGACGAGGCTCGAACTCGCGACATTCAGCTTGGAAGGCTGACGCTCTACCAACTGAGCTACTCCCGCCCACCTCATTGTGGATTTCGGATTGTGGGATGTGGATTGAAAAGCTAAGCCCGTGCGCTTCTCTAAATCCGCAATCCAAAATCCGCATTCCGCAATCGAACTGGTGCAGGGGGTAGGATTTGAACCTACGTAGGGCGTGAGCCCGCCGGGTTTACAGCCCGGTGCCATTAACCACTCGACCACCCCTGCTCGGTTTATCAAAATCATGAAGCCGTCGAGTCTTTCGCGCGCCTGTATTGGCGACAAAATCCTACCAGCTACAAAACGGCCACTTTAGCGGACTTCCTTTAAGTTTGCAAGTGCGCGCGGCGGGGTCTTGGCAGCAGACGCTGTGAGTTGGCTCCGCCTTCGCTTTTGCAGGACAAAGCGGGCACAAGTGACACGCGCTTTAGAGTCGAGCGCGTACTCGGATGCTCGATTGCGTGGTATCGTTTGGTGGTTGGAGCAGCTCGCTTAAAATATTTCCGGCTTATCTGGCTTGAAGCGAGAACGCGGGCACAAGGTCGCCGTTTGTGCCCCATGGCACGGCTGTAAATCCTGCCGCACTGCGATTGACATAGAAAGTCGCGCTCGCACCGGGACGCCACACTGCGAGGTCTGTCTTGCCGTCGCCGTCATAGTCGCCGGGCGCGGGCAGGTCGTTTCCGGCGATGCCGAACCGGGCTGCGCGAAATGCTCCATCAGAGCTTTGCAGCCAGTACCATGCGCTGTCGCCGCTGCCATTACGACCACGCCACACGGCATAGTCAGTCTTGCCGTCGCCGTCGAAATCCGCAGGCAACATATAATCCGCGCCGTAGCTGCCGAAGCTTGCAGCCTGAACCGCGCCATCCGAACTTCTGAGCACAAAGAAGGTATTGGCGGGCGTTCCGTTGTTGCGGCGATAAACAGCGATGTCTGCTTTGCCGTCGCCGTCGAAATCCCCGCGCACAGGCACATCCGTGAGCGAGCCAAACTGCGCGGCACGCAGATTTCCGCTCAGGCTTTCGAGTATGTACCAGTTGAGTCCCGTCGTGTTGTCGTACCGCGTCACAGACGGATCGGCTTTGCCGTCGCCGTCGAAGTCCTGTGTGATCTTCGGGTCGTCGGTCGGAGTTCCCCATGCGACCGCGTGTAAAGTGTTCGTCTGGCTGCCGAGAATATAGAAGACGGAAGACGCGCCCGTCATACTCCACACGGCCACGTCCCACTTGCCATCTCCGTCATAATCCGCTGGCACAGGGACTGTGTCGCTCGCGCCCCATTGATGACCGGCGAAGCCGCTCGCGCTCTGTTGCAGATACCAGTTATAGACGCCGCCTGCCGCGCGTGTGACGGCGTAATCAGTTTTACCGTCGCCGTCGAAATCAAGGACGGCTTTAGCGACCAGAGTATCCTGCACGATGGTCAGCGTGCGTGCGCCAATCGTGATGCTTCCGGTACGCGGCTGCCCCGTGCCGTTGGGTGAGACTGTGAAGCTCACGGTTCCGTTGCCAGAGCCTGCGCCGCTGGTGATGGTAATCCAGTTATCTTTAGTCGTAGCCGTCCACCCGCATACTCCTGCGGCTGTGACTTGCACGCTGCCCGCTCCGCCCGCGCCTGAGAAGTTCTGCGTCTCCTGATTCAAAGAGAAGGGACAGCCCGACCCTTGTTGTATCGTGAAGGTGCGCGTCACGCTCGCGTTGGAAATAAGAATTGATGCGGTGCGTCCCGCTCCCATGTTCGGCGCGACCGTGTAAGTGATGTTACCGTTGCCGCTTGTGCCGCTCGACCCGGAAGTAATCGTGACGAAGCCGGAGCTTGTCGTCGCAGTCCAGTCGCATCCGCTGGGCGAGCTGACATCAATGCTGCCCGTTCCGCCCGTGATCGTGAATCCCTGCAACGGCGGATTAATCGAGAGAGGACAGGCCGTGTTGGAAGTGTAAATCGCCAGACTCCATCCGCCTGAGATGCTGCCAGCATTGCCGCCCGCATCATCCACAGCATACAGGCTCCACGTGCCGTTCGGATTGCTTCCATTAAAGGCGGACAGAGCAGCGCCGGTGAGAGCGCCTGACGGAGCGGGAGCGGGAAACGTATCGCCCGCTTCGTAATCGGTCGGCTTGAAGTTGCCTGAAACCAACGCACTGTTGTCTGGAAAAGTGCTCGCGGCTATATCATCAATCGTCAGCGACAGATTATTAACCGCAGTCGCGCCTCCGACATCAGACATCAGCACGACCTTGCGTCCGTTCGGAGAGACCAGCAGCAGGTCAACATCATCGGGCGCGGCGTGTGTAAAATTATTGAGGATGACTACGACACGTGTGACAGAGCCGAACAGCCCTGAGACATTTGTCGTCGAGGGATAGAGCGAGGCCGTGCCGGAATCAGGCAGCGTGATGGCGTTCGTGTTTTGCGCGACAATCGAATTCGTGATCGTCAAGCTCCAACCGCCGTTGATGCTTCCGCCGAACCCGTTCTCATCGTCCGCGACAAACAGTTTCCACACGCCGTTCGGGTGTGTGTCGTTGAAGACGGAGAGCGACGTGCCGTATGGCGCGGCTGGCGCGGGCGCGGGATAAATATCCGTGCCGGAATCCGGTCTCTCTTCCTGATAATCGGCGGGTTGATATGTTCCGGATACCAGCGCGGGATTTCCGCTATCCTGAATGGGAGACGGAGCCGCGTTATCGAAGGTCAACGCCAGGTCGGTGACGGCGCTTCCGCCGCCCGCGTCGGACATCAGAAACACTTTCTGTCCTTCCGGGCCAACCAGCAGCACATCCACGTCGTCAGGATACGCGTCTGTAAATCCGTTGAGCGTGACCGTCAAATTTACTACCGAGCCGGGCACGTTCGAGACGGTAATCTCCGAGGGGAAAGGTGCAGCGGCGGCGGAAGTCTGCGTGAGCGGCTGCCTGTCGTTGATGGTGATGACGGACGCATTCGAGAAAGTGAAAGTGTTGTCGGTCGCGCCAACACTACCCTGCGTCCTGTCGCCCGTTATGTTTGAAGACTGCGAAGCATCCTGTGACGCACCGGCGGCTGAACGGCTCTGAAAGCTCGCGGCGATGAGGCTCAACGCAAGGAGGACTGCGAGGCTATTGCTTGACAGTCTGACGATTCTTCTCTTTCTCATGAATGATAACGATGCTCGCATGCGTGCTCCTGCGCAGAGTGATAACAGACGATAAGCAAAGAAATGAAGGACGGCAGGGAGCAACCGTGATTTGCATTCCTAATATAAAGTAACGATCAAGTAAGCGTCGCTCAATGCGAGAGCGCGTCCGTGGCAAAGCCTCTTGATGTAGATTTGCTGTTCCTAACTTTTAAGGAGATGCCCACCGGTTTCGTTGCGTGTTATCGCTTATCGCGACCGGGACTGTCAAGCTTTTTCGCCTCAACGCCCGCGAACATTCTTCCGGTCGTGGGTGCGCCGCTCTCTGCGCCATTGCCTGATAAAGACGAAGACCGCCGCCGCGCAAACGATGAGCAACAAGCCCATCAGTAGAAGAATGAATAAAAGCTCTCTGGCGGACGCGCTCATGGATGGAGTGTAGCAGTTTTTTCATCAGGCGTTCTTGAAAGACTCTGGAGTCGGCAATCATCGCATAGATTAAATTTACGTAAGGCTGCGTGCCAGAGAGTGAGCCCGAACGCCAAGGAGATGACACGAAACAAAGTGCAGCCGCAAAAGCGATGAGACACGTCGGCTCGAAAATCAAAGAGCGAACGCGTCTCAAATATTTTATTCGGGTTAAAGCGAGCGGAGTCTGAAGCCGCCATCAGAACCTTCAGACTCCGCTCTTCCCTCAGCCAGCCCTCAGAGCTAAGGGGTTAAGGGATGTAGCCCGCTTCGACCGGCACGTCGCCGTTGGTGCCGAACTGTAGCCCGCGAAATCCCGCCGTTGATTGCATGATGTACCAACCGCCGTTCGATGGACGAAAGACTGCGATGTCAGTCTTGCCGTCGCCGTCGAAATCCCCCGGAGCCGGTCGGTCGCCGTTCGTGCCGAACTGCTGCGCCGTAAAGCCAGCGGTCGAACGCTGCAAGTACCACGTGCCGTTCGAGGGACGGAACACTGCCAGATCGGTCTTGCCGTCGCCGTCGTAATCTCCCTGTGCCGGAAGGTCTGTGCTCACGCCGAACTGCTGGCCGATGAAGCCTGCGGTCGAACGCGACTGATACCAAGTGCCGTTCGAGGGACGGAACACAGCGATGTCAGCTTTGCCGTCGTTGTCATAATCGCCGACGACAGGCTTGTCACCGTTTTGTCCGAACTGCTGTGCGCGCACGCCGTTATTCGTGCTTTGCAGAATGTAGAAAGTGCCGTTCGAGGGACGAAAGACGGCGATGTCGGTTTTGTTGTCGCCATCGTAATCCCCTGCTGCGGGGATGTCGGTTGAGATGCCGAACTGCGATGCGGTGAACGCGTTGGTACTGCTCTTGATGATGTACCACGAGCCGTTCGAGGGACGATAGACAGCGATGTCCGCTTTGCCGTCTCCGTCGTAATCTCCGGGCGTGGTCTTGTCATCGCTTAAGCCGAAGGCTTGAGAGCGCACCTGATTGTTTGAGCTTTGCGAGATGTACCAGCCGCCGTTCGTCGCGCGCCAGACTGAGACATCGGATTTGCCGTCGCCGTCAAAATCCGCGACCGGATTATTGGATGGCGGCGCGACGGCAGTTCCGACCTTTGCCACGAAAGCATCTGTGAGCGCGGCCTTCGTGCCTTGAAACGCATTGGCAGTGGCCTGGAAATCGGTTGAAGAGGTAACGCCCGCGACGTAAGCATTGCCCGCCGCGTCAACAGCTATCTTGTTGGCGTAATCATTCGAGGAGCCGCCGAACGTGTAACTGTAACCGGACGACAGTAGATAAGTGCTGCCGTTCTTGCCGAGCTTTACGGCAAACGCATCGCCCAGCGCGTCGAATTGCGAGTTGCCGCCTGTGAGATACACATTGCCTGCCGAATCCAGCGCGATGCCGTTGCCGGATTGATTCGCCGCAGTCCCTAGAAAAGTCGAATAGGTAATGTTGCCGCTCGAATCAAGCCGTGTGAAGAAGACGTCATTGCCGCCGCCCAGCGTGCCCTGAAGCGGAGGCCCTGCGACTTGGAAATCGGTCGAGTTTGTCACTCCGGTCACGTATGCATTGCCCGCGCCGTCAACCGCTATGTCGTTGATAGATTCAACTCCGCTGCCGCCAAAGGTGGGGCTATACATAATACTGCTACCGGCGGCATTGAGCTTGACCGCAAACACGCCGCTATAGTTACAGGGAGGCGAACAATAGGAAACAATTCCGCCCGCCACATATATATTATTAGCAGCGTCAACGGCGATAGCTGTGCCGGATTCATCATAGTCGCCCGGCAAGCCCAGATAGGTCGAGTAAGCGATAGCTCCTGTGCTGTCCAGCTTCGTCACAAAAGCATCTTCAAAGCCACCGGCGAAAATTTGCTGCACGCCGTTAGCCGTCGGCTGAAACCCTCCGTTGGCAGAGCCTGTGGTTCCGGAGATGCAGGGTTGTCCCGCCGTATCTAATGCGACATCGTAGGCCACCTCTGTAAAGGCTCCGCCCCAAATTCTGGTGTAGCCGCCATTGGCCGGTTGAATCGAAGAGCCTGCCGCGTTGATGCGAATGGCGAAAGCATCGCCGTCAGTATCGGTCGAGGTCGTCTCTCCGACGACGATAACCCTGTTTGTCGAATCCACCGCGAGGCCGTGCGCAAGCTGTGTGCCCGCGCCGCCAATGTAGGTCGAGTAAACCAGCGCCGTGCCCTGCGCGTTCAGCTTCGTCACAAACGCATCTGCTCCCGCCGGGTCTATATCACTAACTTGTACCGACCCCGCTGTCGTCGGAAAATTCGTCGAGCCGGTCGAGCCTGCGATGTAAGTGTTGCCCGCCGCGTCAACCGCGATGCCCTCCGCCTGATCTTCGTCATTGCCACCGAGATACGTCGCATACAAAAGCGTCGGGTCAATCACCAGCTCCCGATTCGCGTCGTATGCTCCCACCTCGAAACTGACCTGTGCTTTATCGTCCAGATGAAACTTGCCGTCAACACTGATTCGCTCTCCGTTCACTTCCTGATAGATGACAGGCGCGCCTACTCTCACCACTTCATCTTTGAGACTGATGGCGAGCGAGCCGTCCGCTTCGATGGAGAGATGATCGGCTCCCGCGTAAGAGAGCTTGATGGCCGAAGGGTCTGCTCCGGGAGCAATCATGAAGTCATATTCCAGCGCAGACTGGTTGCCGTAGTAGATCATGTCTATGCCGCGATACACTCCTTCGTATTTCACACGCGAGTAATGCGGCACATCCGTCACCGGCTTCACGGAATCGTCGAGCGTCAGATAGTTGCTCTTGCCTGACAACTCATCGAGACCGCTGATGCGCGGCGCGGGATTGGCTTTGCCCTCAAGCCGCATACGCAAGACAGATGATTTTGGATTTTGGATTTTGGATTTTGGATTGATGAGAGCAGAGCTATAGGTCGTCTCTGCGGTCTCTGTTGATTGCCGCGTGGTTCGGATTTCCTGACGAAGCGCGAGGACGGCTTCGCGCGCGGTCAGAAACATGGTGTAGCCTTTGCCGCGAGAGAGGAATTTGACCTCGCGGTTGGTCTGACCCTGATTGCGTTCAAAGCTCAAAGGGAGTTTGCCGTAAGCTTCAGAGACTTGCGCCTTCTCTACATTCGGGCTGGTGGAAGGCAAAGTGTTTTGAAGCAGGTTGGGGAGTGCGGCGACAGCGATGTCAGATGTGCTGTTCGCGTGTGAGGTGACAAGATTGATGCCGCTCAGATTAAGTAGCGCGGTCACGAGTATAAGAGTGATTATTTTAACTTTCATGGCGATCTCCTTAAAAAATAAGCCGGAATCAGATTCCAGCGTGGGCTTTGTGAGAGCCGCATCATGCTGCCCTCTACCCTATAAGCGACATTCGGGTGCGGAACGGCTCAAAGTCTGTAAAGTTTTTTAAAAAATTCTTAAAGCTGCGTGCCGGAATTCAAAGGCGGGACGGAGGCTCTGGAAAGATAATCCAATTCAACGCATGGCAATATCCTGAAGTTGTAGGTGGAGGATTCACATGTCACCCCCCGCGCCGCAGGAAATCACACAACTGCTCAATGAGTTGGGCCCAGGCAACAAGGCCGCGCTGGATCGCCTGACTCCCCTGGTCTATGAAGAGCTTCGCCGCCTCGCGCGCCACTACATGAGCCGGGAACGACAAGATCACACACTACAGACCACTGCTCTGGTCAATGAAGCATATCTGCGACTCGTCGATCAAAAGAGTATGAACCGGCAGAACCGCGCGCACTTTTTCCGCAGTCTCCGTACAGGTCATGCGCCATATCCTCGTAGACCATGCGCACAGCCATACATCCGCCAAACGCGGAGGCGCGGCACAAGCGGCAGATCGCTCTGTCGAGCAGAGGCTTGGGCGTGGTCTCCTTTCTTGAAGGCGACCACGTGGCGGCACGCGCGTTCCTTGAAGAGAGCCTGGCAATCCGCAGAGAGTTGGAAGACAAGGTAGGAATCTCCACGACCCTCAACACGTTGGGAGAGGTGGCGCGCGTGGAAGGAGATTACGCAACGGCACGCACGCTCTACGAGGAAGCCGTGGCGTTAGCCAGAGAGACTGGACTTCAGGAGACCATCAGCGCCAATCTGAACAATCTGGGAGCGGTTGCCTATCACGAAGGCGACTTCGCGGCGGCGCGCGCGTCTTACACCGAAGCCCTGTCGATAACTCAGGAGTTAGGACACAGGGCGGGCACCTCTATTGCTCTGGACGGCTATGCCGCGCTCGCTATGCAGTTGGGAGAAACGGAGTGTGCGGCTCAGTTGGCGGGAGCGGCAGCGGCGGTGCGTGAAGCAATCGGCTTCGAGCTGGAGATAAATGAACGCATCTTACACGAACGCTATGTGGCTGAAGCTCGCGCGGCCTTGGGCGAGCAAGCGTTCGCCGCAGCCTTCGAGCAGGGGCGCGCTCTGCGCGTGCGAGAGGCCATCGCGCTAGCCTTAGAGCGTGTTTAGAAATCAGACTGCGCAACGACCCGTGCCGCGAACATTCAGAGTCTCGCCGTCAGCCGTTCGATCTCCGCACCGAACCTGCCACCTCTCCTCTTAACGAAAGCGCCGTTTGCCGTGACCGTCGAGATTCAATTTTTCTGATCGGTCAGCTAACGATTGCCGTTTACGAAGTCAGCTCTTGGAATAAGCACTGTGGGGAAGCTGATTCGGAGAAGTCGGAAGCCATGTTCTTTGGCTAACACCTCACACGTCTCAGAAATGTAGCGCACAACTGGCACACAAAATAGAAAGAGCATCAATGACAGATGCTCCAACTCGTTGATTCTGTTGGAGCCGGTGGAGGGATTTGAACCCCCGACCCGCAGTTTACAAATCTTATTCAGCACTTTGTCTGAATCTGGCTAAGTTTCTTAAAGCACGTCTCTGTTAGACTTGTAGCCAATATCTATATTGCCCCGTATGCCTGAGTTTGGTCTGGTTTTGATGAGTTGGCACACTATTGGCACACAAGATGAAGCCAACTTACGAGTTGGAATTATTTGCAAGGACCGGAACGCTTAATAATGGTCGCTACAACTATCGCCGGTAATTTATGACATTATATTTGGGTCATCAAACCCTAACATTAATCCCAGTCCTTGATTGATTCACAAAACCAATATACAGCCTTACACTTGAGCGGCCTGGGCGAGCGGATTCTGATTGATTTATATTCCCTGTCTCGTGGCAGCTTAGCCGGATCTGAAAAGCCGTAGATGGGCAAGCCTCTCCTAGCTCCCCGATACACAAAATTGAATTTATTCCCATATTGATCAATCACTTCGATCTCAGGGTTTATCGTTTCGCCATCCGGCATCAAGATACCATCGCCTGAGTCCGTCCCTCTGCCTCGATGATACATGTCATCCTTTAATGGCGGTTCTAAATCTAAAAAGACCCACTGAAAGTTTTTATCAGCTTTTAATGGCGACTCGGGCTGCAATTCAACCCACTCTTCCCCGATGGTCACAGGAGCGGAGACCTTGAGCCAATAAGAATCTTGTTGACAGGATGGCTGCATAAAAACAAGTAAGGAACAAAATAACATACTGAATATTTTCGGTATCAAAATGCTCATTGCCTTTCTCCTTTTGAGGTGTCAATGTTTGGGAAAATCCTTTGTGCTGCGAATGTATTGCGACAAATTCTCATTAATAAACTTGTACACGTCTGCTGGACGTATTGAGTTTAATCTCCGCGACCCCCCAATGTCTTTTCTAATGGCATCATAGGCCACATTGAATGCCATTGCACAATTATTGTAGGTAGGATGGTAGGGTATGTTGATGCCCAACGACGATGTATAGGCTCCTTTTAGTGCTTCCTGAAATTTCGCATTTATTAAGGGGTCTTTGAAATCCAGAACGATTCCTACGCCTCCTGCAATCGTTGATCTCGAATCCGTGTAAACGCTGGAAGGCGTGTTACGCGTCCATTCATTTAAGCCCTGCGCTTGCCAGGAATACGATTCATCATCCTGCATTATAATATAAGAGATATGCCCGAACGGATTCTTACCACCACCATACCAAAAAATGATCATGGTTGATGTATCCGTCGCTTGCGGCACACCAGCATCAACAGGCTCGAATACACCATCCAGCACTGTGCCGGTAACCTCCGCAGTCACTTCCACTTGTCCTTCTGTCTCGGAAGTCCAAGGCGTATCCAAAAAACCTGTCCCAGAATATAGATCATCAATTAAGCCTTCCATGATAGAAGCAAGAAAGGCCTGATCATAGAAGTCATCAAATGTGCCGGAGGTCCTGCTGTGCCTGCCATCCAGCGAGCCTCTCAACACTCTGTCCAACTCATACAAACTGCTAGTGTAGTATTGAGATACGCCCTGCTGACCAGCGTGATTCTGCCAATCCAATCCACTAGGGTCTATCCGATTGACCGGATTGTTGCCCACATAACTGTAGCGATTGAAGCTTTGCGGATCAATAGGCCGCATGCTGCTTGAAGCCGGATCAAGTGAGATGAATCTGCCTTGGTTCGAAGAGAAATATCTAGCCTCTGCGAAGTCCAGGCTCGTCTCAGTATCTCTTTCAAACCTGGTGTACTTCTGGCGAACATTATCTCCGATATAACCCTGTGCGGTAGTTCTCCCGCCTGTGCCTGCGAATATCTCTTCGCCAAAGGGCAGATAGTCATGCCGCTTTGTACCTGCCAGCGTTCCGGTCTTATCCACAATCATGCGCGGCGTGCTAAGCGGGTCATCTACGAGCCATTCGATGTCAGCCCCGCTCGTCGCCGTCACCAACAGCCCTCCGCCGCGATAGCCATACTCCTTCTGCACAGAGGTGGCCGCAGCGTTAGCCGTGTACTCCGCCAACAGCTCTGCGCCGATGCCATAGACCTGCCACGTCTCCTGATTGTTGACATTTCGGCGCACACGTCTGCCGACGGCGTCATAAGTGTAGCGGCTCATTTGGTTCGAGGTGTCAGTGTTGGCGACTAATCTGTCATCTCCGTCATAGGTGCGCGTAGTGTCCGCGCGGCTGTAAGTGTCCGTCGTGAGATTCCCCGAGACGTCATAATTCATCTGCCCCGACTGTCCGCTCGGCACACCTAAGCGATTGTTGGCAGTGTTGACCGTGAAGAGTTGCTTGTTAATGTTTGCTGATGAGGATTGATTTATCGTCCTGTTGCCCCAACGATCATAATCGTAGCTTTGCGTGAAGACGTTCTGTGCCCCCCACTGATATTCTCCTACGGATTGCAAACGATTCAAGGCGTCGTAAGCGTACTGGTCTTGCAGCATGTTATAGCTGCCGTCAGCATTGGGCACATACATCTCAGCTTTGGTGACATTGCCGTCATTATCAGTGCTGCTTCCTCCCCATGCCTGATTATTAACGCTGTAGTAGAAGGCCAGACACCCCCTGTCCCAATCCGTCGATGATTGTGCGCGGGACAAGGTGCTCAACCGGACATCGTAAAGCTGGCCTCTCGTGTTATATCTGAGTTTGCGATAGAGAGCGGTCTGCGTCCCGTACTGCTCTTCCAGCATTCTGCCGCCTTCGTCATAACTAATGTTCGAGGCATAAGTGCGTGAGACCCCGTCGCCCAGGTTGCCGCTGAAGCTTGCGAGTTTAGCGGCATTATCATACGCGTAATTGACCGTGTGTCCTGACGGGTAAGTCTCTACGCTGATGTCGCCTGTGATGCTGTAAGCGCGCTGCGTGGTGTAAGCCGCGCTCCACACGCCGGAGGTCTTGAACTGCTGGCTCTGCGATAACACTCTGCCTAAAGCATCGAGGCTGTTAATTGTAATCAGCGTCCCTTCGCTGCCCGAAGTCTCCGTCTGCCAGAGCTTTCCTTTGCCGTAAGTCAACGAAGCGTTGTCATAACGATTTGTAATGTCCGGCGTGTTCGCGTTCTGTGAATAAGTGACGGTCGTATTGCGATTCAAGACATCGTAAGCGTAAGTCCTCGTGATGTTGCGCGCGTCGGTGCGCATCTCCAGATTGCCGTTGGCATCATACGCACAGGCCATAGCCCACGCGCTCTGATTTGTGAGGGGATCGGTCAAAGAGGGAGTGATTGAAGCGTTCGCGTCCTGCTCTGGATTCTTCGCTCGCAGCAGCCGCGACAACGAGTCATACATGAAATAGCGATACTGCGCGCCTTGCTCCACCCGGCGCAGATTGCCCAGCACGTCGTAGAGGTAGTTTGTCTGATAGTTCAGACCATTGGGGTCTTCAATCACCTGTACGAGGCGTCCAAGGCCATCCGTCACGCTGCGTCTCTGTTTGCCCGCTTGCTCTGTCACTGTCACACGATTGTTGTCATAGCCTGATGTGACTTGCGCGTTGTCGCTTGTTTTAACCACAGTGACGCGCCCCAGCGCATCATAAGTCTTCTCCGTCCAGCCGTAGGTCGGATCGGAGGTGGTGCGATACGGATTGTAAACCCGCTTCACTCTGCCGAGAGCATCATACTCCTGCTTACTTGTAACGTAAGCAGTCACACTTTCATAAGTATGTGTCTCGGTCGTGCGCCCCAGCTTGTCATAGAGGGTTTCGGTCTTCAGTAGATTGTCATTGTAAGCTGACTTATCACGCGTCACGGTGATAATGCGCGCAGCATCATTATAGCTGAAACTGCTTTGGCTCTGTGCGCTCGTGCCAACAGCAGCAACCACTTTGAACGGACGATCCAGCGGATCCGTCTGTCCTTGCGCGTTGGTGTAATAACCGCTCGCCACCACACCGTTGATGTCCTCTCCATCGACGGGCATGCCTAAGTAGAAATCGTATTGGGCGTGAGAAATTTGACTCAAAGCATTGGAAATAATGGTCACAAAAGCATAGCTATGCTGCGTCCCCAACTCGGTCGGCGGCGTGTTCGTTCGCGCCTCGCCGTTCGGAGAACCAAAACAATCACTAAAATTGAAAGTGCTTATGTTGCCGCGCGCATCTATGCTGCTGGTAATATTGCCTGCGATGTCGTAGACGGCATCGGTATTGAGCCATGCGCTGGTTGGTAGATCGCGCCAGCGTGAGGTGCGCGTCAGATTGCCTCGCGCCATGCGTGAAGCCGTGTATGAAGAGTCCAATCCGCTGATGTCGGAATAAGCAGGATATAGCGAAGTCTGGTCATAGTAGAGCTTGGTATCCGCCGCTGTCGAAATATCCGCTCCGCTCGTCGGATTGACCGTATAAATAAGCTGTTCTTTTGATAACCTGCGAAGGTGAATCGTATTCGCCACATCAGGACTGCTCGACGTGCCCGCTATCGTGTCATAGCTATAGCTCGTCCCGTTGATCGTATTCGTCGTCAGATAATCCGTATGCGTATGTTGCAACCACGCTCCCGGCACGCCGTCGCCATAGTCTGTCTCCCATGCATCCGTCTGATTGCCGTATTGATCGAAGCTGTCCGCCTGCGTCACCGGATTGATGGCCGTCTGTTTCGAGACTTTGTAAGGCGTCGAGTCCATCAGCGTCGTGATAGTCTCAACCACGTGCGGATTCATCGAAGGCTGGCCGCTCGACCCGCTCTGCCACCACACATTGAGTCCCATCAGCGTGCCCGAACTCTGCTGCCACGTCATCTCCACTCGCCGCAGCACCGCCGCATTCGTCTCACTCAAAGAGAGTGCTTCCGTCTTCCACTCCCTGCCGTCGCTCCACATCGAATAGTCCGTCGGCGCTATCGAGAGCGAGTCCACCGGATTGCCCTCGAAGTAGTGCTTCTCATGCGTCAGCATGTTGCCGCTCACATCGTACTGCTTGACCTCGATCTCAGCCCGGCGCGGCGTGGTCGTGTAGACCTGGCTGTATACCTGCCTGCTCTCAAAAGCAGTACTGAGATCGTTCTTATCCTTGTAGACTCTTCGCACAGTCGCTCTGCGATGAATGGCCTGCGAGTAATCCGCGCCCGGAAAGTTGGCGTAGTCATACTCGATGGCTCCGCCCGTCGGCAACTCCACTCTCGCCAGCTCGCCCCACGGGTTATAGCGTAGCTCATAGGTTCTCCCGTCAGGCAGTTCCACAGCAGTGGTGATGCCGCTTGGCTTGTACTGGTTAGTGTCGCTGGAGAGAGCTGGAAACAGATCATGATAGCTCATCGTGCCTGAGTAATCTGAGCGCAAAGTCTTGCTCAGCAGCGTGTGCCAGACCTTCAGCGAACGCGACACGCCGCCGAAGCCTTTGTAAGTAATCAGATCGTAAAAATATCTGGCTCTGGATGGATCGGCTATATCATAAGCGATAGAGACCTGACGGTTGAGCGAATCGGTAATCGTGCTCACCCGGTTAAAGCTGTCATAAGTGAAAGTCAACAGATTGCCATTGCGATCAATGATCTTCAGCACCAGCCCGCCGCTCGTCCCGTTCGTGTTCCCGATGCGATAGCGCGTGCCGTCTGACATCAGGAGCCAGCCCGTCGGATAGAAGTGTGCCTCAGTGTAGGCATCCACGATGTCGCTGTCCGAGATGAAGGTCACGGCTGTGCCGTCCGTGCTGATGAAGATGCGCCCCCGGTTGACGCCGTGCTGTTTGGGCTGACCGTTGTAGGCTTTATCACGCAGCTCGTACTCCGTGCCGTCAGGAGCGGTGAAGGTCAGGCGCGGCAGATAAGTGGTGATATTGGTTTGTTCAGTCGTCCAGGTGATGCCGCGTCCCTGCAACACTCCGGGGCCGTAGCCCACTTTGATGGGAGTCCACCAATTGGGATTTGCGCTATTGTTAAGACCGCCTTCAGAATCCACTGTCCAATGCACGGAATCAATCGCCAGCATCATCTGCATCTTCGCACTGCCTCGCCCGCCTACGCCGATGAGCGGGAGATGAAAGTTCAGATTGCCGTTAAAGAGATTGACGTTATCGAAGCCGCTCAGGCCGTAGCTTCCGGCGGGAGAGCCGGGCTTGAGGCCGGAAGGAGTCGAGCCGCTATTAGGATTGCTGGCCTGCGCGCTGACATTAACGGCAGAGAGGACTAGCAGCAAGGCGGCGCAAGCGAGGATAGAAAAGCCCGTCACGAGTGAGCGTTGATTGTGGGAGAGAGGCTGGCTCATGAGTTTTCCTCAGGTGAAAAAAGAGCTAACAATCGGTTACTGTGTGAAGAGCTGTTACTCAATGGTAATGTGGCATGCCCATTCGGGATGGTTGGCTTCGGTCAAAGTGTAGTGCCCGGCAGAGAGTGTGATCGTGTCGTGCCAATCCAACTGGCCTCTTTCCACCAGCACGTCCGCCAGCCGCTCGCCGCCTTCGCGGTCGAGCCTAAGGCGGACTTCTTCGAGGCCGCTGCGGTTATCCACGGCGAGCACCACCTGTCCGGCAGGATGTGTTAGCTCATCCGGATCAAAGCCGATGGTCGTGATGGTCACTCGCATGGTCTCGATTTGAGATTGAGCGGGAGCCGTTGCCAGAATAGGATGAGTCGGCTGAGGCTGCAATGCGGTCGAGAGCTTTGGCGCTAACTTTGGTGAAGGGGCCAGCCACGCACGTGGGGTGATGGCAAGCAGAGCGATTGCCATCAGCGTCGCGCAGCACAGCAGAGGCTTGGCTTTGATGGTTGGTGAATAAGAGAAAGGGCGCAGCATGAGAGTAGTCTCCTGAGAATGGGAGCTTCTGCCGCGAATGCGCGTGTAAGATGCGGGCTGGTTTGGGAGCGCATCTGTCGGCGCAAGATCAGCGACCAAAGTTCTGCCCTAAACAGAAAGCCCCATTCGTCACAGGCAAGTGACACGAGGCTTGTTGGTTCGGTTAAGCCGAATCATTAAATGCACAACATTCTCTCCTACCGCACTCGGGATGGGAAAGCCGTCAAGAAGCTTCTCTGGAAAGAATCCGATGTTGCAGGAGAGAACTGCATTACTCGACCCATTGTTGAAACTATGAAAGGGAGTCAGACCTTTGAGCTACTTGCGAGAGTAACAAGTGTTAGACTCAATGCCAATTTGCAAGGGAGCCATAAAACGCGGAGAGACTATCCTCAGTCACAGCCTTTGTCAAGATTTTTTTTGACTCTCACGGTGCAAGAAGCTAATGATGCCTTCAGCCCTATGCCACTTGTAGCAATTCTTATCATTGCCAAAGTACACAAAACGGTCAGTTGCCTGGCAGTGCCAATGTGTGTCAAGCCACTATTACCCACATCAAACTCACTTTGACGCGACTGAATGTAAAAGTGAACTGGGTTGTTCGATTATGAGCTTGCGCCTTATCATAGAAAAGATGACACCGAGACTTTGACCTTATCTTAATCTACCTTAAAGATTGTGAAGGAATGTGGACTAAAATGAAAGAGGATTCTGACCCCAATAATTCAGATGGTACGCCTTATCCAATGATGCCGGTTCGTGACTGCGTTGTATTCCCGTTTACGAGGTTCGCTCTTGGAACAAAAAGTCCCATGGTCATGCGCGCCATTGAAAAGGCTCTAACATCTGACCAGAAAGTATTTGTTGCGGCTCAACGAGAGATAAACGGAGACGAGCCAACCCCAGAACAGATTTATCCGGTCGGAACGATCTGTACTATTCTGCAATCAAAAGAGTCAGACCGCGTTATCGAAGTGCTCGTCGCCGGACAAGAGCGTGGCGTAGCAGTGCGCCTCGAAAATACCAACGGATTTTCAACTGCATACGTGCGCCCTGCCACCGCTCTCATTGAAGAAGATGAGGCGGCAGTAAATACGCTGGAACATCGTGTCAACCAGCTTGTCGAGCAGTTTCATAAGTTGCAGCAACATGCCGTAACTTTAAACTTATCACCTTTAGCCGATATTAAAGACCCTTTGCAGTTAGTAGACATAATGGCTAGACAAATGCTGACTTAATTTGAGCACAAACAAATAATGTTGGAGAAGTTTTCAAAGCGAGATCGTTTGCAATGGCTATTCGATTTGCTGAACTCAGAGCTGGAAGAAAGAATGTTAGTCAAGTTACTTCGAGCGCGTGTCGCACGCTATGCTTCTACTTTTTACCCTAAGTGGAGAGCGATACTTGCGCTTTACCATCTCAAAGAAGGGCACGCTAACCAGCTTAAAACGCTGTCAGACCTTGCGGGACATAAGCTCAAGAATTATGAGGATTTTCTTCCTTTTATAAATAGCCCGGATGTACAGACAATGGTTCGGACAGAAACTATGCGGCAATCGCCCCATAACTTCTGAGATATTCATACTGCGGATGATTTTTTATCATCTCTGCCTCTAACGCTAACTTGGAAATTATCAGTTCCAAGAATTGCTCATTGAAATAACGCTGCTTCCAACTCGACAGCGAAAAGACTGTTGTCTGCTTGCTATGGTTGAGGCGCTGCGCTTCGATCTTCGCCGGATTGACCGTTGAGAGCACCGCGTTGAAATGAAAATGCAAGGCTTTCTCATCTCGCGCCTGAGAGTCCACCAATCCGGTGAACTGCTTGGCGTCACGGAAGAGAAACTCCAGTTGAAAGCGCGCTTTGTAAAAACGAAAGATCGTGGCTGCGCTCAAACAAGTATCGGTCGAGAACAGTATTGCTAAACGAGGCTTCTCCTGATCTTTGTCATTGACCACGACCACGACGCGAATGTCGCGTCGCAAACTGATGGAGTTGACCACCGCCGTGTACAAGCGCAGATGCTCGTCAACCATGCCCACTGACTCGAAGCGTCGCAGGTCGGCAAATGAAACTTGGCCGTCAAAGCGGCGGCGACGACCGCGCTTTTTTTGCGCACCAGTGTAGAGATAGCGTAAACGAGCATCCGAGCGCAGCTTACTGATGGCGTGCAGCGACAGCGCGCACACCCCGTCAATAAACTTACGTTTGGCATAGTAGCCGTCAAAAACGCCATATTGGACGGCCTCCGGTAAGCAAGAGCGTGCCTCGCGCAGATGTTCAAGATAGAAATCCACACGGGTGGCAGGCGCAGCAGCCTTCGGCGTGGTCTTGGTCTGTGTGGAGAGCGCGGGCGGCGTTTGTTTGACCGAGAGCGCATAAGCCGTATGACGCTCTAAATCGATCAAGGACAGCAATGAGACTTCCAAGCCTTTGCTCGCACGTCCGCGACAGGAGTCGAAGAATTTATCCAGTCCATAGGTGTGATGACCGCTCTTGGGGATGAAAGATGCATCTTGTCCGAGCAGTTGAGTGGCGGTTGTGGAAATAGCCCGCTGCGCAGCGCGCAGGTTGAAGTCCAGGAAGTTGAACTCCTTCTGGAAGTGGCGACGTAAGCTGCGTTCCGAATAGAAGCTGTAGCGGCTGAGATTGAGGTAGTTGACTCTGCCTCTCACCACCAGAATGGTAGCAAACAAAGTGTTCAAGAATTTCTCTTGAGGTTTGGTGATGGACGACATCTGTTTTAAGATTTCTCGGACTACGGTCATCAGGTCATTTACCGATCAATGGAGTTTAGTACACTGGAAACTAAAATAATTGATGTTTTGCGCGTCTCTTAAACAATGGTTCGGACAGAATATAGATGACAGAACAGGCCATCTACCGATTTAATGAGAGTGCCTAAATACACTGGAAACTAAGTTTTTTGATACTGCACATTGTCAGCATTGACCTGCCGATAATGCCTGTTCAACTTGCCTCTAGCCGACTCAATCGAGAACTGCCACTCGATCTTGATGGCTTTCTCTTCTCGTTCTTTGACAAGACTTATGACTTCTTTGGTCAACTCTTCTTTGGTTGCGATACGCCTCGACAAACATTGCTTGGAGAGTGCCGAGAACTCGATCTCAATCATGTTCAACCAACTCGCACTCTTCGGCGTGTAGTAAAACTCGAAGCGTTGAGACAGAGAGAAAGCTTCTTCGGCACTGAAGGTCTCGTAAAAGGAACTGGTCGAGTGGGTGTTCAAGTTGTCTTGCACCAATCTGATCTTCGTGGCCTGCGGGTAACGCTTCGCCAACTCTTTCATAAACTGTGCGTATTCTTGTTTGGTTCGTCTGTCGAAGACAGCGGCGATGCGCTTGCCGGTCAACGGCTCGATGCCCATCAACAACGCGCACGAGCCATTCTTCTCGTAAGCATAATGCTCGCGCACAGGCTGACCGGCTTTCATCTCCAGTCCTGCTACCTGCTCACCAATCAGGAAGCAGGGGCGCTCATCGAAACAAATCACGGGATAAAGCGCATCATATGGTAAGGCATAGAGGGAGAGAATCTGTTCCATGCGCGCGATGAAGCAGGAGTCCATAGTTCCAATGCACCAAGTCTTCTTCAGATGCGGTTGCAAGCAGTTTTTTTCAGAATGGAACGTGCTTTAGTATGCGACAAGCTCTCACAATAGCCGAGCTCGACGGCTTTGTCGGCCAGCAGTCTTAATGTCCAACGCGCGTGACCTTGTGGCGGAGTTGAACAAGCCAGAGCAGTTATTGCTGCGCGGCTCTTGCCATCAAGCAAAACGGGACGACCACGTCTGGGCTTGTCTGCGAGAGCCTGCAAACCACTTCGCAGATAGTTGTCTCGCCACTTGGCGACGCTCACGTAAGTGACGTTGAGCGTCGCGGCCACGGCACATAAAGTCTGGCCGCGATGTAATTGTAACAGCGCGGTGGCGCGCTTGAAGACTTTGGCAGATGCTTGCCCACGAGCGACGATTGACATTAAAAAGTCATGGTCAGCTTGACTGAGTTTGATGTGTTCTTTGTGCATGTCTTTAACAATGGTTCGGACAGAAACTATGCAGCAATGGCTCCATAACTTCTGAGATAT
>CAXTPS010000053.1:0-7172 GCA_964246305.1 uncultured Pyrinomonadaceae bacterium
GCCCCATCCCGCCCCACTCCTGCGGCGCGTTCGCAGCCCACAGGCCGCGCTCTTTAACCTTCGCCTGCAACTCACGCTCAAGCGACGCTGGCAAACCCTCGTCCTCCACCACGCGGCTCTCGTTCGGATAAACGTACTCGTCCATAAAGTCCGCGATTCGTCCGCGAATCTCAACGAGTTCGGGCGGGATACTAAAATCCATTTTTGTTTCCTTTTAAGATTTGGTTGCCCTCAAT
Source organism: uncultured Pyrinomonadaceae bacterium (assembly GCA_964246305.1). Taxonomy (GTDB): domain Bacteria; phylum Acidobacteriota; class Blastocatellia; order Pyrinomonadales; family Pyrinomonadaceae; genus JACMLC01. The sequence continues at coordinate 237 of CAXTPS010000053.1, forward strand.
GAAAGATACACTTTAGCAGAGAGATTAGAGCGGGGCGAAGAAGTTTCGCGCAAAGGCGCAAAGTAAAGAAAGCAAAGTTGTTGAGTGCTACTTGCGCTTTGCTTTCTCTTCTTTGCGCCTTTGCGCGAGAGTTTCTTTGCTATAGTTAAAGGCTACAAAAAAGCAAAAGTGAAGACAGCTTGCATGCCATCCTCACTTTTGCCCTTTACCTTTTTACTTTTGCCTTCTTTAGACGATGCCGCGATACTTCGACGCGCTCATCGCGTAGCCCGGGAAAACTTTGTCGAGCTTCGCGCTGCCGAGATGTTTTTGGGCTACTTCGCCGAAGACATCGCGGAAGTCTGTGGTCAGCGCAAGGTCGCGTCCCTCGTACAACTTGTCGCTGGAGAGTCCCGGCCAGTCGCCGTAAACCTTGCCGCCGCGCACGGAATTTCCGATGACGAACATCGCGTTGGCGTGGCCGTGATCCGTCCCGCGCGTGCCGTTCTCGCGCACGGTGCGTCCGAACTCCGACATCGTCAGGATAATCACGTCGTCCATGCGCTGGCCTAAATCCATGGCGAGTGCGTTTAACCCCGCGCCGAATTGCTGCAAGAGATTTGCAAGCTGGCCGCGCGAGTTGCCCTGATTAAAGTGCGTATCCCAGTTCAAGCCCGGCGTGTCCGTGAAGGCGACTTCGAGACCGACGCCCGCTTTGACGAGCTGCGAGATTTGCAGCAGCGCATTGCCGAACTGGTTGCGAGGATACTGCGCGCCGTTCTCAGCCTTGAACTGCGCAGGGTTTATCTTCTTCAGATAATTGACCGCCTCGAAAGTTTCCTTGCCGGTTCCCTCCAACATGTCGTTGACGCCCTGCCCGTAGATTGATTCAAAGCCGCCCTGCACACTCGCAGAGCTTGAGCCGGCCTGAATCGTAAAGTCCGCAAGATTGTTGACGGCCAGAGCGGGCGCGCGTCCCTGCAAAGTGCGCGGCAGGCTCTGCGTCATCGCCACCGCGCGAAACGGCGAAGCCTTCGCGTCCGGGTTGCTTTGCAGGTAACGATTGAGCCAGCCATCGCGCGTGGACTTGACGCCCGGCGTGGCGGACTCCATGTAATCCTGCGCGTCAAAATGCGAGCGTGTGTTGTCCGGCGAGCCGACCGCGTCCACAATCGCCAGACGCTTTGAATCCCACCAGGGCTTTAGAGCTACGAGCGACGGATGCAGGCCGAAGAAGCCGTCCAGCTCGACAGCCGCTTCCGCGTTCCCGCTCTTCGGCTGCGCGACGGCGAGCGACGGGCGCAGGTTGTAATACTCTTTGTCGCCATGCGGCACGACCATGTTGAGGCCATCCACCGCGCCGCGCTGAAAAATAGTGATCAGAGTCTTGCGGCGACCGTTGGAAGATTTATCCAGTCCCCCTGCGAGCGCGATGCGCTGTAAGAACGACGGCGCGCCCTGCATCAGGCCGAAGCTGGCGACCGCGATGCCGCTCGACTTGAGAAAGAATCTGCGATTGATACTCATCTTTGTGATACCTCTTTATAAAGCTTATGAAGAAGACTTAACAGCTTGCCTCTCAAATTCCACCTGCCATTTAGACGCCGCACGTTGGCGATTCGTCACTTTTTATTCAAAGCAGATTCAGACAGGGATGCACAGGATATCTGAGCCGTGCCGCAGAAGGAGGAGAAGGTTTCCCGCAAAGGCGCAGAAGCGCAAAGCAGGAACGCTAAGAGGAAGAATGCTGCCTGCCCCTTGCGTCCGTCTCTTTGCGCCTTTGCGCGAGAGTTTCTTTGTCAAAGCTTTCATGCGACTTAAAAACCGCGCTTACTGTCGCTGAAACTCTGGCGATCCAAGAATGAGGCCGACGAGCTTAACCATCTCGGAATTGATGGGGCCGAAATCCATCCGCGCCATTTCGCGGCGGCCTCGCGGAGCAGCATCATTAAAGATAGCATCGCTCTCATCATCCGACGCATCCGCCCGGTCGCTCTTGGCGGTCGGCTCCGGCAGCGGCGCGTTCAGTTGCTTTAACAGCGTCTGCTTCGTGTTCGGAGAAACGTCTCCCTGCAAGAGCACGTTCAGAAAACGCTCCATCGTCGCGGCTTTGTCCGTTGACGAATCCTTCGCAAAGCGATCCAGATTAACGCGCGTGCCCGGAATGCGATTGTTCGCCAGCGCAAGGCCGAAGTTCAAACGCTCTAAGAGCGCGCCCGTGTTGACCCAATCCTCCGCCGTGTCTGGGTAGCCGGTCGGGGCTTGATAACCGTAAATCGGCTCGCCCATGCGCGCTATCCATTGATGGAAAGAGGGGCCGCCGTTGGTCTCTCCGCCGAGCGTGCGAACCGCGCTCACAGCCAATTCAAATGGCGTCTTAATCTTCGCGCGATAAGTGTCGGGCGCGATGAATTCGGGCGCGGTGAAGATTGCGCGCAGGGTCTCGCGTATGTCGCCGTCGCTCTTTGTGTAAGCGGCTGCGATGCGTTCGACGAGCGCGGGGCTGGGATTGTCGGTGACGAACTTAACGGCCAGCTTCGTCGCGATGAACTTCGCGGTCGAAGGATGATGCGCGAGAATGTCCAAGACCATCAAGCCATCGTTGACGCCTCCGCCCGATGGAATCTTATGGCCGAGCACTAACTTTTCGCCGTCATCATGCAGGCGCGGGTTAAAGTAAAACTTGCCGGCCTGATCTGCCATCTGCGGAGCGATGCGACTCGACACGCCGCGCGGGTCAAAGATCGTCCAGCCAGTAAAGCAGCGCGCTACTTCCTGCACGTCCTTCTGCGTGTAACCCCCGTCAACGCCGAGCGTGTGCAGCTCCATCAGCTCGCGCGCGTAGTTCTCATTGATGCCTCGCTTCGTACGCTGCTGCTGTTGCTGCTGTTCAGGACGCTGATCTTTGCTCATCTCGCCGCCGCTCTGCTGCTGTTGCGACTGCTCGCGCCTGCGCGCTTCCTGTCTCAAGTCCCTGTCGGCACGCCCAAGCCCGCGCCCGTTGCCGCGTCCTCCGAGCATGCCGCCGAAGAGTCCGCCGCGTTGCTGCTGATTGTCCTGCATCTGACGACGATACTGTTGGCGATTGCCTCCTTGAGGAGCATTCGGGCTGACGCTCTGAAAGTTATCGAGATAAAAGAGCATCGCCGGACTCTGCGCCGTGGCTAAGAGCAGGTCGCGGAACTTGCCCATCGTGTTCGGGCGAATCGTGTCGCGTTCGTATGAGACGAGCAGCCAGCGGTCTGCGCCCTTGCCCGCGAAGATGTTGAAGTGGTTCGCCCAGAAATCCACCATCACTTCCTGTAACTGCCGCTCGCTGTAAACGGCGCGCAAGATACGCGAGGCATGTAGTTCCTGCACGAGCTGTTGCGGCGGTCTGAGATTGTTCTTGATGTAGTAATCACGAATCGCGCGGCGATACTCGGCGCGGTCGTTGGCAGGCATCTCGTCGCCAACTTTCGCGGCATCATTCCCCATCGTCGCAGAATCTTTGCCGGACATCGCGGCGGAATCTTTCGCGTCCGGCGCTGCTGCCGTAGCGGGCGCGCCGCCGTTGCGCTCGTCACGAAGCTTCGCAAGGTCTGCCGGAACTTTTCCCTGACGTTGAAGCTCGCGAAGCAGCAAGCCCGGATTCGGATATTTGGCATAAAGCTCCGCCGTCGTCATCGAGAGCACGGGCAGATTGCGTACCTTTGCGTCGGCTACTTCATCCGTAATGCCAGCGGGATTGAGCTGCTGTTTGATGTAATTCTCGACGCCCATCGCACGCACGCGCTCGACATCGCCGGGACGCGCCCCGAAGCCGAGCCGGTTCAAGACATGCAGGACGAGCTGGTCTTCGTTCAGACGCTGCCGCTGTGCCTGCTGCTTCTGCTGCGCGCTCGCGCCCAGTAAAAACGTGCCTGAGAGCAGAGCCAGAATCGAGAGCACAGCCGCCAACGGGCGCGCAGAGCCGGTCAACAGATTTCGACGATTATTTTTGAAAGCTTTCATCTCATCACCATTTAGCTGAAAATTTTGTGGAATATTCCGCGAGGCCGTCACAAAGAATATTTTAGCCTGCGTCCGAACATTTAGACGCAGGCCATGGCCGAAAAGTTGAACAAATACGCGGCTTAGACTTTGGGGCATTTGCGCGGCGGGTCTTCGCTCTCGCTCCCGAAATCCAGAATCCCGTCCAGACAGACCACCACTTTGCGCACATTCGGAAATTGGAGCGCAGTCTTCTCCACCGCATCCTCAAAGATAAACGGGCTATTGTCGCCTGAAAACATCGCGCCTTCCGGCATCGTGAAATACGTGTAAGCAGTGCCGTCCTTGATCTTCACCGAGAGCAGCTTGATGCCCCATGTGGAGCTGGCATAGCCGCGCTTCTCTTCCGCAGCGGTCGGCCCGGCGGTCAACGCCAGCAGTGCCCCGCGCAGAGGAGACTTCGCGCTGACTTTGCGCGTGACCGCGCCCAGCCCTCCCGGATTTTTCGGGTCGGAATTATCGTAAGGGTCTTTCAGGAAATAGACTTTGACCGCTTTCGATTGAGCGTTAGAGATTTTTTTCGCGTCGGCGTTGAAAGAGCCGAACAGCAAGGTCACGATAAGCAACGATAAGAGACAAGCTGTTTTCCGTTGATGCTTCATGGGTAATTACCTTTCCGTTAAGATAAAAGTCCGATCTCTAATACGAACAAAATTTTTCACGCAAAGGCGCAAAGACGCAAAGGAAGACCGCTAAGCATTGATAGACGGGCGCTCTTTGCTTTCTCTTCTTTGCGTCTTTGCGCCTTTGCGTGAAATGTTCTTTAACGCACCGGGCGCGGGAAGCTGACGGGGCTGCGGTTGCCGTCTTTGTCCACGGCACGCACGCCGAAAAAGTAGTTATCCTTTGACATGCCCTGCATCGTGTAGCTCGTCACATCTCCGACGCTGCGCGCATTCGTCCAGACGGGCGAGGTCGTCTCGCGCCAGACGATTTCATAGCCCGCGAGGTCAGGCTCTTTGTTCGCGTCCCACTGCAAATCCGTGTCTGTGGTCAGACGTTTAGTCACGAGGCCGACGTTCTTCGGCATGGCCGGAGCGAGCGCGAGCGTGGCGAGAGAAGCGGCGTTGATGCGCGCGACGTGCGCGATGTAATCGAAGTCCACGAACTCCGGCAGGTCTCCGAACTGCACGCCGTTTTCTATTCGAACGTTCTGATGCTGGTGATTGTAATTCTCGTTCGGCTCTGTAAAGCGCACCGCCGGAAAGCCGCGTTCGAGAAAAGGAATGTGGTCGCCTCCGCGCAGGTAACGGTCGCGCCTGTAAACCATCATCACATTCATAGAAGGCACGTAAGCCTCGCCCGCCTGCTTGATAAATCTTGCGAGCTGGCGCGAGGCCGAATCGTTCTCGCCCCCGACGCCGCGCCGAACGTTGGCCTCGGCCTCAGTCTCGTTCGTCGGCACGCCCTCGGAGAAGACGCGAACGGTGCGTCGGTCGCGCACGCCGTTCATGCTGAGAGTGTTGCCGACGATGTCGTTATCTAACATCCCTTCGACGTTCAAGCTTTTCTGCTTCGCCTGTTCCGCGAAATAGGTCGAGCCGAGCAAGCTCTGCTCTTCTCCTGCCACGGCCATAAAAATTATCGTCGCGTCGAACTTGCGTCGTGACATGACGCGCGCCATCTCAAGCATAGCCGCGACGCCCGACGCATCATCATTCGCGCCCGGCGCGTCACACTTTTCATCGGTCGGGCTGGTACACATCGAATCGTAATGACCGCTCACGACATAAATGCGATGCTCGGAGGCGGCTTGCGTGCCCGGCAGCGTGCCGACGACGTTTGTAATCACTGTCGCCTGCGGAACGCGCGGAGCCTTCGCCTGCTCGTAACTCTGCTTGTCAACGATGAGCCGCCCGCCCGACGCGGCTTTGATTTTGAGCAGCTCGTTGTAAATCCAGTCGCGCGCCGCGCCGATGCCGCGCGCCGGATTGTCCTGCTCCGAGAGGGTATTGCGCGTGCCGAATGAGACGAGCTTGCGAATCGTGCGCTCGATGTTTCGCGCGTCAATCTCCGCGAGCATTCGCGCCACTTCCGCGTCACGCCTGAAAGCGGGCATCGCAGCGGAATTATTTGAAGACGACGGCGGCACGCGTCTCTTCTGAGCCAGCGAAGTCGCGGGCGCGAGCGTGCTGATAAGAATGGCGAGCAGCGTAATCGTGTGTGTGATGCCTTGAACTGTGCGAGGCGATCTTGTCATATGTGGCTTAAGCCCCTTTCCAAACATATTGTTATTTGTGATGCTCGACAGTCTCTCTGTAAGCAGGCTCGAACGTGCGTGTCGTGTGCTCCGTCACGCTCGGCACAGGCTCCGGCAGCGCGCCCTGCCTGTTCGCATAAAGCTCGCTCGTCGCGTGCGGTTTGAGCGTGGGCGCGGATGGCATTGGCAGTTGCTGCTGGCGATAGATTGCCATGTGCGATAGCTGGCGAAAAATCATGGCGACGAGCGCGATGACGCTGACCATTCCTATGATGGCTATCCACGTAATCGAAACAGAGCCGATGCCCAGCTCGGCCAGCTTGATTATCCCGCCGAAAATAATTCCCAGCATAAAAATAATCGTCACGGTCATCGCCCAGCTCGGGCCGTTGAGACTAATTGGCCTTGTCTGAATAGCCGCCTGCGGATTCAAGCTGTTGCCGCAGCGTTTACAATAATACACATCAAGCGTGGCCTCTGCGCCGCAAGTAGAGCAGTACATTTATAATCTCCATTTCTCACAAAAGTATCAGGCGAGAGCAGCAGTTAAAATATTTGTACGCTGCTATATCATCAAAGAAGCTTCACATTCAAGCTCATTGCTTTGCGATACGCGAGATGGGCGTGACATGTTCACATTAGCACGCTTCATTCTTTGCGTCTTCGCGCCATTTGGGGGAACATTTTTTTTAAAGGAAATGCGCGCAAACGCAAAGGTATTTGGG
>CAXTPS010000053.1:7182-19577 GCA_964246305.1 uncultured Pyrinomonadaceae bacterium
TTTGGGCGTGAACTGTTCACTTTACCACGTTTCATTTTTTGGGTCTACGCGCTTTTGCGTCAAAATTTAATTTCCCCGAAATGGCGCGAAGACGCAAAGGTAATGGTGTGGTCTTGATAGATGAGAGTGATGCTATTGATGAAGCGGGCGATGCATGAGAATCAACGTATGCGATAGGCTCTGCCCTTCAACACGACGATGACTTCGCCGCCGAGTTGGTTGGCGATGTCGCGCAACTGAGGCTCGTCAGCCATCAGCGAGCGGTATTGCTCAGAGCCGCGCCTGACATTGGTCGTCGCCTGTGACCTGTAAGCAGTATCAACCCACGCGCCGCCGCGACGCACAAACTGTTTGCCGCTCACGTTGCGTTTCTCAACAGGCCGCGCAGAGCTGTCTGCTCTTTCGTTTCGATCATCCGTCGCCGCGCCTGATGCCGCGCCCGCACTCGCGCTTAATGATGTGGAGGGAGCATCTTTCGGCGGCGACTCCGCACTTCGTCTTGCTTTTCTAGAACCGGCTGTCTCTTCGGCTTTGCCGTACTGAGTTTTGTTCTCAGGCGCAGCACCGCTCTTGGTATTGCTGCGCTCGCGGCTGGCTGAGAGACGCCCTGCTTCATCTGACGAATCGGCTCCGTCAATCTCGTTTTTATTTTTGTCTGTAGCAACCGCGGGCGGAGGCGCGCTCGGCTGTACAGTCTTTGCGACTTCAGTATCTTCGTCGCGTTGCGGCTTGTTTTGACTGACGAGATCATCATTCGAGGATGAGGCCGGAGCCGGATTCTCTACAGGCGCTTTCGTGTCAGCGAGTTTTTGCTGCTCGGTTTCGGCAGTCTGCGGCCCTGTCTCTTTGGACTGCGACGGAGAGCCGGAGACGATGCCAGACACGGGTTGTTCCCCTGTCGTCGTCGGCATTGAATTTGAATTGGCATTGCCTTCCGCGCCGGTCTGCTTGTTCTGCACGGGCGGTTCGTCATTGTTTTGAGCTGCCGGAGTATTCTGCGACTGCTGCGATTCACTCGTTTCAAACTGCGCGGGTCTGCCGCCGCGAAATACCATAAAAGCGATGGCAGCGATGCCCACCACCGCCAGCACAGAAGCCGCGTAGCGTAACTTCGCCGGAGCGAATATCGTCGCCATCCAATCGCGCCATGAACGCGCGGGTACAGTGGAAGCTAGCGGCGCGGCCTGCTTCTCCAACTGCGCGACCATGCCCGATGACAGCGTTAACTCCGTGACGAGCGTGCGGCATGAATCGCAATCGGCCAGATGCTCCGTGTAACGTGCGCGCGTCCGCGCAGGCAGAGCGTTTTCCGCATACGCGCTCAACTCGTCCGCGTCCAGATGCGCGAAGCCGTCCGGCTCTCTGCGCGCCTCACCGTCGCGCCCCGTCTCATTGCGCGCGGCGAAAGCCAGCAGCGCAGCAGGACTCTGCCGCGCGTGACGGCGCAGGAGGCGATCCATTTCCATGTTAGGTTCGAGTTTCATTAAACTTGATTTACAACGCGTGCCGCTTCTCTCTCAAAGTGTGACTGACTATGAACGTTTATACTCCCGTTTGCTTGCGGCCTCTTTCATCATGCGCGTCATCACAACTAAAGACTAATCTCCCTGTCCGGCTCGCTGCTCTTCCGGGAAGCTATCGGACAGCATCATCTCCACATTCGACTCAAGATTTATTGCGGCTTCGGACAGTGCGCGCCCTGTCTCGCCACGCGTCCAGCCGTGCTCTTTCATCAAAATCGTTTCGACGCGTTTTCTAATCTCTCCATGCACGCGCGTCAGGCGGCGGCTCGCTGTGGCTTCATGCACGCCCAGCACCGCGCCCGCTTCGCGCAACCGTAGGCCGTCAAAGTAATAGAGCTTGACGAGCAGGCGATCTTCCGCTTCAAGCTCGTTGAGCGCGGTAGCCAGAGACGCTTCGACATCGCTGGCCGCACGCTGCTCTGTCAGCGCACGCTCCGGGTTCGAGGGGGACTGCGCCGCGCTGAATGTCTCTTCACCCCTGCTCGACGCGCGGGCCAGACGATCAAAGTCAGCGTCCTCTTCCGTCTGCACGAGCTTCGCGCTCTTGCGGTGCTGGTCAACCGCGAGCTGCCCGACGACTGCGCGCAGCCATCCTCCCAGACTCCCGCGCCCGGAATAATATGCGAGCTTTCCGGCAGGCCGCCCATCGTCGCGCACGCGCAGGCCATGCAGCTCAGCCCAGATTGATTGCGCCAAATCCTCAGCCGCATCCTCATTGGAACTCGCAGAGCGCGCAGCAGACCGCACGGTCGCTCCGAATCTTTCCACCAGATCGTGCCACGCCATCTGGTCTCCGCGCTCGCAGGCGACGATGAGGCACAGGTCGTCTGCATGCAACGCGTCCAAAAATTCATCTATGGCTGCGGGCGTTGCTTCCGGGTCATCGCGCAGGAGATATTTGTCCAGAGCCGCACGCACACGCGCCGCCAAATCTTCGACGCTGAGCGAGCGCGCCTCCGTCGCCCGCGCGATCAGTCGAGCCGTTCCGGCGGCGAGAAGTTTTTCGGTTTGTGCGATGATCTGGCTCAAAGGGGGAATGCTCTTCTGTTAACCGTTTGACGAACGTTATGCTATCACGAACTCGCTCTTCGGTCGCGCCTTTCAATAATAGTTGATGCATTAACACTCTCTTAGCGATGCATCTGTACGGGGCGTGAGCCGCGCCGTAAACCGGGTCTTTGACAGTGAAATCGAACGTCAAATAGAATAAAATCTCAAATCTGAAATATGAGATTTCAAATCTGAAATGTGAAACGCGGGGTTTCAAATCTCAAATCTGAGATTTGAGATTTCAAATTTGAGGTCTGAAATATCTTTCAAATCTGAATTCTGAAAAGTCATCATGCTTCGCGTCACGGAAATCTTTCGCTCGATTCAGGGCGAGTCAACGCACGCCGGGCGGCCATGCACATTCGTGCGGCTGACCGGATGCCCTATGCGCTGCGTCTGGTGCGACAGCGAGTACACGTTCACGGGCGGCGAGCATATCTCGATTGAAGACGTGTTGACCGAGGTGCGCGCCTATGATTGCCAGTTGGTCGAAGTCACCGGCGGCGAACCGCTCGCGCAACGCGAGGGTTTCGAGTTGATAGAGCGTCTGTGCGATGAAGGCTACGAGGTGTTGATAGAGACCGGCGGCTATGTTTCGACGGAGCAGGTTGACGGGCGCGCACGGCTCATTCTCGATGTGAAATGCCCCGCCTCCGGTGAAGAGGCGCGCAACCACTGGCCTAATCTTGAGCGGCTTCGCGCAAGCATGGACGAGGTGAAATTCGTCATCGCAGAGCGCGCCGATTGGGACTACGCACGTGAAGTTATCGCGCGTTACGATCTTGAGAATCGCGCAAAGGCCGTGCTCATCTCGCCCGTCTGGAACAAAATTTCTTTGACCGAAATGGCCGATTGGATTTCCGCGAGCGGCCTCAACGTGCGTATGCAGTTGCAGATGCACAAGCAAATCTGGGGCGCGGAGGCGCGCGGAGTGTGAAAAGCAAGGATGAAGGCGGAAGGATGAAATAAGTCGTTGCTTAACTTTGAAGACGAAAGCGAAGAGTGAAGATGGGTGGCAGCAATGAAATTCCAGATGAGCCAAGTGAAATTCCAGATGAGCAAGGAATCATCGAATACGATTCATCCTTCCGCCTTCATCCTTCATCCTTGCCTTTAGCCGTCTGTCTGGTTTCAGGCGGCATGGACTCGTGCGTCACTGCCGCTATCGCGCATCAAGAGAATGACGAGCTGGCTTTTCTGCACGTCTCATACGGGCAGCGCACGGAGGCTCGTGAGCGGCGCGCGTTTGAAGAGATCGCGGATTATTACAGGGTCGCGCGGCGGCTCGCAGTTTCGATAGAGCATCTGGCGCGCATCGGCGGCTCATCGCTGACAGATGAAAAAATAGCGGTCGCGGAAGCGGACATTGCGGCGCAAGCTGTGCCGACGAGCTACGTTCCATTTCGTAACGCTCATCTACTGGCGATTGCTGTGAGCTGGGCAGAAGTCATCGGAGCCGGGAGCATCTACATCGGCGCGGTCGCGGAGGATTCTTCGGGCTACCCTGACTGCCGTCCCGAATTTTACAGAGCCTTCGAGCGTGTCGTGGAGGTCGGCACAAAGCCCGAAACTGTGATAAAAATAAGAACGCCCGTCATCGCTTTGAGCAAATCCGAGATCGTCCGGCGCGCTCTTGAGCTGAATGCTCCGCTCGCTCTGACGTGGTCTTGCTATCAGGCATCGGAGTTGGCTTGCGGGCGTTGCGATTCCTGTGTTCTGCGATTGCGCGCATTTCGACAGGCGGGGGTTGCAGACCCCATCACTTATGCGCAAGAATAGAAACTCATTTGGCCTTTACGTCTCTTTTTACAGCTGGTTGGCGTGACAACCTGATTGACCTGTCAGGGCATCTTAGACAGCCCCCTTGCTCGATCTTGAGAGCCTTGACATTTCCGCTGGAGGAAACTTCGATGTATCGCAAACACTTTTTCATCTCACTGGTCGCCGTCGCCGTAATGGTCTTGGGCGGGATGTCAGCCTCGGCGCAACTCGTTTCAATACACGGCAGAATTCTGCTCAAGCAGGCGGACGGCACGACGGCTCCTGTGCCCAATGCGTTGATAGACATTTATCGCACGGACGTGCCGGGCAAGTTCGAGAATATCAAAACCAATAAGAATGGCGAATATACGATTTTGGGTCTCGCCATTATCGGCAAGTATGTGATGTCTGTCAGCGCACCGAACGCTTCACCTAAAATCAGAACCAATTTCAAAGCCGGCATGGCGGAGCCGCTCGATGTGACGCTCGATCCGGGAGACGGCACACGCTATACGATGGAAGAGGCTAAAGCATATGCCAAAGGCGATAAGGCATCAGGCGGCACAGGCCCGAGCGCGGCTGATATCGCCAAAAATGAAGAACTGAAGCGCAAGAACGCTGAGATTACTGCCAATAATGAGAAGATTACAAACAGCAATGCTCTCTACAACAACGCTTTCAAGAACGGCAACGCTGCGCTCGCGGCGGCGAATGTCTCGTATGACGCTCAGCGTCTTGATGAGGCTGATGCTAAATATACAGAGGCGATTGCCAAGTATGACGAGGCGCTGACAGCCGACCCGACACATCCGGGCGCGCCCGCGCTGATGAGCAACAAGGCCGGAGCGATCAAAGCGCGCGGCATAACTCGCTACAATAGCGCATTCAAGCTGCAAGGCGAGGCCAAAACCGCTGGCATCGAGACTGCCAAAAAAGATTTTCGCGACGCAGCGGAGCTTTCGACCAAATCTGTTCAGTTGATTAAGGAGCAGGAGGTTCCGACAGACCCTGCGGACGCGCAGAATTATAAAATCACCAAATTCAATGCGATTGAAATCCGCGCCCAAGCCATGCACCTGTTCGTGACCAAGGTTGACAAGACAAAGACTGCCGAGAGCGATGCAGCCTATCAGGAATATATTGCTGAGCTGACCGATCCTGAGAAGAAACTGAAAGCGCAGCTCAACGATGCGCAGATGTTCTTTGACTCGGATGAAATGGAAAAAGCCATCGTCAGCTACCAGAAGATTCTGGTCGAGCATCCAGACAATATTGATGCGATGCTCCGAACAGGGCTGGCTCTATTCAATCTACAGGACGCAACCAAATTTCAGGAGGCCGCCAACTATTTGCAGCGTTTTATTGATGCCGCTCCTGATACGCATCCGCTCAAAAAGGATGCAAAGGACGTGCTCGAAGCGCTCAAACAACAGAATGTCAAGCCGCAAAAACCGACAGGCCGCAAGCGTGGCTAACACTTCACAGTCCGTTTAACAAAACAAGGCAGCATTTGAGCTTGAGTTCAAATGCTGCCTTGTTTTGTGTCAATCTGACCGGAAAATTTTCACCTTGACACATAGCAAGATTAAAAGTAGTATTCATTGTGCAACGGTGCTAAACATCGTTTGCTGATATAAGCAAGTTTGTGCGACCCGTCAATATTTTGGAGTCGCTTTCCGGCAACTCTTCTATTACCCGCCCCTTTTGCAGCGTTTCGCAACCATTGGAACTTCAATAAAAAGATGTCAGCCAAACTAGGCGAAATTCTCGTCCGCGAAAATCTCCTCAGTGCGCAGCAATTGCGCGACGCTCTCGACTACCAGCGCGAGCATGGTGGTCGTTTAGGCTTTAATCTGGTCAAGCTCGGGCTTGTTTCCGACGACATGATTACGGCTGTGCTCTCGCGCCAGTACGGCGTGCCTTCCGTCAATCTCGAACTATTCGATATAGACGATTCGGTCATACGGCTGATTCCGCACGAGGTGGCGCAGAAATATTCCGTCCTGCCGCTCTCTCGCGTCGGGGCGACGCTCACGCTGGCGATGGTTGATCCGACCAACGTCTTTGCGATGGACGACATTAAGTTCATGACCGGGCTGAACATCGAGCCGGTCGTCGTCTCGGAAGCGAGCGTGCAGGATGCGATAGCCAAATATTACGACCACTCGCGCGAGATAGAGCTGGCCGGGATGGTATCCGACGTTTCCTACGAAAGCATGTTGTCCGGTAGCAACGGCAACGGTAATGGAAACGGAAATGGAAATGGATTACTCAGTCATCAGAACGGAATTACGCACGACGATCTGGCTTCGCTCGGGCAATTCGAGTTCGATGCCGAGGGCGCAGATAATCTTGAGGTCATCGAAGATAACGAAGAGATAGACCTCTCGACGCTTTCGCGCATGAGCGAGGACGCGCCCGTCGTGCGTCTGGTCAATGTCCTGATGGTTGACGCGCTTCGTCGCGGAGCTTCAGATATACACGTCGAGCCTTACGAGAAAGAGCTGCGGATACGCTTCCGCATTGACGGCGTGCTCTATGACATCATGCATCCGCCTCTGAAGATGCGCGACGCTCTCATCTCTCGCCTGAAGATCATGGCGAAGCTCGACATCTCCGAGAAACGCCTGCCGCAGGACGGGCGCATCAAGATAAAGGTCAAAGTAGATTCACGTTCGCGCGAGCTGGATTTCCGCGTTTCGACCTTGCCGACGCTGTTCGGTGAAAAAGTCGTGTTGCGCCTGCTCGATAAAGAGAACCTGATGCTCGACATGACCAAGCTCGGTTTCGAGCCGGAGTCTCTGGTCAAGTTCCAGCGCAACATCACGCGTCCCTACGGGATGGTGCTCGTCACGGGGCCGACCGGCTCCGGCAAAACCAACACGCTCTATTCCGCGCTGCAAGCTCTGAATACGAGTGAGACCAACATCATGACGGCGGAAGACCCTGTCGAGTTCAATCTGGCCGGTATCAATCAGGTACAGATGAAAGAGCAGATCGGACTCAACTTTGCCGCCGCGCTTCGTTCCTTCCTTCGCCAAGATCCAAATATCATTCTGGTCGGCGAAATCCGTGACTTCGAGACTGCCGAGATTGCTATTAAAGCAGCCTTAACGGGTCACCTCGTTCTCTCCACACTCCATACCAACGACGCTCCTTCCACAATCTCTCGCCTGATGAACATGGGCATAGAGCCTTTTCTTGTCGCCACCAGCGTCAACCTGATACAGGCACAGCGTCTCATTCGCCGCGTCTGTAAGGACTGCAAAACTGAGCACACGACGCCCGCCGAAGCCCTCCTGGAAATCGGCTTTACGGTTGAAGAGTCGCGCACGATGAAGACTTATAAAGGGCGCGGCTGTCAGACCTGTAACGGCACGGGCTATAAGGGTCGCGTCGGGCTTTACGAGGTTATGGAAGTGACGGATGAAATACGCGAGTTGATTCTGATCGGCGCATCGTCTCTGGAGCTGCGCAAGCGCGCCGTAGACGACGGCATGATCACGCTCCGCGAATCCGGCCTCCATAAAATTAGAAGCGGAATTACCACCATCGAAGAAGTAGTGCGGGAGACGGTGGCTTAAGGAAGGAAGTGGAGGAGTTATGCTGCGCGCTGCCGCTTTATCGCTGTTAATGTTATTCACGATTGTCACTATGCTGCCGCTGACCAACTCATCGGCGCACAATGAAAGAGCTGTGACTTCGGGTCACAGGAAAGGTTTCCGTCGCCATTCGCGTGCATGGTGGCGACGCTATCGCGCCCGTCAAAGGCGCAAACGCGCGGCGCTTGCCCAACGGAAAGCGCTCGAAGCATTACGCAAACAGAATCCGAACGATCTCGCCGCACTCAATAACGAGGCGACGACGATGGGCGGAACTTACAATCACCCGCGCGGGCTGTGGAGCGTCCAGATGCCGGAAGGCTGGAGCAACCGCCCCGCGATTGATGGCAACGAGATGAAGTTTCGCATCTACGCGAACGGCAAGACAGACGGACAGGCGACGCTCTCTGTGGTCGCAACGGCGAACGGCTCTGAGATCATAAGCGCGCCGAAGCGCAAACAGAGCCAGAGCTTGAGCGGCGTTCCGGTGACGGCGCTTCGTCGCACGGTGATTGACAGGATGGTCAAAGAGGGCGGCTGGGTGGTCAACGATTTCCAGAAGGAGATCAACGGTCGCCGCGTGTTCGTCGTGCAGGCTCAGATGCCCGCGTCGAGCGACGGGCGAACTCCGCCGCAGTCTCAGACCTACTATTTCACAGAAGTGGATGGCCGCATCTACTCGCTTGCAACAACGACTCAGGTAGATTCTGCCGACCGCGTGGCAGCCGGGTCGGAACAGGTGATGTCGTCATTCTCGACGGCGAGCACGCGCTCGGCGCAGACGGCCTCGTCACAACGCTGAATCAATCATTCCGAAGGAAACCAAATACGCCGGGGCTGGCGAGCATTAAAGCCAGCCCCGCTTTCAAACACCCCTCCGGCGCGAGGAGAACCAAGCATGTCAATCAACGAACCCCAGTCTCAGCTCTCGCTCTCAGACCTGCTCAAAAAGCTTTACGAAGCGGGCGGCTCTGATCTACACATCACGACCAACTCCGCGCCGCAGATACGCGTTCACGGCCACTTGCATCCTCTCGAAGGCTACCGTCCGATGACTTCGGCGGACACCAAGCAGCTCGCGTATTCCGTGCTCACGGACGCGCAGAAGCATCGCTTTGAAGAGAACCTCGAACTCGATTTTTCATTCGGCGTCAAAGGTCTTTCGCGCTTTCGCGCCAATCTCTTCAACCAGCGCGGAGCGGTCGGCGCAGTCTTTCGCGCCATCCCGTATGAGATCAAGCCTTTTGAAGAGCTGGGATTGCCGCCCGTCGTTAAGACCTTATGCGAAAAGCCGCGCGGCCTGATCCTCGTCACGGGGCCGACCGGCTCCGGCAAGTCCACGACCCTCGCGGCGATGGTGGACAAAGTCAATCAGGATCGGCACGAGCATATCCTGACCATCGAAGACCCGATAGAATTTCTTCACGGCCACAAAAACTGTCTGGTCAATCAACGCGAAGTCAATGCCGACACGCACGGTTTCGCAGACGCCCTGCGCACTGCCCTGCGTCAAGACCCGGACGTGGTGCTGGTTGGCGAAATGCGCGACCTCGAAACCATCGAATCGGCTCTCAGAATCGCGGAGACGGGACACCTGACCTTCGCCACCTTACACACAAACTCCGCCGCTTCGACCATCAACCGTATCATTGATGTCTTCCCTGCCGGTCAGCAGGCGCAGATTCGCGCACAGCTCTCGCTCGTCCTCGAAGGCATCATGTGTCAAGCTTTGCTGCCGAAGGCAGACGGCAACGGGCGCGCGATGGCGCTTGAGATTCTGGTACCCAATTCGGCCATCCGCAACCTGATCCGCGAAGATAAAGTTCACCAGATTTATTCGATGATGCAGACGGGGCAGGACAAGTACGGGATGCAGACCTTCAATCAGGCGCTCGCCACGCTCTATCACAAACGGTTGATTTCAATCGAAACGGCGATGCTTCGTTCATCGAACACGGACGAACTGCGAGACCTGATTGATCGCGGTTCAGGCCTTAACACGGGACAGCCCGGACAGCGTCCCGGTATGCCGCCGCCGCGACCCGGTGCAGGGCAGCCGCATCCGAGTCCTTACGCGCAAGCACGACCGGTCGGCTCGCGCCCAAGCCCAAGATAGAAAACATTTTAGATTTCGGATGTTGGATTGAAAGACAAAGGGTTCATCTCATTCAATCCGTTCGCTAATCCAAAATCCAAAATCCAAAATCCAAAATTTCAAATTGGAGTTTCACGAACATGCCAACCTACGTCTTCAAAGGCCGCAACCGATTGAACGAAACGGTCGTCGGTGAGAGAGTCGCGGATAACCGGGAAGCCTTGCGGCAACTGCTTCGCCGCGAGCAGGTCACGCTCACCTCCGTCAAAGAGAAGGGGCGCGAGATCGGCATCCCCAAGCTCGGCAGCCGCAAGCGTGTCAAGTCCAAAGAGCTGGCGATCTTTACGCGCCAGTTCTCAGTGATGATTGACGCCGGACTCCCGCTCGTGCAGTGCCTCGACATCCTCTCGCAGCAGCAGGAGAACAAGCATTTCCAGAATGTCTTGAATCAAGTGCGGCAGGACGTGGAAGAAGGCTCAACTTTAGCGGCGGCGATGGCGCGTCACCCCAACATTTTCGACCAGCTCTTCACCAACATGATAGATGCTGGCGAGACCGGCGGTATCCTCGATCTGATTCTCCAACGACTCTCGACCTTTATCGAGAAGATGGTCAAATTAAAGCGCGACGTGATCTCCGCCTTGATCTATCCGGCGGCGGTGATCGTGATGGCGATTGCAGCCGTCGCGGTTATCATGGTCGTCGTTATTCCGCAGTTTGAAAATATCTTCCTCGGCCTTTTGGGGCCGGGCGAAAAACTGCCCTTGCCGACGCGCATCGTGACCGGCTTCAGCAGCTTCCTCGCCGGATGGGGCGGTCTCGGTATCCTGCTCGCGATCATCGGCCTCGGCGTGGCGATACATTTTTACTACCGGACTCCGAGCGGTCGTCACAACATAGACAACCTGCTCTTGAAGCTTCCGGTGTTCGGCATCATCCTGCGCAAGATTGCGGTCGCACGGTTCTCTCGCACGCTCTCAACCCTGCTCTCTTCGGGCGTGCCGATTCTACAGTCGCTGGACATCACGGCGCGCACGGCGGGCAACGTCATCATCGAGGAAGCGATCCTCAAGGTTCGCGCCGGAGTCGAGCGCGGCGAAAGCTTCGTCGAGCCGCTCAAGGCGACGGAAGTCTTCCCGCATATGGTCGCGCAGATGATCGGCATCGGCGAACAGACCGGCGCGCTCGATGCGATGCTCGGCAAGATCGCAGATTTTTACGAGCAAGAAGTTGATTCCGCCATCGCCAACCTGCTGACCCTGATCGAGCCGCTCCTGATCGGCTTTCTCGGCGTCACCATCGGCTCCATCGTCATCGCCATGTACCTGCCGCTCTTCACCCTGATCGGCAAACTCGCGACCCAGGGGAACTAACCCTGCGACGGATTTGTGCAAATGAATTAAAGTTCTGTACTATGAATTAAAGTCCTGTACTGAAATAACAAGTTTAAGCGCCAGTGCGAGAACTCAATCTTCGCGCTGGCGTTTAATTTAACGAAGGATCTATTTGATAAGGAGAAGTTTAGAGAACGATACTGGCTGAGACATTGAAGTCGTCTTAGTCTCCAGAACCTTCAGTTACATCATTAGCAAGTATTAGATTACGCCGATTCATCAAGACATCTATGAATGTATCGGATTTGACCCTACCTTCAACGACTCGGACGAAAAGCTCGCCTAGCTCTTGTATAGGAATTAGTTTATATGTGGTATCTGGGTGTATTGCATTGTTGATGTTAGGTGCATTACGTATCGCTAAGTCGTGAAACCCAGGACGGCCGAATACTGCGTAAGCAGTAGGATTAAAACGAGCTCCAGACCTAACGATTTCAGTACATTTGCCATCCGAGACATTTGCTCTAGATGCTGTAACTGAACCCACCAAAATGCCGCCTGATACAGGTAAAAGAATGTCAGGCTCTCCTTCCCTTTGTTTGGCGATGCGAGTTGCGGCTAACTCTAATGGAGGTGCGTTAAGTAGCTCAACAATAGCGTGCTCCAAGGCTGTGCCATCCATCTCATATATTGCACGGGTAATGCCAGGATCACGACCATGCTTTTCTAAGCGGGTTGCTTGATTGTGTTTTGCTCTCTCTTGAGACTCCCCTAGCCTTCTTATGATGGCTTCATGAATACGCTGCGCTGTCCTTGGGTTGATAATACCCCGAAAATCTTCTGCAGGCGTGTCGAGAGTTTTGTCGAGTGAAGCATAGCCAGCGTCAACCAATCGCTTAACTACCATTCTGCTGACTCCGCGCACACCAAGCTTATGCAATTCTATACCTTCAGCATGGACTCCCCTAAGCAACCTGGTAGTGGCTCACATCAAGGTGACATGCTAAAATTCAACAATGGTTACTATTAC
>CAXTPS010000054.1:0-19225 GCA_964246305.1 uncultured Pyrinomonadaceae bacterium
GCGAGACAAATTGAAACGACTTTACCCGTCACGTTCATCGTGATGATGTACTAGTTTGAAATTATCAGTCAACATTTCATCGGACTTAGGATTTCAGATTAGGACACTACCGCTTGCCCGGCAGGCTAAGCTTAGTCATCGGATAGAGAATTCAAGCTTCAGTCTCGCCCCAAACGATTGAGAATCGGGCGCGCCTGTTAGCGCAAGCGCTTCTGATTCTCACTCGCTTACCTTGTCGTTTATTTCGTCCCTGTCATTCTTCCGCCAGTTTTTACTCATTGTGCCTCCTCCGTTCGTTTTTGTTATGGCGAGTCCGCGAACGACAATCTCACGCCTGCTTGAAGCCCATCCGAATTGAAAGGCGTGGGCGATTCTGTTTTGAAAGTCACACGTTTGTGTATCGGTGAAAATGGGATTACCTCTTATTAACAATATCATGGGATAATCAATCGCAAAAGTGTTGGGATGAGAAACTTATGAGCGACGATTTAGGGCGAAACTTCGCATCACAGACAGGGCCGGAGCTGCCGCAACGTGCGGGATCTTTCCCGGTCATCGGGTTGGGCGCATCGGCGGGTGGATTGCAGGCTTTGAAAGATTTTTTCGCGCACATGCCCGCCGAGAGCGGGATGGCGTTCGTCGTCATCATGCATCTCTCGCCGAAGCACGAGAGTCACGCCGCCGCTCTGTTGCAGATGACGACCGGGATGCCTGTCACGCAAGTCACCGAATCCGTCAGAGTCGCGCCGAACCACGTCTACGTCATCCCGCCGACGAAGAATCTTGAGATGAGCGATGGGCATATCAACCTCACCGAGCCGGAGCCGATGCTCAGTGGCAAGCAGGTCGCCATAGACCTTTTCTTCCGCACGCTCGGCGAGACGCACAAGCAGAATGCTGTCGGCATCGTATTGTCGGGAATGGGTTCGGATGGCACTAACGGACTGAAACGCATCAAGGAGCATAACGGGCTGGCGTTCGCGCAAGACCCGAAGGAGGCGGAACACGATTCGATGCCGCGCCACGCCATCAATAGCGGTCTGGTTGATTTCGTGCTGCCCGTCGCGCAGATGCCGGAAAGGCTCATTGAAATCTGGCGCAACGCGAGCCTCATCAAGTTGCCGCCGGAAACCGAGCCGCCCGTCGTCAGTCAAAAGGATGAGGACGAAGCAGCCCTGCGCGATATTTTTACGATCCTGCACACGCACACGGGGCATGACTTCACGCACTACAAGCGCGCGACCGTGCTGCGCCGCATCGAGCGACGCCTCCAGGTCAATCAATTGACGGCGCTCACGCCCTACCGTGACTTCATGCGCGAGCATCCGATGGAAGCGCAGGCGTTGTTGAAAGATTTGCTCATCAGCGTGACAAACTTCTTTCGTGACCCGGCGGCGTTTGATGAGTTGGAGCGCGAGGCCGTGCCTTTGCTCTTTCACGAAAAGACGACCGGCGATCAGGTGAGAGTGTGGGTGGCGGGTTGCGCGACCGGCGAAGAAGCGTATTCGGTGGCGATGCTGCTGTTGGAATATGCGGAGCGGCTCGCGTCCCCGCCCGTGATTCAAATCTTCGCCACAGATATAGACGAAGCGGCGATTGCGACGGCGCGCGACGGCAGCTACACGGAGACCATTGAGGCGGACGTGTCGCCCGGACGCCTGCGCCGTTTCTTCACGAAAGAGCCGGGCGGTTATCGCATCAAGAAGGAGGTGCGCGAGCGCGTGCTTTTCGCCGTCCACAACCTGATTAAAGACCCGCCGTTCTCGAAACTCGACGCCATCACCTGTCGCAACCTGCTGATCTATCTCAACCGCGAAGCGCAGGGGCATATTTTCGAGTTGTTCAGTTTCGTCCTGCTTCCCAAAGGGTTTCTGTTTTTGGGCAACTCGGAATCGGCGGACGGTGCGACGAATCTGTTTACGACCGTTGATAAAAAGCAGCGCATCTATCGCGCCGAAAACATCACGCACGACGCGCGCCGCGCGCTGAGCCTGCCGCTCACCATCCCGTTCCCGCGCGGTTGGCCGCCGCAGACGGAAGGGACGCGCGAGCGGCAAAAGATTTCTTTCAGTAAGCTTCATCAAAGACTTTTGGAGCAATACGCGCCGCCGAGCGTCATCATAAACGCGGATTACGACATCGTACACCTCTCCGACCGCGCCGGAAGATTCCTGCAATTTGCGGGCGGCGAACCGAGTCATAATCTCCTGAAAGTCGTGCATCCCGAGCTTCGGATAGAACTTCGCACCGCGCTCTTTCAAGCGGCGCAGACCGGGAAATCTTTTGAAGCGCGTCGCGTCCACATCAAGCGCGCGGGGCGCGCTTTTTACGTCAACATGATCGCGCGTCCCGTGCGCGATGAAGGGGTGGGAGCAACGGCTCAGAACTATTTTCTCGTCCTCTTTGATGAAGTGGAAGGACTGACGGGCGCGGAAACCGGCGTGCGGAGCGCGGGCCAAACGGAGCCGGTTGCCCGTCTTTTGGAAGAGGAGTTGCAAAGGTCAAAAGAGCAACATCAAATGACCATCGAGCAGTTCGAGACACAGACCGAGGAACTCAAAGCCTCGAATGAAGAGATGCAAGCGATGAACGAGGAGCTTCGTTCGGCAACCGAAGAACTTGAGACGGGCAAGGAGGAGCTGCAATCGGTCAACGAGGAAATCCAGACCATCAACAGCGAGTTGAAGCATAAAATAGACGAACTCGCCGTCGCTAACAGCGACCTGCAAAATTTAATCACGTCAACCGATCTGGCGACGATCTTCGTTGACAGTCAGATGAACGTCAAACTCTACACGCCCCGCGCTCAAGACCTCTTCAGTCTGATTCCGTCGGATGTCGGGCGTTCCCTCTTAGACATCACGCACAAACTCGATTACGCAGACCTGTTGCAAGATGTGAAGCGGGTGCTCGACGAACCACATAAAATGGAATTTGAAATAAGGAGCCGCGAGGGACGCTGGTACATCGCGCAGTTGATTCCCTATCGCATGGAGGCAGACAGCATAGACGGCGTGATTCTGACCTTCATTGATTTCACCGGACGCAAGCTGGCGGAGGAGGCCATACACGAGGCGAAAGAGCATTTGGAGCGTAACGCCTTGTCACTGGTAGACACAAACACCGCCTTGCGAATGGAAGTCAACGAGCGGCAACGTGTCGAGCACGAACGCCGCCAGCTTTTGCGCCGCATCGTCTTCGCGCAAGAGGAGGAACGGCGTCGCATTGCCCGTGAGATGCACGATCAGTTCGGGCAGCAATTGACCGTGCTGGGGCTGAAGCTCGACGCACTCAAAGAGAGTTGCGGCGACCAGGCTCAACTGTGCGAACAGATTGGAACGTTACAGGCCATTGCCCAGCGACTCAACTGCGACGTTGACAATCTGGTCTGGGAAATGCGTCCGACGGCGCTCGATGATCTGGGTTTGGAAACCGCGCTCTCCAGCTATACGCAGAACTGGTCAAGGCACATCGGTGTGCCTGTCCAACTGCACGTGAGCGACACAGACCAAGACCGCTTGCCGCTGGAGATCGAAACCACGCTCTATCGCATCGCGCAGGAAGCTCTCAACAACGTTGCCAAGCACGCGCGAGCCTCCAGCGTCGCGGTCGTGCTTGAACGTCGAGCCGACCATGTCTCGCTCATCCTCGAAGACGATGGCATCGGCTTCGACGCCGAGCAAGCATTCGACCCGGAGGTTAAAGGTCTCGGGCTGATCGGAATGCGCGAGCGTGCGGCGCTGGTCGGCGGGATGGTCGAGCTTGAAGCGCAGCCGAACGGCGGCGTGACCGTCTACGTGCGACTTCCTGTGCCGCCCGCGCCGGAGACGGGAAAGACCGATGACTAAGCTGCGCATCCTTTTGGCCGATGATCATGAAACAATCCGTGACGGGTTGAAATTGCTCGTCAACTCGCAGCCGGACATGGAGGTCATCGGCGAAGCGGATAACGGTCGCGTCGCCGTGCAACTCGCGCTGGAGCTGAAGCCGGATGTCGTTGTGATGGATGTTTCAATGCCGGAGCTGAACGGTCTGCAAGCGACGCAGAGGCTGAAGCAGAAATGCCCGCAAGTGAAAGTCTTGCCCCTGACGCGCCACACGGACGACGGCTACTTGCACCAACTGCTACAGGCGGGCGCGAGCGGTTATGTGCTGAAACAGAGCAAGTCGGCGGAACTGCTGCGCGCGATTCGCGCCGTCGCCGCCGGTCAGACATATCTCGACCCGGCAATTACTGAAAAAGCTATTACTCAAATTCGTAGCGGCAGACAAGCCGCACGCGGCGCAACACCGAATGCGAATCTGAGTGAGCGCGAGGCGGAAGTTCTGCGCCTCATCGCGTTGGGTCATATCAACAAAGAGGTGGCCGCGCGCCTCGACCTGAGCGTCAAAACCGTTGAAGCTCACAAGGCCAACGGGATGCGTAAAATGGGGATGAGAAGCCGCGTAGACCTCGTGCGCTACGCGCTACTGCAAGGCTGGCTGCGAGAGCCTTAATGCTTAACTGAGCTGTCTCAGCCCATCCTCCCGGCATTAGGGTAAAACCCTTGCTCATTTCACCCGCCTTCCTAATATTCAAAACTCGCCGGATAAGTTAAAAACTAAAATCATTGGCCCACAAGGCATCAGGCGTCGGCTCCACGCAGTGCCGGAGAAAGGCGTTCAAGGGTTGTCGTGTCGTCTGCTGAAAGTGCGGACGGGACGGCAGAACGAGCATGGGGGAGACGGAAGGAAACGGGTGAATTTTCGTTATGGGCTTTCACCTTTCCGTCCGCGCTCCAGGTGGTTTCGGGCAAACAGTGAATTACGATTCGCTCACACAATTTCCGCACGCTCTCCTAACATGACAAACATAGATTACAAGCAATCGCCCGGCTCATTCTCACAGGACGAAGCCGCAACTGTGCAGACGCAAACTTCCAACGCTTGCGTGCTGGTGGTGGAAGATCATGAAGACACACGCTTTATGCTCAGAACCGTGCTTGAGCTGCGCGGCGGCATCAGCGTGGTCGAAGCGGTAAACGGCGAGATGGCAGTTGCGCTGGCGGAGAACGTGCAGGTTGACCTCATCCTGATGGACACAGACCTCCCTTTGCTCGACGGCATCACGGCAACGCGTCGCATTCGAGAATTCACTTCCGGAGGCAAAGTCCCGATTGTGATTCTCTCCGGCCACGCACAGCCTGCGGCTGAAGCCAGAGCGTTTGCCGCCGGATGCACCGCTTACCTGGTCAAGCCGTTCCCCTTAGGCGAGCTTGATAGCCTACTGGAACGACATCTTTCGCAAAGCAACATATCTTGATTAAACTATCAACTGAAGACCTGCGTTCTTTGAAAACTATCCTGCGACGTGGCACCACTGCGGCACGAGTGCAAAACCGCGCTCGCGTGCTGGATTTACTCCATCGTAGGCAACACCCCAGGCTCATGCGGCAGTGAGGATCAGAGGCATTGAGCTAGCGCAGCAGGTCAGGAAGGGGCAGCTCAACACTGCGGCGTTGACAAGTGAGGCCGGAGCGCGAGTGCCACAGTTGTGGCACAGGGTACTTGCCGCCTAATGCCACACAGGACGAGATAGCCCTCTGCATCTATATGCTATTGGCACCAGAACCTTCCGCAGAATCACAGAGTAAGCACTTTGTCCGTCAGGTTGAAGAGACCCGAAGAATTCTCCACACGCACACGGAATCGATGGTACACAGTTGAGTCATCGTCGGGGTTTTCTTTGGGAAGGACGTTCGTTCCAAGCTCGGTGGCAGCTAAATTCACCGTGACATCGTCGTTCGTCTTGACGCTGTAGATCATCACCCAGTTGCCTGTGGCGTTCATCTTGTCCAGATAGTAAGCGCCGTTATGCACCTCGGCAGGCCATGAAAGAATGACGCCGGCCAGCATCGCCGGAGTTCCAGAAAGGCCATCCGAGGTGTACGTAATTTCAGGCGCTTGAGGGTTGATAGTATCGATCACTGTCGTCAGCAGCAGCTTCGACGGTTGCGAGGGCGACCAGTCCGTCGTGGCATCTGGATTTTTCACTTTGCGGAGTGCGACTATGCGATAGAAGAGAGGATCGCCGTAAGGCACAAACCCGCTCTCGAAGTCATCAGACAACAAGATAGTCAGTTCGCCAACCTGATTCGTCTCGGCAAAGTCTACGGTCTTCACCAGTTGCATAGTACGTACCGAGAGCGCGTCTGCGGCATTGATGGTGCGATAGATAAGCATGCGCCCCACGTTCTGCACGGCTGGATAGGAATTGATTTCAAAGTTGACAGCCAGACCAATGTTTGCGACAGGGTTCAGTTCCTGAACGTACATCTTCTTCACTCCGGGCGCATCCGGGGGATGCGTGTTGATTAACCGAACGGGTCCGGCAATCGGTCCCGGATCGCCGAGGCGGCCACGATTTCCAATCTCGCGGCCATAATAAAAGAAGACATTGTTGCTCGTTCCATCGAGCGTGAAATCTGTGAACTGAATCTCAAATCCGTTGTCGGTTCTCTTCGCCATCGGTGACATGTCGAACGCGGGATCGTGAGGGTCAAGCAGCGCTCCCTGTGTATTGCGTATGTTCTGCGGCTTGGGCACTGGCACGTAAGAAGAGTCTTTAATAAAGTCGTAAATTAGCGGCAATTCGGTGAGCGCGGTAAACGAACCTTGAATTGCTTCCTTCAAATCGTTCAGGACGCTGCTGGGTGGGGAGCCGTTCAGCATTCCTCCTTTATCAGGATTAGGGAAGGCGTACCCGTCTTCAGCCGGGAACTTACGGAACTCCCCGTTTTGATTCGAGCCTGTCGGATCATAGTACGGATGCTCAGGGCTGTTCACGTCATACACGTAGTCGAAGCTGAGCAGATTCCGCCAGCGATCCGCTCGATACGGGTCGTCCTCACCCAGCAGTTCGAGCTGTTGTGCGACGGTGTTGTATGTCGTGTTGTTGTACAAAGCGCGCAGGATGGCTTCATCGTTTCCTCTGTACATCGCCACCGCATAAGGCTTGTGGCCGGGAGCAAAGTTGAGCCGGAAGTTATACGAAGACTTGTAATAGTAGTCAGGCCGCGTTGCGAACTCAGCGCCGGCGGGCTGTTCGGGCGCAAGAGGCGTGACGAATTCGAGCGCGATGATGGGAGCGGGGAGGCCGACGGCTGAATAGTAAAGCTGTAAGCTGTCACACGACCGCGCTCCGAGCCACGTCTTGCGGTTTCCCTCGCCCGCCGCTGGCTGAATCGTCGCTTCCGTCAAGTCATGCGCGGGCGCGGCGTGAAGATAAACCCTGTAGCCGGGATAATAGTTCACGTCTACAATCACGCCCGTGCTGATCTGGTCAGCCATCTCGTAGGCGTTGTCTATGACGTGTAACACTAGCGGCTGGCCGTCGCCCAGATGCTCTATGAGGAGTACTTCGAGAACCTTCTTCGGGGCATTCGGAGTAGCAGCTCGCGGGACGCGCACCACTCCCTTGTACCAGTCAACGGGGTCTGCGTTCGCGTGCTGCGGGTGATTTGACAACTGATAGGTTTGAAATTCTATCCGGTAATAGCCCGGCTCGGCCACAGGCTCCGGCGACACGATGGCAGACGACCACACGCCGCGTAAGCTCACCGTGATGGTCTCTCCATCCTGCACGTAAGTCTCCGTATGCGTCGTCCAGGTGCTGTCGCCGAGGTGGATGATGGTGGGCAATGGATTCGGAGTTCCCCACGAGCCGGGATCGGCCATGTTCTCGACAGCCATAAACATCACCTGTGCGTTGGAAGAGAGGTCGAGTTGCGGCCCCTTATATTCATGCACGGTCACGAAGGCTCCGGTTGATCCGGGGTCGGATGCAGTGCCGGACACGTTTTTCTGCACTGTGAAGACAGGCCCTTCCCCTGCCACATTCGATGCTGCAAGAGCTGTGACGATGTAGTTCTCCTGCTGACAACTGAGCACACCGCCGATGAAGTTACCGAACAGTGTCGGATCGAGCGACGGGGTGATGGTCGTGCCCTGACTGTTCACCATGTAGCCCGTCGTGCTGATAACGCTTTTGTGACTATCGGCAGGATCGTCGCTCACAGTCTTGACGGCCCCCACCACGTTGCGCGGCATCTGTGGACGAAAGAATAATTCCACCGTATCGGCAAAATCGTAGTTGAGGTCTTGCGCGTGAGCATAATCGAACGTGACGCGCACCAGCGTCTTATCTGTCCCGGACAAGCCCGCCAGGAGGTTCTGCTCAGCCGTCGTGGTCAGCATGAGCGGCGACTCTTTTTGAATAAGCTGCACGGCAAAATTCGAGGGCGGCAACAACAGGTTTGCCTTCTTAATATCTGTGGCATCGGTTGCCACGATGTTGCCGACGGGAGAGACACGCGAGAACCAGTTGATGCCATAGCTACCATACTCATGGACGCCGGATTCTCTCTCTTCGTGTCGCAGAGTGGGGACGGGGTTTGCTGCGGGGGCCGGATTGTTGGGCAGGGGCAGCGTTTCAAACTGCGGCGGATTGTCCAGGTCTTTGTACGTCGCATCATGTGCAATTTCCGGTTTGCGCCAATCGGCTTCGCCGTCTTTTCTGTATTCGATACCGTAAAACACGCTGGAGGTTTTTTCGGTGGAACAGAACTCGACAGGAGGCTCGAAGAAGGGAGCCAACGAAGCAGCGTCGTCAATCTCCGGCTCAACAAAGAGATTGACGTAGCGCGAGAGTCCGTCGGGAGTGTAACCGTCCGAATCCGTCAGGTACGTGGACTGCGGCTCGCCGTTATTAATGGTCAGGCCGTATGTCGCCGGCTTCAGCCGGGGCGTATCCGGCAGGCGATAGTCGAGCGGTTTCGTCGGGACTCCCATGTAATAATGGCTGACAAGTCGCGCGGCATTCGTGTCGTCGAGCACGCCTTCGGTGTCATACATGCAGAGGTAAAGATACTCGTCCGTATCATTTGCTATATTACGATCCAGATAGCCGAGGCCGAGCATCCGCGCGATATGGAAATCGAGCGACACTATGCGCAACGTATCCAGCAAGCTGATTTGGATGGAGCCGTCCTGCGGCTGCACGTTGCCCTGTAAGGTGTCGAGGGCCATCGGGTCGTTGTCGCTCAGCGCGACGTATCGCTCCACGCCGTAGCGCAGGCCGCCCGCGCGTGTCCAGCGATCTTGATAATTAGACACGTTGAGCAATGCGTGGTCGTTGAATTTCTGCCAATGCGCGTTAATAGAATCGGGAGCCGGTTCGAGACGGCTGAACGCCTTGCCGTCATCCTTCGTCAACGCTAAGGTGTCGAGCTTCTCCCAATCCGCGCCCGCAATGTATGACTCGTAGGTTTCAAATTCGAGCCTGTGCGGATAGCCGTCCTGCACCTCAAACCGCACGGAACGGATGTTCTCCGACAGGATGCGCGGATGACAGACCCCCTGCTGCGGCTCCTTACCTTTGCAGAAGACGAGATCGTCAATGCCAAAGTCGTTGCCGACGCCTCTGATGGACAGCGAGATGATTTCGACGCTGACGGCGCGAGCCTTGCCCGAGTTCCACAAAAACTGGAACTGCTCCCACGTGCCGACCCTTGCAGGCGTGGCTTGAGTGAACGATTGTGCCTCGCCTTCGTTCGGAGTGAACCTGAACATGAGCGGTATCGAGATGTCCTGCGGCCAGAGCGTGGCTAACCAGCCCGCGAAACAATATCTGGTCTGGGGCTCGATTTTCAGGCTGAAACGAATCACAGCCTTGCCCGCCGCCGTGATGCCGTCAACCGCGAGGAATTTTTCTCCAGTGTGCGGTAAGCCAACCCACGCGCCGTTGAGCAGCCGTGCGTTGGAAGTGAGATTGATGACGCCCGGCAGAGATGTTTCTTGAAACCTGTAATCCGTCTCAAAGCCAAACGCGGCAGGTGCATTCTCGAAATGTCCGTTCGACAGCAGGTTGGGGCCAGCACAGCACGAAGACGCGTTCTCAGACTCTGCACTCAACTTCGGCCCCGCTATTTCAAACTTAGGGCCCGCCACTTCCAATTTAGGCACAGCCACTTCCAACTTAAGCTCAACCTTTTCAAACTTAGGCATTTCCAATTTAGGTTTAGGCGCAGCCACTTCAAATTTAGGCGCAGATGTTTCTAATTTCGGCGCAGCCGTTTCCACTTTTTGTGGCCTGATCTCTTCGATGTGCGCGCACCAATTGTTATCGTCGAATGTTTTTCGACACGACACGAAGACAGGTGAAAGAGGTATGTTCGTTTCGACGCTCAACGCCTCGGCACGCATCACTGTCAAAGGATCGCGCTTCACGTCAAACTCGATTGCGAAACAGAGCTTGTCTTTCAATTCCGCTTCGATCAATGCGGGGCAATACTGTTGTATGAAATCTATGGTCTTGTTCGACGGGTTAATGCTGGCGCGCACGGCTGCATATTTCGCAGCATCACGAAAATGAATGTACACCACAGTGTTTGTGCTGGCATCTTTGTAAATCCAAAATGCCAGCGCGTCGTTTACCACGTCGGGCGCGACGAAAAAGCTTACGGTTATGGGAAAACGCCGGACGTACCGCGAGCGAAACAGCTTCACGTAGTCACCCTGCCGGTTAAAGTTGGTGCGCGTTTGTGCGTAATCGCCCTTCGGCAAATGCGTTTCACCCAAATTGCGTAGTAGCAGCCAGCGCAGGTGTGCTCCGTAGGCGCTGCCGTCGGCGGCGGTCGAGCCGACGCTCTGTAAATAAAGATAGGGGGACTGTACCTTGACTTCATTGGCGGCGAACAGGAGGTTCGGATTGTCTTTACTCGCGGACATAAGCAATACCAATCGAGGGCGTGTGAAATCTTCAAATGTTCATGTGAATGACGCCGGTCGTCATCAACGTGTGGTTCACGTAGGTTGAGCCATTCCATTCGATATAGGCGAAGCGGAATCTCATCTGCGTCACAGGAATTATTTTGGACGGATGCATCACGAAGACTTGAGAGCAGTCTTTTGAGAACAGAATTTTGTAGTTGAGATCGGGGCTAGCCCCCGGCATCACCCGGAGGCTGCGTGGCAACACGTCATCAGGCAGCTTTGGATCGTTGAACGGCTCCGGGCTGCGAATCCACACCGCTATCACGGCGTTCGTCATGCTGTTGCGAACGATGTTGAACTCAGTGCTCACCGGGGCGTCGAGTGGAGTCAGTTTCAGAACTCCTTCGACGAGTCGATCAAACGGATCAGCCCAGATTCCGGCTAACGCCGCGTTTGGCGCAGACATCATATTGCCTGTCACTATGTCGTACATCAGGTTGATGTCCGTTACCGGCAGCGGCATATCTATTCGGAAGATGGCATCACGCTGATTCCCCTTCCCGTCGTCGAGATGGTAGCTGTTCACCTGCGCGGCAAAGTCAGCATAGCGCGATGTTTGGAACACATAGCGATGCACTTCCCGTATTTGCGTCCTGTACACATTATTGACCACTGCCGTGTATAGCTTCAGCGGCTTCAAATATTGTGGCATCACCTGCGTGTAGACGCTCGCGGGCTTGATCATGTCGCCGCCCGAAGGCCAACAGTCTCCCCCTTCAAAATCGGGATTCAGAAGTTCCGGGTTACGCAGATTCAATAGCATGCGTATGTCTTCGGGAATGCGCGGGTCGTTATCCTGCGGCCATGAAGTCACCGCCTGCGGAATCTCGGTAGTCATCACCTGCGGGGGCGGCGGATTGGGAATCGAGATATTCTCTGCCGGGTCTTTGATAATCACCTGCATCGCGCTGCCGGAGATTGCCGGCAAGCCGTTGTAGGCAGGCCAATCACCGAAAAAATGATAGGTATAACGTTTGGTAAAGAAGAGCAGAATGCGCGCGTCTTCGTAGAACAAAGGCTTGGCTCCGATTAACTGACCGTCAGCTTTCGGGTATGAACGCTGGTAATCGATATAGCCTTTGAGGCTTGTCAGCATGTACTGGTCAGGCGACTTCTCAGGCTTTACATAGTTGGCGTTTTGATCTGTGTGGAAATAGCCGACGGGGCCAGCCGCGCGGAAACCGAAATAGAAATGGCTGTCTTGCGTCTGAGTGTTGTTGACGGTATCGGTCACTTGCAGATGTACGTAATATTTCGTGTCCGGCCTCCAAATGGGAGTGAGCCTTTTTTCGATGGCCTGCACAGCACTGCCATAGTCCTCCATGATGGCTTCCTGACTCGGCACGGAAAGGTTAAATTCGTAATCTTCAAGCGAGAGCCAGCAAGCCTCTTGAAGCAGTGTCGAGCAAGGCATCGTCTCCGGCGGCAGGATAGTCCCGTGCTCGTCTATGAAGATGATGAGATGCCGGATAGCCTCCAGTTGCTCGGCCAGCGCATGGCACTCCGCGCGCTTGATTTCTAACTCGCGCGTCAGTTCTTCGCACCGGCCCGTCGCTTCATTAAGCAGTTGCCGTTGGCAAGCATAAAGAAGGCGATACATAACGTTGTATTCGCTGCAAAACAGGTCACGCCCGGTAAGGATTCCGGCCACAATGTTCCGGCATCGCTCATCATCCTCCTCGCTTGTCCCGGACAACTCCTGCCAACAGGCGAGATGCTCAAGACAGACATCGCAAGGCAGCTTCCCTGCCTCGCGCACGCCAAGCTCAAAGCGCCCGCCCTCATGCGCCAACCGCATCTTCCCCTGTGTCTGCGCGACAAATTCATCCAACTGCTCTTTCGTGTCGAAGAGAACGGGGTTCACGGCCACCACCCCTGATGGATTCACAAGCTGAAAGAAGAATTGCTTCGTTTCCGTGATCACGGGTTGATAAGCTTCAGGCCAGAGCGCGAGTTCGAGGGTGCTGAGCATTGCGGTCTGCGCCCGCTCAGGGTCAGTGTATTGATGGAAGCTGTTCAACAACAAACTGTCTGTCGCATCGTCATAGATATGAAAGCGGTATCGTGTCTCTTCCTCCCGGACGACTTCATAGCTGAGCTTTGAAGGCTCTTGCGGGAAGCACCGCAAGAACTGCGTGCTCGATTCCGCCGCTTCGCTGCACGCGGCCTCCTGCTCCACCTGCAAAGCGACGAGTTGCGCATGGCATTGGCCGACCTGCTCTTCAAGAACGGTTAATGCCTGAATCAACGTCCCACTGTCAATGCCCTTAGGTGTGCATCCCTGCGCCGTGAACTGAGCGAGTTCCTGCTCCGCGCTCCGAATCTTTGCCCGCCGGTCTTCTTGCTCTTGAGGGTCAAGGTCGCTTTCGTAGAGCAGGCGATACATTGAATCTATCCTCAACTGCATGGCATGGACGGTGGCGGGGTCTGCGTTGCGCGGATCAATCTCCACCTTCGCCACAGGGACTGCGGGGTTGTGATATTCGACCGGCGCGAGCAGTTGCAACTGCGTCAGTGAACGCGTTTCTACCAGCGTATAAGCGAACCCTGCTCCGACCGTCTCACGCTTATAAAAGCGAATGACGGCTCCGGTGGAGAACGTAGTCAGTTTCAGACTTACTTCCACGCACGGTTTGTTGAAGACGAGCTGCGCCGTGTCTTCGTTTGCAAACCCGAGCGAGCGCGGAATGCCGGCAGGACTATTCCATTCAATGACGGTTCCAGGCCCGCCCGACACACGCCATAACACAGTGTTGAGTTGTTGCCAGACGCCGTCAGGCCACACGGTTCCGGGCGCGATGTCAGCCCAGCGAAGGCAGAGCCTTTCGCGTAGTTTGGTACGGCAGAACAGAGTCGCGCTCGTGATGCCGAACTGTTCGGGGATGTACCATTCCGGCTCTCCCTGCTGCATGTACGAGAGAGAGGTTTCAGCGAGCAGACGAACTTTATTGAAGCCGCCGCCGGTGTTCTGCCAGAAGCCGTCTTTGTAGGCTGAAGGGTCAGTGCCCGGCGCGTTGAGCGCGCCCGGCGGAGTCATGGCTTGATAAGGTCGATAGTCCACCCACGCGCTGCCGCTCCAGGCTTTAATCTCCAGAGCCTTGATGGCGTACTGGTGCTTTACCTTGTGCGCCACCTCCGCCGGGGGCACGAAATCAATCGTGTTCGCGGGCGCTTGTCCCGACAGGCGACCGATACGCTCGTCCACGTTCGGCTCCGGCAACAGTCCTTTCAAAAACTCAAGGTCGACCCACGTATCAAGCGGCAGCACCGCCTGCTTAAACCCGTCCGAGTTGGCCGAAGGAACTGTCGTTCCCAGAAAAGCAATGCCGAACGTCTCGCCCGACAGCATGTTGGTCGCGCTCATCGGCGGCAGCGCGGACGGGTTCGCCTGTAAATCTTTCAAGGGCAGGACGGGTGTGGTATCAACTGTATTATCCTTCTCCCACTTAAACTCCACATCGAAACATTTCTCAATGTGTTTCTTGAATTTCCAAAAGCCGATGGTCACGCCGACGCACAAATGCACAGACCCTTGCACGTAAAATGGCTTTGGCGCTTCTACGGAGAGCGAGGTATCTATGACCAGATAGAAGCTGACCCACAACAACGAGACATTCACGTGGCCGCCGAGCATGGCAAAGCCGCCGATCTGTGGACGCTCGAAACTGATGAAGCCGCCGACCTTGATGTACACGCCGACAGAGGCGCGCACTACTCCGCCCGCGTAGCTCTTATCGAAGCCGAACGTGATGCCAGCGCCCGCGCGAATCCCCGACGCGGAGAGCATGACATAAGAGGTCGCGTCAAACATGCTCAGCACGCGCGCCGTGGTCGGCTTCTCAATCGTGCCGAAGTTGATGTACCACGCCGCCGAATTTTTGAAGAAGAACGCCGCGCGCATCTCTGCGTGTAAGTCCAGAATCCAGCCCGCGTGCGAGCCTTCTCGCGGCAGCTTGTAATCGACGCCGAACCCCGTCTCAACCGATTGCGAGCTAATAGCGAGAAAGGCGAAGAACGGAGGGTCTACCCCCGGATCAAGCCCCACGCGTTCGCCGAGAATGTTGGCCTTGCCTTCGAGATAAATCAGGTCCGGCAGCGAGAGCAGGAGGAAAAGCTTGCAGGAAAACGCCTTGCCGCTGTCCTGAGCGGTCGCCAGCGAGACGCCCGCGCCAATCGAGATGGCGTTGTCATAGTGCCCTGTATTGTCTGGCATGTCGTCCGGCGTCTCAAACTTGGAGATGTTTACGCCTTCCATTTCCTGTGGCGGCGTCTTGGCCTTGTAGTAGTCGAACCACGACTGATCTTCGCCGATGAGCGCAGCGTGTTTCGTCGCCACATAGCGTAGGCCGAACAGGCCACGGAAGCCGTAGATGCCAAGCCCCGTCGCGCCGAGCGGAATCGGCGTTGAAAGCTCCACAAAAGCATCAACGATGAAGGCAGGTTTTCTCGGCCTGTACTTCATGGACGCGCCGCCCGCGATCTTCATTTTCGGCAGCCCGAAAGTGATGCCCCCGGTATATTCCGGATCGCTCGCCGTGCCCCCGACACTCAGAAAGCCTGAGATGAGAACCGTCGCCGATTCCTTGCTCGCGCTTCCGGGGATGACCAGATCAATGGCGATGCTCTTGATTTCGAGATAGCAATCGTCCAGCACCAAATCCACCGGGAAATAAAACTTGATGCCCTTGCCGCGCACGTCAACGCCGCCGGGATTGATGTCCAAGCCACCGTCAAAACCGAAGTAGCGGAAGTCGCGCGTCGTGCCGTTTGCGTTGATGCGCTGGTGCGAACCGAGATGAATGGCCGAGATGGATAATTCCGCCGGGCCGATAGGAAAGTGCAGCGTCTTCGGCAGAGGAATAGTTCCCCCCTCAATCTCAAATCGCCCGTCACTCCAAATCAACAGCTTCTCGACTTCGATAGGAGCCAGACCGGACAACAAATTCTGTGTGAACTTGATGCTGCCAGACACGCCGATATAGAAATCATCATCACGCTTGCCGAAGAAAACAGATGCCAGCTTAATGCTGAAGATGTGGCCGCATTTAATCTCCTTGAAACCGTCAGCCTCGTGCGCCGTGATGTCGAAATCCCCGTCTTGCCGGATAGCAACCTTGATGCGAATTTCCGCCGGGTGGCCGAGCGCGTCCTGAAATCCCGGGATGACCAGCGTACCTTTTATAGTCGATTCTTTAATCGCATTCTGCTTCAGCGTGATGCTGAAGGCGTCAAGGCTGATGCTGAAGTTCTCGCCGAACCTGACTTTGATCAGAGGCGAAGAGTCGTCCTCCGCAACGGGTTCGAGCGCCAGAGTGCCGGAGAATCCGCCGGTTCCGATTAACAGGTTTCTCGCCTTGATGACGCCGGTCGAGTTGGCGGCGTCATGATTCCAGAAAGCCGGAAAGCCAATCGTCGCGTCCTGCACATAGACGCCGACAAAGTCCAACGGCCTGCCGTCGGCAATGGCTTCGGGGATGTTTTTGGTGCGACTTAAGTCGAGCTTCATTTGATGAAGCTCCAGAGTAAAGTCGGAATTCAGGATCGCAGATTTGGGAAAATCGAAGGTTGATTCGTTGGCAAATTCAAAGCCTGTTTCGGTCGAGTATGACATACTGCCCACGTCGAAACTCAACTGGCTTTTGACCTGCTCGTCGGGATTGATCGTGCCGTCCGGAAGTAAGGGCTGAAAAATTGAGCGCGGAAATTCCAGGGCGAGCCGGATCGAGTTAATGGACGCACGCACGCGTGGAATCAATAAACGTTGAATGTCTTCTTCGGTAATCTGCCCGATCAGATTCCGAAATAAGCTTTTGGTCTTTTCGAGCGCAACCTCGACCGAGTTGAAATTGGACAGCAGTTGCGACAACACGATGTCAAAGATGTCCTGATCCAAATCCTCGATATGCTCGACAATGGCCTCAATTTTTTCCATCAGATTGGAACCTGACGCGAGGGCGATGGGAGTCGTCGTGTTGACGGCATTGTAGTCGTTGACGAATTTCAGCACGGGGTCGGGGTCGTCTATGACGATGCTCACAAACTCATGCAAGAGTTCCTTTTCCGAGGTGTTTGCCAGGTCAAGAAAGAGATTGAAATAGACGCTCGGATCCGTAATCACATTGCTGAGACTACGGCCTTCGGCATAGCGCAGGATGTCCCACTGATAACTTAAAGAGACAGGAATAGAGGTCGTATAGTTAGCGGCTGGATTGGGATTTAAGATTAACGCCAGGCCATTCGTGCCCGGAACCTCAAAGCCAACTTTCTTCAAGAGTATAAGGTTGACATAGTAGCTGGCAGAGTCGCCGTGAATGCTTTTTTCAATGTGTAAGTCCGTGTAGTGTATGCCGTGAGTCAGAGACTCGACCCCGTCTTTGATAAATCCCAAATTATCCGGAATATTTGCCAGCGGCAAAATGTCTGTCAAGAGGGGATAAAATTTTGTGTCTTCCATGAATATCTCCGCGCATCAGGTCAGGCAAGGGACGTGTCTGGAGTGGCTCATAGTGAGAGTTGCGGTCTACCGCATAACTGATCAATGAAAACTGCTATAGTGTTGAAAGGTTACTTTTTTGCCAATCCCCAGTAGGTCGTTCGGCAATATTTCCACGACAGCCAGCTGATCCATAAAATAGATCCCCATGTTCTCTATTTGCTCGTCTGTATATAAGCGAGTCTGGGTCGTGCTGTTAAGAATCTCTGCGGCTCTGTGAGCCAGAATATCTTTCAATGCTTCCGCGAGACCGAATGAGCGCAGACAACTTAAGATCGGGTTATATGAGGGTAGCTTGGGATGGGCGGCATCCGTCGGATGAGGGTCACCGGGGACAAAGTCAACATAGGCATCGGAACCGGGTACACTGTAATAATGCGTGAGCTTATCCAGCTCCTTCTTTTTATCTGCCCCGGATGGCAAGGGCCGAACCTTCGCATCCAATCTCGACCACAAAGGGCTGACGTATGAATCAATCGTGACGATAATATCGTAATCCGTAATTGCCACTCTGCCGAAACTATAACGTCGCCGAGCGTACTCAGCAGCCGGCTTCCATGTCTCCACAGTGCGTCCTTCTAATCGCGTCTTGGAAAATTGATAAGCCTGATCGACTCCAACTTTTGAGTGAGTCGTGCGTCTGTCCTGATCTAAATATTGCCCGACGAACTTTCCGCGCAAGTCAAAGAGGATCGGACTCAGAGGAGCATTGATGAGCCTGCTAATCATAAAGTCCAGCGCCGCAGTATCCCGGGGACTTTCCAGTA
The DNA here is from genome assembly GCA_964246305.1 of uncultured Pyrinomonadaceae bacterium. GTDB lineage: Bacteria > Acidobacteriota > Blastocatellia > Pyrinomonadales > Pyrinomonadaceae > JACMLC01. The sequence goes on from CAXTPS010000054.1 coordinate 18,073, forward strand.
GATGAGCCTTTAACGCCTCCTTTTTAATGTCCGTTGCCACAAAAATATCATCCTCGTAAAAGTCCTCGGCCTCCAATTCAAAGATATGGAGCTTGGGACCTTCGACGACATTGACACTAACGGCGATTTCATCATCCTCTGTGTCAGGAGGCAGCCAACTATGGGACGTGAGGATCACATTAAAATTAAAATTCCGGCCTACGTCAATAAACGTTAAATCCCTCTGAGCCGGATCATACTTAGCGACTGCCTGTCCCCCGTCGAGGCTATAAAAGAGTTTCGTTGTTTCAACGTAGCGCGCCCCCCCGACGAGGGAGCCATCCACCGGCCTGATCACCGGAGCAGCGCCATTGGCCTTGAACATATAGGTGATGCCATCTTTAATGACTCTCACCAACGAGTCACCGGGATCAAATGGAGCATTGGGATTTTGACCTAAACGATGATTCGTGCCGAACAGAGTCAGATGAACAATAGTGCTTTGGTCAGTATCCTGTGAGGGAAGAGTCCTGAGCGCCTCTTTCTTGACTCCTGCCGTACCGTCATAGTCATAATTAAATAATAAAACGCCGCCGTCCTTGGCATTGAATAAACCGGATGTATCGGAGCCGTCTCCTGACGCTAAAAATAGATTTGAAGGAGCCTTTGCGCCGTGCAGGAAAATCTTATAGGCGCAGGCACTGTCCTCATTAAGCAACTGGGCAATCTTTCTCCCGTACTCCTGTAAAATCCCGTCTATGCTTCTTAAAATGTCGTCCTTAGTGACCGTGGTCTTACCAAAAACAAATTTTTGCGCACCGCCTGCTCCGCTCAAATTGCCATCTTTCATCAAGTTATACATCACCTTCTTGATCGGGTCCTGTGTCGGGTCTGGTGGTGGATTGCCAGGGTTCTCATCTTTAAACCTCAAATCCCGTAAACCGATGTGCTTATCAGGCGCCATCATTTGATTAAACGCGAGTATCTCGGCTGTAGCGGGTTTCTTAAAGCCTGAATTGATCAGTATCTCTTTCAAGGCTTTATAAATGGGTGACTTGTCGTTGGCATCTATATTAGTGGTTGCGGCAGTATCGGCAATCAACTGTCTTTGAAATTTGAAGAGAGTAAAAATGGTACAGGCTTCGGCCAGAAAACCTTTTGGCAGGGTGGGCTG
>CAXTPS010000055.1:0-18119 GCA_964246305.1 uncultured Pyrinomonadaceae bacterium
GGTACGTGAGCTGGGTTTAGAACGTCGCGAGACAGTTCGGTCCCTATCTGGTGTGGGCGTAGCAGAATTGAAGGAATCTGACCTTAGTACGAGAGGACCGGGTTGGATTGACCTCTAGTGTACGAGTTATGGCGCCAGCCGTAGCGCTCGGTAGCTAAGTCGAGCATGGATAAACGCTGAATGCATCTAAGCGTGAAGCCAGACCTAAGATTAGTTCTGCCAGTGAGGCTCGTGGTAGACCACCACGTTGATAGGATGGATATGCAAGCGTTGAAAGGCGCTCAGTTTACCATTACTAATTAGCCCCTAGGCTTGACCGTAAAATTTACTCTCAAGCAACAACGCAAATTTGCAGCGCATGCACATGGATGCCTGTTGGTTACATTCACTATTCGATTGTCCAAGCTCTTTTACAGAGTTGACAGGTTTTCCGGTGATTCTGTCGAGAGGGTCACACCCGTTCCCATCCCGAACACGGAAGTTAAGCCTCTTGGAGCCGATGGTACTGCGCGGGTAGCTGCGTGGGAGAGTAGGAAGTCGCCGGGATTATTTCAAACAAGCCCGCGAGAGTGTTATGCTCTCGCGGGCTTTAATAGTTTATCGGCCTTTAGCCATCCCTCGTGTCAAAGCCTGAGTCTAAATTTGAGAGCGGACGATAGATGCGTCCTCTACGGTTTTTCTTATCCGGCTGATGCCTGACGCTGTATGACCTTCAATAAATATTTTCGGGCTTCGTCTTACGCGATGGTGGCGTGCGGCGCGTTGACGCTGGCGGTATCGGGCGGCATGGGCTTTGAATTGGTGCTGGCCTTTTTAGCTCTGCTGTGTCTTGCATGGAATCTGGAAGGCACGCGCTGGCAGCTTACAGAACGCATCGGCCTCGTCGTCGTGTTGCTCTCGTTGCCGCTCTTTTATCTGGACTGGAAATATCAGATGAGCATTGGCGAGGCGCGCGAAAGGGTCGGCGTGAGCGCGCTCGCGCATCTCATCCTGTTTCTCTCTTCGGTCAAGCTGCTTCAGATCAAGGCCGACCGCGATTGGGTCTTTCTTTATCTCATCTCATTTTTCGAAGTGCTCCTCGCAGCGGGTCTGAGCCTCAGCCCTGTGTATCTGGTGATGCTCGGCCTCTATACTTTGTGCGCGCTCTGCACGATTGTTTCTTTTGAGATCAAGAAGGCCGGACGCGGCCTCGGCGCGACTGAGACGCGCCTGCTCGTCCCGCCGGATTCGACCGTTGTGCGGCGCATGTTGAAGCGTCGGGCGCATAAGCCTTACGGAATCGCGCGGCGTCTTCCTCTGGTTGCGTTCGGATTGCTGCTGCTGATTTTCACTCTGGCGTTGCCGCTCTTTTTTATCGCGCCGCGTTACGGCAACAGCGCGTTCGCGCGAAGTAATGGCAGGCTGACGGGTTTTCAGGTCGGATTCTCGGAATCGGTTGAGCTGGGGACGATTGCCCGGTTGCAGCAGAGCAATGAAGTCGTGATGCGCGTCCGCGTCGAAGACGCGCAATCCGAGCGTAATCAAAATCTGCGCTGGCGTGGGGTCGCTCTGGATTATTTTAGCGGGAAGGGCTGGCGCAAATCCAAAGTCATGCCAGACCGTTTGTATCCGGCTAACGAGCGCGGCCTGTTTCAGCTTGGCACGACCGAGGGCTTACATCGCCTGACGACGCAAACTTTTTTCGTCGAGCCGCTTGACACGGGCGTCCTCTTCGCTGCCTCACGCGTCGTCGCGGTGCAGGGGGCGTTCTCGGACATACAGCGCGACGCTGAAGGCTCGCTCTCCGTCGGCAGGCACGAACAGGGAAGAATTTCATACAGAGTTTATTCCGACACGACCGAGCCTGATAAAGCAGTGTTGCGCGCAGATGCCGCGCCCTATCCGTCGGAGTTCGGTCGTTATCTACAGCGACCGCAAACCCTCGACCCGCGCATTGAAAAATTGGCGCGCGACGTGATCGCGTATTCCGGCGCACAGAATCGTTACGATGGGGCGCGTGCTATCGAGTCATACCTGCAAACCGAATTCGGCTACACGCTCGACCTCAAAGCCGGAGGCGCAGACCCGCTCGCGGATTTTCTCTTTCGCGTGCGCGAAGGGCATTGCGAGTATTTTGCGACGGCGATGGCTGTCATGCTGCGCACGCAGGGAATCGCCACGCGCGTCATTAACGGCTTTCAGAGGGGCGCATACAATGACGCGGCTGACGCATACATCGTCACGCAGAAAGAGGCTCACTCATGGGTCGAGGTTTATTTCCCGGAGACAGGAGCATGGGTCACTTTCGATCCGACGCCTGCCGCCGGGCGCAGCTTTACTGAGAGCGCCGGTTTCAACGGTAGCCTCGGCAAGTATGCCGAAGCGTTGGAGATGCTCTGGATTCAATATGTCGTCTCTTATGACAAGCATGAGCAGCGTTCGCTGGCGACCTCCGTGCGTAACAGGTTGAGCGATTATCGCCAGTCTATTTCAGAAGAGTTCGATAACTTTAAGACCTCTGCCGCCGCATGGCTGCGTTCTGTTTTTAGTGGCGGCGACGGGTCATCTGCTGCGCGCTGGCAAGCGATGCTTTTACTCTTGTCCATCGCTCTCATGCTATTTTTGTCAGCATTGCTGTTACGCAGAATCTATCAGCACGGCTTCTGGCGCGGACTCAAGTTCTGGCAACCGGAGGGCAAAACCGCTTCCGCCGTTGAGTTTTATGAGAGAATGACGCGCGTGCTTGAAGCACGCGGACTCCGACGTGCGGAGAATGAGACGCCGCTCGAATTTGCCGCGATAGTCGAGATGCCCGAAGCTCTGAAAATCACGCGCGCCTATAACCGCGTCCGCTTCGGCGAACAGTCTTTGTCGTCGGACGAGATTACAGAGATTGAGAAGTGGCTCAGCCACATGGAAGGAAAAAAACAGTAATAGGTAATAGGTGATAGGTGATGAGATAAAGACAAAAAAGCTTTTTCTTATCACCTATCATCTATCACCTGTCACCTATCACCTATGAAAAAAGTTGGATTTATCAGTCTGGGCTGTCCGAAAAATCTGGTGGACAGCGAAGTGATGATGGGGCGGCTCAAAGAGTCGGGCTACGAGATCACGACCGATGCGAGCGAGGCCGACACGCTGGTCGTGAATACGTGCGGCTTCATCGAATCGGCCAAGCAGGAGTCCGTCGAAGCCATCCTCGAAGCCGCTCGTCTGAAGTCCGGGGGCAAGGCCACGCGGCTCGTCGTCGCGGGTTGTCTGGTCGAGCGTTACCGCGACGAACTCAAAAAAGAGATGCCGGAGGTTGACGCTTTCATCGGGACGAGCCAGATTGAGGACATCACAAAAGTCTGTGATGAGAAGGTCAACACGCGCTCGCTTCCGGTGCTGCCGCTCGGCAATCAGAGCGCGACCTATCTTTACGACGAGTCAACGCCACGCGTGCTGGCGACACCCGGCTACACTGCTTTCATAAAGATCGCGGAGGGTTGCGACCGCCCGTGCGCGTTCTGTTTTATACCGCAGATGCGCGGACATTTTCGCAGTCGCCGCTTCGGCTCCGTGATGCAGGAGGCCGAGAGGCTCGCGTCGCAGGGCGTGAAGGAGATAGTCCTTGTGGCGCAGGACTCTTCGCGTTACGGCGAAGATTTGGGAGAGCCTGACACGCTGGCTCAGCTCATGCGCGAGCTGTCGCACCTTGACGGTATCGAATGGGTGCGCGTGATGTACACCTACCCGACGCACATCTCCGACGCTTTTCTGGATGTGCTGGCGACAGAATCTAAGGCGGTCAAGTATCTTGACATGCCTTTGCAGCACGCCTCTGCGAACGTCTTGAAACTGATGAAGCGCGGCGGGACGCGCGCGAGCCTCGAAAGATTGATCGGGCGCGTGCGCGCGAGAGTTCCCGGCATCGCCGTTCGCACGACCTTCATCACGGGTTTTCCCGGCGAGACCGAAGAGGATTTTGAAGAGCTGCTGACTTTTGTACGCAACGTGGAATTTGACCGCGTCGGCGTCTTCACATACTCGGACGAAGAAGGCACGCACGCCTTTGAGCTGCCTGATAAAGTTGATGCTAAAACTGCTGTGCGTCGCCGCGCTCGTCTGATGAAAGAGCAGGCGCGCATCTCTCGTAAACGCAACAAGTCGCGCATCGGCGAGACCGTTCGCGTATTATTTGAGGGCGAATCGAAAGAGACAGAGCTGCTCTGGCAGGGACGCATGGAAACGCAGGCGGCGGAGATAGACGGCTGCGTGCTCATCAACGACGCGCCGGAAGATTTCGAGCCGGTGCCGGGGCAATTCGTCAACGTGCTTATCACTGAAGCGCACGAATACGATCTGGTCGGGCAAATCATATAACAGTGATAAGCGATAGGTGATAAGTGATAAGCAAGAAAAAGCCTTTGTCTTTAACTTGTCACTCGTCACATGTCACTCTTCACCTGTCATTATGCCTATCAAAGAATCGAGCGATGAGCTTAACCCGCCTGTTGTGACGACGGGAGTTTCCATTGCGCGTGCGCGCGGCAAGCGTACTCCGGCGGATTATCTCGCGCTCGCTCTGGCGACGTGCGGTGTCGGATACATGCCGCTCGCGCCGGGGACATGGGGTTCGGCTGTAGGCGTCGGGATTTATTTGCTCTTGCGCAGAGCGTTCGAGTGGTCGCTGCCTTTTCACGACTCTCCCACGTCGGAAGCTTACTTTCGGGCTTTCTCTGAAGCAATCCATCTGAGGTTTGCGACCTTATTACTCGTGGTGGTCTTGATAATTTCGCTGGCGGGCGTGTGGGCTGCGACGCGCGCGGAGAGCGTGCTCGGACGCAAAGACCCCGGCGCGGTCGTGGTGGATGAAGTCGCGGGACAGTTAATCACATTCCTCTTCATCTCATTTTATTCGCCATGGTGGGTGATCGCGGCGGGCTTCTTTCTGTTTCGCGCATTCGACATCTGGAAGCCGTACCCTGTTCGCCGTCTCGAATCGCTCGAATCCGGTTTGGGAATCATGGCTGACGACGTGCTCGCCGGAATTTATGCGGCGATTGTACTGTCGCTCGTAACGTTAATTTACTCGTTGGTTTAAGGAGAGGCTAAAATCATGCAGGAAGATAAAGAACAGAAACCGGCAGACGCTGTGAGCGAAGATGCGACGAGCAGCGAAACCTTGAGTGACGTAGAAGAGACCGCAAAAGTTTCGGATGAATCAGGTGACACGGGCGGCTCTGACGCGCCCTCGCCCGACGGAGCTTTTGACGAAGGGCACGGCGCCGAAAGTCCGAAGGACAATCCCGGCCCGATGTAAAAGCAAGGATGAAGGCGGAAGGATGAAAGCAAAGCTATCAACACGTTGCTTTTCATCCTTCCGCCTTCCGCCTTCCGCCTTCATCCTTACTCTTCTTGACCTGTTTTCCAATCCATCCCATGCGCCAGAAGAGGAAGAGCATTATCAAAGCCACCAGTAACATCACGCCGATGACGATGAAGTAGCTGTATTGATAATGCAGCTCCGGCTGATTGTCGAAGTTCATGCCGTAGAGTCCCGCGATAAAAGTCAAAGGCAGCATGACGGCTGAGAAAATCGTCAGCACTTTCATGATATCGTTCGTCCGGTTCGAGACCACCGACAGATAAGAATCGAGCGCGCCGCCGATCAGGTCGCGGTAGTTTTCCGAAAGGTCTGCGATGCGCGTGAGGTGGTCGTGTATGTCGCGGTAAAAGGGCAGCATCTCAGCCGGGATTAGTTGAAACTCGCCGTGACTGATCCGGTAAATCACATTCAACTGCTTGCCCGAGATGCGCCGCAGACGCAGCACGCTCCGCTTTAAATCTTGAATCTGTTCGAGAATCGAATTATCCGGCGACTTCAAAGAGAAGATATTATCTTCAAGCTCGGTGATGCTCTCGTCGAAATCATCTATCACGGGCGTGTAGTAATCAACGAGCTGATCCAGAATCTGATACAGCAGATAGGCCGGGCCGCGCTGGCACGGATTGGGGCTTGAGCGCACGCTCTGCTTTACGTGATTGATGCTGCGAAACATCTCGTGATGATAAGTGACGACGAAATTGCGCCCTATAAATCCGTCAAGCTCGATGGTAGTGAAATCCTCCGAGTCTGTCTTGGCCGTGACGCCGTGCAGGATGAAGTATAGATATTCTGGAAACTCTTCGACCTTCGGATGATGACGGTCGGCGCGGCAGTCCTCGACCGAGAGCGGGTGAAAACGAAAGACATCGAGCAGCACGCGGTCATCAACTTCTTCGGTCGGCTTGTCCATATCCACCCAGATCATGAGGCTTTCATCAAGCAACAACTCCGGCAGTTGCTCAACTGTAAAACCTTCTTCGACCTTCGACGCGCCTGCGCGGTACACAAATATATCCATCTATCATCTCCTCACATTCGGTTGAAGCCGGAAACGCACGGGTAAGAAAGCTTTGTGCGGCGTGAGAGTTTATCATAAAAGCCGCTGCGGATAGCAGGTCTGCTTTTGCCTGGCAGTGGTTCAGATTTAAATGGGGAGAAGAAAAAGGCGGTTTCCCGCAAAGGCGCAAAGAAAAGCGCGCAAAGTTCAATCGGCATTCAATCCCTTTGCGGTCTTGCTTCGCGTCTTTGCGGGAACATGTCTTTCTCTTCGGCATGTTGGAAACTAACTCACTATTGTTTGACATAACTCATGCTTCCCTACTTGGATAAAGAAGTACGACCTGCTAACGTCTCATGTTAGATATACGATTCTTTTATTGATAAGAAAAAGGACTGATGAGCGAGATAAAAATATTTGTTGCAGATGATGTGAACGAGAGCGGCCTTGAGCCTTTGCGCGCAGCGGGTTTCGTCGTCGAGAAAAAAACCGGCCTCGCGATGGATGAACTGCGCGAGGCCGTGCGCGATTGCCACGGCCTCATCGTGCGTAGCGAAACTAAAGTTAATGATGATCTGATGGACGCCGCCGTGAGCCTGCGTGTGATAGGGCGCGCGGGCGTCGGCGTGGATAATATAGATGTCGCGGCGGCGACGGCGCGGGGGCTGGTCGTGATGAATGCGCCGGACGGCAACACGATTACGACGGCAGAGCACACGATGGCTCTCCTGATTTCGCTTGCGCGTCGCGTGCCCGCTGCCAACGCGAGCCTCAAGAGCGCGCGTTGGGAGCGCAAGAAATTTATAGGCGTCGAGCTTCAGGGCAAGGTTCTAGGAATCGTAGGCTTGGGGCGTATCGGTCGCGTCGTCGCCAGCCGCGCACGCGCCTTCGGGATGAACGTCATCGCTTACGATCCTTTCCTCGCGCCGGAGCAGGCGCGCGATCTTGAGCTGGAGATTGCGACGCTCGATGAAGTCTGCGCTCGCGCGGATTTTCTCACGGTGCATACGCCCCTGACGGCTGAGACGCGCGGAATAATCGGGACTGATGCATTCGCGCGTATGAAGCAGGGCGTGAGAATCATCAACTGCGCGCGTGGCGGTCTCGTGGACGAGCGCGCTCTTTATCATGCCATCAAAGAGGGAAGAGTTGCGGGCGCGGCGCTCGATGTGTTTGAAGAAGAGCCGCCACAGCCCGATAACCCGCTGCTCTCTCTGGATGAAGTAATCGTGACGCCGCACCTCGGAGCTTCGACCAAAGAAGCGCAGGAGGGAGTCGCCGTCACGGTCGCGGAACAGATGCGGGATTATCTGTTGACGGGCGCACTGCGCGGCGCGGTCAATGTCCCGGCTCTCGGCGCGCAGGAGTTAAACGCCCTACAGCCTTACATCGTGCTGGCGGAAAAGCTCGGCAGGTTTCAGGCGCAGTTGATGGACGAGACAGCCGTGCGCGAAGTGAGCCTCGAATATTCAGGTGAGATAGCGGAGATGGATGCCGCGCCCGTGACGCGGGCTTTTCTGGCTGGACTCCTGCGAGACATGAGCGCGCGTGTAAATGTCGTCAACGCTTTTCTGATAGCAGACGAGCGCGGCATCAGCGTCACGTCTGCTTACAGGCGAACGGGCGTTGAGTTTGCGCCGGCGATTCGCACGCGCGTCCTGACCGGAGCGGGCGAGCAGACGGTCGCGGGCGCGCTGTTCGCGCATACCGGAGGCAGCAGCGCGGACGGGCGTATCATCGAGATCAATAATTTTCACATCGAAGCGATTCCGCACGGCCACATGCTCGTCATGCGTAATCGAGACGTGCCGGGCGTCATCGGTCAGGTCGGAACAATTTTAGGCGAACGCAAAGTGAACATCAGCCGCTTTCATCTGGGCAGGCGCGAGCGTGGCGGCGAAGCGATGGCAGTCATAGAGATAGATGCGCCGCTCACGGATGAGACTCTCAAACAGCTACAGTCATTCGAGCCTGTCATCGCGGCGCGACAGATAGAGCTTTAAAAAACCCGGAGAAAGTCTCGCTTCATTTTCCCGTTGGGGACGCATTTGGCGGCGGCGGCGGTGGCGGAACATCGGTCACATGTTGAGCGATAATCTGCCACACGCCTTTCCTTTTCATATACACGCGTGTGAAGCGAAACGGAATCTCTATATCTTTTCCGCGATACTTAAACCTCAATATATCCCGCCCCGTCACGATAGCCGTTACGCCCTCAAAGACGCGCACAGTTTCGGCTTCAATATCAAAAGATTTAAGGGTTACGTCAGCCGGAACCTGAAAAGAATCTAATTCCTGCTGTTTATTTCTCACAATGCCTGCGCTGTCCGTGGAGATGAATTCGTCGGCCATCAGAGTTAACAGAGCCGCCTTGTCAAGCCTTGTCAATAATTGGCTCAGCTGTTGCTCCAAATCACGAATAGTCTGCTCATCACTTTTGCTGGCCGTAGGAGTTTGGCTGAACGCGAAGGCGGGAACGCTGAACAATATTATGGCGATGATGAATATTTTCTTCATTTCGTTTTCCTTCTCTAAGGTTTGTGCTTAAGCGTGCTTCAAGGCATTGAGCTTGCGCTCACGAAAGAAGAGAAAGAGCGGCAGAGCCAGCGAGACGCCCACCGCCAGATTGCAGAGCACATAGAGCCATAGATTTCTCATGCCGCGCCGCCGCCCCTCTGTGAAAACGAATAGCCACAGCACAAACGATGACGCGATGACATCAAGGCCGAAAAATGCGGAGACGTGATTCTGGAAGAGTTGCTTGAAAAGCTGCGGCACATCTAAGCCGTACTCCGCCAGAAACGGGGCGAGCTGTGAGAGAGGAAGTATCGCTCCGAGAACTGCTGCGATAAGGTAAAGCCATTGCATAAGCCTCTTCTCCCGGATTGGAAATGTGGAAAAGAATTCAATGCCGCTGCACTCGTTCAGGCGAAAGACTCGTTGACGAAGTTCAGCTCGACGCCCACGCCTGACGGATCGCGCACAAAGAGCTGCACCTGTTTGAGCGGAGCTACTTCATCCACTTCGTAGGAAATATCAAAACGCTTGAGACGCTCGATAACCTCAGACAATCCTTTGCAGGAGAAAGCTATATGGTCAAAGAAGCCGGGCGCAGCCACGCCGGCGGCGCGTGAGTCTTCCGCATCGCAAGCCGTCAGATGAACCAGAGGCTCATCGCCCGCGTAGAGCCAGAATCCTTTTCGCGTAAAACTCGGCCTCTCTCCGACCGCAAGCCCCAAGACCTCCACATAAAAGTCTCGAACCTTCTCAAGCAGCTCGTAAGGAACCGTGATATTAAAATGATGCAAGCCGTAAGCAGTGCACATGACCCACCAATTCCTTTAATGCTTAAAATCAATAACCAGACGCGCGGGGTTGGAAAGCTGTTGCACGCGGAAAGGCTTCCGCATCTTGAGTCCGATGGCGAATGACAGATAGCCTTCGAACCATTCCGAGTTTTTTATCTCGGTGACGAGGGGAACGCGCAATTTATTTCTGGGGATTTCTAAAACGAGCTTTGAGACATCTGCATTCTCCGGATAAGAGATGATATGGAATTGCACCACGACAAACGCCTTTCCGCTCATCTTGAGATCATCGCCGCCATAGTTTGTAATCGGCGGCTTTTCAAAACGCACATTGTAATTCGGCACGTCGCCTGCGAACTCGAAAACTACGCGGTCAAAGCCCTTCTGTTTCGCCACACGCATCTCTCGAAAACTGGATGAGGGATTATCGTTGCGCATCACCGGCGCGGTCGTCCAGACATTTAACTTGCCTGCGGCGTTTGTGCCCTGAGCCAAAACGGACGGGGAATTCAACATCAACAGTAACAGACCGACGCCGATTGTGTTGCACTTGAATATATTCATAAAGCTACTTTTCTCCAGAGCTATTGAAAATCAGCGGCTCGACAAGCGACGCCGTGGTTAATTGGTAATGACAAGTCTGAACGAAGTTTAATGGTTTAGCTGCCAAAACCCAAACTCTTTCTCTGATTTACGAATTGCCTGTGCCCCAGAGGACGCGAATGATGACGGGTGAATTGGCGAACAACATCGTCAGCCATGTGCGGCGGCGATGTATGTCTTCGGCCAGATAAAAGATTCGCGGCGGAAAGTAGACCAGCAGCGCGGCGAAGCACAGGAAGAAAAATCTGCCCGCAAATTCCTCAAAGCCGGAAACGCGTGGAAGCGGCGAGAACATCAACAGGTTCCACGCTATCTGAAATAAGATCATGTTCACGAAAATGCAGATGTCGCCGAGCGCTTCGCTTTGCGGCGAACGTAAAAAAGCGGACTTCGGGGCAGATTTCGGCGGAGAGAAATAGCGATAGATCAGGTATGTCTGAATCATTGTGGCGGCGAGACCTATGAATATCAGCGTGATGAAGACCGAGCCTTTGTTCATCAAAGCTTCGCCGAAAATCTGTGTGCCCAGAGAGGCTATCACTGCGGACATGATGACGAGGTTCAGGCAAAAATAGAAAATCGGATTGAATAAACAGCCCGACAAAATATTCTTCCCGGCCTCAGCCGCACGCGCTTTGAGTCTCTGATGAAAATGCCAGCGTCTCAAGACCGCGCCCGCCGCTGGCAGCACGAACATTGCGAGGCAGGCCAATCCGATGGCGAGCTGTGCGGATGAGTCTTCGGCATCAGCCCTACGGAAAATGTTTATGGAAACCCGCGTCAGCATTCGCATCAAAAAAAGATTCGCCACGAAAATCACGATGTCCAGAAGCATCCCGCGATTCGTTTTGGCGAAGATGTTTGCGCGCTCTGATTTCCAGCTTTTAACCATCGAAGCAAGTTGCCACTGAGACCTTATTTCAGGCTATGCCATTCGCGCGCCAGCGCGCCATAAACCACTTGATCAACGAACTCGTCCTTAAGCCACTCCGATTGCCGCAAGATAGCCTCTTGCGTAAAGCCCAACCTATCGGCTATGGCGCGGCTCTTTTTATTCTCAGAGGCGCAGCTTATCACCACGCGGTTTAATCCAAGCTCATCGAATGCATAATCAATCATCACCCGACAGGCACAGGTGATGAGTCCCTGACCTTCAAAAGCCGCGCCCAGCCTTAAGCTCATTGTTATGTCCTTTCTTCGAGGAATGAGGGAGAAGCGTTTAATAACGCTTTCCTTCCAGACGAATGAAGTTGAGTTTGAATCTTAAGGCGATCCGGGTTTACGCTTGACGCCCGAACCAACACGCGACGTGCATGAAGCGCCCAATTTGCCTTGCAGAGATAACGATGAAAGCTATGCTCTCGTGCGGTCGAGTTAAATGAGCTGTTCTGGCTGCGGTTAGACGAATTACTTTAGGCTCATATTTCCTTATATCACATTTCGAGCGCGCGTGTCCGCCAAAGTTCAAGTAGCTCCTGAGTCTGACATGACGATGCCAAACTGCTCGCGCAATATCGCCGCGTACTCTTTCTGACTCGTCAAGGTTCGCTCTTGACGCCCGCCATCCTCAGACGTGCTGATAAAAAGCATCTCGCTCAGTGTGACGCGCCCGCCCTCAGTCGCACGCGAGCAGATGCGCGCCCTTGTGAAATGTGACCGGGGCGAGGTCTGGTGGTAGCTGCACATCCCTGCATAGTCATCATATGCATAGCTCTGTAAGGTGAAGCGATATTGGGCCTTCCATTCATCACTCTCCACACGCTGCATCAGAATCAAGTGAGCGCCAGCTGGAAGAATGCGGTAAGCGCGGTTGCCCTGCGTCTGCTCACTTTGTTCATCAAGCAGGAGCGGCTCACGGAATGAATCACCAAAGCCTACGTCTACCAGCCAACGCTGCTCTAACGAAACCATCAGCGTCATGTGATCGAAAGCCGGGCCAAAGCCTCCTTCTGCATTCGCCACCTCGGCTGAGAGCAGAGACACGTCGAAGCCGAGCGCACGCAATAATGCTGCAAACAGGCCATTAGCCTCATAGCAGAAGCCGCCGCGCCTGCCCTCAACGATTTTAGTAAAGAGAGCTTCATCTTCAAGGATGATCGGTTCTCCGGCATGAATACTTAAATTCTCAAAAGGCACAGCCAACAGATGCGCGACCTGCAAATCGCGCAAGGTCCCGGCTGTAGGGGCGAGCGAGCCATGATAGTTGATGCGTTCGAGGTAAGCCTTGATGTCCAAATAAATCTCTCCGCTATGACCGTCTCTCCGCCTGTTCGCTCTCCAGCGCTTACGCGATTTTCGGGCGTCAAAAAAGGCGGCCCGAAGACCGCCTTTAATGTTTGCGCCTATAAGTTTGAGTGTTACGGCGCAGCTACTGAGCTTGTGATTGCCGTGCGTGCATTACCGCTTGGGCCGGTTGATGGACGCGCGGGCACTACTCACTCCTTGTCCCCTCGGCCTCGTTACGCGATCAAACATTGATGCGACCACAGGCCGACTACTCGGAGCCATGATCTGAACAGTCATTTTAGTGTTTGTCTTGTAGAAGCCGATGGTTGCATTCGTGAACTGTGGCGGACGATTAGAATCAAAACGGAAGTTATACATGGTGCCCCAACGGATAGCGTTCGCGTTTTGATTCTGGGCAAAGGTTTCCGAACTCCATGTCAGAGCACGATTAGCCTGTGTCTGAGTCCATGGCGCGCTGCTAAACCCGGCATTTCCTACCGTTCCATCGCCTGACCATCCGGGATGCTGTGGAGGCATGTGAAATCCGATGTTGCTCACCGAAGCTCCGCCTCGCACAGGCACGCCGAAAGATTGAATCGCGCGATCCATGTTCTGGTTATAGATAGCGTACTCGTAATGCCAGACTCCCGGCGACGGATTCGTCACTTTGTAGGCTACGAATCCAATTCCATCGTTCCCCGGATCAGGTTCGATCTGATTGATAGTCGCGCCTGTCCAGGCATTGATGGCTGCCTTGGTTCTCACCGTCGCTCCGGCTGACGCAAAAGTGAAAGGACTGGCAGTGCCCGTGACCGTGTACTTTCGGTACGAGACATTGTTGTTCATGTTGCATTGTCCGGCATGCGTTAGGCACCACGCATACTCGTGCGGCGTGACGTACTGTGACTCGGCATAATAGGTCGCGCCGGGATTCAGCGTTGTGTTCAGGTCATTGATCTCTGTCAGAATCCTGTGCGACGGGCCTGTGTGCGTATGGCCTGTGTGACTGTTCGGCGGCGTCGCGGAATCTCCTCGCGGGTAAGCGCCGGTATAGGGATTGATCCAAGCGCGCGATCCCAGTTGGGGGCCGGCGTTCAGGCTGGCCGAATAAGGGTCTGAACATCCGGAGCCGAGATTAGTGCCGCCAACTCCGTTACAACCAAGGCTACAGATGTTATTGGTCAATGCTGTGAAGGCATGTTTGACGCTGGATTGACCAATTTGTTCAAAGCGTTCATCGTTTGTGGCTCCGCCGCTCATGCGATAAAGGTTTTGCGGAATCACGGGGTGGTCATTGTCTGGCAAGGCGAACCAGTGCAGATTCTCGACGCCGAAATTGCAGGAGTCGGTTCCCACGGCGAGGCCGACTTGCGTTCCGCTGCTGCTGCCAAATTGCGCCAGCCCCGACAGGTCTCCAACAATAACGTCAGGCCCCGGGACAGTCCCATTTTCGGGACTGATGGACGGCATAACATCCGATTTGACTTCGCCGTCAACCATCTGCGTGATTTCGATTGGGCGCATGGTCGCGTTAAGAGAGATTTGTCCGACGACAGTCCCGGCATCGGACGGACGCCCAAGCTCTGTGGCGAACTCTTTTGACATCAGCAGCCTTCCCATCTGGGCGCTGAGCAAGTGTTCGTTGGAATCGTACTCGAATTGATATCCCTCAACATTGAAAAAGACGAACCCGGTCTTTCCGTCACGAACGACGAGATCGAATGGGCCACCCCATGACATGTTCTCGACGACGAGCTGTTGATAGGAGGCATTCAATCTTGCCGGGAGAGCCGCGTAAGTTTGGGGGATGAGTCCCATTGAGCCGGGCAAGGGGCCGCGCAGCTCATTGTTAAAAACAAGGACTGTAAAAAAAGCATTGTGCTCCACGTCAAAACGCAATGCGCTTGATTGCGATTCTTTTGCGTCAGAGCCGGTACCGTTGAGCCGGTTCAAATTGAGATCCATCGCGACGCTGCCACTCGCCACGATCATCTTTTCAAGAGTCCCGGTATTGACTTCCGGGCCGTTTTGGTTGCGTCCGGTTAATGCCGGGCCGTTTGAGTTGCGTCCGGTCAATAACTGACCCGAACCGCTGTTAAAGAGAACGAGCAACGAGAGCAAAGCGATGGAAATTTTCTTCATAGTTTCGTATTCCGGCCACGTGGGCTTTGTAAAGTGATGAACTCTAAGTTGTATCGGTTACGTAGACTTTATTGCTTCAGTGCGTTAGTCCAAAGCCATGCGCTTTCAGCGCAATACTTTCAGTTGTAACGCACTCCGCTGAAATCCATCTCATGATGTGACATTTCAGCAAGATTGTAATTGAGAGGAGGCGCGATCTTCAGTCATCGCCGCAATCTATGCACTTTCAATGCATATAATGCGTAGTGATTGAGTTTTCTTATACACTCTTTTAGGTGCTTTAATCAAGTCAGGTTATAGTATGTTCTTGCTGCCGACGTTCCAGGGGTAACTGAGGGCGATTTATGAAAAGTGGTTGTACAAACCAGAAAGCGAAGAAACAGCGGTCGATTCAACTCCCTGTTTTAAAAAATTCCGTGGCTCAGAAAGACGATATCCGCAGCTCGCGTGCTAGCCGCTGGCGGGCGGTCGCTCTCATCACTCTTACCCTGCTCATGATCGCGCACTTTATTCAGTGGCGTCTCATGGGTCAGACGGTTTCGCCAATTGAGCCTTCCGAGTCTATGTACACGCTCCAACGCGGCGCGATCAACGCGGGATTTATCTTCTTCACTCTGGCAATTTTAGCAACTCTCGTCTTCGGGCGTTTTGTCTGCGGCTGGGGATGTCATATTGTCGCTCTTCAGGATTTCTGCGCGTGGCTACTAAAGAAATTTGGACTCACACCGAAACCGTTTCGGTCGCGGCTGCTGGTCTACGTCCCGCTTATCGCCGCGCTGTATATGTTCGTCTGGCCTACCGCATACCGATTCTTCGCAGCGCCGAAGAACGATCCGCTCATTCCTCAATTTACGAACCATCTGGTGACCAGCAATTTTTGGGAAACTTTTCCCTCCGTCGCAGTCGCCATTCCTTTTTTCTTCATCTGCGGATTCATGACCGTCTATTTTTTAGGGCAGAAAGGATTCTGCACCTACGCCTGTCCTTACGGCGGCGTCTTCCGTCTCGCAGACAGGCTGTCGCCCGGAAAGATACGCGTCACTGACGCCTGCAATCAGTGCGGGCATTGCACGGCAGTCTGCACTTCAAACGTTCTGGTTCACGCAGAGGTGAAACAATACGGGATGGTTGTCGATCAGGACTGCATGAAGTGCATGGACTGCATCAGCGTCTGCCCTAACGACGCTTTGTATTTCGGTTTTGGAAAGCCGACGATCTCCATTGCAAAAACGATTACGAAAAACTATTCTCTGACCTGGCCTGAAGAAGTCTTGGGAGCGTTCGTGTTTCTGGCGAGCTTTTTGGCCGTCTGGGATGTCTACCAGCTCGTCCCACTGTTGATGGCGCTCGGGGTTGCCACGATCACTACGTTTCTAGCTCTTAGAGCGTGGAGATTACTCCGTGCCAAAGACTTGTCTTTCTTCCGTTTTAATCTAAAATCGTCCGGCACAATTCGAAAAGCGGGATGGGCATTTTTGAGTTTCGCGCTATTATGGATTGGCTTGAACGCACACAGCGGCTGGGTGCGCTACCACGAATCTGCTGGAGCGCGCGCATTTCAAAACATACAGATTCCAGACGAGCTGGCGCTGGCGCGGACGAATCCCGATCAATGGCTCAGCCCGCGCGAACGCGAGAACCTCGTCGAAGGGAAAAAACATTTTCACGCCGCTGTCGATTACGGATTGTTCGTAAATACCGATGCGCTACCGAAGCTCGCGTGGATTGAATATCTGTCTGGCGACACGGAGCAAGCCGTCCGTTTCCTCGGCGTAGCCGCGGACCATCAACACGGGCAGGCCAAAGCCTTGAGCCTCTATTATCGCGGCGCGATCCTGAACCGTTTGGGGCGTTACGAGCAAGCGCTAACGAGTCTCGATCAGGCTTTGGCCGAAGCCTCAGAATTAGTTCTCGCTCGTGAGGAAAGAGGCGAATCGCTCTGGCAACTCGGGCGTAAGCAAGAAGCCATTTCAGCATGGAGCGATGCCGTCGGGCGCAATGCAGGTCTTCCTTTAGCGAATAATCTACTTGCCGGGGCCGCCGCGTTGCTGGGACAATCTGAAGCAGCAGTCGCTTATGAAAAACAGGCAGACCAATTCACTCCCGCGGATCCGTTGTTTCACTGGATGGTCGGCCTCCGATTGCAAAACGTCGGGATGAACGAGCTTGCCGAGAAACACTTTCAGCGAGCTATCCAGCTTAACCCTCAATTCAGGGCACGCCGGAATTGAGACTCAAGAGACGGATGTTTATATGAAATGTAAAAATCTTTTACTCTTGATATTCTTCATGGGAGTAATGTCTCTCTCAATTTCAATCCGGGCACAGGATTATCTGGTTGACCCTTCATTCAATCCAACGTTCGGCGGGCGAACTCATCCAATCTATGACTGGAACAACATCGTGGTAATTCAACCCGACCAGAAGATATTGGTGGGTGGAAACTTTACTACGGTGTACGGAGCAATCAACCCTTTGATCGCCCGGCTTAATCCGGACGGCACGCGGGATACTACGTTTACCTCGCCTCTGGGTGCAGAGGCTTTCGATCAAGTTGAAACAATTAAGCTACTGCCGGACGGGAAAATGTATGTCGCCGGGACTTTCAGGGTGGCGGGAAATCCGACCTATTTTGTCAGATTGAATTCGGACGGCAGTCTGGACGGCAGCTTCTCCTTTTCGGTCGGAGGACGGGTGAAAGCGATACAGACCTACTCCGATGGCAGATTCATGGCTTGTGGAGGTTTTCAACTGTCCAACGGGTCGACATTGTTGGCGCGCTTTAATCAGGATGGGTCGCAAGATACGTCGTTTCAGGTAAATCTAGTCGGCAATGGCTGCTACGACGTTAAGCTCTTGCCGGATGGCCGTATGTACGCGGGGGGCAATATCACCGGCATTGATGGAATGGGGCTACGCGGATTGATCAAGTTGAATTCGGATGGCAGCCGGGATACGTCGTTCAATCTTCCGGCAGAGGGCTTTTACTTTAGCTCACGGGAGTTTTACCGGCTGGCGCTCCAACCGGATGGAAATCTGATCGCTGCTTATCTGGCCTGGTATACTAATTCGCAGCAGGAACCATACTCTGTGGTGGGACTCAACCGCTATAGCCCTACCGGAACTGCACAGCAGCTTTCCAATTGCGGATTGGCTGACTCTAGTACCGATATCTTTTTACAGGACGATGGAAGGATCATCACCAACGGATGTCGCTCCCCGTTGAATATGCCCCAATATTACTTTGCGAGGTTGCTTCCGGACGGCAATTTCGACACCGCTCTTAACCGGCTTGATTTCGACCTCACGACGCGAAGCATCGCCCGGCAGTCGGATGGAAACTACATCGTCAGCGGCTACTTTAACAGAGTGGACGGTATCCCGCGCCAGCGAATCGTCCGGTTGGTGGCTAACGTAGCCGCTGCTCGCCACAAATTCGATTTTGACGGCGACGGAAAAGATGATCTGGCGGTCTTTCGCCCGGGCGACC
>CAXTPS010000056.1:0-17387 GCA_964246305.1 uncultured Pyrinomonadaceae bacterium
TATCGGCGGTTCGTCGCGCCCGGTTAATTCGAGCGTTGGGCCGCTTCGCATTCATAAGACCGTCGAGTTGAATGGAGAGCAGCAGGGCACAGCCAAAGCGTACGTTGAAGGTTCACGTCCAGAGGGCTGCCCAATAACTCATTCTACCTGACCGGAATCAGCTTGTCTTTCATTCGCAAGGCTTGAAGGTTTGATACAATTCTTCCCGCCGCGTTAATTCGAGCGTTAGGCGGCTCAACGAATAGGAGATTGCGATGGCGAAGGTTACCGGAATCGGCGGAGTCTTCTTGAAGTGTAAGGGTGATAGCGGCGCGCTGGCCGCGTGGTATCAGAAACACCTGGGCCTGCCGCTGGAAGATTTTGGTGGCGCTATACTCAGATGGCCGGATGATAAGGCCGAAGACCTGGGCCTCACTGTGTGGCATCTCGCGGCGAGAGACAGCCAATGGTTCAGTCCGAGTGACTCTTCCTTCATGATCAACTATCGGGGCGACAACCTCGATGAAATGCCGACACAACTGCACGCGGCAGGTGTCGCAGTCACCGGCGGCCCGGAGTCGCACGAGAACGGAAAGTTCGCGTGGATCATGGATCCGGACGGAAATAAGGTTGAGCTTTGGGAGCCGATGCTCTGGGACGACAAGAACAAGGGCGCTTGAAGTCCCTGCCCACGCCGCTTAACAATTCATTCAAGCCGACACCGATTCGCGGCGCGGCTTAATTCAGGTTTTTACTTTTGCCTTCTTACGTTGACCCCCGGCGGCGGATTGAACTCGAAGGCTTCCGGGGGGGCGAGGTAGTTTTCATGTACGTTCGTCAGGGAAAATTCCGAGACGGCGTCGGCTTCGTCTATCTGCTTCACTTTTAAAATCTGCCCGTCCGTAGTGACTTCAAGATAAAGCTCGCGGATGCCTGTGCCTTTGCGTTTGGGGACGAGGCGCAGAGTTCTGATGCCGCCCTGTGCGCCCGCATCCTGCGCGGCGAAAGCTATCTCGCGGAACTCGCGGCGCAGGTTTTTCTGTCCGAGCAGGAAAAGGAAAGGGACGCGCGCGTCTGAAATCTTCGCGGCATCGGCGCGCGTCGCCTCTCTGTCTTCGGGCGAGTAGAACCACACCTCACGGTCATTAACGATAAACAGCTTGCCCGGCTTCGGCTCATACTCCCAGCGCATACGTCGCGGGCGTTGCAGGAACAGGCGACCGCGCTCGCGCCTCTCACGCACGCCGTTGCCGCTATATCTCTGCTCGAAGTCAGCCGCCAGCCCGCGCATGTTTCCGTAACGCGCTTCGATGCGAGCGATGAGCGAATCGAGATCATTGGCTGAAGGGGAAGAGGGGAAGAGGGGAAGAGGGAAAAGGGTTAAGAGCAGCAGGCAGCATCCAACGCGCGCGATGGGAAGAAAGAAGTTCCCGCAAAGGCGCAAAGGCGCAAAGGAAGCACGCAAAGGGATTGAATGCTGCTTGCTCCTTGTGTCCTCTTCTTTGCGCCTTTGCGCCTTTGCGGGAGATATTGTTTTGCTATCGTTGCTAGGGCTGTTCATTAGAAAATCGTGAGGCTTCTACTTCCCACCTTCTGGTTCCGTTGATTCGCGCGCGAAAAGTTCTTCGAGCGATTGCTTGATGGGCTGCACTGAGACGAGGCGACCGCCGGCCTGTCTCAAGGCAGCGAGCGCAGCGTCAACGTCGCGCTCATCTGCGACCTCTATCCGCGCGCCGCCCGCAGTCGGCTCGACGCTCGCGCCATCGAGCGCGGGAAGTTTTTCAGCTATTGCGGCGGCATCGGCTCCGGCGACTGTAATCTCTATGCGGAGTTTGTCTCCGGCGTGTGCGCGCAACTCTTCGAGGCGGCCTGTTTCGGCTAGCCTTCCCTGACGCATAATCGCCACGCGGTCGCACAGGACTTCTATGTCGGAGAGTATGTGCGAGCACATGAAAACGGTCGTGCCGCTATCGCGCAGAGAGGCTATGAGATCGCGCACCTGCCTGCGTCCAACCGGGTCGAGGCCGCTCATCGGCTCGTCAAGGAAAACTATCTCGGGATCGTTGATAAGAGCCTGAGCCAGCCCGACGCGCTGCAACATGCCTTTGGAAAATTTGCGCAACTGCTTGTTCCAGCTCTTCTCCTCAAGATGCACGCGGCGCAGCAAATCTTCCGCACGCCTCTTTCTTTCGACGCGGCTGTAGCCGAAAAGCTCCGCACAGTATTCCAGAAATTCGCGCGCCGTCAAATAATCATAGAAGTACGGATTTTCCGGCAGATAGCCGATGCGCGCGTGCATCCGCACGTCGCCGATGTCGCGGCCTAAGATTCTGGCCTGCCCCGCGCTCGGATAGATGAGACGCATCAGGAGCTTGAGCGTCGTCGTTTTGCCCGCGCCGTTCGCGCCGAGAAAACCGAAGATTTCTCCGCCCTCAACTTTGAGCGACAACCCGTCGAGCGCACGCACCTTGCGCTTGCGCCAGAAGCCGACCTCATAATCCTTCGTCAGATTTTCGATCTCAACTACAGCGGACATGATTAACTCCCGGACTCAGGACTCAGGACTCGGAACTCAGCATAAAGAAGCTGAAAACCGCTTTTATTCTGACTTCTGACACCTGACTTCTGACTCCTGTTATTGAGATGGCACTCTGGATAGATAGTCCAGACGTACCTCGCAACTATTCTTGAGCACGTAAGGCGTGTCTGCCGGGTCGAGCGGCACGCCCGACGCATCGAGCCTGAGCGGCTTGCCGTTTGGAAGTCGCGCGGCGCGCAACTCCGCCGAAGCCTCTCGCCATGTATTCGGACAGCGACCGTTGCGCTGCTGGAAATTCTTGAACGCAGCATTAATCGCATCAAGCTCTTCGAGCGCATCCACCTGCATCAGTCTGCGTGCGAGCAGGTCTTTGACCTTCGCGTCATCCGTCTGCTCGTAAAGCCGCGTATAAATCTCGCGCGCAGTATCATGGCTGCCCCCCTCCGCAGCCATCCTCGCGCTCATCTCACGCATCCACGGCGGCGCGCCGGATTTCTTTGCGCCTTCGCCATAAGTCTCGCTCGACAGTTTGTACTCGCCGTGCTTCCAGTAGATGTAGCCTAGATGTTGATAGAGCCGCCAGTCTTCCGGGTTCTGCTCCATCCCTTTTCTGATGAGCTTGATCGCTTGCTCTTCATTGATCGTGGGCAGCACGACCGCTCCGTACTTGTAGGCGACGAGGAACTGCGGGTCGAGCGTCGTCGCAGTATCGAGCAGCGGGTAGAGCAGTCGCATGTCGAGCGGCCCCAGATTGTCTATCTGCACTTCGCCCGGATGATTCAACATCTTATTCCCGACGTATTGCAGCGAGCGCATCCAGTACCAGTCGGCGACGAGACCGTTAAATCCAAGGCTCATGCGCTTGAGCGTGTTGCCCGTCAGGTACAAACGCTCCTCCTCCAGCTTCGCGTCAGGCGCAGGGCGATGCCCGTCCATCCAACGGCTGAGAGCGATGACGGCTGCGAAACCGGACAGGACGACAAACGCCAGCGCGAGAGTTTGTCGCTGCCTGCTCTTGTTCGCGTACACTGACGAAGTGTCCTGCGGCTCGTTCATTTGAAGTTGCGGCGATTAAAAATGAGCGTCGCGGCGGCGAGCAGAATCGTGATGTACATCACCGCGTAAGCGAAAGACGCGAGCATCATAGAGGGTTGAGGCGTCTGCCCGTGTGCGGCGGGCGTGATAAAGCTGTAGTTCGACAGGTTCGGCAACAGATAGTAGAGCGCGCCGAAGAGCCGTTGCGCGCTCGTCGTGCCCATCGAAGACGCCAGAGTTTTCAGGTCTGCGCTGAAATGCCCGATGATGAAGACGAAAAAAGTTAAGAGAGCAGAGAGCGCGGGCGTTGAGAATGAAGAGAAGAGAAGCGCGACCGCCGTCAGGATCATCAGCTCCATGTAGATCATCAGCACGGCAGGCCAGATGCTTGCGACGAGCGGGTCCCAACCGCCGCTCACGTACATCAAAGCGAGCGAGACGCCCGCGCCCATGACAGCCGTGTTGACCGCGAGCGTCAGGCAAAGTCCGAGATATTTTCCGACCAGAAACTCTCCGCGCCCGACGGGTTTTGAGAAGATGGCGTAGACCGTGCGCCGCTCGATCTCTTTGTAGACGAGGCCGACGCCGACGAAGATTGAGATGAACGCGCCGAAAAGCAGCATCGCGCTCAAACCCATGTTGACGATGATTCTGGCTTCCTGTCCGGCGGACAGCTCGCCCAGATAAATCGCTGCAACCGTCAGCAGCAGCACGAACAACACGAGGTTATAAAGCACGCGGTCGCGCAGGGCTTCGCGAAAGGCGTTACGGGCGATGACATACACGCGCTCGATGGTCTTGGCCTGCCTCTCGGCACGTGGCTGTGCGTCGGTTTTGTGACTGATGATCTCCATGCTCGCGCTCATTATACAATCACTTGCCTCCGCTCTCCGATTGTTCCGGGTCAAAATGGTAAAAATTATTTATGGCTTCGATATAGTGGCGAATCAGCTTTTCGTTTTTAGCACGCAACTCCGCCGTGACCAGATTGCGCGCACCCTTAGGGTCGTCTTTGAGGTCGAAGAAATAATCTTTGCTGTTCACAGCATCCGAGAAAAAGAAGTTGCGCCCGTTGTCGCTCAGGATTCCGTAGTTCGGCCCGTAGCTTGAAGCGACCATGTACGGCCTCTGCTGGTAATCGGCCTGCTCCTTTTCGGTCAGCGTGAAGAGCGGCTTGCCGAAGATTTCATTACGCACGATGGGCCTGTGCCCGAGCATGTAATAGAGGCTCGGCGTAATGTCATTCGAGAACGCGATGCTCTGCGGATTCCAGTACAGGCTCTTCTGATATTTTGTCGGCAGGTGAATGATGATCGGAATCCGCATGACTTCCGGGAAAATCCAGTTGGCGTGTCCCCATCGGCCTCCGTCGCCGATTGAATCGCCGTGATCCGAAGTGAGCACGACAATGCTGTTGTCATACTGCCCGCTCTCTTTCAGATAAGTTATGAACTCGCCGAAGCCTTCGTCAATGTGCTTGACCTGCGAAGCGCAGTAAGAGTCGAAGCCGTCAAATTCGTAAGCCGGAGGGCTTTCTCTGCGTTCGCGGTTGAGCTTGTGTATATGTATGTTCTGAGCCTGCGTGTAAGCGAAGATCGGGCGCGATTTATCCTCTCTCGCTTCCATCTTCGCGCGCAGCTCCCTGAGCGTGCCTCCTAAATCAAGCTGCTGCCAGTTGGTTTTATCTTTGTCCAGCTCGACGATTGACTGCGAAGGCTTGACGATAATCTTGAGCACAGGGTCAATGGTGATGTAGGGCTGATAGTCTTCCGTCTCGACCAGCTTTTGCAGCGCGTTCATGGGATAGAAAGGCTCTACGAACTGCTTGTGAAGCTGCATCGTGCCGGTCCAGATAGAAGGCTCCGCGAGGACTGTGCCGCCGTAGGGCGTGAAGGCGTTCTGCATCACGACGCTCTCGCGCGCGAAGCTTTCGACGTTGGGCGTGAAGGTGACTTTGCTGTTGTAAGGCGAGAGGTAATCCGGGCGCAGGCTGTCCACGACGAAGATAAAGATGTTCGGCTTGTCGCCGCTCGTGCGCTTCAGGTCTTCGACAAGTTTGACTTCGACCGGCTCGACTTTGACCGACGGCATGAGGTTCGTGTTCTTCCTCAGATAAGCGTAAAAGCCGTTGTCTTCATCCGGTTGTGACGACGCGGCGTTGGCTGTGGGGACGAGGCTTACATGGCGGCGCAGGAAGTTGGAGAAAGAGAAATCGAAGACGCTTGAGATGACATCATGCGCGACCTTGAAAGAGATGTCATAGGTCGCATACTGCTCAAGCGTCGCGCCGACGTTGAGCTTGTCGTTGCGTAGCAGATGCGGCAGGCGCGATTCGGAAAGGCTCAACAGCCTGTATGCGCCAAAGCTCATGGCGGCAATCAGGACGAGAGCGAAAACAGGATACGGCCTCTTGCTTTCATGCCTCTTGCTCTCAGACACGCGCACTCTGGCCGTCGCATTCCAGATGACGAACGCGGTCGTCCAGATAGCGATGACCGAAAGCTTCTGCATCAGAAAATCCCAGTCCATGCGCGCGACGCTCGCGGGGATGAGATAAGCAGGAAATATCAGAGCCGCGCAACAGAGCACGCGCTTGAGAGTGAAGCTCGATCTGAGTCGGCTGAGATTGATAAAGCCGTGATTTCCATCCTGCTCATTATTTGTTTCCTGCTCAATATTTGTTTCCCGCTCAGTTTTTGTTTCTTCATATTTGCACGCGCCCTGCTGTCGAAGCTTGCTCCCGCTTAAAAGCAGTGCGACCGTGAGCGAGACGGCGAGGGCGTAGATGTTCGCCATGTATCCGTCGAGCGAGATGGCCGGGAGAATCAGTTGCCGCACGACGAGCGCGCAGAGGATGCTCGCCAGCAGGACTGAGAACAGAAAGCGCGCTTTGGCCGGTGTGCGAAATCTGTTTGCGAGGATGCGCGCCAGATTGAGAATGATGAAGACTGAGAGAAAGACGAGCAGGTGTGAAACGGTCGTCCAGCAGGCGATGATGAACAGCTCCGTCTTCGTGAAGCTGAGCATCGCGCGGAAACGCAGGTAGCAGATGCTTGCGTAGAGCAGCGAGAGGAAAAGCGCGGGCAAGGCTGCGCTCTTTATCGTCAGATGCCGCGCCTGAGACGGCTCTTCCTGCTCCCAACGCTGGCGGTTGAAATGGCCTGCGAAGTCAATCGCCGCGAGCCAGAGCAGAGGCGTCAGAGCGATGAGCGACCACTTGAAACTGCTCGCGTCATTCTCAAGCGAGGGCAAGAGCGGGTAGAAGATCAACCATGCTCCGGCGGCGATGTGAAAGATGTAGAAGCTGAGGACGAGGCGGCGCGTCCCTGCGCGTTGCATGTCGCGCGCGACGGTCGGAGCGACGAGGCCGAGCGCGGCCAGATAAAAGCATGGATGATACTTGACGAAGGCGGGCAGCCACGCGAGCAGCTCGCCTTTGACGACCCAGTGATATGTGAAAGGAATGTAGGCGAGCAGGCAGTAGAGAGAAGTCGTGAGCAGAAAGAGACAAAAAGCGAGCCGCGCTCCTGAGAAAAGAGCGCGGCCCGGAGTGTGTGAAGATTGAGAATCGAGAGAGTTAGAGGCTTGACCCGCAAGCGTGTCAACGGTGTGCGTGCACTCTTCCTGCATGACCATGCTCATTAACATTCGCGCCCTGCGCGCCCTGCGCGTCATGCGCCCGCGTGAAAGTTTTAGTTGCCCAGCACCTTGATGCCGCCTGTGCCTAGACCAGTCATCTGTGCATAGGTCAGAGCCGTGCCGAGAGTTGCGCCCGGTGTGGCGTCATAGTAGATCACTCCGCCCTGATTCGTGCCGAAGCGGCGAGTGCCCGTTTGCATGACGCCGGAGCTTTGCATCGGATTGGCGGTTATCCAGAACGTCGGCAGATCGGTCGTAGTGGCAACTGTGCGGTTGATGGCGAAGGTGTAACCGCTCTTCTGGTTGGGAGCCGTGCCGATCTGCGCGTCAATCAGGTTGGCGTTTTTTAGAGCAGTGAAGTCAGGCGCGTATTCGCCGCCGCCGGTCGTCACCTGATACCCGGCGTTGGAGCTGAAGACAACGCGCATAGAGGCGATGGCCGAGCCTTCATTGGCGGCGCGGCGCGTAGCCAGAAGATTCGGGATGGCGATTGAGGCGATGATGCCGATGATGGTGACGACGATCAGAAGTTCGATCAGAGAAAATCCACGCTGGCCTTGATGTTGTTGCATATGCTTTATGCCGTCCTTAATACTCTAAGAGGAGTTAGTGATTCGAGAAACCTTTCTCGCGCGATGGTAACGACGGTCTCAGGCTCGCGTGCCGCGCTGTGCGCGAAAGTGTCCAACCCCGCTCAACAATCTGCGTGCCACGGTCTCACAAATATCTATAGCTATATAGAGGAACACGGAAGAACACAGGGAACACAGAGTAAAATCGCTTAACCTTTATGCTTCTTTGCATCGCTTGTGATGAAGCTTTGACAAAAAACGTCATAGGGCATCTGACGAAAACTGTTAGTGAGCTTGAGAGAAGGGCGGCTGAACTCCTGCTTTTTAGCGCAAATTGAGTGAAAGTGAAGCAGCCTGACCTGTTTGCAAAATGTCAGACATGTGGCACGACTCTTGTAATGCAGGGGACTGACCGATTCGCGCAGTGCGCGGCACATTGCCTGAGATGGCCTCCGATGGCGCGAGAAAATTCTA
The DNA here is from genome assembly GCA_964246305.1 of uncultured Pyrinomonadaceae bacterium. Lineage (GTDB taxonomy): Bacteria > Acidobacteriota > Blastocatellia > Pyrinomonadales > Pyrinomonadaceae > JACMLC01. Next base: position 8,239 of record CAXTPS010000056.1, read on the forward strand.
AACTTCAACCTGATTTCTCTAAGGAGCAAAAAAAAACTGATGCAACAGCGTAAAGGCCAATCCGGCTTCTCTCTCATCGAACTTCTTATCGTCGTCGCGATCATCGGCATTATCGCCGCCATCGCCATCCCGAATCTTCTCGCTTCCCGTCGTGCAGCTAACGAAGGCTCGTCCATCGCTTCACTGCGCACGCTTCACAGTTCGCAGGCCACTTATCAGGCCACAGCGGGCGCAAACGAATTCGGCACGATGGCCCAGCTTGGACCTCAGCCTACCGGCGCTGGCTTAGTTGATTCCCAGCTCTCGAGCGGCACCAAGAGCGGTTATAGCTTCGTCGTTACCCCGACGGTTTCGTCTACGACCCAGCCTGCCAAGTTCCGCGCGACTTCCAATCCGACCTCCACTTCCGGCGTCTTGCAGACCGGCACGCGCCGCTTCGGTATCACACAGGACGGCGTGATTTACTACGACGCGCTGGCAGCCAACTTGCCCACGCCTTTTGCCGAAGTTGACATGGCTGGCGTTGGAGCCAACGGAGCTAAGGTTCTCGGCAACTAACCCACACACTAACCTGAAACAACTAAGGAGCGAGGGCATCACAGCCTTCGCTCCTTTTTCTTTGTTCACCTGAATGCGCTGTCGGAATTATTCAGCCGCGCCGCGTGCGGCAGAGTCTCTGAGTTGCGCGGTCATCCCGCGAATGCCGTGCTTGTCCAGCAGGTGTCTGAGCGAGCGGACTGAGAGATGCAGCATCTCTGCGGCGCGCGTCTGATTGCCGCCGGTTCTCTGGAGAGCTTCGAGCACATAGTTTTTTTCGAGATGCTCCAGATGCGCCGTGATGTTAAGTCCATCTTCCGGAAGCGCGTTGGCAGAGGCCGAGCGCACAGGATTGTAATTGGTGATGGCTTCGGGGAGGCGTTCGGGTTGAATCGCTTCTGTGCGTTCGAGCGCGACGGCGCGCTCAATCGTGTGCTCAAGCTCGCGCACGTTGCCCGGCCAAGCGTAGGCTTCCAGCAGGCTTAAAGTTTTTTCGCTGATTGAAAGCGCGCGTCCCGTCTGGCGACAGAACTTGTTGACGAAGTGTTCGGCCAGCTCGGGAATGTCTTCGCTGCGGTCGCGCAAGGGGGGCAGCTCAATCGGAATCACAGAGACGCGATAAAAGAGGTCTTCGCGAAAGCCTCCGTCCCTGACCATCGCCGAGAGATCGCGGTTCGTCGCGGCGATGACGCGCGTGTCCGTCTCCAGCTCTTCATGCGCGCCGACGGGACGCACCTTTCGCTCTTGCAGAACGCGCAGGAGCTTGACCTGCATGGCGGGCGACATCTCGCCGATCTCGTCCAGAAAAATAGTTCCCCTGTGCGCCGCCTCAAACAAGCCCTTACGATTCGCCGCCGCGCCCGTGAAAGCTCCTTTCACATAACCGAACAGCTCGGATTCGAGCAGCGTCTCCGTGAACGCGCCGCAGTTAATCGAGATGAAAGGTTTTTCCGCACGCGGCGAGAGATCGTGTATGGCACGCGCGACAAGTTCCTTGCCCGTGCCGGATTCGCCCGTCACGAGAATGGTGGACTGAACTTCCGCGACCGTCTCAATCATCTGGTAGACGGCCTGCATACGCGCCGAGCGACCGATGATATTTCCGAGCGAGCCGCGTTCGCGCTGCGCTCGCTTGAAAGCCCTGTTCTCTTTGACGAGGTCAAGCTTTTCCAGAGCCTTCGCTACGATCATCTTCAGCTCGTCCACATCGAAAGGCTTCTGTATAAAATCATCCGCGCCGAGCTTAAACGCCTCACGCGCCGTGTCCACGGTCGCAAAGGCGGTCATCATCACGACCGCCACATCCGGCACGACCTCGCGCGCCGCACGCAGCAATTCGATGCCGTTCATGTCAGGCATCTTCACATCAGAAATAATCAGGTCAACATTATCTGCGCGCAGCAACTCAAGCGCGCGACGCCCGCCCTCCGCCACACGCACATGATGACCCGCGCGCTCAAAGACGAGCGTCAGCAGTTGTCGTATTCCTTGCTCGTCATCAACGATTAAAAGATTAGCCATAATAGTAACAGGAGACAGGAGACAGGAGACAGAAGTTATTAGTTAAGAGCCGCTAATATCGCGTCATGATATTTCGCCAGCAATCTACTAACCTCGTCAGGTTGTGATAATAGTTCTTGACTGTCTCCATATCCAAGGTCATGCGCTAAAATTAAGTAATAGCGATACTCTTCAAGCGACCCTTGTGCGATGTTCATAAAGCGAGCTTTATCACTGCGCCCCTTTTTCTTGAAACCTTCTGCAATATTAGCCGGAATAGAAACCGCCGCTCGCCTGAACTGTGATGTTAATCCATAAATCGCACTTCGGGGAAATCTATCTGTAAAACGATAAATAGACAAGACGAAAAGGTGCGCCTTTTGCCACACGATCAAGTCCTGAAAAGATTTTGCCAGTGGTCTGCTAAGACGGTCTTCCAAATTCAACCCTCTTCCTTCTGTCTCCTGTCTTCTGTCTCCTGTCTCCTGTTTTCCGGTAATTCAATCGTAATCGTTGTTCCCTCTCCCTCGCGGCTGCGAACGTTGATCGTGCCGCCATGATCCCGGATGATTTGATAGACGATAGAAAGTCCGAGTCCCGTGCCGCCAGAAGTCGAGGAGGAGAAAGGCTCGAATAATTGTTCGACCTTTTGCGGCGTCATTCCCTGTCCTGTGTCTTTGAAGGTGATGCGTAATCTTCCCGCGCTGGTGCGCTTCAGTTCTGCGCGCAGGGTTCCGCCATCGGGCATTGCCTGCATCGCGTTGCGCGACAGATTCCAGAAGACCTGTTTGAACTGCGCGGAATCCGCGCTCGCTATCATCGGCTCGTCAGGCAGGACATCTTCAAGCATGTGGCCGTCGCGTATCTCAGGACTATGGCGCAGGAGCGTAAAAGTCTCGTGCAGCGGCTCGCGCAGGTCAACGCTCGTGAAGGCTCCTGTGTGCGGGCGGGCGTAGGTCAGAAAGTCCGCGATAATCTTATTGAGCCTGTCCGATTCACGCAGGATGATTTCCATCAGTTGCGCCTCCGACGAACCGGCCTGTATGTCCGAGTGCAAGACCTGAATCGCGCCGCGCATGGCTGCGAGCGGATTGCGAATTTCGTGAGCTATCCCTGCTGCGACGCGCCCGACCGCGGCCAGCCTGTCCTGACGGCGCGAAGTCTCTTCCATCGCGCGCACGTCCGTCAAATCCTGAAAGGTAATGACGAGGCCGGTCGTCTCGCCCGCTTCCGAAAAGAGCGGCGAGATGCCGAAGCCCAGACGCAGGTGCAATCCATCGGAAGAGAGACAGTCGGCTTCAAAACGCGGCGTCGGCTCGCCGGTCGCGGCTGCGCGCAGAGAGTCGCGCACGCGCTCGTCCAGCTCTCCGAAAAAAATCGTCGCGGCCTGACCGCGCACGTCCGACGCTTCGTAGCCGGTAATCTCTTCCGCCGCATTATTGAAAGTATAAATATTCCCTTCGAGGTCAGTCGTGATGACGCCGGAGCGGATTGACTCGACGATGCGCTCGTGCAACGCGCGCAGGTTGGCGAGCGTCTGTGTCGTCTCTATCAGCTCCACATCGTAACGCGTCTGACGCTCGGCCAGTCGAGCCGCGAGCAGCCCGACGACCAGAAAGGCTACATCATTGAGGCCGATGGTCTGAATGGTTTTTATATAAGATGTCTCGGGCGCGACGCGTGCGAAGCGCGGCAGGATGCCGGTCACGGCTGCGAGCGAGATGGATGTAAAAATCGCAGCGCAGCCGACCGAAGCGTAAATCGCCGCGCGCGGGCCGAGCAGCAGGCTTGAGACGGCGATGATGATGATATAGAGAACCGTGTAAGGCGAAGTGACATCGCCCGTCGCCCAGACCAGCCACGTCACCAGAGCTACGTCCGCGCACAACTGTATGCTCGCCTGTAGCCGCAGCCTGCCGTTAAAGCGCAGTGCGATGGCATAACAGAGCGAGAGCGCCACGACCGCGACGAAGATCGGCAGCGTGTCGTGCCACCCGTCACGATCAAGCGCGCCAAGCTGTTCGCGCGTCCAGAGCGCGCTGGCTATCAACAGCAGAACGGCTGCCGCCAACCTGCCCGCGACGAGCAACCACAGCTTGCTGCCAAACGTGCTCCCACTCTTCCACGGTAAGATCATCCCGGCTCAAGCGTATCACAAAAAAGCGCGCGCCTGTGGAGGAACATCTACAAAAATTGAGAGCACGTGCCGGAATCCCGTCGTAAACTCGTACCTGTAAATTAGAGAGACGGAATTTTGCGGCGACATTTCCGGTCGAGCTGAGACGGAAATTTCGATATTGACATAAACTCTCGGAGAGGAATATTTTGTCGGTGTTCAGGCTCTATTAATCAAGCTTCTCACAAATGACTTCCAGATCAGATATTTCATTCTCTTCGATAGCCCTAAATTCGAGGGCTTCACGCTCAATGAAGCTGAGATATTATTCCGCAGTGGAATCGAGAATATGGATGATTTGTGGGATTATCTGGGCGTTGATTTCATGTGGGAAGTTGATGACGCCGCCGAGCTGACGAACACTGATCACGAAAGACTGATTGATGTTCTAGCTGTACAAGGCGAGCGCGAGACTGAAGCAGGTAAGAAAGGGCGATGGCTCTCCAGAAATTGGCTTAACCTCACAATCATATTCTTGCCGCTCATCATAGCTGCGCTCGTATTCAGAGCCAGAGGCGAGCTGGCCTTCTTAACCTCACCGTTTAGTTTACGAGGACACGCAGTCTTCACCACACGCAAGCCTGAAAAGGGACATGTGTTACGCGAGAGTGATTTATACACGGCACAGTCCACTTATCATCGCGATTTCTTTCAGCAGCAGAGCGACCTTGAGGGACCAATCATAGATCAGCCCGTAGTCATGCGCAGCAGGCCAATTCGTGACCTTGCTCATCCAGCGACTCAACTCAGTTGCGTCCGGCGCTCTCTGCCAGAACACTTCGTAGAGGTCTGTCACGTATTCACTGTCGGTTCGATTGCGCGCAGTGTAGGCAGTGGCTTCGATCTGTGCTCTGGCTAGCTCTTTGGCCTTTGTGATGACGGCTTCCTCTCCCTGTGCCGAAGCCGTGTTGAGGGCATCGGTCTGCGGCTGCATCTGTGCGGCGGAGGGCACGTAGCCCTGTGCTCCCAAGTAGACATTCCAGAGGAAATGCTCCGTGCGCTCATTCTCTCCCGTCGTGTTGGCTCCCCATGTGGCGGCGACGATGGTGGTGAACTCTCCCCATTGCTCGCACACTGCTCTCACTCCGGCGCGCGTGATCTGTCCATTCTGCAACTGAAAATATCGTAGCCGTGCAGCGACATCTCGGGCACAAGAATGCGGCTTACTCAATACAGTATGCACGGATCAGAGGGATGAATTACGAAATGTAATTGATGATCGATAATCTATGCCAACCAGCATTGGAGTCAGGCGAGGCAGGCCTTAGCAATCATCTTTGAAGGTCCTATGACGACTCTGGACGAAAATTCGTTTACACAATTCATCTGACAACCTTGACTGGCGCGCGGCACTCAATCGCTTTGCGATTCATTTAGAGGACAGGATACCTGTCCTCTAGTGACGATCATTTACACAAAGTTCTGGACACTGCCCATACCTTTGATTGTTATCACAGCTCAGATTGAAGGGCGACCTCCCTTCACAATGGCCTTTTGAAAGTAATCTCAATTAATTATCATTCTCTAAAATCTCGATTACCAGCTCTTTACAAACTATTTCAAAGTACGAGCCAGTATGAAATGACACCGTGAACTTAAGTGGTGGAACATTTAAGCCTATTGCTATACCTCTCTTTAGGTCTGATTCTGTTTCCTGAGATACTCCTTCGCGCCATCTGTCTATCTCCTCATAACTCGTAGTATGTCCCCAGACTGTACAACGAAACAGATAAACATCTAATAGGGAAATACGTAACAAACACCCTTCCCATTCCGGGAGGCTGACCTGAGCGTCTACTTTTACTAACAGAAGTAACTGGCGGTCGCCCGCCCGTGACGAATCATACTTGAACTCTAACAACGAACAATCATGCAAATAGTCTAGCTTACTTAACATGCTCACCTCTTTGATTACTTTTCGCCGGGAAACTTAGTTGTTAGAGGGAGGTGCTCTTTCTCTCCCGCTATGTGAAGATGCGTTCGTCCACTCTCGCCAGATTTGCCCGGTTCACCTACATCAATTCTGACAACCGACTTAAATTTTCCATTGTCACCTACTCTACCCCAATCTCCTGTTCGGTTAGGGTTCTCTGTTAACCCTGCTGCTCTAGTGCGTTCGGCAAACGAATTAAATTCCCCTACCTCTGATTCACCTAAAACCCTACCATCCATTCCTCTGGTAGCCCCAGCCATATTTCCAAAATTCTCTTCTGCTGGAGTTAGCTGTGACGGTAGCTTAGGGGATTCAATGGCTTCGACTAATTCTCCCTCAATAATTATTAATTCCGGACCACCACCGGCACCGCCGACATCCCCGCCCATGCCACCTGTCGGAGCACCCCCGCCGCCGCCGCCATCAACTTCGCCATCAGTACGAAGCGATGGGAACGCGTCGAGTAACGATTTGGCGTAATCTATTATTGACGGCAGTGTCAACGATTTGCTTCCATCAATAATGGTATAGACACGCACTGTGTCTTGAGGGTTCAACTCTACAATCCCACTCTCTCCCTTCGGCGGGTCTTGCTCTTGCAGACCATCGGGGTCAATCAGACGTAAAGGATTGTTCAAGACATACGTATATCTATTCCAGCTTTGAGGTCGAGACACACGTCCGCTTGCCAGCAATGGATCAATTGAAGTAAAGCGACCTAGGGACGAACTGTAATACCTAGCTCCAAAATAATCCAAGCCCGTCTCATTATCTCTCTCTTTATCAGTGAACTGCTGCCGCACATTATCCGAGACATAGCCCTGTGCGCTCGTCCTGCCTGCCACGCCTGACTTGACCTCTTCTCCAAAAGGCAAGTAATCATGCCGCTTCATCCCTGTCAGTGAACCCGTTCTCTCCGCTATCATGCGGGGCGTGCCCAAGTTGTCAGGGATGAGCCACAACGTCTCTCTGTAAAGCGTGCCCGCCACCTCTCTGAAGGCAGTCGAATCCGCAAACGACGTGAGCACACTGGCTCTCCCCTGCGATGTCACCTTGCTCATCCAGCGACTCAACTCCGATCCGTCCGGCGACCTCTGCCAGAATGCTTCGTAGAGGTCTGTCACGTATTCACTGTCAGTGTGGTTGCGTGAAGTGTAGGGAGGAGACTCTATATCTTGGGAGATTACACGGAACAGAGAAGCATGTTTCAGCACATAAATTCGCTGGGCTTACGGCTATATTACGATTCGAGGATGGAGCTGTTTTTGGCCGTAACTCTTATGATCAGATCCATAGTTGACCAAAACTGTTATATGCAAGGTCAAATGATAAGCATAGTTTTTGTGAGACAGCCTCTGAAGTATTTATCTTTAATCAGTGGGTCATCTCTCAAATTCTAATCTCTTTTGATTAGATGATAGGCGCCGCTAATCTGTAAGATTCTTCTTTCAAGCTTAACCAAGTCATTTGGAGCCCCAAGAAAGTCGTAAACGCTTTTCGTTTTGTCGCCAATTCTAATAGAAGTGCTTACGCCCGCTGAGTGATCCTGACTATAATCATTGTAAGTGTCTTTAAGAGAAAAGAAATTTATCCTATAGAACTCTTGCACAAGTCTTCGCACTTTAGCTTCTGATAGTTTGTAAGATCGTCTACCTGTGGTAAGGACATTAGATAATCCTTCATAAGTAACTGTTCCGTCACCCTTGATGGAAATAAAATATACCGGACACCGAGCGCCATAGCAGTGCTCATTATCTGCCTTCATGGTAATTTCCATATCTTTTAAATCCACATCTGCGAATGGTTCCTGTCCACAACTAACTGACGACTGCCCCCAAAGCACATGCAAAATTACTATCAGAAGACTACAATACTTTTTCATTTATCACTCCAAGCAATTAGCTACAAGTTTAACACCCCACGATGCTTTTGCCAGCCCAAGCGCGTCAGTTAACAGAAACGGAAGCGCTGTCGCTCCTTATCATAGTTGTTTTTTAGGCTGTATAAGTTCTTCAATAAATTTCTTGGGGTTTTCGGCTTTATTCGGATCATTCAACATCTCTCTAGCAGCATCCGTTGCCGCATCTTCAGAACCTCCGCTCCCTATCTCAACATCTTTTTCTCCATGCGTAAGTTCATGACCTAATGCCTCAGCGTTTCTAGTCTCATCGCTTTTCCCTTGAGGCACATCAGGATACGGCAAGGCTTTTGGTTTCATTCCATTCGCCTCTGCCCCTTTGTTAACCTCCTCGATTTTACTGTTTTCCTTTGTATCGTTCTTTATCAGGCTCGGGTTGATCATAATAGAAATGGTGCCCTTTGCTTGCTCACCCTTTCCTAATATCTGCTTTGCTTGATCTTGGTCAATTCTGGTTCTACCATAATTTTCGTTTCCACTCTTGTCTTCCGCTTTTCCAACAGTAAGCGAGAAGACAACATTCATTTTATCCAATTTAGTGAGAAACTCCCTGCCGGATGCCGTCTTTGCAATTTCGACCAGTGCTTGGGTAAGTATTTTCTGTTCTGACTTGTCTTGCGTGCCCAGCACAATATCCTTACCATCAGGGTCCTTATATTTTGAAGGATTGTTTCTTCCATAAATATATAAGTTGATACGTTGAGGATCAAATAATCGAGATGCTTTCACGAGTATTGGATCAATGCTTGTGAACCTTCCTTGCGCGCTCGCATAATATCTCGCGCCAAAGAAATCCAATCCCGTCTCATCATCTCTCTCTTTGGAGGTGAACTGCTCTCTCACACTATCGCTGACGTAACCTTGCCCGTCAGTCCGGCCTGCCACGCCTGACTTGACCTCCTCGCCAAACGGCAAATAGTCATGTCTCTTGATGCCTGCCAATGTGCCAGTGCGCTCGGCTATTATCCTCGGAGTGCCAAGCTGGTCAGGGATGAGCCACAACGTCTCTCTGTAAAGCGTGCCCGCCACCTCTCTGAAGGCAGTCGAATCCGCAAACGACGTGAGCACACTGGCTCTCCCCTGCG
>CAXTPS010000057.1:0-17230 GCA_964246305.1 uncultured Pyrinomonadaceae bacterium
ATCAGGAGAATGCCACAACTCGCTTAATTGAGAAATTTAAGATGCGTTCGCCCTAAGCTTCATGCGGTTAAAAGTCATGGGGCTTGACATAAGTAGTATGATATCGGGGCTTTATCTCTCGCACGACGACACCTCGCACATCTTCAGCGCGCCCAACCTCTGCGCGCCTCACACAAAAAATTTTAAGGAGACAATATGACGAAACTCCTTTCTGCGTTACTGACGCTTGTGCTTGCTCTTTCAATCACGACGGCAGCGCAGAACAATAACGCCAACACATCAACGACCACGCGAACTGAGACGACGAAGAAGAAGCGCGGCCCTGTCTTCCGCGCGACGAAAGACCAGATCAAGCAGGCTCAGGCGATTCTCAAGCAGCGCGGGTTTTACGGCGGCAGCGAGACGGGCGTGCTGGACACGGACACGCGCGCTGGTCTCAAGAAGTATCAGGAAGCGGAGGGCGTCAAAGCGACAGGCACGCTCAATCGCATGACTCTCGAAAAGATGAACATCATCCTGACGGATAAACAAAAAGCGATGCCCGCGTAATCACTGCGAGCATTTCAAGACGGAAGAAAGTAAAAACGCGAGCGCAAAGTTCTGGCACTCTGCGCTCGCGTTCTTCGGTCGTAGTTAAAAAAATTAAGCAGGCCAAACGATCCACGAAGTTACGCGAAACAAGTGACGCGAAAGATTAGCGTGATTTCGTACCTCTTCGTGTGGTTTAGTGTGTTGTCTGTCAGCAAGTGAAATTTTTACCTGCTGCACTTGCCAACTTAGTTACTTGCTTGCTGCTTGCCCTCTCCTGCGAGAAGTCGTTCGATGATGCCGTAACTGGCCTCCAGAGCTTCCGCCAGTTTTTCAGGTTGACTGCCGCCGCCCTCAGCCATGTCAGGCTTGCCGCCGCCGCGCCCGCCGACCATCGTGGCGAGTTCTTTGATGACCTGTCCCGCCGGAACGCGCTTCAAGAGGTCTGTGGAAGTCCGCACGATGAGCGACACTTTGCCGTCGTCGTTGCTGCGACCGAGCACGACGACGCCCGAGCCTGTGCGCGCCAGCAGCGTATCCGAAAGCTGTCGCATTCCCGCCGCGTCAAGGCCGCTCGCTTCGCGTGCCAGCACCTTGACTCCGCCCGCGACCTCCCGCGCTTCGTTTCCATTTGAAGCGGAGCCGACCGCGCCCGTCGCAATCTTCAAACGCAACTCATCAGCCTCGCGCCGCGCCTTCTTGAGTTCTTCCAGCAGCCGCTCAATCGCCGCCGGAATTTCCGTGCGCGAAGTCCGCAGCTCACCTGCGACCTGATCCACCAGAGCCTCAGTCTCCTGAAAGCGCGTGAAAGCGTCTGCGCCCGTCACCGCGCGTATGCGCCGCGTGCCCGAAGCGATTGATTCATCGCTCGTAATCTTGAACAGACCGATGTCGCCCGTCGCACGCACATGCGTCCCGCCGCACAACTCTTTCGAGAATCCCGGCACAGTCAACACGCGCACCTTCTCCGCATACTTTTCCCCGAACAAAGCCATCGCACCCGACTGCATCGCTTCTTCCAGCGAGAGCACATCCGTCTGCACCTTCTCGTTACGAATGATCTGATAATTGACCAGTCCTTCAATCTCTGCAATTTCATCACGCGTCAATGGCTGAAAGTGCGAAAAGTCGAAGCGCAAGTAATTCGGCGCGACGATAGAGCCTGCCTGCTTGACGTGCGTGCCGAGGACTTCACGCAAAGCCGCGTGCATCAAGTGTGTAGCAGTGTGATTGCGCCGCGTGGCATCACGCTTCTCCGTATCAACACTTGCCGTTACTTTATCTCCGACGCGCAACTTGCCGCGCTCAGCAGTCACGCGATGAATGATGAGACCGCTCGCAGGCGAGACAGTATCGTTGACCACTACATGAGTATTACCGGCAGCCATGAAGCCCGTGTCTCCGACTTGCCCGCCCGATTCAGCATAGAAGGGAGTTTTATCAAGCACTGCCTCGCCCTCTTCACCTTCGCGCAACTCGTCTACTTCTTCATCGCCATTGATGAGAGCGAGGACGCGCGCCTCATCCAGACGCGTCCCTTCATCGCCTGTGAACTCGCCTTTCCCGATGCGCTCCGCAACCTGCGCGTAGACGGGTTTGGCTTTAGTGCGCGCAACTTCATGGTCGCGCACGCTCGCCTGCTGAATCTCGCGCAGGGCAATGTCGAAGCGTTCGTTAAACTGATCTTCTTCAACCTGAAAACCGCGCTCTTCCATGCTCACACGAATCAGGTCGCGCGGCGTGCCGAAGGTGTCGTAGAGACGCGCGAGTTCTTTGTAATCGGGTCGCTCGCCTTCGTTAATGGACGAGAAGAGAGCGTCGAGCTTTTGCAGGCCGATGATAAGAGTGGAGCTGAAACGCTCCTCTTCGAGCCTGACCATGCGCTCGATAAATTCCTTTGAAGCTTCAAGCTCTGGAAAAGCTTCGCGCATCTGTTCGACGACGAATTCAGTCACCTTGTAGAAAAAGGCTTCGGTCAACTGAAGCGTGTGATGTCCCTGATAAATCGCGCGGCGCATGATTTTTCTGAGGACATAATTGCGGCCTTCGTTGCCGGGCAGAACGTTATCGGCGATACAGAAGGCGGTCGTGCGCGCGTGGTCTGCGATGACGCGCATGGCGAAGCCTTCGGCGGATTCAGGCTCATAGTTTCTGTCGGCCAGCTGCGCCGTGTAATCTATGATGGGGCGAATCAGGTCTGTGTCGTAATTCGTCTGGACGCCTTGCAGGACGGCTGCGAGGCGTTCGAGTCCCGCGCCCGTGTCAACGGATGGTTTCGGCAGGGGAGTCTGCACGATGTCGCCGTCGCCCGTCTTGCTTCGCTCGTATTGCATGAAGACGAGATTCCAAATCTCCATCGTCGTATCGCCGGGGCCGTTGACGAGCTCTGCGCGATTCTTCGCAGGGTCGGAAGGGTCTTCGCCCATGTAGTAATGAATCTCGCTGCAAGGGCCGCAGGGGCCTGTGTCGCCCATCTGCCAGAAATTGTCTTTGCGTCCGAAGCGCAGGATACGCTCCTTCGGCGCGCCGGCTTTTTCCCAGAGTTCCTCCGCTTCAACGTCTGCGGGAACTTCCGCGTCGCCTTCAAAGACTGAGAACCACAAACGCTCCGGGTCGAGTCCGTACTCGTTGACCAGCAAGTCCCACGCGAATCGTATCGCGTCTTCCTTGAAATAATCTCCGAACGAAAAATTGCCGAGCATCTCAAAAAATGTGTGATGCCGCGCGGTCTTGCCGACCTCGTCAAGGTCGTTGTGCTTGCCGCCTGCGCGCACGCATTTCTGCGACGAAGTGGCGCGCACGTAATCGCGCTTCTCCGCGCCCGTGAAGACATCCTTGAACTGGTTCATCCCCGCGTTGGTAAAGAGCAGCGTCGGATCGTTGGCGGGCAAAAGCGGGCTGGAATGCACGATGCGATGACCGTTGCGCTCGAAATATTCCAAAAACTTCTGTCGAATCTCGTTTCCTGTCATAGTCATACAAATCCATCAAAGTCAGATTAAAAATAAATTGTAACATACAGGGGATAAAGATTGGTCTTTGGTCTTAAGGCTTTGGTCTTTGATGGGTTGCTTAGCTTGAGCTTTGAGATTCAAGGTTGAGTCGCGCGCAAAGACCTAAGACCAAAGTCCTAAGACCAATCTTCATCAATCTGCGCAGCCGACGCAGAACGCACTTTGCGCATGACGAGTTCGTATGAAAAGCCCTGTCGGAGCAGATGGTCGAGCAGGCTTTTGGTTTCGGCGCGTGTTTCGGGGCGACCGCGCAGGCGCACGCGTTTGGCAATCGCGCGGTCTATCAAATCCTCTTCGGGCGTCTCATCAAAGACGAGCTTGATGGCTTCTTCAGCCGTCTCGCGGTCAACCTTTTTGAGCGAGAGAGCGCGTTGAAGCCGCTGGCGTCCGACAGGTTTCTGGCGCACTTGAAAGGACGCGTAACCGAAGGCGAATCGCTCGTCGTTCAGATAGCCGTACTCCTTCAATTTTTCAAGCACAGCCCCGACGATCTCTTCGTTCGTCCAACCCTTTTCCAGTAATCTTTCGCGCAGCTCTTCGACCGAACGCGGTTTGGCTGCGAGCAGCTTGACGGCGCGCTGCATCGTTCGCGCGCGAGTTTTTTCCGCGTCAAGCACGCGCGGCGCACGCTCCGACGTTTCCTCGTTGAGCTGCTTTACTTTCGGTTTCGACTTTCGTTGACGCATAATAAACAGTTGCGATTTTAGATTTCAGATTTTGGATTATAAAGACTGTGATGGCAAATTTGAAATTCGAGATTTAAGAACTAATGGATTTCTTGGCGACTTTGCGCCTTTGCGTGAGACGGAATTTCGCGCAAAGGCGCAAAGGAAAGACAGACTGTTGATTATCGAAAACGCCCGCCGCCGCTTGCCAATCCAAAATCCAAAATCCAAAATCTAAAATAGAAATGATGGATGGAATTTTAATCGTAGACAAGCCAGCGGGTTTCACTTCGCATGATGTGGTGGCGCGTGTGCGTCGTCTTTTGAGGGAGCGGCGCGTGGGTCACACGGGGACGCTCGATCCGTTTGCGACGGGCGTGCTGGTCGTGCTGGTCGGGCGCGCGACGCGGCTCGCGCAATTTTTAAGCGGCGCGGAAAAAGAGTATGAGGCCGTTATACGTTTCGGCTACGCGACCGACACGGGAGACGTGACGGGAGCCATGCGGCCTGAGACGAGTGCGCGTGTTTCATCTGGAGAGTTCGCCGCATCATGGGACGCGTTGAAAATCGAAGAAGCTCTCAAGATTTTGCGGGGCGAGATCGAACAGGTGCCGCCGATGTACTCCGCTAAAAAAGTGTCGGGCAAAAAGCTTTACGAACTCGCGCGGCGCGGCGAAGAGATCGAGCGTGCGCCGGTCAGTATCACGATTCATGAATTTGAAGCTTTGGAAACGGGTGGCGCGCTCTTGCTTCACGATGAGGATGGAACATGCTCGATGCGTGCGCGTGTGGTCTGTTCGGCGGGGACGTACATACGCACGCTCGCGGAATCGCTCGGCGAACGGCTGGGCGTCGCGGCTCATCTGTCCGCACTGCGCCGCACGCGCGCGGGCGTTTTCTCGATTAAGGACGCGCGGAAGCTTGAAGAGTTGGAAGCGACCTTAAACGACGGCAGCGCGCCGGAGGCTCTGCTGCTTCCGATGCGTGCGGCGCTGCCTCATATGAGTTCGCTGCATCTAACGGGCGAAGAGGCGCGGGCTGCGCGACATGGCGGTTGGGTGCGCGCGGATGAAGGCTGGCAGGATGGGCAGTTTGTGCAGATGTGCGACGACGAGGGCGAGTTGATTGCGGTCGGGGCTTTTGATGTTGGACAAAAGGCTTTGCGCCCGCGCGTAGTCTTTGCGCGGGAAGAATAAAGCGTTGGTTTGAAGCTTGATTTGCTGTGCTATAATTGAGAGCGACAGACAACGGAGATGCGGGCGCGTCGTTTCCAAAGCTTGATTCATCTGCCCGCACGAAATAGTCGGGCATAAGTTCATTGAGAAGGTGTCAGAAGCTTTCGAAGATGCGCCGCACGCCTCTCGCGCGCGTGACCTTGAAGCGCATATCGCGAGCCAGACCCCGAACGGGCGAAGGGCACGGGCCTCAAAAGCCTTTGGTGCCACTTGCCTGCCAGAAAATCAAAGGGCGTGATCATCCCCACACGCTGTCCACGCGCGCGTCATAAAGCCGAGAGAGGTACTAAAAGGCTATGCAAGAGCAGGATGGCAAAAATAATTTTAATATCAGCGAGCGGCTCGAAGGTTTGCGCCGCGAACGCGAATCCCTGCGCTGGGAAGGCACCTTCCGCGACTACTTTGAGCTGGTCGCACAGAATCCACGTATCGCGCAGCTTTCGCACGCGCGCATCAACGACATGGTTCACGCCGCCGGAATCGAGAAGCTCAACGAGGGCACTCGCGACGAGGTGGCGCGTTACAACTTCTTCGCGCGTGAGCTGTACGGCATCGA
Source organism: uncultured Pyrinomonadaceae bacterium (assembly GCA_964246305.1). Classification (GTDB taxonomy): domain Bacteria; phylum Acidobacteriota; class Blastocatellia; order Pyrinomonadales; family Pyrinomonadaceae; genus JACMLC01. The sequence continues at coordinate 5,999 of CAXTPS010000057.1, forward strand.
AGAGCCGATTGCGCGCATTGTCGAATATTTCAAATCCGCAGCCCAGAGGCTCGAAGTGCGAAAGCGCATACTGCTTCTGATGGGGCCGGTCGGCGGCGGCAAATCAACCATCGTCACGATGCTCAAACGCGGCCTCGAAGAATGGACGCGCGAAGAGCAGGGCGCGGTCTTTGCCATCAAAGATTGCCCGATGCACGAAGAGGCTCTGCACCTGATTCCGCACGAGCTGCGCGCCGAAATCGAAAAACATTACGGCATCTACATCGAAGGCGACCTCTGCCCGCAGTGCCGCTACGCGCTTGAGCATACCTACGGCGGACGCCACGAAGACGTGCGCGTCCAACGCGTCCTCTTCTCAGAGAAGGAACGCGTCGGCATCGGCACTTTCAGCCCGTCAGACCCGAAATGCGTCACGGGCGAGACGATTCTGCTGACGAATCGCGGGATGCTGCGTTTCGATGAATTGCAACGCGAGGTCTGCGCCGATGAAGACAGGTTCGTCCCGTTCAGCATCTGTATCAGCGGATTGAAGGGGGCGGAGTGGACTTCGCACTTTTATAACGGCGGCGTGCGTCAGACGCGCCGCGTCAAGACCCGGCTCGGTTATGAGATAGAAGGCTCGACCGTCCATCCCGTGCTCGTTATGAAGAATGGACGAGCCGAGTGGGTGAAACTGAGCGAGCTGCAAGTCGGCGATTTCGTTGCACTGCAACGCGGTCAAGACCTGTTCGGCGACGCAGAGCGTCTGCTCCCCTTCATCTATAACGGGCCGTCTAGCCGGGGCCAGAATAAAAATCTAACGTTGCCGGGCCATATGAGCGAAGACCTCGCGCGCCTGCTCGGATACATCGTCGCCGAAGGCTCGCTGACGGACACTGCGCTCTGGATTACCAACGGTGACCGGCGCGTGGTTGATGACATCCTTGAGACCTGCGAGCGTTTGTTCTCCGTGCGCCCGAAGATTTACACAAAGCAAGGAACACACGCGCTTTCGCTTTCGATCTCGTCCGTCAAGCTGGTGCGTTGGTTAGAGCAAGTCTGCGGCATCACACGCGGCGCAGCCAACAAACGTATCCCGCGCGTCGTGACCGCCGCACCGCGCCATATCTTCCTGAGTTTTCTCGAAGGCTTGTTCTGGGGCGATGGCACGATTAGCGCGCGAAAGAGTCTGGGCAGCAATCGCTTTAAGATTGCGACGGCTTCGGTTGAAATGGGGCAGCAGGTGCAGGTCGCGCTGCTCAATCTGGGTATCGTCTCGGCGCGTTATACAGAGAAGATCAAGGAACGTTTCACCGCTTACTCTGTGGTCGTGACGGGCGATGCAGTGGTTGATCTGTTGGCGCTCATTCCCTCGTTGCGCGAAAAATGCACGGACGCGCCCGAACGTCTCGCCGCAAAACGCGGGCGCACCAACTTCGACACTGTCCCGCAGATGCAAACAGTCGTGCGTGATGTCTTGCGCGAAGTTGCGACTTCTAGCGGCAAGTCGCTGCCGGGCTTTCACCGTTACGCGACGGATGCTGCGTGGGGACGTAATCTGACCCAAGATAAGCTTCGCTCTTTAATCGAAGCCGGAGAGCAGGTTTTACAGGCTGAGACTCCGGCACTGGCTGCTCTGCGACAACAGCTTGACCGGAGACTGTTGTGGCTTGAGGTGCGCGAGATTACTGAAGGCCAAGCGCAGGTGTATGACCTGACGATTCCGGGCACGCACTCTTTCTGCGCCAACGGCTTTATCAATCACAACAGTCAGGACATTACAGAGCTGACAGGCTCGATTGATCTTTCGACCATCGGCGAGGTCGGAGTCGAGTCAGACCCGCGAGCCTATCGCTTTGACGGCGAGCTGAATATTGCGAATCGCGGCTTGATGGAATTTGTGGAAATGTTGAAAGTAGACGAGAAGTTTCTCTACTCGCTGCTCACACTCTCGCAGGAGCAGAATATCAAGACCGGACGCTTCGCCATGATTTACGCGGACGAAGTAATCTTGTCGCACACGAACGAGAACGAGTACATCAGTTTCGCCGGCAATCGTAAATCGGAAGCCTTGCAGGATAGAATTATTCTCGTGCGCGTGCCTTACAACCTGCGCGTCTCGCAGGAGGAGCGCATCTATTACAAGCTCCTCAATCAATCGGAAGTCCTGCGCAATGTTCATATCGCGCCGAACACCTTGAGAGTCGCGGCGATGTTCGCCGTGATGACTCGCCTCGAAGAGCCGAAGCGCGCCAACGTTGACATCGTCAAGAAGATGAAGCTTTACGACGGCGAGGATGTCGAGGGCTACAAGTCTAAGGACGTGCGCGAACTCAAAGACGAGACCGTGCGCGAAGGCATGGACGGCATCTCGCCGCGTTATATCATCAATCGTTTGTCTTCGGCTCTGGTGCGCGACGGCGTGACCTGCATCAATCCGATTGACGCTCTGCGCGCCATCAAAGATGGCTTTGAACAGCACACCGGCATCAGCTCAGACCAGCGCGAGCGTTACCTGAATCTCATCTCCGCCGCGCGCAAAGAGTATGACGAGCTGGCGAAGATAGAAGTCCAGCGCGCCTTCGTCTATTCGTTTGAAGAGATGGCGCGAACCATCTGCAATAACTATCTGGACAACGTAGAGGCTTACTGTAACAAGGAGCGCATCAAAGACCCCATCACTGAAGAGGAGATGGAGCCTGACGAGCAGCTCATGCGCTCAATCGAGGAGCAGATAGGCATCTCCGATAATGCCAAGAACACTTTCAGGCAGGAGATACTGATTCGCATCTCTTCATACGCGCGCAAAGGGCGAGCCTTTGAGTACACCTCGCACGAGCGTTTGAAAGAGGCGATTGAGAAAAAGATTTTCGCGGACTTAAAGGATGTGGTGAAGATCACTACCTCTGCGAAGACGCCCGACCCGGATCAGTTGCGGCGCATCAACGAGGTGGTTGACCGCCTCGTCAGAGACGGCGGCTACTGCCCCGTCTGCGCCAACGAGCTTTTGACTTACGTCGGCACGCTGCTCTCGCGCTGACGGCGGGCGGCGCGCTTTATGAGAGCATAAAAGGCAAGCTATCAACGCCCGCGCTTTTCCGTCGAAAGGCGCGGGCATTATTTTCATCTGGAGCATATGAAAAAACGTTACTGGGTTGCTGGAGCATCAGGGCTGGCGGGCGCGGCTGTGGCTGCGAAACTCTTGAGCCGCCCGCGCAATGTCGAGTGGGAAGAACATGCCGCGAAGTTCACGCATGCAGAGCGTTCGCGCTTCGCGTTGATTGACGGCGCGCGCGTGCATTATCAAGAGGCGGGGCAGCGGGATGCGCCCGCGATTCTGTTGATACACGGATTCACTGCGTTCAATCTGGTGTGGAGCGAGGTTTTATTGCCGATTGCTGCCGCCGGTTTTCGCGTGATTGCGCCAGACCTTTTAGGCCACGGATTCACTGCGAAGCCGAAAGGCGGCGAGTACACAATCGAGTCTCAGGCGCGGATGATGACATGCCTGATGGAGCATCTGGGTATCGAGCGCGCGACTCTGGTGGGCAATTCTTACGGCGGCGCGATTGCCGCTACGTGCGCGCTCGATTATCCGTCTCGCGTCGAGAGATTGGTGCTGGTCGGCTCTGTCATCAACGATGAAGCGAAGAATCAATTCTTGCTCCGCGTGGCGCGCTCGCCTCTCGTGGGAGACATCGTGACTCCGCTCTTGATGGATTCAAACATGATTATCCGGCGACGCTTGAAAAAGATTCATTCCGAGTTCGCACATCTCCTCTTCGATGAGAAGAGATTGCAGGCGCGCCATCTTCCCTTGAGAGCGGCGAGCACGCAGCGCGCTATCTTACGCACACTGCGTAACTGGAAGGCAGAGCGTATAGAGCGCGAAGCGCATCTTATCAAGCAGCCGACGTTGCTCATCTGGGGCGAGCAGGATACGGAGACTCCTTTGCGGCTCGGCGTGCGTCTGAATAATCTGATACCGGACTCGCGGCTCATAGTCTTTCGTCCGTGCGGGCATCTCCCGCAGGAAGAGTACCCGGTCGAATTTATAAAACTCGTGACGGACTTTTGCGACGGCGCGGCGGTTCATCAGCTTGAGTCGTCGGCTGAGAAAGACGCTGCGGCTCTGGCTTCAGTAGGAGCGGATTGAGAGCTGTTTTGAGGTAAGGCAATGTCCATCCAACGCAACGACTGGTCTTTGCAGCGCAAGGGCGTCATAGATCAGGATCGCCACAAGGAGCGCGTCAAAGAGGCGATCAGAAAAAACCTTGGCTCCATCGTCTCGAACGAAGCGATCATTTTGTCCGACGGCAAACGCACGGTCAAAGTTCCTATCCGTGCGCTCGACGAATACAAGTTCCGCTTTGATTACCGCAAGCGCAAGCATGTCGGTCAGGGCGACGGCAAGACACGCGTCGGCGATGTCATCGGGCGCGAAGGCCAGCCGGGTCAGGGACAGGGCACAGGACAGGGAGGTCAGGGCGGCGGCGGCGAGTATTACGAAGCCGAAATCAACATAGACGAGATTGCCGCGCTCATCTTTGAAGACCTGCACTTGCCCTTTCTCGAAGAGAAAGCCAAAAAAGCTATCGAGTCGAAGAACACGCGCTTTAACGAGATTCGCCGCACGGGCGTGATGGCTAACCTCGATAAGCGGCGCATGATTCTGGAAAATATCAAACGCAACGCGCGCGAAGAGGGCAAGGCGCGCTTCGGCGATGTCAGAAAAGAGGACTTGAGATTCAAGACGTGGGAAGAAACCCTGCGTTATGAATCGAACGCGGTCGTGCTGGCGTTGATGGATGTCAGCGGCTCGATGGGCGAGTTCAAAAAGTACATCGCGCGCTCGTTCTACTTCTGGATGGTGCGTTTTCTGCGGACGAAGTATGACAACGTGGAAATAGTTTTTATCTCGCACCACACCGAAGCCAGAGAAGTCTCGGAGGAACAGTTCTTCACGCAGGGCGAATCGGGCGGCACGGTCGTCTCCAGCGCGTACCAGCTCGCGCTCGAAATCATAGAGCAGCGTTATCGCCCGTCGGACTGGAACATCTACCCGTTCCATTTTTCGGACGGCGACAATTATTACTCCGACAATGAAGAGGCCGTGCAACTGGCTGACCAGTTGATTGCGACATGCAATCTGTTCGGCTACGGCGAGATAGGCGAAGAGGGCGCGGCCAGCTATCGCCGCTCATCGGGCGCGCTGCTCTCGATTTTCAATGACCGTTTGAAGAACCGTGAACGCTTTGTCGGCGTCAGGATTGATGACAGGGAAGATGTCTACCCCGCGCTCAAACAGTTTTTCGGAAAAAGGAATGAACTCTGAAAAGAGGTCTGGAAATTTATGAGCACAGCCAAAGGCGATAACGAAATAGCGCCGCTCGTCCTGCACTTTCAGCCGATCCTGAGCAAGCTGAGCGACGAAGCGTTTTTCGAGTTCTGCCGCGCCAACGACCAGTGGCGCATCGAGCGCACTGCGGAAGGAGACATTACTCATCATAGCCCCTACAGGAGGAAAGACTGGCATTCGTGATTCCAAGCTGATCGTACAACTTGTTGTCTGGAATGAAAGAGAGGACAGGGGGCAGATTTTTGACTCTTCTACTATCTTCGTGCTGCCGAACAGCGCACAGCTTGGCTGGCTGATTGACCCGGTTAAGAGAAGAGTTCACGTTTATCGTCCGGATGTTGCTGTGGAAGTCATAGACGATCCTCTCTCAATTTCCGGCGGGGACTTATTACAAGGATTTATTCTTGATGTAGCATCGCTTTGGAGCTAGCCGACCACTGGCTACTATTATGGAAGACCGCGAGATCAAAGACCTCGAAAAGTCTCTTGAGCAAATCTGGGAAGTGGCGCGCGGGTTCGGCCTCGATCCGTTCCCGACGCGATTCGAGATCGTGCCCGCGACCGTGATGTACGAGGTCGGCTCTTACGCTCTGCCGGGACGCTATTCGCACTGGACGTTCGGCAAGGCTTATCACCGTATGAAGACGATGTACGACTTCGGCCTCTCGAAGATTTACGAGGTCGTCATCAATACCAATCCGTCCTACGGCTTTCTGCTTGAGACCAACAGCCCGATTCAGAACAAGCTGGTGATGGCGCACGTGCTCGGCCACGTGGACTTTTTTAAAAACAACATCTACTTCTCGAAGACAAATCGCCGGATGGTCGAAAGCGTCTCGACGCATTCGGGGCGCATGACCGAGTACGAATTCAAGTACGGGCGTAAGACGGTGGAGAAACTGCTCGACGCAGTGCTCGCCATCGAAGAGCACATCGACCCGAACTTCTTTATCAAGCGTCCCAATCCGCAGATGCCGCGCAAGCCGCCACTCAAGCGCGTCGAAGGACGCTATGATGATCTCTGGAAGATGGGCGAGACTCCGGAGCCTGAAGCCGAGCCGCAATCACCACAGCCGCGCCGGGATCACCTGCCGGAAAAGGACATCGTCTATTACATCATGCGCCACTCGCCGCACCTCCAGCCATGGCAGCGCGACGCGATGGCGATGATTCACGAAGAGATGGAATACTTCGTCCCGCAGATGCAGACCAAGACGATGAATGAGGGATGGGCGTCCTATTTCCACGCACGCATCATGCGCGAGCTTGACCTGACCGACAGCGAGCACATGGAGTTTGCAGAGCTTCATTCAGGCGTCGTCTCGCCGCACGTGGGGCAGTTGAACCCGTACTATCTCGGCTACAAAATCTTTGAGGACATAGAGAAGCGTTGGGGCAAGAATGGAAGCGATGCCGGGCGCGAGAAGATTTTCGAGGTGAGGGAGCTTGATAACGATGTCTCTTTCCTACGCAACTATCTGACGGAAGAGCTGTGCGAAGAGCTTGACCTGTTTGTGTACGAGCTGGCCGAAGAGGAAGAGTGGACTATTACGGAGAAGCGTTGGGAGCGCGTGCGCGATCAGCTCGTCTCGAACATGACCAACTTCGGGTTTCCGTATTTAGTTGTTGCCGACGGCGACTACAACGGCAACCGTGAGCTGTACCTTAAACACCAGTACGAAGGCACAGAGCTTGACCAGCGTTATGCGCGCAAGGCTCTGGAACACGTACACACGCTCTGGGGGCGGCCTGTGCATCTCGAAACTGTGGTCGAAGACGAATCCCTCGTCATGCATTACGACGGCGAAGATCACGACGAAGATTGAATCAGCTTGTTCAAGCCAGCGAAATCCTCTGCATGTAAGTCTGCCGGAAATCTCTGCCGCATTGTCTCATCCACAAAGCCTGCGCCGCCGAGTACGATGCGTGTTTGAAGCTTGCGTGCGACCGCCTGGAACTGCGCGTAGTCGCGCGAGTATCTGGCGAGCGCGACGTTGCTCGTTGACGAAACGCAGACGAGGCGCGGGCGATGCTTTGTCACCGCATCGGTCAGGGCGAAGAAGGGAGTGTTCGCTCCCAGATTCTTGACGCTCCATCCCTCGCTTTCAAGCAACACCTGTACGCAGAGCGCGGCTACATCATGCAGCTCCTCTTCAGCCGCGCAGCAGATGGCGAGCGGGCCGTCTTCAACTTCCGCAGGACGAATCGCACGGCGCAGGGTTTCGATGGCTCTGATCGCCGTGCGCGTCGAGAGATGCTCGTCCGCCACAGACATCTCGCCGTCATGCCACAGGTCGCCGACGCGTTGAAGTGAGCGCGCCACAATCTCTTCCAGAATCCTAACGGTCGGTATCCTATTCAGATGCGACTTGAGCAGAACGTCTGCCGCATCCGTCTCATGTCCTGCGGCTATCGCTTCAAAAAAATATTCGAGCTGTGCGCGAGGCTTCAATCTGCCGCTCGCGCCGGGAGCCGCAGCAGTAGAGCGTTTCTCTCCGCTCTCCGCACGAGTCGCTTCTATACCCCGCGCGTTCTGAAACCTCAACACTTCTGCGAGCGTGAAGCGGCGATGGCCGCCCAGCGTTTTCTGTGAGCTGAGATGTCCGGCGTTAGCCCAACGCTTGATAGTGGCTTCGCTGACCTGCCACATACGCGCCAGTTGTCGTGTCGTTAGAAAGTTTGCGGCTTTTGCTTCCATGAACGTTTCAAGCGAATGTAGCTTACATCGTTATTTTTGAGAATCAAGCTAACTATTGCAATATCCTCAACAAACAACAAAAAGAGCGACATTCGCCAAGGATTCGTGATGAACGTTTTGAGCGATTCTGCTAGAGTGCCGGAACTCAAACACGGGTCGTGTGTAGAAAGCTTTGAGGCAGTCATTTGATGAACAGACAAAAGACGGACGGGAAAGTTTCAATGCATCGCACAATATCGAACACACCTTCGCCAGCGGGTCGGCGGAGGCCAATCGGAGGATTTCTGATCGTCGGCGCGTCAATGGCATTATTGTTTGGACTCGTTATCTTAAAGGCGCGCGTGCGTTAACATCAGAACAAGCAGGAAAGGAAAATTTTTTATGTCACAAGCAACAGCAACACGTATGAGTCAGGAGACGACGGCCAGCGAACAGCAGACGGACTTGGCAGAGTCCATGCTGCGCGGAATAGACTCTTCGACCAAACAGTCAACCGGCATCAGCCTCTTTCATATCCTGACGCTCGGCTCAATCGGAGCCTCCATCGCGCTCTTTCTCTCCGGCAAGAAAGAAGCGGGCATCTTCGTCGGGTTGTGGCCGCCCACGTTTCAGGCTCTGAAGGCCGTGACCGAGCGGAACAATAACAAAGATTAGTAGAAGCTCTCGGCACTCTCTTATGAAAGCTTCGGCGGTCATGAGAGTTAACAAAGGGGTTTGCGCTTGTGGCGGGCGCAGCCCTTTTGTGTTTTAAAGCTTCAGCTCATCTGCAAAGCCTTGCCGACGGACGGGTCGCGGCGCACGCGCCAGATTTTCGAGTCGAGATAATAATGTATGAAGGCATAGCCCCAGAAGAAGGCCGCGACTATTTGCGTGAGCGTGGTCGTCTCTCCGTAAGTCGCACGCATGTACTGTCGCGGGAACTGATACCAGATGCCGAAGAGTATGCCGAAGGCTATGTAATAAATCAGACGCCTGCTGATTAGCTCCGCCGCTCCGTAACGCTCCCTGCCGTCCTTCTCCTTCGTATACTTCTTGTTATGAAACCAGATCAGGCGATGATATTGCAGGTTATGATAGATGGTTAAGATGGCAACGATGGCGATGGTCTTGTGCGGCATCGGCGTCAGCAGGACTATCCAGTGCATCGGAATCGCCGCCGCCAGCAGCAGGTACTTCGGAACGTTGAGCGGCTGTCTCTGCACCGCTCGCTGAGCCTGCCTGATGAGCCACGCCGCAGCCGCCAGGATGGTCGCGATGAGCAATACTGTTTCAAGCGCGCCGACGAAAGATTGGAGCTTGACGGGGACGCGCTGCATCGCCTCCGGGTCGCGCGCGATGAAGGCGATGAACGGAAAAGTAAAAGCCAGCAGCAGAAATCCACGGTCGAGTGCGTTGTCTATCTTGAGCAGGTCGTCATTCTTCTTTTTGTAGAGCACCATGAAACCGTAGTGCTGCTTGACCAGATGGTAATAAGCCCAGAGCGCGGCGATGAAAAAGAAGACGAGTCCCAAACCCGCCAGCACCATCAGCGGCCCGACGATGAAAAAGATGAGCGATCCCCAGAGCAGGCGACTACGCGCGCCTCGCTCCGTTCGATCAAAGTAGGTGCGCGAAAACGTCCCGAAGACGTGCGGCGCGTCAATCAGCACAGCCCACGCGCCGACCATCCACACCAGCGGAACCAAGCCCGTCACATAGAGCGCGAGCAGCAGGTAGCTTGAAAGTACGGAGCCGATGAACCACAACAGGTCTTCGCGCGCGTTAATAATCCAGCGCAAGCTGAGCGCACGCGCCTCCGAGTTTTCACGAATAGCTGGAACGGTCGTAGCGGACATAACAATCAGGAGTCAGAAGTCAGAATCCAGAAGTCAGAAGATAGAGAGCTTGTTTGTTATGATGACTTACAAATATGGTCCTGGGTCTTTGGACTTCGATGTTTTACTCAGCTTGAGCTTTATCACTCAAGGCCGGAGTTACGTGCAAAGACCAAAGTACAAAGTACCAGGTCCAACGCTTTTGGATTTTAGCACTAATGCGCGTCGTGCGTGAAAGCTCTTTGACGCGCGGGAGAGAAGAGAAACTATGTCTGTCGATGATGATGCGCTGCACGAGCTGTTCGCGGTTCTGTTTCAAGCTCACCCGTGGCACGGAGTCACGCCGGGAGATGATGTGCCGGAGACCGTCAATGTTTACGTCGAGATCGTGCCGACGGATGTGGTGAAGTACGAGCTTGATAAACCTTCAGGACATTTGAGGCTCGATAGGCCGCAGAGATTTTCTTCGCTCTGCCCGATGCCTTACGGCTTTATCCCGCAGACCTATTGCGGCAACGGCGTCGGCCAGTTGTGCTCTGATCGTACGGGAGTTTCATCCATCAAAGGCGACGGCGACCCGATGGACATCTGCGTGCTGACGGAAAAAACTATCGGGCAGGGAAATTTTTTCGTGCGCGCCAAACCCATCGGCGGCTTTCGCATGATTGACGGAGACGAAGCGGACGATAAGATCATTGCAGTGCTTGAATCGGATGTAGCTTTCGGACACATCGGCGAGCTGACGGAAGTTCCCAAAGGATTGGTTGATCGGCTCAGACACTACTTTCTGAGCTACAAGCAACTGCCGGGCGAAGCCCCGCGCCGCGTCGAGATAGCGGAGGTCTATGGACGCGCCGATGCCTTCGAGGCCATCGAGCGCAGCATACTTGATTATCGCGAGCGATACGGAGAGCCGGAAAATCGTATCAGGGAATTACGCAGATTGCTTGTCTCTCAAGAAGGAAAATAAAGTTTCCCGCAAAGGCGCTGGTGACGCAAAGGAAGCACGCAAAGGGATTGAATGCTATTTAATCTTGCCTGCTTTTCTTTGTGTCTTTGCGTCTTTGCGGGAAATCTTCTTAGGCCTTGCTCACCATCTCTTCAATCCCGCAACGCGGACAACACAGAACTGCCCGCGCGGCATCGCGCCAGCGTGCGAGCGCGAGAGTTGAGAGGCTCGGCTCCTTATCCTCAGCTTCGCCTTCCGTAAAGAAACGCGCGCGGCCTTCTTTCAGACTCGCGCGCGCTCCAATCTCACTCAGGCAGTGCTTGCACAGCCACCCGTAACCGGGGTTGATGAAATGTTCAATCTCCATTAGGGATAGGGTCTGATGTCTGGACACATTTATAAACCGACCTCTAAATCGAGTTTACGTTCATGA
>CAXTPS010000058.1:0-16940 GCA_964246305.1 uncultured Pyrinomonadaceae bacterium
TCCTTTCTTGCGTCAGGTTAAGTTGATTATTGCCGTTTACACAATCTATCTGATACCCCCGAAATGCTTGGTGGCCGCAGGCGAAAACGCCCTCGATCTATCCAATCGACTCGTCCGCTTAGTGTCTCAAAGTAAACACGCCGGCGCGCTGGCGCGATCCTCCTATACGCGCGAAACCCTTCTGGAGGTGTTACACGAGGATGGCATTAGCGACAACACGCTGATCGCCATCGGAGCGATTCGAGCGAAACCGCTAACCGACAAGGCGCTCTGGGATGAATATCGGGCAAGTGTTGTAGAGAACTTTCGAAGCTTCAGAGTCTACGGACTTCAAGTGGAGCGCGCAGTCTACGCCGATTTGGCAGCGCTGTTCGTTCCCCTCAGATTAGGGCCGTTGAGTACGGGACGGTCAACTTCAAAAAGAGAATCAGACGAGCGCCGTAGTGAGCGCTCTCTGAGCAAAATGATTCTAGCCGAGAGCGATGCGGACGAACGCTCGGAAAGAGATCGCGAACAGGAAACAGACCTTGCCAACGTATTGGCGGAGAAGCGCCGAATCGCTATTGTCGGTGGTCCAGGAACAGGAAAGACCACTACGCTCAGATGGCTCGCTATCATTTCAGCTCTGCCAGGCGTTGAAGGACGCGAAACACGGAGTAAGTTTGGTCTACCACCTGAACCTCTCGTCCCGGTCTACGTAAGGTTTCGTCAGTTTTCAGAACGCTTTCAGCAGCGCGGGCTTCATGGAGTCGAAGGAAGGGTGGGTCTTGTCGCGGATTTCTTGGCCGCGCAATTTGAAGGAGGGCTCCTGGGCACAGCCCCAACTCGCACCGAGGGTCTCCAGATGTCCCAAGAGATTCTCGAATCGGAACAGAGTCTTCTTCTATTCGATGGTCTCGACGAGGTAGCGGACGAAGCGATTAGAGTTCGTCTCTTCGAGGCTGTTGCAGATCTCATCCAAAAATACAAAGCCCCACGCGTCGTTGTTACTTCTAGACCATACGCCTTTCGCGCGGATCGGTCTCCACTTGATTTAGCGCTGTTCGAACCGCTACCCCTTGATCGCACTGGGCGACAAATATTTGCCGAGCAGTGGTATCGTTCAGTCCGCTCTCATCTTGGAACGGCGATAAGCGAAACGCAGGCTGAGACCTTAGCAAACGACCTCGCCAAGACAGCGGAAGCCCTATCCGATCTGGCAGAAATTCCACTTCTACTTTCAATTTTGGCTCTTGTGCACTTCAACCGTCAGGGCCTTCCGGTAGAGCGCGCCACCCTTTATGACTACGCTTCGCTCGCGATGTTAGGTCACTGGGAGCGTGACCCGGCCGGACGCAATCTGGGCGAAGACGCGATTCCGTCTGACTGGTCTCGAAAGCTGCAACTGAACGAGACCGGAATCCGACGAGTGGTTGAGTGTTTAGCGTATGAAGTGCAGTGCAAAGAAGGTGGGGGTGAGTTTGAACGATCTCGAGCGATCTCAGCTCTGGCGGCTGGATTTGTGTCTTCGTCACTGCGATCAGAATATCCAGAAGAAGAAAGAGCAGAGTTGTTGCTTCGATTGCTGGTAGACCGGTCGGGGCTAGTACAGGAACGGGAGCCGGACATATTCGCCTTCGCGCATCTCAGCTTTCAAGAGTACCTAGCTGCACGTTGGTTTGTTGGACGCGGTGAAGCCGGTCTGCGAGAACTAGCTGAGCTCGCAAAGGATGAGCGGCATGGCGAAGTAGTGCGGCTTGCCGTGGCTATACTGGCTTCTGATCAGCGAACCGAAGCCGATGAACGGGCGCGCGGATTCATCATGGAGGTCGCTACTCGGAACGCTGTTATTGCAGCCGCTTGTCTGATCGAAGTTCCACGACTTCAGCTTGAACCGACCGTCGCCGAGTCACTCGCAAGAGCAGTCTGGATAGAGTGCTCGAACATGTTTCGTCGCCACTATCATCCGCGAGTTACATCAAGGTTGATCTGGACGCTATTAGCTCAGACCGGGAATGCAGATCATCTGCTGCTTGAGTTTCTCTCCGACAGTGGAGACGACGGTTTCCATGGAAAGAGAATGATGGAGTTCGAGTCCGGACTCTTTCTATTGAGAAGCCGACCTCCAAGACCGATGTCGCGAGAGCTTCAATGGGTCCTCACGCGACTGGCACAAACGCGGCAAGATGATGATTTTCCCGAGCGGTCTAATACTCTCGCGGATCTCCTATTAGTAGAGGCAGGAGCGGTGCAAGCTGCCGATCGCTTGCAATCGCTTATTCAACTATTAGGCGAAAGTCGTTGGTCGCGTAGAAGTGGCAGTCGAGCTGGTGACGCCCCCGAAGATCGCGCTGAACACTTGCTTGCCGATCTGCTCGCTCAAGAATCGACCCGCGATACGACCGTTGCAGCGCTCAGAAATGCGTTGGGGGATGACACAAGGGAGGAAGCTCAATGGCGAATTGCGCGACTGCTTATTGGCAATGGCGAGAGCATCTCTCAGCCAATCGCTAAGGCATTAGTGCGAGGGCTGGGTTCGCAGTTATTGTTCGACCAAGCGTGCATCACTTTAGAAGCTCTGGCAAAAAATACAAGCACTCACCAGATGCTGCTCGAAGTTCTGTTCTCAGGACTCCGTAGCGACGACAAAGACGTGCGTACTGGATGCTATAAGGTCTTACAAAACATCAAGGCGACTATTCCTACGACCGCTCGCTACGGCGGAGAGACTGCTTCCGAGCAGGACCGAATCGAACATCTTTGCAGTCTGTTGAACGATCCAGACACCGCCGCCGATACCTTAACAGCGCTTGCTGATGAATTGTGGGATGAAGATCGAGATACTGCTTGGATTGCCGTCAGAGCGCTAGTCGAATCGGATCATTCAGACATCCCCGGTGTTCCACAGGCTTTGGTTCGCGCCGGCCTTCACTTAGAAACATCGCGGGCCATCGCATCGCAGATGATTAAAGTGGCAAGGCAAGATTCAAACCTTCAGCTTGCGATTCGGGCTGCGCTTCTTGATGGCCTGCAGAGCGAAAGCGAACATGTCGCGTGCGCATCAGCGATTCTCTTACTTGAAATGGGAGACGCAGTTGGAGAGGGACGAATAGGACGGGTCATCAAGGCATGTCTTAGAGACCCCTCTCAGTTGCCGGAAGCTTTGCCGTATCTAAAGCGACTAGTCGAAGATGAGAGTACAAGAACTATCATCCTCAAAATCGCAGGTGAATATTTTGGTAGCAAACCTGATATGCAAGTTGCTTCATCGCTTAGCCGTATGCTGGCTGAGGCAGGTTCTTATCAAACGCCAAACCTTGCCCTTGGGCTCGTAGTGGGAGGTCTTTCGGATTTATCGACGCATAAAGAAACCATCAGCTTTCTGCGGCAGATGCTAAGTGATGTCAAACTTGGTACTGAGACGCGAAGGACACTAGTCGAGGGTCTGTCGTCAAAGGACAGCCGAATCGCTTGGGGAGCAGCTCGATGTTTGCTGGAATCAGGGAGCCGCAGCGATCCCGAGTTGCCGGGAACGTTGATCAGAGTAGGATTGAAGGATGCTGGAAGAAGGGACGAAGCTCGTGCCTGGCTGCTTGAACTTCACTCGCATCCAGGTACGCGAAAGAAGGCACGCGTCGCATTTGAGGAGGCACCGCTCGGCTCTTTGCGATTCGCGGGACAACACGCCAAAGATTACGAGCTTGCTTGGGAGGTAGCGTTATGTTTACTCGCTGCCGATGCGGTTGACACGGATAACTTCATAGACGCTCTCGTCTTCGGTGGACTTGCGCGCCGTGACCGCCATGACCAAGCCATACCGATCATTGAGAAGTTCCTCTCCGATCCAAGCATGGAAAAGGACCTTGACGACGCTGTCTTGAAGGCCCTCAGTTCCTCGGAGAGTGAGATCGCATGGGGTGCAGCCCGTGTAATTCTCGAAACCGGGCGTAGCCAACTTGGCAAACTGCATGAGAATCCAGATGAGGCAGGTGATAACTCCAAACATGGACGCGCGCCTCTTGAGCTGAAGGAGGGTACAGAACGCGAAATCTCCCTTCTTCGAACTCTACTTCGGGAAGCTGGCAAGGAGAGTCTGGCGTCTGAAGCTAAAAGGAACTTCGCTCAGCGAGCCCATATTTCGAGAGGAAGCCGTAATGCTCTGGTCAAGTTACTTGATGAAAAAGATACCTCAATGGCGTACACGGCTGCCTGCTGGCTTTTCAGCATGGGTCATGTCGACCATCCAGGTGTGCCACTCTCCATCGTTAATGGCGGTTTAGGCGACGGGGAGTTGTCCGCAGAGGCCAGTAAGCTTCTCGACGAAATGCGCTCCGATGTGGCGCTGGCGCCAGCGGTCAAGGATGCATTAAACCGTGCCCTGTGGGGTACGAATGCACCTGCCGCGTGGGGAGCGGCCGTTTATCTAATGGACCGCGCTGAAATGGACAACCCGGGCGTTGCGAGAGGAATTGTATTCGGAGGGTTTGGACATCATCCGCGCGAGGATGCCGAGAGACGGTTGGGAATTCTTCTAGCTGATCGAGGTTGTCATAACGCTGCTATGGACGCGTTGGGCGCTGGACTTTTTGGAGAATATCGAGGCGAGCGTTTTCATGTCGCGTCTCGTCTGGTGCGAGAAGGCGTTGAACTCAACCACAGAATCGTCATTGAGCTTGCCGAGGCTGCGCGCTATTGGCCCGCCGCTCCACTTAGTCTACTAGCTTTATCTGGTAGAGCTTCCGAAGCCCGCGACATCGCGAAGAGACTTAACCTATTGGCGTTCGTTGATCTGATTGGCCCGTCAACCGAAACTAGAGTCACTCTATGAACGTGCAAGAATACGCACAATTCATGAGCTACTTTTTCGAGCGTTATGGCCGACCACGCCTTCCGCGACTTCGCCAGCGCATGTTTCACCACATGGAAGATGAGTTCCATTACCACCTTGAAGCTGAGCGTTCAGCGCGCGTTCTTCGCTTCATTTAGAGTAACTTCGATGACGACGAAGACGCCTATCGCACCTTCACGACCGAGCAGCTTAGCCGAACCGTTGCTGATACCGGTCCAGCCTCGGTTTCAGCAACATGATTGTATCCGGCTCAATGACGAGGATGTGGACAAGTGGCTTGAGTTTTACGCGACAAGTCAAGACTTGCGGGTTGCGACCGTCATCTGTCGGAAGCTCACCGCGATGCTGAAGCGAATCGCTATCGCTCATGACCGATCGACTCTGAAATTAGCACTCGCGCGCGCCGTCGCTGTTGCTACAGACGAGCAAGTGATGTGGTTTGATCGGGTGGCGGCGATTCAGTTCATCGCGGTGTGTGCGGACTCCAGCGCGATCCCTGCACTAGAAGCAGTCTTCGCCAAGTCCAAAAGGGCATGGGGCGGTGGGAGTGATGTCACCGAGGCTGCCGCCAAAGCCCTTACGGCTTTGCGGCCAGTTGATACACGCTCAGGAGATCATTGATCGTATTCGGTCTCAGATTACTCAATCACGATGCAATACGTACAAGGAGATGTCCGACCCGAACTCCTCGCGCGAGATCGCATATGCGTCTAAATGCAAGCTTGGCGAAGTGGAGAATTCGTCGGGAGGATACTCCTGATGGGTTCTAGAGCGCTCCCGAAGCCGGCACGGTTGTCCGAGAAGCTTCTTCAAATCCGCCTCGCGCTTGACCTCTCCCAAGATGGGATGCTCAGACATTTAGGACTCAATGAGAGTCATTTTCGGAGCGCGATTTCCGGCTATGAACTAGGTACGCGCGAGCCGCCGTTGCAGGTACTCCTAGCGTATGCGCGGTCGGCAAACGTTTACGTTGACGCGCTGATAGATGACGACTTGGACCTGCTGGAGAAATTGCCGAGTCCGAAAAAGAGCGAAGGAATTAAGCGCACGTCTATCTCAAGAGGCAAGAAACAATGAGCGTGAATGCATAACACAACTAGCCGGATGATTTCTAATTCATTTCATTCGACTCCTATCCACTTGCACTTGAATTTGAAAAGTGCCGCTATTGTTCGCAGAATCATTATCGTTTACGATAAAATCTAAATAACCATCGCGTTCTGCTGTAAATGAGCAACTACTTCCACAGAACGTCCATTCATCGCCCTGATATTGTCGTACTCGCACTAATAGTGAGCCGTGCGGAAATTTGTAGACAACACTGTAGTCTTGAAACCCACTGATTCCATTAGGAGTCGCGCTTCCGGCAAATGCTCCTACAGTAATTCGGCCACTTGCCGTAATGGTTACCTTGTCTCCTCGACGAACTTGTAAGTCAGTGAGCAAGCGATCACCTATCTTAAACTCTTGAGAAGCTGCAAGCATCGTCGCGCTTTGGTTTTTCGGTGCAGCGACTTGCGTTTCTGACTTGGCCGGAGTTTTCGAGCGTTGTGGTACTACTGTAGATCTTTGGTTAGATCCTCTGATCCGGGTTTTAGCTTGCTGGGTTTTGGGTATTGTTCTTTCCGGTTGAAGGCCGCTGTTTCCTGTGGCCAAAGATGGTTGTAATTCTTGTAAAGGCAATAGCCACTCGGTCGCAAGGTATAAGTTTATTTCAAAATGTCGAACAGCCGACGAAGAGCAGCCCTGGGCGTTTAATAACTTTCGAAAGTCTCTTCGAAACGCCTGCTTTGTATCCGATGGCAACCCCCCAAGTACAACTTCCTCTCCTTGCCCCATAGCCTCAAAGATTGAAAGATAAGAATTGCTAAAAGGCTCTCTCACTGGCAGGTTAACTGAGCGTCGTCGCGGCACGGGATCTTCCCATCGAAGCTCCGTATTAGAGCTACACTGCTCTGCATACTCCTGATGGTAGGCTAAATACGCTAGTCTAATAAGTACGCGACGGCGAGCGACTGCCATCATCTTCGTCTGCTGGGCACATGACGTACCATTGCCCATCATACATCCGAGCATCAGTGCTGCGTTTTTAGCGTCTGCGTTGTCAAGAAATTCAGAGTCATATCCACCCGTGAACTGTTCAAAGTCGCCAGCGTAAATATTTTGCAAAACCTCTTGCTGCTCGTATCCTGAGAAATTGAACTTTGCTGGAGCCCCTTTTTTATAAAGTCTCAATACCGGAGCAGCCTTGACACGGTGACTCTCTAGTTTCCGCGCAATGTTCTCGCGTCGATTGATTTCCGCTTGACGTTGTTCCTCAGCTTTGCGCGCCTGTTCTTCTCCTGCCAGTCTCTCTTTGCGCGCCTGTTCTTCGGCTTCTCGGATTCTGAAGATATCTCGTAAACGTGAAATTGACGTGAGTCTCGAATCATTGGTTAAACCGTCAGTTGAATAATCGCGGCGGCCACCAGCGCGTCGTCCAGGCCGCACGACGTTATTTAGAATATTGATTGTGCCGTTTCCATAGACCCAATCATACTTCCGCGCATCTGGTGGGTTAGCCGAATACACTGCAATGTTAAGCACATCGCTTGGATGAGAAGGGTCGATTTGCCTGCTCACTTGACGTTGATCAAGATTCACATAAAACCCTTGGACATAATGAACGACATATATTCTATCTACCCCGCCGCATCGTGAGCTGATGGCAGGAAGAATTTCATTCTCGAAGCGATTCCAGTACTGCTGATTATTATCAATCTGGAAATTCTCGTCAGCCTTAAAGATCAGACTCACAATCGCTCGCCCGTCCCGTGGCGCGCACCAATTTTCATAATCACCAAGAAACGCGGCGTGAAGCCGATACAATTCTGTCTCCTTAATAAGCTCGCCAACGCTGTAGCCAGTTCTCTTTGATTCCTCTCGATAGCGTTCTCTGTAAAGCTGCCTCTCCTGCGCTAATTTTTCATTCTGGTAAGCTTGCTCCATGCCTTCAAAAGCCGTCGCCCACTGTTGCAATACCGCGCGATTCTTAAACAAATTCTCCAAATAGGCTTCAACCCAAGGCTGGTATGAGCATTTATCCAAAGATTTGGCTACTTCCTTAGTTTCCTTTTCGGAGAACTCAGGTAAGGACTTGCCAAAAATATCTTTAAATGCTGGAACGGAGAACTGTAGGACATCTACAAATTCAACTCTGTTCATATCTAGTTCGCCATTGGCCCAGTAATATCTATTGCTCTTGTATTTTCTCGACTGCGAGGCTTCATAGCGGATTGATGATAGCCACAGATCAATAGCATTGCACCGTTCATCATCAGAGCGCGCTGAAAAAAATGTCGGGTCCGCTTTAAAGCTCCCATTAGAGGGGAGTTGAAATTCATTTCTATCTGGCGGCTTATTCTGCTTATTATCCTTACGACCAATTCTCCATTGAGCCGATAGGCCGACCGGATGTGCGAGCATGAAAATAGTAGCTAACGTGAACATGAAGAGATAAGTCCGAAGATGTGATTTTGTCATGAGTCCCTCCTAATTAGAGATTTAAGGCAAATCATTTGTGAGTTGTACAGGAACCTTTATCCAGAATAACTTATCCGCCCTCAGAAAAACTCTACAAGAACATCTCTCTAACTGATTCAATACCTATCAAGAAATTCCACATTATACTTTTCCTTCAGTTTCGAGCTTATAGTTTTGTCCATCTGAGCCGTTTTTCGCATTTTTTCAGCGAACTGGCTTAACATATCTGCCTTTTTCTCTTTAAGTTTTGCCAGTTCCTTCTGTGCCCAATCATTGGCAACCTCGCGCCCTGCAAGCTCGCCCTTTTCCGCACCTTGTTCTGGAATTTGTGAAGCCCCGACTTGCCTGCCATATTCAATGATTCTTTGGCTATTTGCTTCGATTTTGGCAACCTCTTGTTCGATCTCAGAAAACACTGAGTCTCCCTCATTAAAGGTTTCAATCGAATTTTTGATATGGTCTACCAAGATCGGATCAACATTCTCTAGATTGATTCTTCCATAGAGATATGCGGATTCGTGAAAATACTGCGATGTCGTCGAACCTTCTTCTCTTTTCTTTGAGGCTATGTTGTCGGCCTCTTGTAGATCATTCCAAGCTTGGATTGTTGCTTTTTTAGTCGCTTCAAATTCGCTGACTTTCAAGCTAGCTTGTTTAGCATAGGTTGAGCCCGGGAATTTCTCTACGATTTCTTTGTAGTTTGAAGCTACCGCATAAGTAAGACCTTTAATCTTCTCGGAGGATTGAGCATCATTGAACATATTCTGGACGCTGGTGCAATCTTCCAATTTTCTTACTAACTCGTTAGCAACCCTTGAATTTAGAAAGTAAGTCTCGACATTCTTGAACTGAAGACAAGCTCTTTGGCTTAGCAGACCCTCAGTGCTTTCGATTGCCTTTGCATCATCAAATTGCTTCTGAGCGCTAAATCCCTTTATTAACCAATAGCCGATCAAAGATAGAACTATAACTGTCACCGCTCCCGCCGCAGCGATTATCGTATACTTCTTTCGCCTGCTACCGAGGAAGCTCGACTCTTTTAGAGCAGAGAACAGTTCGCTTGACTCCTCCTTGCGATTGTCGGAGGAGTCAATTGTGATATGAATGCGCTCGTGTTTATTCCTTGCTTGGTTGAATAGTTGCCGAAGAGCCTGTACAGACTTGACGCGCTCATCACAGTTTAACTGTAAACCCGCTTCAAGGACCTTCGATAAACCATGTGGAACGCGCGGATTGACTTCGTGTGCCGGACGCAGCGGGTCAGGCTTGTTTTCGATCTTCTTTAAGGCGCGGCTTGTTGCGTCGGCAGGCTTAACATTTGTATACAATTGATAGAGCGTTGCACATAAGCCGTAAACATCAGTTTGCACTGAAGTATGGTCGCCGCTGATTTGTTCTGGGGGCGCATAGCTCTGTGAATAGCCAAAAACGCTCGGCGGTAGGCTATCGCTTCTCACTCGCGTGGGCGTGTCTTTGACCAAGCCGAAATCCAAGAGAAACAATTTCCCGTCATCCGTAATTTTAATGTTCTGCGGTTTAATATCACGATGAACTATAGGGTAAGATTGGCTGTGGAGATATTCGAGTGTTCCCAGCAGAGTGTCTTCCCAGGCCCATACCTGTTCCGTCGAAAAAGGCGCGTTGTTATGTCGCAACATCTCTCCTAAATCTTTGCCCGTGATGTACTCCATCACTATGTACTGTGAACTATCTTCGTTGAAATAATCCAAAACTTTTGGCAAACATTGATGCTGTAACCTCGCTAACACCCTCGCTTCATTTTCAGCAAATTTGAGTAGGTATTCGTTACCCTCGTAGTTGACTTTTTTGACCGCAACCCGGCGAGACAAAAGCGTATCCTCGGCGAGAAAAACTTCTCCCATCCCGCCTTTACCGAGCAGTTCGATGACCGAATAACGGCCCTTTAACAGAGTGCTTTGGCTTTCCATATCTTTTCCTTGAGAAGGGCTACTTCTTTTCAGAAAGTAGCTATGCGTTGGGACCCAAAGTAAAGCCTGCTCCGACTCAAGTTTTGCAGGTTTTACAGATAATCATCGAATGATTGGTTCTGCTTGCCAGGCTCACGTCTCGACCAATTATGGGCATGGGAGAGCTGAGTTTGGGTTGCAGTTTTTTTGTTGCGCGCTTAGAGGTGTCATTAAATTTTTCACCACACCTGTTGGCGCTTAAAGTACCGCAGCAGAGAGATTGTTGGCCGCAAAACAAACCTGCGAACAAATCCTCGCAACGATTCAGACTTTGCAATAACCTTAGCCAAAGGCGGTGAAATCGCGTAGTAAGCCCGAACAAACCCACGTCCCAGCGCGCTTTGACTCAGCCACTCATCACGAAACGAGCGTAGGAAAAACACTTCCGGGGCATTGAAATCTCCGAAAGCAGCGGTCGCGACAAAGCACCCGCCACTTGTCCCACCGCCGCCGGAGCCGCCGCCCTTTGCCTCTTTGGTCTTTCTTATGTTGTCGGCGATAGTTCCTCCCGGTGGTCTGTATGAAGGTGAATAAACAGCTCCTTTTTTCACCGCTTCGTCGTAGTCACTCATAATTTTTCCTCCAGTTCTTTGCGTTTGCTCCCGTTATGCCAGCCGACACTCTCCGTGTGAACCAGCTAATAAATTTTCCCTTTGCTCCAAAATCGATTGGTGCTATCTTCTGGAATCTACCGCCGCTAAACTCAATTCTCTCGTGGCGGCAGCATGTAAATACCACAGGATGTAAGCGATTTGGCATCACTTATTGTCCTCGAATATCGCCAACGTCCTCAAACATCACTATCGCCGTAAATGGAGAGGAACAAATGATTTATAAATTTGACTCATTTACTTTTGAGGGAGGAAATCTAATTCACAATCACAAAGCCGTATCGCTCAGCCCACAGGAAGCTCAGCTTTTGCAAATACTCCTAGAGCAAGCCTTTGAACGGCCAAGCGTTTTTGTTTCGAAAAAGGAAATTCAAAAGGCCATGTGGCCCGACCAAGTGGATGAAACTTATCTGAATAAATATTTGCGGAACGTCACTAACAAACTACGAGCGAAATTAGGCAAGCGAACTGACGGCCACCTATATATCACGACAAATAATTATCGTCTCAACGCTAAGGTGGAAGTAGAAGATGTGCCTCCTCCTGATGATCCCGATCAAGACGGAGAGTCTGTGTCATCGGATAAAGTGTTGCCGCTGGAAGGGGTGAAACAGGGCGTGACTCCATACCCCGGTGCACAGTCCTTTGATTCGGTGCTGACGGATAAGTTCTTTGGCCGCGCTAATGAGATACGGGAGTTGATGAAGCTCATCGGCGAAGGCGATTTTCGAATTATCCTAATCTATGCGCCATCGGGCGCGGGCAAGAGTTCGCTCTTGAATACGCGAATCCGTGAGAGACTTGAAAAACAGCATTACGACTTCAGAAAAGTGCGTGTGGGCGGAGCATTGCTGAACGTTGACGAGAACACTGAGATTCGCAATATCTTCACCTTCTCTGTGGTGTCTGGCTTGATTCCCTCCCCCAGCCCAAGATGCAAACTTGTCGACAGCTTGAGATCAATTCCACGCGAAGAGAATACGCAAAGACGAGTTTTGATTCTGGATCAGTGCGAGGAGCTGTTCACGGTGTATCCCGAACGCTTCGTCGATGATCGTATCGATTTCTTTGAAGAGATTATCTCCGCCCTCAAGGATGACGGGGAACTGCGGGTGATTCTCGCGATTCGTCAGGAATACCTAGCAAATATTTACGAGCTTTTAGAGAATTTCCCCGAAGTGCCGCCGATGGAGCGATTCCATCTCAAACGCATGGATAGCACAAAAGCGTTGGAAGCCATCACCAAGCCCATCGCAAAGTACGCTCTCTTTGCTGACAATGTAGCTGAAGAGATCGTCAAGCAACTGAATATTATCAAAGTCCCCGGTAAGGACGGCAATCTGGTGTGGCGGCCCGGAGAATTCATTGAACCAGTGCATTTGCAGATCGTTTGCCGGAGACTGTGGGAGCATCTGCCGCAGGGCATTACGCTCATCGAAATGGAGCACCTTGAACAGGCCGCCGGCGAATCCGGTACGTTCAAGGAGTTCGTCGTCAATGCGTTGGACGAGTTCTACAACCGCATCGTTGAAGACGTAGCCAATAGTGAGGAGACTAATACACACGGCGGGTACTCTCAGGAGCTAATTTTCTTCGGATGCATGCAATTCGTTACCCCCGCGTTAACGCGGATGAGGATACGCCTCGTGAACGGGCGAGTTGGGCGACTTCCCGAATGGATTGTGCATCAACTGGTAACCAAACACCTATTAGTTTCCGAGCTAAGCGGTGGAGAGCGATGGTACGAGTTGGCGCACGACCGTTTGGTCGAGCCCGTAAATAAGCGAAAGGATCACGAGGTTAATAAGTTGCTAACCGCCGCTGACCTTTTAGAAAAAACGCTCGGCCGGAAGATCGAAGAGCAAGGCGATAATCTCAAAGGCTACTTCGACAAGCATGAAGAAATATTGCGGGTATGTGAGCCGTTCCTTGCCCAAGCAGGTATCTTCCAGAATGAGGCTGAATTCATCTTTCGTGCGAGTCTCAGGGACAGTGTTTGGGAAGCGCAACGGTGGTCGCAAAAACTTTGCAAGGAATATCCGCCTGAGGTCCGACGCGAAATATTGAGGGAAGCTTTGGAATCGGAGTGGCCGGAAGTGCGTCTTCATACCGCAGAGTTGCTCGGCAGAGACCCTGTTAACGAACTGTTGCCAGAATCAGCGCGTCGTGCAACTGACGAACTGCTGCCGGAATTAGCGCGCCTTGCGACAGAGGATGAAGAAGATGCTGGCGTACGACGGGCCGCAGCTGAAAGCCTTGCACGTCTGGATGCAAAGTCACATGACGGTGAACTTATGCAGAAGCTGTTCGGCGACGTTTTCAACAAGCTTCATAAACCGGCAAGCCAGTCCAAGGCAGAAGCTGCGCTGTCACGAATTTATATTGCCGCGAAATGGCGTGGCAACGCGCCGATTTTCGAGACTTACTTTCGCGACGTTAGCCGTTTGCGCCGGGCTAAGATACGCCTTCGTGCTTTTGCGACGCAGTTGTGGGAGGGGTTTCCGATCTTGCTTTGTCTTGTCATCCCTGCCGGTTTCTTCGCTGCGGTAGCGGCGGCAGCGTTCAAATGGCTGCCGAGCCTGTTCGGTTGGGCACTAACTCAGGATACAGCCAATGCCGGACCGGGTATTTTCCAAGGTCTCACTGCCGGCATTATATGGGCTGGGGGCATTGTTCTTGGCTTGACGGTTTATTACATCGTTAGCGAGCGTGAGCAGGCCTCAAATTCAAATCTGAGCAAGTTTTACGCAATTATGGTCGGTACAGCATCCGGTTTTATCGGTAGTTTTATAATTGTTCTGGTGGTCGTCTCCGTCTTCAACGAGACGGTGCTTCAGAATATTGGCTGGATCATGTCCAACCATAAACGATTCAGCCAGGATTTCTGGCTAGATTTGATCTTCAATACACGTTACGCATGGCCCTATCTTATTACCGGCTCCGGTCTGGGCGTTGGCATGGCCCTGACAACTAACCAGCTACGCACGGACAAGGAATGGGAGAAGTTCAAAGATGAGCAAGAACAACCGACGACATTTAAAGAGCTGATGGAAGTCATTTGGGGCATCATGAAAATCCTTATCAAACATTTCTGGCCGGTTCCCGCCATGCTGCTGATCGCTGGCGTGCTAGCGTTTTTTGTGCCGGAAGTAATGCCTGATGGACAATGTCTTAAAGCAATATCTGGTGAAAACTGTCTTAGAAGCGGGGCTGGTGGTATTGCCGAAGGGCTGGCGGGCGATACCGCTACTCAGGCTGTCGGCGCATTTTTCGGTATTGTGGGAATGGGGCTCGGGATTGTGATAGTGAAGACAGGTTTCAATTTAAAACCACGGAGGATCTAATGTCAGCCCCTCCGCTTCACGGCGTTAATCCGAGTGCCGTCATCACAGCTATAAAAGAGCGAAGCTCACGTTGGCGGGCAGGTAACCGCGAACCCGATGGCCGCAAATTGGGACTCGTCATTGAAGGTGGAGGCATGCGTGCCGTCTGTTCAGCCGGCGGCGCGGTGGCGCTGGCGCATCTCGGCTTCACAGAGCTATTTGACGAGGTCTATGCCACATCGGCAGGCGCGATGAACGCCAGTTATTTTCTTTCCAACCAGCCGGAATTGGGTATCAGCGTCTACTTCGACAGTTGTACTACGCGCTCATTCCTTAACCCTTTGAGGGTCTGGAAGGTGATCGACATCGATTATTTGTTCGAGAAGGTAGTATCTCACGATAAGCCCCTCGACGTTGACAAGATACTCTCATCTCGGACGAAGCTCTTTGTCGCAGTAATCGACAAGCTTACTGGTGCCGGAACCGTGATTGATATGAAGGCTACCCGGACTCCTCTTTTGTCTGTCCTCAAGGCGGCAACGGCCTTGCCCGTGCTTTACAACCGCACTGTCAATATTGACGGGCGACCCTACATGGATGGAGGATTAGTAATTCCCTTTCCTATTGAGCAAGCACTGGCAAATGGCTGTACTGACGTGCTGGTATTGCTAACCCGTCCCGAAAATCACTACACCGCTGCACCCGGTTGGGCAAGCCGGAAGATGTTCGACCTCATCTGCGCGCGCGGCAATGCTAAATTAAATCAAACATACGCGCGCTGTCATGAGCGATCTCAAGTTGCACGCGATCTGGCATTCGGTCGTGTCGCAACACCGCCGGGCGTGAACATCGCCACCATCTGCACGGACGAGCCGGAGATGATCCAGCGTACCACTAGCAACCGTGCCTTACTCCGCAACGCCGCTATTAGTTATGGGCGGAAGACATTGCGCGTGTTTGGCGCGAACGCAGAAGCATGGGATATTAGGGATGCTGGGATGAAAGTTCCAAATGAATAGACCTCTTGCAAAAGTGATTAGAGGCTGAGTTCAAAGTTATGTAGCCCGGCAATTAAGTTGAAGCGCAACGAGAAGCGCTTTCTCCGGTTGCGATAGCGTTCCAACAAGATGCGGAAGATTTTCAAATTGCGAATCACATTTTCAACCACGATCCGCCGCCTTGAGAGTTCATGATTAGATCGTTTCTCGTCTCTCGTGAGTTGGTGTTTCTTCGACCTCTTCTTCGGCGTTCGGCTCTTGTCATGCAGTTTCGCGATGCCTTGATAGCCGCTGTCAGCCAGAAGTTCAAGGCTCTCGTGCAACCCCAGTTGGCTGCGTTTGTAAAGAGCAAAGTCATGCACGTGGCCGCGACCATGAGCGGTGCAGATAACTTGACGGGTGCGCCCGTTGACGACCACTTGGCTTTTCAACGTGTGTCGCTTCTGCTTGCCGCTGTAATAGGCTTTTTGCTTTTTTTCGGACGTTCTATTGGAGTTTCAGCCACATCCACGACGATGAATTCGATCTCATGGTCTGAGGGCTGCAACTTCTTTTTGCCCGGCAAGGTGAAAGCCTTCGACTTGGTCAAAATATCTTCCACTCGGCGGATCGTGCGCCAGACGCTCGATTCATGGATGCCCCAACTGCGGGCAATGTGGAAGAAGGTGCGATATTCGCGCCAGTATTGAAGGGTCATCAAGACTTGATCTTCAACTGAAAGCTTTGGCGGTCGTCCGGTCTTGACTCTCATCTTCGAGAGATGGTCAGACACGACAGTGACCATCTTTTGAAAGGTTTCGGGTTTGACTCCGCAATATCGTTTGAAGAGCGCGGGTCGTAAGTCTTTAATTTGTTCGTAGCTCATTGGTTGATTCCTGTGAGCTACTTGTCGCATCAACTATCGGACTTTTGCAAGAGGTCTAATAGATGATGCCCAGCGTTTTATTGTGATCCTGCGCTGTCATGCCCTGAAAGGTTGTTTGTGAGACTTTCGACGGAATGCAATAAGTAAAAATATTTACTCAACTTTGGCGTTAAGTATACTGGTTATGACAGAAAACAATGGCGCATTCTGACCTGACTTTGGTATTTTTACGCCTACTCTATCTTTGACAATTCTTATGACAGACAATGCGTGAAGTTCCCATACATCACGGCTAATGAACATCGCTTGGGAGTCAAATAGAAATGAATCCCTGGCGATTAGAAAACGGGTTGCGATACTAAGACAAAATTGTCTTAGTTGCAAGATTAATAGAGCACAGCAAATCCCATCAGGGGGAAATCCTGATGGGACGGGCAACGCCTCTCAAATCCAAAGAGACTTCCAGAGAAGCTTCTCCAGATTCGTCAAGCCTTAGGTCTCTCTCAGAATGGGATGCTTAGACAGATAGGTCTACCAGAAAAGCTAATCCAGACAAGCATCTCCGGATATGAGCGAGGGGCACGCGAGCCATCCTTACTGGTGTTATTGGAATATGCCAGAGTAGCTGGGGTTTACATGGACGTTTTGGTTGACGACAACTTGGATTTGCCTGACAAATTGCCTGTTAAGCCTAAGAGCGAAGGTATCAAAAGAAACGTGAAGATGAAGACTACGTCCAAACGAAGTAAATAACTGATGTTACGCAGCGAGAGGCTGCGGATTTAATTTGACAAGTTCCTTATAG
>CAXTPS010000059.1:0-16810 GCA_964246305.1 uncultured Pyrinomonadaceae bacterium
GCCCCCAACGCATCCGTCGCCAGCCCCGCCGCCGCCCCGATAATCAACGCCTGCAACGTATCACGCTGCAAGGCGAAATAGACGACCACGATCAGAGGCAGGTCAACATAAGCCAGAGGCTGCCAGACGGCCTTTAGAGACGATTGCAGGACGACAGCCAGCGCCAGCACGACTGCGATTTTCAGTTGACGCATGTTTCTAGGTGATAGGTGATAGGTGATAGGTGATAGGAAAGACAGGAGACAGAAGTCAGAATACAGGAGCCAGAATAAAAGCGGGTTTCCCCCTTCTTCTTCTGTCTTCTGTCTCCTGACTCCTGTATTCCTCCTCTTCTCTTATCACCTGTCACCTATCACCTATCACTATTTCTTCTCCACATTCGGTAATGTTTGATCGGGTGCAGTGCGTTGCGGGGGCTTGTATTTCAGCACGGCGACCTCTTCGAGCGAGTCGAGCCGCGCGCCGGGCTTGATGCGTATGACCTGCGGTGTCGTGTCAGAGATGTGTGTGACCTCGACCACCGTCCCGACGTTCAAGCCCGCCGGATAGATTCCGTCCTGCCCTGTCGTCACGACGTAATCGCCGATCACTACTTTTTCAAGACCCGACACATAACGCATCTCGACCAGACCGCTCTCGCCGAGGCCGCGAACGGAGCCGAGCGCGTTCGAGCTGCCGAGCTGTCCCACAATCGCGCCCGCAGCCGCGCGCTCGTCCGTCACCAGCATCACCTGCGAGACCCACGGCCCAGTTCCGATGACGCGCCCGACGATCCCGCCCGGCGTCACGACCGGCATGTTCAATTCGATGCCCGACATGCGCCCGCGATTGATAGTCACGGTGTCGAACCAGAGCGACGGGTCGCGCGCGATGACGTGCGCCATGACCGTCTGATACTCGCTCTTCTCTTTGAAGTCGAGCAGGGCTTTCAAGCGCTCGTTCTCATCCACGGCATGACGCGTCTGGCTCAGCTCGATCTCCATCTGTTCGAGCCGCTGCCTGAGTCCCTCGTTTTCCGCCGCAGCATGACGCAGGTCTCCGATATGCTTGAAGAAACCGAAGCCCGCTCCGCCGACGCCCGATGTCAAACGCTGGAACGGAGCGGCAATCGCCTGCGCCCACGTCCGAACCACGTGCTGCTTCGTCGCGTCACCGTTCTCGCGCGCGTCAAAAGCCATCAAGCCGAAGTTCACCACCAGCAGCCCGACGAGCAGCAGCGGCGCGCGCTGACGTATCTCTCTTTGTGTGCGTGCGATTGCCATAAAAAATAGGGTGAAGGGGATAGGGTGTAGGGGATAGGGTAGGACAGTTTCTCTGCACCCTACACCCTATCCACTTCACCCTCGCTCTTACATTCCGCTCGTCAGCGTGTTGTCCCACTTGACGCGCTTGAGCAGGTTGAAGTCAGAGAGCATCTTGCCTGTGCCGAGCACGACGGACGAGAGCGGGTCGTCCGCGAGCGAGACGGGCAGGCCGGTCTCAATCGAAAGCCGCTTGTCCAGATTTTTCAGCAGCGCGCCGCCGCCCGTGATCACTATGCCACGCTCGACGATGTCCGCCGAAAGCTCTGGCGGAGTTCTCTCAAGCGCGACGCGCACGGCGTTGACGATGGTGGCAACGGAATCGGCCAGAGCCTCGCGCACCTCTTCGTCGGAGATAGTAATCGTCTTCGGAATACCTTCGATCAGGTTGCGCCCGCGCACATCCATCGTCAGTTGTTCGTCCAATGGAAAGGCGGAACCGAGTTCGATCTTGATGGCTTCGGCTGTGCGCTCGCCGATCAGAAGGTTGTACTTGCGCTTGATGTACTGCGTGATGGCTTCGTCCATCTCGTTGCCCGCGACGCGGACTGCGCGAGAGTAGACGATGCCGCTCAAAGAGATGACCGCGATGTCGGTCGTGCCGCCGCCCACATCCACGACCATGTTGCCGTGCGGCTCTGTAATCGGAAGCCCCGCGCCGATGGCCGCCGCCATCGCTTCTTCGACGAGATACACTTCAGAAGCTTTGGCGCGATACGCGGAGTCTTCGACGGCGCGCCGCTCGACCTGCGTAATCTCTGACGGAATTCCGATGACGACGCGCGGAGAAACCCACGTCTTGCCGTTGTGCGCTTTGCGTATAAAATGCTGGAGCATTTTTTCCGTCACTTCAAAATTAGCGATGACGCCGTCCTTCATCGGTCGGATGGCGACGATGTTGCCGGGCGTTCTGCCGAGCATCTCTTTGGCGTCGCGCCCGACGGCTTCGACCGCGTTCGTAATTTTGTTGATGGCGACGATTGAAGGCTCAGAGACGACGATGCCGCGTCCCTTCGCATAGACGAGCGTGTTGGCCGTCCCCAAATCTATCGCCAGATCACTGGAAAAGAGGCTAAAAAGCGATTTAAATGCCATTAAATTTACATGTACCTATCTGTTTTTTAATTGCGCCCGGAGAGATAAGCGATTTCGCGCGTGCTGCGCCCTCGTGACTCATCATAGGGATTCGGCCACAGCGGCGCGCAGCTTCACCGAACAAGAGCGAACTCAGTAAGATACACCCAAGTAAGCCTCACGCGCTATGCGGGAAAGCACTTTTATCGCTGAAAATCCGGCGAAATTCAAATAATTTTCACTGTCGAGCAACCGGCGAACATAAATATCCGACACAGAGGCACAGAGGCGCAAGGTGAAATCAATCAGATGAGGCGCGTTTGTTCTTCACGGTTATTGTGAATCTTTGTGCCGGTGTGCGCTGTGGCTAATTCTTTACATCTGTAAATCGGTCGGAGTTTGATGAAGCTGTTTCCTGACTTTTCGGAGCCTGCGGCGGACGAGCAAAACGCACGCAGTTCTTATGCGCTGCTTTGGCTTCGTACATCGCTGCATCTGCGTAGGCGACGAGTTGCTGCGGCGATTGCGCGTGTAGCGGAAAGTTCGCCACGCCGAAGCTGGCCGTGACCGAGAGTCGCAGTCGCCGCCCGCCGGTAAAGCAGTTGCTCGCAATCTTCTCGCGCACGCGCTCTGCGACGCGCGCGGCCATCTCCAAATCCGTCTCCGGCAGGACGATCACAAACTCGTCGCCGCCGTAACGCGCGACCACATCCGTATCGCGCACGGTCGAGAGAATAATCATCGCCATCTCCATCAACATGTGCGAGCCGACGAGGTGGCCGTGTTCGTCATTTATTTTTTTGAAATCGTCGAGGTCTAGGAAGAGAGCCGTCACGCTCGAATTGTAGCGGCGTGCGCGTTTGACTTCGGTCAGGAGGTACTGGCGCAGGTAACGCGCATTGTGAAGCTTCGTCAGGTCGTCAGTCTGCGAGAGCCTTTCGGCTTCGGCGATGCGGACGGAATTTGCGAGCGCGGACGCGACCGGCACGACGAGCGCGCCGATTAACTCGACCTCGGATTCAACGAAAGCCTTTGCGTCCAAGCCTTCGCGCACGGCTTCGAGCACGCCGAGCACGCGCTCGCCGTTGACCATCGGCACGGCGAGGATGCGCCGACCGCTCTCGTCTCGCGTGATAGTCTCGATTCGCGTCGCGGCTTCGCGTGCGGCTTCGGATTCCGCGCCCGACATCACTAGAGCTTCGCCGAGCAGTGCGCGCCGCCAGTCCGTTTCGGCAATCGCGCGCTCGCTCTCCGTCAGACCACGCACGGCCAACGGTTCAAGACTCGAAGCTTCGCCGCCGCTCACATCCGAAGTCAGATAGATCGTCCAACGGTCTGCACGCGCGAGCGTAGCAAAGCCAGCCAGCGCGGTGTGCGCCGCGCTCTTTTGATCGCCCGCGAAATGAAGTGAAGCGACCAGCTCAAATGCCGCGCGCAAACTCTCAATCGTCAAATGAGCGGGCAGCAAGGTAATCGCGCCCGCTGCGATTTCATCTTCAACGCCTGCGGCAGGACGCGACAACTCGCCCGTCACGCCGCGCTCTTCCAGCTTTCTGAGCAGCGCGGGCAGTTGCGCCGGGTCGTCCGCCACTGTGCGAAAGCCCAGACGCTTGAGAGCCGCGCTGTCAACGATATGCGCATACTTCCGTTCGTAATCATTCGCTGGACGACGGCAGGCGACGAGCGGCACGTGCGGCCAGATGCTAGCAGCATGACTCACCGCCGCGTGCAGCTCTTCGATGCTCACGCCCGCTGAGACTTCATACAGCACCGCGAGCGGTTGTTCCGTCGCACTTCCAATCTCTTCAGCCACAGCGGGCATCGCCGCCGCCGTCTGCTCTTCACGCAGGACTTCAATCAACGTGGTGATGCCCGCGCCGTGCATGAAATCCATCAGCACCGTCGCGGGTGATTCGTGCGCGCTGGTTAAAAGAATAACGTGGGACATAAAGCAGGAGTCAGAATCCAGAATCCAGAAGAGAAACGGTTTCAGCCTTTCATTCTGACTCCTGTCTCCTGTCTTCTGGATTCTTCTTTGTCACTTCAAAGCCCTCGCCGTGCCATGTGCGAGAGAGATTTTGTAGCGGCTGTTACTGCCGTCGGGGTCGCGTGCTTCGGCTTCGACCTCGCGCGCGCCGCCGTTGATTGTAATCTGTAGCTGGAACGTTCCGTCACCCGCTGTGACCGTTTCACGATCCGCGATGCTAATAGTCGTGCCTGCCTGCGCCTTGCCACGGACGAGATAGATGCTGCCTCCGAGATATTCCACCGCCCAATCTGAAACGCTCACGCTGCCGCCTTTGCCGGATGATGCGACGATAAACTTTTGCGGCTCGCTCCATTCGCTCGTCTGGCCGGAGGATGCTGTGGCGCGCACGCGCCAGAAGTAGACGCCGGGACGCAAGTCCGTGACGTTGAACTCGGTCGTCGCCAACTGGTCTCGCTCCGTGACGCGGCCTGCATCAACGAAGAAGGGCGAGGTCGCCACTTCGACGCGATAATGCGAGGGCGAGCCGACGGGCGGACGCTGCCAACGGAGTCCGACGCTGGTCGAGCCGTTCGCGCCGGCGAAGACTTTCGCAAGGTCACGCGGCGCTACCGGTTGCGGCACGTCGAGCAGTTTTTCGCGGCGCGCGAGCGTGCCCGCCGGATTGACCGCGACGTATTCTCCGCTGTGTACGGTGGCCTTCTCGCCGTTCTTGGTGGTCGTCTCAATGCTGCCGGAGCCGATGCGTATCTCTTCTGTGTGCTCTGTCTGGTTGACGCCGAAGGTCGCGTCAGTCTGCGAGGCCAGAGTGTTTCGCGTCTGTTTGGTCTCGACGACATTGTTCGTCCCGTTCGGCTGGTCTTCCGTGCGGACGTTGACCTGTCCGCCCTCCACCGCGACGCGCACGTTCGCGCGATCACCGCCCTCGCCTTCGGAGCGCGTGTTGTCGCGTATGATGACGGTGCTGTTCGGGCGCACGCGCAGGGTCGAGCCATCCGCCATGCTGATGCGCGCGAGGCCGTCGGCCTGCGTCTGCACTGTGTCGCCGGGAAAGAGGCGCGTCTCGCTCGTCGCGGCGATGGTCTCGCGCGTGGTGGCGCGCACGACCCGCACGTCGCCTTCAAACGAGATGAAGCGCGCTCCTGCGGAAGCATTGGTTGTCGTGCCGACGTTCTTGAACGGATTGCCGTATTTCCAGACGTAGAGAGCCGCGCCCGCCGTCGCCACGCACAGCACGAGCAAGGTAATGATGAGATAGATGATGCGCTTCTGGACAACCCACCATTCCACATAGAAGCGTGCGGGTTTATTCGTCATCGTATGGGATTTGAAGTTTGGAACATGCGCGGGGCAAAAAGCGGCTTGCTCAAGTTGTTCCAAGCTGACGCACGACTTTCTTCAAAAGCTGGTGCGCGACGGGAAGTGAAGCCCGATTTCTCAAAGCGACAGCAGGGCCAAAAAAGCTGCCAATAACCAACTTAACACAGGCGCGCTGGCGTGTTCAAGCATCTTTCTCAATCAGTAGCGGGTAAGTTAAAAATAAGGAGAAGGAAAAGACAGTTTCCCGCAAAGGCGCAAAGGCGCAAAGCAAGACCGCAAAGCCTTAATAGACGGGCGCTCTTTGCGCGTTTCTTCTTTGCGCTTTGCGCCTTTGCGGGAGATTCTTTCGTGCTGGTAATTTCAAGCTGACCTACTACCGCAACAATAAAAGTCTTGCGCCTCCTGCTTCATCATTATAGTATTCAGCGCGCTCAAGGTGTTGAGCGAAAAAAATCTCAATATTTCATAGGTGATGACTGATGCTTGTCGAATGCGTTCCGCGTCCGGAGTTGAAGACGCCCGTTCTATCTTTAATCGCGCGTATCTCGCGTGAGCACGCGGCGGGCGAGTTCAAGATTCCGCTGGCCTCGCTCTTTGAAGCGTTCGGCCTGCCGCTCGCACAGTCCGAACAGCGCAAGCTCGCCGCGCGCGGAGATGTCAGCTTCACGCCGCGTGAAGAGCCGCGCGGTCGCTTCCTGAACAAGGGCGGAGAGCAGGAGATAGAGACTTCCGAAGGCTTGACGCTCGTCATCCCGCAAAGCCTCGCGGGCGATTACATCACGACTCCCACCTCGCTGACACTAAAATTCGGCGAGGGCACGGCCTTGCGCGGCTGCAAGCGCGTCTTCGTGCGTATCTGTCAGGACGTGATTAAGATTGACGCCGACGAGCATAAGGTCTACATAGATTTACCGGGCGAGAAATACGATCTCTGTTTCGTGTTTTGACAATCGAAGAACAAAATAACTGGCTGGCGCATGAAACCGGCACGCATCAGGATCACGTCATCGCGCATGTCGTCGGAGCGACCGTGCTCGGATATTTCACAGCGAACGAGGCCGCGCACCTTCTGCTCGACATAGGTTTTATCTGGACTGTCTATCTCGACTGCGAGATGGGACTCGTCCCGCAGGTGATGGCGATTGCAGAGCTTGAGCTGGACGAAGAAGGGAAGTCGTCGCTGCGTGAGGACGTGCGGCAGTTACAGGGCGGCGGCAGCGAGACAGCCTCTTTAACTCGCCTCACCCGCGCGCCCGAAGGATGCCTGATTACGGAAGTCGAGTTTGCAGCGCGCGGCGATGAGCGGCGTCTGCTGATTACAGGCGAGGACGCGAGCCTCGCCGTCGAGACCTCGCTCGCAACCGGCGAGATTCGAGTTTATGTAATTTGAAGATTTAGCACTAAGAGGAATTTCAAATTCGTAATCTCAAATCTCAAATTTCAAATCGTTGTTCTCTTAAATCAGTATCACATCATGGACGATAACAAACACGAAAATCCTGTGACGGGTAGCGAAGATGCGCCGCTCGACGAAGCCGTGCGCGAAGAGCGCGAGTATGTGCGCGGACGCCTGCGCGAAGAGCTGAAGCGCGAGCCGGCGGAGGAAGAGATTGACGAATGGCTGCGTCAACAGACCGAAGGCTATTGAGTCAACAAACTTGAGAGCCTATCAACTTGATAATCTATTAAAAAGCCGCGCGTGCATCTACACGGCGCGGCTTTTTCTGTCCCGATAAATTTTACGGAGCGGCTCTTACTGAGCCATGACGACTATCTTGTTGTCCACTCTGCGCACGCCCTTGACGCTGTTGACGAGCCGTTCGACACGTGCCTTGAGCGCGTCCGAATCAACTGTTCCCGTGAGCGTTACCTTGCCGTCAATCACACTGGCTGTTACGCCGAGTCCATTAATCGTCGTGTCATCAGACATCTTCTTGTCTATGTTCGATTGAATCGAAGAATCATCCGTGCCGCTCGGCTTGGATGCGCTCGTGTCGGTCGCGGGCGGCTGCGTGACGATTACCGGAGCGGGCTGTGTCGTCGCTGGCTGCTGGACGACGATGGGCGCTTGTTGCACAGGGGCTGGCTGCTGCACGATGACAGGCTGTTGCGGTTGCTGCTGTGTGGTCGCAGGCTGCTGCGCCGTGACGCGAATATTATCGTTAGCAGTGTCTTGCTGACCTTTCAGCACAAACAGAAAGATGATTGTGACCAAGGCCACCGCGCCGACCACGAGGGCTGCGACGGCTCCGGTTGACATTCCCTGACGCTCAGGCGCATGCACTGTTTGAATTACCTCACGCTCGCTGCGCCCCGCCGGTGTCTCGACCACCACGCGGCTTCTTCTCTGCTGCTCTTCATCGTATGACATATCTTTTTTTCTCCAGACTCTTCATCAAAATAGTTTCGGTCAACACCCGCGAGGTTAAATTTTTAATGGGACAATTTGAAAGCAAGGATGAGCGAAGCCGATTGCTGCACATCTCAATACCAGCCCTGCTTTCAGCAAACTCTATTCCGCAGTCCGTCGTGACGCGGTCTCTCTCCAAAACACACTGTATTTCGATGATTTCCGCCAAATCGCCCAATCCTTCCATGCACACAGCCTGCACCGTCTTAGACCTTGAGCGTATGGATTTAATGCTCAAGGAATAGCAGACAGGAGACAGGAGACAGGAGACAGAATGAAAAGCCTGCACCGTTTTTTCTTCTGTCTTCTGTCTTCTGTCTCCTGTCTTCTGCTTTATACTCCCCTGCATGACTACGGCAATCATTCACCATCCGGTGTTCAGAGAACACGACACGGGCGAGCATCATCCCGAAAGACCTGAGCGTTATGCGGTCTTGATGGAAGCGTTGCGCGGCGATGCCGAACTCTGGAACGGTTTACTGGAACTCGAAGCGACGCCCGCGCCGCGCGGCATCGTACAGGCATGTCACACGGCGCAGCACTTCAAAGCGGTCGAGCGTGCGGTCAGCGAAGGCATAGGCTATCTCGATGCGGATACGATTGTGTCCATGCGTTCGCTCGACGCGGCTTTGCGCGGAGCGGGCGGCGCGTGCAGAGCCGTGGATGCGTTGATGCGCGGCGAAGCTCAAAATGCTTTTCTGCCCATGCGTCCGCCCGGACATCACGCGACCTCCGAACGGTCGATGGGCTTCTGCCTCTTTAACAACGTCGCCATCGCCGCGCGTTACGCGCAGAATCATTACGCGGAAATCGAGCGCGTCGCGATTCTCGATTGGGACGTGCATCACGGCAACGGGACGCAGGGGATTTTTTATGATGACCCGTCCGTCTTCTTCTTTTCGATGCATCAATATCCGTGGTATCCGGGAACCGGCTCACGCGGCGAGACGGGTTTGGGGCGCGGTCGCGGCTACACGCTGAATATCCCTGTGCGCGCGGCCACGCCCGCAGCCGAACAGCGTCGCATGTTCGATGCCGTGCTCGAAGAGATTGCCGGAAGATTTAAGCCTGACCTCGTCATCATCTCCGCTGGCTTTGACTCGCACGCGCTCGATCCGTTAGGGCAACTCAGGTTGGAGGACACGGACTTCATACACATGACGCGAGCGGTCAAAGAATGGGCTTCGAGCCTGTGCAACGGTCGCGTCATCTCGTGTCTCGAAGGCGGCTACAATCTGGACACGCTCGGCGAGACCGCACGCGCGCATGTGCGCGAGCTGCAAGCGTGAAGGGAAGACAGGGGACAGGAGTCAGAAGCCAGAAGCCAGAATAAAAGCGGTTTCAGCCTTTTATTCTGACTCCTGACTTCTGAATTCTGGATTCTCTTCCAACTTCTGTCTTCTGTCTCCTGTCTCCTGTCTCCTATCTTCTTTTTTCTGTACACTCGTTTGACTGTGCTGTAAACTTCGCCGTACTCAAAAGAGGTTTCGGCGTTTGGGCATGGCCTGCACACCGGGAAAACTTTGAGACGCCACGACCTCTGCGCTTTCGGTTCGCAGAAACGGACAACGGACTGTTTGGAGTTTTGTCTCAGCCCGGCTGGCGCAGAGAGAGAGAGAACAGAATGAAAGCGGTACGAACAACAGCCCTCGCTTTCACAAGGAGAAAAAGAGCATCATGCCAGACGTTGAGATTACCTGTGCCGAATGCAACGAACCGTTTCCTTTCACAGAGCGCGAACAGGAGTATTACACCGAGCGCAACCTGAGCCAGCCCAAGCGTTGCAAGAATTGTAGAGACGCGAGGCGAGCCAACTTCGGCGGCGCGAGAGGCGGAGGCGGAGGCGACCGCCAGCGTTTCGAGATCGTCTGCGACCAGTGCGGTAAAACCGACTCCGTTCCATTCAAGCCTTCGAGTGGGCGACCCGTGCTGTGCAGCGAATGTTTCAGCGCGAGCCGCGCTCATTAGTCGCTCGAAAATAATCGTGCGGAACATTACGCACGCCGAGGCCGTAGAAGAAATTTACTCATTTTCTCATTTGTCCATTTGATGATTGGATAAATGAGAAAATGAGTAAATTAAAAAGTGAAGAAACGAATTAACGAGTCAATTTTTCTGATGGGTTATGAAACGATTCAATTAGAGGTGCGGGAAGGGGGCGTCGCTGTGCTGACGCTCAATCGTCCCGACGCGCTCAATGCTTTGTCCGTGATGATGGGGAATGAATTCCTCAAAGCACTCGACGAAGCGCGCGAGCGCAGCGCGCGTGCAGTCGTGCTGACGGGCGCGGGACGCGCTTTCTGTGCCGGAGGCGACCTGCGCGAGATGCAGCACATCGCGCAACAGGAAGGACGCGCACACGCTTTCTTCGACCAGCCGCTCAACCTGCTGCACGATTGCATCCGCGCCCTCAGAAAACTGCCGCTGCCAGTCATCGCCGCCGTCAACGGGCACGCTTCGGGAGCCGGTTGCAATCTCGCTCTGGCGTGCGACATGGTCATCGCGTGCGAAAGCGCAAAGTTCAACGAGGCGTTTATCCGGATCGGCCTGACGCCCGATTGCGGCGGGACATTTATCCTGCCGCGTCTGGTCGGATGGAAACGCGCGGCGGAACTATTGATGACGGGCGATGTCATCGGAGCGCAAGAGGCGGCGCAGATCGGGATGATAAACCGCGTCGTCCCGGATGAAGAGCTGATGAACGAGACGATGGCGCTCGCTCAAAGACTAGCGAGCGCGCCGACCGCCGCGCTCGGACGCATCAAGCAGATGCTCGAAGAGAGTGCGGTCAATGATTACAACGCGCAGCTTGATGTCGAACACAAGGCGCAGATTCAGTCAGGTCAATCAGTTGATTTCAAGGAAGGCGTCGCAGCCTTTATGGAGAAACGGCCACCGAAGTTTACGGGTGGATAAAACCTTCTCCAAAAAGTTTTGAAAGGCTGCGAGCCGCTCGGATAAGAAATCCGGCGGCTCGAATTATTTTGAGAATACAGAAGTCAGGAGACAGGAGACAGAATCAAAGGCTGAAACAGTTTTTATTCTGACTTCTGGATTCTGACTCCTGTGTTCATGGAGTCCGTTATGTCTTCGTTAACTTACATGCAATTGCTGCGGGGCAATCGTTCGTTCAGGCGATTGTGGTCGGGGCAGGTGATTTCAGATATCGGCAACTGGTTCAACTTCATCGCCGCGTTGGGATTGGTGCGCTCCATCTCCGGGGCTGCGCCGGAAGTGACGGCCATCATGTTGGTCTTGAGGCTCGCGCCGTTCGCTCTCTTCGCGCCGGTCGCGGGAGCGATTGCTGATCGCTGGTCGCGCCGCACGGTGATGATCGCTTCAGACTTGGCGCGGGTGCTGATCGCGCTCGGATTCCTGCTGGTCAGGAGACCGCAAGACCTCTGGATCGCTTACGCGTGCATGTGCGCCGGGTCTTTGATGGGCGCGCTATTCGAGGCTGCGAAGAACGCTGCGATGCCGAACCTGACGGGCGAGCGCGGCCTGCTGGCGGGCAACAGTCTGATGTTCTCGTCGCGTTTCCTGTTGATGGGCGTCGGCGCGGCGCTCGGCGGCGCGGCGTCCGCGCGCTTCGGCTACGGCGTGGCTTTCATCATCAACTCTGCGTCGTTCCTCGTCTCGGCTTACTCGGTCTGGTTAGTCCCCGAACGAGAGATGCGCGAAGAAGCTCAAGCCACGCGCACGGAAGAGCGCGGCGTGGCTGAAAGCTTCAAGCAAGTCTGGGGCGATATGCGTGAAGGCTGGACGTACATCGCGCGTTATCCTTTGATGGCCGCGTTGGTGGCATTTAATGTGATGTGGGCGCTCGGCGGCGGGGCGAATACTTTGATTTTCGACCGTCTCGGCGGCGTGGTTTTTGCTGCGCGCGAAGGCTTGCAGCCGGACGCGGCTGTCTCAGTGCTCTATACAGCGTCAGGCCTTGGACTGTTCGTAGGGATGCTGGTGGCGCAACGCATCGGCGCGCACATCGAGCTGCACAGGGCGACCGTGCCATTCATGGGTTGGTCTATCATCGTGTACGGAGTCCTGTTCTCGACGATTGGACTGATGCCTTCGCTGTGGCTGGCGGGTGTGATGATTTTTCTGTCACACATCATCCTCAGCGCGGAGTTTGCGATTCACATCACGCTCATTATGAGCCTGTTGCCAGACAGGCTGCGCGGGCGCGTCTCGACTACAGACCGCGCGGCTGAAATCTTTGTGATGAGCCTTTCGACGGTCGTCGCCGGATGGTCGCTGCATGTTATCTCGCCGCGCACGCTGACGATCATCAGCGGCCTGCTCTCGGCCACTCCCGGCCTGATGTGGCTGGGCCTGTTCGCGCGCGGGAAATTAAAGCTCCCGCAAAGAGTCTCAAGCGAGCACGCCGGAGCAGAAGAAACGGATCAAGCCGCGCTCGTCTCTGCGGGATGAGACGGGCGCGGCTCGTCCGGCGTAAGATGAGGATAGTGAGCTGGTTTTAAATGTTGGCTATCTATCCATCATCACGGAAGAAGTTTCCCGCAAAGGCGCAAAGAAACGCAGGCAAAGTTTAAGAGGCATGTTATTTCTTTGCGTTCTTCCTTTGCATCACCAGCGCCTTTGCGGGAACACGTCTTTTTCTTCTATGCGTTTGAAACTGACTCACTACTAAGATGAGCGATGCGTTGGAGCGCGCGGGAGTCCTCGCATATACTACCCGCGCGTTTCCATGTTTAGCCTGCGGGCGGGGATTTTGAGCCTTTGCCCCAATAATTATTTCGAGGAGATTCGTGCGTAAGCAACTCGGAGCAGCGAGCAGTAGATACAGGATTGTGACGAGGCGCGTGCGTGAATGGCTGCGGCGTGCGATGCCGCGCGTAGCGATTGTCGCGGCGACGCTCTTTGTGCTGCGTCTGCTCTTTGGCCGAACGTGGCTCTACGGCGAAAACTTCGTCGGCGCGTGCTTCGGCCTACTGACTTTCACGGCTATATTTTTCACGCTCCTTTATTACATTCCGAAAAGTTTGCTGTGGCTCAAGCGTCGTCTGCTCTGGCGTGTGCGCAGGCGTCTGGTCGTGACTTACCTCTTCATAGGGCTGACGCCGATTGTGCTCCTCGCGATGCTGGGATTACTCTCTGCCTTTGGCGGCTCAAGTCAGGCCATGGCGCGCATTATCTCTTCACAACTCGGCGCGACGGAAAGGGAGACTCTCGCCAGCGCACGCTCTCTCGCGGATGCCTTCGCGCGTGCGCCCGCCACGGATGAGCGAGGAGCGCAGGTATGGCTCGAAGAGCGTGCGACGCTCTTGCGTGCCTCTCTGCCGGGAGCGCGTGTCGTCGCGTGGCGCGGCGCGGGCGGCGAAGCGACGGCGACCGGACAGCAGAGCCGCGCGCAGTTCGTCTGTGACATGACGGACGAGTCCACGCGCGGCGCGGGCGAGAGCACGGTTCCTCTTGACGCGCCGCTGCCCGAATGGCTGCGCGGGCGCGACGAGTGGAGCGGCGTGGTTTACACTTTGCCGACCGATGAGAAGGAGAATTTTGCAGCTTCATCGGTACGCGCCCTGTCGCGCGCGACTGTCGAGGGACGCACGGTGACGCTGCTCGTGGTCGTGCCTGTCAGCCGCACTCTGGTGCAGGAGTATCGCGAGCGCACAGGAATATATTTGCGTCCATACTTTCTACGCACGGCTATCAAGAACGAAGGCAGTCGAGTTGACCTCGGTGATGAAGAACAAAAAAAGGAGCAACAGGCTCGCACCGCTCGCCAGAACAATGCGACGCAGGAATCGGGCGAGCGTATCAAGGACGAATTCAGCAAAGACCAGTTCGGCGAACCCGTGCAGGGGACTGCCTATATAGTGGTTGGTGAAGCGACCAACTGGGCGAGCGGCGCGAGCGGGCCACATCTGCTTTTTCTGTTCGATTGGTCATGGGCTGTGGCGAGCAAGCAGTTTCTGGAAGGTAGTGAGCTGGGACGTGTCTGGCAGCGCGCGCTGAAAATCGTCGGCATCACTTTTCTGGTGCTTGAACTCCTCGCGCTCTTTGCAGCCGTGTGGATGACGCGCGCCGTGACGGGCACTGTGCATAAGCTCTATCGCGCCGTCGAATATATCAAGCGCGGAGACTTTTCACATCGCGTACACGTTCGCTCGCACGATCAACTCGGTGAGCTGGCAGCGGCTTTTAACGAGATGTCGGCGGACATCGAAACGCTCTTGCAGGAGCGCGTCGTACACGAACGCCTTGAGCGAGAAGTCGAGATCGCGGCGGAAGTTCAGGCGCGCCTGTTTCCGGGACGCGTGCCCGAATTGCGGACGGTGGAGATTGCTGCGGAATGCAGAGCGGCGCGCGGCGTCGCCGGAGATTATTACGATTACGTGGAGATCGCGCCCGGCCTCGTCGCGCTCGCGCTCGGCGACGTGTCGGGCAAAGGAGTCTCAGCTTCGCTCGTGATGTCGAACCTGCAAGCGAGCCTTCGCGCGCAGGCCGCGATAACGTCCGAGCGTCTGAGCATCGCCGCACGCGCCGTCGCCGCTTCCGCCGGAAGCGATGGCAGCAAAGTGCTCGCGCGCGTGATGGCGGACGCGGACATAGACGGCGCGGTCGCGCGCAAGGTCACGAACATCAACAAGCAGCTCTGCCAGAGCACGGAATCCAATCGCTTTGCGACGCTCTTTCTGGCAATCTACGAAGACCGCACGCGCACGCTTCGTTACACGAACGCGGGGCACAACGCCGCTTTGCTCGTGCGGAGCGACGGAACGGCTGAGCATCTGTCACGCGGCGGCATGATGGTCGGAGCGTTCGACTGGGCGCAGTATGAAGAGGCCGCGACGACGCTCCAGAGGGGCGATCTGTTGCTCATCTTTTCAGACGGCCTCAGCGAAGCCGAAGGCGAGAATGAAGAAGAGTACGGCGAAGAGAGAATCGCAAGATTTACCATAGAGCACCGCACGCTCTCCGCGCATGAGCTGCGCCAATCACTCTTTGAAGAGATTGACGGCTGGTCTGGCGGGCGCGAGCGCGGTGACGATCAAACGCTGCTCATCGTTAAAGCGAATGAATAGCTATTGTCACAAGCAAGGGAAAAGCAAAGGAACTGAGATGAGTGATGATGTGAAAGAGATGAGCGACGAAGAGATTCTCGCGCGAGTTATACGGCTCGGCTTTGACGGCGATGAGCGGCGTTATGAAGAATTTTGCGCGGCGTTGCGCGAAGGGTTGCCGTCGGGAACCGGAGTCGC
This sequence comes from uncultured Pyrinomonadaceae bacterium, assembly GCA_964246305.1. GTDB lineage: Bacteria > Acidobacteriota > Blastocatellia > Pyrinomonadales > Pyrinomonadaceae > JACMLC01. The sequence goes on from CAXTPS010000059.1 coordinate 15,319, forward strand.
TTTGCGCGGCAGCGTCGTGACCGCGAAGCGTTGGGAGGACGGCTCGCCCTTCGATGCCGACGGTGAGGGGACGAGCGACCTGGATGTGACGTTCATCGGCGGCAAGGTGATGGAGTGCTGGCATGAGGATGAGTTTTATATCCCGTCCCTGCATACAAAGCCGCTCGGCGACAAGGCTCCCGAGATCGCGCCCGCCATCAATCCGCTCCGCGAGAAGCTACAGCAGATGGTCAAGCGACCCGTCAACATTCAGGCCACCTCGAACATGATTCTCTTCGCACGCGATGTTCTATTTGACCAGCCTTACTTCACGATCATCGAGGCCGTGGAAGAGGGTTCATGAAGCTCAAGCTCTTGAGCTACAACATACGCTTCGGCGGCATCGGGCGAGAGGAGCGGCTGGCGGAAGTCATCCGCGCGGTCTCTCCGGATATCGTCGTTTTTCAGGAAGCGACGAACACGCGCGTCATCGAGAAACTGGCTGAAGCGACAGAGCTTCCCATCTGGGCTGCGCGTCCCAAACATTCCATAGCCTTCATCAGCCGTTTGGAAATCGCTCATCACGAATGGCATTACCCGCGAGGCGCGAAACATTCTTTTCTCGAAATCGTGCCCGCCGGAACCGAGTCGCGTATCTTCGGCCTTCACCTGCGCGCGATGTTTTCAAAGTGGAGCGAGCGTGTGCGTGCGCGTGAGATTCGCATGCTGCTCGAAGGCATCAAACAGCATCGGGAGGGATTTCACGCGCTGGTCGGAGACTTCAACACGCTCGCGCCCGGAGAGATTCTGAACACGCATCAGATGCCGCGCTGGATACGCGCCATGGTCTGGCTGAGCGGTCGTGATATTCAGCGAGAGACGGTTCAGGTCATGCTCGACGCGGGTTACGCGGACGGCTACCGTACGCTGCATCCTCTTGATAAGGGCTACAGCTTTCCGACTTCGGACCCGCACGTCCGCCTCGATTATGTCTTTCTGCCCGCAAGCTTCGCAGAACGCCTTACAGCTTGCGAAGTCATCAAACAACCCGACACAGTCGCGCAGGCTTCAGACCACTTCCCACTCCTGGCTTATCTTGAGATTTGATTGAAAGCGGCAAAGATTAACCGCAGAGAGCATCAGGCATCCCTACTTGTTGATGAAATCAAGAAGTTTTTTGGCTCTGTCCGGGTCAAGCGGTTGAAGCTTCTGATACTGCTCCATCGCAGCCGCCTTGTTCTTGAGAAAAACGTATGTCACTCCCAATCTATAATACGCATCAACATTATTGGGATCGAGTCTAATCACCGTCTTAAACTGTTCGACGGCTTCGTCATAACGTTTGAGATTGGCATATGCAATGCCCAGACCGTCGTAGGCAAAGGCGGATTTAGAATCTAATTGAATGGCTCTCTTGTACTGCTCGACGGCTTCATCATAGCGTTTGAGATCGTAGTATACGTTGCCCAGACCGTAGTAAGCGACGGCGGAATTAGGGTCTAGTTGAATAGCT
>CAXTPS010000060.1:0-14289 GCA_964246305.1 uncultured Pyrinomonadaceae bacterium
ACGACGCAAGGAGTTCAGTCAGGTTGTCGGACTTCGGTTATTGTCTACATAAGATCAGAATTGACCAATGTGCTAATCTTGCTTCATGCCAACTGCCGCTAAGAACTCTACGAAAACCAGCAAGAGCAAAACTATTACATTGAAACTGCCAGAGCGTAAAGCCACGCGCGCACGGCGGAGCGAGACGATTAAGTTTCTCACGCTCGACGAAACACGCCGACTCTTCAAGGCCATCTCTGACAAACGAGACAAGGCTATTTTTCTGCTCGCCTACCGGCATGGACTGCGTGCCAGCGAGATCGGCTTACTGCAAATCAGCGACCTTGACCTCAAGCGTCTCCGCGTCATGCTTCACCGTCTGAAAGGCTCTCTGTCCGGCGAGCATCCCTTACAGCCAGACGAGGCGCGGATGTTGAAGGCGTGGCTGAAGGGTAGAGACACGGCTTCCCCAATTCTTTTCCCTTCGCGGCGCGGTCTGCCAATCAGTCGCCAGATGCTTGATGTCTTGATGAAAAGTTATGGCGAGCAGGCCGCGCTCCCGGAAGACAAGCGACATTTTCATGTGCTGAAACATTCGATAGCCACTCATCTGCTGGATGCGGGGGCGGAACTGCGTTTTGTGCAGGACTGGTTGGGGCACTCGAACATTCAGAACACGGTTATCTATACTGCGCTCATCTCGACGAGCCGTGAAGCCAAAGCGCGGCAGTTTTTTCTTAAGCTCCCACGCTTTTGAGCCTAGTCGATAATTCTGGCTTACTCTCTCATGCCAACTTCAAAGATTTACAATCAACGGTTTGCTGGTTTGCAATCTTACTGGCAAGCAGTTTTGCCAGTAATGTACACTTGTATTTTTAATACTCATTGCTCATAAGGTATTCTTCATACCTTATGAGCAATGAGCCAAAGCTACTGGAGATTACAGCTTGTACACCACATCCAATTGTTACGCTGGGGTTCAACTCACGCGCCGTCCTGCCATATGGATTGACTTCCTCTCATATTCAAAGCGCTATGAGCGACTTTATTGATTTTCTCGGCTTTATTAACAGTCAGCTCCACTCACGAGAAATAGAGCGCTTGGAAACAATGCTGATGCCCGCCAACTTCAGCAGCATAGTTGGTGAGTTCATGGCTTCGAGCATCCCGAAGTATTGCTCAACCCTCGTTAAAAATCAGTACCACAACGGCCACCCCGATATGATTCCAGCGGGCCGCTTTCCTAATGATGCGGTGCAACACGCTGAGGAAGGGATTGAGATTAAAGGATCACGTTATTTGAAAGGCTGGCAGGGACACAACCCGGAGGATACATGGCTAATGGTCTTCGTTTTCGATAGCAACCGGCCAGTTGATGCTGCAAAGAACATTCCACCGCGCCCGTTCAAGTTCGTGCTCGTCGCCGGCGCAAGGCTTGAAAAATCGGACTGGCTTTTCGCTGGGCGCTCAGAGACAAGTCGCCGCACGATTACCGCGAGCGTTACGAAGTCCGGCTACGAAAAGATGATGCAGAATTACATCTACAAAGCGCCCGATGTTACGCCATCGGAAAAAGCAAATCTTCTTGACTCTCCGCCGTCTGAACTTTGATCGCCGCCAGCTTTGGAATCGCGCAACGGCTCATTTCGTAGTAGTCAGCAAACCGCTCGCACCCGATAGCCTGATAACCGATTGCCTCAGCCGCCGCGACGGTAGAACCAGAACCTGAGAAGGTATCAGCGATGACGCCGATGCCTAGAGGTAAGGCCGCGTGGACGAGCTGACGCAGGAGCGATTGCGGTTTGAGGGTCGGATGATCTGCTATTCCCTTCTCATGTTGTGACGTGCGACCGCTCAGGATCACGTCAGGGAACGGTTTATCATCGGGCGTGCGACGCAGTCCCCCGGTCTGGAACTCCCGCAAGCAGTCATATACTTTCATCCCTGCAAGCATCGGCTTACGCAAGATGGCCCACGGTTCATGACATGCACGCGGCAGGCTGCACACACCAGGAAACTCTTTTTCCGCATTCTTGGGACGATCTCCTCCCCTGAAGGTTCGCACGAGCCGGATCATCTCGCCGCGAAACTCCAGCCCCCCATCTATCAGCGCCGAGAAAACCAACTGCGAGAGAAAAGCGTTAGTTGCTATGAAGACGTGCGCGCCAGGTCGCAGGGCGTGAACCGCACATTTAGCCCACTCGGTAAAGAATTGTTGAATCTGCTTTCGCTCTTTCTCGTTCAGTGCCGTGAATCGTGGGAGCGGCGCGCGGTTGTGGCCGTCAAATGACGGCGGTATGCGCCAGATGCCGCCATTGCCATTAGCCCTCTTCTCTATTTGGTCGAAATCGTATTCTTTCACCCCGTAAGGCGGATCCGTAACAATAGCGTGCAGGCTGCTTTCCGGTATCCTTCCCAGCCACTCGAAACAATCAGCATGAACGATGCGGGATTTTCCAATCGCGTGCGAAGTGTAGTCGAGCGCCAGAGGCTCAAGATCGAAATTTTGTTTAGCTTTGTGGCTCATGCTAGCCTACCTAACGTTTTGCTGGTTTACCAGTAAACCAGCATCTCGCCTAGCCGGTAACTTTAATGTGGTACTTAGCAAATAGTAAATCCAGCGCCTCTTGCACCAGCTCTGACTTATCTTTTCGCTTGCCTGTTTTTTGCCTCTCTTGTAGCTGGATTGACTCAAGAGATATTACTTGCTCAGACCGAATGTAATAAGTGGCTTTTACTAACGGCTTGTCAGCTTGTTTCGGCTCGCCAGTGGGTTGAATAAGGGCATCAATTCCCTTTTTGTCTTGTGATCGCCTCTCGCTTAATGAAATACGTTTAGACACGCTTTTCGACCTCCGTTGCAAGTTCCCTGTAAGCCTCTGCCGCCTGCGAGTCTGGATTGAGACTCAAGACGGAATCGCCGGCCATCGAGCTATCGGCGAATTTGACCGTGTGAGGGACGACCGCACCTAATATGAGCTTCGGATAGGCTCGCTTTAATTCTTCTAGCACCTCGCGGGCGTGAAGCGTGCGAGCATCATACATGGTAGGAAGGATGCCAACGATCTTAAGCTTGGGGTTGAGCCGGGCTTGCACCTTTTCTATCGTCTGAAAGAGCAAGTCCATCCCGCGCAATGCAAAGTATTGTGTTTGTACTGGTATGATGACGCCTGACGAAGCACTAAGAGCATTGAGTGTTAGAAGCCCCAGACTCGGCTGGCAATCAATCAAAATGTAGTCGTATCGGCTTATAACGGGCGATAATGCTTCGCGTAGAAAATGCTCCCGACCAGGTTCGCTTACTAACTCGACTTCTGCAGCAGCTAAATCAATATTCGAGGGGACGAGATCACAATCTGTTTTAGACTGAGTGATAACCTCTGCTACTGAGACAGACTGATTACGAAGGACGCTGTAGATCGTTTTTTCGAGTGATAAGGGATTAAGGCCGAGGCCGGCTGAGAGTGCGCCCTGTGGGTCGAGGTCAACGAGCAAGACCTTTTTACCCCGTTGAGCCAGCGCGGAGCCTAGATTAATGACCGTTGTGGTTTTGCCGACACCGCCCTTTTGTTGGGCAAGTGCGATGATTTTGGCAGCCATTTCAAAACCTATTTGCGGCCTCTCTAATTACTGGCTAGACAGATTACTGTTTTACTGGTAAAAAGGCAAGCGGCTTTAGCAGCAAGGTGGCTTCTCACTGTTACGGGAGACGAGCTGCAAATAGCGCGTACCACGAGCGCAAAATGTAGCGGGATGAATTTAAGGCTCTACCACGGAGAGGTTTCACTGTTTGGGGAGACAGCTTCACTGATTGAGGAGACAGCTTTCACTGTTACGGGAGACAAATTTCACTGATTGAGGAGACAGTCTTCACTGTTACGGGAGACGGAAAAGGGCTTAAATCATTAGACACACGTACTTTATCGGACGCTAGACTTTGTTTGACTACTTAGACAACAACAACAGTGCCGCGCTTGCGCGCGTGTTGTTGTGGCTTTGCTAAACCGAGAATACTGCTTCTATGCCAGAGGAGAGACTAGAATTCATCCCGAAAGATCTGATCCGGGTCGAAACCGCACTCTCTCGCTTTCCCATCCACAGGTTGGCTAAGCAGGGTAACGTCTCGATTGAGATTAAGGAAGCCAACGCCGACGGTGAACTGAGGACAAAGTGGGAGGTTACCTACAATAACAAGTACGGGCAGCCTGGGCCGCTCGCCTACAAGGTTGATAGCCTAGTCATCAACCGAAAAATAGAAGAATCTGGAAAACCAGTCTCCACTCTCATCAAACTAGGTAGCCTCAAGGAGATCTGTAACCAGCTAGGACTAGGCCAAACGAGGGACACGAATAGAGTAAGAAAAGCCCTCCGGCAAAATGCCAGCGCCTTTGTAACTGCGAAGATCAGCTACAAACAGACCGATGGGACCGAGCGGACGGTGGAGGCCGATTTCAACCGTTACAGCGTCGTCTGCACCGGCGAGACGATGCCGGACGGCACAAAGGCGGATTCTGTCTATCTCGTGCTCAATAACATCTACGCGCAGATTCTTAACAGTGCACAGGCCCGCCCTCTGGATTACGATTACCTGAGGGAACTCCCCCCGGCACCGCAGCGTCTCTACGAGCTCCTGAGCTTCCAGATGTATGCTGCCATCAAATATCACCACCCGCACGCAAAGCTCCTTTACTCCGAATACTGCATATACGCCCCGCAGACCCGATATTTCGACTATGACCACGTAAAAAAGCAGATGTACAAAGTGCATCGCCCCCACATTGAGAGTGGGTACATTGAAAAAATCTCGCTTGAGGAAATACGGAATAATGATGATGGCTCAAAGGACTGGATGATGCTGTACAGACCCGGTCCGAAGGCGCGCGGTGAACATCTCGCCTCTCAAAAGAGACTGCGTTCGGCGCGACGAAGCGCCAAACAGGAGCAGCCTGCGCTGCCTGAGCCTACGTTAGTACCTGCGGTGGATCATGAAGCCGAAAACCTGATTTCCAAGCTGAAGGGATTTGGCGTAGGGGAAGAGAGGGCGAGCGCGCTGGTCAAAAGTCACAGGGAAGCCGCCAAAGCGCAGATTGCCGCCTACCCATATCGGGAGGAGGCTAAGCCCAAAAAGAACGCAGCAGGCTGGCTTATCGCCGCAATAGAAGGGAATTATACTTTACCCATTGCGTATCTTGAGGAACTGGAGAAGAAAAGACAGGCGGCTAGTACAAAAGAAATAGGATCTGCAACGCAAGCTTGCCCTCTTTGTGACTCTAACGGCTGGCGTAGAATTAAAACACCAGAACATCCTAATGGAGCTATGAAGCGTTGTACCCACAATCCTGAAGTTGAAGCGAAATATGCGGATGCCTAACCACCACTATCCAAAGAGGGGTAACTGATTTTCAGGTTGAATTTTCCTTGATGCTTTTCGGTTTTTATTGGTAAAGCTGAAAGTTCCTTGACTAAAGCTTTTACCTCCGATCACACCCGTAATTCTTCCTCCTGCAATCGATATTTTGGATGATTCTTTGTGCTCTGATTCAATTAAGACTGAAGTGTCGGTAGGGAAGGTAATGTCAATACTGAGTTCATAAGCTGATCGGATCAGAACGCAGATGTTGTGACACAGAACTTTTAGTAAGGCTTCATTTATCTGAGACCGCTCATTGACCGACCACAAACGGCCGTCAAACTTCCCTTTGATCATGGAGAATGTCGTTTCCACGTTGTTGCGCATATTGTAATACGACATATAAACCCAGTGGCGCTCGCTATACAGCCTCAACAGGCTCTTCCAAGGGGTACTCTTGTAGTCGGCATCCAAGACGTTGTTGGACTTGAAATTGATGAAGGGAATAGCGCCGGCCAAAATGGCATGTCGCATGTTTTCACCTGAGAGATAACCAGCATCGGCGGAAATTTCCTTTATATTGAAATTACGCTTCGTGACATCCACGAGTCGCCCGAACTGGCGGGAATCTGAAGCTTCTCCCGGGGTTACTATGACGCTGGTGACTATATTGGTCTTCGCTCCACAAATAAGGTGAAGCTTGACCCACTTACGTCTTGCTTTGTCTTCCTTAGTGCGATCGTCAACCCAACGTGCATAGCGGTCCGTACTCAGCCCTGTTGAGTCGACGGGAAAGTGAGTTTCAAAATCTTTCAGCGGAAGACTGGAAATTTCAATAAGGTTGGTCACAATCGTGGTGAAAGATTCTGTCAGGAGGTAATTGGAGATCGAGTTTCGATGAGGTACTTTACTAATAAATCCATTTTTCCCAAGCTCCAGCAAATCGGTCTTGAACCTTCTTGCAGGATGATTGGAATAAACCATATAGGCAGCACTAAAAATCATGTCCCCCGTAGGAATGCGGGGGCGCCCACGGCTTTGATCCTTCTCTTCGACCATATTGCAAAGTTCCCTCAACATTATTCTAAACAATCTCTTCTCGTCGTCCTGTGAGCAGTTATAAGCCCTCCAATTTCGACTGGAACCCGTAGGCTTTGCATAAGGAATCTCATCAGTGCTCTTAATGAGTTGAAGCAAATTATTATGCCCTTGCTTCTCAGTCGAAGAGAATTCTGACTCAGACGCTGATGAGGTGCGATTCATTAGTTTGTACCTCCAATTACTAAATCTGAGCGATTGAGATTAATCGAAAAGGCAAAATTAAATTTGCTTGATGTATGAGGTGCTACTCTATAAAAGTTCTGCGGGAACGGGCTTTTTCCTGATAGCTTTTTTGTGCGGCTTTGAGGATAAATCGGCGTTGCACAAAAAATCGCCTGAGACCTGGGTTTTTTTGGCGGAGAGAAAATCTGCACAAAAAATGGGGCTGAAATTCTTAGGGAAATGGCGAGATTATTTGTGCAGGAAGCTCTCTTTTTTGTGCAGGTGAGGGTACTTTTTGTGCAACTCCGATTTTCTGTGCAAAGCCTGTCTAAAAAGTAGGCATGAGTCCGATAAAGCAGGGACGTGGGCTTTTCCCTAAGTACCAGAATGTCATTATCTGCGACTTCTTTGTGATGTATCAGGATTCTTAAACTCATATATTGTCGCGCAATTTGAGCTCTCCTGACTCGAGTCGATTCTAGGCCGAACAAGTCAATTTCTAGGATTGCTCCAGCTGCTCCTTCCTTCAAAAAGTTAAGCCGTCGATTTTTCGATCGACGGCTGCAGCATAATTCAACTTCTTCTGATCTATGACGGACCTTCCAATAAAATTTTTAGTAACTGCTTTCAGGGGAACGGGCGTTTTTATACCCTCCTTCTTCTGTTAGCTGGTAGCTCCATTGGCAGATCAATTTCGTCGTCGATTAAATCATCGACAATCAATCCCGCCGCTCTAGAATATTTAAGTAGTGTTAATAGGGATGGTGTTCGCAGACCGCGCTCGTATTTTGAAATCTCTTCACGTGTCAGCCGATCCTCAATGTCCAATCTTCGCACCATCTCATCTTGCGAAAGTTTCAGCGCATTGCGAATGTGAACGAGCTTTTCGGCAAGGCGCGAGGGCTGTTCGCGCGGCATACGTCCCATCAGCAGTATCCTCCTGACAGGACGAAGCGAGCCCTTTTGAGCTTGTCGTGGGGGCAACTTGCCCCTATTATTGATGTGAGCACTAGCTTCGCCAAGGGACTGTAAAGTTTTTTCCCCTCGACGAACGGCATTAATTCAAATGTCGCGCTTTTCTACTCATAAGAGTTCTACTAATTGTCAAAGATAGCGGGGCTTAAAATACCAGACCCACGGGTGACAGTCATTCAAAACAGAGTCATGTCAGCAATTAATCATTAAGAAGATTACAGGTAGAGGCTATCAGACCTTCTGAAATCATTAGATTGGGCAGCACATAGGATTTCAATGACGCCGCAGGATCACAATAAGACGCTTGTCATTATCCACTTCCTAGTGGGTGGCTTCTTTACCCTGCCGCTATTTGCTGCGCCTTGGATCATCGCGAAGAATGTCGACACTTACCCCTCCCCAAGAAGAGACAGCCAAGTAATTATCGCGGTCGTGTCTGTTTGCGTCCTGCTCCTTCTAGCATTGATTTTCCTGTCCACGGCTGTTGGTCTATACAGGAGGAAATCTTGGGGCAGGAAATTGGCCTTCATCACATCCGTGCTGATGCTGATGTGGCCGCCGGGAGCGGCTTACATCTGGTGGGTTATCCACTCTGAAGGCGGCAAACAGCTCTACAAGTGAATATATTTGTAGAACGCTGCTCCATTATAAGTTCTCAGGTTTGTTATCGGAGGGGCAATCTAGCAATTACGCCTCTCAAATTTGCAAGTATGAGGTGGGACTTGAAGCCCAGGCACCAAGAGGTATTTGATCAGATAGAAGCAATATTCAAAGGCGGGAATTTAGTCCATCAGATACGAATGTTCGAATATCTTCTCTCCGGGCTTGATCCCGCGCCGACGCCGCTTCAATGGATAAATCCGTTCACGCTGGCTTCACTCTCGTACCAAGAGCCTGCCGCGCCTGATTATTACACGATCAGCGTAAGATACCCGGACGGCAGAGTCTTGCAGGAAAGCCATTATGCCGAGTATGGCCCAAAGGCACCTGAGATCGTGCTCACAGTAGATGAGGCAAAGGGGATGATGCAGCGGTGTCTGGCCACAATTATGAAAGAAATAGGCGAAACTAAAATAGTGTAATACTGGATTCACATTATTATTTATGAGACCGCTTCTATATGCCGCGCACACCAAGATACCGACTTCTGATTTAGCTTTTCGCTATGTAGAAAGGCAGTCAGCAGCGACTCTGGAATCCGAATCTTGATGTAGCTTCCATATAGCAACTCCAGTTCTGATCACGGCACGTCAAGACTTTGTTAGAGATAACAGTCAACGATTCGCAAATCATCTCCCTGTCTTCTCAGGTACACACTTGGTTAAAAGTGTGTTGCCTACTGTTAACACTCTCAACCTCAAAAGCCGGTAAGCCTTAAGCAAACCGCGCTATTCCTGAATGGCATATCCTTTGCTGTTCAGCTTGCTTAGCTCCTTACAAAGTCTATACCCTCACATACATTTTCAAGTGTTGCTTGTGTAGACCTTACATTTCCTGACCGCAAGGAGATAGTCATGACTATCACATCACGTCTGTTCCGCTTCAGCTCACTCACAATATTAATCATGTTAGGTTCTGTTATTTCCGGCCAACCGAAGATAGCAGCACAGTCATGTGATAATTTATTCCCAAGCACCAGAGAGGCTGTCAGGAGCGCAGAACTGGGACTGGGGGTGCAGACACAAGTGCTCGGCGAAATAGACTCGGCTGCCAGAAGATATTACCAAGCCACCGTTAAACAGAGACCGTATATACATCAGGATTTAATTGAAGCTTATAGCCTGCTATCACCGGAACTTGCGCCCAACTTGTCGCAGGATGTAAGGGACCCTGTTCAGCAAAGTATTATCAATCTTAGAACCTGCTTGGATGCCGACAGACGCTCTTTCGGCACTATTACAGTTAGGATCTTTGATTTTGACGGTGCGACCTTAGTCGGTAACGCAAAGATCAAAGTTAACGGCTTCGCCATCGGGACGACCTCTCTTGGAGGGACGCTCACTTTTCCTGTTAGGGCGGGAGATGTCACAGTCGAAGCCATATCCTTTCCCTCTAGCCAGAAAGGAATCATAGTCACCATCGCACCGGGCGAATCGAAGCAGGTGGATATTATTTTAGATGAATCGAAAGATGTCTATCAAGACACTTCGTTGGTGTTGAATGAGAGTAACGATGGAATTCTAGATTCGAACTTCAGCAGCTTTACTCTGCGATTCACCGATGGGAGACGAACAATTCCTTTAACCAGATTATCCGAAATTACCTTGATTGATCTGCCGGATAGCGGTGGGTCGGCGGAACAGACGGTTTTCCTTGACAGCTTTTTTACACTCTCTCCAACCGGGATGATAACGCCATCCAACCTGACGGCCCTCCGCAACACACTGGCAACTCGTAGCGGCTTATTGCGCTTGATCGTTGAGGGTGAGGATGATACCGGGGCCGTGCATAGGGCAGAAGTGGAATTTCAGATAGGCCGCTTTCAAATCAACGTTCAGTTTCAAGCACCGCCCTCCAACCCTTCGCTCTCGCGGGCCGGAATCTTAGTCAAAGTTAAATTCACGCCTGGAACCGTGATTTTTCGTCTTGTGACCGATGCGAATGGGAGCATCACGTTGCCGAAGATGCCCTCCGGCGTGCTTGAAGTTTCTGCCGAAACGCTACAGGGAGGCAGATATTATTATGGTCAAGGATTGAGCAGCGTCAACAGCAACTTTTTAATTAACGTTAGTCTGCTGAACACAATTGACCGTATCAATGGAGTCGTTCCTTTCACTATTACTCCACAATTCACTCAGCTCGAAGCTGATCAGCTTGAATCCGAAACAATCAATGAAGCCGAGCGCTCCCGGCGGCTTCACTTGACGCTGGCGCAATCATGGAGCAACGATTTTAAGCAACTCTATGACATTTTACAGCCCACAGAAGCGATGGTTAGCGCGATGGCAGGGTCCCAGGGAGTTCCTACCATCAGGGTTGCCTCCCTCACCGTTCCGCAGGGCACACAGAACATCACGCTAAAATACAACGTTCAAACGGCTGAGTATCCCTTCTATGTACTCTCGCAAAGCATCTTCAACGATGTTTGGAGTCTGAACTTGGAAACGGGCACCGGGCAGAGAATTTTTGGCATTTCCAAAAGTGTCAACGAGCAATTGAGTAGTCCGCCGACGTGGCAATCGAACGGCTCCACCGGCGATATCGTCCAAGTCTTTAATATTGCCAGTCTGACGACCAATGCGCCCTTATCATTATCCGTTATCGCTTCGGCGACTAACGTCAGTGATTCGGCTTTGCCGACTACGGTGCAGGCTTGCTTGGGTTGCCAGCCGGTATCTGTGACAATCAACAAGGTCTCTCCTGACGATCAGGTTGTGAATTCGAAGGGCAACAACAGTTATTACAGCATTCCGCGCTCAGGCGGGACTAACCGCACAAGCCGATACTACAAGATAGAAGCCACCAAAAGCTCCGGCAGCACTTTTCAATCGGTCAGGGCGCAACTTCTCGACGAGAGCGGAAATGTCTTAATGACTCTGTTCGATGAAGCAGTACAAGGCAGTAACAATATTACGGTCGTCAACGAGAACACCCTCAAGGTGAAGGTTACGCTTAATCCGCCCGCTTCGGCTGTTAATACCGACCCACCGCCGACCAATAGGATTTCGTATCGCTTTCGCGTCACGGTCATGAGCGGCGGACAGCCCGCACAAGACGAAAAAGAGTCTGCCGCCAGAAAAGCTTTATGGAGGATGCCAAGCAGCTTTGCCCGTTACGGTGTTCGCGATGCCGGAGGAGACGATTGGTGCGCCTCACAGACATACAGCTGGTTGAATAGTAATAGCGGTTTCATCAATTTCATTGATGATATCTCAGGAGAGCACGCGCAGGACATTGGACACAACACTCATGATTCGGGCGAGGATATAGATGTCTTTCATCCCTTCATCCTTACTGCTCCGCCGAGCGGTACCGGAATAGGCAATCATCGAGAATTGCGTGCCAACGTGTTTGCCGCACTTACATCACCAGCTGCTAAGCAGATTGTTACTCAGTGGGTACTTGTGACCCGAACCCGGATTGATGCCCTATCAAACTTGTCAACAGTCAGCAGGCTCTACTATTCGGAAGGTGAGCCGGCCCCAGGTATTAGTTCTGGGTGGGCAAGACTTCTTTTAACTACCGGCAAGGTCACTGTCAATGGCCAACTCTTAGACCTTAACCTTTCCACTCCAAACTGGTCGAATGCGAAATTGAAGACCAACCCGACACATAACAGCCATCTGCACATCGCCCTCGTTAGAAATTGAAGATGAGCTTGATGTTGAAAAGTATCCTTAGGTATATTTACAAATCAAGCTTAGGCAATTGCTCTTCTGTTCCTTTTTCAAAGGCCGTGTTCCCGAGCCGACGCCGTACCCAACGACTTTATTCCGCAGCTCGACGCTGGCACAGTCCGGCAGCCTGTGATATATGCAATGATGCTGTTTGTAGAAACTCCGTGAGGTGACACCCAATGGCAGCGAAATTCGTGATCGAGAAAGGCAGCAGCGGCAAGTACCGCTTCAACCTCAAGGCTGGTAACGGCGAGAAGATTCTGACGAGCGAGTCCTACGAGAGCAAGGCGGGTGCTCAGGGCGGCATCGAGTCGGTGAAGCGCAACGCTCCTGACGATGCTCGCTATGAACGCAAGACAGCCTCGAACGGCGAGCCTTATTTCGTCCTCAAGGCTGCGAATGGAGAGACTATCGGGCGCAGCGAAACCTACTCTTCAAAGCAGGCGATGGAGCAGGGGATCGAGTCGGTGAAGAAGAACGCGCCGGGTGCTACGGTCGAGGATGCCTCAGGCTCTTGAAGCCGGGCGAAGCGTTAAGGCGGCATCAGCGAGCGTTCGAGCATTCACCGCGCTCGCCGCATTTAGCACACCACATATTGTCTCAGCCTAAAGCTCTCAATACAGGTGGGCTCAGTACCACACTTTTCTGACTAGACATTACAGTTAAAAAGTCGCCTTCCAAGTCCCGCCATATTCCAAGAAAACAATACGAATTAGAGTACATGATTAGTCAAAACAATCATTTTGACCAATAGCTGTCGCCTGTAACGGCGAGCCGAGCAACTACGCGTCAGTGCTGGATTTTGTAAACTTGCCCTCGGAGACATGCGAGTAAGAAGCAGGAGAACGAAAAGGGTGAGAGATCTCTCACCCCTTTTGTTTCGCTTTAATGCGCGGGAGGCTCGCTCCACTGATGGCAGAGGAGGCTGGTCTCTTGGCTTCTCGCCTTTGTGCCCAGGCAGGTTGCTCCCTGACTAAGTTGGCTTTAGCGACAAGGGGAACGCCAACCTAAGCAATCCAACTCTTTTCATACTGCCTTACTCAGGCAGATAGGTCGCAGGCACAGGGATGTCGCCGCTATTTCCGAATTGCTGCTGGATGAGCGACCCGTCCGAGCTTTTCAGGACGTACCAGTAGCCCGTCGTGGGACGCCAGACGGCCACATCGGTTCGCTGGTCGCCGTCATAATCGCCCGGTACAGGCACGTCTCCGCTCGCGCCCCACTGCGCCGCGTACAAGCTGCCGTCGCTGCTCCTGAGCGCGTACCATGTGCCGGTCGTCGGACGCCACACGGCCACATCCGCCCTCTCGTCTCCATCATAATCTCCGACGACAGGCTTATCTACGCTCACTCCCCACTGCAACACGCGAGAGCTATTGTCTGAGCTTTGCAGGATGTACCAGTTGCTCTCAGAGGGACGATAGACGGCCAGGTCAGCCTTGCCGTCTCTATCGTAATCCGCTGGCACAGGCTTGTCGTTACTGAGGCCCCAACGGATTTCCACCACATTGTTGTTCGAGCTTTGGCGGATGTCCCAGAGCCCTTCGGAGGGACGATAGAAGGCGACATCGGTTCTGCCGTCGCCGTCGTAATCCGCCGCGACAGGCATGTCCGTGCTCGCGCCTAGGTAAACAGTTTTGAAGCTCTGGTCGAAGCTTTGAAAGATGTACCAGATGCCTTCGTTGGGACGGAAGACAGCGAGGTCGGTCAGGCCGTCCAGATCGTAATAGCCGGGCACAGGTTTATCGCCGCTCGCGCCCCAGTGGCGAGTGATGAGCGCGCCGTCGAGGCTTCTGATATATTGCCAATCGCCGGTGGAAGGATGCCAGAGGGCGAGGTCAGTCTTGCGGTCTGCGTCAAAATCTCCGGGCGGGGGAGTGACTGTTAGTTTGGCGATAAAGGCATCCTCTACACCCTGAAAAGTTTGATACTGATTACGTGTCGGGAAGTCGCCTGACTGAGTGTCGCCCGTCATGTAAGCAGTGCCTCTTGAATCGACGGCGATGCCATAACCCAAGTCATCATTGATGCCGCCCAAGTAAGTGCTGTAGAGGAGCGAGGCCGTGCCGGACAGATTCGTGTTCAGTTTCGTCACGAACACATCACCAGAAGCCTGAGCGGTCTGATACTGATTACGTATCGGGAAGTTGGTTGAACGGGTGCTGCCCGTCACGTAAGCATTGCCCGTGGCATCAACGGCGATGCCGGTGCACGCGTCACCGCTGCTGCCGCCCAGATAAGTACTATAGAGGAGCGAGGCCGTGCCGGACAGGTTCGTGTTCAGCTTCGTCACGAACACATCCTGTCCACCCTGAGCGGTCTGATACTGATTAAGTGTCGGGAAATTGGTTGAACCGGTGTAACCCGTCACGTAAGCATTGCCTG
>CAXTPS010000060.1:14389-15953 GCA_964246305.1 uncultured Pyrinomonadaceae bacterium
TTCGTGTTCAGCTTCGTCACGAACGCATCGGCAGGGCCGCCCTGATATGTTTGAAACTGATTACGTACCGGGAAATCGTTTGAACCGGTGTAGCCGGTCACGTACGCATTGCCTGACGAATCCACAGCGATGCCGTAGCCCCTGTCCCCGCCGAAGCCCCCGAAAACGGGGGTGCCGCCCAGATAAGTGCTGTAAATGAGTGAAGCCGCGCCGGACAGATTCGTGTTCAGTTTCGTTATGAAGACATGAAGGCCACCCGGAAATGTCTGATACTGGTTGAGGACTGGGAAATTGGTTGAACGGGTTTCGCCCGTCACGTAAGCATTACCCGCTCCATCGACGGCGATGGCGAAGCCATACTCAGGACGGCTGCCTCCCAGAAAAGTCGAATACGTCAACACCGGATCTATCACCAGCCGCTTCGTCCGGTCATACTTCCCCAGCCTGAAGCCCACTTTCCGCTTCCCCTTCATCACGTACCGGCACTCTATCTCTCTCCGCTCTCCATCCTCCTCCTGATACACCACCGGCTTGTGCTGCCTCACCTCTCCGCTCGCTGTCTCCAGCAACAGATCGCCCGTCGCAGAATCTATCTTCAGACCCCTTACGCCCTTGAAGCCGAGCACGATCTGCCGTGGGTCTGCTCCCGGCGCGACCTCGAAATCATACTCAAGACTTTGTTGCTGTCCGTAATAGAGCAGGTCGATGCCGGGATAGACCTCCGCGTACCTGACCCGCTCATACTGCGCCACATCCCCGTGCCACTGCTGCGGGTCATTGCCGATGAAGTAGTTCGTCCGCGCGTTCATCTCCCGCTCGCCTGCGATGCTCGGCGAGCGGTTCGCCCCCTGCAGTCTCATCCGCACGACGCTCATCGGTGAAGCTTGTTTCTCTTTGCTCTCGCCCCGATGCAGCGTCAAGACTGCTTCCGTCTTGGTGAGAAAGAGCGTCGAGCCTGAACCGCGCGAGAGATACTTGACCTGTGTGTCTGTCTGCCCGCGATTCTCTTCAAAGCGCAGGGGCAGTTGGTTGTAAGCCGCGCTGACCCGCGCCTTCGTCGCTTCATCAACCGCGCCCGTTTTATGAGTCGCCTGCGCCCCGGACTGTTCGGGCAGCGAGGCTAGTTGAAGCGGCTGAGTGCCACCAAAAGCACTGGCAGGCAGAGTCGTGCTCCGGATTACTCCGGCGACGAGCAGCGAGCAGACCAGCAGCGAAGCCACAGAGTGTGTGAGCTTGATTGAGGATAACATTCCGGCATCTCTCTCTGAGCGAGCGTTAAGCGAACGACATCAGTTGCCTTACCTCTGATGTGACACTGAAGATGGAAGTGAATTGGCAAGGAATTCCATCTTATTCTGTGCACGTAACTATGAGAAAGGATATACCTGCCGGGCTTGATTGGCAATGAGGTTGAAAAGCCGCCGCGCACGCCGGTTCGCACAACTATTTCGTGCCGAAAAACTTAACGAATGCTCCGGCATATTGCTTCTCTTTACTGCTGAAACCTTATATTGGTCAGAAGATCAGTTATGTAGACAATCCGATCCGACTACCTCTACCTTGT
>CAXTPS010000061.1:0-15188 GCA_964246305.1 uncultured Pyrinomonadaceae bacterium
GTCAACTAAACGCTTTGATTTCATTAGACTTTGTAACCTTTTGTCATGTACTTAGAGGGGAATTATATAAACTGTATATACAGTATTGTTCGATTGGGGCTTTCGCAGAGATGGCTATACCGGTTTCCTATTCTGAGCTATATGGCAATAGGCCCACTGATAATCAATTGCGTGAGCTTATTTCTCCTTTCAAAACAGAGCCAACCTTTATCTCCCTTGCAATGTGGAGCTTGATGCTGTCCCTTTTTGAGGATGATGCCGAGAAGTACAGATATTTGCAGGGATTTTTTATCCACAACCTCATTAGGGAAAATGTACGAGAGCGCGTAAAGCAGGCGGCCACCCTTGATTCAGAATCAGCGCGACCTGTGTTCGGTCGTTGGCAATTATTAGCCTTAATGAAAAGGGTACTTCTTGAAACCACACAGGAAGGTGACAAAGACCCCAGATATGATCCTGAAGCGAGGTATATATTAGGTGACGCCTGCTTAATGCTCAGCGATCTGCTTTTTACCGAAGAACAGGAGGGAAGACTTAAAGGAAGGCAAGACCCGAAGGAGCGCGAGAGAATACATGATGAGCTGATGACGCAGTGGCTCTTCCAGTTTGAGCTATTACGTGTGCCGGATGTGTTTCAATCCCTCGCGCGAAGTAATGAATATTTCAGTATCTTCGATCATCGTGCCGCTGAACTCAAGTTCTCTAATGGTCAATCTTTGGGACAAAGACTTAAGCACCTAACTGGATTGGAGATGCAACAATATTTAGACCTGTATTTTGGAATTTATGTTCTACACAACGACTTACAGGGAAAGCATCAAGAAGAGATAAACGCGAACCCCGGAATTATCAATTTTGACAAAGAGCGTATCTTCTCAAAAATGGACGTGGGTCCCAAAGAACGAGAAGCTTTCTTTCGCCGAGTGCTCATTGATCTACCAAGCCTTACAGAGAGCGTTAAAAATGACATCAAGTCTGACCGTTTGTGGCAGTTCGACTTCACTACTTTCCGCAATTTTCCTCTTATATATAATTCGGATTCAAAAAGGGCATTCACTTGCCTTGCCTTTCCATTCTTGATTGAAAAACTTGCGTCCGGCGTTTACCACACAATCATGAACTCATTGGGGAAAGGTGATCGGGAGCGTACTAACTTCCTAGGGTACTGGGGTAAGGTTTTTGAACAGTTTGTGAATGATAGGTTACGTGAAGAATATCCGTCATCAACCTTAGCTAATCAGTTTTACTCAAATCCCTATTTCAACAAGAAAAAGAATCACTCAATTGAAGTGTCCGACTCAGTGCTGGATTATGGCGACTCCTTAGTTCTGATGGAGTATAAGGGCGGATACTTAAGCTTGGATGAAAAGTATAGTGACAATGCTGATAAGCTTCTCACAGGCATTGCTAAGAAGTTTGGAGTGGATAAAGCCATCAAGCAGTTATCCAGAAGTATTGGAATGCTATTTAATGAGGACGAACAAAACCGCGATACTTTCTCTGAGCTTGACGAAAAGCGCCGCCCTATTTATACCTTCAGGACCGAAGATGTAACAAGGGTTATTAAAGTCTACCCGGTGCTTCTTGTACAGGACTATCCAATGACCTTTGGTTTCATTATTCGCCGGCTGCGGCTGCAATTTGCGGAAAAAATACAAGAGTATAAAATCAGTCCTAAAGTACAGGTGCGCCCCCTGTCGGTCCTTACGATTGAACATTTGGAAGACATTTTAGAGCATCTTAAGGAAGTAAACCTGACGGACATCTTAGATGAGTATGCAAGAGAGGAACATCAGCCTTTGACTACACTTAGTAGCATTTTCGAGGAATATCTCAAAGCGCGAGGTATCCAACAGCGCCGATATAGATGGTCAGTCAAGAGGAACGAAGAAATTTTTGATAAGATCAAAAAGCAGTTTATTACCGAGGACTGACGGAATTGGGTATTAGAATTGAAATGAATTCCAAAGAGGGTATCAGTTAATTTGTGTAAATGACCGCAGCCATCGCTCCGCTCGGCTGCCCCGGCGCAGAAGGTAACAGGAAGCCTGTCAAAGTTTTAGCCTTCTTGGAACGTCGGTTGGTTGGGCTGGTCAAAAAATCCATTTACACAAAATTTCTGACACCTCCATTCCAAACGGGGGCATGTCACCTCCCTTGCACACTGGCATAGTACCTTGCTTGTGCATAGTCTAATCCCGTCTCATTATCTCGCTCGTATCCGGTAAACTTCTGCCTTGTGTAATCTGGTAAGTATCCCTGCTGTGCAGTTCTACCGGCCACACCGGCGAACACCTCTTCACCAAATGGCAGATAGTCATGCCGCTTGATCCCTGCCAAAGAGCCTGTCCGCTCGGCTATCATCCTCGGCGTCCCAAGCTGGTCAGGGATGAGCCACAACGTCTCCCGGTAAAGCGTCCCCGCCACCGCTCTAAAGGCCGTCGATTCAGCGAACGACGTAAGCACACTGGCTCTGCCCTGCGAGGTGACCTTGCTCGTCCAGCGACTCAACTCAGTTGCGTCAGGCGCTCTCTGCCAGAACACCTGATAGAGGTCTATCACATATTCACTGTCGCTTCGATTGCGTGAGGTATAAGCCGTGGCTTCTATTTGCGCTCTGGCACTCTCCTTGGCTTTGGTGATGACCGCTTCCTCTCCCTGCGCCGAAGCTGTATTGAGCACACTCCTGCGACTTTTTTACCGACGCCATTTGGCTCGCCATATGTACATTCCACTCTTATCAATATATCCCATATAGTCACCTTCCCAAACTTGGGCTAGCCCGTTCTTGTAATCCATAACAGAGTCAAACTTAGGGGCTATTATCGGCGCTCCGCTTTTGTCAATGTATGCCCACCTGTCTTCAATTTTCACTGCGGCCAGTCCCTCAGAAAAATCACGTGTGTCCTTGAAACGTGGGGCAATGACAATATCTCCGTTTTTGTTGATATATCCTTTAATTCCCGAAATAGTAACTGCTGCCAGACCTTCGGAAAATCGTTCTGCTTTATCGAAGAGCGGTTTAATGGAAACTTTTCCGTTCATATTAATGTATCCATAGTGTTTGTCCTGCTTGAAAACAGCTACGCCCTCCCAGAAATTAGGTAACATCTGCTGGTCTCCTAATGAGTCCATTTCTTGGAGGTCTGGTTCAATCACCCATTTGCCAGACCTGTTTATGTATCCGGCTTTACCCTTCAACACCACACACGCAAGCCCACCGGAGAACGGGTTGGCCCTATCAAAACTGGCATTAATTCGTAACTCGCCAGTCTTATCAATAAATCCCCAGTGGCCGCCTACCAGCACCGCCCCCCGCCCGTCAGAAAAATCCATTGCGTACTCGAAGCGGGGAGCTATCACCTGTTTTCCGTTTAGGTCAATATACCCCCACAAACCATTTATTCTGACCGCAGCCATCCCTTCTACAAACTGATGTGCCACTTCGAAACGCGGCTCTATTACTACCTTGCCAGTTTGGTCAATGTAACCTTTCTTCTGGTCACGCTTTACCTGTACGGGCGCCCGCCCTTCGTTAAAGACCTCTACATAATAGAAGTGAAAGTCGATGGCAACCTTCCCTGTCCTATCTATGTAACCAGCCCGATCAATATCGCTATTATTTTCTTTAAACGCTGGGAACAGGTTTCCATGCGCAGCCTGTTGATGTCCACTCCAACCAAGTGACCCGACTAGACAAATTAATAGAATTAGATATGACATAGCACTCTCCTTAAATTAGCCACTATCCTCCAGCTTTACACCTTCTATTGATTAGGTGGTTTTATCAATGGTTGTAGAGGTCTCATAGGGATTGTCTCTATTGGTTTGACCGAAGGTGTAGTGAGCATCGGCTCCGATTCTGTTACTTCAACGCTCGTGGGAGGGACCTGATTACCCGGCCTCTGTTTTTCTCCCGGTGCAGGCTCATGGTCTGATCCACTCCGCTCCGGTAAACCTAAACTTCGGCGCATTTCATTCTCAATATCTACGGCGCAATTTCCCAGACCGCACGTTCCATGACCGAAAGCTTCATGACCGGTTACCATATACCGAGGTTCATCTATAGGTTGCCCGTTAGTGCCCCATGTCTTGAGGCCGTCCGTAGTGGGGACATAAATATTGACTACCGTTGCGGTCTCTGGATCGCCTTCCCAAACCGTTAGTCCGGCTCCAACATTTAGGGTTTCCCCGTTAGATGAGGTAATCGTTTGGTCAGCGGCTACAGCCGTATAATTACGGGTTACTCCCGGACTAATAGCTTCTAAAAGATGTTGGTAAGCCGGTGACGCTGCACTTGGGTCAATAGCTTTCGAATCAACGATTGCAATGTTCTTTCCAGCTTCAATCTTAATGTTTGCCGCTTCCGACTTGGTCATCAGTTTATCAAGGTCCACTCTTAGCTGAGCGGCTGATTGTTCGTTCGTCGGAACGAGGTCTTCGCCATCCGGATCGAGATATTTTAATGGATTCTCACGAGCATGCCCATATAGATTCAATCGTTGGGGATCATTAATCCGCGATGATCTAATCATTATCGGGTCAGCTGACGTGAATCTCCCCACTGTTGACGAATAATATCTCGCCCCGAAATAATCCAACCCCGTCTCATTATCTCTCTCTTTGGAGGTGAACTGCTGTCTGACAGCATCACTGACATAGCCCTGTCCATCAGTCCTGCCCGCTGTGCCTGACCTGACCTCTTCACCAAATGGCAGATAGTCATGCCGCTTGATCCCTGCCAAAGAGCCTGTCCGCTCGGCTATCATCCTCGGCGTCCCAAGCTGGTCAGGGATGAGCCACAACGTCTCCCGGTAAAGCGTCCCCGCCACCGCTCTAAAGGCCGTCGATTCAGCGAACGACGTAAGCACACTGGCTCTGCCCTGCGAGGTGACCTTGCTCGTCCAGCGACTCAACTCAGTTGCGTCAGGCGCTCTCTGCCAGAACACCTGATAGAGGTCTATCACATATTCACTGTCGCTTCGATTGCGTGAGGTATAAGCCGTGGCTTCTATTTGCGCTCTGGCACTCTCCTTGGCTTTGGTGATGACCGCTTCCTCTCCCTGCGCCGAAGCGGTGTTAAGCGCATCTATTTGCGGCTGCATCTGCGCCGCGGAGGGCACATAGCCCTGCGCTCCCAAATAGACATTCCACAGGAAATGCTCCGTGCGCTCATTCTCTCCAGTCGTGTTGCCTCCCCAAGTGGCGGCGACGATGGTTGTAAACTCTCCCCATTGCTCGCACACTCCTCTCACTCCCGCTCGCGTGACAGCGCCGCTTTGTAGTTGGGATGCCCAGTAATCAAGGCTGCCGATCTCTGCCGCTCGCCCGAAATATGCCCAGTACAAGTCCTGCACGTATTCACGGTCTGTGCGCGTGCGCTGAGCCGGCTCAAATAATCCCTGAGCGATCAGTTTGGCCTGTACCAACAGTTGCGCTTCGCTCTGCGCTCCCGCCGCTCCCAAACTATTAATACTTGCCTGCAATTCAGTGGTCGAAGCGTCTCTGCCCAAGGCTCCGCGATATAATTGATTGATGAAGCGGGTCAATCGTTGCTCATCGCCGTTCGAGGCCGTGACCAGTAATTGCCCGGAGCGATAGCCGTACTCTTTAGTCGGAATAAACGAAGCATTATTGGCGGCATATTCTGCCAGCAGTTCTCCATCCATCCCGTAGACTTGCCACACCTCTCCCCCGGTCGTCGTCTTGCGCCTGACACGCCTGCCGTCCGCATCATAAGTGTAGCTGCTGGTCTGGCTGCTATTGTCTGTAGCGGCGGTCATCCGGTTCTCGGCATCATAGGTGCGCGAACCCATACCTGTATAACTGTCATAGGTCAGATTGCCTGCCTCATCGATCTTCATCTTCCGCTGATTCATCGGCAAGGCCAGGTCGCCCGGCGCATACATTCGGTTAGTAGCCGTCTCAATCTGAAATTGTGGATGATTGACGGTCAGAGATGATGATTGATTTATCGTCCGGTTGCCATAGCGATCATAATCATAAGCCTGTGCAAAACCTGTCTGAGGTTGACCATTTAGATATGGGGTTTCAGAGTCCTGCGTGAGACGATTCAGCGAGTCGTAAGAATAATTATCCTGCGCCAGATAATAACCGCCGTCTGCCAGAGGCACATAGTTTTCTGCTTTAATGAGATTCCCGTTATTGTCGGACGCGCTTTGTCCCCACCCTTGATTCTGCGCGCTGTAATAGAAAGCCAGACAGCCTCTGTTCCAATCCGTATCTGAGGTGACGCGCGACATGGTGCTTAACCTGACATCGTAAAGTTGACCTCTGACGTTGTATTTGAGCTTGTGATAGAGAGGCGTCAGCGTGCCGTACTGCTCCTCTCTTATCCTTCCTGCTTCATCATAACTGAATCCGAGGGCGTAATCGCGCTGCACCCCGTCGCCTAAATTGCCTTTGAACTTCGCCAAGCGTCCCACCGCGTCGTCATACTCATAGTTGACTATATGCCCCGAAGGATAAGTTTGCGACGCGACTTGGCCTGCAAGAATATAGCTGCGCTGAGTAGTATAGGTTTGACCCCAGATGCCGCTCGTTTTGAACTGCTGACCCTGTGTGAGCGGATGTCCCAGACCATCATAAGCGTTGATTGTCACGAGTGTGCCGGTATCACCTCCGGTCTCACTCTGCCAGAGTCGTCCCTTCCCCATCGTGGCGCTATCGTAGCGGCGCGTAATAGCGGGTGTGCCGTCCGTATAAGTGACGTTTGTATTACGATTCAAAGCGTCGTAATTATAGGTCGTGGCAATGCCGCGTGCGTCCGTGCGGGTTGAAAGATTTCCGTTCGAGTCATAAGTGTAAGCGAGTGACCACTGGCTATTGCCATCCACCAGCGCATCACCCGTGACGCTCAGACCCTGAATCGTCTCCTGTTCAGGATTGCGCGCATACAGGAGGCGCGAGAGCGAGTCGTAAACAAAATAGCGATGCTGGGATCCCTGCTCAACCTTGCGCAGATTGCCAAGGACGTCATAAGTGTAGCTGGTCTGGTAATTGTAGTTCGGCGTGTTAGGCGCTTCGTATATTGTTATTAATCTTCCCAGCGCATCAGTAATACTCTTGCGCTGCTTTCCGGCCTGATCTGCGACCGTGGTTTGATTACCGCTATAAGAAGTGAAGATTTCAGCGTTATCCGGTGTCTTCACAGAGACTCCCCTTCCAAGCGAATCCTGAATCTTTGTTGTCCAGACAGGCTGCTCTCCCAGATATGGGCGGAATGGATTAGAGATTTGAGAACCAGTCATCCACTGAGAGGAATGTGGCTCCTGTGTCACAAGGAAGGGAACTTGTCTGGTTGCAACGTAGTTGGTCCCGCTCTCATAGGCGCGCGTCTCTGTGATGCGTCCCAGCTTGTCATAAATAGTCTGACTCTTGAGTAGATTATCACCGTAAGCTTTCAGATCACTCTTAACGGTGATTGTGAGATTGGTGTCATCATAATCAAAGGTCTTTTGCTGTCGTAGGGCTGGAATATTGGCAGCTAAGACTACCTGTGTTGGACGATCTAAGTCATCAATGTAATATCCACTGGCGACCATTCCATTAATATCTTCTCCGTCAACAGCCGCACCCATATAGTAATCATATTGGCTGTAAGCCGTCTGTCCCAGAGCATTGGTCACGCTCGTGGGCAGGGCATAACTCATCTGCCCGTTCAATAATGTCACTCCATCGTTAAGGCGAGCATTACCGTCAGGAGAACCGAAACGATCCGTATAGTCTAGCGTCGTCGCATTACCGCGCGGGTCAATGACCTTAATAACGTTGCCAGCAATGTCATATTGCTGGTAGGTGGCGTTTTCGGTCTGGCTGCTTCCCAGAAGCCATCGAGAGACTTTGGTAGTGTTACCCCGAGTAATGTAGGAGGATGTGGAGGGCGTCGTACATGACGGGTTCGGTGTGGTTGAAGTATCCCACAGCAAACATAAACCACTGATGTTAGATGAGTGTGTGGCATCAGGGTAGCTTGTTAAAGGCTTATGACTTGTATCATTCGCGTAGTTGTCATATTCGTAAGTTGTGCGCGCCTGTTCTGTTCCACTAGCATCATAGACTGATTGCTGCACAGGCAGCCTGCGAATATGAATAGGCGCAGCGGACGCACAAAGGGCGCAGGTATAGTCTGTCAATCCGTTAGTAGTCAGATAGCTCGTGACTGTGCGGCGCATCAGCGACCCGATTGAACCGTTCTCGCCATAGCCATAATCCCTGACTTCAGTCTGATTATTGAACGCGTCATAGTCAAACTCCTGTTTCGTCTTTTGACCGGAATCGTTAAGCGTAGTCTCTGTCCGGATTAAACGAGGGTCGTTGGCCGGTTCGTCAGCCGCCGTGAGAGAATGCTGAGTGGCCCATACACTCCACCATGAGTATGTTGCGCGTTGCGAACTGAAACTCTCAATCGTTCGCAGTACTGTACCATTGGCATCAAAGCTTTCCGTTTTTGTTTCTTTCCCTTCATTCCACCCCGAAAAAAGTCTGGTCTTATCTACAAAATTAAAGAGTGAAGCGATTGGGCTACCGTCAAAATAGTGTTTGGATTTGGAGAGCAAATGGCTGCCCGCATCTCTTTCCTCAACCGTAGTAGTAGTCTTGTAGGGCTGAGAGGCGCTGCCATCACCGGTGATTTCATGGGCATAGGTCTGTTCAGTCTCATAGCTTAACCCCGTGCCCCCATCTGGATAGACTCGTCGTTTGGTTACTCTGCGGTAAATTTGTGGATTATAGCCATCGCTAAACACGCTGTCCTCCGGCAGCGTGTAGTCATACTCGATGGCCGCGCCGGTGGGCAACTCCACACGTGCTACCTCGCCAAACGGGTTGTAGTAAAACTGATAGCGACGGTTGTCAGGCAAGACAATAGCCGTCACAAGGTCTGTGGGGTTGTATCCATTTCCGCTAGCGCCGGTTGCGCCCTGGTTAGAAGTAAACAGTTGATTATAAGGTGTGGTGTGATAGTTAGATCCAGCCGGAAACGCGTTTGCCAGACTATTGCGCTGAATCTGAATAGTACGAGACGCGGTGTCGAAACCCTTGTAGGTAATGGTATCCGAATTCGCTGTATAAGAAATGTTAACAGTGCGATTTAATGAGTCGGTAATCAGGGTGACTTTGTCGTAAGAGTAAGCATCGGAAACGTTATTCCCGTAAGTGAATTTCAAAAGATTGCCATTGCGGTCGCGGATAGACCTGACCAGACCATTGACAATATCGTAGCGCGTTCCATCAGCCATCATCAGGTAGCCTGAAGGATAGCTCACAGCATCCACTCCCTGCTTGACTGAATCAATAATGTCCGCAGTGGAAACAAACGTCATGGCTGAGCCATCTGAGCTGACGAACACTTTTCCTCGATTAAATGGAGGAAAAGTCCTTGGCTTAGGCCAACCATTAGTGGGTTGATCGTGTAGTTCGTATTCCGTACCGTCTGGCGCGATGAAGGTAAGGCTTGTGATAGTTGCCGAGTAATATATGGATTGCAGCGCGCCGACCCCAGACTTCCGTGTGATCATCACACCGGGACCATATCCGGGACGCAGAGTGTCCCATCCTTGTGGGTTGGGGTAATAAAAAGTCCCTGCTTCATTGCAATCCTGAGCCACCTCCATCCTCCAGTTGCCAATTAGTGGAGGCACACCCTCTCTGGGACAGGTCACATCATATCTTTCCATGCGCCAATGTGTGCTATCGATAGCCATTGACATATTCGTCTGCGCGCCACCTCGCCCCCCGATCTTCAGGAGCGGTAGATTGATATTGAGGTTGCCGTTATACAGATTAACGTTCTCAAATCCGCTCAACGAATAAGAGCCAGATGGAGCGCCCGGAGCAATCCCTGCCGGAGTTGCAGCATCAGTAGGCGTTTGCAATTGTGCATGGGCAGTAGCCGCGAATACCGCGCTCAACAGGACTACCCAAAACACAGATCTAATAATGGACAAGAAACTATTGTGATTGATAGTAGGAATATAGCGCATGATTATGTTGCTCATTGTGTGAGTGTGACTAAGTTCTAACAACACGACTCTTCGCACAGCACAGCCAAAATAGAGTGCGCGGTCCAGACTTGAAGTTTAGTTTAGAGAGGTTAATGAGAGGGGGAGTATAATCGACAAAAAGTACGAAGTTCTCAGATTAAGAAGCGTGTGAAAAGGTTGCCGGAGGCTGGGTAGAACTTTTTGCAAGCCAAGTAGTAACGAAATCGCAGAGTCCGATAATAAACATTATGTATTAATGGCTTTGCAGGGAAAGCCCGCGAATGGGTGCGAATGGTGGAACGCGATGGCCGAGAGTTCGCTTTGGATCAGTTCGCTATCTCGCAGGCTTTCAGGGAGCTGGCGGGCACGCTCTACCGGGAGACCTTGTGGCTCATTCCAGACCAGTTCGGCGCGCCGCGCATGATCGCCGAGCGGACGGGGAGCCTGGCAGGCATCAAGCGGCGCGATTACTTGCCCTTCGGTGAAGAGATCGTGGCTGGGCTCGGTGGACGCACCGTTCAGCAAGGCTACGTCGCGGATAGCGTGCGCCAGCAGTTCACCGGTCAGGAGCGGGATGACAAGACCGCCTTTTTATTTCATCTCGATGTCGATAATTCGTTTGCCGTGATCTTTGAGGTACTCGTTAATCAATTTCAAATAAACATTCTCGCCGTTGTCGCTGTTGGTGAAAATTATCAAACCCTGTTTCGACTTCGGCAGCAGAAAAACGAGCGTCTTCACGCCCACGTCGCTGCCGCCGTGCGAGAGCGCATACTCGTCCGCGCCGAGATCGTAAATTTCCCAGCCCAAGCCGAAGTATTTATTCTCTTTGGTTTTGACCTGATGACGAATCATCTCGGCGACAACTTCTTTCGATAAACCGTCGGTGGTCATCACCGAAACGAGAAATTTCCCGTAATCTTCGACGGTCGTCAGCAAATCGTCAGCCGCGTTCGCTTTTGTGTTTTTGTTGATTTGATAAGGCTCGCCTTGCGCGTTAAAGCCTGTGGCGAATCTCGATTCATCAACATTCGCGTTCCAGACAAACCGCGTATCGCGCATCTCCAGGGGCTGGAAAATCAATTCATCCGCCAGCTTTTCGAGCGGCCTGTTGAATTTTTTCTCCAACGCGCGTCTGAGATACTCGAAACCTTCACCCGAATATTGATATTTCGTTCCCGGCTCGAACTCGAATTCCAGCTTTTTCGATTTTGTCAACCAACGCCAATTCGGAAAGCCGGTCTGGTGCGACAAAATTAGCCGCGCCGTTAAATTTTTTATGACGCGCGTTCGTTTTGATGTCGGGATCAATCCAGTATTTATCGAGCGGCTCGTCCAGATTTAGCTTGCCTGCGCTCGCCAATCTCAGAGCAATCATCGCCGTCACCGGCTTGGTCAGCGAAGCGACGTTGAAAATGGTATTAAAAGGCGCGGCTTCGCCTTTTCTGAGTTCGCCATAGACTTTGACCTGCGTGAGTTTTCCGCCCGTGATGACGCCGATTCCGAGCGCGGGAATTCTGTTTTCTTCGAGCAATTTTTTTATTCCGTCATCGGTCAGACGGTCGTCATCCCGATCCGTTTGGGCATTTGCGAGACTGCCCGAAAACAGGAAAACAAAAATGCTGAAAAGAAAACTCGCAGCGCGAAATGAATGCCGTTTCGTCATAATCTGTTCTGGAAAATTAAAGACGAGGTGAAAACGAATTCGTTAGCAAGCAAGTTCAAAGAGACTTTTTATTTCCCCGTCACCGCTGGCAAGATATATTTCTCCATAATCCTGTTCACCTGCGGGTGCGGGTATGGTTTGTTGTAGGCGGTGGCGGTGATGACGACGACCAGCGGCTGATCTTTGAAAATGAAAATTTTGTTGCCGCCGTTACCCGTCGCGTAGAACGCTTCGTAAGGTTTGCCGTTCACGTTGAAGGTTATATTCCAGAACAAATAACCGTAAAACCATTTCGGGTCGTAAGGTATATTCACATATTTCGTGAACGTCTTATCCACCCAATTTTTCGGAATAATTTGTTTGCCGTTCCAGCGTCCGCCGTTTTGGTAAAGCTGTCCGAACTTTGCGAAATCGAGTGCGTTCATTCGCAAACCGCCCGCCGTATTTGCGACTTTCTGCGGCGTGTATTGCCATTCGTATCGCGTGATGCCCAAAGACTTGAACAACCTTTTGTCGGCGTATTTTTCCAAACCTCCGGGAACGCTTCTCTGCAGAATGTCTCCGAGAACGACGACCCCGGCGGTGAAATAAGTCCACGTTTCGCCGACTTCCCTTTGCTCATCCATCGGCAAGTCCAGCGCGAATTTGACCCAATCGCTGGTCGGATACATTTTTTCTTCATTGCCCAGAGAATCTTCTTCATCGTCATTGCCCTGAAAAGCGGAACTCATCGTCAAAAGGCTTTTGATCGTGACCGTCTCTTTTTTCGCCGAATAATTGGCAAATCTGCGAAGGTCGTAAAAATCTTTGAGCGTTTGATTTTCGCTTTTGATATAGCCATCGTTAATCGCAATGCCCACCATCGCCGAGGCGAACGATTTACCGACCGAGCGCGTGTCGTGCAGAGTTTCTCTGGTCGCGTCGCCGAAATATTCTTCGATGAGCAACTCACCGTTTTTGACGACGACGATGCTCGTGATTTCCTTGTAGAGGTTTTCGGCGATTCGTTGATTTAGCTCGCGAATTTCCGCTTTGTTATAAGCATCTCTGGAAACCCGCCAGCCGCTCGCGGGCGCAATCGGCTGCACGGCGATTCGCTTTTCATCAATTTTCGGTTTGACGACGTTTAATTCGAGTTCGCCCGCCGCAATCAAATCGCCGACTTTGAGTTCAGAGGTTTTCAAATAAGGGCGCATTTCGATTTTGAGCGAATGATTTCCCGCCGTCAGAGCTTCTTCGCCGCCATTCATCATAAAACGGTTCCACATAAATCTGCCCCACGAATCAACTTCGTCGGTCGTCATCAAAGGAACGCTTAAAATGGTTTTCGTCTTTTTCGCTTCCGGCAAACCCGCGCCGACGTGCAAGTTTTCCGTGTAAACCAGCGCATTGTCTACATAAAACGAAAATTGATAATTGCCGTTTTTGATCAAATCCTCGGCGGACATTGCTGGCGCGAGAGGGTGCAGGTAATTCGCCAGCGAATTTCCGAGAAAGGCCCGCAGATAAAGATTGCCCGCCGGTTTCAATTCGTAAGTTTTTAAGAAATCCGTTTCCTTGTAATTTCCGAGCGGAATCGCTACGGCCATAAAGGTAATTCTGCCGACGTTCGCACGGTGCAGTTCGCTCGTGATGCCGTCGCTTTTCACGATGTCGGTCTGCGCCAAGACAGTCACCGAAAAGACTAAACTAAAACATAACCGGACAATTTTACTTTTCATCATTCTCATTTCAGGCTAAAAGAAAAACGACGGGTAAGAATAGGATGAAATTAACATTTTCCGAGCAGAATTTTGCGATAACCCGACGGACGTGTGCCGACGAGTTGTTTGAAGCAACGCAGGAAATGGCTCTGGTCGAAAAAGCCGCTTTCGTGAGCGATCTCCGTCAGCGTGAGATTTTTTTCGGGCAATAGCGCGAGTGATTTTTCGACGCGGATTTGACGAACGTATTCGCCGAATGTGCATTGAAAATGCTTGGAAAAATCCCGTGAGAGATGCGCGGGATGAACATTCAGTTCGCTTGCCAAGCTTTTGAGAGAAAGACTCTCTGCTCCATTGTCGTGCAGAATTTCCTTTATCTTCCGCACCCAGAGAGGTTTTTTATCCTGCTTCGTCCGGTTAAATTTCAGTAACCGTTCAAAAATTTCAAAGAGGAGAATTTGAATTGAGGCGCAGGTCGAATCGTCGTAAATCTTCGTTTCCTGAAAAATTTTGTAAAGCAGCAATTTAACGGCGGGATTTTCGATCTTGAAACTGCCTTGCAGTCTGCCGACGTCGAAATCCATTTCGTCAAAACAAGTCCGGTCAAGTTCGATATGAAAGCCTCGCGTGTAGCCTTCGGGCTTGATGTTGTAATGCGGCTCTTGCCAACTGTGAAAAAGCAGGCTGCCGTTTGAGCAATGATAAGTTTCCTTCCGGTTGCCTTCGACCAGCGCGCCTTGCAGAATGAAAGTGAAATAAGCGTTTTCGTGATAGTGCCAGTCAACCCGTTCGTGTGTGTATTCGGTGTCGGTCAGTGTAATGCCGTTCAGTCGAATTGTTTCGCTGGTCTCGCCGAAAAACTTACCTGTGCGCAAAAGATTCATTTTAATTTTTCTCAAGCATCAAACTGCTGGTTCTGAGATTAAAACACCGCACACGACTTTTTTATGACATTTCGCCGCTCGCGGTTTCCAAGGCACGCGCATGTTTAGTATCGCCGGAAAACTTTTCGATTTCGGCTCGCAGCATTGATATCAATCCTCTGCATATTATGGGGCATATTTCGTTTAATGGTTGCCGGGGCATGAAAGCTGAAATTTCATCGCAATGTGGAATTGAGCAATTTCTGAAGACAGACGCTTCCCGTGACCTGAAGTTTAGACGTTGGAAAAGGATTATCTGTCGAAGCTGATATCATGCTCTAGACGGTCGTTACGGTCGTTGCGAACTCTCTCCGGCTCCGCTCGCTCGATGCTCTGATGAGCTGGTAGTGGTTCAATCAGGGGATGCCCATGCGAGATTGTAGCGGTGCGAAAACAAGCGCAAACATATCTCGTGCATCTCCTCCGACTTGGAAAACGATAACGACTTTCTGACAAAGCGTCCGAGTCGTTGCCGCAAAGTGTTGTTCCACCGCTCGACATGTGCGGTGAGTCCGGTCTCCTTGCCAGCCGCCGTGTGTTGTTCGGCAGGGATGACTAAAGAATAAGCCTCCCAGAAGTCGCTGTAGCAATGACCGCCCTTGTAGGCGGCGGGAATGCGCTCCCACAGTTGGCGGCAACTGACTTGGCTTCTATCACCGATCACGTAAGCGACGACTTGTCTGCTCGCAGGGCACAGCGCGATCCAAATCCACCGCTTGCGTACTCTTTTTAAGACGAATGACCAAAGTTCGTCCAACTCAAGCGCCAGCGTCTCCGGCTTTTCCGGGACGGGCGCGACCAGCGTGGCTGCCAGTGGCGGCAGCCTCTTCTCTTTTTGGTAGTGGCTCACATCAGGGTGAGCGCATGACTACAATTATAACGATGAATGAAG
>CAXTPS010000062.1:0-14581 GCA_964246305.1 uncultured Pyrinomonadaceae bacterium
TGACGCGGTGGGCAACCGCCTCTCGATGTCGGACGGGATGGGCAGCGTCAGCTACAGTTACGACCAGCTTTCGCGGATGACATCGGAGTCCCGGACTTTCGCGGGCGCGGGCGCTTATACGCTCGGCTATACCTACAACGTAGGCGGTCAATTGACGAGCATCACCGAGCCGTGGACGACTCAGGTCGGTTACACGCGCGATGTGACGGGAAAGATTCTTTCCGTTACCGGCTCAGGCTACGCCAGCCAGTCGGAGTATGCAAGGGACTTCAAGTATCGCGCGTGGGGAGCTGTGAAGAGTCTGAACTACAGCAACAATGTGCCGCTCGCGCTGAGCTACAATAACCGCCTGCAAGTGAGCAACTACCATCTCACCATCGCGACCACCTTCAACCCGTCGCCTCCGGCCTCGATGAATATCAACTACACCTACAATGCCGACGGGCGGCTGCGCAACTCTACCGACAACGAAGACCCGACGCTTGACCGCGCCTACAATTACGATCAGGTGGGTCGCTTGAAGGATGCCATGACGGGCAGCGAAGCGCGCTCGTGGCTGCAATATGGCAACATCGGCGCAACTGTGGACGGCCCCTATCGCCAGAGCTACACACTGGACGCATGGGATAACATGACATACAAGTGGGGCAGAGCCTTCACCCCGCCGTATAACATTGGCAACAGCTCGACCCATCAGTACGACCAGGCGACGGGACGCATCACAGAGTACGGCTGGTATTACGACAATGACGGGCGTATGACCACCGGCGATGGAGTCTATAACACTTATGACGAGGCCGGCAGATTGCTCGGGATGAGCAGTGATACGGTTTGGCAGTCATACGAGTATGATGGAGATGGACAGAAGGCCAAGCAACTCAATCTCTACTATCTGCGCTCCAGCGTGTTGAAACAGAATGTAGCTGAGTTTGGAGCCAATGGGACACGCGTCAACGGGTTTGTGTATGCCGATGGGAGGCTGATCGCGACGCAGGCAGATGGGATAGTCTACTGGCAGCACACCGATGCGAGCAGCAAGAGCAAGCGAACCTCACAACTCAACAGAGATTACTACGGGCATGACGAGGTTGATCCCAGCGATGTCAAAGTGGATGACCCGAATCATCCGCATTACAGCGGTGGCAGTGGCGGTGGTGGACATGATCCGGGAGGCGCGCAGGCTCACATCGCGAGTTTGGCTGACCTCGGCAGATGTGATTTCGATGGGATGGCTGTCCCCTGTGGCATGAAAGATAATTTCCAGCAGCAGATTGATGGCTTAGACGAGATGAGTTGGCTGCACTTTCTGGGCTATACGACTGTGCTGGAGCCTGAGGATGAGCCGTCTTCGGAGTCGACCAACTCGCCCACCGGGACAAATGGAGGGGGCAACATTGCAGCAGCTTCGGCAGCGGAACTTCCTCTGCCCGCGCCTATCGATCTGTCGCCTGCACCGTCACAGCCTGCGAAGTTGGTAACTAAGATAGTTCCGATTAGCTCATTAGGTCAGAAGCGAGAGAAAGAGAAGCCGCTCACCCCAGAAGAGCAGAAAAAATATGAGGCCTTGTATGTGACTGACCAGGGTGCGCTCCCAGTGGCCTTTGATCTGGTCACGAAGATGGAAGCCTATGTGGACGAGAAGAGCGGCAACCTGCGAGGCAAGAGTTCGATTAGTAAGAACGAGCGATACGGGATGTTACTCAGAGTTTGCGTCCATCACCAGATCAAGTTTCGCTATGTCATCAATGATTCATGGTATTCGTCCTCGGACAACATGAAGATGATTAAGCGAGACCTCAAACGTGAATTTGTGATGCCGTTACAGTCGTACCGCAAAGTGGCTCTCTCCAAAGAGCGGAAAATGAGCGGCCAGTATATGGCAGTCAGCAATCTTGAATTGCCAGTCGAGACCACCTCTGAAGTTTGGTTAGAAGAAGTGCCATTCCCCCTGCTTTTGACCAAGCAGGTCTTCATAAACGAAGACCAATCGCAAGGCATTCTCTATCTGGTGACCAGTGACTTGACGCTTTTATCTGACCACAGCCAAAAACTCTATCAAAGAAGATGGAGTGTCGAGGAAGATCACAAATTCTTGAAGCAAAACGCCTCATTGGAGAAATCGCCAACGCGCACCCAGACGACGCAGCGCAATCATCTGTTTGCGAGTTTGTGCGCGTACCTCAGACTGGAAAGCATGAAGTGGCGAACGAAGCTCAATCATTTCGCCTTGAAGTCAAAGCTCTACAGCTCGGCCTTGAAAGCTGCCTATAAGGAACTTGTCAAGTTAAACCCGCAGCCTCTCGCTGCGTAACATCAGTTAGTTATTGACAGCCACAGGTCTTAGCTGTATATTCTCTTCTTCATTCTGAAAACGATTTTCAATTTCAAGAATAAGCCAACTATCAAGTTTGATTGAAGTAGAATTAAAGCCCTCGGCGCGGTCACGCCGAAGGCTTCGTTGCACGGCTAGTTCAGTTAGCTTTCTGAAAAACAAAACGGACGGTGTGCGAGGCACATCCTAGCACTCCTTCCTATACACTGTTCAATTCTCAGTATGAAAATCCTCCGTGACGGAAATATTTGAACGCCAACTCACGGCAGGGTAATTCATGTCCGGCAGCATTCATGAAGGAGGGCGTGGTGAAGATAAAAGCGAAGAAGATGAAGTGCGGAAAAAGGTCCGGGCGACGCGGCCCAAGGTCTTGGGTCGTAGCCATCAGCGCAATGGGAGTTTTAATGGCGTACACGGCTGGCAATAGCAGAGCTGTAACACTGGCGTATGCACACGGTACTGATGGTGCGTCAAGCGCCACTTATACGCAGGGGCAAACTCAAGCGCAACAGGTTCGCTTTGATATTCCACCCGGAGCTCTCGATACGGTGTTGAGCGCCTTTCAAAAGGCGACCGGGCTGCAAGTGGTCGTCCCGAATGAGGAGATGCGCAACGTGTCCTCCCCCGGTGTCTCAGGGGTTTACACGCCTGATCAGGCTCTGAAACAACTCCTGACAGGCACGGGCATCAGCTACCATTTCACCAATACTGAAACGGTCGCGCTGGAGATTCAGGCGCAAGAGGGAGTGGTAGACATCAGAGAACTCGGGTCTGAACAAATAAGCTCGCCGAAATTTACGGAGCCGTTGCGTGACGTGCCTCAATCAGTCACGGTTGTGTCGCGACAGGTCATAGAGGAACAGGGTGTGACCACCTTGCGCGACACGGTGCGTAACGTTGCCGGGATCAGCATCGCGGCAGGCGAGGGCGGCGC
The DNA here is from genome assembly GCA_964246305.1 of uncultured Pyrinomonadaceae bacterium. GTDB lineage: Bacteria > Acidobacteriota > Blastocatellia > Pyrinomonadales > Pyrinomonadaceae > JACMLC01. The sequence goes on from CAXTPS010000062.1 coordinate 3,267, forward strand.
GCAGGGAGACAACCTGACGATTCGCGGATTCACCGCGCGCAACGACATCTTTCTCGATGCGATGCGTGACTTCGGCAGCTACTACCGCGACCCGTTCAATGAGGAACAGGTGGAGGTGTTGAAGGGGCCGTCGTCTGTAACTTTCGGGCGTGGCACAACCGGCGGCGTCGTCAATCAGGAGAGCAAAGCGCCGGAGCTTGCATCCTTCATGAGAGGCACGCTCAACTTCGGTTCCGACCGAACCAAGCGTGTGACCGTGGACATTGACAGACCGTTGCCGAAATGGGGCAAGGGTACGGCCTTCCGTCTCAATCTGATGGCGAACGACTCGAATGTCGCCGGGCGCGATGTCGCGGAGAATCGCCGCGTCGGGTTTGCGCCGTCGCTGGCGTTCGGACTCGGCACGCCGACCCGTTTGACCTTCAGCTTTTTCCATTTGTCTGCAAACGACACCCCGGATTACGGCATCCCCTATCTCTTCAACGGCCCGGCTCCGGTGAATCGCCGGAATTATTACGGCTTCAGGGACGGCAGCAACTACCTCCGCACCAGAGCCGACATCGGCACTGTAAAGTTCGAGCACGACTTCAACGGCGCCATCACTTTGCGAAATCAGTTTCGCTATGCGCGTTACAACCGCAGCGCGAGAATCACGGAAGCGCGCATCCCGGCGACGGTGACACTGGCGACCCCGCTCAGTTCTATCGTCGTGACGCGCGGGCAGATCGGCGCGGACAGCGTCGAGTCTTTCCTTCAGGACCAGACGGATGTGACGGCCAGATTCCGCACAGGTTCTATCCGGCACGCAGTCGTCGGCGGCATAGAGCTTGGACGCGAAACGTCCGACCCGATCCGCTACGCTTTTACAGGCGTGCCGGGAACCAGTCTCTTGAATCCCAATCCCAATCAGCCTTTCGCCGGTGCCTCCACCGTCTCATCGCAGGTCAAGACATCTGCCGCGAGCTTCGGAGCGTACATTCTGGACACTATCAAGCTCGGCCAGAAGTGGGAACTCACAGGCGGAGTGCGTTGGGACAGATTCGACGCGAGCTTCAACCAGTTCGTCATTCCGGGTGGCTCTTTCAGGCGTGTGGACACGATGACGAGCTGGCGCGGGGCGGTCGTCTATAAGCCCAGACAGAACGGCAGTGTCTACTTCGCCTACGGCACTTCGTTCAATCCTTCCGCAGAGGCGTTGTCGCTCACCGCCGGAACGGCGAACGCGCCGCCTGAGGAAAATAAGACCTACGAGTTCGGGAGCAAGTGGGACATATTTTCCAACCGGCTGGGTTTGCGCGGCTCTTTGTTCCGCACGGAGAAAACGAATGCGCGCGAGACATCTCCGACCAATCCGCTGCTGGTCGTTCTCTCCGGCAGTCAGCGTGTGGACGGCTTAGAGTTGGAAGCCACAGGACGACTGACCAGCAGGTGGCAGATCATCTCCAGCTACGCTCTGTTGGACAGCGAGCTTGTCAGCTCAAGGTTCTTCCCGGCGGCGGTCGGCAGTCAATTAGCCAACGTGCCGAGGAACACTTTCAGCATGTGGACTAACTACCAGACATCTTTTAGAGGTCTGTCGTTTGGCGCGGGCGGGCAGTTCGTAGATAGACGCACGGCAAGCTCGACCGTGCCGCTTGACCCGATCACACGTCTCGTGAAGGAGGTTCCGTCATACTGGGTTTTCAATGCTGCCGCGCGGTATCCGCTGAGCGAGAATTTCGATCTTCAGGTTAATGCCAACAACCTGACCAACAGGTATTACTACGATCAATTACATCCCGCGCATATCGTGCCGGGGCCGGGCCGCTCGGTGTTAGTCGGGCTTAACTTCAAATTCTAAGTTGAAGAAGGAGAGGCAAGCGGGGTGTTATCGCCGATACCGGAATTGTTAACGTCCGAGCAGGTGACGCAGGTCAAGCAGATGCTGGATCAGGCAGACTGGGTTGATGGACGCGTCACCGCCGGACACCAATCGGCGCGTGCGAAGGACAACATGCAATTGCCTGAGGATCATCCGGTGGCGCGCGAGCTTGGCGAGTTGATCCTGACGGCTCTCGGACAGAACGCTCTGTTCATCTCGGCGGCGTTGCCGTCAAGAGTCTTCCCGCCGCTCTTCAATCGCTATCAAGGCGGGCAAGCGTTCGGCACTCACGTTGACAATGCTATTCGTCAAGTGACCGGCACGCCGCATCGTATTCGCACAGACCTTTCGGCGACATTGTTTCTCAGTCAGCCCGACGAATATGACGGCGGCGAACTGACAGTGGAAGACACCTACGGCGTGCATAGCGTCAAGCTGCCCGCCGGGCACTTGATTCTGTATCCCTCGACCAGCCTGCATCACGTCCGCCCTGTGACGCGCGGAACGCGTCTCGCGTCCTTCTTCTGGATTCAGAGCATGGTGCGCGACGACGGCCAGCGCACGTTGCTCTTTGATTTAGATACGGCTATTCAGCGGCTCAATAGTGATGCGCCAGACCATCCTTCCGCCGTCCAACTGATAGGCGTTTACCATAATCTGCTGCGCCGCTGGGCTGATGTCTGAGCCATGCTCCGCTAAGCGGATTGGCTGGTTTAGGCGGCGCGATCAATGAACTATTATTACGCATGAAGAAGCTACGCAAACTCATCTTCTGGTGTCATCTAACTGCGGGTGTCATAGCCGGTACGGTTATCCTGATTATGTCCATCACCGGCGTGCTGCTGGCCTTCGAGCCGCAAGTCGTGCGCTTTGCCGAGCGGGGGATGCAGACGGTCGAGCAGCCGCAAGGAGCAGTTCAGAGGCTCGGTACGCAGGCGCTCTTCGCTAAAGCACGCGCAGCCCGACCCGACATCAAACCGACCGCATTCACAGTGCAATCCGACCCGACGGCAGCGGCAGCTTTCACATTGGGGCGCGATGGCGTGCTGTACATGAATCCTTACACGGGCGAGGTCACAGGCGACGGCGCGAAAAGAACGCGAGTCTTTTTTCGCTTCGTCGAAGACTGGCATCGCTGGCTCGGAGTTGGCGGAGAGAACCGCGCAGTCGGGCGTGCCGTGACGGGAGCCTGCAACGCCGCCTTTCTCATTCTTGCCATGACAGGCGTTTACCTCTGGTGGCCGAAGAGTTGGACGTGGCGAAATCTTAAGCCGGTCATTCTCTTCAAGCGCGGTTTAAAGGCACGCGCGCGTGATTTCAACTGGCACAACGTGACCGGCTTCTGGTCGTCGTTAGTGCTCATTCTTATCACGGCCACCGGCATCGTCATGTCCTACCAGTGGGCCAACAATCTTCTTTACACCTTGACGGGCAGCCAGCCTCCGGCGCAGCAAGGGCAGGCAAACTCCGGTGTCCCGGCGGGGTCGCCTCGCGGCGAACAGGGAGCGCGCACTGCTTCCAACCAGACAGCCGCGCGCGATGGTGAGCCGAATAAAGAGTCTCAAAGAGGACAGGGCGAAGCGCAACGGCAAGGAGCACAACCGGCAGGGATTCCGGGCAATCTTGATCAACTATGGTCGCGCGCAGAACAGCAAGTGCCGGGATGGCAGGCTATCACACTGCGACTCCAGCCACGCCCCGACTCTCCTCTCACTTTCTCGATTCGTGAAGGCAACTCATGGCTCGAGGCAGCCAGCTCGCAGTTGACGCTCAATCCGACGACGGCGGAAGTCGTGAAGTGGGAACCCTACGCTGCTTCCAGTCTCGGCAGAAAAGCTCGCACGTGGGCGCGGTTCCTGCACACTGGCGAAGCGGGCAGGCTGCCGGGGCAGATTATCGCTGGTCTCGCCTCGCTGGGCGGTAGTTTCCTCGTGTGGACGGGCCTATCGCTCGCATGGCGTCGCTTCTCCGCGTGGAGAGCGAGGAGAGTTAAAGGGTCGAGCCTTGTCACTCAGCCCGACGAGGAACTTCTTTCCGAGTCGAGCGGCGACTGAAACCGCCGAATCGAATTGAGCACACTTTATATTGATAGAAGGAGTTTGAAAGCGTGACAGCAATACCCTATGAAAATCATTCCAACGACGAGAGCGCGTGCATGCAAGTGTGGCGTTGCGAGTCGTGCCACTGTATCCACCTGCGCGCCGGACAAGTGCTGCTGACTTTCACACAGGAGGAGTTCACCGCCTTCACGCAGGAAGTCGTCGCCTGCTACTGCGGCGAAATGGTGCTTGAGGCCAGGGATGGCGCAGAGCAAGCCAAGTCACCGATATTTCAATTCATTAGTGAAGCGATGCATTGAAGCGGCACACGTCTGAAATTTGGCACACTATAGGAACATAAGAATAAGCTAGAAGCGGCAAGCATGTGAGCGATAACTCAATCACTTTCTCTTCAGTGAGGCACGCTTTTCGAGCAGCATGATCTCCATCACGGAAGCCAACATTCTTCCCCACAATCCTTTTGGCTGAGCCTGTATGTCAGTCGCATGTAGTCCGAGCAGGACATGAACTACTTTGATGACGGAGAGCACCGTCTGGTCGACATCCTTCGTCGTGTACCACGGACTAATGGCAACATGAACCCTTCCGCGCTCGTCGCACCATGCCTCGACGTTTTCGAGATCAATAGCGTGCGCGATGGTTTCGGCATTCGCGCCCGGCGGCAGTTCGATGAGGATGGAAGCGCGCTCGTCTTCCACCAGCGCGCTGCCGACGCCGACGGTTTCCAGCAGTCCGGCGCGCACGTCTGTGGCAATCGAGGCGAGAGTCGCCCGCGTCGCTTCGCGCAATCGCCGCTGCTCCCGCAATACCTTCGAGCTTTCGGGAGCCTCGACAGAGCCATCCAGTTTGCTCCACACGGGCGGGATATTCCAAGCCAGTAATTTCGTCCCCCGCACGGGGGGGCCACCTGTGAAGGCAAGTTCTCAAAAACCTTCCCAGCGTCCGCGCCAACGGCTCATCTTCGTCCCTCCCTGTTTCGACTGTTTGCCATTCGACTCACTTCGTCAATGTTCGTGGTGATGGTGCAAGTGCGGGTGAGAATGTATCTCCCCTGTAGTATGTACGTGCCGGTGTGCATGTATCAGATTTGTTCGGCGCAATAATTTTTCATCACCCAAAATCTCTGCCGGACTTCCTTCTGCGATGGCGCTTCCGTTCTGGAAGACATAGCAGTGGTCGGCGATGTCTTGGACAATATCCAGATCGTGCGTCGCCGTCACAACGGTCTTCGCGCCGCCGCCCCAACCGACCAGAAAATCTATCAACTGACTCTGGCTCCACGGGTCGAGCGCAGCCGTCGGCTCATCCAGCAATAAGACTTCAGGATCAAGCACGAGGACGGAAGCCAACGCCACGCGCTTTTTCTCACCCCCTGAAAGGCGATGCGGCGAGCGGTCTTTCAAATGCGTGAGTTCCATCGTCTCTAATATTTCACCAACGCGCTCTCGAATCTCCTCCTTCGGCCAGCGAAGTTGCAGCGGCCCGAAGGCTATTTCATCAAAGACCGTGGGGTTAAAGAGCTGCACGTCCGGGTTCTGGAAGACGAGGGCGACGCGGCGACGAAAGGAGAAGGCGAACTCTTCGTCCTGCAAACTCTGTTCGGAGAGCGGTTCGCCGAAAACGTTAATCGTGCCACTTTCAGGAAAGTACAAGCCGTCGAGCAAGCGCAATAAAGTGGACTTGCCGGAGCCGTTCGCGCCCAAAATGGCGATTCGCTGTCCCTGCCGGACGGAAAGCGTGAGGCCGTTCAAGGCCGTCACATCCTGATAACGGTAAATTACGTTTTGAGCCTCGAAGACTAGATCGGTCACGATAACATCCCTTTGAATACCTGACGCCTGTTCAGCGCCCGTACCAGAAAGCGTAAACTGCCAGTAGCACAAAATTATCCAGCGCGATCCAATCCCACGCACGCATCCGAAACTCGTCGAGCGTGTAAACTTCGCCGCGAAAGCCGCGCGACCGCATCGCCAGATAAACCTCTCCGCTCAAATGAAAACTTTTCGTCAACAGCACGCCGACGCTGGCGGCGGCAAGTCGCCGCTTCTGCGCCCCGTCGAGCTTGCCGACCGTGCGGCTGCGTCTCGACTCGAACATGTCGCGTGCCGTTTGCAGCATCAGAAAGATATAGCGATGAGTCATTCCCAGAATGACTATCAAAACGACGGGCACACCCAGCACCGAGAGCGCCTTCAGGACATGAGTCCAGAGCGTAGTCAGGACGAGCAACAACGAGAGCGTGACCGTCGTCTCGACTCTTAATAACAGAAAGACCGCGCTCGATAGTCCCTGCGCCGTGACAACCCAGCCGAGCAGCGGGAGCTGATAGATAACGCGCCCCGGAGTGATAAAGATGGCAGGCAGTGCAACAACGCTCGTGAAGATAAAGCCGCTCAGCCAGACACGCAACGCCAGCGTGCGAAGCGGCACGCGCGAAAGAAGCGCAAGCCCGACTGCGACGACAAAGACCACACCGATGACGAAAGCATGGCGCGCCAACGCCACGTCAATCACCAGCAGCAGCAATCCGGCTACTTTCACACGCGGGTCGAGTCGCTGAAGCAGACCGTCCCGCTTGGCGATCTCTTCAGCGTAAAGTGCGCGATCCATCCGGCGACCTAGACTAACGAGGGTGCGCTCGATAAAGCTCTGGCTCTTGCGCTTGCGAGAACGGGCTTTACTCGCGGTTATCTCACTCGTGGAGAGTTGATTCGAGATCGCCTTCACCTCATCGCTCCGGCTCTGCCGTTCAACTGGCATTCGCAGACTCGCTCTCGCCGCGTCCGGCACGTGTAAGCCGTCCGAGCAGGAGAAAGATTGAAAGAATGAGTCCCGTGCCCACCATCGCCGACATGATGTAGCCGAACGCAGCGCTCTTCATAAACGGCGGCGCGTAATCAGGCATCGGAGCCGTCCAGACATTTGCCAGCCGCGCCATTCCCTGTGGAGGCTGCACGGGCGGAGCCTGATGGCCGGAGGCTACGCTGATCTGTTCTCGCGTGACCGGGTCTGTAAAATCCTGCGGCCCCCACTCGCCCCACGCAGTGCCCGCCGCGAGAAGTCCCAGAGGCGTCAGAATCATCAAAGCCGCGACGCCGATCCAGAGCGGTCTGGTGGAACGCCATGCGCTCTGCGGCGCGGCCTCTGCATCACGAAGAGACGCGGGAGTTGTAAGTTTCAGGAGCGATGAATCGGTGCGCTGTAGATAAGCCACGACGCCGCCCGTGATAATCAGTTCGGCCAGACCGGCGAACGTGAGATGCCCGATCATCATCGCCGGAATCGTAATGTGTAAAGGATAAGGAGCGTAGAGCGGTGCGCCAGTCGCGTCATGAAAAAGCTCCGGCTGAATGCCGAATTCGATGGCCGCACAGAAGGCCGCGACATTGATGGCGGCATATCCTGCCAGAGCCGCCGCGACGACGCGGCGTGTGGAAGTGAGAGATGCGCGTCCGGAGATCATGCGATAGACAAGGCTCGCCACCAGCGAGCCGACAATCGCCATGTTGAAGGAGTTTGCGCCGAAGGCTGTGATGCCTCCATCGCCGAAGAAAATCGCTTGAATCAGCAGCGCGACGGAGATGGCGACCATCGAAGCCCACGGCCCCAGCACAATGGTCGCAAGCCCGACGCCGACAGCATGTCCGGTCGTGCCGCCCGGCAGCGGCAGGTTGAACATCATGATGACGAACGAGAAGGCTGCGAAGGCCGAGAGCATCGGCACCATGCGTGTATGCAACATACGCTTGACCCGACGCAGCGCGACGTACCAGAAAGGCGCGGCTGTCGCGTAGAGCACGGCGCAAGTCACCGGGCTGAGATAACCGTCAGGGATATGCACTCTATCCTTCTCTTTCGCTCTCGCTCATTTCATGCCAAAGATTAGAAGCTGCTATTTCCCGAAAAACCGGAAAGTCAGTCCAGCCGTCACACCGCGCGAGTAGCCCGGCGTGCCATGAATGCGCGCAATCACGGGGTCGCCGGGACGCAGACGCGACTCGAAATAGTTTTGCGTTTCGAGATAACGTTTATTCATCAGGTTGTCTATCGAGAGATTGAAATCGAGCCACCGACGAAGGCGTTGTCTCATGCTGAAATCAAGTACGTCCAGCCCCGAAGCTCGAATCGTCGCATCTGCGCCGTCCAGACGATAGTTGCTCACATATCTGTAAGACAGATTGCCGAAGAATCCGTGAAAGGCTGCATAGGTGATGCTCCCGTTGGCGACCGTGCGCGGCGCGCTGTCCACGTAGAGGCGCGGGCTTGTGCCGCGATAGAAAGCATTTGTCACCTGCGTCAGTCCCGCGCTGAAAGTGAGATGATGCGTCGGTTGCGCCGAAGCCTTCAACTCATAGCCGGTCGAGCGGCTCGATCCCTTGAACTCGAAGCTTCCGTCGTCCGGGATGTAGACCTGCTCGTTGGAATGGTCTATCAGAAAATAATTTGCGCCCAGCGAATAACGCGGCTGGTTGTAAGCGAAGCTTGCCTGATAAAAATCTGTCGTCGCAATCTTTGGGCTGTCAGGCTGTTGGATGATGCCACGCGCATCCTGACTGTTGATGCCGCGTCCGTAGTTGAGATAGAAGGTCAGCGGCACGCGGTCTGAAACTGTGTAGGCGGCTGAGGCTTTCGGCTGGAATCGTGCCGCGCTCGTGCGACCGCTAAAGAACAAGGTGTCAGTCGGCGTCTGATTGACGCCGTTGCTCACGTTAAAACGGAAATAGTCGTAGCGCAGCCCGGCCTCAAGATGCAGACGCCCGCGCAAGAGATCAATCGCTTGTTGCACGTAACCGGCGACGTTGGTCACTCCGGCATTGGCTCTGGTTAAAAGCACGGCGGGATTATTGATGCCGAGAGACTGATTCAACTCAAGGCGGTTTGGGTTGCGCTCATCTGAAGGCCAGAGACCGACGTTGATCTGGTTGGCGATGAAGTTTCCGCCGACAGTCAAGAGCGCCTGCTTGCCGAAGAGCCTGTACGGGCGCAGGTATTGGATGTTTGTTCCTTCTTGAAGGCGCGAATCGTGCTGGTCAATCTCATCGCCGAAAACCTGATCGTTGAGAAAGAATGTGAAGTTAGAGAAAAGATCGAAGAGCGAGCGTCCCAGAAAGCCGTCAACCTTGAGAATGCCGCCCGACTTCAACTCTTTTTTGAAGTATGCGCTAAAGATGCCTGTCCGCACGCGCCCGCCGTCGAACGGATCAACAAAGCCGAAGCGGTCGAGCCGTCCCGCCGCCACTTCATCAAGCGGAATCTGGCCTGATGAGAAGAAGTTGTTGCGCCCGATGTTCAGCTTAAAGCCAACCGTCCGGCCTTCGCCTAATCGCCGTGTGTAGTTCCCCGTAAAATTGTCCCGCCGGTAGCGACCGGGATTCAGGAAAGGGCCGTCCGTGTAAGCGCCTTCATACGCGATGAAGGAATTTGCGTTCTTCAGTTCAGGGCTGTAGGCCACAAAAACGCGCCGTGAGTTGAACGAGCCGCCCTGCACGCGGAACGTGAGTTGATCCGGCAGAGACTCTTTCAACCTGATCGGCACGACGCCCAAGCCGGAGAAGTCTCCGTATTGCGCGCTGAAGGGGCCGTTGAGAATCTCCACGTCGTCAATCAATTCAGGCGAGAGACTTTTCAATTGCCCTAGATACCCTTGCCCGTGCCCCTGCGTGCCCTGATTCTGCTGCACATCGTCAACCAGTATCTTGACTCCTCCGTTGACGCCGCCGTGATCTATGTTGAAACCGAAACGGCGAATCTCAAGCGATTTGCCGCCGCCCTCATGCTGCCCCGCGTTGATGCCTGCATTCAAGTTTTCGACGAGTTGGTCGTCGCGTTGGAAGAGCGTGTTTTTGTAGATCGTATCGTTGCGCTGGTCAATCGCCGGATTGAGCGCGGTGTCCTGTATGACGACCGATTCCTGTATGGAACCAATCACGAGCGTGATCTTGATTTGCAGATTCTCAGCCGCGTCGTTCGCGCCGATGGCCTGCTCCACAGTAGTTACATTCTTGCCTTCAAATCTTAGCGTCAGAGCATCGCGCGGGACGATAAGACGAAATCGCCCTTCGGCGTCGCTCACGGTTCGCACCTCTCCCGAAGCGGAGCGGGCGATCACCGTCACGCCCGGCAGCAGCTCGTTCTGTTGCGTCAGAATAGAGCCGGATACAATGCGCTCATTGTCGCCCACCTGCTGTCCTGAGGAGACGAGGCTATCCGAGGTTGCGATTGACGAGATGCTGAGTGGAGATTGCGCTTTCGCTATCGGAGTAGCTATAAGCAAGAGGGCGGCAAAGATGGCTGCGGTCTGTTTCATGATCTGACCCTTTCCTTGAAATGCCGATGGCTCGATTTGGAGGCTTACGTTAGCTATACGATTTGTGGCACGAATATGGATTTCGTAGCACGCATGTTTACAGATATTCTCAATAATGCTTCCATGCTCCTGCTGTTAGGTTTTTTGCGCCTTAGACCTGGCGTGCTTGTGTGGGTGCGAGTGACCGTGCGGTCGCTTTTTTGAAGCCTTGCCTGTAGTAATCATTTGAGCTGGCAGTGTAACAAAGAGCCTACCGTGCTTGACCCCCTTCAGACTCAATAATGAATCAGAGAGCGTGCGTACCTCTTTCGCCTTACCGCGCAGCACGATTACTTCCATGCAGTCTTCGTGGCTGATGTGAACATGGAGCACTGAAATAACCAACTCATGATGATCATGCTGAAGCTCGGCCATCTTGTCAGTCAAATCAGTAGCATGATGGTCGTAAACCAGCGTTAAGCTACCCAGGACCTCTGCCCCATCGGGCGGCGCTTCGAGGCGTGCGCGAACCAGAGCATCACGCATCAAATCAGAGAGCGCCTCAGAGCGTGTGGCATAATTCTGATCCGCAACCAGCCGATCAAAGCTCTCCAATAACTCATCGTCTGCGCTCACACCGAATCTTGAGATAGCACCCATTTACACTCTCCGCTTCTGAAAGTTGAGAATCATCCTTATAACACAATTTCCAGATTCGTAACACGAATATTACCGTCCCCGGGGGGCGCTCCCTTCATCTAGTTTTCAGCAACTATTGAATGGGCGTCACGTAGCTTCTATCGAAGAGGCTCTAAGTGCCATGAAAACTTTAGCTAAACTTATCATTTACACAAATGATGGTTCGATAGGTGAGGCGAGCGTACAGAAGGGATCGGTGAGGAATAAATGGCGGCGTCGCTAACGCGCCGCACGCCAACTTCGCGGGCGGGTATTTACCTCGCCCTTGACCAAAGGGAGCGTTGCTCCCTCTGGACTCCTTCAACTGCGAATCGGCGACCCCGCAGCAAGCTGTCGGGGAATTTCAGATTAAAGCTTTACCTAATGTGTGACTCTTTTTGAGCGTCCATTGAACCGTTTCCTTAGTAGA
>CAXTPS010000063.1:0-12338 GCA_964246305.1 uncultured Pyrinomonadaceae bacterium
AGACTATCCGATAGCGAACTCCAACACGCACTAAGGCGTCAATCATCACGCACGGTCTTGAGTTTTAAGAACTGTGCATAATCAAAAGCGGCTGGCGGCGAGCAATCACTGCCAGCCGCTTTTCTCTGTTTGGGATAGACTAAAGAAAGATTTTTCAATATCCCTGTTGACATCATGTAGTAAATAATCTTAAGGTGGAAAAGGATTACGGTTTCGGTCAACCTCAGCCGAAAACTTCCACACTGCAATCAGCTAACTGATTCCTCTAAAATTTCAAACCGCAAATTGCAGATTGCATGACAACTATCAACAGGAGCTTTACATGCGAGCCTTTTATATTCATGGCAGACGAAAGACGGTAACTATGCTGCAAGGCATTCTGGCTATTCTTCTCACGGTATCATTACTATCTAATTTCACCGGCCACACGCAGGCGCGCAGCCGCAGAGCCGCTCGCGCAGAGGCCGTCAGCGCAATCTTCTCCAACTCGTCTCCAATCAACGTCACGGATGCTGCTCCGAGCAACACCCAGCCGGGCGTGGGTTCCCTGTATCCTTCGACCATCACGGTTTCAGGATTGGGCACGAGCATCACGAGCCTCAAAGTCAAACTGACGAACGTCAGCCATCCGTTTCCGCCGGACTTCGACCTGCTCCTCGTCGGGCCGGGCGGCCAATCGTTTATCCTGCAATCGGACGCGGGCAACAACACGGCAGCTTTCAATCGCACCTATACCTTCGACGATGCCGCGCCGTCGCAGCTTTCCAACACGGGCGCGCTGCCCAACAACCTCAGCGTTAAACCGGCAAATCATCTGGGCAACGACGGAACGAACGATATGTTCCCCGCTCCTGCTCCCGCAGGGCCGTACGGCAATCCGGGGCCGCAAAGCTCAGGCGCTGCGACACTGAACGGCACATTCGCCGGGACGAATCCGAACGGCGACTGGAGCCTGTACGTGACCGATGATGATTTTCTAGACACGGGCAGCATCAGCGGCGGATGGAGCCTGGACATCACAGCTCCGTTGCCTGTCAATGCTCCGCTCTCGCGCGTCTCGGATTACGACGGCGACAACAAAACAGACTTCGCGGTCGTGCGCAATTCAGGCAACGGCACTGCTAACTGGTACATTAACGGAAGCACGGCAGGCTTTTTCGCCGTCGGATGGGGAACCATCAGCACGGATACTTTCGTCCCGCAAGATTACGACGGCGACGGCAAAACTGATATAGCCGTCTGGCGCAACACAGACGGCTCTTGGTACATCCTGCAAAGCCAGACCAGCACTCTGCGCGTCTACAACTTCGGCACGAACGGCGACAATCCAACGGTGGTTGATGACTATGACGGAGACGGCAAGGCTGATCCGGCAGTGGTTCGCAACTCCGGCGGCCTCAAGGTCTGGTACTATCTAGGCAGCACGTCCGGCTTCGGCTCCACGCAGTGGGGACTCGACACGGACACGCTCGCGCCCGGAGATTATGACGGCGACGGTAAAGCTGATTTCGCGGTCCGGCGCGGCAACGTGCCCACTGCGGGAGCGGCGACTTTCTACATTTCCGAAAGCACGGCGGGTTTTCAAGCCACCGCTTGGGGCAACGTGGGAGATAAGATCGCGCCCGGAGATTATGACGGCGACGGCAAGAGTGACCTCGCGGTCGCACACGTGTATACGGGAGGCACAGACCTCTTCTGGTACGTGCAGTTGAGCGGCGGCGGCATCATCGAGAACGTGCGTTGGGGCTTGCCGACCGACCTCATCACGCAGGGCGATTACGACGGCGACGGCAAAACCGACATCACCGTCTGGCGTTCGAGCACAGGATTCTTCTATGTGCGACTCGCTGCCGGCGGAAATAATTTTTCGCCGTGGGGACAGGCGGGAGACTATCCGCCCGCAAACTCTTTCGCTCACTAAAAGCGTAAACACTCAAAACATCTTCTTTGCGCCTTTGCGCCTTTGCGTGAGAAAAAATTTTCACGCAAAGGCGCAAAGCCGCGAAGGAAGGCAATAAATTCCAGCATCCTGCTCTGGACGCTTCACCTTTTGCCCGCTTCCGGTTAACTTAACTGCTCGTGACCGAGCACATAGCAGCCCACTCAAAACAGGAAGAACCGCAGGCCGCAGACTCAAAACAGTTTGCGGCGCAGTACGCAGAGGTCGCAGTCCCTTTGCGCGTCAAGCAAACTTATACTTATCGCCTGCCGCTCGCGCTCAGGCGCGAGGCTCGTCTCGGCTCGCGCCTGCTCGTGCCCTTCGGACGCAACAAACGAATCACCGGCTACATTGTCGCGCTTCACAGCTCGCTTGATCCGGCGGCGGACTTAGACGACGCAGACATCAAGGACGCGGAAGAACTGCTCGACGCGGAGCCGCTTCTGACGCCGGAGATTTTGGAGATAACGCGCTGGGTCGCGGATTACTACGCCGCGCCGTGGGGCGAAGTCTTAAAGGCCGCGCTGCCCGCCGGACTCAATGCGACGGTCGAGCAGATTCTGCACATCACGCCCGAAGGCAAAGACGAGTTGGCGCGTCTGCCCTTGAATAAAACCGCGACGGCCAAGGCTCGCGCACTGCGTTTGATAGCTGAAGACGGCGAGATAGCATTGCGCTTCGTCGCGCGCGAGGTCGGCGAGTCGCAAGCCGCCAGAATCGCGCGCGAGCTTGAGCGAGCCGGATGGATTAAGCTCTCTCATCGCCAGCGTTCCGTGCTCGCACGCGCCAAGCGGCGCAAGGCCGTGCGTCTCCTGCCGCTTGAGAATCATGCTATCCAGCATCCGGCACGCGCGCTGACTGAAACCCAACAGAGAATTATCGAGACGCTGATTAACGCGGGCGGCGAGATGAGCTTCGCTGATTTACTCGAAGCCGCAGACACGGGCGCGTCTTCAGTTCAGACTTTAGAAAAGCGTCACCTGCTCGAAGTCTTCATCCGCGATGTGCGGCGCGACCCGCTCGTCGGCGCAAAGCTGCCGGACAAGGACGAGTTCGTGCTCACGCCAGAGCAAGCGGGCGCACTCACAGAGATCGAGCGCACGATTGCGGACGAGAGCTATGCTGCGTTTCTACTCCATGGCGTGACCGGAAGCGGAAAGACAGAAATTTATATTCGTGCGATGAGCGCGGCGCTCGATCTTGGCAAGTCCGCCATGATGCTCGTGCCTGAGATAGCCCTCACGCCCGTCTTTTCGCGTCGCCTGCGCGCACGCTTCGGAGACGAGGTTGCTATCTTTCATTCATCGCTCACGACCGGAGAGCGATTCGACGAGTGGAGCCGCTTGAAGAAGGGCGAGGCGCGAATCGTTATCGGCACGCGCTCCGCGGTCTTCGCGCCTGTCTCGCGTCTCGGCGTCGTCATCATAGACGAAGAACACGAGACCTCTTATCGCCAGCAGGAATCCCCTTACTATCACGGGCGCGACACGGCGATTGTCCGCGCGCGAAAAGAGTCGGCAGTCATCGTGCTCGGCTCTGCGACTCCTTCGCTCGAATCTTTTCATAACGCGAAGAATGGAAAATATCGTTATCTTCATCTCCCGAACAGAATCGCAAACCGCGCGATGGCGAAGGCTGAAATCATAGACATGCGCTCGGTCTTCGCGGCGCAGGGCAAGCCCGAAATTTTTTCCGAACAGCTTATCAACGCGCTCGAAGAGACGCACGCGCGCGGCGAGCAATCAATCATCCTCTTGAACCGTCGCGGCTATTCGAGCTTTGTCCTGTGCCGCTCGTGCGGCGAATCGATTCATTGCCCGAACTGCGATGTCACGCTCACTTATCATCGCATCGAATCAAGCCTCGTCTGCCACTATTGCAACCATCGTCGCGTCGCTCCAAAAGTTTGCCCTTCATGCAACGGTAAATACATTTATTATGTCGGCGAAGGCACCGAGCAGATTGAAGAGATACTGCAAAAAAAATTTCCGGACTTACGCATCGCGCGGCTCGACCGCGACACGACTTCGCGCCGCAAGCTCTTTGAGAAAGCAATTCTAGAATTCGGCGCGGGCGAGCTTGATATGCTCGTCGGCACGCAGATGCTCGCCAAAGGACACGACTTTCCGAACGTGACGCTGGTCGGAGTTGTCTCGGTTGACGCTGGGCTTTCGCTGCCTGACTTTCGTTCAGCCGAACGCACTTTCCAGCTCATCACGCAGGTCGCCGGTCGTGCGGGACGCGGGCGTCGCGCCGGGCGAGTCCTGATTCAGACTTATCATCCGAACCATTACGCCTTGCGTCACGCTTCCGCGCAGGACTATTCCGGCTTTTATGACGAGGAGATACGTTATCGCAAGAGCCTCGGCTATCCGCCCTTCGTCGCGCTCGCTTCCCTGCTCACGCACGGAGAAGATTTCGAGCAGGTGATGAGCATCTCGTCAGAAATACGCAAGGCTCTCGACGAGGCGAACACTGAAAGAGCCTGCCGCATCCTCGGCCCCGCGCCCGCGCCGCTCGCGCGCCTCAAGGGCGAGCACCGCATACAGCTTCTGGTCAAATCACGCAGCCGCCCGCGCCTGCGCGAAGTTATTGACCTCGCACTCTCAAACGCCTCCGAGCGTGGCTGCGACCTGCACACGGTCAATCTCGAAATTGATCCGGTGAATCTGATGTAAGCATTCCAGTTCCGAGTTCCGGATTCCAAGTTCCAAGTCAAAGACAATTCTTAAACTTGGAATTCGGAACCCGGAACTTGGAACTAATCCAGCCGTATGCGATAAACTGCTAACATGAGAATCATCGAACTCGCACAACAGACGGGCGCGCAGCTTGAGGGCGATGCCGGGTTGGAGATAACTGGCGCGGCTGGACTGGACATCGCTGCGCCCGGCCATGTCACGTTTCTGGCGAACCCGCGTTACACATCGCAGGTGGAGACGACGCGCGCTTCGGCTATTTTTGTCGGCGAGGGCATCGAGGTCAAAAGCGAGATAGCCGTTCTTCGCTCAAGCGACCCATATCTGGCTTACACGCGCGCCCTCAGACTCTTTCATCCGGAACCCCCATTCGCGCCGTTCATACATGCGTCCGCCGTCATAGACGCGACGGCGCACGTGCCCGAAAATGTTTGGATCGGCGCGCACGCAGTCATCGGGCGCGGTGCACGAATAGGCGAGCGCGTCCGCATCTATCCGAACGTGACGATTTATGATGAGGTGCAGATAGGCTCGGACACGACCATTCACAGCGGGGTTTCGATACGCGAGGGCACGCAGATTGGCGACCGCGTAATCATTTATAACAACGCCGTCATCGGCTCTGACGGCTTCGGCTACGCGAAGGATGAAGAGAGACACTGGCTAAAAATTCCGCAGACCGGGCGCGTCGTCCTCGAAGATGACGTGGAGGTCGGTGCGTGTTCGACGATTGATAGAGCTTCGGTCGGCGAGACGCGCATCAAGCGCGGCGTCAAGATAGACAATCAGGTTCAGGTCGGACATTCCTCCACAGTCGGCGAAGACACGCTGCTCTGCGGACAGGTCGGGCTCGCCGGAAGCACTCACGTCGGTCGCCGCGTTATCCTCGCGGGACAGGTGGGCGTCGGCGGCCACGTTAAGATCGGCGACGACGCGGTACTGATGGCACAAGCCGGAGTCTTCTATGATGTAGCGGAAGGCAAAGTCCTCTCCGGCGGCATCCCCGCTTTCGATCACCGCGATTCCCTGCGCACGATGGCTGCTATAAGAAAGCTGCCTGAGATGGCGCGCACGGTTCGCGCGCTTGAATCTCGCCTCAATAATTTGGAAAAACCGGGTGAGAAAAATTCCGCTTGACATGGCAGAGGCACGCGGGCATAATTCAAATTGAAATTGGTTTTCAATTTCGCCCATGAGAGGGAAGCGCGAAGTTGAAGCCGAAGCCCTTATTGAATTTTCAGGAGTGAGTCTTGCAAAGCAGTCAGAACGCGCCATTACAGATTCTACCATCCCCGCGTGACGATCAGAGAATCGAAGTCCGGTTGGAACAGAGCGAAGACGCGTCGAGTGTGGCACTGCGTTATTCGACGTGGACGGACGGACTCGGCTGGTGCAGCCAGAAGACAATTTATCTGGACAGTGAGCAGCTAGACGACCTGCATCACGCGCTCGCAATCGCGCGCCAGCGTATCAATCGGCAACGCGCAGAAAACGGGCAACTCCCTGCGACAGGCCAAGTCATACAACTGCCGCCGCTCGCTTGAAAAAATTTAAGGGCTAAAGGGAAAAGGGTAAGAGGGAAAGCTGCGAGCCGTTCGCACGTCTTCCCTTTTACCCTTTTCCTTTTTGTCCTCTTAACTCCGTTTAAGTTTTCAGCTTACTTCACGAAGCGTGATCTTCTCTCTCGTCACATTGGCCTTGCGTTCGGAGGTCAGTTTTTCCAGCTCATCAATGTGAAGCTGTTCCTGATAAATTCTCTCTTCAAGCTGGAAGCGCGTCGGCATGTCCGCATCATCGCATGACTGCCATGCAGCCATGTAAGCCTGCAGGGCTTCGCGCTCAAGCGATAAATCTTGTCGCAGCATCTCGATCAAATCCGTTGACTGTCGAATCACAGAAGGCTCGACCGTCGGCACGCCGCCGAGCGCGACAATCTTATCGCCGAGCGTGATGGCGTGATCCTGCGATTCTTCTCCCTGCTTGCGAAAATATTTGCGATAGACTGCACGCTCCACGCCCGTCACCAGAAAACTGTGCTGCGCGTACTGAATCACCGCCGCCAGTTCCATGCTCAAAGCCTTGTTCAGGTTCTCAATCAGATCAGCTCTAGCCATCACTCGCCTCCACTATGCTTTTTTCGCCGCCATATTCAAAACTTACTGAGCCGCATGATATGCATAGCACAGCTGGCTGTCAAGCTAACTCTTTGAGCTACAAGCACTTAATAATGAAATTCGCTTTCAGTTTCAGTTCGAGTAACGCTATGTCACCGCACCGCCGTCCACGATGACGACTTCGCCGTTCATAAAGCTGTTGCGGTCGCTGACCATGAAGGCTGCGTATTCCGCGAGTTCTTCGGGGCGTCCGAGACGACCGCGCGAGACCCAGAAGTCGTGCATCTGCAAGAGGCGTTCGGGCAGTGTGTGCGCGAGGTCGGTGTCGAAGATTCCGGCGGCGATGGCGTTGACCGAGACGCCGAATGTGGCCGCTTCACGCGAGAGGCATTTGGTAAAGCCTATGACGGCGGCCTTCGAGGTTGCGTAGTGAACGGAGGTCGGCAGTGCGCGAATCGCTCCGATGGAAGTGATGTTGAGAATCGTTCCCAATCGCTGGCGAATCATCTGTTTGTAAATCGGCTTGGTGACTGCGAACAGGCCATTGACGTTCGTGTTGATGACTTCATCCCACGCGCGGTCGGTAGTCGTCGCAAAATTATCCCCACGATTGATTGCAGCATTGTTGACCAGAATATCTATGCCGCCCCACGCTTCGACCAGCTCGCGCGTCATCTTCTTGAGACCCAGACGATCCGTGATGGAAATTTTATAAGAGAGAGCGCGGCGCGCATGCGCTTTGATTTTCTCAATAGTCGCTGCGGCCAGATCGTCGCGCGTGTTGTAGTTAAAAGCCACGTCCGCGCCTTCCCGCGCAAAGACATCGCAGAGCGCAGCCCCTATGCCGCGCGTGCCTCCAGTGATAAAGGCGCGTTTTCCCTCAAGCAAAAGACTCACCGATTAATTGCTCCAAAAAAACCCGCTTCGACATCAACGAAGCGGGCCGAATAGTAAAAACTTGTTCGTCGTCGTGGCCTCAGATTAAATCCGAACCAAGCGCAAACGTCAACTCTAAAGAGTGATAGGTGATGTGTGATAGGTGATAGGAGAAAGACAAAAAGCCTTTTTTATCACACATCACCTATCACCTATCACCGCTTTTAAGCCGTGCGTGACTCGACCAGCACAGGCTCTTCGCGCGCCATCACGGGCGCGGGAATGAGCGCGGTAATCTCTTCCACTATGCGGCGCGTCGAGTTCGGAATCGCCAAGCCGACGGTAGCGGCGCGCATCGCTGCGTAATGGCGCGTATCTTCCATCATGCGTTTGATGACGGGCACGATGTCTGTCGCTCTTTCGAGCAGCACGCCCGCGCCGCGTTTGACAATCAGGCTGGCCGCGCCCGCCTCCTGCGGCATCGGCGTAGTCGTCCCGTCCGCGATAATCGGTAAGCGGCAGGCCAGAGCTTCAAAGGTAGTCAGGCCGCCGAGCTTTGAGATCATCACATTGGCAGCCGCCATCAACTGCTCGACGTGTTCGGAATAGCCAATGACTTTGATCGGAAATTTCGCGCTCGCTGCAAGAATCTCGGCTTCAAGCCTTAACTCTTCATTCTTGCCCGCGAGGAAAATGGCCTGGATGTCGAGTTCGCCATTCACCAGCTCGCGGAAAATTTGCGGAATGTTGCCGCCGCCGACCCAGCCCGCATTGACGAAGACTGTGAACTTTTCCGCGTCGAGTCCGAGCGCATGCCTCGCAGCCTGCGCCGCCAGCTCTCCCGGAAAAGCGAATTTAGGATGCACGGGCATGCCTGAAACCTTAATGCGGTCGGGCGAGACTCCGTAATCTATGAGCTGCTGTCTGGCTTCTTCGCTGGCGACCAGATACAGCCGTACGTCATCACACGCCCAGCCCTTCCAGAATCCGTAACACGGGTCTGTCACGACCGTCACGAGAGGAATTTTATCCGCCAGTTTCAATTCTTTGAGAACTCGTGCGAGAACGTGTTGAGTCAAAGGATGCACGCTGACGACGACGTGCGGGCACCAACGCTCGAACAGTTCCTGCACGTAGCAGACGGTTCGCGCGTAGAAGAACTCACGCGTTTCAGGCCGGAAGCGATTGACAGCCCAGTAAAAATATTTCATCCAGTGCTGCCTGTTGCACAGCACCCAGTTGTAAAACTGAACCAGCCGCTTAGTGATGCCGTGCGATTCTTCGATAGCCCGCACCACGCGCACCGCATACGACTGTCCGTGAAAAAACTTCTGCACGCCCGCCACAATCGCAGCCGCCGCAGAACGATGCCCCCCGCCCGTGTCGGACGAGATAATCAGAATTTTCGGAACCCTTGCTCTAAACATTTGGATTTTAGATTCTGGATTTTGGATTTTGGATTAGAGAACGGATTGAATGGGACGAACAGCTTGTCTTTCAATCCAAAATCTAAAATCCAAAATCCAAAATGGTTATGCTTTGACCGTCAGGCCATTAGTCTCTGCCTCTTGAGCATCAAGCTCGCGGCGCGATTTCTTCATCTCGCGTTCCAGCTTTTTGATCTGGATGAGATGCTTCGGATTAAATGGTAGCGACGGATAATAGCTGTTCGATTCGTGCGTGCAGAAGCAGCCGTCGGCGGCCTTCTTGCGCCGCTCCTTCATTGCGGGCGAGAGCCAGAGCTTCTGAAAGTTCCAGTCATACTCGCGCAGGTTTCCAATCGGCGCGAGATTCTCGCACGAAGAGACTGTGCCCTCGTCATAGATCACGCCGCCCGCAGTGCCCGCGTAACACGTCATCTGCGCTTGCTGCGTCTCCTGCGTCCTGGCAATCAGGCCGTGCATGTAAATATCAATCGCGGCTTTGAAAAAGCCTGCCTTGCCGCCGTAATTATTTTTGAGCGCAGCATGCCGCGAGTCGTCGTCGATCATCTGCGCGAGCTGTGCATAACGCGTGTGGTCTATGTCCAGCTCGACCGGGTCGGCTGACGGCGGGCGAATGTAGTTGAAGTTGACTTTGTCGGGCTTCAGCTCGTATTTCAAAAAGTCGTACCAATCGAAAATCGTATCCTGATTGGAATGCATGAAGCAGGTGCAGGTCTGAATATCTAAACGCGGGAACTCCTTCTTGATCTGCTGTAGCTGGCGCGCAGTGTCAATCGCGATGTCCCAGGAGCCTTGCTTCTGGCGAATCTTCTCGTGCTGATCTTTGAGTCCGTCAATGCCGAGCGCGACCGTCACGTTGAGGTCAGGGCACTCCTCAAGCATACGCGTCACATCCGGGATGATGCGCTTCTGAATCTGCCCGTTGGACATCAGGTAAATGGATTCGAGCTTGTTGTTCTGATAAAAAGCACGCGCGATCTCCGGCAAATCCTTGCGTGTGAAAGGCTCGCCGCCCGCGAGGATAAGCACGCCCAGGTTCCCGCCCAGCGTCTCAGAGATTTTCTCAATCTCGTGTGTCTTCATCTGCAACTTCTTACGCGGGCGGTCATCCAGCTCGTCCGTGAAAAAGCAGTGCGTGCATCGCATATCGCACACCGAAGTCACCAGAATATTCAACAGCACAGGCGCGAAAGGCTGCCCGATAGCGAGCTTCGCATAACGTTTTAAAAGTTCTTTAGTCGTATAATCCATTTTTATTCCTTCAAAATCCCAGCGCATCTGAGTCTGCTTTTAGATGCCGCGACGCCGCGCGCAAGTTGGCGGGGCGTTTTATTAACGCGGAAGTTACTTTACCCTGTCAACGCAAGAGAGAGCAAGGCACATGCTGACTCACAAACATGCTGGCTTACAAATACGTTGACCGAGCCTAGCCCGAATCGTGTGATATAGTAAGCTCAAGAAAACGGCAGCACAGTAATTGGGAGTATCAACCGATGACGACAGTGCTCACACCTCCGGGACAAACAGCCGAACAGAGTATCACGCTTCGCAATGTCAGTTGGGAGACATATGAACGCCTGCTCGCAGAGCATGATGAAATAGGCAATCCTCGCTTCACTTACGACAGAGGAGCGTTAGAAATCATGGTCGTCTCGGCTGAACACGAAAGACCCAATCGCCTCATCGCCTCGCTGTTTGAAGTGTTAGCGGAAGAGATGCATCTTGATTTTGACAATGTCGGCTCTAATACTTTCAAACGAGAAGATTTGGCGCGCGGCTTCGAGCCGGACACAGCTTTTTATGTCCAGCATGCCGAGCGTGTGAGAGGCAAACCGCGTATTGACCTGATGATTGATCCCCCGCCGGATTTGGTGATTGAAGTGGATATTACACACTCGTCGCTCGATAAGCTGCCCATCTATGCGGCAGTCGGCGTGCCGGAAGTCTGGCGTTATGACGGCAAAGAGATGGTCATCTTCAGACTGGAAGGGGATGCACATTTTCCGCGTGAGGAAAGCGGCGTGCTGCCCGGCGTTACCGCCGCCAAGCTCTCGGAATTTGTCGAAACCAGCAAACAGATGAAACGAACCGCATGGACAAAAAGCTTGCGCGAATGGGGACGTCAAAACGAGAGATAGAATGTAGGTTCGCGCATAAAATGAAAATTCCCTACATGTAGAATCAATAGCTTACAGGCAAGATTAGCGCATAAAATGAAAAAACATTCGCGCATAAAGTGAAAATTCCCATCACTTTTCGCACATATAATGAAAATTCCCGGCTGACCTTCCCACATAACTTAACATAATTTGGTTCTCTCCTAAGATATTCATTCCCAAATTTTAGCTGTATAAGAATGGGATCGGAAGTTACAAGAAGATACAGGTATTTGGAGAAAGATAAGTGACACTTAAATTCAATGGAGCTTGGCGATTTACACCTCCACCAGATGGACAGTATCGAAACCAAACCATATCAGGTGAGGCTGTTCAAGAGTTCTATAGAATAATTGCCAGGCTATCTACCCAAGGAGACCGTCAAGAGATACTGGAACATTTTAAAGGGGCATTCTGTAACGCAGTGGGAACTACCCATATGTGGAGTACTGATGCAAGCTGGGCTGAAACAGATTTGGTTAGATACATGAATCAAGCATCTGAGAACGCGCCACTATTTTTGGAAGCGTTTTTTGATGCTTGTCAAACACTCCCTCGTATTAACGAGGATTATTATGCTCTTGACGCTGAAAGAATAAACGAAGTATGTCAAACCCATCAAATAGGATACGAGATAAGGCCACCTGATTTAGTTTTACGCGAAGCTGAAATGCCTATCGTTCAAGTCCAAGAGAAACCGCTCACGCTTGCTGAAGAGGCTATTAATCTGCTTCAGAGTTCCCTACAACGAGCTGAAGAACTATTGAGCCAAGGTCATGGTCGAGAGGCAGTACAAGAAACTCTTTGGCTTCTTGAATCCACAACAACTGCATTCCGCGGACTTGAGACACCAACTGACGCTATTCGAGGAACATATTTTAATCAGATAGTGCGTGAACTACGACGAGCCTATCGGGGATCTGCTTTGGATCGGGTGCTTGAATGGGTAACGGCTTTGCACGGTTATCTATCTTCACCTACGGGCGGGGGCATACGACATGGGATTGATCTTAACGAGGGAGTTGCTATTGAACTGAACGAAGCTCGGCTTTTCTGGGAGGTTATGAAAAGTCTGTGTAAGTGGCGATAATCAACCATTCATTTTCTGA
>CAXTPS010000064.1:0-11941 GCA_964246305.1 uncultured Pyrinomonadaceae bacterium
CGGATATCGCTGTTTTCCGCAACGGGGACTGGTATCAATTGCTGAGCAGCAACAGCTCATTCAAGGCCGATGCGTGGGGACTGCCTGCTGATATTCCTATCCCGGCGCAAGGTTTTTAACTTTGGACACCTGACGTTTGTCGTCCGATTTTCAGAATTCGGGGGATGATATTGCAGGTGGCATTACGGCGGCTACTTGATAGCCGTATCGTAGTTCAGCACTGAGTCCGATCAAATCGGGATGTTAGACAACGAAGAAAGCGTCTCCAAGCCGTACCTAGAGGGGCTTGTCGGGCAGCTTGCCGGTAGCAAGATTTCGATTGACGGGAATCGCGTCGTGGTAGGGCGCGATGCCTCACAGTGTCAAATTGTTCTAGCCCAAAGCGTCATATCGAAGGTTCATGCGGCGTTCGAGGTCGACAATCACCAACAAGTGACACTGGTCGATCTGAGTTCAAAGCAGTCCACGTTTGTAAACGGTGAGCCAATTACGCGACGGAAATTGCGTGATGGCGATCGCGTGGGGTTCGGATTAGGCGGAGTAGTTGCTTTCACTTACCACTCGACCTCACCGGGGGTGGAGTATAGGGATGTTCCTTCGGTTGCTGACGCACGGGCCATCTCCAGGTTAGTCATTTCGACTGCTCCACTGATGGAACCGGAAGTATCGCCCCACCAAGCCTCTTACCAAAGTTCTGGTATCCCGATCCCGCTTCCAAGTCCTCCCAAGGCCGCTGCGGCAGGCACCATGATCTTACGTGCCGCACAGATTCCTGTCATACGAATGGGGCGAGCGCCGGACAACAATTTTGTGTTGGATGCGCCCAGCGTATCTCGGTACCACGCTATGCTGAGCTACGAGGACGACGGTCAGCCTGTGATTACCGATTTGGGCAGCATGAATGGCACGTTTGTGAATGGTGAACCGCTTACCGAGCCACGCCAGCTCAGCCCGCATGACCTAATCTTTCTCGGCGGCTTTTTGCTGCACGTAGATGGGCGAACGGTCAAGCAACACGATCTCAGCGCTAGCTCAATCACGGCGTACCACATCACCAAAGAGATCACGGGCAAGACGATTCTCAAAGACATCTCGTTTGTCATTTATCCTCGTGAGTTCATTGGTCTGATGGGATCGTCAGGCTGCGGTAAATCGACGTTGATGGACGCGCTCAACGGACTTCGTCCGGCCACCACCGGGAATGTCTTCGTCAACGATCTCGACCTGTATCAGCACTTCAATGCCCTGCGTCGTTCGATTGGTTACGTACCACAGCGGGACATTCTGCACGACGCGCTAACCGTGGAAAGAACGCTGCATTATGCTGCGAAGTTGCGGCTACCGAAAGGAACCTCGGACGACCTCCGGCGGAGCATCATCAGCGAAGTGATTGATACCGTGGGCCTGAACGAGCAGCGCCACACGCCTTTCGGGCAATTGAGCGGGGGACAGCAAAAGCGCTTAAGTCTGGCGCTGGAGCTGATCACAAAGCCGAGCTTCATCTTTCTTGACGAACCCACTTCGCCGCTGGATCCGGAAACTACCGAGAACATGATGATGCTCTTCAGGCGGCTCGCCGACGAAGGGCGCATCGTGGTGATGGTCACCCACAAGTTCGAAAAATTTCGCGAGATGCATCACATTGCGATGTTGACGCGCGGCGGACGACTGGCCTACTTCGGCCCGCCGGTTGAGGCGCTGGAGTACTTTGGCTGCAAAGAGCCGGGCGACATTTACCGCCACATCGGCGGGCGCGATCCGGAAGAGTTGAGCAGGCGCTTTCAAACCTCGCCTCAACATGAACGGTATGTCCGGGCGCGCTTTGCGGAAGCCGAACAGCTCAATCGCACGACCGGCGCATTGCAACTTCAGCCCGACCTCAAGCAGGAAGGCCCGGAGCGCCGTTTCGGCCTGGATCAGTGGCTGACGCTGACGCGCCGCTACTTAGAAGTTAAGCAAGCAGACAAGCGCAACACTTTGCTGTTGCTGGCGCAGGCGCCGGTCGTGGCAATCATTCTTGCGATTATTGTGGGAGATTCGCCAAACGGATCGCAGACCCTTTTTATCGCAGCGATAGTTTCAATCTGGTTTGGCGCAAACAACGCGATCAGAGAGATTGTCTCCGAGGCAACGATCTATGTCCGCGAGCGGCTCGTCAATTTGAAGATTCCGTCTTACGTCTTTTCGAAATTTGCGGTGCTGAGTTTCATTGCCCTGATTCAGTGTTTGCTGTTTGTGGGGATCCTTGCGGGCATGGGCCGACTCAGGGCCGGAGACTTTTTCTCGCTCACTTTGATTTTGTACCTGACTTCGCTGGCGGGTATCACGATGGGCCTTTTCTTCTCTGCGCTGGTTGACTCCAGTGAAAAGGCAATGAGCATACTGCCCTTGATTCTGATTCCGCAGTTGTTGCTGAGCGGCTATATCAAGCCGCTCGACGAAGTTTACTATCATGTTTTAACTTATAAGCCAGCGACTGCCACCCAATATCAGCATTTCCAGAAGACGAAGGATCAAAAACCACAACCACGAACCATAGCCAGTGGCTCGGCCCTTCCTGCACCGCCTGACCCAATCGGCAAGTATAGCGGTTTGGGCGCTTCTCGATACGCAGCAGCCATGATGGTTGCGCGTTGGACTATTGACGGGTTGGCTCATACGGTCAGCATTGATGACAAGAAAGCCCGCGATAATTTGGCGGCTGGAATAACCGTCGCCGAATATCAGACCGTATTCGATGGTAAATCTGAAGACGAGATTGCCTCGGCCTATCGCGCGCGCGTCGCGAGCGACTGCGGGGTGCTGGCGTTGTTCAGTATAGTGTTTCTAGGGCTGACAATGTGGGCGCTGAAACGAAAGGACGTTTTGTGAAGTTAAGTTAATTCAACTGATGTGGCCTTCCACCGGGGCATAGAAAATGGATTGCTCGCAATGCCAGACTCCAAATAGCGACAGCGCCCGCTTCTGCAACAACTGCGGTGCAACGTTAGCCGTTACGCAATCCGCAGATGTTGTGAAGGTGCTCACCAGCTCCGACGAGAATGCGGGGACTATTGAGGCGGAAAAGAAAGACAAGCTTATTGGCCACACAATCGAAGGGCGCTATCGCATCGAAAGTCTGATTGGACTTGGTGGCATGGGGTCAGTATATCGCGTCACGCGGCTGCTGATCGGCGACGAAGTCGCCATGAAGATCCTGCACACCGAACGGTTGGCCGATCCGCATGTCGGTGAGCGCTTTCGACGCGAGGCACAAGCTGCCGCAAGACTCAAACATCCGAACGCCGTCAGCATTTATGACTTTGGTATCACAAGCGACGGTTTGCAATATCTGGTCATGGAGTTACTGGAAGGCCTGAGCCTGCGCCAGATTATCAAACAGGAAGCGCCACTCACCCCTTCCGTAGTGGTCGAAATAACCGCCCATGTTTGCGCCGCGCTTGATGAGGCTCATCAGCGGCATATCGTCCATCGCGATATCAAACCAGACAACATCATCATCAATTCGACTACAGCCGGGCTGAGAGTCAAGGTGCTCGACTTCGGCATCGCCAAGCTGCGCGATGACGTGGCTAGCCACCTCACGCAAACCGGCAGCGTGATGGGCACGCCGCACTACATGTCGCCGGAGCAATGCCTGGGAGAGGAACTCGACAGTCGTGCTGATATCTACAGCATGGGTATCGTGCTCTACGAAATGCTGTGCGGGCGCGTGCCGTTTGACTCGCCGGTCTCGACCGCCGTAGTCGTCCAACATGTCAACCAGCCGCCACAATCTTTGCGCACAATCAACCCCGGCATATCGCCACAAGTTGAGGCCGTGGTCTTTCATGCGCTTGAGAAGCTGCGAGACGCACGTCCTCCGACTGCTGGTGCGCTCGCGCGAGAATTGACAGCAGCCGTTCACCCGACGAGCGCTCAGGCGCACAGCCGTTCACCGCAGATGTCTGGGCCGCTTCAACCGCCAGCGGAGGTCACTAACGAAACAATCATACGTCGTGCTGCGCGAACCCCTGCGGCAACCGAGATGCCGACGACCGTCCATTTGCCAGCCGCTCAAGCGAGCGGCCCGACGCCTTCGGTACGATCAACAGTTCCCGGCGGCGCACTGCGTGCGACCGCAACAAATCAGAGATTACGAATGACGATTGGGGCAACAGTCTTCGGAGTTGTCTTGTTGGGAGCGGTAGTGGCGCTGATTGCGTGGACTCTGACACGAGAGAGAAAACAAAGACCCAACCAAGAGCCGATTGGCACAGCGAACGTGCAACAAACACCAAAGCCATCTACAACTAACAATAGGATCGGCATGCAATTTCTCTTAATTCCCGTGGGCGCTTTTCTGATGGGGTCGAGTGAGGCAGGTGTGGATGTTGCATTTGCCGACGCCAAGCGTACCAACAGCGGCGCTAAGCGTGAATGGTTCAATGGCGAAACGCCGCAGCATCAAGTCACAATCAAAGAAGGTTTCTACATTGGAAAGTTTGAAGTGACACAATCTCAATGGCGGGCGTTGATGGGAAATAACCCAAGCCATTTTCGGGACTGCGCTAGCTGTCCTGTAGAGCAAGTCTCGTGGTACGACGCACAGGAATTCATCAGGAAACTAAACGAGATGAGCGACGGATACATATATAGTTTGCCAAGTGAAGCTGAATGGGAGTATGCCTGCCGCGCAGGAACGACTATGGCATTTGCTTTTGGCGATAGTTTGAGTTCCAGTCAGGTAAACTTCAATGGGGAACATCCATACGGTAACGCGCCTGAAGGTGCTTGGGTAAAGAAAACAACGCCGGTAGGAAGTTACCAGCCGAACGCATGGGGGTTATACGACATGCACGGAAATGTTTATGAGTGGGTAGAGGATATATGGGCAGATAGTTACAATGGCTTGTCAGTAGATGGCTCGGCAAATGCTAATAACGGTGATCCGCGCTATCGAGTGTTGCGCGGTGGCTCATGGACTAACCATGCTAAGTATTGCCGCTCTGCATACCGCAACCGCGTCGCTCCTGACTACCGCTCTCTCGATAGCGGTTTTCGCGTGGTGGCCGTTCCAAGTAAGTAAGGCGCGAACAACATTTTATCGAGATGAAGATGCGATGGCGGATTTATGGCATGGTCGCCTCGTTCCCATTCCTGAGCCGCCCATCCCGCGGCACGAAAGAGGAGTTGATGTCTTAGGGAGTAGAAAAAGCTCAAACTGTTTCCCGAAACGCCTGCCATCGAACTATACCGCTGTACATGGGGAACGCTTTTTTTAGCCGAATCGGTATATGCGGCATAGGCTTCGTTATCCGGCCATTCTTTCGACCACCAAAGCCGTCATTTTCGGGGCTTCCTATAATTCACAGGCTCCTGATCAAGATTCTGAAATTCTCTGTACAGTCTTTTATAGAATCCGGAAAAATCTTTGTTCTCCCGCGTAGACCACAATACTTCAGCTAAAGCAATCGCACGCGGGAACATCATATACTCTACGTCTTCAGGCCGCTTCACAAACTCAGTCCAGAGACAAGCCTGCCCCCCGATAATATATTTAGCTTCTTCCTGGTTTAGCTCAACCGGGACAGGCTCAAAGTTGTAAACTTTTTCCAAAGTAATCTGCGAACTATACAAACTTAAAGGCTCCGACACCGGATTGCCCTGAGGGTGGTCGAAATAAGTATAAGTGTCAGGAGTCATAATGATTTTATGTTTCGCCCTGGCGGCGATAACCGCGTTGCTCACGGTTCGCCGGGCATCATCCGTGTTTCGCCTGGCTGCCTCCGAATCTCGCCAATACATCACCGTAGCGTTAGGGGGAAAGCCCACGTCCACCAGATCGTCCCAGGCGATGATTTGCTTTCCCTTTGAATTGACGAAGCTCTCAACGCGTTTAATGAACCAGCTCTCAACTTGTCTATCACTCGAAAGGTTATTCGCTCGCTTTAAGTCCTGAACGTCTTTCGAAGTCCTCCACGAGTTCGTCATCACCTCGTCGCCGCCGATGTGGATGTAAGGTGAGTTGGGGAATAAATTTATTACCTCGGACAAAACATTTTCAAGGAATTGAAACGTTAATTCTTTAGGACAGTAAATATCCGGGAAGGCCCCCCAGGAGGTTTGAACCTTATACGGATAATTCTTTATACAACCCAGATCGGGGTACGACGCCAGTGCGGCTGATGAGTGCCCGGGAATCTCAATTTCAGGGATTATTGTAACGTATCTTTCTTTAGCATACTCAACGACATCGCGTATCTCGTCTTGAGTGTAATAACCTTCGACCGGAGTCTTGTCTCCGATATACGGGCGACTCTTTCCGAATACCGTTTCCGGTCGCTTCGATCCCTTTTCCGTCAATAGCGGATATTTCTTTATCTCGATTCGCCAGCCCTGATCGTCCGTTAGATGCCAATGAAAATAATTGTACTTATATCTTGATATCAGGTGGATGAATTTCTTAATGAACTCGACCGGCATGAAATGACGCACAACATCAAGGTGCATCCCGCGATACTGGAATCGCGGAGCATCTGTAATATCCGTGGCAGGTATATTAGCTTCGCCATTAGAGACCGCAGGGAAGAGCTGCAGCAGCGACTGAATGCCGTAGAACATTCCCCGTTCACTGCCCATTATTTGAATAGCGCCGGGTCTGATTTTTAAGGAATATCCTTCCTCCCCCAATTGGTCCTGGCCGTCGTTGGCCGTTGAAAAGGTGATCGAATTCTGCGAGCCTGTGTCATGTGTTACTTTGAGTTGGAATGCAAATCTTTCCAGCAACAAGCGGTTCAGCGAGGTTGACGCTTTAACGGCGGTTGCGTCGGCGGCGATGATTATAGTGTCCCGGCGAAATTCGAAATAACCATTGGCGGGTATGATCGAAGCTGGTTTCGGAATAATGCTAATTTCAGCGTTAGCCGCCGGTATTTGCACCCTTGGGCGTGTTGCCTGCTGCTGCTGTGCTGAACAGGAGAATATTGTTGTCGCGAATATCAGGAGGAGGCTTATCCAAATCCTATGCGGACTGCGGTCTAATTTTGAATGACAGTTTCTTCCCATCTCTTTTTACTCCTGCCTTAAAATGCGAATCAGTAGTTGAAATCGGGCTTGGGAAATCAACAACTTACGGTTGCCATTTTAGCTGTGATCTCAAAGCTGGTGGCGTAAGTCCTTTGCTTTCAACCTCGATGTGTTTCAACTACTGATTCACTTTAAATAGAATCTTACTTGTTTTCCATTCTCGGTAGAAGTCCACACTCCGTTAGTCACTGAGCCGTCAGGGTGCATCTGTCCGGTGTACTTGCCCTTGACAGGTCCTCCGCGCTCACTCCCGTAAAGTGTAAAGCGTCCATCCGGTTCAATCGTTCCCTGAAGTTGATCCCAACTGAGTTTCGTCTCAGCCCTGCCTGTGAGAGAGGGGCCTGACTTGGTTAACCTGACTGCTAGTCCAGACCCATTAATTGTTCCTCGATAATCGCGAGTGAATGAATTGGATAAGCCTGTATTACTGTTCATAGGGGGAGGCGAATTCTGCGCCACTGTCGGAGACGGAACATTTGCGGGGGTGGGCGAAGGGCGGCGATCCGGTTCGGGAGTTGAGGAGGATTGCCCCATAGTTTGATTGTCTGCTGTGTTATCATTTTGCGTGCTGGGCGTCGAAACGTTGGCAGGGTTGTCGCTCTCTCTCTTTTTATTATTAGCATCTATCAGGAGGCCGACGATCACCCCAACGGCCAGCAGTAGCGCCCCGACGAGCAGTAAGGGGATCAAGTACCGGGAGTTATTACCGGGCTGCGCGGGCACGCTGCCTGTCGTCGTCCGGGGCAGGACGAGCGTCGGATTCATCCCTCTGCCGCCGCCAAGGTCAGTTCGAGGAGCTTGGCCTCCCCCGGGGTGCGGTAAACCCGCGGCTACCGCCGCACTAAACTCAGCCGCGAAAGCGCTTGCGCTTTGCGGACGATCCTCCCGTTTTTTCGCGAGCGCGTGCATGACCGCAGCCTCGGCGGCTGGCGAAATACTGAGGTTGACGCCGCGCAACGTCGGTGGCTCTTGATTGACGTGCTGGACCACTACCGCCATGGAGATCGGAGAGTTAAAGGGGACTACGCCGGCCAGCATTTCGTACAAAACAATGCCGAGACTATAAATGTCCGAGCGATTATCCAGTTCTTCACCAAGGCATTGTTCGGGCGACATGTAGTGCGGCGTACCCATGATGCTGCCCGTCTGCGTCAGATTACTTGCCTTCACATCACGCAGCTTGGCAATGCCAAAGTCCAACACCTTGACCTGCATGCTGGTGATCTTCGAATTGACAATGATGTTGTCTGGTTTCAGATCGCGATGGATAATCTGTTGGCGATGCGCCTCGTCGAGGGCCGCACAGATTTGATTGATGATGTCGGCGGCCACCACGGGTTTGAGCGGCCCCTGTTCTTTGATGACGCGCCGCAAACTCTGGCCCTCAACCAGTTCCATCACCAGATAAACGAGGCCGTCATTGGTGACGCCAAAGTCATAGATGGGAACTACGTTAGGATGCTTGAGCCTGCCCGCCGCCTGTGCCTCGCGGCGAAAGCGTTCGCTCGACTGTGCTTCTGCAATATGTTCGTTATGCAGCAGCTTGATAGCCACCAGATCGCCAATCAATAAACGACTGGCGCGGTACACAGATCCCATCCCACCCGTGCCGATAACAGCATCAAGGCGATACTTACCCTCGATGGTGCGTCCGATCTGTGACACGGCAGCTTCGGTGTCTGAGGCATTTCCAGCCGCCGCCGGCTGTTCCGACGCGACAGTGGAACGACCGCGCGTTACTTCGTTTCCATCGGACGCTCCGGTTTCGTTGAATACGGAAAAGGCAGCGGACGCTGACCAGTCTGAAACGGTTTCGTCCAGCGAAGCGGGCACAGGAGTCGACACGGGAAGCTCGGTGGCGCAGTTTGAGCAGAATCGCGCTGCGGGAGCGTTGGGTGATTGACACTTCTGGCAAATCATTGTCATGAGTGAAGGTTGATTCGAAGTTACACAGGAACGTTCGTGATGTCTATCCTGTAAAGTATCCACAGGCGGCGTTTGCGGCACTCGCTTAGCTTACAAATATCTGGTGTCTGGAAACGAGAGCGGTTTTGAGTGCCGCTTCAACCTCATTTGTGACCCTAAGTTTTGCGGATGGCAAGCCGTTTGGTATCCCTGGCATCAATCAGGAAGTCCGACAAACGCGCTGCTGCTATTGGTGATTGTTTGCGCCATCTTTTGCTGGCGGCTTCACTCTTAATGAATTCCGCATCCGCTCTGTTACACGGCACTATCTCTCGATTAATACAGTTGGAATCTGGGAAAAGATTAAGCCCATCAGCAGTTCTCCCTGCTGCGCGCTAACGTCCGTTTGTTGCGGATTCCGTTACGGTTTATGTAACTTGTCAGGTAGTGCTGCTGCCAGCTTTTAACGGGACGCCGCAAGCAAGGGAACGTGAGTCTAACTAAGCTAAAGCACTCGTCAGTAAGCTGGTGAAGCGGCCATAGACTATTACCAAGGGCAATAAATGTCAACAAAAAGTCGGAATGCAGAATCGGTTTCCGTTGGCAACCCACGCTCCAAACATCTTTCTCAGCAGACTCTATGTCTTTATGGCTTTGAGGGCGAATTCGTTTCAAGAAAAGGTAGTGGTTCAGCCTGAAGAGACAAGCGCAAGATTGTAGTCGTGTGGAGATGGCCACAGACAAATCTCAGGCATCTGATTGAGCCACTAAAACCCCCCAGCGCATCTATCCTGCGGGTCCCTGGCGTTTGCTGACCGCGCACTTAACCGGCTCTTCCTGCAATATGTTTTTCCATCGATACTCTGCTAAACTAAGGCCTTCGATCAGAGAGCCATTCCGCTTTCCATTTACACGTTATGTTTTCGAGTTGGGATCGCGATCAATCTCCAGCACTGCCGCGCGTGGAATGCAAACGTGAGCGTGTCGTTCGCGGTCGAGAGTGAGACGGTAGTTTGGGCACGATATTTCGAGCTACAGTGTCGGCAGCATTTACACTCGCCAGAGAAGGGAACAATAAATCCATGCGACATGCACTTACAGTCTTGGTCAGCCTCGCCTTCGTGACCGCTTTCGCCACCGCGTGCCAACCCGGCGCCGCCAAAAAACCGAAGGGACCCAACGATCCCGTCTTCATTGGTCTTTCGATGGATACCCTGAAAGAAGAACGCTGGACGCGCGATAAACTGCTGATCGAACAGCGAGCCAAAGAACTGAACGCGCAGTTGATTGTTGACGTAGCCCAGGGCAACGATACAAACCAGATACAGCAAGCAGAGGCGATGCTGACCAAGGGTGTCGATGTCCTCATCATCGTTCCCCACAATGGTGAAGTGTGGACGCCGTTTATCGAGAAGGCGCACGGCCAGGGCGTGCCGGTCATCAGTTACGATAGGTTGATCAAGAACGTTGCCGTTGATCTGTACGTCGCGCATCAGGTGATAAAGATTGGCGAGATGCAGGCCCAGTACGCGCTCGATCATATGCCGAAGGGCAACTACATTCTGATCGGTGGTTCGCAGACCGATAACAATGCCCTGTTGCTGCGGAAAGGACAAATGTCGGTCTTGCAACCGGCCATTGATCGCGGCGATATCAAGATTGTGGCCGATCAATACGCGCGGGAATGGCTGCCGAGTGAAGCACAGCGAATCACCGAGGACGCGCTGACCAAGAGCGCCAACGATGTCCAGGCGATCGTCGCTTCGAATGACGGCACAGCCGGTGGAGCGGTTTCCGCTTTGCCGCCTAACCTCGTCGGAAAAGTGTTAGTCACGGGCCAGGATGCACAGCTTGACGCCTGCCAGCGAATCGCCGAAGGTCGGCAGACGATGACGATCTATAAGCCGATCAAGGCTCTGGCCTTCAGCGCCGTTGATGCGGCAATCAAGCTGGCGCGCGGGGAAAAGATCGAGACCACCGACAAACCCATCAACAACGGCAAGATCGATGTGCCGTCCATCCTGCATCAGCCCATCACTGTTGACAAAAATAACATGATGGAGACGGTTATCAAGGATGGCTACAACACGATTGATGAGGTGTATAAGAACGTGCCCAGGGATCAGTGGCCCAAGGCCGTCGCGAGTAACTCACCGGTCAAAACAGGCGGATTGCTGTTCGCCGCCGTCGGCTTCCTCTTCGCTGGTTTTGTGCTGGTACGCGCTTACGGCAAATGACATCCACAGAACGCGCTCCGCTTCTGGAGATGCGCGCCATTGCCAAAGCCTTTCCCGGAGTCAAAGCTCTGGATGGGGTCTCGTTTGATCTCTACGAGGGGGAGATTCACGCCCTCGTAGGTGAAAACGGCGCCGGGAAATCTACGCTCATGAAAGTGTTGGCGGGCGTCTATCCCCATTCGCAGTATGGCGGAGAGATTGTGCTTGATGGTCAGCCGCGACAGTTCGCCGCCATTCGTGACGCGGAAAGTGCGGGCATCGCGGTCATCTTTCAGGAGCTTTCACTGATCCAGGAACTGACGATTGGCGAAAACATTTTCCTCGGTCGCGAGCCGCGCACGCTCGGAGTGATTCGCTGGCAGGAGCTTTACAGCCGCGCGCAAAAATTGCTTGATGAGATTCACCTTCCGCTCGATCCGCGTACGCAGATCGGGCGGCTTGGTATTAGCCAGCAACAACTGGTGGAGATAGCCAAGGCGCTTTCTCATGAAGCTCGCATCCTGGTCTTGGACGAACCTACCGCTGCCTTGACTGATGCGGAAGTTGAAACGCTGTTCACCATTCTCAATAAATTGCGAACTCGTGGTGTGGGGATGATCTACATTTCGCACAAGCTTCATGAAGTTTTTCAAATCAGTAATCGAATCACGGTCTTGCGTGATGGCCGCACCGTCGGCACCGAGCCTACGAAGGAGCTTGATGAAGGGCGAGTGATTGCGCGGATGGTGGGG
>CAXTPS010000065.1:0-10594 GCA_964246305.1 uncultured Pyrinomonadaceae bacterium
CTCTTCAGAGAGCCTGCCAAAGCAGAGCGTTGAGTCTTACCTCCTGAATGGTTACTGACTTTCATTACAGAGAGGAGTATTAACTTAGGACTTACGCAAGCGTTGAAAAATCAAGTAATCTTTCGCTATGTTTGTTCCCAATAAAGCACCCGTGACACGCCTTGATTACTGCCAATATCTGCTCAGTAGTCAAATCAATTATACGTTAACTAACTTTGCCGACCACCATCAGCAGTTTAGTCACGATCAACTGAATCGCTTTTTGCGCGATGACAAACTCAAACCGCGCATGGTGTGGGAACAAGTCAAAGATTCAATTGTCACCTCGCCAATCGGCTATCTGCTCTTTGATGACACGGTGGCCGACAAAAACTATTCGTTTGCCATTGAACTTGTCCGCCGACAGTATTCAGGCAATGCCGGTAGCGTTATTAAAGGCATCGGGATTGTCACCTGCGTTTATGTCAATCCTGAGACCAATCAGTTTTGGCTCATCAACTACCGGTTGTTTGCGCCCGACGTGGACGGCAAAACCAA
The DNA here is from genome assembly GCA_964246305.1 of uncultured Pyrinomonadaceae bacterium. Taxonomy (GTDB): domain Bacteria; phylum Acidobacteriota; class Blastocatellia; order Pyrinomonadales; family Pyrinomonadaceae; genus JACMLC01. The sequence continues at coordinate 538 of CAXTPS010000065.1, forward strand.
ACTCGACCATGTGCGGGAGATGTTCGACAACGCCATCGAACACAAAAAACTGCCCTTTCGCACCGTGTTAATGGATGCGTGGTACGCCGCCAGAGAATTGATGCTGCACATTGAGAGAAGCGGCAAAATCTACTATTGCCCGCTCAAAGACAATCGCCAGGTAGATGAAGGCGATGGCGTGCCCAAACCCAACTATCGGAGAGTGGACTCGCTGAAGTAGACGGACGAGGAAGTCGCCACGGGCAAAAACATCCACGTCAAAGACTTTCCCAAAGGTCATCGCTTGCATCTGTTCCGGTTGGTGGTCTCTACCGACCGCACGGATTACATCGTCACGAACGATGAAACTCAAAACTCAACGCGCGAGACACAACAGGTGTGTGCCGTGCGGTGGAAGATTGAGCAGTTGCACCGTGAAGCCAAACAGGTAACTGGCCTGGAAAGCTGTCAATGTCGGAAACAAAGAATCCAGCGCAACCACATCGCATGTGCGTTGTTGGTCTGGTGTCGGTTCAAAGAGCTAATGTATGAAACATCGCGGACGGTCTATCAAATCAAGTTTGGACAGTTGTCGGATTATCTGATTCAACAACTGAAAAATCCGTCCGTCAAAATGCGTCTTGCGTAAGTCCTACATTCAAAAAAAATTGTCGTCACAGACAATACAAGAACCATCCCTATTGAAGTAACTATTAAATGTGTCCTGACTTTCGAATATATTCCGCCAATGCTATCCGCTGTTGTAAATGTAGAAGGCTATCCCTCCGCTTCTAAGATAGATATACCTCTGGTGCTTTTGGGAGACATACAGAGAGTAAATCACTTCATTGGTAGAGTTAGAGATCTGTTTAAAAATGATGAGGCCGCTTCGGAGCACAGCCAATTTGCGTTTATGAAACTCCCGCGCTAAATCCGATTTTCCTAGCAAATTCACCGACGCCTGTAAGTCCGTCTTCGGTTGAGCCGACGCCTGATTTACCGACGCCTGAAAATCCGTCTCCTTACAAAATACAGAGTAAACAAAATACAGAAGAACAAAAAACACACACACAAACAACAGAAGGTGTTGTGGGTGTGGATTCAAAGTTTTCTCTCGAACAATGTCAACAGTACGCCTACCACCTTCACTCAACAGGGCAGGGAATTAATAATCCACCGGCGGCGCGAGCGTACTGTGAGCAGCCATCTATCGCGCCGCACATGCGATTGAAGCGCACACCCGAGTTTCGTCAGCACCGCGAGGGCAAGGGCGACGAGGGTGAACATCCGTGTCCACGCCTTGAGGCAACTGATGCGTGCCTCTGCAAACCCAAGCAGTCGTTTCGCATCTCGAAAGCCTTCTTCACAGGTGAAGCGGCGCGCGTACTCCGCAGCCATCCTGTGTGCCGACAGGTTGCAGTTCGACACCAAGTGCCAGATGCCCCATCGGCCTTGCTTGTCACGTGCCCGCGTCTGCACCAGAAAGAGATGTCGCGGGTCGCCTTCTGTGTACCAGACGCGCCCCCATGCACGACGCCGCTGATTCTTCATCCAACGCAAGGAGTCGAGCCTACGCCATCTACCTTCGACCCGCACATGGTAGTTGGCCTTCGTGCGAATGACATAAGAAATGCCAAGATCATTGAGCAAATCCAGCAAATCGACATCAGCAAACCATCGGTCTGCCGTCAGCACGAAGCGCCGTCGAGCCACGCCGCACAACACCTCGGCAAAGAGCGCTCGCACAAACTGCCGCTCATACAGGCTCATTCGCTTTTTCAATTCGGTGTCGTGGTAAGCGCGCCAGTAGAGCGGGATGGCACGCCGCCCAACGCGCAAGGAAGCGACCAGCAGATGCTGAGAGTCTTCCGTTGTCCAATCCAGTGCGAGGCGCACACAACCCGCTGTGGGCAACCGCAGAACGAGCGCCGAAGCGTGAGCGCGCGCCAACTTCTCAGGGTTAAGCCGAGAGTTGTGCAGCAGACGGAAGAGCCGTTTGCTGACCGCTTCAAAGTTGTCAAAGAATCTGGCCAGGGTCGCTTGGCAACAGCTTCGCACCATTACCACGGCCATCACGAAATCAGTAATGGCCTTTTGTTGATGCCTATGTGCATCGGGCAAAACAAGGCTGATATACTCGCCGAGGCGAGTGGTCAGAGAGTGTTGAGTCATCGCAAACCGATGCTCTCACGAGTCACTGACTCATGACCACTCGCCCTTTTATCAAATGTGTCCAGACATCAGTGGCCGGAGATGAAGCTTGCAGCGTGACGAGAGAGCAGGGAAGCAGCAAGGCAGAGACAGCAAGCCTCTGCCTCGTTAGTTTACCGCTCTCAAACTGCTAGCGCCATTCTAAGGTGAAGGCGGTAGGTGAATCACCCATCGTGCCAAACTGGAAGACAGTAAAGCCCAACATGCTGCGATTGACGTAGAAAGTGGACTGCGTGTCGGGGCCACACAGCTTGATCGGTCTTGCCCTCTCCATCGTGATCACCCGGCACTAATTGATCGATGTACCCTCCTCCTCCCCAAGCCTGCTCCTCTATCGGCATGAGAAATGCCTAAGAAGGTGCTTGGAAATTCGTCTTGAAGATTCCAGTCAGGGCAATTTCGCTGTGAAATTAGAAGGTTCAAACAGCTTCTAAGAATTAAATGAGGGCTGCTTCAACTGTCTCTATTCATGTTATTGAGGGTAGGAATAGGGCGATATACACCAGCTTAATGCCCACCCATATTCCATTTTTCCCTTCTATGCCCTGTAAAGTTCCCTTGAACAACCCCCGATTGCTAGCGTGTTGACGCGCATGTTCCTTTCACAAAATATCCGGTCTCTGCTTTATCGGGAAGCAATCCTTTAAATAAAACACATGAGCACATCACCAGCGCTATCATCGTTATCAACCGACTCTAAAATGCTAAAAACGCGGCGCTCGCCCAAGTGGCATCGCGTCTATTACCTGCTGGCGGCGTTTGATGTCTTAATCGTCCTGCTGGGCATGTTCCTCAATTATCAGATCGTGCGTATTTACAATCACTCCGTCGTGGTCAACCAGGAATGGGTCGGGCGGCGTAATAGTTACTCTGATCTCGCCAAGCTGGCCGGTGCAGTTAACGCGCCGGGCAACAATGTGTTCGATACGCACGACGTAAAAGGGGAATCGCTGAAGATGCGTGAGGCGGTACGCGCTTTCAACGAACGCATGGCGACGGTCGAAGAGGAGTTGCAAGTTGAAATCAATAAGCACGAACCGAGCGAGGCCATAGTCCAGAAACATATTGAAGAGCTTCCAGAAGATTTAGTAGCTATCAAGGCTGCGATGACCGAGATGCGGGGTGAGGCTGACTTGATCTTCACCTATTTTGACCAGAACCAGCATGAGCTAGCCGGGGGACGGCTAGCTACGATGTATAACAAGTACGCCACCATGAACGCCTCTTTCGTCGATTTGCGGCAGCATGTCGGTATAATTCAGGAAAAACTCTTCAAACAAGAGATGGCGGCGGTTGACTCACTACGGAAGTCCGAATATCTACTCGCCGCGTTCGTGTTCCTGATGGTCGGCGGAGCGACAATCTACGGGCACAAGATCAAAACTCAGATGGAGTCGGACGCGCGCGAGAAAGAATTCAATCTCGCAGAGGTGAAACGCGCACATGAGGAACTAAACCTGCGGGCTGCGGAATTGGCAACGATCAACGAAACGCTCGCCAACGACATCGCCGAACGTAAACGTATAGAGGAGGCGTTTCGCAAGAGCGAGATGCGTTTCCAGAGCGCGTTTGACAATGCCCCGACCGGCATCAGTCTGACCAATCCGACGGGCCGTTACATTCAAGTTAACAAATCTTTCTGCGACATGGTCGGCTACACCGAGGAAGAATTACTGGCAACGGATTTCCAATCCATCACGCAGCGCGAAGATCTTGCCGCTTCCAGTGAAACTCTGCGGCAACTCTTGACCGGTGAAATCACCACCTGCCAGCTTGAGAAGCGTTATCTTCATAAGCTCGGACACGAAATACTCACGCTGACGAGCCTTTCGTTGGTGCGGGACGCACAGGGCGAGCCTCTGTACTTCATCGCTCAAGTTCAAGACATCACCGAGAGCAAGCGGGCTGAGGCGGCGCTCCGGGAGAGCGAAGATCGTTACCGCCTCCTCATCGAAGGAGTTAAAGACTACGCGATGTTAATGCTCGACGTTGATGGGCGCGTCAGGAGTTGGAATAAAGGGGTCGAGCGTATTAAAGGTTACCGTGAGGCAGAGATCCTTGGAGAACATTTCTCACGCTTTTACCCTGCCGAGGACTTGGAGCGCGGCAAGCCTGAAATGGAACTGAAGATGGCGGTAGCGCACGGGAGTTATGAAGATGAGGGCTGGAGGATTCGTAAAGACGGCACACGCTTCTTCGCCAATGTCGTGATCACTGCACTGATAGACGACGCGGGCGTCTTGCATGGCTTCTCGAAAGTGACGCGCGACATCACTGAGCGCAAAATGGCGGAAGCAGATTTACAGGATTCCAAGGATTACCTTGATAGCGTTATTAACGCTGTCGCCGATCCGATCTTCGTCAAAGACCGGCAACATCGCTGGGTGATGGTCAATGATGCGATGTGTCAAATGATGGGACGCAACCGCGAGCAGTTACTAGGTAAATCCGATCATGAACTCGTCCCCGAAGCCGAAGCCGATATATTTCAGGAAAAAGATGCGCTTGTCTTCGCTTCAAGGGAAGAGAACATTAATGAAGAAACCCTCACCGATGCTAATGGACATACGGTGGTGATCGTCACCAGAAAGAGATTATATGTCGATAAGAAAGGCGATCAATTCATCGTCGGCGTAATTCGCGACATCACTGAGCGTAAACAGATTGCTGCGGACCTTGAACAGGCACGCGATGCGGCCATCGAATCAGTGCGGCTCAAATCAGAATTCCTCGCCAATATGAGCCATGAGATTCGCACGCCCATGAACGGCGTCATCGGCATGACGGGTATCCTGCTCGATACTGAGCTAACGCCTGAGCAACAAGACTTCGCCGGGACTATTCGCTCAAGTGCTGAGTCGTTATTGACTATCATCAACGATATTCTCGACTTCTCCAAGATCGAAGCGGGTAAACTGCAATTCGAGATGTTGGACTTTGATTTACGAGTGGCTGTCGAATCAAGCATCGAACTACTTGCCGAACAAGCGCAAGCTAAGGGACTGGAACTGGCTACGCTGGTACATAGCGATGTGCCCACGCAATTGCGAGGTGATCCCGGCAGGCTCCGGCAAGTTCTCACCAATCTTGCCAGCAACGCAGTGAAGTTCACTGACGGGGGTGAAGTCATTGTGCGTGCGACGAAAGAGAGTGAAACACACTCGCACGTCCGGATACGCTTTGCGGTGACTGATACAGGCATTGGTGTCTCGGAGGCAGCGCAGGGACGCCTCTTCCAAGCCTTTGTTCAAGCTGACGGCTCGACCACTCGCAAATATGGCGGCACGGGTTTAGGACTGGCGATTTCCAGACAACTGGTTGAATTGATGGGCGGCGAGATCGGAGTCGAAAGTGAGCCGGGGAAGGGATCAACTTTCTGGTTCACAGCCCGGTTAGAGAAACAACTGCCTGTTGCCAAAGCCGTATCCTCTCCTCATGCAGACCTCGATGGTTTAAGGGTGCTCATCGTGGATGACAATGCAACCAACCGCAAGATTTTGAGTCATCAGGCTGCATCCTGGAAACTGACTCCTTCGGAGGCGAAGGATGGGGAGCAGGCACTCGAAATGCTTCATACCGCCGCGGCCCTCAATAGGCCATACGCTATTGTCCTGACGGATTTACACATGTCGGGCATGGACGGCTTCGAGTTAACGCGTCGCATCAAGGTTGATGCGAGCATTGCCGCGGTCCAAGTGGTGTTGATGCCTTCCTTTGGACAACGCGGAGACGCCCAGATCGCACGCGAGATCGGCGTTGCAGCGTATCTGACCAAGCCTGTACGTCAATCGCAACTCTACGATTGTCTAGTGACCGTCCTGGATAGATCGGTTGCAACAGCCTTACAACCGCACGTGATTCCTCAACCTAAGCTCGTGACGCGACACACCTTGAAAGAGAATGAGACTAAGGCGCGCAAGCTCATCTTGATTGCTGAAGACAACATCGTGAATCAGAAAATAGCGTCACGCCAACTCGAGAAGCTGGGCTATCGCGCTGATATGGTGGCTAATGGGCTTGAGGCGCTCGAAGCCTTAACCAGAATTCCATACGACCTTGTATTGATGGACTGCCAGATGCCGGAGATGGATGGGTATGAAGCCACGACAGCAATCCGTTTGCGTGAAGGGACGTCGAAGCGAACACCAATCATTGCCATGACAGCCAACGCGATGGAGGGAGATCGGGAGAGATGCCTGGCGGCAGGAATGGATGGCTACGTCTCCAAACCTGTCAAACTCGAAGAATTGGGAGCGGCGCTCAACAGATTTTTAGCTAATGTCGAGTTTATGGCTTTGGCCTGAAGATAAGTTTCCCCGAAAACCAACCGACGCTTCAGTAGTAAATTGCTATCCCAAATCGGGAGGGTGCTGAACTCGGAGTCAGATAATTATTGAGACATCTTCCATCAACCTGCAAATGATAAATAAACGAGGACAATCCTAACTGCCTTTCTCCATCTGTTGCATCTTCCCGGATTCTAGGCCAAGTAAATAATTTAAGAAAAAGTAAATGAAAGCACCATTACCAATTGAGGAAGAAGCTCGTCTTGAGGCTTTGCGCCGCTACAATATTCTCGACACGCTCCCAGAGCAGGACTTTGACGATATCGCACAACTGGCGTCAGAGGTTTGCCATGTTCCGGTCGCGCTGATCAGCTTCATTGACGCAGAACGACAGTGGTTCAAATCAAAGGTTGGAGTGACGGCAATGGAGACTCCGCGCGACCTTGCCTTTTGCGCCCATGCCATATTGCAACCCGACGAGTTGCTCGTGGTGAGGGATACCCTGGATGACGAGAGATTTGCCTCTAACCCTCTCGTCACTTCCGATCCGAAAATCAGATTTTATGCTGGCGCGCCTCTTGTGACACCAAACGGGAGCGCGCTTGGGACGCTCTGCATCCTTGACCTCGTGCCACGTGAACTTACTCCAGAGCAAAGAAAGGCTTTGCAGGCTTTAGGTCGTCAGATCATCGCACAGCTTGAGTTGCGTCGGCAGGCATCCGGATTGGCGAAGGCCAATGTAGAGCTTGAGAGAGAAATTGTAGAGCGCAGGCGCACAGAAGCTGCTCTCAGAAAATCCGAAGAATATGGCAATCTCTTCAAACATGCTAACGATGCCATCATCATCTTCGAGCCTGACGGCGAAATAGTGCTGGATGTTAACGAGAGGGCATGTGAAATCTATGGTATCTCCCGAAGTGAATTTATCGGGCGCAGTCTCAAAGATTTATCGCAAGATATAATAGGGGGCGAGCGGCACCTTGAAAAGTTGCTCGCCGAAGGAACAGAGCAGGAATTTGAGGTTGTCCAGCTTTGCGCTGATAGCACGCCGATCCACTTTCTCATCAACGCTTCCATCATAGAATTTCAAGGGCGCACGGCGATTCTCAGCATCAACCGGGACATCACCGAGCGCAAGCGTGCCGAGGAAGTTGCGCGCAATACCGAAGAGCGGTTAACAACAATTCTTGAGGGTTCACGCGATGGAATAGTTATTGAGGACGATGGCATGATCGTTTATGTCAACCAATCATTCCTGCAACTCTTAGGTTACGACCAAGCTGAAGAATTGATTGGTAAGCACGCTTCAGTGACCCTGCCACCTGACGAAGCGGAACGCTTGGCGGAATACGGTCACCGCCGTCGGCGCGACGAGATCGTGCCTTCAATCTATGAGCTCAAGGTCAAGCGCAAAGACGGAATGCTGGTCGAGGCAGAGGGGGCGGTCTCGATTTCTATCGTTGGCGGCAAGAAATACATCACCACGACGCTGCGTGACATCACCGAGCGCAAGCGAGATGAGAAGGCCCTGCGCGCGAGTGAGGAGCAACTCCGCCAATCACAAAAGCTGGAAAGCGTAGGACAGTTGGCGGGCGGCATTGCTCACGATTTTAATAACCTGCTCGTCGTGATCAACGGCTACTCTGACCTGACGCTCAGAGGTCTCGATCAGAATCATCCATTACGCTCTAAGATTGAAGCCATCAAACAGGCCGGGGCGCGTGCTGCCGACTTGACGCGGCAACTCCTTGCCTTTAGCCGCAAGCAGATTTTACAGCCTATAGTGTTGGACCTCAACATAGTGGTAACCAACATCGGCAAGATGCTCCAACGTTTCATCGGAGAAGATATAGAGCTTTCGCACTCACTCAATCCAGCATTAGGACGAATTACAGCAGATCCGGGCCAGCTTGAACAGGTCATCATCAATCTGGCTGTCAACGCGCGAGATGCCATGCCGCAGGGCGGCAGGTTGTTCATTGAGACGGCTAACATCGAACTATCAGAAGAATACGCTTGTCAGCAGGTGGTCATTCAACCCGGACGATACGTGAGACTGACAGTCTCTGATACTGGCATCGGTATGGATAAGCAAACACAAGAAAAAATCTTCGAGCCTTTCTTCACGACGAAGGAAGTGGGAAAGGGCACTGGCTTAGGTTTATCCACTGTTTACGGCATCGTCAAGCAATCAGGAGGCTTCATCTGTGTCCACAGTGAGCAGGGGAAAGGGACAACCTTCAATATTTACCTTCCACGTACTGGCGAAGAAGCAGGAGTACTCGAAGCAAATCCTACTGAAGCCGAACTGAGCCGGGGCACTGAGACAGTGCTGCTGGTAGAGGACGAGGCGGCGGTACGAATGATGACGAAGGAAATTTTAGAAATGAGCGGCTATACGGTGCTGGACGCAGCTAACGGTAGCGAAGCACTGGCGCTGTGCGAGCAACACGAAGAGCATATCTCCTTACTGTTAACGGATGTGGTGATGCCGGTAATGGATGGACGTGAACTAGCGGAGAGAATGAACCGCCTACGCCCGAAAATGAAAGTGCTCTATATGTCAGGCTATACAGATGATGCTATCGTGCGGCACGGTGTGCTGAATAAGGGTGTTGCGTTTCTGGAAAAACCATTTATGCCTGATACCTTGGCGCACAAGGTAAGAGAAGTGCTGGATGACTACTCCCTGCTCTAAAGATCAAGGAAGAACATAACGCATGAAGTGCGCTGACGGCATGAGGGGAGAGGTCTATTTATTTCCGAGTCTTACACACAAAGCACGCCTCATAGCCGCTACGCTTCGCAGAAGCTCAAGAGGTATCAGGTAGAGCACAACATCTTGCGTCTGCACTGAGGTTGTGCAAAAGAGGGAATTGAGCAGAGGAAAAGAGAGGCGAGGACCACAAGGGATTGTGCCGCTTGTTCTTTTTTAGATCGTAACTATTCAGGTCTCTAAGTACTAAAAGCAACCGATGGGGAAAACAACAGACGTGAGTCAGAAATTATAGACGTAAATTCTTGCCGACGCATCGACCCGCGAAGGCACAAGTCTTTCGGGCCCATTGTGGGATTAAGAAGTTGCCTTCAAAGAAAGGGAGCTTTTGTTTCTGGAGACGCCGAAGGTGCGCCAGGGGCCGCGCAAACTGCTGCGCTCGTGATAGGTACGCAGGATTTGCTCACACTCTTCCTCGGTGTAGCCATTGACTTGCGGGTCGTCACGGCTCGTGCGTCCGCAGACGGAGCAGAGGTAACGCTGCTTGCCGTTTTGCGTTAAGCCATTGCGGACGAGGCTGTCGCCGCCGCAGTGGTAGCATTTGAGTTTGACCATACGAGAGAGTCTATCGCCTCTCTCTCGCTTGAACCACCGTCAAGAGGATTTGTTTTCTCCATACTTATCATGCTCCATACTATATGGAAGCTACATCAAGATTCGGATTCCAGAGTCGCTGCTGACTGCCTTTCTACATAGCGAAAAGCTAAATCAGAAGTCGGTATCTTGGTGTGCGCGGCATATAGTAATTACCTTAGTACAGGACAAAAAATGATCTTTGAAACTGCATAAAAGGCCATCAAGCCGG
>CAXTPS010000066.1:0-10453 GCA_964246305.1 uncultured Pyrinomonadaceae bacterium
TCCTTTCTTGCGTCAGGTTAAGTTGATTATTGCCGTTTACACAATCTATCTGATAACCCCTGGCAATTCTCTGTTGCTGACGCTCGTGTTAAGTTGCATCGTCTTTATCCATCGCGTTCATCGTGATGAACTACTAGGTATTATGATAGTATTTCACTATGATCCCTTGAGACATCTAAAATAATTGCAACGAAATTTGCAATAAATTTTCCTTGACAGGATTTCTATTCTCACATTAAAGTACGCGCGCTCCCTAATTCTCTTGCTCATTTACTCCGAGTCTCACACTTGTTACTCCCGCAAGTAACTTACTGTCCGACTCCTTTTCAAGTCTTCAATTGAGAACAGAAGTATGCAGCCTACTTCTGCGACACTGTACCCTTTACCGAAAAGCTTCAGTATGTCTTTTCCATCTAATAGTATGTCCGCGGACGGATTGAGCACTTGTAGAAATGTTGGGATCGAATAAATGAGCTAAGCCCCACTGTCACTGGCCGGTGACAGCGGGGCTTAGTCTTATGAACACAGCTTCGGTCGTTGATGTTGCGCCCAAAGGTGCGCTCCTAGTCAGCACGCATCTTAGCCTACATCTCGCCCGAATCTCAACCAACTCAACAAATTGCAGGCCTTTAGTTAGGCGCGCTCATCAGCATGTTTGGCTCATGACATTACTAGAATAATTGTCTGAGAGCTTTAGATAATTCTGTCCCCTTTCACTTAGCCGAGAGGCTCAAGGTCACTGCCGCAGAAGGAAGAACTCATGTCAAAGAAGACGCAGCGAAAACAGAAGCATCGGACGGCTCTCAGGCGTACTTCAGCTACACGGCACAAACGAAGGTCTTTAGTTATAGCTGTATGCCTCATCTTAGGACTGTGCTTGATGGGCGGAATGATGGCGAAGTGGTATGCCGCGCCCGCTCCTTTGATGCCCATGCCGACGCCTTTGCCAACGCCGGGTGGCTCTCCCGCTCTAGCGAAAGAGTATGTCTACGCCGGCGGCAGACTCGTTGCCACTGAAGAACCCGTCGCCGCTCAACATTTCGTTAGCGATCTGGCCGTCTGGCGGCTCTCGACAGGCACCTGGTATGTCCTCAACGGCCAGACCGGCTCATATGTCTCCAACCAGTTTGGCGCCAATGGAGATGTGCCTGCGCCAGCTGATTACGATGGCGACCTCAAGACGGATTTCGCAGTTTTCCGTCTGAGCACTAATATCTGGTACTTCCTGCGCAGCTCCGACAACGTCTTCTACTATCAGCAATGGGGAGCCAGCGGAGACAAAGTCGTGCCCGCAGATTACGACGGCGACGGCCATGCGGACATTGCGGTCTATCGCCCCGGCAACAACACCTGGTACATCCTCAAGAGCACCGACAATCAGCTTCGCTCGCAACAGTTCGGAGCCAGCGGAGACATGCCCGTGCCGTCGGATTACGATGGCGACGGCAAGGCCGACATCGCCATGTGGCGTTCGAGCGACAGCAGTTGGCAGATTCTACAGAGCGCCAACGGCGTCACACGCAGCAGCACATGGGGACAGAGCACCGATAAGCCAGTGCCCGGGGATTATGACGGAGACGGGAAGACAGACCTCGCAGGCTGGCGACCCGCTGATGGAACATGGCGGATTCAACGTAGCTCCGATAGCGGTAGCAGCACAGTGTCGTGGGGCAACCCCAGCCTAGGAGACCTCGCAGTGCAGGGGGACTATGACGCGGATGGTAAGACTGATATTGCTGTCTGGCGCGACCCGACCGGCTATTGGTACATCCTGAAGAGCGCGACCAACACCATGCGCGCAGACCAGTGGGGGCAGAGCGGCGACATGCCTGTGCCCGCCCCGTACCGTAGGTAGCTGAAGAAGTTTTGAGGAATGGCCTTGAGCAGCATTGCGCTCGACCAATGAGACTTGGATGCCTTGCTTAACTACTGAATGGAAAAGATCATGACACAGACTGACGTTCAGACTCGCTCAATCTTCCCGCTCCTGTCTCGATGTGTATTTATTATGGCCTTGACATGTCTGCTGCCAACTCTTCAAGTCTATGCACAAAGCAGTGCGACGAGTGGCACGACGCCGAGCGGACTTGCGCCCGGCGCACCCGCAGGCTCTTACAGCCTGAGCGGTTTTGAGAATGTCAACCTCTTCAACGGCAATCTCAATTTCTCTCTACCTTTACTCAAAATCGGCGGGCGCGGTGGCGCGCAGGCCAGCGTTAATCTCAAGCTCGACAGTATTCATTGGACGGTTGAACATGAGCCGGGTTCTGCTGGCGACCCGGAGACCTACGATCCTTATCATCCGGGGACGCATCCGCCAATAGTAGGTGGCAGTGGCACCGGGACACCTCCAATCTTCGATGTCACGCCGGATTGGTGGGAGGGCTTGCGTCCGGGTTACGGGCCGGGAGTCTTGCAGGGCAGAGTCGCACGACAGGGGAGGTCTGGCCCCACCTTGTCCCGCTTAACCTTTACCGCTTCTGATGGAACGGAGTACGAGTTGATAGATAAATACACATGGGGCAAGCCGCTCACCGGCACAAACCGTAATCGCGGGACGACCTTCATCAGCGTTAACGGCGCTTCGATGACCTTCGAGTCTAATTCACCGATCTCAGACTCATATACCGACAACGGATTTACCGCGGGACTCTCCGGCTATCTGATGATGGCCGATGGCACGCGCTATGACATCACGAACGGCCTTGTGATGAAGATTCGTGACCGCAACGGTAATCAACTAACCTTCAGCTATTATGGCGATCAATACAATACCCCGCGCTTGCAACGCGTGCATACAATCACCGACTCGCTCGGGCGTGTCGTGACGATTACATACTTTGATCTGCCTGGCTCAACCGTTTCCTACGACAATATCTCCTTCAGCGGCTTCGGTGGCGCAGAACGATCGATCAAGATCTGGCACGGCTCACTGAGCAGTGCGTTGCGCACGACACGACCGGGCGATCTCACGACCACGCAGTCTGTCGGAGCTTTGTTCGCAGATGTGTATGCAGATGGGATGGGAGGCGGCACCGGCACGGCCACCTATAACCCGCCTGATCTTGTGACCTCTATCGAATTGCCCGACCATCGCCGCTATTGGCTTTCTTACAATGTCTACGGTGAGTTGGCGCGGGTCGTGTTGCCGACGGGCGGAGCCATCGAGTACGACTACACTCCGGGCGCAGGAGTTGTACCCGATACGAGCGGCTATCAGATTCACCGCTGCGTGCTTGAGCGCAGAGTCTATTCGGATGGAGATACTTTACAAAACAAACAAACTTACAGTCCCGTCTACACGCCGACTTACAACGGTAGCGTCATCGGGTCGTGGAAGACGGAGGTCACTGTCGAGCAGCATGACATGCTGCGCGCGGCAGGCTCAACCTTAGTCAATAGCACTAAACATACTTTCTATGGCAGCCCTGTGCCTTCGATGTTTCAGTCTCCGACTGCGTACCCTGAATGGAAAGAGGGAAGAGAGAAACAGGTCGAAACTTTCGATGAACATGGAAGCCCGTTGCGCCTTGTGACGAACACGTGGAATCAATGTACGGACTGTGAGGCGGACATGAGTTGGTGGACTACTCCGGCACAGACGGGACATACGGCGGAGAATGCGCCGCCCAACAATCCGCATCTAACCGAGAGTGACACGACGCTCGAAGACATCACGCCCAACTTAGTGTCGAAGCAGAAATCGGTTTATGATAAATATAATAATATGACGAGAGTTGAGGAGTATGCTTATGCACAGACGGTGGACAACTGTACCCTACTTCGTAGGACTGAGAACAGCTATATTACATCAGCCACATACACAGATACACCTGTTCACCTGCGTAGCTTGCCCACGCGTGTGTCTATTTATGATGCAAATAACACAGAACGTGCGCGTACAACATACGAATATGATAACTACAGTCCTGATACTACAAGCCATCATGCCGCTTTAGTCACTGACGCGCCCGATGTCATCAGCGGAAGAGACGCTGCTTTTACAAGCGAGAGACGAGGCAATTCGACCAGCACTTCGTATTGGCTGCTGAGTCCTTTAGGCGCTGAAATCCGTGCGATCTCTTCGTACCAGCAGTTTGACATTAACGGAAACGTCGTCAAATTTATTGATCCGCTCAATAATCAAACAACCTACGACTTCTCGGACAATTTTGGCGCGCCCGGTGATAACGAAGCGCGCACAAATACGCCCCCGACAAATCTAGGCAACCAAAAGACCTATTCCGTTCCTAAGAAGGTAACGAATGCGATGGGCCAATCAGCTTACACGCAGTATGACTACTGTTCAGGTGTGGCTGTTAACAGTGAAGATGCCAACGGCATCATCACGAGCACCTTCTATAATGACGTTCTGAACCGCCCGACGAAGCTCATTCAAGCAGCAAGCACACCTTTTCAGAGCCAAGTCAGTGTCATTTACGATGATGCCAATCGCATTATCACTTCAACCAGCGATCTTAATACTTACGGTGATAACCAGCTCAAATCACAGTCGCTCTACGATGGGCTGGGGCGAACTATTGAAATGCGCTCGTACGAAAACTCTGCGGCTTACATCACGACAACGCAGGAATATGACGGGTTCGGAAGAGTGAAGCGTATCTCGTCGCCCTATCGTACGACGAATGATCCGACTTACGGATGGACGGAGACAATCTATGATGCACTGGGACGTATCACAGTCGTAACAACGCCTGACGGATCGCAAGTCAGTACGACTTATAGCGGGAATACGGTCAAGGTGAAAGACCAAGCTAACAAGCAAAGGCGCAGCACGACCGATGCATTCGGACGCCTGACAAGCATAGAAGAGATGTATGAATATCCGAGCACTGATATTTATGCTACGACAAATTACAGCTACGATGTAATGGATAATCTGACCGGCGTGGCGCAGGGCGTCCAGGCACGCAGCTTTGTTTATGACTCGTTGAAGCGGCTCATCTCGTCATCCAATCCGGAGAGCGGAACGATTTCTTACAGCTACGACGATAACAATAACCTGAATGAGAAAACTGATCCGCGTCTCTTGCCTGATCAGGTAACTCATATCAAGACCACCAATGTTTATGATGCGCTCAATCGGATCTCAAGTCGTACCTACAACGACGGCACTCCAGCAGCTAATTATTTTTATGATAACCAGGTTCTACCCACAGGTGCCCCAGCACTTGAGCGCGGCACAAATGTAGGGGGATTGCTGGCAGTGACTTATGGCAGCGGTAGTGCCGGAACATATTACGGCTTTGATGCTGTCGGAAGAACGATTCAAAGCGTACAGGTGACAGATGGACAGCAGTATCAGATGAGTTATGGATATAATCTAATCGGCATCATGACGAGACAGACTTATCCATCAGGCAGAACCATCACGATGGCGTGTGATGCCGTAGGACGATTGAGTAGCATGGGCGGACAGCGCAGCGGTGAAGCATACAAGCAATATCTCTCACAACTGAGCTATGCACCAGATGGCAGCACTAAGGCACTCCAACTAGGCAACGGCTTATGGGAGCATGTCGCTGTAAACAAACGCTGGCAGACCACGGAGATCGGTGTTGGCACATCAAGCACGGACGCGAGCGTGCTTAAACTCAATTACGATTACGGGACGACGAACAACAATGGAAATATGCGGTCACAGACCATCACCGCCCCGGGACTCGCGCCCTTGACGCAGACCTATACTTACGATCATCTGAACCGATTAACAGTCGCGGAAGAGAACGGCGGAGCAAGCTGGCGGCAAACCTTTACTTATGACCGGTACGGCAATCGCAACTTTGTCGCAGACGTTACGCATACCACTCCTGCGCTCTTGGGATTGAATCCGACCTTTGATCTAAATAACAACCGGATTTCTGTCGGGCAAGGTTACAGTTATGATGCGGCGGGCGACCTTACAGCGGACGCGCAAGGCCATAGCTATGCTTATGATGCTGAACGCCGACAAGTCAACTTTGATGCTAGCTCTGCTTTGTACACTTATGATGGGACAGGGCAACGGGTGAAGAAAATATCTGGAAGTGTGACCACCATCTTCGTATACAATACATCGGGGCAGATGGTTGCAGAATATAACAACACGAATGTTCTACCCGTCGGCGGCACTACCTATATCACGGCGGATACTTTGGGGAGTCCACGAATGTTGACCGATTCGCAGGCTCAAGTCACCTCCCGACATGATTATGCACCTTTTGGTGAAGAACTGACCTCACAGTTTGGCGGCAGAAGTTTGCAGCAGCAGTACGTCACGGACAATCTGAGACAAAAGTTTACTGGGCAGGAAAGAGATAGTGAGACCGGATTGGATTACTTTCACGCTAGATGCTACTCAAGCACACAAGGCAGATTCACTTCTGCCGACCCATTATTGTCATCAGGTATTGCTGCAGCTCCGCAGACATGGAACAGGTATGCCTACACCTCGAATAACCCGTTGAATATGACCGATCCGTCTGGGATGTCCCCGAGCGGTAGCGGTAATGGCGATGAGCCTTTGATTCAAGGGACTGATCCGACTAATCCTCATCCGCAGGAGCATCCTCCTGCCCAAACTCAGCCCACACCGACTACACCTCAACAACAACCACCTCAACAACAGCAGGCACCTCAACCGCAGCCTCGTATTATATACATATTCGTGGCATTCACAGATGACGATATGAGTGATACGGTTACTCCGACTAGTGGGTCACCTCAACAATTTGATCCCATTACGGTCAAAGCTCCGGACTTTGCGAGCTTAAACAGCAGCACTGTTAAGGTGATTCCAGAATTCTCAAAGCAGGACTTTATCAATGCTCTCCAAGACCCGAATGCCGCCGCAGTGATTTTTATTGGGCATGCCGAGGGTACTTTCGATTCCAGCGGTACGAAATACACCGCCACTGCGTTACATATGAGTGACGGAACAAAATTCACGAAAGCAGATGTTACCAATGTTAAGGCGCAGTCCGTAAGTATATTCGCTTGTGACTCGCAGTCTATCAGGGGTCTATTTAAATTAGACGCTAACCAAGCCTTTGTCGGCATGAATAGCGGCCCAGACGGGTGGAGCGGAGCGCCAGCCTTAAGTCGAGCCGGATATGCTGCTGCGCAGCAGATTATCAGTGGGAAGAGTATAAATGATGTGGTCACCGCTGCTAGTAAAGCAATCAGCATTGGTACAGTTATTTCTTCCAATGGAGTGAAAGTCCCAACAGTCAGACCTAAAATAGATACTGGCGATTATGTGCGCCGCGTTCCATAAAGGAGAAGACAAATGAAAATAAGAACTATCTGTGCTGGTCTAATATTATGCACAAGCTTGACAGTTTTACTTTCTGTTACGCTTGGTCGTGGAAAGACCTTCTCCGAGGGGAGACTGGAACTACCAACTAAACAGGCAGAGCAACAACTCTTTCAAATTAACCGAAGAAAGGGATGGTCTGTTCCTGGGCTAACCCAATCGCTCGTGCCAACTGAAGTTCGGCAAATCTATATTGATGGCGTAGAGGTCTACAGGAAAAAGCTTAATGTGCCAACCGAATCTTTTACAGATATAGAGTTTTATTACACTGACGATAATGGTCAGATAATAATCAACTCTTTGCCGTTCGTCGTCTACAGGCTTTATTCCTATGAAGCAACCGGAAAAACTTTTGCTTATGAAGCACAACTGGTTAGCACTTATATTGACGAAGGAGGTAAACGAAGAAATACAGGAGCGATGGTTTCATTGTTTTATAATGACAACGATGGGGATGGTATCTATGAAACTCGCTATGGTAATTTAGAATTGCCGAAAATACCTGAGCAATTAAAAACAAATAGAATGAGCATGAAACAATCGCGATAATTACGGACAGATTTTTGAAGGCTGCAAGCGTAGGCTCAAGTCACCTCCCGACATGATTATGCACCGTTTGGCGAGGAACTGACCTCGCAGTTTGTCGGCAGAAGCTCGCAACAAACTCTGTACGCGGTTGATAACCTGCGGAAGAAGTTTATAGGGCAAGAGCGAGACAGCGAAACGAATTCGGACTACTTTCGGGGGCGGGGCTTAAATTTTGTTCGCAATATTAAGTTGTGCTTGATACCTTTGCCGTTCAGTATAAAATTTCTCACCGCATCGTATTTGCTGTATTACACGCCTGCTCGCGTCCCTGCTTGAACGCCGCTATGCCCAACGCAATCTTGCAGAAAGACCTTGCGGGTAGGTTACAATTTGTCTTCTTATCTTTCCATTGCACATTAAACGAGTGCGTTTCATCTCCGATTTGCGGATCGTGATCATCTCTTCAGGAGGCCGAAACTCTCAGCTAACTCATGCGCCGGCCAGCCATGTCGAGACCGACAGCGATCACCAGCACGGCGCCTTTGACGATTGGCTGGACATAACTTTGCACGCCGACTAAATTCATTCCGTTATCTAGGCTAGCCATGATCAGCGCGCCCACAATCGCGCCAAAGACCGTGCCCCGGCCTCCCATCAAACTGGTGCCGCCAATAACACAGGCCGCGATAGCGTCCAACTCCATCAGCCTACCGGCATCAGGTGTCGCCGCGGACAGACGGGCGGTGTGCAGAATCGCTGCCACCCCCACCAGCAATCCCATCAGCGCGAACACTGCCAGGATATGCCGGCGAAGATTGATGCCCGACAAGCGGGCTGCGTCCGGGTTGCCGCCAATCGCATAAAGATAACGACCAAAGGTCGTGTTCTGTGTCAGGAACGCTCCCACCAGAGCTACGACGAACATGATGATGAAAGGGATGGGGACACCGCCCTGCGAGTTCATCAATAGAATAAAAGCGACGATGACTACTGAGGGAGCGATGATGCTGAACAGCGTTGCGACCGTACCGCGCGCGCCCAAGCCGTGGCGACGCCGGCTGCGATTACGTTGGACGTTGGACCAGATGATGGCAGCTATAGCGAGCGCGCCCATAATGTAACCGGCCTGTAGCGGAATGTTTTCACTGCCCAGCCATCGCCAGAAAGGAATCTCAACCGGGATGGTCGAACCCTGTGTGCGCCAGAAACTGACTCCGGGCCAGGCCAGCAAACCTCCCAGCGTAACGATGAATGCCGGCACATTGGCGTATGCGATCAAGGCTCCCTGGAAAGCGCCCGCGCTTAGACCAATGACAATTGCCGCCACGAGCGTGAACACTAATCCACGACCTTGGCTCAAGGCCGCAATTGCACCGGCCAATCCCACGAGCGAGCCAACTGACAGATCGATATTGCCGGACACGATCACCATCAGCATGCCGACCGCGAGCACGCCTGTGACAGCCGTCTGTTGCATGAGCTTCGAGAAATTTACAGCGCTCAGAAAAAGTCCGTACGGATGACGGGCATCTACCGTAGCCCATTGAAAGAAGAGCCAGATCACCACCAGCGCAAACACCATCGTGTACGCACGCAGCACATCCGTGGGAATCTTGAACTTGCCGATCTTTATCTCTTGTGTGGCCTCGACGGTGCTCATTTAGAAACCCTCATTTAGTCCAATGAACTTCAGTTTGCCGATGATGCTGAAAAGTGAAGCATGATTAGAAATCACCAGCGCCTTTCTCAATCTTCCCGGCTGCCGCTAATCTTCCCGGCTGTCAGGCTCAACGCCAAGCTGAAGTTTACCGGACACTTTCAAGCCGCGCGTTGCGGGTGTCCGGTCGCGCAGGACATGACGCTCTCAGGCGTGGCCGCCGCGCGCGCGAACTCGCCGGTGACGCGCCCTTCGTACAACACCAACACGCGATCAGCAAGGCCAAGTACTTCCGGCAGCTCCGAAGAGACCAGCACAATCGCGATCCCTGTCTTGGCCAGACGATTGATTTGCGCGTAAATCTCGTGTTTGGTGCCCACATCAATTCCCCGCGTCGGCTCGTCAAGAAACAAGACGCGCGGGTTAGTCAAAAGCCACTTGGCTAATACCACTTTTTGCTGATTACCGCCGGACAAAGCGCCGACTATAGTGAACAGCGAACTGGCCTTGACGCGTAATTCTTTCACCGACCGCTCGCCTGCCGATGTCTCCGCATCAACATCGGTAATGAATCTGCCCGATAGCTTTTTCAGGCCCGCGAGCGTCATGTTATTCACGATGGTTTGGTCTATCACCAAGCCGAAACGCTTTCGATCCTCGGTAACAAACCCGATTCCCTGCCGGATCGCTTCTGCCGGGCTGCCAATGCGAACGGGCTTGTCCGCCATCCGAATCTCTCCCGACACCCGACCGGCGTGGGCACCGAAAATGCCCATCAAAAGATCACTGCGACCGGCGCCCATCAACCCGGCGATGCCCAGCACCTCTCCGCTCCGCACCGCAAAGCTGACGTCGTCCACCAGTTTCTTGCCCGCGATGTGTGGGTCTTCGACGGTCATGTGGCGCACCTCGAACACGTGCTCACCTAGCTCGTGATCCACCGTGGGATAGAT
>CAXTPS010000067.1:0-10114 GCA_964246305.1 uncultured Pyrinomonadaceae bacterium
TTGCCGTCTCCATCATAATCTGCGGGCGCGATCAGGTCTCCGGACGTGCCGAATTGAGTCGCGCGGAAAGAGCTGTCGGAGCTGTTCGAGACGTACCAGATGCTGCTTGAGGGACGAAACACAGAGACATCCGCTTTGCCGTCTCCGTCAAAGTCAAACGCCCCGCGCCTGCTAGCAGACACAGTGATGACCACATCGTTGCCTGTGCCGCCCGTGTAGCTGATGCGAAAATTGATGCCGCCGGGCGTGGTGAAATTTGTTCCTTCAGGCAGGCCCGTAAAATTCCCTGTGACCGCGTCCGTGCCGTCGTTGTTGATAATCGTGTAGACATCGCCGACGGCTGGCGTGAAGCCCGGAATGATGGCTGGCAACAACACGCTGTCCGTCAGGTCAACCATCCCCGTGACATTGAGTTGATCGTAACCGCTTCCGGCAGTGTTGCCGTTAAGCTTTGGCGTAAAGGCGCTGGTTGAGTTGAGCAGTAGGTTGCCGTTAACGCTCAAGACTCCTGTCGGCGAAGTCAAAGTGCCCGCGCTCAGGACTCCGCCGGTGGCTGTCACCGCTCCGGTCGTGCCAGTCCCGCCGAGCGCGCCGCCCGTCACGCTGACCGCGCTGGACGGCTGCGAGCCGTCAACAATCAGGAGTCCGCCGTTAACGTTGGTTGCTCCCGTATAATTATTGTTACTGAACAGCAGCGCGATACCCAATCCTTCTTTGGTCAATCCGCCGCTGCCTGTGATTAAGCCTATGATGACGGTCGTGCCGTTCCCGCCGAACGTTAACAGGTGTCCGTTGTTGCTGATAGCGATGTTGACGCTTAAGGCCGCGCCCGTGTCCGAGGTAAATGTTTGCGGCGCGCCGAGCCGGATGATTAGATTGACCGCGTGCGTTCCTGCATTGGCCGTGATGCCGTTGACGAGCGTGATGGGATTGCCGCCGACAGTGTATGTGCCGCCTGTGAAAGTTATCGAGTTGAAGGAAGTGAAGAGAAAGAAATTGTTGCTCGTCGCCATCTGCGCTGCCTCGGCTGGAAAGACCAGATCATCGCCCGCCACCGGAGCCACATCGTCAACCCAGTTGGCAGCCGTCGTCCAAGAAGTGTTGCTCCCGCCGCCGTCCCACGTCCGCGTCGCCGCGTGCGCAGACATCGCGCAACACAGAAAGAGCAGTGCCGCGCTGACTATCAAAAAGTGACGGCGCACAGAGGGCGCGTGAAATAAAGACCGTACTCGCATGATAATTAACTCCAAAATGTCAGGACGAAATCTGTTTAGTCTTTGACGAGATGGCCTGCCAGACAAAACTGTAGAGAAGCAAACAAGCGGCGAAGCTGAGCATCCCTCCGATTAACGATTGCACGACGAAGACCTGTACAGCATTTAGTCCGGCATTAGCTACTGCCGACCACAGGCCGAGACCGATGCCTGCGATTAAGGTGGACAGAACTATACCTGAGACTATCCTGTGCCGCACCTGCTCCGGCAACCTCATCGCATCAGCCTGTTCCTGAACCGGCTGTTTGAGCAGCCAGCGCACAAAGAATATGAGAAGGATCAACAGTCCAAACGCAGAACTGCCGTACTGAAACAGCTTGTACAACTTTAAATCGTGACCGGCAATCGTGTACACGCTTGCTTGCAGCGTCGGATACCTCTCGACGACCCAGCCGTATTCGTGGGTCAATGAGTCCCATACCACATGCGTCAGCGCGCCGACGATTAAGGCTATGATGAGCAGCAGCAGCCGTCCCGGAGGCCAGAACTTAAAGTGTTGCGCGGGAACAATCCGGCGGCGCACAAAGATCGGCAGCAATAGCCATGACGGGCGTTTGATGAAGCGATGGAAGAGCCATAAGACGAGCAGTCCGACGGGCGCGCAAAAGTAGAAAACCCCGGACAGCGTGTGGCTGAACCTGCTCACGCCAGCCAGCCTGAGCAGATACTCGAAATCAGGAGAGAGGCTGCCAATGATGAGCGCGGAGAAAGGCAAGTATCGCCTCACGGGTAAGACCGCAGCCGGATGTGCAAGGGTGAAAGGCATTCAATCTCACTGCTCACGCCGTCATCAAACAGCCCGCCAAAATTATTCTGGACAGACGTATCTAAAGTGATGCTCTCAAGGCGCGCACTTGAGATAATTTTTCAGGCGCGCCGTGATGCGTTGAAACTCTGCTCTTTCGCCGTGGCATCATACTGCGAGAGCCATGCTTTAAGCAGTGCGACTACGTACTGCTTCTCCTCCTCCGTCAGCTCTCGCCCCTTCGGAATCCGGTGCCACTTCTCAAGGCAGCCTCTGCAACAGGTCGCGGTCGCATGCTGCGCAACGAAGACCGGATGGTTGCGCCACGGCGTCTGCTTTCCATCATTGGCAGGCAACGCAGGCGCGAGCCTCTTTTCAATAAAGTCAGCCGCGTGTGTCAGGATGGTATCCATCCCTTTGCTTCTCAGGTAGTCCGACTCTTTACCGCGTAAACGAATGCCGCTGCGAAACTCCGATTGTCTCAAGCTCTGTAAAACTTCCCCTAAATCCCGCATGAGATAATTGTAACCGTTGCGCGCGGTATTTTGAAAATCTGACGGGTGCGAACTTTAGAACACACATCATCCGCGCCGCTCAACGCTTCTCGTCCACCGCCGGTAAAATATATTTCCCCACAAAAGCCTGTTTGACTTCGCCGCTGACCTTGCCATCCGCGTAGTTGCCGCCGTAGAACATTATCACCAGATCAAGTTCGGGAATACCCATCACAACCTGACCGCCGTTGCCGCCCGCGTAGAAAGCTTGAACAGTGCGCCCTTTGTAAGGATAGTCAATCACCCACCACAGATAACCGTATTTAAGGAACGTAGAAGGCGCGCTGGATTTGTAATCTTTAACTTCGTGCAAAGGCGAGACCGCGCGGCGAGACCATTCCGGGGTCAGGATTTTATGGCCGTTCCACGTCCCGCTGTTGACGAGCAGTTGTCCGAGCTTCATGAAATCGCGCGGCAGGAATCTGACGCCGCCGCCCATGTAGGCGTCGCCCGTCGGCGTCAGCGGCATGTAATATCTTTTGATTTGCAGCGGCCCGGCTATCAACTCCTGAAAGAGCGTCGGCAAAGATTTGCCGGAGGCGCGCTGTAGAACGCCGCCGATCAGATTAGGCTGGCAACTGCAATAGACAGCCTTCTCTCCCGGCTCACGTATCATCTTCAAAGCCATTGTGAACTTATAATAGTCAGGCTCCTCGCTCTCGTCCGTCATAAAGTTTTCACGGCCGGGAGAGTTATCGTCGTTATCGTCGCAGTCCAGCCCCGAAGACATGGTTAATAAATGCTCGACCGTCAAAGCTCTTTTGCGCGGCTCAAGATCAGGCGGGAACGCGCCGCCGTTCATCACCTTGTAAACCGGGCTGGAGACTTCGAGCGGGATGCCCGCTTTGATTGACGCGCCCACCAGTGTCGAAGTCCAGCTCTTCGCGGCGGAGCGCGTGTCGTGCGGCTTCTCGCGGTTCTCGCCGTGAAAATATTCTTCCATGACCAGCTTGCCGTGTCGCGCGATCAGCACGGCATGAACCTCCGGCACGCGGACGGAGTCCATCGGCGTATCAATTATCATCTGAATGAATTTTTCCATCCCGTCGCGCGAGATTCCCACGTCTTCGAGCGAGGCCGTTGGCCAGCCGTCGTCAAAGGCCAGCGGCGGCGCGTAAGCGTAAGGCGCAGTCGGCAGGCCACGCGGGTAAAAGTCGCTCGGCTCATTAACCGCCACTCGCCTGAAATCAAAAGTGCCGCCCCGGAACGGGATATAGATCGAAAGTGTTTCCTGCCCGGCATCGTATCTGCCTTCTGCCAGCACGCGCCCTTTTTCTTTCTCCTTATCCGCCGCGAAGAGTTTTACTGCGTCTACCTCGCGCTCGATATGATCCACGCGGTACTGTTGCCAGCCGATGTTGCGTTCAGGATTTTTTAGAAACGCGCCGACCGAACCATCCTCTCTTGCTTTGACCATCAGGTAAAAAGTCATGGAGCTGTCAACCGGCGTGACTTCTCCGCGCCACACATCGCGCCCGTATTTCGTGAGCGTGACAGGCGAAGCGTAGGGCGACCCGCCCTCGACGGTCGGCTCTTGAATCCAGTGCCCGACTATCTCCGTGCGGCGCGTCCCGAAGCTTCCTTTAAAAGCGTTCTTGCCGTCCGGCAGCTCGAACGAGATCGCGTCTCCGACCAACTTCGCCTGCGCGGTTTTTCCTGCGATCTCAGCCCACCACACGCCGCCCGCCTGCTTGATAAGCAGCGTCCCGCGAATGTCAGGACCGAAACGGCGTTTCGCTTCCCAGAGTCCCGCGAGTTCCCGCGCCGGATTCTGTGCGGCACGCCCGTCATTTCTTATCAGCGGCGCAGAGAGCATTCCCGCGCTCTGTGCCAGAGAGGCGAAGGTGAAGGATATAGACAAGATGGTCGCCAGCAGCAGTCGCATAATTAAATCTCCCTGCTAAACAGAATTTGGTTCTCTTAAATAAAACACTGCGCGCCTCAGTTTTGTGCTAATTATTTTCGGCGGCGATGACACGCCGCGCCTGACACTACGCTCTGGCTGGCGCATGGCGCGCCTGTCGTGATGGAGTGGTGGCGGGTGCGAAGAATCTAATCAGGCATCCGGTTCAAGCGGAAGAAAGTTAAGCTGATTTGCGCTCCGGTCGAGCGAGTTCTCAGGCCGCGCCGCATTTTGTGTCATCTCAGCCATCGCAGCATGTGGGGGTAAGGCTCGACGCCGCGTTCCTCGGCAAAGCGCGGTTCGACCGCCATACCGTAGCGTTGCAACAGAGGCACGCCGAGATAGCGTCCCTCACCGAAGTTCTCTATCAGCGCTGTCGCCCATCCCGCAAAGCTCCCCGGATAGAAAACCACTTCCGCGCCAAGTCCCAGATGCACCGCTGCCGCGTATGACCATGCGAGCGCGCCCAACTCCTCGCCCTTCGTCGGCGAGAAGGTCGGATGTTTGCGGCGAGCGGGGTCATGCACGGCGATGTGCCCCGCTTCATGCAGAATATTTCCGGGGTGTATAAGCAGGCTTTCATCCACCAGCACCGCGCCCGCACGGATGTCAAGGCCGGGGAAGCGTGTCTTTCCCTCAAGCATGCATGCTTGCGCCTCGATGCCTATTGAGCGAACAAAGGCGGTCAGTTTTATCACCAGAGAATCTGAAAACATCTTGTCATCTTACTCCATCAATTTCTTGAGCATCTCCTTAGAGTGTTCAAAGTTCGGATCGACTTCCAGAGCTTTTTTGTAAGACTGAATCGCCTGTTCATTCGATCCTTTCTTCAAATACATATCGCCAAGAGCGTCGTAGAGCATGGCTTCTTTCGGATAAAGTTCGACGGCCAGATTCAGCCAATCTATGCTGGCATCAAGCTTATCAATCCCGGCCAGGCTCCGCGCGATTTGATGCAACACTTTGGCGCTGGCAATTCCGTTTGCAGTGATGCTTACCGCTCTCTTAAGCGCGGCACGTGCCTCTTCTTTATTTCCCAGCACGATGAGGCTGATCGCGTAATAGCCGTTGGTCAGGTCTGAATCCGGGTAAAGGTCAACCGCCAGCTTCGCAGCCTGAGCCGCGCCATTCCAATCTTTACGAGCTGCATAGGCTTGACGCACTTCGAGCAGCTTTTCGACCAGGTTCGGATAAACCTCAACTCCGGCAAAATCCTTTCTCAGCCTTTCGCCGACTCCGGCTAAATCCGATTCAGGGATGGTGTCGAGATGGCGTGTGTAGTCATTCCATGTTCTCGTCCAGTCTTGATTCCATTTCGTTATTAACTTCTCGAAAGGCTCATCGAATCGTAGCTCTCGCGGGTAAGATGGATTCGCCCTGTACATCTCTATGTAGTCTGCGAAAAATGGAATTGCTCCCATCGTGTGATACCTGTTAGAACGCTCTACGCCATATCTCTCGCGCAACTTCATCGCCATGTAAGAGCCGACTTTTATGAAAGCCGCGCCCGCGATGGGATGTCGCCCGTCGCTGATGGCTGTGGCTGTCTCCTGAAAAGCCGATTGCAAAGAGCTGCGGCTGACGGTTCGGTTGAAATAGGCGAACGACTTTGCCAGCTCCTGCGAGTTGGTTGAGAAGGGTTGTTTAGTTCGATCAAAGTGCAGCGAGCCGTAATCAAAGGCGCTACTTATCCCCTTGTACATAGCCTCATCAATCTTGTCTTTAGTGTAAACGGGGATATCCCACGTCTCGTCCGTGATAGCTTCGTAGAGCCGCTTCACATACGGCATCCGATCAATGTTTTGTAGATTGCAGGCAAACGCAATCGTCAGATTCTGCGAAGGAATGTGCAGCACCATCGTATTAGTGCCCGTTTGCCCGCCATCATTATAAAAAACATATCGCCCGTTGACGGGAAACACGAGCCATCCCAGTGTGTAATACCAGTCGCCGTCGCCAAGCCCTACATAACGCCCGCCCTTGTTGGCGACGGGCGTGAACATTAAATCGAGTGATGACTTCGATAATATTCCGGCACGCTCGATGTTCTGCCCCCATCGCAGCATATCCGGCACAGTGCCAATCGCACCGCCGCCGCCAAAGCGTGCGCTGACATCAAGAAACGGAGCGTTCTTGATTTCGCCATTCACCAGATCGTAACCGCGCACACGGTTCGGAATTAAATCGCGCACATTGTCTATGCGCGTATCATTCATGCCGAGCGGCGACCAGATGTTTTCCCGCAGGTAATCCCCGAAAGGTTTTCCGGAAACTTCTTCGATGGCTGCGCCGAGCAGGTTATAACCGCTGGTCTGGTAATCGAACTTCACGCCCGGCTCATTTTGAATCGGATACTTCGCGATTCTCGCCACCACTTCGCGTGTCGTGACATACTCCGGCCCGATGCCTGAGCCTGTTTGCCCGCCGCCGAGATGGACGAGCAATTGCCGGACGGTCACAGGCCATTTTTGTTTGGGATAGTACGGCACGTAGGTTTGAATCTCGCCGTCAAGATTGATCTTGCCCTGCTCTGCTAATTTCACAATGGCAGTGCCGGTCATCGTCTTAGTGACGGACGCCAGACGATATGCAGACTCCGCTTTGGCGGGAAGCTTATTTTCAAGATCTGCGTAACCGAACCCTCTAACCCATGTCTCATCATCTTTGCTAAACCCGATAGTCAGCCCCGGAATCTTATCCTTTTCCATCTGCCTCTTAACAAAGTCCTCAAAGCTGCGAAGCTTGTCTGCATACTTATCCGTAGATGGCTGTGGCCGTGTGTCAACAGCGAGAACCGTCAGAGTCTGCAAAAAGTAGCAACATAAAAGTAGCGCGGCTGTGATTGTGGTTAGCGATTTTCTCATATCCGTTAAATGCCTTTCAGAATAAAGCAGGGACTAATACATTTATTTCATGCCATATAAAAAAAATGTCTAACGCTCGAATCTAACCTGCCGGGCACACAAAACGCATCAAGCATTCAAGTCTCGCGGATGAGAGCTACGCTATTCGCGCTCCGGTTGAATGACTTGTGATGCGCCAGCCTGCGAAAGTCTTTCTCGATACGATTGAATCTTCGCAAGCAACACCGCGGCTGACATTGGCAAACCACCTTCCGGTATGGCGAATGGAGCTTGTGTCATACCTTTATTCATCCTAAAGAGAATTCTTTTGATAGCTGGTTGACGGGCAAGAATGGTTTCGAGATTGACGGGAATGATGCCTGGAAATGGCCTGCCCATAATTTCGTAGATGAACATGCTTTTGATCTCTTCCCATCGAATCATCCCCGCGCCAAAGGCAGAGGCATTATCAAAAATACCTTCCGGACTAATAATCAAGGACGGCGCGGGTTTTAGAAGCCGGTAGCATATATAAATGTAGGGTAAACTGAACAGCGGCGCGCCAATATAAAAGATGCTCGGCGTGATCGACTTGAAAAACCGTCCTAACACATCCCTGCCAGATATCTCGTATCCGTAGATAAGCGGATAAATGCAGCCAACAATCATAAGCAAGCAACCCGCAGCCATTGCCATAAGGTAACGCTTGCTGGGATAGATAACGATGTCCTTCACGGGTTTTATCATCCAAATCAAAGAGTAAGCGCATAACGCCCGAATCTAATCCGCCGCCCGACGATAGCGACAACCTGAACGAAACCAAAGAGCGATGATAAAAGGCAAGCTACGGGCGGTCGGGTTTAATGAGTTGTTAGTAACAAAGCATCTATAGAATTATATCCAGGATTTAATCCTCTCTAGAGTTTTGAATCCTCTCCTTAGCATCTTCCACTCCTTATAATTGCTTATGGAGTATCCAACAGCGTGATAAGCTCTAACACCCTTTTGCAGATTATCCTCATCAACCTTTTCTAAGGCATTAGCTACTGTAGCCAAAATCTCCTTGATAGATGTAAATGCATTTTCTTCAGACGAGTCATCGATCTTCAATATAGTTCGGTAAACTTCACCCCCTTGATCCTGCGCAAAAACAACAATGACTGGAAGCTTCTCAGTAGAATTTATCTCGAAAGTTTCTAGCAATTCTTTATTCGCCCTTGGTTCTTTCCATACCATATACATCATACCAATCTGTCCGGGCCCAAGATCAGGGAATCCATACTGCCCTTTATTCGCCCGAACGGCTAAAACTGCCCAACGAGGTCCGGATATTTCATCTAACGCTTGCCAGTAATCATCATCGCGCAAAACCTTTTTGATGTAAGCATGAGCATCTGTGTATACGATTACGCCAAAGAGATTGGCTTGCCCTTTGGTTGGTGCGTACATCTTTGATAAATCGATAGCCCAATTCATAAGGATTGTTCCTTTCATGCGTCAACGTTGTTTTGCGCATAACGCCCGAATTAACCCGCGCCGAGCGCAGGCATTCAACATACATCGAAGGAAGGAGCATGAAAGCTATGCTATCAAGGTGCCGGGTTGAATGAGTTGTTCGGCGGCGCGTTAAATATAAACGACGACTCTGCCCGACAACTTTCCAGAATATTCTTTCGAGCCGTTAACATAAACTTTGCCTTGTCCGGGCTTCACGTCAAAATGCGCTTCGCCGTTTGAATCAGTCCATTCGCCGGAAGTCATTCCCGTTCCGATTGTGTGTTCCATTCCAAGCGCGACTTTTTTGCCTTTGATTGGATTGCCGGAACTCTTTGACATAAGTTTTACCGTGACCATTTTCGCTCTCCTTTTCTGGATTTGGCTAGTGCTTCAACCTTTGCGTAAGGATTTTATGATCATTGGCGTCACAAAATAAGCAACGACCGCAAGTATGATGGGAAAGCAGCAATATCCTAACAATCCACCGCTGCCCGCAGCTCCTATCAAAACAGCACTCAAGATAAAAGTTGCGATAGCCGCTAAAATACTTATTATATTATTCGCTGAGTCTGCCGAGTTAGTATTTGATTGAGGAGAATGTTGCGGCTCTATATAAACGTCTATGCGATTTTCTTTAGTCCATGCTATCACGATCACCGTTTGTCCAGCTTCGAGCCGATACTTGACCTCATTCAAAACAGCCCGGTCTGCAATATCATAGCTTCTGTATTTGGGGAAGCGATATTGTTCTGCTATACCTGCGAACTTCTCTTGATAGATATAACTATCAAGACCGCCGAGCAAAAGAGGTATGCCATTATTTCCAATATAGCGGTCGTGCATTTCTTCAAGACTGCTTTGAATAGCCAAAACTTCCTCGTCTTTGGAAGACCGTGGAACATCAAATATTTTCCCGCCGGATTTTGCAGTTAATACAATGACCTTATTCGGTCCACCAGATTGTAAGGACACTTGCTTCCCGGTGGCTAAAGCCCTTTCGATTATTTCCGTGAATTGTATATCTCCAAAGTCGAAAGGACCGTGCAATTCGGTGTTCAGAACATCAATTTTATTTTTAGTTATGTCCTCCGGCGAAAGCATGATTCTGAAATCGCCTGGGTAAGTATTTTTCAAAGACTCAATTTTTGCTCTTACACGATCAATAGACATCTTCTCTCCTCTTAGATAAGTGAAGAACGTGAATCGGATCAAAATGAGGGGGCGGATTTTACCATCGTTACTGTAACAATGGTTCGGACAGAAACTATGCAGCAATGGCTCCATAACTTCTGAGATAT
>CAXTPS010000068.1:0-9893 GCA_964246305.1 uncultured Pyrinomonadaceae bacterium
ATTTCATCTGTCACTATAACCTAGAGGTAATGCGTCTGGTCTAACCAGCATTACTGGAGGTGTCAGAAATTTTGTGTAAATGGATTTTTTGACCAGCCCAACCAACCGACGTTCCAAGAAGGCTAAAACTTTGACAGGCTTCCTGTTACCTTCTGCGCCGGGGCAGCCGAGCGGAGCGATGGCTGCGGTCATTTACACAAATTAACTGATACCCTCGCATTACTTCTTTAGCACTACCCAATAATATAGTGATTAGTCATTGTTGATTATTCTCCATTCGACTATAAAAACTGTTAGCGCCCAACGCCCGAATTAACCGGGCGCGGGCGACGGCATTCAACCTCCATCGTAGGAAGAATGATGAAAAGCACACTATCCCGCGCTCCGGTTCAATGAGTTGTTAGATGCCGCCGTTTATAGTAATTCAAGTTCCTCTACAACCTTATCAAACAAGTCTGAGTCCTTCGTTACGAAAGTGAAGCTATTCCCATTAGCTATGAACGACTTCGGTTTAATTCTTTCAATCTGCGCCCAGAACTTCTGTTGTAGCTCAAGAGCACCTTCTACCATTTGAGCCACTTTCTCCTTATCTGTTCCGATGTACATTGTTGCTATGGTTGGGCGTGGGTCGCCAAGCGAGAACGTCCCGTAGTTGACAAAAACCTCGACATTCGTTGGACGCGCGAGTTCGTCAAAGATATACCACTCATCAAACCAATTAAAGTCTAACTCACTTGCGTCTTTTATCTTTGGGCTTATCGCTAATCTACCTTCTTGCCTCCATCCTTCGCTAACTTGCTGAGGGGTCAATTGCAGAGCACCGCTATCCAGACATGTGACTATGACAAAATTACCCAGAACGACATCTGGACAAGCTTTAAGAAGATGAGCAAGAAGACGGCTGGTATCTTGCGTATCTAAAGCCCGCCCCAACCAAAAGTAATGACCTTGTTTACCTTTATACATTTCACTCCTAAGTAAAAGGCATCTAACGCCCGAATTAACGCGGCGGCGCGAAACCAAGTCACCTGAAAGGAACAAAGGATGATGAGAGGCACGCTCCCGCCGCTCGCGTTGAATGAGTTGTTGGGCTGCCCTTTGATTAGCCAAATTTCTTCTTAAAGTCTCGAATTGCCTTCTCAATCTGCCCCTTGAATTTCTCATAATCTTTGGTTTGTTTCTTATCTTGATTAGTCAAGACGGCTTGATCCATAGAGGATTTTGCATTTATAAGCTCTGTCGTTACCGCTTTCTTATTATCTGATGTTCTATTTTTTAAGAATTTTTCAGTCAGAAGATAAGTGGCTTTATAGTTGATTTGAATGTTAGCTTTCTGGGAGTAATAGAAGGCCAAAGAGTTTTGGCGTATTGTTGGGTCATTGTATTTATCTACCATCTCTTTGGCTTTTTCGAGATTATCCAAAGCCTCATCAAATCCCTTCTCGTCTTTTTCCTTCGCTGCTAGAGGAGCACGGCACATTCCCCTCTGAATGTAGGCATTATATGACGGTTTTATTGAAAGGGCTTTGTCCGCTTCGTTAATACAGTTTTGATAGTCCTCTTTGTAATAATACACTTTAGATAATCCAACGTAGGCATCGCTGGACTTTGGCTCTTTCTTGATAGCCTCCTCAAAATCTTTTTGAGCATTCTCAATATTTTTTTGTTTCGTCTTTTGTTCTAGCGTATCAAGATAAAAATTGCCGCGTCGTACATAAAAGTCTGGCTTCTGCCATAGGGATATTGCCTGCTCGTAGGCAGCGAACGCTTCTTGATTTTGTTTGTTACAAATATAAGCTCCAGCTAAATTCATATAAGCCATAGCATATTTAGGTTTCAATGAATTAATTTTCTTGTAGGTAGAAATTGCATCAAGAATTTCCTTCGCGTCTTTTTCATTTACGCAACCACCGCCTCCTCTACCGATTACAACAAACGCTTTTTGCATTAAAGCCCATGCCCAATCCGGTTTTTGAATAGCAACCTTTTCAATATCCTGTTTAGCTCTATCCCAATTTTTATTAGCTAATAATGCCCAAGACCTCGCCGCCAAGTCTTCTGCGGTTGTGGGTTCACTAACATCAAATACCTTAAAAATCTCTCCTTTACTAATCTGGGATTTTGTGTTCGTCGAAGAATCTTCTTCTTCGGTTGGATCTTCGTCCCAAAAGGCATCTCCGTAAATTGCATGAGCAAGGGCATATGTTGAATCAGCATCAATAGCCTCTTTGGATAAGAGTTTTGCTTTTTCGTAATCATTAACATAAAGCATTTCCATTGCCTGCTCAGTTTTCTCATTAGCTATCTGGCGTGGAGTTTTTGGCGTAGGTGACGGTACAGCAGTCTGCGGATTAACACCCAGACGGCTTGGCGGTATAAAGATTCCCAATAAAAGCAAGATAAGCAGAACCGAACAACTGATAAGTAATGGTTTCCAAAAAGACCTTCTTTTGTTTGGCTCGTCTATTTGGGGTGGGGTCGAACTTTTATTTGGCTCGTCCGTTTGGAGCGAGGTCGAATTTACTAATGTTCTTGCATTTAATAAAGAATCCGTCGGAACAGGTGCTTGTGTTAGTTGAACGTCTCGTTGCGAAATGCGAACCAGAAAATCCGCTAGGTCTTCGCGCATCTCGCGGGCTGATTGATAGCGTTGGCTTGGGTCTTTGGTCAAAGCCTTCATCACGATTCTTTGCAAAACTGGCGGAACTCTATCTGGCAAAGGTTCTGGCTCGTCTCTGACAATCGCGCCGAGTAAATCTGTTAAATTCTCTTGCGGAAATGGCAACTCGCCTTTCAGCATTTGATACAAAATTACGCCGACTGACCAAACATCCGTTCGCACGTTACGCTTGCGGTCAAATGCTTCCGGTGCCATATAACTTGGCGTTCCCGTTAATGTTGCGCTTTGGCTTGTCGTTCGTATCACGCGGGAAATACCGAAATCTGCAAGACGCGGTGTGTCACCTTGCAGCAAAACATTTGCGGGTTTGATGTCGCGGTGAATAATCTTTCGTGAATGTAAAAACTCAAGTCCTCTTGAAATGCCGACTGCCAATTCAACGGCTTTTCTAATCGGTAGGGCGTTTTCTTTTTTCAATACGTCATCCAGCGAGCCGTCAGGCGCGTATTCGCTGACAATCACGATTTGTCCGTCGTACTCGTCGGCATCAATAATCGGAAGCACGTTCGGATGTCCGTTGGCTTGTTCCCATAGCGCGGCTTCTTGTTTTATTACGTCGGTATCAACTTGCTCGTCGTGCGGAAGTTTGACAGCAACTTTTGTTGTAACGAATTTGGCACGGCGTTCAGCAAGCCAAACTTCGCCAAAGCCGCCGCGTCCAATTCGCCGAATAAGAATGTAAGTTCCAATTTGTTGACCAGTGCGAAACATAGATTTTGTTATCAAAAAAGAATTTTAAGGGAAACAAGAAGCAGCCCAACGCTAAATAGAATCGCCCCTCCCCTGTCAACAGGAGAAAGTTTATGCATAACTTACAATAAGAGAAGGGTATGAGAGTTCGAGCTTTAGGCAGTTATATCACACCGGATAAAGCTCAAACTCTGGCTCTTTAATGGCATCTCAGTCTGATTTCTATTTTCCAAATACTCCGATCCCGTAATAGCAAGGACTACTGCTGCACTTATACATACTTACTAGAATGCGGAACTGACCTGTCCAGCGAGGGGTGACACTTACCAAAGGCTTATCATCTGCTGTAGTATCTGAAGCTATTAGATGATTATTTTCATCATAGAGCTTAACGTCAAGGTCAGTGCAGTCTTTGTCACACACACCGATTATGGCGTATTGAACCCCTTTTTGAAGAACTAAGCTAGTAGACTCAGCGTCGCTTCTCGCCAACGTGTCAATCTTATAATCATGGGTGCTTTCAAATCCTCTAGCTTCTAGGATGTCTCTAGCCTTATTAAGCTGGTTGCGTATTTGTTCAACGTATTGACCTTGGGCTAGAGCCGTAGTGGAAGTAGCAAACAAAGTCACGACAACAATGCACTGGACGCCAAGAGCCTTCAAGGATTGTTTTTTCATTTGTATCTCCTGAGGTTATGAGTGACGCAGAAGATGAGGAATAGAACCTACCGCGGCGTCATTTTCACGACAGTCCTCAAACGTTGCGTATAAAGTATACCTACAACCAATTAAAACTTAAGCTGAGGTAGCTACCGAGGAGCGAAGTCTATCAGCAAAATCGAGTTTCCTACAAGCACTATTTTCTTAGATTGTAGGATAGCCGCCCAACGCCCGAATTAACGCGGCGGGAAGAATTGTATCAAGCATTCAAGTCTCGCGGATGACATCCGAGCTATTTCCGCTCGCGTTCAATGAGTTGTTAGGTTTCGTTCGACGTGACTATTCCGCCGCTCCTGAGCCTCCCATGTTGATTTTATCATTCAACTCGCAGAGCGCCGCTTGGCGATTCAATGTCATTAAGCATCAGCTTTCGATTCTTAGCGCGAGGCTCACACCATTCAAGATTCAATAGTATTCAACCAATCCCGCGCGACTAAAGTCAAGATTGCTGATTCGATAGTTTGAGTCGAAGCATTCAACAGCAACCTAACGCCCGAATTAACCGGGCGCGGGCGAGCAGCACACAAGACTACAGAACAATTCAACGATGAAAGCCGCGCTATCCCGCGCTCCGGTTGAATGAGTTGTTAGACCGCCCTTCACAGGAACGAGCCACTTGCATTTACCGGCCTCAAAGAAACGGTACTGTCCTAATTTGAAAGTAGAGTATCGAGTATTTGGCATAAAGGATTGTTTGGGAACGCCTTATTTACTCTACTCATCTTGTTGTCCTAATACACGCCCATTTTCGGTTAGAAGAAACTCGTCAAGGTGTCTGTCATACCTGATCAAATGACGCTCTTGCATCTTCTTTAGATCGCGACCCATAACCCTTCCCTCAAAAGCATCCTTACTCATTCCAAGATTTGCTGTCCACGTATATACATCCGAGTCCGGGCCGCTTGGCTGATCTCCAACATAAAAGTACGCGCCCTCACTCATGCGCTTGAGAGTATGGTGTTGTATTCGGCGATCATCAGCTTCATATTTTTCCTGTAAACCTTCATTCATTAGCTGCGAGATTTTCTTTGCGGTTCTCTTGTTCATTTTTCATTACTCCTTGCTTATGCTTGAGTGTAGCACAAGTCATGCCTAAGTCTCTCGACATGGGCCAGAGGCATCAATTATGACGCTCACTATGCGAAGCGTGTCTAACGCCCGAATTAACCGGGCGCGACGAACCGCCGAGTCCATCCAAGTTGACGATAAAATGCAAGCTCACTCGCGCTCCGGTTCAATGAGTTGTTAGGCGCGGCGTCCATATAAAATAATCTTGTGAAGAAGACGCATCTTAAATTGGGATGTAGCTTTTATCCAACAAGCCACTTGTATATAAGAAGGCCGACTACGGCAAAGAGAGCAATGGCAATTGCTCCTAGAATAATGACTATCCACTTGATCAGGCTCAGTAATGTGATAAAGAAGTGACTTTGGATACCAAATCCTTTCTCCAACATGTTCAACGTTGCGGCTGAGAGAATAACGCTATCATCTATCCACCCGATAACCGGTATATCGGGAATAATATCTACCGGTGAGAATACATAGATGACCGCCAAACTAAAAATGACAAACGGTGCTATTCTTCGCTTCTTTTCGAGAGCGTATTGAGGTTCGTACATGGCACTTTCTCCTTTGGAAGATGAGGCCGAATAAGCAGGATATTTCAATACGGCGACGGACGGTTACAAGAAAATTCTTGTAGCATATATTCACCTTCGACACAAGCAAACTGGAGCAGCTTTCACAATTGCGTCTGACCGTTTTCAGTCACGATATACATGAAGTGCCTAACGCTGGCATCACCCGCGCCCACATTCAACGTACATGA
This sequence comes from uncultured Pyrinomonadaceae bacterium, assembly GCA_964246305.1. Taxonomy (GTDB): domain Bacteria; phylum Acidobacteriota; class Blastocatellia; order Pyrinomonadales; family Pyrinomonadaceae; genus JACMLC01. Next base: position 5,922 of record CAXTPS010000068.1, read on the forward strand.
GAGGGATCGTGGCGGGGCGTCGGGTGCATGCCGTTGTTAGGCGTCGCCAAGCTTTATAGAGCTACTATGTCTCAACGTCTTCTCTGCAACATTACTGCAACGCCCGCCCCTAAAAGCCCGCTAATAGCAATAGCTGTATACCCTACAGAACTAGAAGGCTGATAAATGATACATCCGATATAAGCAAGAGTTGCTCCGACGGACGTTCCGCCAACAATCCAGAGAATCCAGAGGAGGGGCTTGAAGATGCCAGTTTGATTTGAGACGACTGGGTTCGGTCTACTTGTTCTAGCTCCCAGAGGAGAATGCGCCGCTTGCGCCTCTTCTGTAGCTGACGCGGCCCCGCGTAGATTCGTGATTTGTGGTGGTTGCGCCATTCCAGATTGAGCGTCGAAAAGTTGTTTCAACTTCTTGATTAGGTGATCTACATCGGGATGAAAGCGTGGATCATGTCCGATGGGCATCCCATTGCGAGATGTTAGTTCTATCAGTGATGGGGGCAAACTCTCTTCAGATGGCATGTACGCGTTATTTACGAGAAGCGGTATGACTGGAATATTACGCTTTAAGGCGGCTTCGAGTTCAAGTCTAACGAAGTCTCTCGGTTCGGCCAAACGTGATTTATTTGTTTCTTTATCTATTCCCGACCAGTTATCTCCAATTATGGCTATAACCACATCGCATCTCTGTATCACGGAATCAATGTGCTGCTTAAAGTTAGTGCCAAGCGGGATGGAATCGACATCCTTAAAAACGGCGTTCCTGCCGAACTCTTGAATAAGGCGGTCGTAGATACGACCTGCTATGCCTGCGCTATCCTCCCTGCGATATGAAATGAAGATTAGGCCCTGTTTATTGGCGTAATCTGCCATAACTCTATTCTCCAGACGCCTAACGCCCGAATTAACCGGGCGCGCACGCAACGCCGATACACACACAAGTTGACGATGAAAGCCAAGCTAACTCGCGCTCCGGTTCAATGAGTTGTTAGATGCGGGCTGTCATTTAAGAGGCTTTCGCTAATGGCTGACGCGGCGCTGGCGCACCTCGCAACATGCCCTCTGTGCTTAAATCTTCGTCCACATCTTCCCAATGTATCCCATAGCCGCCACCAATGATCCGCCAATGCTTTCTTTGTTCTTCCGTAGCACTCAACAAACGCGGATACCATACGAGCGGCACACTAATTCGTCTGCCGTCCATTAGCTGAACGGTCAACATATCTTCTGTGAACTCTACATCTGCAACTCGCTCATCAGCGGCCAACGCTAAAATACCCATTCCATGCCTCCAATAACTGGACTTGATGTTCTCTGACAATTCGCTCAACTTGCCGCAATTCTCTGGCGCTAAAGCCAAGATTACTCGCTAAAGAGACCGGATTCAACCAAAACTTAGCTGATAGGTTGTCCCGATCAACATGAACGTGAGGCGGCTCGTTCGGCTCATGGCTGTAAAAGTAGATGCGATACGCTCTGTGTCTCAAGACTGTCGGCATAATACGGCATTATACTGTACCCAACAGGCGAGCATCTAACGCTCGAATTAACGCGGCGGAGCACAACGAACCAAGCATCCAATCTGTCGGATGACATCCAAGCTCATTCCGCTCGCGTTCAATGAGTTGTTAGGTTTCGTATATCGCAGCCATTCTTTATTTCCTCAGCCTTCAAGATTGATTCTCGCATTCAGCGTGTCCACCGCCGCCTGGCGTTTCAACTTACATGAGCCTCAACGTTCGACGCTGGAGCGAGGCTCCCAGCATTCAAGATGCTTTAGCACGCAAGCAATCTTCCGCTTCGTTAAAGTTCAAGACAGTTGATTTCACGCTTTGATCTTTACCATTCAACAGACAAACCTAACACTGGAATTGACCGGGCGGGAAACATCCAACCAAGCATCCAATCTTGCGAATGAAAGGCGAGCTATTTCCGCTCCGGTCGAATGACTTATAGGTGTACGCGGGACATCTTTGCTGTAATACCTATGGCGAAGATGGAACATGCCGGGCGGGTGTGACGACTCTCGAATGAACGGCAGTTGCGATGCCTGTAACAAGCGTGTCGCACACCCTGCGCGGCGCTTTCGCTCACCTAACGAATACTCAGATACCGTCGCAGTGAACGGCTCTACTATAAGTCCTTCGCTTGAGTGAAAGCCAGCATGTTCCATCCATGTCGTGACCCTGACTGCGGTTGCTCTCAAGGAGACTGTGATGGAACACTTTGCAGCTTACATTGGCCTTGACTGGTCGGATCAAAAGCATGATCTCTGTTTGGTTGACACCTCGACAGGTGCTCAAGAACTCTCCGTCATCAAGCAGACCCCCGAAGCTATAGACGAATGGGCACTCGGCTTACGCACGCGCTTTGGTGGAGAGCGCATCGCCGTCTGCCTCGAACAGTCTCGTGGGCCGCTCATCTATGCGCTGTTGAAGTACGACTTCCTCGTCATCTATCCAGTCAACCCGAAGACTTTGGCGAAGTTCCGCGAAGCTTTCTCGCCTTCACGCGCCAAGGATGATCCCCGTGATGCTGAGTATCTGGTCGAGTTGCTGATCCATCACAGAGATCGCCTCAAAGCGTGGCTGCCCGATGATAAACAGACCCGAGAGTTGCAACTGCTGGTCGAGCATCGCCGCCGCTTAGTCTCAGACCAGACCAGAATCAGCAACCGGCTGACGGCGCTCTTGAAGGGCTACCTCCCGCAAGTCTTGCAGTGGTTCCCTGATGTTCGCACCACGCTTGTCTCTGACTTTCTGCTGCGGTGGTCGAGCCTCGATTCATTAAAGGGGGTGCGCCGCGCAACGCTTGAGAAGTTCTTTCGCGAGCACAACTCGCATCGCCGCGACACGCTTGCTGCGCGTCTGGCGGCGATCAAAGAAGCTGTGCCGCTGACTACCGACAGCGCGGTGATCAACTCCTCGGTGCTGATGGCCACAGCACTGGCGGCACAGATGAAAACCACCCTTGAGGTCGTCCGCCAGTTCGACCGGAAGATCGAAGCGTTGTGCCAAACGCATGAGGACTTCGACCTCTTCGCCTCGTTGCCCGGTGCAGGCCCGGTCTACATGTCACGACTCTTGACCGCGATGGGATCGAATCGAGAGCGATGGGCGAACGCCGACGAGTTGCTGCGCTTCAGTGGGGTCGCGCCGGTGGTCGAGCGCAGTGGCAAGTCATCATGGACAAGGTGGCGCTACTTCTGCCCGAAGTTCCTGCGCCAATCGTTCGTCGAGTATGCGGGTGAAAGTATCCGGCACTCTCAGTGGGCGCGAGCTTACTATCAACAGCAGCGGGCCAAGGGGAAGAGTCATCAGGCGGCGGTGCGCACTCTCGCTTATAAATGGATCAGGATCATCTACAGATGCTGGCAGACACGCACCACCTATGACGAAGCAAGATACATGGAATGCTTGCGGAAGAGAGGCTCCACGTTAGTTGAGAGCGTCGGCCTGAGCTGAAAAATCGCTTGACACGAACACCTCAGATAGCTTGTTCGGTGCGGCGTTGAGTATACCGAGCGCCTTACGCTGGCTATCTGATAAGCAACAACAAGGCAGCACCGCCGCCGAAGATGTGAGGTGATTCCGCCTTGCCGATACAGGTTGAGAAGAAACCAACTCCATCATAAATAAGTCCATCGCTTTCGACTCTGCCAATGCATTCGCTCAAAATACCGACACCGTTATAAATCTTGCCATCATTCTTAAATCTGCCGACGGCTGCACCGAAGATGCCGATGCCGTCATACACATAACCATCACTGTCAACACGCCCGATGTTTTTGGAGAAGATGCCGACTCCATCATAGACAAGTCCATCCGAATCAATACGCCCGACGACTTTTCCAAAATGCGGGCTGTCGTAGATTAAGCCCATTAGCTACACGCCTCAGATATAAACAACAATTCTCCCAGGAGGTTCTAAGTAGTCTGTGTAAGTGAGTTGTGGTTGAGTCCGCCCATCGGCA
>CAXTPS010000069.1:0-8531 GCA_964246305.1 uncultured Pyrinomonadaceae bacterium
GCAAAGGAGTGCAGCGACATTCTCTGGTCGGGTCGTTCCAGAATCCGCAGGGACATCCCTGCGTTGCCCTTTTGCCATATCCCTCTGAGAGCCCTTAAGCCTAAGAATTCAGCCTATCCGAGAATTCTTAATACGCTTGGAGACCATCTGAGACAGAAGCGGCTAGACTTAGATTTGTTGCAGAAAGAGGTGGCAGAGCAGATTGGAGTAGATGAGACGACTATTTATAACTGGGAATCAAACAGGAAACAACCGGCAGTGTGGCTTATCCCTCGGATCATTCAGTACCTTGGCTACTGCCCCTACACCTCTGGCCCGCCCATGGTGGGGTGGCTTAAGCTAATTCGTCAGAGCCTTGGATTTCCTCAAGAGAGGATGGCCGAGACTCTCGGCGTGGATGAGAGCACGTGGAGGCGATGGGAAGCTGGTCAGCGGCAGCCCGCGCCTAAGTATTTGGGACGAATTAAAATTTTCCTAGAGTCATTGGTGATCCCTTGAATTACGCGTACCGGGCTTCAGTCTCGCCCGCGGGCGAAAGTGAGTTCACACCCGGCAGTCCCCGGCCTCAGATTGTCAGGTCGGGCTGTTGATAGGACTGGTGTTCATAAAATTTGGCTCCAATCAATGCCACAAATCGATGTTGGGTTAATAGCTTTTAGGTATGCACAGGCACATTTGTACATGTCCGCGGAAGGGTATCTATCGGCCATAAATATATTAGAATGTGGATTAGGAGTTGAAATCGATTACGAAGAATCAACAGTTCACGGGCTTCAATGAAGCAATTCTCGGAAAGCTGATTCCGTAAGCCCTTTGTTTTCAACACGGAATTTTTTCAGCCACTGATTTACAGATAGAGTGAATACAAATCCTTATTCAGAAGGTTGGTGAATAATGCTTTCCTTGATTGAGGATGCCATGACATTTAGCATTAACTGTGGTGTAATTCCGCCGAAGCTGATTAGAATTCCATCAAGAGCATCTTGCTGATTGATGATAATCCAACCCCAGCCGAACGGCTCCCCAATAGTCGCCATCCATGGCACAGAATCACTCGCATCTATCCAGTCATGTGTATTGCGGTCATTGTTGCTAATAAGATAAAACACAATAGTATCATCTTCCGGTACAGCTTCCACCACAAATGAATCTTGATCAAATTCAAATACAATTTTGTCTAAACACTCCTCCGTGTAAACACGCCAAACCGCTCTTAATTGATGTCCAGTAAGCTTGTGAAATTCCGAAAGTATCGGATGTAGTTGCGGGTGCAGGTGCCGATGTAGTTGCTTTATTGCCATAACAATACTCCTCTTCCCTAGACAGTTTGTACGCTAATGCCTTTGACCTAGACGGCCAGCCTGTTTAGCTATCTTAATCGCGGTTTCTGCTGTGGCATCTCCTTCAGTAGCAGCTTTGGCTGCTTCCGCTAATGTCCTTTCAGCCCAATGACCAGCTTGTCTAACATTATCACCGGTGCCACCTCTAGAACGAATTACGTCAGCAATTTTATCGCTTGCTCGATTTAGGAGATTGCCTAGTTTTCTCTTTTCAGATTTAGTAATTGAACTGTTGTCTTTCGTAGAAGCAGTCCCGGTGGCAGGTCCAGGAACATTTGGAAGGTTGAAATTAGTATCCGTTCCAACTATTGAGCTGATAAAGTCGCGTAGAAGTTTTTGACCAAGTTGCTGATGCAAGGAGTCTGTTGGCATCCTCCCAATGAACCATATAGTTTTCAACCATTCTCCCAAAGTAACAGTATGCTGCGATGTGCCAACTGTTCCATTAGGGTTGAGCGTCGTCGTTGTTAGTGTTTCGCCTGGCGACAGTACACCGCTTGTAAAAGCATATGGTTTCGATTCATCAAAAGAAACTGCCGACCATCCAGCACCCAAAGCCCTGCTGTATTCAGTCTCTCCTTTTATATCCTTTTTCTCATCATCAAACCATTCATAGAATAACGAGCCATCTTGAAATATTTGTGCCCATCGAAGCCCGTCTGGATCGATATATCTTAGCGGATTATTAAGGGAGTAAGCATATCCGTTCAAACTTTGAGGCGCACTTATATTGCCCCCTGCATTCTCAGGATCGGCACTTGTGAACCTTCCATGCAACGATGAATAGTATCTAGCTCCGAAGTAATCCAGATTTGTCTCAACATCCCTCTCTTTTTGAGTGAACTTCTGCCTCGTCTTATCTAATGGAGTCAATGCCTCATTGTAACTTTGACCGGTCGTGCGATTACCCGTTCCAGCATAAACCTCTTCTCCAAATGGCAGGTAATCATGCCGATATTTTACACTGCCATCAGCTTTAGTAAGGATCCGGGGCGTACCTAAAATATCAGTTGTTAAATAGCTCGTCCCATTATTGTCTGGCGTAGATGATGTGTACTCCGCCACCAATTGGCTGCTGATGTTATACACAAAGATAGTTGTCTCCGATGGTCTAGCTTTCTTAACTCTTCTGCCTTCGCCATCATAATAATAATAAGCACCGCCGATCTGCGTTGTTCCACCTTGATACTGCACCAGCTTGTTCTCACCATCATATCCGAAGACATCGCCTCCTTGTCCCTTCTTCAGATTACCGGCTAAGTCGTATTCGTAATACTCGCCCGAACGCGGGCTGATTTTGTTATTCAACAGGTTGATTTGTGGATTTGGTCCAATTAGGGTAGAGGTAGTATTATTGATATCAATCGCACGATTGCCGAACCGATCATAGCTGAAGCATTGCTGCCAGAGGGGTTGCCCGCTTATTTGCCAAGTCGCGCTTTCCCCGGTGATCTCCTGTGCTCCGGTAAGGCGATTCAATTCATCATACCTGTAGTGCTGAGTAGCCGTGTAGCCTGTGTTCGCGCCAATAGTCGGAACAGTGATAATTTGCCGCAACACGTTACCGTTGTTCTGAGTCGTCCCATAGTCATACTGTAGTTTCAAGAGACTAGAGTCAGCACTCGAAGCCCCTAGTGCAATTTCTATGGGCTGCAATCTTTTATTGAATGATGTATGTTCCCATCTGCCGTTACCGAGTCGCATTCTCTCAACCATTCCATCAACCGTGTAATTGAAGCTGTTAGCATAAGTTTTAGTCCCCTCACCTATTAGCTGTCCGCTAATCAGGCTCAGTCTGTTCGAATTATCAAAGCTATTTGTAATTACACGTCCCGTTGGATAGGTCTGGCTCGTCATGTTGCCTGCAAGATCATAACCGTAGCTCATCGCATAGGTCTGCCCATCTGTTACTTGCTGGCTCGCTGTGGCTCTACCCATAGCATCATAACCAGTATAGTTATATGTGGACACACTACTGCTGACAGATGTCAATCGTCCCTTAGAGTTGGGTACGCCTGGAGCATCGTAAGTGTAAGTCACTGTCGGCGTAGCAACCGCTGTCCCGCCACTGTAGCTGCGCTGTGTGACGCGATTCAACAGGTCATGATTATAAGTCGTAGTTGTTCCTCTGGCATCTGTCTTAGTTTGCAGATTGTTGTTATTGTCGTAGGTGTAGCCGATGGTCCCGGTTTCAGGGTTGGTTGCCGAAGTGAGCCTTGACAGAGCGTCATAGACGAAAGTACGAGTCTGCGCTCCTTGCGTCACCGTGAGCAGGTCACCTAGCGCATCATAAGTGTAGCTGGTCTGGTAGTTATTCCCGCTAGGGTCTTCATAGACAACTGCGAGTTTGCCTAGAGCATCCGCCACACTCTTTCGCTGCTTTCCAGACTGGTCTGTGACTGTTACCGTATTGCCTGCGTATTCGGTCTTGACGAGAGCGTTATCTGAATTAGTCTTAACATCTGTTACCCTGCCAAGCACGTCATATTTTGTCTCAATCCAGTCATAGGTGGAGTCGCTTGTAGTGCGATAGGGATTGGTAGACTTGATGACTCTCCCCAGTCCATCGTATGTCTGTCCAGTTGTCACAAAGCTACTATTGCTCTCATAAGAATGAGTTTCAATAGTACGCCCTAATTTATCGTAGATTGTCTCACTCTTGAGCTTTTGGTCGCCAAAGGTGTTGAGGTCACTCTTCGTGATGATAGTGCGGATATTATCTTGGTAATCAAAAGAGATCTGTCTTTGCCACGCTGTGCCTACGGCCTGTACAATCTGTTTGATACGGCCAAGCGGGTCGTCATAGAACATATTGCTCTTCACGCCGTTGTGATCTTCAGTTGTGACTGGTGAGCCGGAGTAGTAATCGTATTTGGTGTAAGCCGTTAGCCCCAACAGATTGGTCACACTCGTGGGGAAAGCATAGGTAGAGCCTGTCAGGGATGTAGGTGATGTCCCGGTGCGGGCATTCCCATCTGCTGGACCAAAGCAGTCTGTGTAGTTAATGGTCGTGACTTTCGGACTAACTGCCACTGCATTGTTCGCATCTGTCGTCTCGATCAGGTTACCCGCGACATCATACCTGGCAAGCGTCTTGACATACGCAGTTTCGACAGTAGGCGTGACCCAACTCTTTGTGGTTGTCACATTACCGCGCGCAGGCGAACCGGGATCAGTCCATCCTGTAATGTTACTACGAGGCCAAAGCGAGGCCTCCTCATCATAGACATATTCGGTTCGCGCCTGTAGCTGCTCCGTATTATCGTCCATACCTTGATAGACACGCACTTCTGCCGGCAGCCTGAACAAATGCTGATTAACATATTCCTGCACGCTGGGGCCGCTCATCCCCTCAATCAGACAGTTACCGATGCATGGGCAATAAAAGCATTCGACAGGAGTCGGCGAGGGATTCGGGCTGGGGCTGGGCGTCGGTGTCGGATTAGGAGAAGTATCGGTGAAGAGATACCTGGTCTGTGTGTGCCGGAGTAATTGAGTACTAGCAGCCCCATTCCCGAAAGCGTATTCCCAGACATCGGTCCTGTTATTGTAGGGTCTAAAAGCAGGGCTATTGTCATAGCCGAAGATTTGCTTGGAGACGAGATTCGAGCCGGCATCAAGCAGCGACGTAGTGATGGACTTGATCCGCGGATTATTGTTCGGTGATGTTTCCGGTGACTGGTTCGCCTGAGTCTGCGTCACCCAACCGACTGGATATGGCTGCTCCCACTCGGTCTCTATGCGCCGCAACGGGGTAGTGGCGCCGGGAGCATATGTCTCGGACTTGAACTCCAAGCCTTCGCGCCAGGGGCCATAATAGCTAAGCCGCTGCACATCCGGCCAGCCGTAATAACTGTGAATTTCCTTTGACTGCAATTGCTCGGTCAACTGCCCGGTGGTGGCTGATGGGGTTCTCGCAAAGTTCTCGACCGTCACGTTGACTGTCCGCTGCGGATTGGACAGCGGAGACTTCTCCCAGCTATATACCTGTTTTTGATCGGGCGCAGTACTCTGAGCAAGACCTCCGCCCTCGGCATAAACTCGTCTTTGGACTAAGGGTTCATTGGCCGTAACTCCCCACGGGTCTGGTGCCGCACGGTCATACTCGACCGCCCCACCGGTCGGGACTTCGACTCTCGCCAACACTCCGTAAGGATTATAGAAGAGCTTGTAGTTGCGGTTGCTCTCATCAGGTAACTCAACTCTGGTAGCCATGCCATCAGGATTGTATGGGTTAGAAGACAGTCCGGTTAGCGCGCCAAACAAGTCTGAAATCGAAGAAATAGAGAAGCCGCTTCTTAACGCGTGGCTCAATGATGTGCGAAAGACTTTCACATGCCGCCAGGTGCTTGCAGCACTCTGGTATTTAATGTCGTCGTAAGTTTCATCAGAGTTAGAGGAAGCATTATCATAAGTGATAATCACCTGCCGGTTCAGCGAGTCAGTGATTTGCGTGACGCGGTGAGTCGTATCGTAAAGATAAGAGATTGTATTGCCGTTAGCGTCGCGGATATATTCGATGTCGCCGGCGCTGTTAACGTGATACTTGGTTCCGTCAGAGAAGTACAGATAACCGGAAGGATAGAACAGTGCAGGGCAGTTCGAGCCAACCTCGGGAACGACATCAAAAATCGGGTCGTCCGCAACGAAAACGATGCCTTCACCGCCCGCACTGACAAATGTATGGCCGCGCTCGACCGGGTTATTATCAGTATGCGTAACCGGCTTTCCGCCTAGCTGCGTGTCGCGCAGTTCATACTCTGTGCCATCCGAGGCGATAAAAGTGAGGCGGGTTAAGGTTATTGGATGATATCTACCGAACTTCGCTCCCTGACCTTGTACCACGCCCGGACCGTAGCCGGGTTTTCTCCCACAGGCATAGGGAGAAATATTGTAGGTGGTTTCTCCCATTCCCGTCGGGCCTACATACTCATTGATAATACTGAGATTAAGCGTCGTAGCCTGACTCATCGGAATTTCATCACAAACGAAATTCCAGGATAGGTGGTGACCAGATGACGTATCTTCTATACGACAATTAACCGTAGCCGTCGTGGCCGGAGACAACATATAGTTTTGATACTGACCTTGCGATGGAATGACCACATTTTGACGTGTGGGTGCGTCTACATCCAGGTGCCATTGCATACCATCAATCGTCAGATTCACAGACGATTTGGCTCCGCCGCGCCCGCCTATTTTTACCAGAGGCAGACTGAAGTTGAGATTCCCGTTGTAAAGATTGAGGTGTTCAAAATCGGTTAAAGTATAACTACCGGCGGGCGCTCCCGGTTGATTGCCTTTGGACGTAGCGCCATCACCGGGCATCTGTGCGAAAGCAGGCGTGACCATGAGCGCCATTAATAGGGAAGCCAATACTGCGTATTTGGCTTGGGTAAACCATAAGCGCGACATGGGAACCTCATAATTGCTGCGAGCTACCAATCTAAGTATGAGGCTTACTCGTCGAGAAAAAATGGAAGAGGAATCGGCATCCATGCAGGAGATAATATGATTCATGGCTTTTCTATTCACTGTTGTTGCGAAAGATTCAAAGACGTTTCAGTTAAAGCAGAGAGACATATTTATTGAGTGTCGCAGTATCATCTTCTGTAAGGGGCAGGTACAGGTATGTCGTTGGTTGTTCCCCAAGCTTCTGAGCGAGTCTGACCATTGGAGCTCTTCAGGATGAACCACCAACCGACTTCTGCTCCACTACTGCACCACACGGCAATATCAGTCTTCCCATCAGCGTCATAATCACCTTGTACAGCTATATCAGTTGCCTGATTGCGCCACTGCTGAGTAGTCATCGCACCGGTTGAGCTGTTCTGGATGTACCATGTATTATTTGAGCCCCGCCATGTAGCAACATCTGTTCTGCCATCTCCGTCATAATCTCCCGGCACGGGTTTATCCCCGCTCAGTCCCCAAGCCTGAGAGCGTGTACTGCCGTTCGTGCTTTGTAGAATGTAGAAGCTGCTCGTCGATGAACGCCACACGGCGATATCGGCTCTGCCGTCGCCATCGTAATCCGAAGAGACAGGCTGGTCGCTGGTGATGCCGTAAGCCTGAGAAGTAGTTGACGAGTTGGAACTGTTAGAGATGTACCAAGTAGCATTCGATGGACGAAACACCGCGATGTCACATTTGCCGTCGCCATCAAAGTCAGCCTGTGCGATCTTGTCCCCAGTCGTGCCCCATGTCTGTGACATCAGCGCGCTGTCCGAGCTTTTGAGGATATACCAAGCGGAACTTGTTGGACGGAAGATGGCAAAGTCCGTTTTGCTGTCGCCGTCATAATCGCCGGGAGCGGGGAGATCGCCGCTCATGCCCCACTGCTGGGAAGACTGGGTCCCAGTCGTGCCGCCCAGTATGTACCAACTGCCCGTGGAAAGTCTCCACACAGCCAGGTCAGTTCCAGACGGAGCAACTCCTCCCGGTTCTTCGGTCGCAATTAACTTTGAGCCCGCATAGATATATTCCTTTGCTATGACAGGCGTCGGGCTCGGCGTGGGCTGCGGTGACGCTGGCATCGGTGCAGCGCCCCATCTGGCGGCCATCCCACTGGTAGCGATTAGCGCCACAACAAAACAAACAGCTACCACCCACAGTCTATGCCTGTTCCTCTTGCTCTTTGTTTGAGATGCCTCTGCAAGTTTCTTAAAACTCTCTCTTTTGGCTGACTTCTTCGACATGGGTTTTTCTTTCTGTAGTAGCAATCACGAGCAGCTACTACATAACCAGAGATAGGAGATTAAAGCTCACCCTTATCCATTGCTCCGGCTAAGGGCTGCTAATGCTGAGAGCAGGTGATAACCCCACTCTTGTCAGCTTTCTTGTGCTGTAGATTTGAGCTTGAGTCGAGAGATGCGTTAAGATGCAGGCTGACTAGGTTCGCATCTTTGGGCGCATCTCAGCGACCGAAGCTGTGTAGTAAACATAAGCCCTGTTGTCACCGGCAAGTGACAACAGGGCTTGTCGTATTTATTCAGTTCCTCAAATTCCGTAAACCCTTGGCGCGCTGCTTGGATACAATATCGTTAACGAGAAAGGAGATGAAAAATCTTTTCAGGAGCGCGTCTGGTATAGCAGAAGGAGGCTGCATACTTCTGTCCTGATTGCACAATGAAAAGTGAGTCAGACAGTTGAGCTACTTGCGCGAGTAACAAGTGTGAGACTCAAAGTAAA
>CAXTPS010000070.1:0-7958 GCA_964246305.1 uncultured Pyrinomonadaceae bacterium
GAGTATAAGCGATTCAAAGATCAACCATCAAATTCATCGTGATGGACTACTAGCCCCACCGGGATGAAAACCGTGATAGAGGCAACCCCTCGAAGGTGCTAACACTCGGCTCAAGTTTTCTGGAGTACCAGACGCCTTGATTGATTGCGGAGTTGAGATAGTCGCAGATTGTCTTGATGATTTAACGGGTGAACGCGTGTTGTTCTGAGTACGATGCGGGCAGGCGACCGAGACCAAAGCAGCCGACACGCCACAAAGTGCTAATAACATTTTCGTTTTACTATTGATGACGAGTTTCATGTGATCTGATCGTCGGCTCTTTCTAGAATTCGGCCGATCTCCTGCGCCACGTCGCCCTCACTCTGTAGCCGTGTATATTCTGCCTCCAACTCGGCGAATGAAGAGGAGAAGTCGGTGATCGCGACCTGTGCGTTAAAGACTTCACCCTCACGCTTGCCGGCCATCGGGTAGGATGCCGGACTCAGCGCCTCGCGTACCGGCGATACACCTTGCAGGGCCAGTACAGCCTGGCGAGCCACCAGCCCCTCGTGAACTTTCCTGTAGGAAGCCAGAGTCTCCTCCAGACGGCCCTCCAATTCCTTAACGTCCGGTATGGCACCGAGGGTTTTCTTGTACTCAAGAAGCTTCGACCGAATCTCAGACCCCGTGGCGCGCGTCGTCTCAAGAGCCTTGAGACGCGCCTCGTTCTGCTCATAGCCGAGCCCCTCCCAGCCGTAAAGCAGCGGGGCGAGCCTGTTCTGCCAGCGCACCAGCTTGATCTCCGTCAGCTTCATTTGGTAGCGCGTGCTCTGAGCGCGCACCGTGTCGAGCGCCTCTGTAAGCATCTGGCGCACTCTCTGCCACTGCTCGCCAGTGTTGTGCTTGGCCCGCTCCATCACCGCACTGAGTTGCTGATCGCGCGCCTTGAGGTCTTTGATCCGCTGCTGGATGATGCTCTCGCTACCCTTGAGCGTGAGTGACATGCCGGAGGCATAGTCAGGCTCGGGCGAAGGGTCCCTCACCAGTCCGGCCTTGCGTCGAAGATGACGGAAAACCAGCAGGGGCACGCCGATGGAGATGGCCGTCGTGATGACTACAAAGATACCAGGATTTTCCGTCCTCCCGACTATGTTAGCGCCGACGACCGCGAGCACAATCGCCAGGATGAACATCGAGATGATCAGATAGCAGCCGACCCATTGGCTGGAAAGGGCGGTCGCTAGCTCCGGGTCCGGTCGTGCCCAGTAGGGATTAGGAATACCGCAGTTCGGGCACTTAGCGTCCTGGGCCGTGACGTTGAACACGCAGTCCTGAGCCCAGCACTCAGAGTATGGTGTGCGATCAAGGATATTAATTGATTCGCTCGGGGCACTTTTCACCATTCCGCCAGTGCTCACCATCCGGCGACCGCAGCCGGGACAGGCCGCTGCCGTGTAAGGCATGGACGTCTTGCAACTCGGGCATTTGATCTGAGGCTTTGACATCTCCAGATCAGCTTACAGTAACGAGTGTTTGAGCTTCTTCCGGGTCATGCTCTTCCGCCGAGATGCGGACCTCCACCGAGTGCCCGAGACGGTTCAGGATACTCAGCAGTCTATCAACCGAGAAGCCCGCCAGCCGCCCGCGCAGCAGGTGCGACACCTTCGGTTGGTCCAGCCCGACGGCTTCGGCGGCTTCCGTCTGCGTCCACCCCTTCGCTTCGATGAATCGGCGGATCTGAATTGCTAACTGTGCCTTCAGCATGCGCTCCTCGGCATCAGGGAGGTCGAGGTCCGCGAAGACGTTGCCGCTGCTACGGGTGTGCTCAACTTGGACTTTCGTACTCTTCACCACTTTCTTCATACTTCACCTTCTTGCTCCAGCCGCCACTCTTTATGCAGCTCCTCGGCCTGCCGGAGCCTTCTTTTAATCAGTTCGAGATCGGACTTCGGCGTCGCAATCCCCTTCTTCGACTTCTTCTGGAAGGCGTGCAGCACGTAGACGCGCTCCTCAAGCCGCACCGTGTAGACGGTCCGGTAGGTGTCTGTCTGGTAGTCAGAGATGATCTCCAGCACGCCCGCGCCGCCGAAGCCCTTGAGCGGCTTGGCGGCCGTCGGTTTGAGACCACACTGCGCTTCATAGAGGGCGAAGCCCATCTCATCCTTGACCTCGTCGGGGAACTCGCGCAGGCCCTTGAGCGACGAGCCGATCCAGACGAGCGGTTTGACCGGGGGAGAACTCATATTTAGATTATGCCATATATGGCATATAGGGGTAAAGGCTTCTTAATAGTCCTATTTCGTAAATTCCAAGCGCTCTCTCCAGAAAGAAGGAGCTGGAGGCAGGGAAGGCTGAGACAGAGGATGCCACACGGCTGGTTCGTGCAGTTAAGAGAACTGTATAATCAGCAATAGAACGAATCCCTCACGGTTGGGGAACCTCACAACCGGACGCGGCCGTCGTTCATCTATTAACAACTCCCGATATTCAATCTCCATAGATCATGAGAATTACTAACGAATTAAACCTGCCCGCACCACTAATTGCTGCCGTATCTAAGATAAGGCAGCCTGTCTTAGGCCAGATTTCCGTCACGGAACTCATCAGCCCTCCGCAGATTCGCGCCCTGACCATCAAGCACTGGGATGAGATCACGGAAGACGCTTCGGAAAGGCTCTGGGCGGCGGTGGGCTCCCTGATGCACCAGATGCTGGAGAATCATGCCGACATCCCGCGCCACCAAGCTGAGCGAACACTTAACACGGAGGTCGAGGGCGTCAACGTCACTGGTACATTTGATCTCTATTACGAGGACGGTGTTCTGACTGACTATAAATTTGTATCGGTGTGGACGACGATGAACGGCGTCAAGGAGGAGTGGGAGCAGCAGCTCAACCTCTACGCGCATCTGTTGAGGCTCACGGGCGCACATGTTGAGACCATCCAGATAGTGGCCATCTATCGGGACTGGTCGAAGAGTAAAGCTTTTGATTCGAATTACCCTTCGACGCAGGTGCAGACCTTCACCGTGCCGCTCTGGGCAAATGAGACTGCCGATAGCTTTTTAGTAGAGCGCGTGCGCCTGCACATGAATGCCGAAGCCGGAGAAATCCTTCCCTGCACTCCTGAAGAAAGATGGGAGCGGCCCACGCGATTCGCCGTCATGAAGCAGGGGCAGAAGAGGGCGGTCAGAGTCTTCGACACCCGCGAAGAAGCGGAGGCTAATATCACGAAGGCGGGTCTCTACGTCGAGGAGCGGAGAGGCTCAAGCGTGCGTTGTGAATCCTACTGCCGTGTCTCTTCCTTCTGCCCGCAGTACGCGAGAATGAGAGCCGAACAGGGCGGCGTCTGATAACGACAACTCCCACCCCCAAATCCAGAACTAAACACCGCGTCCGCAACTCACGCTAATAAAACGGAGCAGCTAACAGAGATGTATCACTGAGCACAGACGGAACTATAAGTGAAAGGTCGCACGATGAGCATACCAGCAACCACCACGAAGAGCGGAAGTTTAGTCTAATAATGCACCTGCGCGCGGCTAAAAAATCCTCAATTATGATGGGACGTTCGGTGTAATCTCTTCGACTAGTGCCCCATATCGACGGTGGCGTAACCTAACTCAGTCAAAGTATTATTGTTTTTGTTTCCAATATAGGCTTAAGAACTTGGCCGGAGATCTACTATGTACGTAACCACTCGATACGTAGGTGTGCAGCGCGGTGGCGTTGACTACCTCTTCTTTCTTCTAACCGAAGACTCTAAGTACAGGACAAAAGATTACAAAGTCTAATGAACTCAAAGCGTTTGGTTAAGCAATCCTGATTGCATAATACGCGCCGCAAGTGATCGAACCCATGACGAAAAAGACTTTTCGCCAGCCGACCATGTTTCTTGATTTTGATGGGACGGATGCGTGCCAACCATTTACCCACAATGTAGGCCCAACAAAAAGTCACCGTCAGCAGCGCCAGCAGTTTCTCCAGCCTCTCTCGCTCGGTGACATGGGTGGCTTCCAAACAAAAGCCACGCGACTTCAAACAACCAAACAAGCTTTCGATCTTCCACCTCTGGGCATAGTCTTGAAGTATCTCATCGCTGTGCGTGCTGCTTGCCACAATCACATATTCGCCTTCCGGGGTGCGCATCCCCATCAACGCGACCTCTTCGCTCAAGACTTTTCTCTGACGACGGAACAAAACTCCGAAGCCAACTCTGTGGGTACGGAACAGGTTCTTGGCACAGACCATTTTGTTGCCGCGAGCATTAGAGACTTTGAGATTCTCTCTGATTCGCAGGCGAAACGGAATCTTCTTTCGGCGCAGGTAGCCAAACCAATCTCGACCGATAAACTCGCGGTCGGCGGTCACAAACGCCAGGGTGTCTGGGTCGAAAAGCTGTGCATACTTTTCCAACAGTGCGATTCTCTCCGCCGTATCCGAACAACCTTTCTTCTCCAACACCGTCCACAACAAAGGAAAAGCTACGCCTTGATAGACCAGACTCAACATCAGGATATTCAAGGGCGTCTGTCCCAAGTACCAATCGGTGCGGTCAATGGAAATGACAAAGGGTGCTTTGACGCCAAGCAGCTTAATGACCAGCGATGCGACTTCAGCCAAAGGCAGATCAAAGAATCTCAGAAATCGTTGGCAGCGCTTGTAATGCGAATCAGGTTTGGCGCGTCCGCTCATCACCGCCGAGACTTGCACCAGAGAGACGGTCTTGACTTGCACCAGAGCGATAATGAACTTCGCCAAGAAGTTGATTCGAGCTTTATTCCAAGATACATTTTCAGCAAGCGTTCGCTCCAAGGGGCGAAGGTCGGCCATTGTGCTTTAGTCCTTTCAAGAAATGTTTGGCGACAAATCTTGTCAAGGATAGCGGCACAGTGGCCTTTTATGCAGTTTCAAAGATCAATTTTTGTCCTGTACTGAGCCGAAGACTATATTAGACCTCTTGCAAAAGTCCGGTAGTTAGTGCAACAAATAGCTCAGAGGCATCAACCGATGAGCTACGAACAAATTAAAAACTTACGACCCACGCTCTTCAAACGATACTGCGGAGTCAAACCCGAAACTTTTCACAAGATGGTCGAAATCGTGTCTGACCATTTAGCAAAGCAGAGAATTAAGACTGGACGACCACCCAAGCTGTCAGTCGAAGATCAAGTCTTGATGACACTCGAATACTGGCGCGAATATCGCACCTTCTTCCACATCGCCCGCAGTTGGGGCATCCATGAATCGAGCGTCTGGCGCACGATCCGCAGGGTGGAAGATATTTTGACCAAGTCGAAGGCTTTCACCTTGCCGGGCAAAAAGAAGTTGCAGCCCTCAGACCATGAGATCGAATTCATCGTCGTGGATGTGGCTGAAACTCCAATAGAACGTCCGAAAAAAAGCAAAAAGCCTATTACAGCGGCAAGCAGAAGCGACACACGTTGAAAAGCCAAGTGGTCGTCAACGGGCGCACCCGTCAAGTTATCTGCACCGCTCATGGTCGCGGCCACGTGCATGACTTTGCTCTTTACAAACGCAGCCAACTGGGGTTGCACGAGAGCCTTGAACTTCTGGCTGACAGCGGTTATCAGGGACTCTCGAAACTGCACGACCGGAGCCAGACGCCGAAGAAGAGGTCGAAGAAACACCAACTCACGAGAGACGAGAAGCGATCTAATCGTGAACTCTCAAGGCGGCGGATCGTGGTTGAAAATGTGATTCGCAGTTTGAAAATCTTTCGCATCTTGTTGGAACGCTATCGCAACCGAAGAAAGCGTTTCTCATTGAGGTTCAACTTGATCGCGGGGCTGTACAACTTTGAATTCAGCCATTAACCACTTTTGCAAGAGGTCTATTCAAGAATACAAGAAAATCGCTGAGAGTCTTATGCCGCTCTTGGAGGGCTTTGCACGTGATTCGGGCGACGCCGGAGCGTTGGTTAGGCCATTCCCCGGCGGTGAGAAAGCCACTCTGGGAGATGCTCTGCGAAAGCATTGGCGCGAGGATCGAATCCAGCCCACAAAAAGTACCCTACCTGCTCTGTTAGTCACTGATGTTGACTTCGATGACTTTGATCCAGACTGCAACAACCATTTGTACATTTCACTCAGAGATGCAATGGACGATAGCGGCGAGATTAGGGTGTTTGAGCTAAAAGAATTGCTTGATGAATTGATTCTAGGAGCGCGCATTGGAGATCTCTTTGGCGTTGCAAGTGATTATTTCTCAGAGCAAAAACGGAAGAAATCCAAGCAGGCAGCCGTCGAGGCGGTCGAAGTTAGGCCAAGGATTTTTGGTGTTAGTTTTGACGTGAAGAAAGGGATTGAGTTTCTTAAATCACTGAGGCAATGACTTCTCTCACGACTGGCGCGAAGAATTGTAGGACTTTCTCAAATCAGGAGAAAGCGATAGTCGGATTTCTGAGTTGTTGCTTCAAATAATCCGACAACAGATTGTGCTTGAGTTGATAGATACTCTGCTTGGTCTTGTCAGCCAGTTCTTTGAAACAGAGCCAGACCAACATACTCGCGCATAAATGATTGCGCTGTGAACGATTCAAGCGACACTGACAACGCTCAATTCCAGTGACTTGTTTCTCTTCGCGGTGAAACTGCTCAATCTTCCACCGATGACCGCTCTCCTTTTGAGCCTCATCGGTATCCGATTGAGTCACATCGTTGGTCACGATGTAGTCCGTGCGGTCGGTTGAGACCACTACTCGGAACAGTTTCAGATATGTATCCTGAGCAAACCCTTTGACCTTGACGAGTTTGCCCTGCTGCTCTTCAACTTCAGTCCAGGTCAAGCTCTCAACGCCTCGATACGGCTCCTGACCGCGCGTTTCGTCCACCAGGCGATTCTTCTTGATCGGACAATAGAAGAGCTTATTGGCCTTGTGAATGCGCTTCATTAACGGCACGGTGGCATACCAGGCATCCATCAAGACCGTGCCGAACTTGAGGCCGCGCCGCTCAACCGAATCGAGCATGTCGGAGACGTGATCGAGTTTAGTCTTGCCATCGCGCTCTGGATCGAAGAGGCGATAATCAATAATCCAGTAGCGATCTGACTCGGCGTGGTAGTAAACGAGATTGACAATCCCGATGCCTTTAATCACGCCGTGCGCGTTGCCACTGTACTGGCGGCGCACGCCTGCAATCTCGAAGGAGTAAGACTTATCAAGCACCGTGTCGTCGAAGATCAAATAAGCGCTCTCAGATTGCACGAGCGTTTCTCTGGCCTTCTCCCACAATAGTCGCGGGGTGAGTTTCGCGGATTTCAAATACCGATA
This sequence comes from uncultured Pyrinomonadaceae bacterium, assembly GCA_964246305.1. GTDB lineage: Bacteria > Acidobacteriota > Blastocatellia > Pyrinomonadales > Pyrinomonadaceae > JACMLC01. Next base: position 7,273 of record CAXTPS010000070.1, read on the forward strand.
GACGCTGTTGTGGACGTAGTGGCGGACGCGCTGGAGGAGCTGGCTATGACTTTCAAGATATCTATATAGCGCTTCAACTTGCTAAGCTGCTAGTAGGTGACCGTGATAGGCCCGTCGAAGTTCTCTGGGAGAAAAAGGCACTCGATTGGGGAAGCGGTGCACAAGCTTTACATGTCGATGACGTAATCATCAACGGCGGTAATGGGAAAAAGGTTTACGTTCAGGTAAAAGAAACGGCTCCCTCGCGTGAATGGAGTACCGCAGAGCTATTGCGCAGCGGTGTTCTAACGCAGTTCTGGAAGGAGTGGAGCGCAAAGTCGACTGCAGATCGTGACAATACGGTACTTCGCCTAGCGAGCGGCGGAAGCGTCATGCCGCTAATCTTGCTCGTAGATGTGGCGTGCCGAGCAAGAACACCCAGCGAACTTCTCAGTGATGAAGGATCTGCCGAAGTTGAAACGGATATTAGAGCGATTAGCAAGGCTCTTTCGGTTGATCCAACAGATCTCGCCCTTCTTAAATTCATAAAATCGATTGAGGCCGAACAACTTCCATCCGCGAACGAATTGGAAGGGTGGATTCTGAAATGCTGGGGGTATCAGATGAATTGTGTAAACGAATTTCCATCCAGCGTCGGCACGCGCCCTGCAAAGATGATCGAAAAAGCCTGCATCGCCTGACTCCAG
>CAXTPS010000071.1:0-7849 GCA_964246305.1 uncultured Pyrinomonadaceae bacterium
TAGGCGACGGCGGACTGAGGGTCTAGTTGAATAGCTTTCTTATACTGCTCGATAGCTTCATTATAGCGGTTGAGATCGTAGTATACGCTGCCCGTATTGCTGTAGGCGGCGGCAGAATTAGGGTCTAGCTGAATGGCTTTCTTGTACTGCTCAAGGGCTTCATCATATCGCTTTAAATCAGCATAGATATTGCCCTGTCTTCTGTGGGCTGATGATGAGTTGGGGTTTATCCGCAAGGCCGCGTTGACCGCCGTTTGCGCCTCGTCGTAGAGCTTCAAACGCATCTTTGCCTGTGCCAGCTCGCTATATGCTTCTGCGAAATCAGGTTTGAGGCGGACGGCTTCGGTGTAGGATTGAGCCGCCTCCGAGTAGCGTTTAGTATCAGCATAAACATTGCCCATGCCAAAGTATGCGCGAGACTCTTGCGAATTGAGTCGCAAAGCTTTCTGATACTGCGTCAGAGCTTGCTCATACTGCTTTGCGTCACGCGCCTTGTTGCCTTCCTCAATCGCTTCTTCCACTCGATCAGCGATGGATAACCCAATCGGGCTGACTGTCGAAGGCAGGGGTATTTCGCTAGATGCGTCGCTCACCGGTTTTTGAGGTGCTCGTGATTTCCTATTTTTACCGTTGGCGGTTGAAGTTGGAGGTGTGGCGGTCGAGCGTTTATGTGGCCTGACGACTGGATTGGTGGGGCGGTCAGGGTCGCGTTGCGCCGCTATGATGTGCGTGCAGACGAACACTAAGAGAATGCTAAATAAGAGATGCGGAAGGGAGGCGGGGCTTCTCATAATATTCCTTTGGGCTAATCTGCTGGCCTTCGCCAACTTGAAAGCTGATAGAGCGCATGAGGGTTAGAGGTCTATCCAACCATACCGGCGCGCCTGGCAGCTAATTTCAGAATATACGCGAAAACGAATCTTGAATACAGCCGCAAGACTTTGCTTGAAAGAGGGCTTCGAGCTGGCTCTGCTTCAAGACGTTGGCTGATAATTAGTCAACAGCTCTACGATACCCGGATTCTGCAATGCCAGCTCTGTCTGAGCGTATTGGATTGCGGTTGCCAGCGGTATCCTTCCGTTCACGAACATGTGTACGGCCCACATCGCGGATGCACGGTCGCCCGTCGAGCAGTGAATCAATAAAGGCGTCTGTTGCTGAATAATGCATGCGGCGAAGGCCGTCGCCTGCTTGTTAAAAATATCTTGCGCCATACCATGAATGATCGGGATGTTGAGAAAGCCGATGCCCATCCCGATGAGTGCGGAGCTTTCTTTAGCATCGTACCCTTGCTCCGTCGGGTCTCTGAAACTTATCACCGATGCGATGCCCGCGCTCTTTATCGCGTCCAATCCCTGCGGGTCAACCGGCTGCCCCGTCACATAATATTGATCTAGATTGAAGCAAGCTCCGTCAACCGGAAGGCTACATTTGTCGGGGGAATCTCCGTTAGACATTAGGCTCTCCTCTTTGGGATGAGTAATGAGAAAGCCCAAAACGGATACACCTCTTCGCTATAAACAGTCAAGGGATTTTGAAAGCGGTGCGTCGGACTGTCAACACTTGCCATCTTTTATCCGGCTGGCCGCTTGCCTAGAACGGCTGGATGCATGCGTTAGCTTATTGTTGAGTCTACAATACCCCTAAAGATTTAAAGTCGGAGCAGGCTCTCGACAGATGTAACCTGTCAGGTCACACTCGTGCTGTAACTTGATAAGTTACATGCTCTCTGAAAGCTATCAAACAGGAGGAACTGAAAAGTGGCTATTCAAACCTTTAAGAGCAAAGCACTTAAAAAGCTCTTTGAAGAAGGGGATGTTAGTGGAGTATCCGGTGATATTGCTGACAGATTATAAGGCGATTAGATACCCTGGATGCTGTGATGGTTATGAGTGATCTGAATTTACCCGGGTTTCGCCTTCATCAGCTAAAAGGAGATAGGCGAGGCACTTGGGCTATTGATATAAGCGGTAATTGGAGACTTGCTTTTAAGTTTCAAGATGGGGATGCTCTGGACGTTAATTTAGAAGACTATCATTGATTAATGCAGTTATTAGATGAACGATTAAGGTAACAGAGGAGTACAAAGTTATATTTAGCAAAGGTAGAAAGAGGCGTCCAACCCATCCTGAAGCATTATTGAGGGAGGATATTCTGCCTGATACCGGCCTAACACAGAGGGAACTGGCGGAAGTGCTAGGTGTTTCCCGGCGTACTGTGAATGAGATCGTGCAGGAGCGGCGACCTGTCACTACTGACATGGCACATCGGCTAGCGCGGGTTTTTAATACTACGCCGGAACTGTGGTTGCGGATGCAGCAAGCTGTAGATGTGTGGGAAGCCCTTGAATCATATGGCGGGGAATACGAACGGATTAAGCCTCTAACTGAAATTTAAGCGGCTTGAAGTTAATCTTTTGCAAAATAATAAAGGCGAGCATTAACGCTCGCCTTTATTATTTCTGTATTGCCCTCTTCCACTAGGTGCGAGTAATTTCGTGTCTTAGGCAGAAATAATCACGGCGCGTGCGCCCATCAGCTCTGAGAAATCTTTCGAGTAGATGGTTTCAACTTTGCGAATACGGCTGACCGTCTCAACCAGCTCGGCTGCGCTGATAAAGCCGTCTTCGACGTGTGCGATAGCCCAGCGGGGCAGGTGCGAGGCGGCCTGCAAGAGGTCTTCGACAAAACGCAGGTACTGCTGTTTGGTCTCGACGTGCGTGCCGAGCCTTCCGGCGCGCGCCGTCTCGAAATCATCCCAGTACCCGTCGCTGCCATGCACCCAGTCTTCGCGCCACGCGGAGAGTCCGAGGCGGTCTCGCTCTCTCTGGTTCTTCGCGCGCGGCAAGCGCAGGAACATCATCTCCGTATGCTGCTCCGCCAGAAACTCGCGCGCCTCGCTGTTCGAGCTTGAGTTGCGTTGCGAGTTATTGACGACGGGCGGGAGCGATTCCCACAGGCGGCGATAGACGCGTGAGAACGGTTGACGAAGCTCGCGCGTCTCTTCATCAAACGAGACCGCGTAATCGCCTGCGGACATACCCGTAGTCAGAGCCAGAGCGCGTTTGAGAGGATTGACCAGCTTCTCAGCATTCTCGCGCACGTTATCGAACCACCATGAGTCTGTTTCGTTGAACCACAAGCGCAGCGATGGATTCGCAAGCTTGTGGCGCGGGACATACGCGTCTTCGAGAATTATTTCCAGATCGTCTTCGGTCAGGCGTTCGTCATTGTTCTCGATCAACGCGACGGCCTTCGTGTAAGCCCAGCGCGACAGATCGTTGGCCGCGACGCGCACGCCCCAGCGTTTGAGGTACAAGCCCAGGTCAGGCTCGCCCGCGAATGGCAGCGCGACGGTCTTGAACTTAAAACGGCGCAGCACGCCCAGCTCGAACGCGAGCCAGCCTCTCGGAGTTGTGTCAGTGGATATGATCATAAGGCAAACAGTTTGAAAGGTTGTTCTTCGTACTTTGTGCTTTGGCCTTTGGACTCCGGACTTAGGTCTTTGATGTGTTGCTTAACTTGAGTTTCATCATTCAGGATTGAGTCGCGTGCAAAGACCAAAGCCCAAAGTACGAAAACCATCTTTTATTAAAACTTTAGCTCGTCCGCCAGTTGGCGAATCATCTCGTCCGCCTCCCAGACTTTGTCTTCGGGTCTCTGCGTCTCCGCGTGTGAATCCAGCTCCGGTATCGAACTCAGGGAGAGAAACGCGCGCACGACGCGCGGGTCGAATTCGAGTCCGGCGAGTTCCGTCAAATGTTTCTGCGCCTCTTCAACTGTGCGCGCAGGACGAAAAGGTCGCGCGTCCGTCAGCGCGGCGTAAGCGTCCGCGACGCGCAGGATACGCGCGCCGAGCGGAATCTGCTCGCGGCGCAGTGCGTCCGGGTAGCCAGCCCCGTTCCACCATTCCTGATGCCAGCGCACGATGAGCTGCGCGCCGCGATCCGCCCCGTAACGCGCGGCCTCCTGCTCGCCTATCACCGGATGGCGCGCGAGGTCTATCCGTTCTTCGTCATTGAGCGTGCCGGCGCGTTTGATGTAGTCACGCTTCATCGCGGCCTCGCCCAGATCGTGCGCCAGCGCAGCCACGCGCAGCGAGAGCCTGTCACGACGCGCCAGATTAAAAAGCTTCGCCGTTTCATCAGCCAGCTTTGCTATGCGTGCGGCGTGCGGATGCGCGTATCCCTCAAACTCATCAGCCGCCGTAGCCAACTGCATGAACGCTTCGCCGGTCACTAGATCGTTGGTCATCGCCATTCAGAAGCCGGAAGCCGGAATCCAGAATCAATCAGCTCAGTATTCTTTCCTTCTGGCTCCTGACTTCCGGCTCCTGACTTCTCGTTTCATCCTTTCAATTCTTCTATCAATCTTTGCGCGTCCGCATTTCGCGGGTCGAGAGCGAGCGCGCGTTGCGCTTCGCCATGTGCGCGCCGCTTCATACCGAGGTCTCTATAGAGTTCCGCAAGCATGATGCGGTATGAAGCGTTACCGGCGTCGAGCGAGATTGCAGACTTCAGCTCGGCTTCCGCCCGACGGCGCGTCTGTTTGTCGCCGGAGAGCGAGCGGCCATAGTATGCGCGATAACGCGAGTCGCCCGGCACGAGCCTCGCTGCATCTCCAAGCAGCGAGACGGCAAGCGCGTTGTTGGCTGCTTTGAGCGCGCTCATGCCTCTTTGAAAACTCTCTTCTGCGGCTTGCAAAACCGAGGCGGCTTGCCCGGCAGAAGCTTCTGCCGCTCGACTGTCTTGCGCGGGCTGTTTCATGCCGCCCTGCGCTCCCATGAAAGAGCCTGAAGGCCGTATCTTTCTCTGCGCTTCTAATCTGAGATCGTAAGACGAGCGCGACTTGGTATCTTTGAGCGTCTCGTAAGCCTGCGCTACGCGCGCGAAAATTGTTTGCAGGCGTGTGTGCAGAGCCGTCCCCGCCTCCTGATGAAAACGATCAGGATGAAAGCGGCGCGCGAGCGCGTGATAGGTGCGCTTAATCGTATTCGCATCGGTAGAACGCGTGACGCCCAGAACATCATAATAATCTTCCGCCTCGTCCATGCGTGAAAAGAACTGTTCAAGCTCCTGTCGCTCGTCCACCTCCGGCACGACCTCTTTCGTTGGAGGCGGTTCGGTTGCGACGATTATTTCAGGCACAGGCTGAACGGGCGCGACCGGCTCCAACTGCCCGGTTTGTTTGGCGGCAGCTCTGGCCGCTTTGAATCTGGCAACAATCTCATCCGTAAAGACGCGCGGCCAGCGATCTCTATCCAGTAAGCCTCCGAGCGCGAGCGCGTAGACGGCGCGCAAAGTTTCTGCTTCCGGCAATCCGCTGACCGCGAGCAACTCGTGCAGGCGCATCCCCACGGCATCAAAGCGCGAAAGCACGAAGCCTTCGACCGGTTGCAATTCGACTCCCAGCGACGGGTCAGCATCGAGCGAGAATACTTCGTTGGTGTTGCTGAATCTTCCGGCGATAAACTCTGCGGGCAAACGACGCGCGCTCTCCATCAGCAACTCTCGCAAAGGAATTTCTGCGCGCATGTTTTCGGCAAGACGCACGCGCGGGTCAAAGCTCCATGTGCCGTCAACCCACAACAGCATCGGCCTCAACACGTCCGTCGCTTGAAGCGAAAGCAGTTCCGCCAGCTTCTCATTCGTCAGCGCGCCGCAACTCAAGAGGGCTGCGGCCAACTGCGCATCCGAAGCCTGTTGCCCGATATTCCTTAACTGCTCTTCCGTAACGAAATTCCAACGCCGCGCGCATTCCGCCAGGCGGTGCAGGCGCAGATTCGAGACCGCGAACAGGAGCGCGCCCTCGTCGAAATAGAGCACGCACTTGACACGCTCGCGCGCCAGCCTGTATGCGCCGGACAAGCCTGCGGCAGCAGTCTCCCGAATCAGCTCTGCCAGCGGATGTTCGCCAAGCTGACCATTTCGCTCAACGCCTTGTTGCATCATAAACACTGAGAGGGAGCGCGAGACCGAACCCCCAAGTCCTTCGCGCTTCGCAACGCATCATAACGCACGAAGGAGAGAATGTGAAAATAGCATTAAGCTGCCGAGCGTATTGTGTCTACAAAGTAAGAGCTTTATCATTCACGTATGCACGTGATTACTCGCAAACGTCTGAATGAATTCGTCGGTAAATATCCCGAAACAAAGAAGGCTAAGGAAAGTGGAAAGAATAAGTGATGCAGAACCTTGATGTGAACAAAACAGCAGATGCCTGGTCTTCACTTGCCGGCACAATATTCGTGCCGCATACGGAAGAGGAATACCGGCGGCTTGTCTCATTGCTCGATGGCCTGATTGATAAAATCGGGGAAGATGAGTTACACCCATTAGCCTCGCTGATGGAAATCGTCGGCGTCTTAATTGAAAAGTACGAAGATGAGCATGTGCCTGAATTAGCAGTCGAATAACATCGTCCCTCCGCAACACATCTCGACACACTCCGATCCCAATATAAACTTAATTGCCTCGCTCAAAAAAAATTCGTTGCACTAGCAGGATTTTTTGCTATTATGCGCAGGCACACTACACCCATGCCGCCACATAACCTCATGGCAGCATGTTAGTGTTCAAAGTTTCTGACAAATTAGAACAGCGCCAGCAGGCTTTGCAGCAGACTCAACCCGACATCCGTTGCGATGGGATTTCCCATATCGCCCGTCTTTGCTGGCTCTGGGCTAGCTTGGGCTTCTCTTCCTTGTGGTGGGGGAGCAATGGGTTGTCCCATTTCTCCTGCCCATGCAGGAATCGTTAGCACCAAAGTGAGCACAGCAGCTTTGATAATTTTTCGCATCGTCGTTTCCTCTTAAGTTTTATGGAATTTAACCAAACTTGCCGTCGCTCCTTTGACGAGGCGCGGCGGCTTCACTATGTTTGCGTAGAATTACGCAAACTATGAGAAAGGCAATCCTCACATGAATTTAACAGAAACACTACAGCGAGAGTTAGAGAATCCTAGCTTAACTGCAAACGAGCGTATCCTGCTTCGTTGCCAGACGGCAGCGGAATTTATCCATCACGTACAGTACGAAGCGGCTAGCGATGCGCTTGGAGAATTGTGGCGTGGTATAGGACAACGTCCATTTGTTGAAGAGCTTAAAAAGGCAACTTCGGCAGAAGTTCTGTTGCGATGCGGCTCCTTGTCCAGTGGGATTGGCAGCGCACGTAATGTAAATGGGACCCAAGAGAAAGCGAAAGATTTAATCAGCGAAGCACAACGACTGTTCCAGTCACTTAATCTTCCGGTCAAGGTTGCAGAAGCTCAGAGCGAGTTGTCCATATGTTATTGGCGATTAGGTGCATTTGACGAGGCGCGAGTAACACAGGATGAAGCAGCCAAAACAGTTGGCGAGTTGAATCATGAACTCAAGGCAAAGATTCTGATTCGCCGAGCATTGATTGAGACTTGGGCAGGTCGTTATCACGAAGCGTTAGATGTTCTTAAGCAGGCTGAATCCTTTTTCAGCCAGCTTCCTGATATGCTCAAGGGTAGGTGGCATGGGCACAGAGGAATAGTTCTACGCAGACTCGGTATGGCAGAGGGTCGCAAGGATTATTTAGACCGCGCTATTATTGAATATACAGCAGCAATTTACCATTACGAGCAATCTCAGAATGAGCGATACGTTGGCTGTAATCTAAATAATCTAGCGTTTTTGCTGAATCGGATTGAGCGATACAAAGAGGCGCATGAGCATTTAGACCGAGCAGTTGCGATTTTCTCAAACCTTCGCGATCCCGGCAATCTGGCGCAGGTGAATGAGACGCGGGCGAGGGTTTTGGTGGCGGAGAAGCGGTATGAAGAGGCGCGGGTGGTGATTGAGGGGGCGGTGAGGGATTTTGAGG
>CAXTPS010000072.1:0-7677 GCA_964246305.1 uncultured Pyrinomonadaceae bacterium
AGTCGCCGCGCTTCGCCCAACTCTCCACGACGATAATGAATTGCTGCGACATTATGAGCGAAGTGCGCGACCCCTCTGTCTGTCGAGGCATACCGCGCTGCCTGCAATGCCTGTTCACCGCGCCGGATCGCTTCATCCCAGTAGCCGCGAAGATCTAAAAATTCTTCCAGCGCAGAACGCATTCCCATGACGCTCTGCCAGTCTTTCATCTCATAAGCCACGTCCAGCGCGCCCAGCACATTGTCCTTCTCTGCTTCCAACGCATCGAAATCTTCACCCGACGTTTGTGAGTGCGCTCCGGCGTAACTGAGAAAGTACACCACGAATCGCTGGCGGAATTCGGCAGCATGTTTATCTTTCGATAGCCGCGCGCGGGCTAAGCTGCGCGTCAAGCCTTCGATGGTAAAGCGGCTGTTTTCGGCTATACCTTTAATTAACCATAATGCGCGAAGGTTCTTAACAGCTTCGTTGATGCGCTTTGAGTCTTTGCCGAACCCGGCGACCTCTGCGAGCGCGTCGCGTGATGCGCTCGGCGAAAAGAGCGAGAGGGCGAGAAGGGCGGCGCGTCCGTCGTCGCCTAATATTTCAAGATTGAAGGAGCGGTCAAAGACGCGCTGTGCGGCGTCGCCTTCGCCGTGCTGCAATTCTTCGAGCACGGTGTCGGGTTCTTGTGCTTGGTCAATCTGTCCGACGATCCATTGCATGACGAACGGGTTGGCCTCTGCTGTTTTGTAGACGCGCTGGCGAATGTCGGTTGAGAAAATCTGCGCGTCCTGTGTCTCGGTAACCAATTTCTCCAAAAATTCCTGCGCCTCTTCGGGGGACATAGCGACGATGGGGATGTTGCGCGTCGAGATGATTCTATGCCGTGATGTAATGAGCGCGGAGCATTGCGCGTGCGTGAGCCATTCCTCTATACCTTTCTTCGCGTCGTCTGAAATCGTCTCGTAATTGTCGAGCACGACGAGTGTGGGCGTTTCGGCAACGAGGGCGTGTACCTGTGCGGCTTTGGCGTCGGACGCGAGCGGGCGCAGTTCTTCATGGCCTAGCTGTGTGGAGATGTCGTCGAGCAGAGTGGAGAGCGTGAAATCCGTGCGTCCATCCGCGCTGCTCCATACAAGGCGGCCTTTGAATATTTCTTTCAAAGCACGCGCGGCTTCTGCGGCGAGGGTTGTCTTGCCGATGCCGCCCGGCCCTGAGAGTGTGATGAGTTGATTCTGCTGCGGCGCGAGGTCTGCTTGTAATCGCTCAACGATGTCGCGCCCCTCTGCGTCTCGACGGGCGACAAAACCGATGACGGGCGGACGCGGAATAGAGGAAGAGGTGAGTTTATCACCGGCCTTCGCAGATAATTCTCGAACCGCTTCACGAATAGCTTTGGCTACGCTCAGGAATGCTGTGTCTTTATCTCTCCATTGCGTTACAGGCTTGGCGTCTGTCGGCAATGCCTGAAGTTTGCTGAAGGGCGTCCCTTCCCAATCAACCGGACGCAGAAGAACGGGAATCACACGGGCTTCTCCGGCATCGTGTCGCTGCATCGCACGCTTTGCTTCCACGTCGTTGCAATAGTCTGACTTCATGAAGCTAGGGCTGATGAGAAGCAGAATGACGCTGGCCGTTTCCAGATGTTCGTCTATTTCATCTTTCCACTCTCTGCCCGCACCGATCTCGCGGTCATGCCATGCGGTGATGATGCCTTGCCGCTCCAAACCGGCAAGATGCTCAATCAATTTTTCGAGCAGCCTTTTGTCTTTGTGGGAATATGAGTAAAAGACTTCGATAGCTTCTCCGTGTTGAGGGTCTGAGGACAATATAAGCTCCTTTCAAAGTCCGCCGCGAAATTTCTTGAGAGAATATAACGCACGGCAGGCTTCCTGCACAGAGTTTGCCCGCAGGTTTCTGTTTATAGCTTCGGATGGTTGGCGACGAATGAGATGAGGTTATTGACGTAGGTCGGGAAGGGCGGGCAGCGGACGCCGTGGGGGGCAAGGAGTTTTTGGGCGATGGCGGTGTCGTAGGTTTGTTTGAGGAAGAAGTAGGGGACTGCCGGGCGTGGGAGGCCGGTGATTTTGGGCGAGAAGGGGAGCGTCAGTGTGGTGTGTACGAGTCTCGCCGGAAGGGTCAGGCGTGAGTGGCGTCCGGCGATGGTTTTGGCAATTGTATCGAAGAGTTCCTGCGAGGTGAGGGGCGCGGAGTCCGCCAGTTGCACTGTGGCTCCAATCGCGCGCTCGTCATTCGCGAGCGCGGCCATGGCTTCGACGACGAAGTCTACGGGAACCAGATTGAGGCGCACATTTTTGTTTCCGATGTTGAGGAGCGAGAGCAAGCCCGGCTGCATGCGCAGGTAGTGAATCAGGTAATAGATGCCGTCATACTTCGCTGTTTCGCCCGTGCGCGAATCGCCGCAGACGACGGACGGGCGATGAATCGTGACGGGCAGCTTCGTTTTTAAATCTTCGACTTCAAGCTCGGCCAGATATTTCGTCTCTTCATAAAAATTACGAAAACCAGCGTCGTGCTTGAGCTGCGTTTCCAGAATCGCGCCGGTGCGGAGTCCCGCTACATAACAGGTCGAGACGTAATGATAGCGGCGCAGCTTCTTCAACTTTTCGAGCGCGAAGCGATTGACGTTACGCGTGCCTTCGACATTGACTCGCCTCGCAAGCTCGCGCCCGACGGCGAGGTCGTAAATAGCTGCCAGATGAAAGAGCATCGTCGTGCGCTCTCGCGCAAGCTCTAAATCCACGGTCAAGAGTCCGAGGTCGGTTTGCGTCACATCGCCTTCGAGAATTTGAAAGCTGTCGGCGGGCGCGTTCGTTTCCGCTGCGATGCGTGCGGCCTCTTCGCGCGCACGCGCAAGGAAAGCTGGCTGCACCAGCAGCAGGAAACGCGCGCCTTCAGATGCCAGCCGCTTGACCAGCCGCCCGGCGATAAAACCGGGAAAGCCCGTCAGGAAAATTGTTTCATCCAGAGCCATGTGTTTCGATGATGCAGAAATTATAACTATCTTAAGTTAAAGCAAAAAAAGTCTCCCGCAAAGGCGCAAAGACGCAAAGAAGAGATTGGGTCTTTCCTTTGCGCCTTTGCGCCTTTGCGGGAGATTGTTTTCGATGATGGAGAGATATCGGATCTCCAAACTGACCCACTACCGAGGTTCAAGGTTCAAGGTTCAAGATTAAGACACGACATTTGTCTTCAATCTTGAACTTTGAAGCTTCTTTCATCAGCCATCTGCTTGAGCGGAAACCAACTCGACCAGCGTACGAACGCCCGTGCCGGAAGAGCCTTGCGGCGCGTAGGCTTGCGGCGAGTCGTACCATGATGTGCCAGCGATATCGAGGTGAACCCATGGAGTGTCTGCCGCGAACTTGCTTAAGAGAAGGGCTGCGCCGGTCGCGTCCGGTCGGCCTCCGTAGTTCTTGAAATCCGCGATGGCGCTTTCAATCTTTTTCTTGTAATCATCGTTGACGGGCATGCGCCAGACGGGTTCGCCCGCGCGGTCGCCTGCTTCGCGCACGAGATTAGCCCACTCATCATCGTTGCTGAAAAGTCCTGTGCGATGATCTCCGAGGGCGATAATGATAGAGCCGGTCAGCGTCGCCAGATCGACGATGCGTGATGCGCCGAGCTGCTTCGCGTAAGCGATGCCGTCCGACAGCACGAGTCTACCTTCTGCGTCCGTGTCCACGACTTCGATGGTGAAGCCTGCGAGCGTCTTCACGACATCGCCGGGTTTGATGGCGCGTCCCGAAGGCATGTTTTCTGCGGAAGGAATAATACCTACGACTCTTCGCGCGGGTTTCAACTGTGCGATGGCGCGAAGCGCGCCGAGGACAGCTGCGCCTCCAGCCATGTCGGTCTTCATCTCGTACATGTCTAAGCCGTGCTTGAGCGAGATGCCTCCCGTGTCGAACGTGATGCCCTTGCCGACGAACGCCCACAACTCGTCAGTCTCAGCCGCGCCCGCAGGCTCATAGCGAATTACAATCAGAGCGGGCGGCTCGTCCGAGCCTTTGCCGACGCCGTAGAGTCCGCCCATCCCGCGCTCTTTAATCTCATCCGCGTTCAAACTCTCGACCGTCAGTCCATACTCTACGGCCATCTCTGCCGCACGCCGCGCAAACTCCTGCGGCGGCAGGTCGCGTCCGGGCGTGTCTGATAGCTTGCGCGTCCAGTTTGCCGCCTCCGCGATGATGCGCCCGCGCTCGACCGCTGCTCTAATTTCTTCATTGGTTTGAGAAGTGATGATCGTCAGCCTCTCAAGCAGCGCGCCGTCATCATCTTCATCGCTCTGATAAAAGTCGCCGTCATAAAGCCCCATCAACGCGCCCTCCGTGACGGCGCGAGCCGTGCGCGATTCGTCATCGCCCGGCGGCAGAAAAAAGTTGAGGTGTTTAATATGAGCCGCGCGTGCTTCACGCACAGCCATGCCCGCCGCGCGGCTGAGCGATGCCGAACTGAAATCCTCGTGCGCGCCGCATCCGACGAGGAGCAAGCGGCGCGGCGCGGCGTCCCTGTCCTGCGCGTGAACGAGCGCATAGGTTTCGGCTTCGCCTTTGAATTCGCCGCTGGCTGCGAAATCTGCGGCAACATCTCTGACGAAGCCTTCCGTCGCGTCGCCTGATACACGCGGGTCGTCTGTGAAAACGCAGAGAGCGTAGGCTGCGTCTGCGGCTCCGGCAGGAATCTCGTTTGCCGTCTCAATGATTAAAGTGTTCTGATTTTTCATAAAGATTATGACGCGAATCTTTTTATCTAAACTTAATACCACATAATTTGCGCGTGGGGCGCGTGTGAGTATAATGCAAGCCTCCCTGGACACGCGAGCCGCGCACACGGCATTTGATTTGATGCGGCTCAAAAATTCTCTCTCTTGAATCTCTTCGCGGAGGAACATTTCTCAAATGAATTCGATTCGATTGCGCTCGCGCCGCTATGCGCTCGCCCTTGCTCTATTGCTCATCGCTGCGGCCACGGTTCCGGCGCAGAGCGCGGGCGGTGAGTGTCTGGTTCGCGTGATTCTCCTGCAAGTGAATGACGTGTACCAGTTCGCGCCTGTGGACAGAGGGGCGACGGGGGGACTCGCAAGGCTCACGACCTTGCATAAGCAGGCGATGAAGGATTCTCCGAACACGCTCTTTCTGCTCGCGGGCGATACTCTTTCGCCGTCCGTCGAGTCGAATACTTACAAGGGCGCGCAGATGATTGACGCATGGAATGCCGTCGGGCTTGACTTCGCGGTCTTCGGCAATCACGAGTTTGACTTCGGCCCGGACGTGTTGATTCAGCGGATGAAGGAATCGCACTTCACATGGCTCGGCGCAAACGTCATTGATACGAAGACGGGAAAGACTTTCGCAAATACTCCGCCCTTCGTGATACGCGAGTTTCAAGGCATCAAGCTCGGCATCTTCGGCCTCACGCTGCCGGGAACAAAAAGCACTTCGCGTTCCGGGCCAACCGTGGAATTCCGCGACACCTGCGAGATCGCGAAGAAGACTGTGGCGTTGATGCGACGTAGCGGAGCGCAGGTCGTCGTCGCGCTGACGCATCTTTCGATGGCCGAGGACAAGGCCCTCGCGCACTGCGTCGGGGATATTGACGTGATCATCGGCGGGCACGAGCACACGCTTTTGCAATCGCTCTCGGAGCACACGCCGATTTTCAAGATGACCTCCGACGCGCGCGAGATGGGACGGATTCAACTTAACATCAACGCCGCGAGCGGCAAGTTGCAGAGCGTTGATTGGGAGATCGTTCCGGTCAATAGCCGTGTAGCGGAAGACGCTGAGTTCGCTTCGGTGATGAGCAAGTACGAGCCGCTGTTGAAGCAGTTGGCCGTGCCCGTCGGGCGCACGGATGTCCCGCTCAATGCCAAGTCGAAACAGAGCCGCACGGAGGAGACCAACATCGGAGACTTTATCGCAGACGCTTTTCGCGTTGTGACGGGCGCGGATGTCGCGCTGGTCAACGGCGGCTCGATTCGCGCGGACGATATTATTCCGGCGGGCGAGCTGACCGAGCGCGAAGTCTTCTCAATGCTGCCATACGCCGATCCGGTCGTGAAGCTCGAAGTGACGGGAGCGACCTTAAGAAAAGCTCTGGAGCACGGCGTCGCTCAGAGCGCGGAGTCGAGCGAACCCGGACGCTTTCCGCAGGTTTCGGGCTTGCGCTTTTCCTTTGACGCAAAGCGTCCCGCAGGCTCGCGCGTGACGGAAGTCACAGTGGGCGGCCAGCCGCTCGATGATAATAAAACTTACACGCTGGCAACCTCCTCGTTCGTCGCGCTCAGCGGCGGCGACGGCTACGATATGTTCAAAGGCGCGCCTCTGCTCATCAAGCCTGACGAGGCGCAGAAAGCTCCTGACATCTTGAAAAATGCGATCACAAGGGTGTCCGCCATCGCGCCGCAGGTGGACGGGCGCATCAAGCGTTTGGACACGGCGGCTGCATCCGGCACGCCGCAGCCCTGCGTGCCCGCGCCGAAAAAGAAGAAGAGATATGTTCGCAGATGAGTTTACAGATGAATCCGCCACGGGCGCGCGTCGTCAGGCGAGCGAGTTTTTTCAGCGCGCCTATCAAGCGCAGCAGGATAATGATTACGACGAAGCGATAGAGTTATATAAACGCTCCATCGCCGTCTATCCGACCGCAGAGGCGCATACCTTTCTCGGCTGGGTCTACAGCTTTCAGGAACGCTACGATGACGCCATCAATCAATGCCTCGAAGCGATTCGCGTTGACCGGACATTCGGCAATCCTTACAACGACATCGGCTCATACCTGATTGCGAAAGGTGACTACTACGGCTGCGTGCCCTGGTTCAAGCGCGCACTCGTCGCAACGCGCTATGAATCATACGCCTTCCCGCATTTCAACCTCGCGCGCGTTTACGAGACGCGCAGACGACTGCTCGACGCCGCGCGCCATTACGGCCTCGCGCTCGAACAGCAGCCCGGTTATGCACAGGCCACGCTGGCTCTGCGAAGAGTTCAGGCGAAATTAAATTAGGATGTAAGGAGAAGAAATCTCGCGCAAAGGCGCAAAGAGGAAAGGGTGAAGGGGATAGGGTGTAGGGTGTAGGAAAGGCAAATTGCTTTTCACTACACCCTATCCCCTATCCCCTACTTCCTCGTTCTTTGCGCCTTTGCGTGAAAACGTTTTCCTGTCTTCGTCTTGTAACTATCTAAGTCTTAATTTTTATCTTCTTGCGGTTCTCGTCAACCGCGACGTAAATCACTTCGGCTTCGGTCACTTTAATGCGCTCGCCCGTGCCGCCGTAGCGTTCGGCTTCGACCATCACGCGGACGGTGATGGAGGTCGTGCCGATTGAGACTGTCTCTGCGTAGAAGCTCACGAGGTCGCCGACGAAGATGGGTTTGTGAAAGACGACTTCGCGCACGGCGATGGTCACAAAGCGGTCAATGCGCGTGCGGCGATGCGCCTCAATAGCTCCCGCAGTGTCTATGTAGCTCAGGATGATGCCGCCGAAAATCGTGCCCTGCGGATTCGTGTCGCGCGGCATCATCGTGATGCGTATCGCGGGATCGGTATAAGTATGCATAACAATTCGGATTGACTCATTTAATCATTTACTCATCGGCTGATTGAATAAATGAGCAAATGATTAACTGATGTTACGCAGCGAGAGGCTGCGGATTTAATTTGACAAGTTCC
>CAXTPS010000073.1:0-6836 GCA_964246305.1 uncultured Pyrinomonadaceae bacterium
ATCCGTTAGACCTTGATGGTCTGGTCACTTCCTAAAAGAGTCACACATTAGGTAGTGGACTCTCAAACAACATTCTGCCCTAATGTGGACTGCCCTGCCAAAGGACAGCCGGGCCAAGGCAACATTGTCATCCACAGCTTGAAGTACTCTCGCTACAAGTGCAAAGAATGCGGCCAGACATTCACCGCGACGAAGGGCACTCCCTTTTATCGCTTGCGCCACGACCAAGAGTTGGTCGTCCGCGTCGTCACCTTGTTGGCTTGGGGCTGTCCGCCACAGGCCGTCGTCGCCGCCTTCGGGTTGGATGAGCGCACTGTCGCCGACTGGCAAGAGCGGGCCTCGGCCCAATGCCAACAGGTGCATCAACAGCTAGTCGAGAAGGCGCGCGACCTGCGCGAAGTCCAGGCCGACGAACTGAGAGTCAAACGGCAAGGCGCTATTGTCTGGGTCGCTTTAGCGATGCAAACGGCTACTCGTCTGTGGCTGGGCGGCACTGTTAGTGAGCACCGTGACCGCTGGCTCATCACGCGGCTCATTAAGCAGGTACGCCGTTGTGCCCTGCGGCTGCCCTTACTGCTTGTGACCGATGGCTTTGCGGCTTATGGCACGGCGCTCAAGCGCGTCTTCCGCGAGAAGGTTGAGCGTGCGGGGCGAGGCCGCCGACGCTTACAAGTCTGGTTTGGGCTGTGCTACGCGCAAGTCATCAAACGCTACGTTGAGCGGCGCGTGGTCGCCATCGAGCGACGCATCAAGGATGGCGAGGCCGAGCAAGTCGAAGCCTTGCGCCACAAGGCGCACGCCGAGAGCGTGCTCAACACGGCCTTCATCGAACGGCTCAATGCGACGATGCGGCAACGGCTAACCAGCCTCGTGCGGCGCACGCGCGCGTTGGCCCGGCGCACGGTGACTATCGAGCAAGGGATGTGGTTAGTCGGCACTATCTACAACTTCTGCACGGCGCATGAGAGCTTGCGCGTAGAGTGCGTCGGAGATGCGCGCCGCTTCGAGCCACGCACACCCGCGATGGCCGCAGGCATCACTGACCATCTCTGGAGTGTCAAAGAACTAATGAGCTATCGCGTCCCGCCGCCGAGATGGCAGCCACCGAAGCGGCGTGGGCGTCAGTCACAAGCGATGAAACTGAAAATCATGCAGTGGTACACATGACCACGCTTTACTGTGGAGCTACCCGCCTTTCCATCGAAGCTAAAAACGGCCTTCTCCGTCACTTCCCTCTTGCTCACGGATGTAGGCTCGTACCTTCTCTTCTTCGTAGCCGACGGTCGAGACGCAATAGCCCCGCGCCCAGAAATGCTCGCCTGTATAATTGCGCTCTCGACCAGCGAACTGCCGCGCAATGGCAATCGCCGATTTGCCTTTGATAAAGCCGATCACCGATGCCACCGCGTATTTCGGCGGAATCGCGATGCACATGTGAACATGATCTGGCATCAAGTGCCCTTCGATGACAGTGCATTCTTTCTGGCGTGCCAGTTCGTGAAAGATGCCGCCTAAATGCTTTCTCAGATTCCCAAACATCGCCTTGCGGCGTCGTTTGGGAATGAACACCACATGGTACTTGCAATCCCATTTTGAATGGGACATGCTCTGAAATGATCCGGTCATGTAGATTCTCCTGTAGGTTTAGCCACCAAGCCACCTGCGGGAGAATTCTACTGCCGGATCGCTCAAAGCTTTTCAAGTCTCACTGGTCGAACCAGTGGTTTACCTAACTGCATAATTAGGACACTACCAGCATTTGGTCTGCCGGAAATAAAGTGAAAAGAGCCGCGAGAATCGCCCTACAAGCATTTTGCCTATGCCACACTACCTTTCGAGCCTCAAAACGCAGCCACACGTAAAGCCTGCCGTGCGCGTTGACGCCTCAGAGCCTCTATTCTCTGCCCTTTCAGCCTGAAGTTGGAACAAGTTGGAACCCAAAAAAGAAACTTCGGTTTGATTCTTTGAAAAGAAATCAATTCCCCGAACTGATTAACTGAATAATAAATCAGTTTTGAAAGATTGAAAAATCAATCAATCGGGCGGCGCAGTGTCCGCTAAATGTCCGGTTTTGCGGGACTCCATACCGGCTAAACTGTTGAGCCGTAGCGATGCGACCGAAAGCCACCAGACAAGAAAAACCTCACAAAACCTCACTATTGAAAACCTAATAAAACCTAATATTCGGACTTAACAAAACTTAACAAAACTTAACATTTTGACTCTATATCGGACGCGACGCGAACACTCCGGCGCGGGGCGTGATAGGCAAGGATAAAGCTATCAAATGCTATCAAACGCTAACAATTCTCAGACTCTAAAACATTAAGGCTCGACAAGTTTTCACAAGAAAACACAAGGAAACTCAGGACTGAACCTGCGTTATCTTGCTCGCGCGCGCGAGGGATGGCCGAAGATTCCAAGCTTTCTCTTATTTACGCCACTAAAAAAGAGGGTGTCGGATTTGCGACAGGTTAAAAAAAGAGAGTTGTCGGATAAGTTTTGATTCTTTGAAAAACAATCAAGTTTTGAGGCTGCATTATTAGACAACAATGTCTCAAAATGTCACAAGAAAAGAGCAGGGCTTTCGGTTCCCCGCTCTCTCCTAAAAAAGTGGTAAAAAGTGGTATCTCAGGCCGTGAGTCCCAAGACCCGGCGAGCCTCATCAACATGCGAACACTCCGCGCTGTCGCTTCCCTTCTGGCTACAGGCCAAGCAAAGCACTTGAACATTATTCTCTGCCCGGCGGCGCAGATCGCAGTAAAGCTCAAGCTGCGCTTTGATGTCCACGCTCATGCTGATATAAAGCGCGGGCTGCTTTCGCCGGATAACTCGCAGAGCTTCAAAGTGAGCAGAGCGGACGAATGGCCGGGGCTGTGGCTCTGGCTTATCTTCTCTTCTTTTCATGTTGCCATCTCCTGAATGTGAAAAGGGCGCGGCTTGTGCTAAGCAGACCGCGCCCGCTTCTGTTATCCGATCAGGTCAGCATTGGCGACATGCTCATAGGGGCAAATATCTTTTCCCTTTTGCATGTCGCCGCCAGCGTAGACGCGCACGACGCAGCCAAGTATCCGCACTTCGTCATGCCTGAAAACCTTTGTTCTGTACCTTTCATTGGCGCGGCAAAGAAACACTTCGCTCGCTTTGTGAGTGATGAAGGCGATGTATCTCTCGCCTGTGGTGAGCTGAACGGCGTGCGGCTCATCTGCCCGCGTGAGTCCGCGTTGAATCAAAGCCACGTCGCCTTTATGGATTCCCGCGCCGCTCATGGCGTCGTCCGTCAGTATGACAGCCTCAAACTTGTCGCCAGCCCGCGCCCACGATGGCAGCTCGATGGTGAGAAATTGCGGTGCTTTGAAAGGGAATTGCAACACGTTATCCAGTGCGCTTTTGCGGGACATCAGCGTGCGCCTCCTTCCAGAAGATTCCGACGCACATTTTGAACATAGAGAGCCTCTGCCGCGTCTTGTTCGCCTGATGTCCACATGAACAGATAGCTGGTTATCAGGTTGGCGATGGTTTCAGCGTTCACTTTCGGATGGTTGGCGATGTCATTGAATAACACCATGAGCATGTTCGCCGTAGTCTCATCGCCTTGATCGCCAGCGAGGTCTATAGCGATGGCCTTTGTGAGAGTGTCAATCTCTTGGTAGGTAAGGGGCGCGGGGCGTTTGATGGTTTGCTTCTTAGACATTATCTCAAGCCTCCCTTCTCAAGCTGACGGGCAATCTCTTGCGGCGTCGTACCCTTCTGAATCTCTCTCAGGATAGCCGACACGGTTTCATCTTCCCCCTCTGCTCTGGCCGCTAGATACATCGAGATGAAGAATCGCTTTTCGTAGTAAACGCGGTTAGCGGCGCTCACGTAGTCGTCCAGCACGCATAGAAACTCGATGCCGTCATCGCCGCGCAAGCTCTCGCACATCTCGAATAACAGTTCGGCCTCTTGTTCGGGCGTGAGTGGGTTAGTTTCTGGCATTAGCTCGTACCTCCTTTCGCGCGCTGCGCCTCAACTATGTTATCGAGTCCAGCGTTAGCCGCTTCGGTGTAAATCATCAGGCGTGACTCAATCGTTTTTAGCATTTCCACCCGGCCATTGTCGTCGCGGTAGCAAAGGGCGCGAAGTACCATGATTGTCTTGCCTACGCTTTCATCGTCGCAGTCGTTGACAATTTCATCCATGATGATTGCGGCCTGCTCCGGTGTGACGCTCTGACAATTCGGGTCGGCGGGCTTGCGCGTGGCGGGCTTGTTGCTTACAGTTTTCTTGTTCATCTTTTAATCTCCAAAAGTTTAAGGGTGAATGAATGGGGCTTAGGGTGTGTCAGCACTCCTAAGCCCTTCGCATTAGTGGCTCGCTTCGTTATAACGCTTCACAAGCCTTGCGGCGGCTCTATGCCAGCATGGAAAGCCCTTCTCAAAAGCTTTGCACTAACACGTGCCGTTGGCGGTATAAATCTCATCGGATGATGACAGGATGAGCAGAGTATTATCTTGCCAGCTCATAAACGGGTTTGATTCAATTTCCATCTTGGCTTTAGCAATCGCAGTCTGCCAGCGGCTTGAGCCTTGAGCTTTGTCGAAAGCCGCTTGAGCGATGGCGTCCATTTTGTTTGTGTCTATGTTCATCATGTCTTTGGTTCCCTTTCGTCTCTGCCGTGATTTGCTAACAGAGAGATATTAGCCCAAGAGTGAGTATCTGTCAAGCTAATAATTAGCCCTTGCGAAAATAATTCATCCGTGATTTAATCCCCGAACATGAGCGCAGAACTGTTTACAACGAACGAAGCGGCAGACCTTTTAGGCGTGACCCCTGCTCGCATCCGGCAGATGGTTGCGCGCGATGAAATTGAATCTGTGAAGATGGGGCGTGATCGCTTTGTCACTAAAGCGGCGATTGAAGTAGCACGCCAGCGCAAGACAAAGCCCGGCCCAACACCAAAGCCGGAGAGCAAGCCGCGCAAGCGGGCGAAGAAAGGCGGCGCGTGATGACCACAGAAGAGAGAGTATTAAAACTTGAGAACGCCTTTTCCACTCTGGCTCAATTAGCCGCAGAGTCGAATGAGCGCACCTCTACGCTGGCGCAATTAGCTGTTCAGTCTAATGAGCGCACGTCGAAGCTTGAGCAGAACGGCCAAGCGTTAGAGCAAAGCATCCAGCTACTTCTTGAACTCGCGGCACGTCAGGATACGCGCACATCCGACACAGAGCATAGCATCCGCCTGCTGCTCGAACTCGCACAGACGCAAAGCTCCCGGATAGATGACCACGACGAACGGCAGCGACAGGTGGCCGCTCATCTTGATGTGCTTGGCGAGAGGATGACGGAACTTGCCGTAGCGCAGGCCAACACAGAGCAGGTGATGTCACAACTTGCGGCGCGGGTAGACCATCTTTCGGAAACTGTCGAGCGGTATATCAGCGGCAAAGCATAGCCGCGCCATGTGTCACGTCAGGGTGGCGCGTCTTGTCATAGCAGAGGAATGTCAAATGGTTTCACGAACATTGCAAGTTATACCGAAGCCGCCAGAAGGCGAGGCGTCCATCATGGCGTTTGTCCCCGGCTCGGAGGAAACGAGGTTCTTTATCGGCGTAGGCGATGGCGCGGGCGTGCTCGATTATCTTTGCGGCAAGTGTGCTGCCGTGCTTGCTGAGAGCGTCAGCCACGCGCAAATACAAGGTGTAGTCCTGTGCTGTAGCAAGTGCGGCAGCTATAACAAAATGCCGGATGTGAATCAGCAACCTAACATCACCGGCGCGCATGAGTAAAGACGAAGCGGCCAAAGCTCTAGGCGTCTCAGTTCGCATTCTGCAACGCATGACGAAGCGCGGCGAGGTCGGCGTTCAATATGTGCGCGGCAAGAAAGGCGATGAGGCGCAATATGATGCTGGTAAGATCGAGCGCAAGATTAAAGAGTGCCCGCATGATGCTGGTAAGATCGAGCGCAAGATTAAAGAGTGCCCGCTAGCGGGCTACATTCAGCGCGCGTCGTGAGGTTGAAGCATACCAGCCATAGAAGCCCGGCCCCACGCCAAAAGTTGAAAGCTTCCCCATCGTTTGGCGAAGAAAAATGCAAAGAAGTAAGGAGATTAAGCAAATGGCTACTAGGAAGGCACGTAAAGATAGAAGTGACATCACCGTTAAAAACATTGAAAAGAAACACGGGATGCCGCCGGGCACCATCAGAAATTCTGACGGGAGGGACACAAGAGGCGATAAGAAACGGGGAACCATTCGTAAAGCAGCAGCTAAGCTGAGCGGCATGCGTGCGGGTGATGACACAGGAGGGCCGCTAAACCAAGCGAACGACCACATGGAGCGCGCGTGGGACAAGATTTATTCCGGCGAGAAGGTAAGAGAGAGGAAGACAGCATAAAATCTAATGCCAAAGGTCACTTACGATTCTGACGTTTTCATGCGAAGGAAGCCAAGAAAACTGCCGCAGGGTTTTTACATGTCGGCGGTAGTAATTGAAGAACTTGCCGCAGGTGCTCACGACGGCACAGTGCTAAAAGAGTTGCAATCCGCCTTACAGAAATATGAGGAGGCCGACCACCTATTAGTACCAACGGGTGAGGATTGGTACGAAGCCGGAAAGGTCATTTATGCATTTCAGCACGGCAACAAATCAAAGAAAACGGGAGATAAACCGAAGATGTCTCCTGAAGTTCGATGCCGCATGATTAACGACGTTCTGATTGCGCGCACGGCAAAGCGTGCTGGTGTGACAGTAGTGACTTATAACATAAACCATTTTGAGCAGATCAAGAGATATTGTGCAACCTAATGTGTGACTCTTTTTAAGGAGTAATCCATTGAACTGAAACCTTTGTAGA
>CAXTPS010000074.1:0-6369 GCA_964246305.1 uncultured Pyrinomonadaceae bacterium
GGCTTGATGGCCTTTTATGCAGTTTCAAAGATCATTTTTTGTCCTGTACTAAGAATCAGGAGTTCATCCCCCAATATGCAACAAGCAACATTTCCTAAGCTCCGCATTATGCTTCACGTCTTGGTGATAAGTATCGCCATAATCGCCAATTTGGCGTCTACCGGGATTGTTTCATCTCAGTCAAGGAAAGAAACGTTTGAGAGCGAGCCTCTAGTGCGTTCGGCGAAAGGCGTTTCCGAAAGAGGGTCCTTGGTGGAGATGCTGGGGACGCCGCGTTATCGAATTTACGATATCGGCATTGTGCAGGCAGATGACACTGCTTCACAGGGGTTCGGTGTGTCTACGGGCGGGGTCGCGGTTGGCCGCTCCGTTCGCACCGGCGGGGCGCAAGCCTTTTCGTGGACGCAGGGCGGCGGAATCGTCGGCTTGCCGAACCTCTCCGCGCGCCCCTTTTGTGTCTCTAACGGTGCGAACAACAGCGGCATCATCGCGGGGACGTGTGCGACCACGCTGTTCGGCTCGAGTCGCTTGCCCGTCGTCTGGCAGAACGGCATAGTGTCGCAGCTTACGCTGCCCAACGGCGAAACTCTGGGGGATGCTAACGACGTGAACGCTTCAGGGGTCGCGGTCGGTTCGGTGAACGGCGGCAGCCTGCAACGGGGCGTCATCTACAGCGGCGGCGGGGCGACGATCATCACGCTGACCACTTCCAACGGAAGCTTTTTTGTGACGGCCTTTGGCATCAACGATTCCGGTCGCGTCGTCGGTCAGGGAATTGACCCGAACAACGCCGCGCGTAATGTCGGTATCGTTTACGACATCGGCAGCAACTCCGCATTCGAGGTCGGCGCGCTGAACGGCTTTAACGGCGCACTGGCTTTCGCCGTCAGCAACACAGGTTATGTGGTCGGCTCCAGCATGCTCAACCAAGGCTCCGGACTGCCATTCATCTGGTCTCAGGCCGCAGGCATGGTCGCGATCCCGCTTGCTTCGGGCACGACACAAGGGTCTGCGCGCGGCGTCAATTCTGCCGGCTGGGTAGTCGGCAACGATTCATCTGCATTCTCGATCCCGTTCCTTTACGACGGAGCCAACACATATCGCTTAGCTGATCTCATTCCCGCAGGCACGGGGTGGGATTTGTCAATGAATACGTCCTCATCGGCTCTCGGAATTAGTGACAACAACGTCATCGTCGGAACCGGCGTTTACAACGGACAGACACACGCCTACGCAATGGTTCCGGCGGCAAGCACATTGTTTGACTTCGACGGCGACGGGAAGACAGATGTTTCGGTCTTCCGCCCGTCAAGCGCGTCGTGGTATCTGCTGCAATCAAACGCCGGATTTGCAGGTGTGCAGTTTGGCCTATCGACAGACAAGATCGTGCCGGCAGACTATGACGGCGATGGCAAGACTGATGTCGCCGTGTGGCGTCCCTCGACCGGTTCATGGTACAGCCTGGACAGTTCTACCGGCGCGTTTCGCTCTTCCGTCTTCGGACAAAACGGCGACATCCCGACACCCGGAGACTTTGACGGCGACGGTAAAGCGGATGTGTGCGTCTTTCGCCCATCGAACGGCAACTATTACCTGCTCTATAGCTCCGATGCATCCTTCCACTTCCTGCATTGGGGACAATCAGGCGATGTGCCGATGGTGAGCGATTACGATGGTGATCGCAAGTCTGACTTTAGCGTCTATAGAGGCTCCTCCAGCATCTTCTACTATATACTAAGCTCCGACCACGGGATTCGCGGACAGCAGTGGGGAGTCAGCGGAGATAAACCCGTTGCCGGTGATTTTGATGGCGATGGTAAAACGGACTTTGCAGTCTATCGCCCTTCGACCAACGCATGGTATGCACGCAGAAGCAGCGATAACGGCGTCATCGGAATTGTTTGGGGAACGACTGGCGATGTACCAGCCGCCGGAGACTATGACGGAGATGCGAAGTTGGACGTTGCAGTGTTCAGACCATCAACCGGGGTTTTCTATATCTTGCAGAGCCTCACGGGTTCTATGAGAGCTGAACAATTCGGGATAAATGGGGATGTGCCTGTGCCTTCTGCTTTTGTTCCGTGAGCGTTGCGATGGCTCAGTTTGATTAAGCGATGTGCGTCTCATTCAACCATTGAAGCGAGAGCGACCGGATTGACTCACATGAAAGCCAATTCTTCCGAAGACAAAATAAGTTGCGAATTCCGCCTGTTAAAGCAATTTTCAGTTGAAGGTAAGGGGAGGATTATTTAATCACATAAGGACACAGAGGAACACAGAGATATTTCTATCTCATATCTCAAATTTGAAATTTGAAATTTGAAATTTGAAATTTTCTTAAACCGCTGTGCCCTTGGTGATGAATCTGTCCTTCGTTCACTTCCTAATTCCCTGTAACTATAAGCTTCTCAGGCGGCAGCATGGCGGGCATGCCTTTGTGCTGCCAGCAGCGTCCTGTGCCGCGCACGCGGCGCGAGCATGGAGTCCCCTTCTTCGTGCGCGCCCCGCAGATCGAGACGACTTCGTTCGGGTCTGTCGGACGCTCCGCAGCAGTTCCGTCAGGCACGTAAGTCGGTTCGGCTTTCGGCGCGCCGCTCTCATCCTCAGGCTTGCTGGCGGCAGCATCGCTCTGCTGCGCTTTCAGAAGCGGCGCAGGCTTTTGTCCCTGCTCCAAGACGAGAGGCGGCGGCGTGTGGCGTATGCCGCGTCCGGCGATGAGGCCGAAGCTGAACAGGACTGCGCACGCGATGAGTGGAAGCATGATTCTCAACCTGCGAAAGCGTCGCGCGCATGAATCGCAAAAACACCTGCTCGTCCAGAGATGCCAACGCGTGCGCACAACCTGCGCGCCGCATTCGGCACAAAAGTTTGGTCTGTACATGTTTTGAAAATCCTTGCGTTGCAGGAGAGGTCTGATGAAGCCTTCAGAGCCTCTTGCGAGGGGCATCAAAGCGCGAGGCCGTGTGCGCTTTCTGATGGAAATTTTTAGAGGTTAAGCGAAAGCGAGCTGATTAGAGGTTAGTCGAAAGCGCGTTGATTATATGATGAAAGTGCTGCTACAGGTAAAGCTTTTTGCCCGCGTTGCGTGTGCGGGAGCGGGTTGCATGTATAAGACGCGGCGTGTTATAGTCTTGAAACTCCCGAAGGCTTTTAGAAAGAGCCTGCACACGACAGCGCCGTCGGCGACCACGCTTTTGAGCATCACTTTTATCGTCTGACTGAATTTAAGAGGCATGCGATTTTAGGGCGCGTTCGCGCTTGCGGCCATTGTGCGCAGTCAAAGCTTCGGATGAGACAGAAACTTTATTGTAATCGTTACGCGCACTTCAAAGACCCGGTGGTCTGCTCCGTGGTCTGTCCATACCGCACGCGGTGTCAGGACTTCGCGCTCTATTACGACGCGCAACGCGAGAGCGTGGACGCGCTCGTCGCAGACTATTTCGCAGCACGCATGGACGCGCCCGTGCGCCCGGCACGCAGCAATCTTTCGCGCGTCGCCGGCGCAACCGTCGCCATGCGCGCTTTAATTCGTTTGGAGGTCAAACACGAGATGGCAGAAGCCTCATATATCTGGATTGGAAAAGACGATCAGGCAGAGTTGCTTGAGCTTGATGAGATTATCAAACGCGCCGAGCGCGGCTCGAAGGCCAAGCACATTTACCGTGTCGCGCAGGAGATGGAGCTACGCTTTCAGCTCGTCCCGCGCAAGCGCATCGAGAAGGCCAAACGCATCGTCGCAGCCGAAGCGGAGCGAGTCGCAGCACGCCGCTCTCGACCGCGCCCCGTGCCCGTCGAATCGCACACCGCCGCCGCTGCTGCTCCGCTCTCAATCGCTTCATCAACCGGCGACGCAAACTCCGCCCCCCCCACGCGCCGCAAACGCACACGCCTCGCTAAAGCCAGCGGGGAATAAACACAGGAGACAGAAGACAGGATTCAGCATAAAACTCTTTGGCCTTTGGTCTTTGGTCTTTGATGTGTTGCTCAGCTTGAGTTTCATCATTCAAGCTTGAGTAGCGTGCAAAGACCAAAGCACAAAGGCCAAAGTCCTGCCTTCCATGCAACTTTCAGCGCGTTCGTAGCGTCCGAAGATGGTAACGCCGAAGCTCTTTGTGTTGCGGCTTGCCAAATCTTGCGGCTGGCAGGCATACTAAATTTGCCGGGCATTGATAGAACGCGTTTGATACTTGCGGCGATGAATTATTTGCGATTCCCTTCTACATTTTTTTTCAGAAACTCGATTGGCCTGATCCTTACGCTGGCTCTCCTGTGCATCTCCGCCACAACCGCGCGTGCGCAACAGGATGATATTGAGACCGTCAAAGTTGATTCATCGCTCGTCCTGCTCAACGTCGGCGTCGTGGACAAGCAGGGACGCGGCATCACCAATCTCTCGCTTAAAGATTTTGTAGTTTACGAAGATAACGTGCAGCAGAAAATTCTGAGCTTCGAGCCTTCGACCGCTCCCTTTAGTCTCGTCCTGCTGCTCGACATGTCAAGCTCCACACAGAGCTTCCGCCAGCCGCTCAAGCAATCCGCCTTTCGTTTTCTGGACGCCTTGTCGCCGGATGACCGCGTCGCCATCATCGCCTTCAGAGATAAAGTCGATGTGCTGACGAATTTTACGACCGACCGCAAAAAAATGGTGAATGCGATAGACCTCGCGCAGGGCAAAGGCAAGACGCAGCTCTTCAAAGCTTTGAGCTTCGCGCTTGAGAAATTGTCGCAGGAAGGCAAACGCCGTAAAGCCATCGTGATCTTAACCGATGGCCTCGACACGCCGATGATGGACGCAGACCGCGCCTCCTCATCAAAGGCCGAGACGGACGAAGCCGCGCTCGCTACGATCAAGCCTGAGACGAGTGCGGCTCTCAACAGCGTGCTCAACGCTGCCGACCGTTTGGGTGTGACGGTCTATCCGCTCGCGCTGCCGTCGGGCGACCCGAAGCGGATTCCGATTCCGACCCCGCAGCAGATAGCCATCTACACTTCGGCTCGCACGCGCTTACAATCGCTCGCAGACCGGACGGGCGGGCGGCTCAACGCGATCAATCATCTCGAAGACATGGGGAGGCTTTACGCGGAGGTCGCGGCAGACCTGCGCACGCTCTACAGCGTCGCCTATCAATCTTCCAACGAACGCCAGCGTGACGGACGCTGGCGCGCCATCCGCGTCGAAGTGGCGCGCCCGGAGATTCTCGCGCGCACGCGCCCCGGCTACTACTCGCGCTGAGCAATCCGGCTCTTTCGCGGCGCAGCATTTTTACCCAAATCACGGCTCGCTTGACACTCGCCCCAGCCGCCCGTATATTTTCTTTTCGCTTATCACAGAAAGCGCACCCGTAGCTCAGCTGGATAGAGTACTTGACTACGAATCAAGGGGTCGGAAGTTCGAATCTTCCCGGGTGCACCATATTTTTCGAGAGAGATTGCTATCGCGGCGATCTCTTTTTTTATTTCATTCTCTGGCTTGCATGATAAAATTCGTGCATGCAAGTAGAACTGACAAATCCCCATGAGTCGGAATCTAAAACCTGTTCGAAGTGTCAAACAACCAAGTCAGCCAGCGAATTTAATTTTAGGAACAGGATGCTTGGCAAACGCCACTCCTATTGTAAAGAGTGCGGAAATAATTTAACGCGCAGCCATTACCGGAATAATAAACGTCAGTATCTTGATCGGAATGTTCGTTCTTATTTGAAACGCAGAGAGTTAGTGCAGCAGATAAAATCGCGTGCTTGTGCTGATTGTGGCATTCAATATCCTTACTATGTAATGGACTTTGACCATAGAGAAGGAGAAACAAAAGAACACGAACTAAATCGTATTGACCGAATGACAACCAGAGCGATTTTGCGGGAAATTGAAAAATGTGATGTTGTTTGCGCTAATTGCCATAGAGTGAGAACCTATACACGTAGAGTCAAATAAGCAGGAGAGGGCATTTCTTATCTTTAACACTTGGTCGCAAGTTCGAATCTTGCAGGGTGCATCATTAAAATCAAACAGTCACGGGCAGCCTGCAAGCTGCCCGTTTCTGCTTTGTGTGCCTGTCGCGCGCCAGCCTCAATCCGGCAGCTTACCAACATACCTATGCGCGTATAGCTTGTTGGGATGTATAGGAACGGGGTTATTGAAAAGCACGAGTCTCATAATTCAACCAAAGCCCTCCGGTTGAATCATTGCCTCCCCTTGACGGGATCGAGCCTTGCTGTGGATAGCAGTAAAAGGAGCCTATCATAGCGATAGGTCGCCACTAGCGGTCTAATTGTAGTTCGGCGGCTACGCCTTGCTTAAAAAGACTTGTTATTTACACAATAGTTCGGACAGATTTTGACAAGAAAAGCCAATTCCCGCTTAGATGTGTGT
>CAXTPS010000075.1:0-2581 GCA_964246305.1 uncultured Pyrinomonadaceae bacterium
CTCTTCAGAGAGCCTGCCAAAGCAGAGCGTTGAGTCTTACCTCCTGAATGGTTACAAACGTTTGCAGTTGCCGAGTCTCACGGAAGGATTTGACGCGCTCTATACGGTCGAGGTTAATGAATTAACGGGTGGCTTTACGGTCGAGGAGTGGCAGGGATGAAGTTCGACGAGCTTGACGCGCGGATGCGCATCTTTGAAACCGCGCGTGACTACTCGGTGCTGCCCGGCATCCACACGGTCGCGCGCATTGACGGGCGCGGCTTCACCCGCCTGACGAAAGAAGTGCATGAGTTTGAAGCTCCGTTTGACGTGCGCTTCCGCAACATGATGGTCGAAACCGTCAAGCACCTGATGGATTGCGGCTTTCGCACTCTCTACGGCTACACGCAGTCGGATGAAATCTCGCTGCTGTTTCACCGTGACGTTGACGCGTTCGACCGCAAGACGCGCAAGTACAACTCGATCCTCGCGGGTGAAGCGAGCGCGAAGTTCTCTCTACTTCTCGGTGCGCATGCGGTGTTCGACTGTCGTATCTCGGAGCTGCCGGCAGAGGATAATGTCGTTGACTACTTTCGCTGGCGCAGCGAGGACGCGCATCGCAACGCCTTAAATAGCCACTGTTACTGGGTGCTGAGGCGCGAGGGCAAATCCGCCGGGCAATCGGCCTCTTCGCTTCACTGCCTATCGGTCGCCGAGAAGAATGAGTTGCTGTTTCAGCGCGGCATCAATTTCAACGATCTTCCGCAATGGCAGAGGCGCGGCGTCGGCGTGCTTTGGGAAACTTATGAGAAACAAGGGCTAAATCCACTGACCGGACAAGAATCAGCGACAGAGAGGCGACGCTTGCACGTGAACTTGGAATTGCCGATAAAGGAAGATTACAGCCTGTTCATCAAGGGTTTGCTTGGTTCAGACCGAGGCATGGTTGATTCCGAAGTTGCATGAGTTATGCTTGATAGATTCTATGGATATTCATATTTCAAAAGTCAATCGCCTCGCGTGGGCGACCGATATTCACCTTAACTTTATCAGCGCCGACGCGGTTCTTGAATTCTGCGCTTTAATCAGGCAGGGCGCTTACGACGCGCTCGTCATCACCGGCGACATCGCTGAAGGCGAGTCGGTCTGCGGCTACTTGCGGACGCTCGCCGCGCAGCTAGACCTACCCGTCTATTTTGTTCTCGGCAACCACGATTTCTACGACGCGCGCATTAAAGATGTGCGCGCCGCAGTAACGGAGCTTTCGCGGGTCACGTCCAACCTGCACTATCTTCCGGTGTCTGGCGTCATGCCGCTCACCGCCAGGACGGCGCTCGTCGGTTGCGATGGCTGGGGCGATCTGCAACACGGAAAAGGCTTTGAATCGCGGGTCGAACTACAAGACCACTATGTCATCCATGACCTTGCTGCATTGTCGCCGATGGGTCGTTTCGCGCGCCTTCGCGGCCTCGGTGAAGAGGAGGCAGAAATCGCGCGTGCCCTTCTGCCGCAAGCCCTCGGAGAATTTCAGCACGTCATCCTGGCGACGCACGTGCCGCCGTTCCGTGAGGCCTGCTGGCATCAAGGCAAAATCTCAGATGGTGACTGGCTGCCGCATTTCACCTGCAAGGCTGTCGGGGATGTGCTGCTGGAGATTATGAAAGAGAATCCTGATCGTAAGCTCACCATTCTTTGCGGTCACACGCACGGCGCGGGAGAAGCACAAGTGTTGCCGAACCTTAAAGTCCTCACCGGGGCTGCGCGCTACGGGAGGCCGACACTGCAAAACGTGATAAGTCCTGATGAGGTATGAAGCCTTTACCGATATCTAAGTTCCGATGCGCCGAAGGCCGACCGGAATAGTTGACCGCACGCAGGCACATCGGTTATACATTCGTCAGAACATTGTGCGGGTGAGGTGCTTATGCGTAAAAACTTATCGGCAATCGGCAACAGCTTAGGAATCGTCATCGAGAAACCTATTCTTGAGCTGCTGGGCATTACGCGCGACACGGAGCTTGAGGTCACGACTGATGGGACGCGGTTGATCGTCGAGCCGGTGCGGGAAGCGGGGGCAAAGGGGCGTCGGGAGCGCGTGGGGGCAGCCACAAAGCGCGTGATGAAGAATCATGACCAGACGCTGCGTCGGCTAGCCGAATGAACCCCGAGCCGGAATTCCTGAATCTGGAGGACGTGCTCCAGATTCACGGCGAGCAGCTCGCGGCTTATGGCGGGGCCGCCGGCATCCGCGACCAGGGACTGCTGGAATCGGCGGTGGCAATGCCGCAAGCGTCTTTCGGCGAGGTATATCTGCATGAAGACCTAGCCCACATGGCGGCGGCTTACGCTTTCCACATCGCGCAGAACCAGCCATTTCTGGATGGCAACAAGCGCACGGGGGTGGTGGCCGCCCTCGTCTTCCTTGATCTGAATGGCATCACCATCCTCGACCCGGAGGAGAAGCTTTACGACGCCATGATCGCCATCGCCGAGCGGCGGATGGACAAGGACGGGCTGACAGATCTTTTGCGGGAACTAGCCGATACCATTTAACGGCACATCACAATCTGGAATGAATAGCATCTATTCAGGTCTCATTCAT
>CAXTPS010000075.1:2681-6305 GCA_964246305.1 uncultured Pyrinomonadaceae bacterium
AGCGCCACCACCTGACCATACTTATCCTGATTCTGCCGATCACGAAAGCCGACTGCGTCGCCGACCTTCAACCGACTCCGATCCAGCGTCTGGTGCTCTGCGGCAGCGGCTCTAATGTCAGTCTCCACACCATCGATATTCACGGCACCGAACGGGATCGACCAGCGTTGATGGTCGTGCTGGTTCTCGACTAACAAGCGTGTCCGGTGCAACTCAAGGACAGTCGCCTTGATGAGCCGATTCTGCGCCTCGTCGAAGTAGCTGATAGCCATTCCCGGGCGGAGCCTGCTTCTGACTTGAAGGATCCGCTCCGGGTCTTCCAACTGCTGCGAGAGCGCCGCGCGAAGCCGATAGAGATCGAATAGTGAAGCCGAGCGTAACTCCGAGATGATGAAAGTGTAGTCCATCGTTCCTGATTGAGCAGGCAGGGCGGCCATATCAGATAAAGAGCACGAAAAAGGGATACTTCTTTTACCTGTCATTGCTACCTTGACGCGCAGAGTATCATCAGCCAGTGGGAGTTTGGTAGCGCCCATGTTGTCTCATCATCAGATCAGGGTCATGTACGAAGAGGGAGTCGAGGCTGTCACCGAGACCTTGCGTCAACTCTACGAGATGATCGAGACCGATGAGGAGCGTGTCCAGCGACTCGTGGCGTCTGCGACCGCCGCACAACTGCAAAGAATAGGACAGTTGAGCGGGCGCATCAATCGTCTCGAAGAAGAACTATCGAGCAGGGTCCGGCAGATTCATCAACTCGACCTCATGGTCAAAGATCTCAACAAACAGCTCCGGGAAGCCCGCGAGCAAACGCGATTGGCCAGGGAAGCGCACCTCGCCACCGTGATGAAGAACTCGCAGACATCGAGCCTTCCTCCTTCGGCGGACCGGCGCAAGCTGACCAGAAGCTTACGTGAGAAGAGCGGCAGGAAGCCGGGCGGTCAAGTGGGACACAAGGGCGCGACCAAAGAGATGGTTGCAAAGCCTGACTATCTGATCATCCACGCGCCGGAGTCCTGTTCGCTCTGTGGGTCATCTTTGAATGGGGCGGAGGTTGCGGGCAGTGAACGTCGCCAGGTTCATGACTTGCCGCCGCCAAAGCTTGAAGTCGTTGAGCATCAAGCGCAAACGAAAGTTTGTCAGAGGTGTGGAACGAAGAACAAATCGAAGTTCCCGGCTGGCGTCAACGCTCGCGTCCAATACGGGGAAGGGATCAGATCAGTCGCCACTTACCTGATGGGCTATCAACTGCTGCCCTTTGAGCGATGCGCCGAGGCGCTAGGGGACCTCTTCAATTGCCAGCTTTCAGCGGGAACGCTGGCCACTATCTTCGCAGAGGGAGCGCGTGAGACGGTCGAGCCCTTGCTACTCATTAAAGAAGGGATCAGCAGGTCGGAAGTGATCGGAGTAGATGAAACGAACCTGCGCGTGAAGCAGAAACAACAGTGGGTCCATGTCTCGTCGACAGATAAGTTGACGCTGCTCGTTCATGACAAAAGAAGGGGCACGGCAGCCATTGAGAATATTGGGATACTCTCAAGCTACAAGGGGGTCTGTGCGCATGATGGGTTCAGCGCCTACGACCAATACCGGCAATGTCGGCACAGCCTGTGCAACGCGCACATCCTGCGGGAGTTGAACTATGTGATTGAGACGAGCAAAGCATCCTGGGCGACCGAGATGAAGACACTGCTGCTTGACATTAAAGCAGCAGTCGGCAAGGGCAGAGAGACAGCAAAGAAGCGATTGTCTTTGCGTGAGGAGAAAGTGTATCTGAGCCGATATGCACAGATCGTAGCTGAGGCCGGAAAGCTTTATCCGCCACTGAAGAGGAAGAAATATCGGGCCAAAACTCGACGACCAAGGGAGTCGCCGATTGTGGCAGCAGCCAGGAAACTGGTGAACAGGTTAGCCGCCAAGCGAGATGAGATACTGTTATTCATGAGAGACTTCAAAGTCCCTTTCGATAACAATCAGGCGGAGCGAGACCTGAGAATGTTAAAGGTCAAGCAGAAGGTTTCGGGCTGCTTCAGGACCGAAAAAGGAGCCGAAGAGTTCTGTCAGATGAGGAGCTATGTCTCGACGATGAAGAAGCAGGGCCACAGTGTGATGGAAACGATCAAGAGTGTGTTCGGGGGCAAAATCCTGATGCCCGCTCTTCGCTGCTAGCATCTTCCCAGGCGCTATAAAAACAAAACGAAATGAGGGTGGAAGAAAGTAGAAAAGCTAATCTAGAGGTCTGCCTCCTGAACAGTTACCTCCATCTCATGTTTTTGTCGGAGTCTGATAAAGGGATTTATGTACAAGATATGGTATCGTAGAAATAAACCAATACAATATGTGGTGCCAATCGGCAAAAATCCCAAATCCGCCGTCAAGCTCCTAGCGAGTAGAGTCGACGGTTGTCGTGAGAACCCGACAGGTTGAAGTCTGTCCGATTGACTCAGTGAGAGAGTGTGCGACACGAGAATCATCTAGTGACGACTTATATGCTGCTAAAATCTCTTGGATATTATTCGGAGATTCCGAAGTTTCTCGTAAGTGGTCGAACGCAGTTCGAGTGTTTTCGACCCTTCATCGTCATACCTTTCGTTCCACCAAGAGAAACCGGCAAGCAGACCCGCATCAGCCCTTTGAAAAATGTCAGTGAATGCTTCTTTGATCCATGTCTGCGGGCGGCATTGGCTGATGGTATTTCTCGCCTCCCCGTAGTTCAGAGCAGTGCCGAATTCAAGAATAAATAGCGGCCTGTTTTTCCTCTGGCCTCGGTTAGCTAGGGCCAGCAGCTTCTCAGCGTCCCCCGTCCCGTTACTCTTGCCGAGCGCAGTCGTGAGCTGGGTAGAGAATGTGGCGCACTGGCCGGTGTCGAGATTAGTGACTCCGTAGATCGATACGCCCAGCCAATCCACCATATCATCTTCAATTTCACCCGGCGCGCCGTCCGGGAAATATTCTCCCATGCGGTTCCAGTCGTCGCCGCGGAATTTCGGCTCCGTCGTATCCGGGTCGCTCTCTGCCGTTACATGAAAGACCCAGACGATGTTTGACCGTTCGGGGTGCTCTCCACTGACTGTATGCACGATATAGCGGAAGGCTTTGCGAAACAGCGCAGTCGCCGCATGCTTATTGCCTTTGTGGTTGTCGGCGTTCCAGTGGAAAGTGCGGTTGTTAGCTTCGGTGCCCCATTCGACGATGAGCGGCCTTTTATACTCTTCACGCGCGACCCGCCCCCACTCCTGCAGTTCCGTTTCAATCTCCTTTTTGATCCTCTGCTGTGTTTGATTGTTCGGGTCGACGCCTAGCAAGTTCTCAAGAGTGAAATATTCCTCCTTCTTCTTGAATGCCTCGGCGCTCGAAGTCCTGAGCATCAGCCTGATGAACGGCACCCTTCCCTGGTCAGCGATTCGCTCGATCTCAGGCTGGGGAAAGCGATGGGCCTTGATGTCATCACTACGATTCTTTACGTGTCCCCACTCTTGAGAAAAATAGACGAACGCCGGTTGATGTCCGACCGCGGCCCTGTAAGACTCAATCGATTGCGGCGCAGTTAAAGCAATGTCCTCCTCGCCACTAGTACATCATCACGATGAACGTGACGGGTAAAGTCGTTTCAATTTGTCTCGC
>CAXTPS010000076.1:0-6293 GCA_964246305.1 uncultured Pyrinomonadaceae bacterium
ACAGTCTATTCCCGTTCAGCTACAATGGCTATGCAATTGTCAAACGACCCACTAGCCTCTATGCTCACCTATTACAGTGAGTTTAGTCACCAAATTCTCGTTAGAGTTAGTAAGCCTATTTACCGTTCGGTGTACGCAGCCAAGTGGGTTTGTAGCCTTTGGGTTTTTCGGGCTTTTGCAGTTCTTCATCTACGGTCATCCGGGTAGCACCTTGTCCCCACGGCAGTTCGGCGTTGTGCGCAAAATATAGGCCGTGTACCATCACTGTTCCTTCAAACTTCTTCTCGCTTAAATTAATTGCCGCTTTATCTAGTGGGATGCTCTTCGTTAGCTTGTTTTCTACGGTGATGGAAAGCCATGTGACGAGGTTCTCTCCTCCGCTGATGTTCCTCGGCTCCGCAGGCGGCTGCGCCTTACTATCAAAGAACAGGTCGGCGAATTTCTGCTCGCTAGGGCAGCGGACGGCGTCCCACCTGTCCTGGTCTTTTATCTCTTTTGGTGGGGTTGATTTGGTGATGGCGAAGCGAATCGTCTGCACGGGGATTCTGTGGTCAAGGAGCGGCCCACCGATATTGTCTCGCAGGGGAATGCCCCTGAACTGCTTTGCGCCTAAGGCACTTGTATAAGGGTCTCGCGGAGATATGAAATCTGCCCCTACCTCTTTGAGGTAAGGTACGGGCGAGAAAACTAGCCCTCCCAGGAAAATCGTAATACGATCCAACATGCTTGGATGTTGGATGATATATGGCCACCGCCAATGACAGTGAAAGGCATGAAACGCGCCGGGCGCAGACGGCTGTTTTTTTAAGTATGTGTTGCCCACGCGAAAGTTGGCCCACATATGTAAGTTGTCCCAAGTCAGTTTATCATCGTCGGCCACCTCGTAACCGGTAATCGGCGGCCCTCCGGGCGTGAGCGGTGTCTCTCTCTTTTTCGTTATCTTTCTACCGGGCAGGCCATTGAGCAGACCATATCCGATGACTTCCCAGAGCACAGGCTTTTCGGCGGCGTCGAAAAGGGACTCCGTCGTCGGCCCACTTGGAGTTCCCTCCTTATCACGGAAGATTCCTGCCAACATCGGACGCGACTTGGTAAGCCCGACGAGCACGTTTCTGATTTTCTCCGCCGGCATGAGCTTCAGCACATCGTTATCCAGAATCGGATCGAGCAAACCTGCGCGAGTATATAAGAAGATGTCCAGACTGATGTGAAACCGATAGTCGATGCGGATGCTCTTTATCCTCTTGCCACCGTATGAGAATTTAATAAGTGGGAACAGGCGCACCGCCTCAAGCACTCCGCCGGGTTCATGCGGAGGGTTCTTCCCGTACCTGGTGAAGATGAAAGTTTGCGTGATTGAGAGGTAGTCATCGTCTTCGTCTTTATCATCACCGAAGACTTTCTTCTTGGTCTTATATTTCGCGCGCAGGCCGCCGGGGCCACCTGCGCCGGGTTTCGTATAAATATCGTAAGGCGGTGGTGCGCTGAAAGCTTCTGGTTTTGGGAAAGTCTGCACGGAGGCTTCCGGGGTTTCGTAGGGCAACTCATCTGACCCAAGGTAAAAACTCTGCGGCTCCTTATCAGCATCAACCGGATAGACCCAGATTCTAACGATGCGTATGTCTCTCGCCATCTGATAGTCATCGTGCCTGACGTTGGCGAGCACGAGGCCACCCAAAGGTAACGCCGCATAATCAAGCGTCCAATCAAGGTGCTCAAATTTTTGCCACAACACCTGAGTCATATAACCTCATCGGCCTGCATCGGCGGCTCTCCTTTAACGAACGCCATGCTCTCGTACAGTTGGATTACTCCGGTCTGATTGTCCGTAACGTGCAGCATTACGTTGTACGTGCCGAGCGGAAGTTCTATAAACGGCTGCTGACCCTTGCTGACCAAGCCCTCTTCAAAAAGTTCATCGGGACGCCAGTAAGCCCAGTTGAGTGTATAGTCGCCGCTGCCGCCGAAGACCCACGGTAAGACATACGCGCTGCCTCCATCTTCCTTTTCCGCGAACCCCATCTCTACTATTAACGAGTGACTGCTGGCCGGGAACATTCCGCCGTGATGGCCTTCCAGGGAAAGGTAATAAGGCGTGATAAATGTTTGCGGGCCGGTCTCGCCGTGAAGTTCATAAATCAGCGTTGGCGGCGAGTTTTCTTCGCCCGAATGATGCTCTTCTTCTTCCGCCTGCGGGTGAAACATCTGCACGAGTTTCGCTTTCTCCAGAAAGGCGGGGCGCCAGTGGCTCACGAAGCCCGTCACCTTGCCCTTCTGCCCGATGCGTATGTCAATCCCGCCACCGAACACGCGCGCCTCCTGACGCTCTTCCCGGATGCTCGCCGCTGCTTGATGAAG
The DNA here is from genome assembly GCA_964246305.1 of uncultured Pyrinomonadaceae bacterium. Lineage (GTDB taxonomy): Bacteria > Acidobacteriota > Blastocatellia > Pyrinomonadales > Pyrinomonadaceae > JACMLC01. The sequence goes on from CAXTPS010000076.1 coordinate 2,359, forward strand.
AGTTGAAGAACCGGATGATAAGCTGCTTGATAAAGGTTGAGTTTCCTTGTGCTGCTCCGAAAAGGGCTTTAAGTAGACTTCAAAGCGGCAGAGCCAATGATCGACCCAGGGCTTTCCGAAATGGAAGACCGGAGTCGTGGCCGCCGGGACGACGCGCGCGAAGGGTTCTGTGGGCAGAAGTGGCGGAATCTTCAGTTCCCTGTACTCCTTCTGCCGACAAGCTTCAATGAGCCGCGTGATGAAATCTTTCGCGGCCTTCGTTGCCGCCTCCGCGTTCTGCGGCAGCCCGCGTTTCGGCATCGCATGCCACAGGTCGTTTTTCAGGCTGTATCTGATCCAGCCGCAAACCGGATTGATGCTGAAGTTGTATTCCGGTTTCAGAGACACGGAGAGGTCAGGCTCGATTGCCGACAACAGCGTCTTCAGAACCTCCTCTCCGGCGAGGTACAAATCATGCGGATCGGCCAGTGGGAAGATATATATCTGTGCGGGTTGCTCGCTCTGATTTGACACTTTGATGAATCTCGGATGCTTGACGAGAGAAGCGCGGAGTGGAAAGCTCCAATTCCGCTTCGCTGACTTCGTCGCCGCTTACAGAAAAGGCTGAATATCCGGGTCAGCAGAGTTATCCGGCAGACCTGGCAAGGGCGAGCCGGGCAGGATTGGATTTCCGGCGGCGTCGCGCAGAGGAACCACATAAACGAGATTCGTAGGCACTTTCTGCACATAGTGGCCGATGATCGTTCCATTCTCATCGTCCAGATTTTGGGCCGCAATTAGCTCCTGCGTGACCGACATATAAACAGGATCATTGATGCCGGGAATGAATCCGTTCGAGAGGTCTAGCGCCCCGAAGATTGACGTAGCGAAATACCACGACCCGGCGAAGAACGAGATTAAGTTCGCCAATAGGCTGAAGAAGAGTAGATAGTTCTCGAAGCCCGGACGGACCGGCACCTGCACACGCGCGTATCCCGCTTGCAGGAACTTCGTAAACAGCGGGTCGCTCGTCTCTTCGATATTCTTAATCGCGGGCCAGGTCTCCTTACGGCCCCAGAAGTATGGGTAGAAGATGTAGGTGATGTTCTCCCATTCAAAAGCCTGCTCGAAGAATTTAGCGATGTTGCCTTCGGCGATGGCTTCACGGAAAACGATTTCGGGATAACCCGAAACGTTTTGGATGCCATTGGTGGCGGCGTCAAAACTCTCAAACCTTTGCCCCGTGAAAAGTTCCAGACAACGTTTCTTCAACTCTTCACGCTCGGTGGCGCGGTTGATGTCAGGGTTGCTCCCGCCGCCTGTGAAGCCGAAGGTCGAATCGGCATACTGCGCATTCAGCCACTCGTCATAAGCCTGCTTCTTGCGGTTATAAGCCTCTATTATCTTGCCGTACGCGTCTAGCTTCCAGTTGTTCAGGGCTTCAGGGGAACGCTTCGCCGACACCCACACGGAGCAGACATAGTTCGTCATGTGGCTGCTGATGGCAATCGCCAACTCTCTCTGGATGTTGGGCAGCCCTATGTTGCCTGTGAATCCGGTTGAGAAAGAGGTCGTGGCGACAAAGCCTGTGAAAAAGGATGAAGTACCCAAACTGGTGGCTTCCACATTCGTATAGGCTAGAACGGCTTCATAGTCTTTATCAATGTCGATGCTCCCGGTGAACGATGTGTAGACATCAGCCGGGTCATCGGTATTAACCTCGTTTGCGCTTTTGAAAGCACGTGAAATCTTGATGTATTCCTGTGGCGGAGCGTCTACGTTGGTGGCCCCGTACTGCGCCGCCCAGAACGCGAAATTCACGTCATCCAGCACCAACGGGCTTGTCAGCCTTTGGCCGTCAGGCCCCACGACTTCGGAAGGAAGCGTGGGCTGCTCTACGATTGCGCCCGTGCGCGGCTTCGTCATCTTGCGAAAGATGTAGAAGTTAGCCGGTTCTGGCACTGTAAACTCCAGCATCATTCGCGCGCCGTAGTTAATAATCTTGTTCAAGTAGAACTTGTCCAGCCAGCAGTAGACGCCGTTGACGTGATCGCCCGTGTTGTTCGTGAGCTTGTTGACGCTCGTTTCCTCAATCTCGTTGATGATGGTGACGGTCTGCGTCTCGCGGACTGTTTCCTTCACGCGTGACAGGGCGCGAGTAGTCACTTCTTTTGAGAAAGAGGTAGCCGTTTTCTGAGACTGCGTTTGCGAAACTCCGAAACTGGCGTCGAGTTGCGCGCCAAACGTCACGGCGCCGTAAGTCGCCGTAAAGTTCGTGCCTGTGCTAATCTTGAAATCCTGATTCAGGGTCTTCGCCGTCTCTTTCTCCATGCTGAAGCGTTCGGTCGTCTGCTGCTCGCGCTCCGTTTCATTGATGGACTCTCTCTCGAACGTCGTGGTGCTTTCGGTGCGATTGAGGCGACGATGTGTGCGCTCCTTCTCCAGTCCCATCATCAAGGCCTCTACGTGCGCCACTTCGCCCGCGTCGTATTTGATTAACTGTTGCTTCGTGACCAGCAACTCACCGATGAGATAGGTGTTCATGTAGCTGCCTCTGGAAGCAAACGGTTTTCGCAGGCGAATCGCGCAAGGGTCTTGCGCGGTCGGCTCGACACATAACTCTTTCCGCATGATGATGGCATCACCGACGCGCACGGCGTACTCGCGCTGAATACCGCCGAGCTCAGCCGTGACGGGTGCCACTTGCCTCATCAGCTCATTGAGCAAGACATCCAGATGCAGCGTACCGCCTCCGGGGAATAATTCTTTAACGAGTTGTGCGGTCGGCTCGCTCAAATCGCTCTGCTCCTGCGGGGTAAACACGTATGAGCCTTTTGAATTTTCGAGCGCGGTGGAAACGACACCGGAACTTGCCTTCTGTCGCTCGTTCTCACTCTCCTCCTCTTTCCGTCTTACGTCCGTGACTGATAAAGCACCTTGGCGCATTTCCTGTTGCTGCGCCTCCTCACGCCTGGTGATGAGAGCGCGTATCTCCTGAATCGCCTGATTGAGGCGTTTGAAGCGAGCGGCCAATTTTTCGGTGTCATCGTTGCCAGCACGCGGCTGGTCTCCCACACCCTCATCTGCATTGGAGACTGTGCTGGTTAAAATCTTGAACACCCATTTCGGCACGAGCGGCTTCGCGTGATAAACGGCTGTGAGTTCGGGCAGCCCCTCCTCACATTCGAGGTCGTGCGCGATAACCTCGGCTAGGTGCAGACCCGCCAGATATTTGCAGGCCAGCGTTATGAGCAGCGGGTTGCCAGGCGATAACAGGTTGGCAATCAGATTATCCCAGAAGACATACTGTGAGGTTTTGAATTCAAGCGATTTCACATAACTGCGCACATCCTGTCCAGTCTTAGCCTTAATCTTATGGCCGACAGCTTCGCGCGTCCGAGTGGATAGATGCGCGTCGAGCCAATCCAGAATAGAGGTCAGCACCGGGTAATGAAGAGCGTAATCGTCAGGGTCTGAGATGTACTGCTTAGACTTTTGATAGGCGGCCACATCAGCCATCTGCTCTCTCAAGTGCTCCGGGTTGCCGCCTCGCTTGGCGAGCATCGGATACAGCATCATCGTGTTTCTTTGAATAGCAGGTAGTTCGTTCGTTGAAATCTGATCGTAAACATTGTGGATGAAATATGTCTGTACCCTGTCCACGGGCACGCGCTTCGGGCCGCGAACCTGCATGAAGCGAAACAACTCATTCGGGTGCAAATTATTCAGAAGTGTCATGGGGGACTCCTTTGGCTGAGAATGCGGAATCGTGTGCCTGCGGCGTGAGGATTAAGGTTTGCCACGCCGGAAGATTATTACGGTCGTTGCCTTGGAATCGTCTAATGAGGCCCACATCATACAGTTACTCTTACGACCTGTAAAGAGTGTAAGGTAAGCGCACTAGGGCGAACGCATCTTAAATTTCTCAATTAAGCGAGTTGTGGCATTCTCCTGAT
>CAXTPS010000077.1:0-6117 GCA_964246305.1 uncultured Pyrinomonadaceae bacterium
GTTTGCCGTCGCCATTAAAATCCCCGCTCAACAGGTAAGCAGATGGGCCCGCAGGATAGGACATCTCCGCTCCCAAATCTCCGTTGGCAAGTCCCAGTCTAACGATCACGGTTCCTGAACTCGAATTAGAATTCGAATAGGCAAAGTCGGGTCTGCCGTCAAGATTAAAGTCTACGACCAGAGGCGAGTTAATACTGGCGGGGGCATTGATGGCGGGGCCGATTTTATCTGCGGTCTCAATTTTCCCCGTGCCGTCATTAAGCGAGACGCTCAGTCCGGCGTCCGCCGGAGTCGCGTAATTTGTGACGAAGTCCAGTTTGCCATCGCCGTTGATGTCTGTGATAGCCACCGCTCGCGCGCCATATCCAACCTGCACGTCCTGCGACTGCGAGACGCCGCCCGTCCCGTTGCCGAAGTAAACTTTGACCATCGAGCCACCCCCGAAGGGGAAGATGGCGGCGGCGATGATATCAAGCTTGCCGTCGAAATTAATATCACGCAGCTCGACATCGGTCGGATAAAACAGCTCCGGAATCGTGAGTCCGACGGCGAAGCCGCCTGAGCCGTTGCCGTTCAGGACTGTGGCATTCCACGAGCCGTAGGAGACGACTACTAAATCGAGTTTCCCATCGCCGGAAAAATCCCCGACGGCGAGAGCTTGCAAATTTGCAGCGGAAGGCACGGTGATGTTCGTCGGCGTGCCGAATGTGCCCGTGCCCGTGCCAAGCATAACGGAGACGGTGCCATTGAAATTGGCCGTCGCCAGATCAGCTTTTCCGTCGCCGTTGAAATCCGCCGTAACTACATCTTTCGGAGTGGCGGCGGGCGATAAAGCGACGAAAGACGGGGCGAGCAGACCGCCCGCGCCGTTATTCAAGAGGATAACGACGGCGCTGCCAGCCGGGTTCGTGATCGCCACATCAAGCTTGGCGTCGCCGTTAAAGTCGCCGAGGGTCAAATTTTCCGGCCCGACTCCCGCACCGAAGCTCGTGACGGCAAAAACGCCTGCGCCGTTATTGAGCAAGACCGAAACATTGTTCGAGTCGAAGTTAGATGAGACCAGATCGAGCTTGCCGTCATTATTCAAATCGCCTGCGACGATAAACTGCGGCTTCATCCCGACCGCAAAGTTGCTGAAAGAGGCGAATGCGCCCACGCCGTCGCCGAACGCGACCCGCACGCTGTTGGAGAAATAGTCCGGCGCGGCAATATCCGGCTTGCCGTCGCCGTTGAAATCGCCCGCGACGACAGCATAAGGATATTGCCCGACAGTATAATCACGCGCGCCCTTAAAGTTTACGCCTGAGCAGCCGTCGGCATAGGTCGTCGTGGAATTCAAACACATACAAGCTATAAGGAGAGAGGCCATCAACAAGAGTGAAGAATAGAAACGTTTTTCGACAATTATGGTGCGAGACATACGGGACTCCTTTTTGTTTGCTCAAGACGGGCAAGCGGTCTTGGAATTTTGCTCTGGGCTAAAACGAAAAGCCGCGTGTTGAAAACGTCGGCAAGCGTACCCTCGACGCTTCACACTCCGGCTTGAAGTGGCTTGAACGCATTATCATATTAAATGAATTTACGCGCAATGCTTCAGGGACAACCCTCCGCGCTCGCCAGTGGCATCGGGCGCAGCATATAATTCACGACTGTGCCTGGCCTTCAAATCATTGCCGTCAAGTCTTAAGCTAATTGATATGCACTTAACACAGCTTTCTTTTTATTTTTAAGGAGTGAGATAAATGTCTGAATCGCAAAATTACGGTAACAACTCGCAGACGCTGGTTTATGACGCGAATGAATTTCAATTCGAGACGATGGAGCAACAGAACGGGCAGGCCATCGTGATACGCTTTGAGCTGAGCGATCCGCGTTATCACGCGGGCGATATGATCGTCGTGCTTTCGGGGACGGACATACATTTCCACGGCATGATCGGACAGATCGCTGACGGGTTTGCCGTCGCCTCTGACCGCAGAGGCTCGCTGCTTGCCGCGACTGTTCAATGAGAATTAAATCTCAGAGCGAAAGGCCGAAATGATGGCGGCTCAAAAAACAAGCTCAAGCTGGCTCTGCTTTCGTCTCTCGATAATCACGCTCGCCTTCGCAGCCGCTCTCATGGCGGCGTGCGGGTCTGATGTACAGAAAGCGACTGTCGGCAGCAAGTCCGCTGCTAACGAGACGGCAGCCATCGGCGCGCTTCGCGCTATCGCTACGGCTCAGTCAATCTACTCTGTCTCGCACGAAGGAGATTACGGAACCTTTGAAGAACTGGTCAGCGCAGGCCAGCTCGACGCGCGGTTCAGCGGCTCGCAGCCAGTCGTCGGCGGCTACGTGCTGACGATGAAAGTGTCGCCAAAGGATTCCGGCGCAGGCCAGCTCCCGTTTTATACAGTCAACGCAGACCCGCAACAGAACGTGGCCGCAGCCTCGACCGGCAATCGCCATTTCTATGCGGACTCAAGCGGCGTGATTCACGTCAACGCGAAACAATCCGCTGCCGCCGGCGATTCGCCGCTCTAAACGCTCTTACGTCAAGACTTCAAGCCGGATGAGTTACGACGAGCGCGAGCCGGTAGGCTGCTTCACTGCCAAAGAGTAATTATGAACAAATATGAGAAAATCGCCCTTGTTGTAATTCGGGTCGAGGCCATTCTGACGGTGTTTTATGGATTGAGAGAGTTCTTCTCAGTCGTGTTATATGTTCCCGCCGAATACTTGGGTATCTTCCCGCGCTTCTATTTGAACATAGGCTATGTAGTGTATTGGGGCTTCATACATGTGTTTGCAGGTCTATTCACGTGGGCGGTCAGCAAGACGATTGCCACCTTTATTGGTGCGCGCCTCGAAGATAAGGAATAAAGCTTTTGAGCTTTGCAGCTTATAAAACTTCAAACTGAAAAACTACCGCTTCCCTTCTCTATTGATTGCACGCATGGTTCGATTTATAGTACGTTTGACACGGAAGCAGAAAAACATCTTCCGGCGTTTTCACGCTCTGCGATAAAAACCGGCACGCGCTCTTTAAATACTCTCAGAAGTAATCCAACAGCGAATGTCATCGCGTAGTCTTAATAAGGGGATGAGCGAGCCTGCTCCGCCACCGGGCGTAGCCGAGACCGGCGCGCGTCAACAGCGCTTGGCGACTTTCATACGCGGCATGGCCGACGGCGACCAGAGCGCGATGAGTGCGCTCTATGACGCGACGAACAGGCTCGTTTACGGTCTGGTCTTGCGTATCCTGTGTGATCCGGCCATCGCCGAAGAGGTGATGCTGGATGTTTACATGCAGGTCTGGCGACAGGCCGCCGGCTATGACATGCAGCGCGGCAGCCCGCTCGCATGGCTGACGACCGTCGCGCGCAGCCGCGCTATTGATCGCCTGCGTTCGGGCAAACAAAGGCAGCAGCGTGAAGAGCCGCTTGAGCACGCGGACAACCATTCGTCTCCCGCAAACATAGAAGAAGAGGTATGCGCTTCGGAGTTGCGCGGGCGAGTGCAAGCCGCGCTCGACCTGCTCTCGCCCGAACAGCGCGAGGTGATAGAGCTGGCTTACTACGGCGGCTTGAGCCACAGCGAGATCGCCACCCGGCTCGCAACGCCGCTCGGCACGATCAAGACGCGCACGCGTCTCGGAATGATGAAACTGCGAGAGTCGCTCAAGGACGTGAAGGACGAGAGGGGATTATGAATCACAGCTTGATGGAAGAAGAGTTGGAGGAGCGTGCATCGCTCTACGCGCTCGGCGCGCTCAATCAGCACGAGGCTCGCAGCTTTGAAGAACATCTGGCGGAAGGATGCGAAGCCTGCGCGACCGAGTTGAGCGGGTTTGAAGCCGTCGTCAAAAACCTCGCTTGCGGCGCGCCCGATGCCATGCCGCCCGCGTCGTCGCGCGAAAAGCTGCTGGCGCGTCTCGGCAAAGAGACAGAGCCGACGCCGCCCGCCGCAAACTCCGGGCACGATGCCTCTCAACCATTAGTCGTCCGCGCTGACGAAGGCAACTGGCACCAGATGTGTGCGGGCGTCATCTTCAAACAGCTCTTCGCAGACGCTACGCGCAAGACCGTGACCACACTCGTCAGGATGCAGCCCGGCTCGCAGATTCCGAGGCATCGCCATCGCGGCATAGAAGAATGCTACGTCATCGAAGGCGACGTGTTCGCCAACAACGAAACCCTCGGCGCGGGCGATTACACCTGCGCGATGGAGGGCAGCATTCATCACGCCATCTCTACCGTGGACGGCGCGCTGCTCCTGATAGTCTCGCCTGAGAGCTATGAGGTTTTAACTCACTAAGAAATCAAATTACAGACGTGCAAATGCGGCGAGAAGAAATAATCTTCTCGCCGCATTGCTCTTGTCTTCCTTTGCGTCTTTGCGCCTTTGCGGGAACTTTTAATCTCACGCAAAGGAAAGCGAAGTTAATATTTAACGCGCACGCGATAGGCGAGCCGCGCTTCGCCGTCCTTCGCTACGGGGACGCTGAAGCGCGCGGAGAAGGCCGCCGTCTTCTCTGCTTTGAAGGTTGAAGAGACGATTTCCCAGTCGCCGCCAATCGGTTCGTTGACGATGACTGTGATGGGCGTGTCCTTGTGATTGCGTATCTTTATCTCATAGGCGTATTCGTAGATGCGCGAATTGATTTCTTTGTAATCAAGCTCTTTGCGCTCGGCCACGACATCAAAGGCGTCACCGACCTTGACGCGCACGTCCTCGTCCTTCGGCGTGTGGTCGAGGCGGTCTTCGCCTATGAACTGCTGCCCGCCGTCAGAATCTTTTTTGTAGAGACGCAACGTGCCCGCGGGCAGCGGCATACCGAGCTTGTTCTGCTGGCTGTTGCGAAACTGCATGTAGACCCCGACCTTCTCTTTGATGACCTGCCCCGGATTGTTGTAGCTCTGATAATATCCGGGCTGGCCGTTGATGACGAAATCTTTGCTGACCGTAAAATTCGCGGCATCAAGCAGAGAGACCTGCTTTGTCTCCTGCTCTCGAATCGTCGCCGGACGCTGAAGCGTGTAGAGGTGATACTCAAAAAACGCCTGCTCCTTAAAATCTGTCGGCGCGCGCCGCGCCTCGCTCTTCACAGCCGCGAGGCGATCATCTTCATCAAGCCCGCCGTTGACGCGATTAATATCGCCCGCGACGAGCTGTAGGCGCGCGTTCTCGAAACCGACTCCGCTCATGTTGGTCAGCGTCACCCAGCCCTGCATGTCGCCTTTCGTATCGTCGGCGTTAATGACCAGCACATAATCAGCGCGCCAGTTCAAACCTCCGGTCAGGTAATTGGCTTCGACAGTCTGCGCGCCGTTCTGCTCATTCTCCAAATCCCAGACGAGCGTCGGCGTCGCCACCAGATTTTGCGGCACATCCGGGAAACGCGTCTCCGCGATGTTGCTCGGGTTGATGACTATCTGGCCGTTGATGCGCCACACCTGCCCGTTATTGTTCGACAGGAGCGTCGCCTGCACGGGCGTCAGAATCTCCGTGCTGTTCTCATAGCGACGTAAGACCAGCGTCACCTCGCGCCCGACATACTTGTCCAACAGCTTCGCCGGATTGAGCAGGTCATACTGATAATTCTGTTCGAGGATGCGCAAAGAATCAGCCGCCGTCATCGAAGCCAGATGCACAGTCTCGGGGCGTATCTGCGCGGCTACATCCGCGAAGTTCAATGCGATGCGTCCAGCCGGGAGCGTGAGCGAGCGCGTCTCTCGCACGAGTCCGATGTTCGAGTTGTAGACTGTGATATTAACTGAGTGGCGATCACGCGCGGTCGTCGTGACGGATTGAGTCTGCGCCCTCGTGTTCGCAGCAAATAGGAGAGAGCAAGCAAGCGTGATTGTCAGAGCGATTATGCGTCGCATGTTTTTGAGTGAACCTCCGAACTTAAACTCTTATATAAAAATTGGCCGCACGCGCGGCGTCTTTTGTAGAACGCCACGCGCGCGGCCACCTTGCGAGCAAATATTTCACGCAAAGGCGCAAAGACGCAAAGAAAACAATTAAGCTCTTCTTTGCGTCTTTGCGCCTTTGCGTGAAACCCACTTTTAATTCTCAGATCTAAGTACAGGACAAAAGGTGACAAAGTCTAATGAACTCAAAGCGTTTAGTCAG
>CAXTPS010000078.1:0-6098 GCA_964246305.1 uncultured Pyrinomonadaceae bacterium
TTCTCTTGCATGTTGTCAAGTCTAGCACCCTACCTCTTCACTGCGTAACATCAGTAAATAATACCGATGTGTGCCAATCCTATTAAAATTATGACTGCTGAGTCGAAAGCGTGTAAAATTCTCACCGCCTTTCGTAGTTCTTAGCGTCTCTGGCTTAACACTTCATTTTCGGGAGAGAGCATGGAAAGATGGTTTCGGCGGCTTGCTGAAGTTCCGGGAATCGATTATCAGGGTAGTCCCGGCGTAGACCGCATGCGCCTGCATGGCTATAACGCTGTGCCCAAGATCGACAGTTACGATCTTGATGGAGAGAAGCATGTCTATTTAACGTGGCCGACGAAAGACGGGAGCACCTCTGCCGCGCCTGCACATGGTTGGGAAACAAAGCCACGCAAAGGGGAGACGGAGGCACAGACCGCCCTCAGACAATTGCACGAGACGCTAGAGCTTCCCGGGATTTTGAGCGACTATCACTTCGCCATCCAGCACTGTCACGATGCGCTCTCAGGGCATGCGCGAGAAGAGCCGTGGGTGCTCAATGAGGTCGAACGCCTGTGCTGGCTCGACATCCGACTGATCGAGAACCACCCCGAAACGATTACCAACGAGTACGGCGGCGAGAGAACTTATTTCGGCGTCTCTGCTTTTCATCGTCTAATCGGGATGTACAAGAAGGAGGGCTACCTCCGCGAAGCCCTGGAAGTTGCCCAAATCGGTCAAAGATTTGAACAGTGTCAGCACGAAGTTGAAGAATTGCAGGAACGAATGTCACAGGTTGAGGCGGAAGCAAGTGCGGCCTGATAACGCATTTTATGAATCGCTCCCTTCCGAGTCGTTCCTTGAGTACGCGTTTCTACGTTGGGTGCTCGCGCCTTCGGTTGAGCTTGGGATCATCGGCTATGTGACGCCGCAGCAAGAGGTCATATCAGAGGGGCACGCCTACCGGATCGATTACGCCATTCGCGGTGAGCAACTGCGCATTGCAGTCGAACTCGACGGTTTCGAGTTTCATGGAAGCAGGAACGCTTTTACCTACGACCGCCTCCGCCAGAATGATCTGCACGCCGCAGGGTGGACTGTCCTGCGCTTCTCTTACGACTCGATCAGGCACGAAGTCGCGCGTTGCATATCACAATTTCAGGCGTTGCTGGCACTCGATCCCCTTCTTAGAAAATTTATTGTGAACGACCCGATGATTGAGAAGCCTGAGATGGATCCCAATCCGCTCTATGCCTTCTTACCTGCAAACACTTATTTTAGACCAATGGTAGATAACACTTCACAATCCTACTTCGAAACCGTTCGCACGAGGCTCAACCTCAAGACTCTCCGAGACTGTCAGCACCAGGCACTCACGGCCATCGGCAACTATTACCGCCCAGGTGGCAAACGCGCTGCCTGCATCATGTCAGTCGGGGCGGGTAAGACCGCACTCGGTGTTGCTGCCTGTCTTGCCTTCACTGATCAGCGTGCGCTGGTTATCACTCCGGGAAGTGTGATTCGCGGCACTTTTGGGAAAGCCTTTGACCATCAAGCATTGGGGAATGTATTGTACGGGCTACCAAACGGGCCGCTCATTCCCGGCTCGAAGCCGCCACGGGTGCTTACCCTTGACCGCGACGAAGGACCTATTCGTAATGTGAGGCGGGCGAATCTGCTTGCAGCAGAGATCATTGTCACTAACTTCCACTCACTCGGAACCGGAGAAGACGAGGATGACCTTCTGTCTAAGCTTCGCCCAGAGGATGTGGATCTGATCGTAGTGGATGAAGCACACATCGCCGCGGCCGAATCCTACCAGCGTATGTTTCGCCATTTTGACGAGGCAAAGACGCTCCTGATGTCAGCCTGCTTTCAGCGACTCGACGGCAGGCCTATCGACGCCGATGTGGTCTACCGCTATCGCCTGATTGACTCGATAGCCGACGGGCATGCCAAGAACCTTCAGGTGCATCGCTTCGCGCCGGACGCTGAGCAGACTACCTACGAGATGGTCTGGCCTGATGGCAGCCGTGAAGAGATTATAGGCAGAGAGGCGCTACTCGAACTGGTCCAAGACGAGAGGAAACTCGCCCGCATCACGGCCAAGTCCGACACCCCGATCCGACTGCTCATGCGTGAAGTCAGAACGGCGCTTGACCGGCAGGCAGAACTCCTTTATCCCGTCAAACCGCGCGTCCTCTTCTCTGCATTGGGAGAGCGGCACGCAGAGCAGATCGCCCGCATTGCGGAGGAGTACAGCATCCCTTGCTCTTATCTCCATTATTCGATGACCGAGGCTCGCATCCGCGCGACACGCGAACGCTTCGAACAGGATTCAGGTGACCTTCAAGGAATAGTTCAGTTAAAGATGCTCGGCCAAGGCTACGACTTCCCTCCCATCACCGTGGTCGTCCCCTTTCGGCCTTACGGCAGTTTCAGCGAGTTCTATCAGTTCATCGGACGCGGCATTCGAGTGCTCCAGCACCCGGCGCTCATTGAAAGAGTTGGTCCCGACCGGCAGTTCCTCGACATCATCTATCATGCAGAAATGGGGCTCGATGATCACATCGACACCATCTACCGTGAGAATGATATGGATCCCCTAACAACCCATGTGCTGCCGGAAGATTGGAGGAATACGGGCGAAGGAGAAGGTCTGCCGGGGACGAGCGGGCGAGATAGTGCCGGACGCCCGGAGGCTTTTGTCCTATTCGAGCGCGGTGCGATCGAGCAGAGGATCGTCCACGACGAGGATCGAGTTGAGCAGCGCAGGGTCGAACGCGAGCAGGAGGCGCTCGCGCAGCGCTACTCGGCTTACGCGCAGACGACTGACAATCCGGTCACGTTCGAACAGTTTATGCAGGTGATGAAACAGTTGAGTGAGTAAGCACATGGAATCATTCGGACGCAGGGCGCTTCTGACCTCATCGGCGGAGGCTCTGGTACATCTCGAACAGGCAGAGAGTAAGAGCGAGCGGTTTTCGAGACTTGACTCGCTCGTCGGAACTCTGCTTGTCCGTAGCTTGCATGGCGAACGCATCCTTACGATGAAGCAAGACGAACTCTATACAAACTCAGTCACCTTCACAGGTCTCAACGCTGAGCAGCGGCAGTTTCTCGACGAGACATTCGAACTTGAGCGGCAGCAGTCAAGGGGCGCGTGGTTTATACCTGAAAGGGTGAATATCGGCGGGGGTATTATTAACTTCTCATACTATTTCAATGAAACGCCACGGTTCGCTCACACCATGTCCTCGTGGGAGGGCGGCAGGGTTCTACTCAAGCGATCTCCAGACTCTATTTTTCTCTGGGCTGTCTTAGAGCCGCTGTTTGAAGAAATAATCTACCCGTTTCAACTGAGAGGAGAAATCTCAGGAACACTATCTCAAGAGGAGAGTGCCCAAGCATGGAATGAGGTAGAGGACTTCTTTCGCACGTTAGGATTTCCTGAGTTGGAGGAGATGGCGGTAATGCGTCATGGCGGCGGTTGGCACAGATTCAAGAGTGCCGCCGAGCAACTGGAAGCTAAACGCCGATTGCTTAATGCCCTCGCCCGTGAGGTCAGTCCATTGATGGGTGCCAGATACCGCACCCATAGTATCCTTCCACTGGTTGAGCAATACTACAAAAAGGCGAAGGCGGACGGGCGCGTAAAGCGCAAGCAGGTGCTGACGAAAGCATTCCAGCCGCTCCTCGCTGGCTTCTTCGGTGGCGACTGGCTCTCTTTCCTCGATTATCTGGGAGAGGAGCCGCACCCGGAAGAGCAGATTGTGACAGCGCTCCCGAAGACACCGATCAAGGTCGGCGGCGCGAGTCGCGCGGCAGAGATTGCGGCGAAGCAAGGCATTCCAGCGGAAGAAGTACAGAAGATCGCTGCCGCGCTATGGCAACAGTCAGGTGGAGCGTCGCCCATCGAAGAGCGGGTCTCGACGCTAAGACAATATTGGCAGTCCTTCGATGAAATTCACGCACGCCAGAGACCCGGCATGAAACCTCTCTGGGGACTTGTCGAGGAATCCGCTTCAATCGATCTCCGCGAAATCAATGCTAACTCACCGTACCAGCCGAAGCTTTATCTTGAGTTGCTGCCCCAAGAGTTAATTCAGGATATTGAGCACCTGTGGGGGACGATAATGCTTACAAAGTGGCCAGACCGCATCGTCTCCGAGCCTTTCCCGCACTACCTGATGGTTTCGACGTTCGGGCCGGCTCTCAGGTTCTGGCAAAGCTGTGCGCTGACGGCATGGTTCATCTGTGAAGGGCCGTACTCACGAACGGATATGGCGGGTCTCGCCCATCACGAGCGACGCGAGTTGTCGGAGCTTAAGGAAATGCAGACCCCGGTCGACGAGCGGTTATTTGAGGAGCTAATCAAAGCAGAAGGCCGGCTCGGACCCGCCGAAGACATCACAGACAAATCCTCGTCAACGGACATTGGTTACGGCGTCACCATTACGATGAGCATCAGCTCCGGTAGCCGTCGCAAGGGATTTGAAAGCTTGCGGGATATCATCACACGACACCGACGCGCTTGGGCAGTACAGCATCTTGAGACTTACCTACGTTGTTTGTGGGAAACCGAGATCAGCGAGGCCGCGCGTGCATTCAATCTGCTGCTTGGAGAGAAAGGAGGCAAGGCTCCAACACTGAAACAGTTGGCCAAGGCCGCGATGCCCCCCACGAACCACTGGTTCGGCGGAGACGTGAGCACCCTATACGGCGCCATCGGAGAGAAATCTCCGGCTATACCGCAAAAGAATATATTGATGCCGCAGGACAAGGAGCAGTTTATCAAGCTCATTATGAAGCCACTTCCGTCGCTTGAACACGAACGCTATCCCGGAAAGATGTCAGACGAAGCGACGCAGGACTATACCCGAAAAGAGCTTGCTGAATTGGGACTCAGGTACGTGCAACTTGAAGAAGCACTCGGTCGCCCGCCGGAGATGAAAGAGATGGGAGAGAAGTTCACTTACCGCAGCAAAGTACTTGCCGCGGATGAGAGTGAAGCGTGGCAGATATACAAAAAGGCTGTGGAGCGCGCCAAAGGAAAGATTAGCCAGCATGCTATTAGAAGTGAGGCAAAGCCAGTCGCAAGCCAGACTGAAGTCCACGTGCACACGCGGTCGCAAGCATTTGAGGAAACACTGGCGCATAGCGTATTAGCCACCATATCGCCTTCTCCAACTACATCATCAACTCCGGTAAAACATGAGACGTTGCCCAGTCCCTCCGAAGAGCGACAGCAGGAGGAGCAACCGAAGAAAAAACGCTCATGGCTTGACCGTCTTCTCGGCAGGGGGTGAGACCTCTAAGGGTTTTCACAGCACAACTCATGGACGTTCTTGCATCCTGAAATAATTCTCACAACACAACCAAGTCTACGTTCAATAGTCGCGGCCTGCCTCTTTGCAGATGGTCTAGGAGTGTCTCCTACACAACGGCAAAATTTTTATGTTTCGCCAGCTTTGAATGCCGACCTAGTCATGGATTTGGAACCAGACAATTGATAGCGCGGCTAAAATATTTTGGCGCCAGCTATCCGATGCTACGACTTAAAAGCTAACTATCAAGTCTTCGTTGTTCCGACCCCCTCTCAGCGCATGCCAAAAATTCGTGCGAGATTCTCTGATAACCGTGTTTAAAATCTCTCGTAACGTAGCATTTGACATTTTAAGCGGATGGCTTAGGCCAATTGGAGCGTGATCCGCGCCCGTCAAGGATAGATTCAAGGGCGAAACATTTGCTTTTTGGGCCTCTGACTTGATTTCCGGCATATATGTCAATAATACTCGCAGGCCATCCATATGAATATCCTGTTTGATCACACACTCCCGTACACGGGTTAAAAGGATGTCATTCAGAACCTCGTCCCTATTAACACGAGGAAAAACATTGATCACGTCATCTTGCAAGCGCCAAGTGTAGGTGGAATCCTGTTTCAACATTTCGTCCAGAACGGTTGATAACGTTACGTCGCGAAGGTCTAAGTTTATTGTCCCAGACACGCTAGTGCAAAACTATGCACCTTCGGTGCAAGACTTTCAGTTGCTACACACTTCTATAGACTTTAAGAAAAATAATTTCTGCGCGCGAGTTGACGAGCAGGGCGTCAT
>CAXTPS010000079.1:0-5216 GCA_964246305.1 uncultured Pyrinomonadaceae bacterium
CACACATCTAACAGGGAACTGGCTTTTCTTGTCAAAAACTGTCCGAACTATTGTTTTATCAAACGTTCAGTTAATGAATCTTTGTTTGGGATTGCCTTTTTTACAAATTCCGAAACCATATTACCGATAACCCGGCTTGTCATTTCATCACACCCAATGCCTTTGGCAATCTCACTGACCACTGGAGCGACGGGAGCTGTTGCCGCCGAACCGAGCCAAGGAATAAGAACTAGTTTCCAGTCGCTCTTTATCCGAATAAGAGCTATTTTTTTCGCAACCCTTTCTCTAATAATTTCCAGCTTAGCGTTTTCATCTATTGCACTATCTAATTGCACTCGAAAGTTATACACATCCTCCCATGACATTTGGCTCAAGCCTGAAATACTGCCACCCTCAAGTATTTCATCAGAAACGGCTCTGGGAGAGATAACTTTCTGAATCGCTCTGATGGCTTTGCTCTTCTTGGCTGTAAATACTTCTCTTTCGATTCCAAGATTTTCTGCCACAAGGTTGTTATAACAAAGGTCAACAACAGACCTCGCCTCCATCGCTCGCCAAAATTGTTCGTAAGCATTCGACCCGGCTTCGCTAACATATCGCGGAACACTGAATATCTGGTCAATACCCTCATACCAACCACTGCGATTAAGTTTGCGTCCTCTTGAGTTCGGTATCATTATCAGCGTTTCTTCGACTTCAAGAGCCAAACGTGTTTCCGCTGGATGCCGCTGTGATGCTGCTATAGCACTTTCAATTTCTTCAGTCAGTGCTGTCGTTTCATATCCGATTGCGCCGTCTTCAGGATAAATTTTTCGAGCTGCTTCAGACTGAGCTTCAGACAAAGCCCTAAGAGATTCTATGCGTTCCGTTACTGAGTCAGGGATCCCTGAAGGACTTTTCTTGTTAATCAGATCAAGTACAGCTTCTCGCTCTACTTTAGGACTATCATTTTGGCCGTCAATTTCAGGCCACGCAGAGAAATGAAAATTGCCTTTTAGCGCGGACTTGAATGCCTCCATGATAGTGGGTTCTTTGAACAGATGGAACCTGATGTAACCATTCGCTACCAAGTCTAAAAAATGTGCTCTTCCTGACGCCGACGCCATCTTCAGCAAAATAGATGAGTCCATGCTTTGGTTTTGAGCAAAGACGGGTATTTCTCCACACAAGATTGAGAGCATTAATTGACCTACTGGTAAATGAGGCTCCTCTGATCGTGCCATTTCTTCAGGACGCTCGGAGGTGCGGACGGTATCTAAAAGGTCGAAATAGATTCTCTTAGGTGCTTGTTGAGGCATCGTGAGTTTCCTCTCAATATGAGGTTGAAGAGATTGACCAAAAGTTTCTCAAGTCTATTAACCATTACGTTAAAATTCGGAGACCAGCTTTTATCACACAGAGACTTATGCTACAAGTATTTTGTTTGCCCATCGCTGCTGGCGCGCTTGACAGTCGAAGCTCAAGTCCGTAGAATCTCTCGTTTCGGACTGACAGTCTGAATCTAACAGTGCAACGCTTGTAGTGGTTCTGTCGGTGTGGAGGCGTTGTCCGGTTGCTTGTTGTTTATGGCAGCCGATTACAAATATTGTGGCGTAAACGCCGGCGACAGCGGTTTTCAATGAAAATCGTTCCCGCGCTCGGCACGCGAACATGGCTTTTAAGCCTGCTCGTCTTTTAATTAAAAGCGACGCCACAGAAAAGTTTCGGCTTCGGGGGAAGCCATCATCCACGCCCTTTAGCATTCAGAACATCCCTCAAATCAAAATTCGTCACAGGGCAGCTTACTTGCGCTGACTGCCGAACAAGTTTCGGAAAGAGGCAGGTGACGCCCCATTTTGCGCTCTGAAGCAGCCGAGAGCGCGGAAGTTTTTATACGAGGTAACCGAGCAGTGCCTACTATCAACCAGCTTGTTCGCAAAGGTCGTCAGGCCGTGAAGTACAAGACGGCCAGTCCGGCCTTGCAGGAATCGCCGCAGCGTCGCGGCGTCTGCACACGCGTTTACACGCAAACGCCCAAGAAGCCGAACTCGGCTTTACGCAAGGTCGCGCGCGTTCGCCTGACCAATGGCATCGAGGTGACGACTTACATTCCGGGCGTCGGCCATAACTTGCAGGAGCACTCGATTGTGCTCATACGTGGTGGCCGTGTGAAGGATTTACCGGGCGTGCGCTATCACGTGATTCGCGGCACGCTCGATTCGGTCGGCGTCTCAGACCGCAAACAGGGACGCTCCAAGTACGGCGCGAAACGTCCGAAGGCGGGCGCGGCAGGCGCAAAGAAATAGGGTATAGGGAGAAGGGTGTAGGGGGCAGAGAAAGCAAATTCTTTACCCTACACCCTACACCCTAACCCCTTCACCCTAAAGAATATTATGCCAAGACGAAGAGTTGCAGAGAGACGCGAGGTTTTGCCTGATCCGGTCTACAGCAGTCCGCTGGTGACGAAGTTCATCAACGGCATCATGCTGGGCGGGAAAAAATCCACGGCAGAGACGATTTTCTACAATGCGCTGACGCAGATCGGCGAGAAGGCCGGCGATGAGCCTTTGAAGGTCTTCAAGCGCGCGATTGACAACGTGCGCCCGACCGTCGAGGTCAAGTCGCGCCGCGTCGGCGGTTCGACTTATCAGGTGCCCATCGAGGTTCATCAGGAGCGGCGCGGCGCGCTGGCGATTCGCTGGATCGTGCAGTACGCGCGCAGTCGCGGCGAAAAGACCATGACCGACCGCCTCGCGGGTGAACTCCTCGACGCAGCGAACAATCGCGGCAACGCGGTCAAGAAAAAAGAGGACACGCACCGCATGGCGGATGCCAACAAGGCTTTCGCGCATTATAAGTGGTAAGAAAAGCGGGTGACGGATGTCAGGTGTCGGGTGTCGGAAAAAACCGCTTCCCCGTCACCTAAAACCCGAAACCTGACACCTAAGAGTTATGGCTAAGCACGACTTAAACAAGTTCCGCAATATCGGCATCATGGCGCACATTGATGCCGGAAAGACGACGACGACCGAGCGCGTGTTGTACTACACGGGCGTTTCGCACAAGATCGGCGAAGTGCATGAAGGCACTGCGACGATGGACTGGATGGAGCAGGAACAGGAGCGCGGCATCACGATTACGTCCGCCGCGACGACCTGCTTCTGGAAGCGTAACGGCGTCGAGCATCGCATCAATATCATCGACACGCCCGGCCACGTGGATTTCACGATGGAGGTCGAGCGCAGTCTGCGCGTATTGGACGGAGCGGTCGCGGTCTTTGACGGCGTCGCAGGCGTCGAGCCGCAGTCTGAAACCGTCTGGCGTCAGGCGGACAAGTACGGCGTGCCGCGCATCTGCTTTATCAATAAGCTGGACCGCGCTGGCGCAAGCTTCCAACGCTCTTTCGACTCCATCATCGCGCGTCTCGGCGCGAACCCCGTCGCGATACAGATTCCCATCGGCCTCGAAGACAAGTTCAAGGGCGTCGTTGACCTGATTGCGATGAAGGCTCTGATCTGGAAAGACGAGGCGAAAGGCTCCGAGTATGAGACGCTCGAAATCCCTGAGGAGCTTCGTGAAGAAGCCGAGGCCGCGCGCCACAAGCTGATCGAAGCCGTCGCTGATGTCGAAGAAGATTTGATGATGAAGTACCTCGAAGACGAGGGCGCGAGCATTACAGAGGCAGAGATTCGCGCCGCGCTTCGCAAGGGAACGCTTCAGTTGAAACTCGTGCCCGTCGTCACCGGCTCCGCCTTTAAGAACAAGGGTGTGCAGACGATGATTGACGCCGTGATTGATTTTCTTCCCAGCCCGCTCGATATTCCTCCGGTCGAAGGAATCAATCCTAAAACCGGCGAGCCTGAATCCCGTCCGGCTGATGCCTCCGCTCCTTTTTCCGGCCTCGTCTTCAAAATTATGGCTGACAAGCATATCGGCCAGCTCTCGTTCGTGCGTATCTATTCGGGCACGATCAAGGCAGGCTCTTACGCTTACAATCCTATCAAAGACAGTAAAGAGCGCGTCGGTCGCCTGATGCAGATGCACGCTAACAAGCGTGAGGATGTTGAAGAAGCGAGCGCGGGCGAGATCATCGCCATCGGCGGTATGAGGCAGGTCACGACCGGTGACACCGTCTGCGATGAGAACAAGCCGGTCATCCTCGAAGCGATGGATTTTCCCGCGCCCGTCATACGCGTCGCGGTCGAACCGAAGACGCGCGCAGATCAGGACAAGCTCGGCATCGCCCTCTCGCGACTCGCGCAGGAAGACCCCTCGTTCAACGTCTCGACCGATCACGAAACAGGGCAGACGATTATCGCCGGCATGGGCGAGCTGCATTTGGAAATCATCGTGGATCGCATGAAGCGCGAGTTCGGCGTTGAGGCTAACGTCGGCAAGCCGCAGGTCGCGTACCGCGAGACAATCACGCAGCCAGCTCCCGGCAAAGAAGTTTTTAAGAAGCAGACGGGCGGTCGAGGCCAGTACGGTCACGTCGAACTGGAGATCGAGCCTGCGCCCGGCGAAGGCTTCGTCTTCGAGAACAAGATTACGGGCGGCGCGATTCCCAAAGAATACATCAAGCCGGTCGAGCAGGGCGTCAAAGACGCGCTGGAGCGCGGCTTTCTGGCTGGCTATGAGCTGGTGGACATCAAGGTGCGTCTCGTCTTCGGCTCATATCACGAAGTTGATTCCGACGAGCGTTCGTTCACTATCGCCGGAAGCCTTGCGTTTCAGGATGCAGTCAGAAAAGCCAAGCCCGTGCTGCTTGAGCCGATTATGCGAATCGAGGTCGTGACGCCTGAAGAATATATGGGCGCAGTCAACGGCGACCTCAATCGTCGTCGCGGGCAGATTGAAAAGATGGAGCCGCGTCCGGGCGGCGTGCAGGTCGTGACGGCCTTTGTGCCGCTCTCCGAGATGTTCGGTTATACGACCGACCTCAGAAGCGCGACGCAGGGACGCGCCACTTCCACCATGCACTTCGAGCGTTACGATCAAGCGCCGAAAAACGTCGCCGAAGAAGTGATCGCGAAAGTTCAGGGAGTAGCCAAATAGTGATAGGTGATAAGTGATAGGTGATAAGAGAAAAAACTCTTTCCTATCACCCATCACCATTAACTCATCACCTATTAGTTAAGGAGCGAGAGAACAAAAGATGAGCAAGGAAAAGTTCGATAGATCAAAGCCGCACGTGAACATCGGGACAATTGGGCACGTCGATCACGGCAAGACCACTT
>CAXTPS010000080.1:0-4485 GCA_964246305.1 uncultured Pyrinomonadaceae bacterium
AAAATAGCTTTCAATCAAATGACAGTCTAACCTATTTCTGTTGGGGTGCTTAAGTGAGCGAAGAACCAGATGGAGATCAATTCTTGGTCACTGAATTCTGGCTCACGGTTATTGCTCAAGCGTTGAAAACAGGTCGCGTAAGAAGTATCGTAAACCCGACAGACAAACAGGTAGATTTCAATCAATAGGTTTTCCATGGTAAGAAAATTCTACTAATTCTCTTGTTCGTCTGTCTTCTCAGCTACTGATTCGCATATTGGCAATAATATCTCTCGCAGGGCACGTCCCCTTCTGAAAGCACTCAAACATAGCCACATACTCCGTTGCGTTACGATCAATTACTCGCTTCTCTCAACCAGCCTTGAGTATTATTATCTTGATGGATGAAACACTGCCAATCAACGCCGCCGTGCGTAATTCCGTCTGGTGCTACGATCATCTGGTGCCTTCTCGTTTTCCCGGTGGCGCATCCATCATCGAGAAGACGCGCTCTGTGGTGATGCCG
Source organism: uncultured Pyrinomonadaceae bacterium (assembly GCA_964246305.1). GTDB lineage: Bacteria > Acidobacteriota > Blastocatellia > Pyrinomonadales > Pyrinomonadaceae > JACMLC01. The sequence goes on from CAXTPS010000080.1 coordinate 506, forward strand.
GATGTGCTTTCGCTGCCCGAAGGAGCAGCGGTTGAAACCACACTCTATGGCGGAGCAGTTACTTTGCGTCTGACTGGTTACCCGCCGCGCGTGTATATCGAACGCTTTGAATATGTGACGTACAAAGATGAAGCGGAAGCCAGACTTAATTTCCTGCAACTATGGCGTACTCTGGAAAATCTGGAATCATCTGATGAAGTCAGAAGAGTTGCCAGAGAGTGGTTGGAAGAGTTGCATCAGAAATAATCAATGGGAGTTTTATGATTATCTACTTGATACAAGATGGGCAGCTTATCTCTGCCTATCAGGTAGACCATCGGTGTGGATCGCACCCAGTCTGCGAGGCCGCGCAGAGTGGGCAGACTCTCTGCTGCAGAAAACCGCCTTTCCTCCGGGATTGAGATAGCAATCACGCCGCGGCCACTCCACGATTGGACTGCAACGCGACAGCTCGGACGACGCGGATTCGCCGGCAGGCCGACCGCCGCCTTCCGTCAACGCAACCCCATCAGTCCTTCGACCGAACGCATCAGCTTCGCGGGGTCGTAGCCGACGCCGTCTTTGAAGACGGTCTCCACTCTCTCGACGTCGTCGATGTTCTTCGCCCGGTTACCGGCAAGCACCACCAGATCCGCAGCCTTTCCGGCCGCTATGGAAACGAGCGCCGTGAGTCCGTCAAATCGCCAGTCCAACGTCGCCTTCGAGCACCGATGTCTTCAGTTGCGGGCGCTCTCCGCTCTTCCACAGTGCAGCAGTGTGCAATACCCGATACCTGATTGGCCCGCCGTCCGGTCTTTCGCTCCGTGCAATGGGCCGCGGAATGCACACGAACTCCGTCCGCATTTCATTGCCCGTGAGCCGAACCTTCGCATAGCCATGGCCGCCAAGATCGACGAACTCAAGGTGCGGGGCAAGGTTGGGGTTCGACAGGGAACGCGCGCGCTGCAGATCGAAGCTCTTGGCATATTCAAGGCACGAGCGGACGCCGTGCTTCACCAGCATGTTGTACGTCCAGTCGGGCTTCACGCCGTCCGGCCGGTCAGCAAGGAACAGCGGGCGTAGCGGATCGATCTTGGAAAAACTGTGCTCGTAGGCTTCCATGGTTCCTGCGCTTGATAGCGAGGCGCCGACGAAGCTCAAGCCTACGGGATCGAACTTGCCTGGCGGCAGTTCCGAGGTCGCGTAGCCCGCCCAGAAGCTGTGGCGGTCGCCGGAAACGATCGCGAAGCCGGTGATCTTTGCGTCGCGCACGAGGCCGTAGATCTCGGCGCGCTCTCTGTAGGCCGTGCCGTAATCGCCGGTAACGAGCGTGGCATAGGTGTTCTTCGGCCAAGTTTCCTTGGTCAGGCCCGGCGGCAGATTTTGCGGGTCGGCGCGCCAGTCGAGCGCGCCTTCTGAATTGCCCCAGATTTTCCACGTTGCGGTTGATTTGCGGAGCTGGTCTTTGAACCAGGCTTTCTGCTCGGCGCCGAGGATCGTTTGCGGCGGCGCGTTGCGCTGCGAATTGGGAACATGCGCGCCATTGAAGCTGACTTCCGCCGGCGGATTCCCGCCGTTGAACGCACGGCCGCCGTCGAGAACCTGCGCCACGTCCTCCGGCATCATGCCCGTGAACTCCGGCCCGAAAGCTCCGGCCGCCGGGTCGCTGAACGGGTCGGCGCTGCGATAGCTGTGCTGATCGGTGATGATGAGGTCGAGGTGTTTGCCGTAGCGATAAGAGCGGTAGCCGATCAGGCTGTTGATCGCGGCCAGGTTGTTTGGCTCGTTGCCAAGGCCGTTCTCGTCCCACTTTTCGATTGCGACATTCGTCACCGCGGGCGGATCGAAGCTTTCGAGCGAGGGTCCGCTGACCTTCTTGCAACGCGATGGCAGATATTCCCACCATGCCTGGTTGGCGGCGACCTTGATGCTCTGGCCGGGCCGCGCCTTGCCGGCCTTCTGGATGCTCTGCCAGCCTTGCCACGAGAATTCGTGGTTGTCCCAGATCGCGACGAACGGCCAGAGAGCGCGAGCGTCCTGGAGGTCGGGATCGGCGAGATAGCCTTTGTAGATGGCCCGGTAGCCATCGACGGTCAGCGGGATGTGGAACTTGCCGACCTTGTCACCATCCGGGATACGCGCAACCTCATAGATCGTGCGGTCGTAGCGTGTCTTCACCTCGTCGGGATACTCGACGACCTCATAGATGAAATCACCAAGGTGCAGAACGAAATCGAGCTTCTCGGCGGCGGCAGCGCGTTCATCTTCGTAAATCATCCGGCGATAGGCGTTGAGCTTGCCCTCGTTGACATCCTGACAGCTCACGAATGCGAAGTTCACCGGGCGGGGATCGTTTGGCAACGGCGCAGTGATCGTGCGACCGATTCGGCTGCCATTTCCGTCGGTGTCGGTGAATCGATACCAGTAAGTGCGCGCTGGCTTGAGTCCGCCAATCAGAACGCGCGCGGTCCAGTCCGCAGCGCTTGAGACCGGTGCCTGCGCGTGCGCAATGACTCGGCGGAATGCCTCATCCTCGGCTACCTCGACGGTCAGGAACTGGCGTGTGCCCTGGGCAAACGGACGCCTCGTCCACAGGATGACGCTGTGCGGATCGGGATCGCCTGAGGCGACCCCTTGGGGATAGAGATCACGCCGCTCATGCCAGTGGACACGCGAACCTTGAGCCGGTCCGGCCCATGCAAGCGAAGCACCGATTGCGGCTGCAGCTTTGAGAAAGGATCGGCGGCTAATCTTCATCGTCTCACTCCGTCCGGGTTGCAGTTGGCGTCACCTCAGGGTTCGGACGCGAACGCCCGCTAAGACAAGTACTCTACGCCCGTAAATTGCTTTGGCGTGTAACGCTTCGATCAAATGCGACGATCCGGCAATCTGAACGCCGGACGTCGTCGCCGGCCTTGCACTTCGTTTGGCCCATGGCCGGACGGGACTAGCTGAGCCGCTGGTAGTGTCCTAATTTGAAATCAGGACACTTTTGAGGTTACTAATCTAATTCTAGGCTAGGACTCATGTCAGGCGATTCTTCATAACAAGAATCCTCCTAAAATAATTTCCCGGATCATACAAGTGGCAACGTAATATTGGAAACAAATAGCGTCAATGGTTATGTGATAAACCGTAAACTAATATCGTTGGTAGGATGGTTTGATGTGATGGGCTGACATTATCCCTCATAAAAGCATCGCGTCGTTTTCTCGGAATTATTTCCTGAATAGTACTGGCCGACAACTTACGTGCCCCAGAACGCGACATCTCAAACTAGGACACTACCGAGTCGGTTGATACTTCCAGGGCCACCTGTTTCAGCTGGAGGGTATTGCTGTCCGAATCCTGAGATGACGCCTAGCTAATCTTCCGACTGTCGCCTAACGCCCGAATTAACGCGGCGGGAAGAATCTGCGAAAAGCATTCGATCTTGCGAATGACATCCACGCTATTTCCGCTCGCGTTGAATGAGTTGTTAGGTGGCGCTTTAACATTAAAGACTCCGCTAAGATTTATCATTTCAGTGGTCGCAATCTTTGTATGTGTAACCTCTGCCTTTCGGGATTAAGGTCATGCAATACCAATCACTTTCAAACGCACCAAGATATAAATGATTCTTTATCACACCATCAAAGACTAGATAACTATTACTGATATAATCGAATTCCTCTTCATAATAAGCAGGAGATTGTTTCTTCTTAAATGCTCCGTTAAAGACAGCCAGCGCGAAACCGTCTTCAACATAAAGACGGTCAGCTAACAAAACAGCGAAATCTTCTTTTCCGTCACGGTTAAAATCTCCTACAGAATAATATTGATTCACATTCTTTCCCATATTCTCACGTAAGCACCCCAACAGCAATAGGTTAGACTATTTCTTAAGATGGGTAAAACAAAAACAGTTCAATTGAGTGATACACAACGCGCAGAACTCAAACACGGTTATCGAAAAGGCAAAAGCCATACTTTCCGAATGCGGTGTCAGATGGTTTTATTGA
>CAXTPS010000081.1:0-4478 GCA_964246305.1 uncultured Pyrinomonadaceae bacterium
AAATATGTTTCGAGAGGTCTTTCCCTTTGTCAATTCAATTCCACATCAGCCGTACAGAGCTATTAGATACCGGCGAGAGTTCCAAGCTCGTTGCGAAGCAGGTCTATGGCTACGATGACAGCAATCCTCTCATCAAGAGCTTCAATAACCGGACCGATGTGTGGGAGTACGGCTACGGTACGAACGCACCAGGCGCGCTTTTGCGCCACACAACTACAACTTACCTGGTGACGGGAACAGCTATTCCAACGCCCTCACCTTCTCCATCGCCTAATGCCTCGCCGACCCCACCGGAGGAATGCACTTATTGCTGCCGTGATAATTGCAGAACAACGAACAGGACTGACGGCCCAACCGCGCAGGAATACTTGACCCATCACCTCTTACGGCTGCCGGCTATAGCTAAGATTTTCGGAGTAGTCAATAATCAGGAGCAGATTCAGGCACGCACCGAATATATCTATGACGAAACGGCATTAATAGAGCGCAGCAATATTATCGGATGGGTTGATCCTGCCTCCCTGGCCCGCGGTAATGTCACCACCGTTAAGGAGTGGTCGAATCCAGCTAACGATAACGCGTTCACGAGCAGACTTGCCAGATATGATGTAGCTGGCAATGTAGTCGAAACCACTGATGGTAACAATAGAATTGCCACGATGAACTTTGCGGATTGTTTCGGCCCTGCGGATGGAAATGTGTGCAAAGGCACAAGCGCTAACTCTCCAGCAGGACCTACTTATGCCTTAGCGACCAGTATCACTAACACCTTAGGCTATGTTGTCTACACCAAATACAATTATTACAGTGGCGCAACCGTGACCACAGAAGATGCCAATGGGATCAAGACAAACCTATTCTACAATGATCCGTTGGATCGTATTACGCAGGTGATCCAGGCCGCCGGGACATCTCTGCAAATGCAGACGACCTACGACTATAAAGACGATGTACGTAAGATCATTACAACTAGCGATCTGAGTATGTTCAACGACAATAAGCTAAAAAGCGAAACGTTTTACGATAAACTGGGGAGGAATATTAAAACGTACGCTTATGAGAGCAGTAATAGCTTTATTACGACTGAGCAAGCGTATGACGGATTTGGAAGAGTTATCAGAACAACCAATCCTTATCGTACTCTCAGCGATCCAACCTATAGCACACTGGAAACCAAATATGATGTGCTGGGTAGGACGAAAGAAGTGACGTCCACCCGCGATAATGCCAAACTCATTACGACTTACTCCGGAAACACAACAACCTTCACTGATCAGGCAGGCAAACGGCGGATGAGCGTGATGGATGCGCTCGGACGCTTAATCAGTGTTGTTGAAGCTCCTAATGTGCCGGATTTTAACTATCAAACGAAGTACCAGTATGATGCGCTGAATAACCTAACCAAGGTTATTCAGGGACCTCAGGATGGGGTACATGATCAAACGAGAACCTTCGTCTACAATGGCCTTTCGCAGCTCAAATCCGCCTCTTTGCCGGAAATAGGCACGGAAGTTAATGGCGTTTACTCTTATGGCGCTGTTACGTATGATGAATATGATGGGAACGGGAATCTCAAGAAGAAGACCGATGCTAGAGGCATTGTCACTAACTACTCATATGACCCGCTGAATCGTGTTACCAAACGAAGCTATAGCGATGGGACACCTGAAGTCAATTATTTCTACGACGCGCAGGCGATCCCGCTAAATGTTCCCGGCCTGACGCTCGGCACTTATATAGGACAACTGCGGGCGGTGACGTATGGCAGCAACAGTCTCAACGGCTCTTATTACGGGTATGACGCTTTCGGCCGCGCCAACAAGAGCGTGCAGGTGACGGGCGGCCAGATTTTTCCGCTGATGGAATACGGCTACAGTTTATCGGGCCGCATGACCTGGCAGAAGTATCCGTCGGGCAGAGAGGTGACGACGCAGTACGATGACGCCGGAAGATTAAGCAGCGTCAGCGGGGTGAAGGCTGGAGAGACCAGACTTTACGTGTCACTCCCGCAGTACGGAGCGCAAGGCGCGATCACGGCCTTAAAGCTGGGCAACGGATTGTGGGAACGGACACAGTACAATGCTCGTTTACAGGTAGTGGAGATCAAGCTCGGCACCGAGAGTAATCAAGCGAGCGTTCTGAAGCTTAATTATTCTTACGGGAGCTCAGATAACAATGGCAACCTGCTGGCGCAGACGATCTCCGTGCCTGGGATGAGCCAGCTCACGCAAACTTACACTTACGACGCATTGAACCGGCTCTCGGTCACTACCGAGACGGGCGGAGCCAATCCGTGGCAGCAATATTTCCAGTATGACCGCTACGGCAACCGGAACTTCGTAGCAGAGGGGACGAACATCCCCTCCACGCTGAACAATGCAAACAACCCGACCGTCAATCCGGCGAACAATCGGTTGCAGGGGTATCTGTACGACGCCGGCGGAAATATGATCCGTGACACACAGGAGCGCACGTACGCCTACGACGCGGAGAATCATCAGACTGCTTACAACGGCGGCGCGGTCATCACGAACAACAACAGTGCCAGCTATATCTATGACGGCAATGGAAGACGCGTCAAGCAGCAGGTCGGAGGCAGCATGGCCTCAACCGTCTTCATCTATAACATCGCGGGACAGCTCGTGGCAGAGTATACGAATGCCACTGACACGCGGACGAACCTGACCAGCTATCTCACAGCCGATACTTTGGGCAGCACCAGAGTCTCAACCGGACAGGATCAGCAGGTGAAGGCACGCCACGACTATCTGCCTTTCGGCGAAGAGCTGGGCGCGCAGTGGGGACGCAACGCCGAGAACATGTACGCTGTCAATGAGACGCGGCAAAAGTTTACCGGCTATGAGCGCGATACAGAGTCTGACCTGGACTACGCACAGGCTCGTTACTACAATAAAAATCAGGGACGCTTCACTAGCGTAGACCCGCTCTTAGCCTCCGCCACCACACAGAATCCGCAATCATTCAACCGCTACACCTACGTCCTGAACAATCCACTGGCGTTGGTTGATAAAACTGGAGCCTTCCCGGAATTCACCTTTTCTTTGATTGTGCGGGCTTTTGCTCCCTTCGCGTGGTTTGGGCCAGGAGATTTAGCCATGGGTGATGATCGTGGATTCTCGACCGCCTCTAATGCGAGTTACAGGATTTCGGCCCAGAGTAATGTCACGGCAACCAATGATGGACGTTACTTCCCAATGTCCTATACCTTTCCATCGCCGCCGGCATTATCCTTTATGAACTTAGGGACGTATTCCGTGGGGGCTGATTCGGAATGCAATATCGCTGACCCGAACGAGAATGTTAGCGAGGGGTGGTTGGCCGGCTCAAATAATGTTTTGGGCTACCACCTGTACGGCAACGATGATGCGGTGCCGATCGTCTCGTCGGACATAGATCTCCATAATCAGATCTCTATGCAGTATGCCGAACGTGGGAATGGCATTGTTGATATGACGGTGAGCGGGACTGTCACTGGAGATCAATTTCCGGCGGCGGAGGCACTTGTCAGGGACAATCATGGCAACGCGGCCATGTTAGGAGTCTTCGCACCGTCATCCAGCAGAGGGCCGGCTTTCGGCTTGATGGGCGACGGGCATCTGCCGATGATCGAGTTTAACGTAACTGTCAGAGTCGACACCAACAACGGGACGTTTATGGGTGTCGTGGAGAACGGAACGCTCGTTCCATTAGATACGTGGAATAAACGATTTACCAGCCAACCGACAGTCAGGCCAAACGATTGACAGCTCAACCCGGCGAGCACATGATAAAATCTCTCCCGAGCGGCTGGTGATCCGCGAGAAGGTTCAGAGGAACGAGGTGATTATGAAAATCAAACTTTCTCTTTTGAGGCTGATGATTCCTGTGCTTGTCATTAGCGCGTGCGCTCTGCGGGGCGGGCCCATTGACGGCGTATATCTTATTCCAAAGGGTTATCAAGGCAGCGTCTTCATCCTCTTTAATCAACCAGATGGCGTGACGCCGGCCATTGAGAATGGGCTCTATGTTTATAGCATCCCGGAGAGTGGGATTCTCAAAGTCAAACCGGCGGGGGTTAAAGGTATGATCAATTTAAATTATTTCTATGTAGATAAAAGTAATGAGCGGCAAAGAATTGCCTCCCTGCGCATCACAGGCGATAGAAACCCGGACGGTCTGCCGCAGAATAAATACGGCAATATTAGCCAGAATGAGTATGAAAATGGGGTATTCGTCATGAACGCCAGCGGGCTCGGCGAACTCAAGACCAAGAATGGTGTTATTCATTATCGGACTTTTATTATCGGAGCGCCGAAAGACAGCGACCATTTATATGATGAAATGCAGAAAAGAATCGCTTCCTTCCAGCTACCATCCAGGCCAGAAAACTGATTCGAGGCTGAGCAGCGAAACAGTCAATCAAGTGACGATCAGCCGCGCGGCGATGTCGCTCACCTTCCCTGCTTCGTTCATGCTCG
>CAXTPS010000082.1:0-3564 GCA_964246305.1 uncultured Pyrinomonadaceae bacterium
GGCTTTCATGTTTGAAGCTTACTCTTAGGATGCACGCAATTGCAATCAGCTATAAGACCTCTCTAATCTCAGCTACCAGTTTGCGGAATGAAAAGGACGCGGCGGACTCGGCATTTGTCTCTACAACAGCCTGAAGGGTCGCCGTGGCCTCGCCAACGGCTACTGCACGGGGAATTGTGGTCTGAAAAACAAAATCTTCCGTAAACTTTTCTATCACTTTCGCGCGGATATTCTTATCAAGGTTCTGACGCGCCGTGTAGAGTGTGGACAGAGCCATCAGGAGCATATCCGGGGAATGCGCCTTCCTGACCTTCGCGACAGTGCGCAGGAGCTGCCCCAGCCCCAGCAAGGCGAACATGCTGGACTCTATCGGCACAATTGTCAGCTCGCTCATTGCCAGAGCATTCAGCGTGGGCACGCGAAGGGAAGGGGGAGTATCAATTACGCAATAGTCATAAGCCTTCTGCGCCGGCGCAAGCTTCTGTTTCAGAAGAAGCTCGCGCGAGACGGCCTGCCCGTCAAGGAGCGCTTCGGCATCGGCATCAAGACATGCCGGCAAGACATCCAGGCGAGGGCGCACGATGGCGAGATAAGTGGAAAAGTCGCCGCGCTCGTCGAGCATCAGCCTGTGCGCCGTATGACGATTTTCTTCCAACTCCTGTAGGTCCACGCCGAGAGAGGCGGATAGATTACCTTGCGGATCGAGATCAACAGCGAGTACGCGCGATCCCGTATTAGCCAGTGTGACGGCCACATTGAGCGCCGTCGTCGTTTTTGCGCATCCGCCTTTGTGATTGGCAATAGCAAGGGTTTTCACTCAATCCTCCGCTTTTCAGTGAACGTTCGGGTTATCTGTGTGCATCCCTTCCGCTGCGCCGGCTGCAAGAAGGGCGGTGTCGGCAGTGACGAATATGAGCGGCGCAAGATTGCGCGCGACGCGGCGGTTATTTGCATAAAGCGCCGCGGCTAACTGCACTGCATCGTAACCACGCAGGCCATGTGTGCGAGCTACCATCATCGCCTCCCCGATCAAAGCCGATGTTATCTCAACGGGTCGCAAACGGATCGTATAATCGTGCTGAAATGAAGCCACAGCCGCAGCGGCATCGACGGCTGAAAGATGCCCGCCGCGTTCTCTTCGTGTCAGCGCCGCCGTTACCTCCGCGCCCGCGATACGCGCGATATACAGGCGGTTCCGCGCAGTCGGGTCAAGTAGTCCGGTCACCCATGCGGTGCCCGTCTCCGTGACATAGCGTTTGACGAGCGCGCTGGAATCGAGGAAGTATGCCCCCACTTCAGCGACGGTCCTCCATGATAGTTTCAGAGACGGGCTTGCCCGTCACTGAAACAGGCCGGTAAGCGTAAAACTCAGGATCATCGTCGGGCAGCGGATTGATTGCGCCCAGCCCTCCCTCGGCTACGAGTTCACGCTCAAACTCGTCTTCAAGCTCATCTTCGCTTGAGGGAGTGTGGACGATAGCGTTTAACTGCTCAACCAGATGGCGTTGCTCGTGAGGCGGGAGCTGACGAACTTCTTCAATGATTTTGTCCAGCGTGCTGCTCATTTCTTACCGCCTTTCTTGGCACCGTTCTTCTTGCTGGATTCGGTTGGAGGCCTGCCGCCTATCTCGGGCGTATAATTCTCGACCTCAGTTCGCTTCACAAACTTTTGCCCGCCGATCTCAACTACTGACAGCTTCTTTCGCGCCACAAGGCCATAAATCGCCTCGCGGGATACACCTCTTAATCTCGCTGCCTCTGCTTGGGTAATTAAATCACTAAGCTGATTCGTTGGCATTATTGACCTCATAAAATAATTCGCATGAAAACAAGGAAACCCATCAACATCACGAATGGGTTAAGCTAATATGTTCGTGTCGCCAATGGGATACTAACACCACCTAAAGCAAGGGACAAGGAAAATGTTCACACGTGCGATACGGCTTACTCCGCCTATCTGGATGACTTTACCTACAAGTCGAAGAAGGGAGGCGTCCATGACTAAGAAAAAGATTGACACACATAAGCCTGTCAAACAGAAGCCCGTCAACAAACCACAGGCCAAGCGCTTCGGCGATCCTAAATTCCAATGGCTTCATCCCGGCAACGAAGCTAAGCGTGCCACCGAACGCGCGTTGGAAGACGCGACGAGGGGCATTTGTGAGATGCTCGAACAGACAGACGGAGAGATGCGGAACTTCCTGTTGATCGTCTACTTGCTGCTGGACACAGAAGACATCTCTGCGCGGTGGGACGCGGTCTTCATCATCGAAAACATTGTCCTCGGGTACGAATCATTCCGCGAGCAATTGAAAGAGTTCACCTACGGCAAGCAGGAGCAATAGGCGCATCAGCTTGATAAAGGGGAGGGAAGAGGGGCGAGCTTGAAAACTCGCCCTGTCTCACATGCAAGCCGCCCGCCTCTGGGATTTGATGACCGAGGTTGCATGAATGACCGCCGGAACGGTGACGACGAGAATTTGTTGGTTGAGCCAAAACGCGCGCCTCTGAGATTACAGTTGCCCCGTCAAAACCGTTACAGTAGACTTGGCCCATGCCAGCATCCACCGTGAACGAATACCTTGCCACACTATCCGCGGAGCGCCGTGACGCCTTGAACGAAGTCCGCCGGGCAATCAACCACTCCCTGCCACCGGGATACGAGGAAGGAATCCAGTTCGGCATGATTAGCTGGTTCGTTCCGCTGTCCACGTACCCGGCCGGCTATGGCGGCAACCCCAGGCAGCCCCTGCCGCTGATCAGCATGGCGTCACAGAAATCCTACATGGCGCTGCACATGATCTGCTTCTACGGGCAGCCTGAGCGGTTGGAGTGGTTCAAGGCGCAATACGCAAAGAGCGGCAAGAAGCTGGAGATGGGCCAGGGCTGCCTCCGTTTCAAGACGCTGGAAGACCTCGCGCTGGATGTGATTGAAAGCACCGTGGCCCGGCTCCCGGTCTCGGAATACGCCGCCAGCTATCAGGCTATGCGTGACGCGATGGGCAAAGGGAAAGCCAAAGGGAAAGCCAAAGCCAAACCCGCGTCCAAGACGCGCACACCAGCCAAGAAGAGCAGGGTCTAGAGGTCTGCCACCTTAATAGTCACCGTTTCAAGGCGCAGCCTTAATGGGTCTTATAATAAGAAACCTCTTCACTGATTTTAGAAGAATAAGTGCGTGTGAGAAATAAGGAACGTGAGCTTAGGTTTGGCCCGGTGGTCTTCCAATTCTCCAGCTTAGTTCTCGATTGAATTTCACTCAAAATCAGAGCTTCCAAATTATCTTACGTGAAATTGCGTTTGGAGCAGTGTCATACGAGATCACCACCTTTAACCTCATGCAGCTACAGGGATTATGAATTCGCGTATTGTGGCGGAAGGCGCAATACGCGAAATTACGGCTAAAAGCTTAGCCACAGCAATCACATAGCGTAGAGCAGGGAAGCGTCTTGCTGAACCGGAAATGGGGTGATTTTGGGATAAAAATGTACTACGCGGGCCCAAAAAAAGAGGGTAGTGGCTCACATCAAGGTGACATGCTAAAATTCAACAATGGTTACTATTACT
>CAXTPS010000083.1:0-3498 GCA_964246305.1 uncultured Pyrinomonadaceae bacterium
CGATGTGCAGACCTTTCAGGTTGCCGAAGCATAGTTCTATTTCACATCAGCCGTTCTGTAGTCGTAGATATAATCCGGGGATTATTTGAAGGCGTACCCTGTGGATGAGTCTGCGCCCAGCTCACGGGTTGCTGATCCCACTCCTGAATCACGCGTCGGAGCGGTGTTGACTCATTTGGCGCATAGACCTCATTCTGATATTCACGTCCTTCTCTCCAGAAAGGATAGAAATTATCATCGAAGATATTGGGCACACCGAAGTAGCTGTGAACCTCTTTACCTACCAGGCGATCATTGCCTTCCACACTCGCGTCGTAGAAAAATTCTTGCATCGTGACATCAGTACAGCGATTTGCGACGGCACAATATGACTGGGTCGTTTCAACTCTGGGAGACTGACTGTATGTCTGTTTCAGACTATAAGTGCCAATGTTGGGGGGATACTTGCTGCCGCCATTCTCATAAACACGTCGCTCCTTAATAGGGCGGAAGATATGACTCCCGGCGCTGGAGGGATGGGCAAACTCGTATTCAAGCGCGTCTCCGGTCGGCAGTTTCACGCGCGCCAACTCTATTGTATTGAGTGTAAGAGAGCTCATAGCTTCTGGTATCAGGTAATACTACTCGTGTAGCTATGCCGGCGGGGTTATAGTCGCTGCCCGTTGCGCCGAGTTCGGGAAACATTCGGTCGGGACTCAACGTACCCTCCGCTCTGAAATCTTCACGTAGCGCCTGCGCGAGCTTAGTGCGATAGACGCGGATATGATGCCTGGTTTGAGCGTCACTCAGGTACGAGATATCATCGTACGTCTCATTTAGATCATTAGGATTGTTGGCTGAATTGTTGTAGGTGATGTCAACCTGGCGATTTAATGAATCAACGATCTTATAAACGCGGTTGTTTGTATCGTACCAGTAGCTAATCTGGTTCCCGCTGCGGTCGCGTATCCATTCCACATTGCCATTAGTGATGCGATAAGCTGTACCGTCAGGGAAATAAAGCATCCCGCTCGGATATGTGACCGCTGGCTCTCCGGGTTCAACATTTGGATCCACAAGATCAACAATATTAGCGTCAGAGGTGAAGCTGAGAGCCTCGCCTTCCGCACTGAGGAAAGTGTAGCCGCGTGAAAATTGAGCAGCCCGGGGATGAACTTTAGGCGCACCATTCGTAAGTTCATCCCGTAGCTCGTACTGTGTGCCATCGGGACCGATAAAAGTGAGACGCGTGAGCGATGTCGCCGTCGGGCTACGTTCTCCTCCACGCGAAGTACTCAGTGCAAATAAGACACCAGGGCCATATCCGGGGCGTCTTCCGTACACCTTATCATCCACCGTCACCCAACTGAAAAAATAACCGGGCGCATCCGTGGTGATTGTCTGGCCGAGGAGGATAACATCACTGTATACAGTTTCGGTGCCACATTCTCCAGCAGGTCCCAGGGAACAAGCAGTGTAGGTCGTTTCATCGGCAAAGATATGTTGAGGTGTACTCCAAGTGAAAACGGTTGATGCTTGGGAGATGCTATCAAAATTTACATTCCACTTGGCGCTGTCAATAGTCAGGTTGATTGATGATTGCGCGCCCCCGCGCCCGCCTATCTTGAGCAGCGGGAGGCTGAAATTGAGATTGCCGCTATATAAATTGACATGCTCAAACCCGCTCAGGCTATAGCTGCCAGCCGGCGCTCCCGGCTGCGTACCTTTGGGCGTGGTGCCATCGTGAGACATTTGCGCGGAAGCCTGACTGCCAAGCAGCAATAGTAAGACAAGTATGCCAAGCTGTTTTTTCGTCACACGGACTGTGAAAAGTGAGCGGTAATAAAGATTATTCATATGGACCTCAATTCCTATCTGAGATTTTCCATAACCCTCAAAAATTACTGTGAAGAGAGAGTGTTAGTTACTGCTATATATGGTTGGGAGAATTGACCTATCTCCTATAGGGAGCAGGCACGGGCATATCTCCGCTCTGTCCGAAATGATCCGCTCTGAGCGCGCCCGTCGAGCTGTTCAGGATGTACCAGTAGCCCGATGAATCGCGCCACACCGCCACATCGGTCTTTCCATCTGCGTCGTAATCTCCCGGCACCACAATGTCCGTGCCCAGCCCCCATTGTATTGTTATGAGCGAGCCGTCCGAGCTTTTACGGATGTACCAGGTGGCATTAGTGGCGCGGAAATTCGCCAGATCGCTCTTCCCGTCTCCGTCATAATCTCCGACTACAGGCTTGTCTCCGCTCGCGCCCCATGCCTGCCCTCCTGTGCTGCCGTCCGTGCTCTTGAGGTAGTACCAACTGCTATTGCCATCCCTCCACACTGCCGGATCGGCCTTGCCATCTCCATCATAATCGGAAGGCACAGGCTGATCTGCGCTTGTGCCGAACTGCTGCGTGATAGTTCCTCCGTTGCTGCTCTTCAAGATCAGCCAGTTGTTATTCGATGGACGAAAGACTGCGACATCCGTTTTGCCGTCGCCGTCATAATCAGCCTGCGCCACCTTGTCCCCGGTCTGTCCCCACTGATAAGAGTGGAAAGAGCCGTCCGAGCTGTAGAGCATGTACCAGGAGCCGTTCGAGGGACGAAACACGGCAAAGTCTGTCTTGTGGTCACCGTCGTAATCACCCATCGCCGGCACATCGCCTGTCATGCCCCAGTTCTGAGTTGTGAGAGAGCCATCGCCATTGAGGACGTACCAAGTGCCGCCGCTGGGACGCCAGACTGCGAGGTCAGTTGGATAGTGCGGAACAGGAGAAGCAATATCTTCGGTGGCTACTAATTTCGAGCCGGCATAGACATATTCCTTAGCCAGTGACATCGGAGTCGGAGTGGCAGTCGGCACAGGCTCCGGCCTAAGCATGGCAGGCATGTTTGGCGTCGGCTTCCAATTCGCCAGCATGCCTGCGGTCGCGCTCATGCCTAAGACGAGGCACACAGCTATCACCCATAGCCTCTTCTTGTTTCGGACCGGCTTTACTTGCCCGAATCCTTGCGTGGGTGACTGGTTTCTTAGGTTTCGCTGAGACTTCCTTGACATGGATTCTCCCTTATTCAGCCGCGATTACGAATGACGGACTAGCACGGGAGTCCATCATCCGGCTGCTTTATATGCCGGGGCTGAAGCGTGCGTAGTCATGTGATATCGCACGCGCCGCTTTTTGATCTTGGAGTTGGCTTCGGTTGAGATGTGCGTTAAGATGCGGGCCGACTAGCAATGCATCTTTGGGCGCAACATCAGCGACCGAAGTTGTGTTCTAAACCTAGCCCCGTTGTCACTTGCCGGTGACGACGGGGCTTGCTGCATTATTCAACTCAGAATTAAATGACGAAAGCTCCATCCTGACGCATATCTGACCGGGAAAGCTATCAGGAAGCTTCTCCGCGTAGAGTACAGCGTTGCAGGAGGGATCTGCATACTTTTGTCCTTATTGAAAAATTGAAATTGAGTCAGACAGTTGAGCTACTTGCGCGAGTAACAAGTGTGAGACTCAAAGTAAA
>CAXTPS010000084.1:0-3468 GCA_964246305.1 uncultured Pyrinomonadaceae bacterium
CTGACTAAACGCTTTGAGTTCATTAGACTTTGTCACCTTTTGTCCTGTACTTAGAGATGAAATATATTTTCTGGCTGCAACTTCTGAAAAGGGAGAAATCATAGAGGCTTACTCCCCACGTGCAGCAAAGAATATAAAAATTGAAAGGGCAATCCTTAAGCCCATGTTGAAGGGGGAAGATGTATCTCGTTATATTGAGCCGAAATATTACAACTATTGTATCTATCCTTATAAGCTTGAGGGTAATAAAACGGTTATTCTTCAGGAAGATGAATTGTCGCGGAAATTTCCTTTGGCATATAGCTATCTTAAAGTGTACCGTAATGAGCTGCGAGAGTTGAGGGTCAAATATAAAACTAATCCTCGATATTGGTACTCTTGCCACCGTGGTCGCTCTATTGCCGCGTTTGAAAGCACCCGGATTATTACGCCTGAGATTACTCTCGGTTGTAAGATGACTCTGGATACAAAAGGGCTATATCACACTACAACCGTCTATAGCTTACTGCCTTCGCCAGCATCAGCAGAAGATAATTTGTATTGGTTAGGAGTATTGAACTCTAAGGTATTATGGTGGTTTCTAGCTAATACCGGAACTGTACTGCGCGGCGGATATTTTCGATTCAAAACGAATTACCTCAATCCGTTTCCTGTCCACACAATAAACTTCTCCGACCCCGCCGACAAAGCACGCCACGACCGGATGGTCGAGATGGTCGGGCAGATGCTTGAACTGCACAGGCAACTCGCATCTACGCGCACAGCGCAGGAGCGCACCATGCTTCAACGCCGGATTGACGCCACAGACGCGCGGATTGACGCCCTCGTCTACCAGCTATATGACCTGACAGCGGAAGAGATAAAGATCGTCGAAGCGGCGGCCTCATAATGCACGTCGGAGCGTTTCTTGAAATTTGCTGAGGAAATCCTGAAAACTTAGCCTGTGCGCTCCTGAGCGCAGGCCGTACACTCACGAGCGCACGACATAATCTCCTGAGCGCACGACATGCGCTCGCCAGCGCAAGGCGTACACTCGTGAGCGCAAGGCATGCGCTCACAAGCGCGGCATCTACGCTCGCGGGCGTCTTACGTCATCACGCCAGCGCATGACGCACGCTTCAGAGATGATTCGAGCATTTGTAGAGCGCAGGTCAAACTGACACTTGATTGCCCTGCGCGACTTGCATAAGATTCACACGCCCTCGCAACCTATTACTCTCACGTAAAGGAGACTCACAAAATGGCGAAAGATGAAACCAAAAGATTGCGGCCTCAAATCCTGCAAGAAGACAAAGATGCCTTTGTGGCCTTGCAGGCCAATACCAGCTACAGACCCGCGAACACTGCCTACGCGGTGTCGGCTATCACTGCGGCGCAGGAGGCTATGACCAGCGCGCAGGAGGCGGAGACACTCGCCGCCGACGCGCTCGCTGCCGCGCGTGATAACGCCGTCGCCAGAGAATGGGACTATCACAACCTGATGCTCGGCGCGAAGGTGCAAGTCAAAGCGCAGTTCGGCGAAGACTCTAACGAGTTGCAGGGAATGGGCGTCAAGAAAAAATCCGAATACAGTCGCCCCAAACGCAAAGGCGAGCCAGCCAAGCCGCCCCAATAGGAAGAAAACAGGGTGAAGGGGATAGTGTGTAGGGTGTAGTGAAAGACAAGTTTGCTCACTACACCCTACAGCGCGAAACTTTGCCCGGAAATGCTGTTTCCACACTTAGATTTATCAATTCCACCCACCCGTCCTTTATATCCACGCCTGTTTCCGTTATACTCTCGCTTCACTTAGAGACTAATGTGAATATCAGTTCGCTTTTGTGCCGGCAGGTATTTCCATCCGAACAGAGTCGCTAAACCCCCTGCTTATTTAGGCCACGCGCCTAACTCTTTCAGAAAGGCTTTCCAAAAGTGTCTGTTGTCAATCGTGCCGGGCGCAAGGCCGTCGCCGCGACGCTGCGTGTAATTGCCGTCGCCGCTACTCTCTACTTTATTTTCCTCGCCGCATTCGGCGATTCATTGCCGGGACTCGTCCCTGCACGCGCGGCCTCCGCCAACGTCGTCATCAGTCAGGTCTATGGCGGCGGCGGCAACACAGGGGCAACCTATCGCAACGACTTCATAGAGCTTTTTAATCGCGGCACGACGGCTGTCAACATCGCCGGATGGTCTGTGCAGTACGCCACCTCCTCTGGCGCTACCTGGACTGTGACTCCCTTGAGCGGAACCATCGCGCCGGGCGGGTACTATCTGGTTCAGGAGGAGGCGGGCGCGGGGGGAACTACGAATCTGCCGACGCCGGATGCGACGGGCGGCATCGCCATGAGCGCGTCTGCGGGAAAGGTCGCACTGGTCAATACTACCAGCGCGTTGACGGGCGCTGGCTGCCCGTTCGATGAGAGCGTGGTTGACTTCGTGGGCTACGGCAGCGCGACCTGTTTTGAGGGAGCTTCAGCCGCGCCCGCGCTGACGAATACCACAGCCGACCTCAGAAATTTGAGCGGCTGCATGGAGACGGACAGCAACTCCGCGGACTTTGCCAGCGGCTCGCCCAATCCGCGCAACAGCAGTACGACCGGCATCGTCTGCGCCGCCAGCCCTTCGCCCTCGCCTTCCGCGAGCGCGTCGCCCACAGCCTCTCCTTCAGACGGCAGCCATCTCACGATGGGCAATCCGAGCAATGCCACGGCGGATGAGAACAATCCTTTCAACTACCTGATGGACAAGCCTCAGTACGCTCTCTCTTATCACCGCGACAGAGGGATTCCGAACTGGGTGAGCTGGCATCTCGATAGCTCATGGCTCGGCTCCACGCCGCGACAGGACGATTTTCGCCCGGACCCTGCGCTGCCCGCAGGCTGGTATCATGTGCTGAACACGGACTACTCCGGCTCTGGCTTTGACCGTGGGCATCACTGCCCGTCCGGGGATCGCACAAACAGCGTCCCGGATAACTCCGCCACCTTCCTGATGACCAACATGATGCCTCAAGCGCCTGACAACAATCAGGGGCCGTGGGCTGTGCTTGAAGGGTATTGCCGCACGCTCGTCACAGCGGGCAACGAGCTTTACATAGTCATGGGCGGAGCAGGGCAGGGCGGCACAGGCTCCGCAGGCGGAGTCACGATGACTGTGGCAGGCGGCCACGTCGCCGTCCCCGCGCAGACATGGAAAGTCATCATCGTGATTCCCGTGGGAACCAACGACGTGTCGCGTGTCAACAAGGCTACGCGCACGATTGCAGTCATCATGCCCAACACACAGGGCATCAGGTCCGTTGATTGGAAAACCTATCGCGTCAGCGTGGACGCGGTCGAAGCCTTGACGGGTTACGACTTCTTCTCGAACGTCCCCGTCCTGACGCAACGCTTCATAGAGAGGCGCGTTGATAAGCAGTAAGGCATAAGTAAAAAAGGCGGTTCTGACAAGAGTGTTGAATGAAAACGGACGAGCAGATTTTGAGTGAAC
>CAXTPS010000085.1:0-3455 GCA_964246305.1 uncultured Pyrinomonadaceae bacterium
ATCCGTTAGACCTTGATGGTCTGGTCACTTCCTAAAAGAGTCACACATTAGGTAGCTTTATATTGTTACACCTTCCTGGCATTACTGGTGTTCGCCACATCAATCTACCCCCAGGACCTTTCACAAACGTCCACAGCCCCGGCTAGGCAAACTGCTCTGATGAACGAGAGCGAGATCGCCAACGCCCTTGCCTCGAACGATAAAGAATTAGTGAAAGATGCGGTAGATGAAATAATGCAATGTGGCGAGCGGCTCATGCCCCCATTGACTGGACATAAGGGGAACAACCGGTGTTTTGCTGACAATCGGAAGTTGGGACACCGCGGCTCGGGAACCATGACCTTTTCTCCGCACGATGATGCGATATGCGCCAAAGACCCGAAGGCTGTGACAGTCGAGGTAGCGGCGCTGTTTTTAATTTCGGCCATCTATTATGATGACCTCGAATTCGCGGCTCCGCCACGATTGTGCGACCGGGCCGAAGATTCAGATAAAAGCGACCACCGTTGTCTTGAGTCAGGTAACACTCCCGAACGAGTGGAAAAAGCCTGGACGGCAGTTGAACAATGGATAAATTGTCTGAACTCTCAGAAACTCGAATCGCTGAGAGCCAATAATCATAACCCGCTAGCTACCTCAACAGTCACATTTTACTAATGGAACAATGTGACGCAGGCCGAGATGTACGCGCCCAACGGCGATAGCAGTTACAACATGCTGCGCGACCTGTATTCTTACGATTCTTTGAACCGGCTGCGAGCAGCATGAGGTCAAGCGATCCGCAATCCTTCCAGCGATATAGCTATGTCGGGAACAATCCGGTCAATCGAATTGATCCCAGTGGGACGGATTGGGAGAATAATGCCACGCTGCAAGGCCGCCTCGATGCATTACCTGGATCAGATGGGGGCTAGTCCAGTAGGCTCAACTAAAGCTGGTAGGTTTGATGGTTTTCACGAGCCTCCCGTACCGGAGAAGGATTCTTTAGGAGACCCACCTAAACTTAAGGTGGCTACTCCTGAAGAACAAGAACGATTTGATACAGCTTGGAGAGAACCGGATAAGGTATTTCAGAATAACCCCGATGCTGTAAAGTTATTTGGCGGATGGGTAGTGGGGTAATAAGCAGGGTCTCACTCCAACAAGTTCCCTCAGCCGCACCATCGCAGACCTTGACGGGCAGGCAGAGATCGGCGCATTGCAAGTCTCGGAAGCCGTCGGTTATCGCTCGCTCGACCGCACTTACTGGACTTGAAAAGGCGGGCGGGCTGCACCCGAAGCGTTGAAGTGGCGGACGAAAAAGCTTAACATTTAGGCCGGGCAAGGCAACGACGCGACGGAAGCGCAGCATCACAAGGCACGTCAGATAGTTCGTCACCCTACGTCTCAACCATTTGAATCAATAAAAAAGGTTGGCGGCAGGTGACCCTTCTTAAAGTAGAAGTTCAAGCGGGCGCTCGCGTGTCAGGCAAATAGAGCAGTATGGAAGCGAAAAACGCTATGAACAATCTTCTGCTGCTCGCCCGAACAGACGGACACGTGACCGCAGGCGAAACCGAGACAAAAAGTACGTCGGACTACGGGCTGGCGCAATCAGCCGCTGCGGGCGACATGCAAGCCTTCGACGAGCTGTACCATCGTCACTCTCGGCGCGTTTATTCCCTCTGCCTGCGCATGACGAGCAACATCTCGGAGGCTGAAGACCTGACTCAAGAGGTCTTCATACAGCTCTTTCGCAAGATCGGCAGCTTTCGCGGCGACTCCGCTTTCACGACATGGCTCCACCGCCTGACGGTCAATCAGGTCTTGATGCATTTTCGCAAGCGCAGCGTCAAGCTTGAGCAGACGACCGACGAAGGCGACACGCCCGTGCAGATCGTACGCGGCACTGAGAATCCGAACGCGATGCCCGTCGTGGATCGCATCGCAATCGACAAAGCGATCAAGCAACTACCGCCCGGTTATCGCACGGTGTTTATCCTGCACGATATTGAAGGGCACGAGCATGAAGAGATCGCAAGGATGCTCGGCTGCTCGGTCGGCACGTCGAAATCGCAACTTCACAAAGCGCGTATGAAATTACGCGACTTGCTCAGGCAACAGAACGTGGCGCAATAGCTTCAAACCACGTCCGCAAAAGATTGAAGGTAGTTTCCCCAAAACGTCTGCACGGCGCATGAACTCGAAGGAGAGGCCGCGCATCACGCTCTGCAAAAACTTGAAATGACCGCGCGGGCGGCTTAAAAAAGGTTAGAGGTTACAGGCAAGATGAACTGCGAGAAGTGTCAGGAATTGCTCAGCGACTTTCTGGATGGCGCGCTCAGCGACGAAGATCATTCGACGCTCAACACGCACCTCGAAGAATGTCTCTCCTGCTATGGCGCACACAGCGAGCTTGATTCGATCATCAGCTTCTGCCGCGACCATCGCGGTGAATATGACGCCCCTTCAAACGAGCGAGCTTTGTGGCTGCGCATACGCAATACGATTGAGAGCCAGCAGCAGCAGAGCGGCGTGCGCTCTTTGGCCGCGAATAGTCCGGCCACGACAGTGCGAGCCGTCAACTGGCTGTCGCGTCTCTTTAACCGCCAGTGGGAACTCTCGCTGCCGCAGATGGCAGCGGCGGTCGCAGCCATCGCCATCGCAGTCTCATTCGCCACCGCGTTCGGCATCCGAAGCATGCAATCGAACGTGCTGCCGGTCGCGACCAACGCCAACGATTCGTCGCGCTCCAACATGGCGATTGCCGCACAGAGTTATCCGGGCAGCCTCGATGACCGCATGCAGCAACAGCAGCATCTTGTTGACTACTGGAACAAGCGCGTCGAACAGCGCAAGGCTCTGTGGAGCGCGCAGACGCGCGAAGCCTTTGAGCGCAACCTACAGGTGATTGACCAATCCGTTGCGGATTATCGCAATGAGCTACAGCGTAACCCGCACGACGAGGTATCCGAAGAGATGCTCAACGCCGCGATGAACGAGAAGATGGACCTCTTGCGAGAGTTTTCAGATTTATAAAAAGATGGTCTTTGTGCTCTGGTCTTTGCACGTCACTCCACCTTGAGTGAAATAGTTCAAGCTGAATTAAACATCAAAGACCAAAGACCAGGTTTATTGCCTCCTCGCACTGCTTTTGATAAAGGACGTCGTCTAGAGAATTGATGAAACCGGTTGAGATGAAGATTCGCCCTCCCCGTTCGCGCTGTCGGAACAAAAATACGAGCGTCGTCCTAATCACGGCGGCTCTTTCTCTCCTCATCCTCTCGACGGCGACAGCAGTCTCCGCGCAGCAGAAATTTTCCAAAACTTATCCCGCGCGCAAAAACATCAGCATACATCTGAGCAACTGGTCTGGCGCGATTACGGTCGAAGGCTGGGACAAGAGTCAGATCAAGATTACTGCGGATATGGAAGCTCCGGCGGCTCGCATAACTCCTCAGATAAACAATGACGGG
>CAXTPS010000086.1:0-3205 GCA_964246305.1 uncultured Pyrinomonadaceae bacterium
GCTGGGGGTCGGGTAATGGATACGGATTGACCAGCACGAAAGGCGGGTCAGTTGGGGAAGGGGGAGTGTTAGGCGGAGGCCCTCCCGTGACGTCAATTTTTGCGCCGCCGGGTATATTAAATACTTTATCCCATAAATCTTTGAAGGGAGCACCAGCCATGCTGGTCGCATTTATAAATGCCTTCAAGTGCCCAAGCTCTGGCTGAGAGAACTCGCCCGCACAGGAAGGAAGCTCGTCAAAAGGTGTCGTATTATCGTAGGCTGCCGCGCCATCAATCAGAATTAAATTACGTTTCAGTCCAAAGCTATATACTTTGATGCCCGGATCAAAAGAGGCTAAAGAAATGCTCGTCCCGTCATCAACGTATCCCTCCAGCATCAGATCATAGGTCGTATAAATAATAGACGGTGTAAAATCACTCTCTGCATTACTGAATCGGATAAATGTATCGTAGTCCGGCGAAAATCCCTGCGTGCTGTAATCCAAACGCATCTCCATGAATTTTACTTTGTCGATAATAAGCGCGATAAATTCATCGCTTAAGTTGGGATACTGCAAATCCCTGTGAGCGGTGGGATTGCCATCTACAAATCTCAAATACCTTGGATAAGGCTCGGCTCCGACATTAATAGTCCCTTGAAACAGCTTCTCTCTGGTGTAACGGTCGCGCACCAAATTAAGGTAATGCGATTCCGTGGCTGTCTCACTTGGAAGTGAGATGGTTTGGACATGCGTTGTCCCGCTTGTGATGAGCTTATGGTCGGCATAAGCAAACAGAGTGAAGTTCTTAGTATCCTCTGCGATTCCCACCGGCCCGGCAAATTTACTGCCGGTGCCTGTGGTTCCCGTATCGGCTTCGGCGGCAACATCAATATAGACATCTTCGTTGTAGATTCTTGATTTTGAATTTGCCGTAATGGTAAATGGAATCTTCATCTTGAACGGCAGGAATAGCAGGTCAAGATAGTTCGAGGCTCTCGGAACAATGCCGGACGAGGCTCCCCGGAGAACGGATTTCAAATATTTAATCCGGATATATTGCGAAACGGGCGTGATCACGGATTCGCCGGAGACGTTTGCGACCGCGACTGTAAATGATTCCGTGTAATCGGCAGAAGTCGCTAAAGATACATATCTCTTCTCTCCTCTTAAAACTTTGTTCCTTTTGATTTTTTTAAGGTAGCCCTGCGAGATGTAAACTAACGGAGCAGCATTTTCGCCGGCAGGATTCGGGAGGGCTATTTCGACCTTGATGACGTTTTCATTACTATCATTGTTTTGTCCATGCAAGTCGAAATCGGCAGGCCGCAGGACGAGTAAAGGCCATCCATCACCGGCGTAATAATCCTTATCTATTGTCTCATCATCGGCCTGCGGGATTTTTAATCTGACGTTGTTGTCGTAGTTCTGGTAGAAGTTGATTGAAGTGTTTAGCTCATTGCGTATCTCAATATAGACGGCATTCTTATTGGCAAAATGGACGAGTAACTTCTCATAAATTTCCGTGCCGTGCGCCTTGTGTAAGTGTGAATCTTTAGTCTTGGTTTCTACGTCAATCGTATCCGTAGATAACCTGTACCTGAGCTTGATAGGTGTCACCCCGAATTGAACGAAGCTACCGAAAAACGCGCAGGGGTCGATGAATGAAAGAGCCGCCTCTTTTTGATGCCGGCGTTTAAAAAGATTAGAAGCATTGTTAGCCGCCAGTGTGGGTGCATTGAGGGTCGTTTCCACATGTCTGGTTAAGATAAAGCTGGCACGTGCTCTGACATCATCCAGGATGATCTCGATCCCAAAGAGATCGGCGTCAAAATCACCGATGTAATCCCCGCAAAAGACGCATAAGGGTTCAAATGAAGAGTTGTTCTGCTTATAAAACAATTTATCCAACGATTCACTATCATTTCCGACGATGTCATAGCCCAATAAATTTGAGGAGGGTGTGAGGGTGATTGAATTTGTAGGCTTGCCCAATGCTACTTCGGCCGCACGGTTTTGCTCATCCTGCGTTTGATGCGCGCGTTGGGTTAATTGATTTTTAGTTCTTGCCGCGATGCCTGAACCGACAATAAGGGAATCCTTTAGGATTCCCTTGTAGATAATATATTTTATTGCCACAAAATTTATTCTCTTACCTGCGCCCGGCTGCTTTGTCGGCTTCAGGATGAGACTAATAACGCCTGGATCGCTGCTCTGCTGAACAGCCACCTTCCCAGTACACATCGCAAAAACTCTCGGAGTAGATGCTGCTGTGTGTAAACTGGTGACTCTAAATTCAGTGTCTGACATAACGCCGAAAGCAGCGCTCGCAGCTTGAGTATCCAGCAGTCCCGTCGCGTCGGCATCTGTAAAAAAACAAAAGTTAGCCATAAAGTTTTATCTATGCCTGGCATGAGTCAGGGCGCAGGCGTTAAGGATTCGCACTGGCTACCGATTCGTGACTGCCGCTTATCCAAAACGGTAATAGATGGACATCGGCGCATGAGCTTGCAAGGGGCGATAGCTGCTTGATTGCAAACACTACTATTCGTAGATGGAATTTGGCACGAGTTCGTACTCTATGCACAATGCTGCGTCAGTCTTCAGGAATAAGAAAGCGTTTGCGACAGAGAGCACGTGCTGGTCAATCGAGATAGCTGGTTTGAGTGTAACCTGCTGCGGGTCTCATCCGCGTTCAAATCCCTTTAGGTTCCCTGCCCGCCGTCGTGAGGCAGTTTGATGGATTAATGCTGACGACTTGTTTAGCCTTATAAAGCTACATCGCACGGGATTTCCGTGAGTGTCGGGATAGGCTGTGAGATAAAGCATATAGGATACATATTTCCTGTTCTGCTTCAGCAGTTTGTGATAACGCCCAGGCAGAACCACAATTTGACGATGCGTTAGTTTACCATAAAGGCTTCCCAGGCAACTATCAATTTTTCCGACGCCCAAACAGATATTTTTCCCATAGCACGTACGCAATTGATGTACGAGTTACGCTATATATGAAAGGGCACCCCATGAGTGGTAGCTTGAAGTTGCTTGACGACTCTGCAAGTGTCCACCGGAAGGAGTGCTAGACGAAGTATCGTAAACTTGCATACAAATAAGCACCCCAACAGCAATAGGTTAGACTATTTCTTAAGATGGGTAAAACAAAAACAGTTCGGTAGTGGCTCACATCAGGGTGAGCGCATGACTACAATTATAACGATGAATGAA